>NZ_BAAIFH010000006.1:0-1175000 GCF_054654135.1 Calditerricola yamamurae
CCCGTAGCTCAGCTGGGAGAGCGCCACCTTGACGCGGTGGAGGTCACAGGTTCGAGCCCTGTCGGGCACACCATCCTTTCGTGTACCCGTAGCTCAGCTGGGAGAGCGCCACCTTGACGCGGTGGAGGTCACAGGTTCGAGCCCTGTCGGGTACACCATTTTCTTTTTTGTGGGGACAAGACAACCGGCGGAAGCCGGCTTTTTTCATGTAAGGAGGAAAGCCATGCATCCCCCTTCCATCCTCGTTGTGGAAGATGACCGGGATCTTCATCGGCTTGTGTCCACGTATTTGCGGAAGGAAGGTTATGCCGTAGACGGCGCGTACACGGGGCAGGAAGCGCTGGTGCGCGTGCGGAGCGGGAACTACCACTTGGTGGTGTTGGACCTGATGCTTCCGGACATCGATGGGTTTGCGGTTCTGCGTGCGATCCGGGAAGTATCGACGGCTCCGGTGATCATTTTGTCGGCCAAAGGCGAAGAATGGGATAAGGTGATGGGATTGGGCATCGGAGCCGATGATTACTTGACCAAGCCCTTTAGCATTGCCGAGCTGATTGCGCGGACAAAAGCCCAATTGCGCCGGTACCTCGTGTTGAATGCCGTAGCCTCGGAGCCGCTCCGCGTGTTGCGTTACGAGGATCTGGAGCTGGACCTGGACGCGTACGAAGTGCGCGTTGGAGGAAAGACCAAACCGCTGACGGCAAAGGAATACGCCTTATTGAAACTGTTCCTGGAGCATCCGGGACGCGTGTTCACCAAGGCACAGCTGTACGAGCGCGTGTGGGAGGAGCCCTACATCGGGGACGATAACACGGTCACGGTTCATATCCGTCGTCTTCGGGCGAAGATCGAACCGAATCCTTCCCGACCGCGGTACATCCAAACGGTGTGGGGGATCGGGTACAGACTGGGAGGAGGCCGTAATGCCGAATGGACGTGAGGGACGTGATCGCATGGGTTCTCGCCGGCGTGAACGTGTGGCTGCTCCTTCGCCACTTCCACCTGGTGCGCCAGTTGGCGCGGGTAAACGACATCTTGGCGAAGATTTCCGGCGGGAATTACAATCTTCGCTTTCGCGTGCCGACGACCAATCCGCAAATGAATCGGCTTAGCGCCAACCTGAATGGGCTGGTGGATCAGTTTCAGCAAACCCTGAAGCGGATCCATTACTTGGAACATGCGCGCAAAAAGATGTTGGCGTACCTCTCGCACGATTTGCGCACGCCGTTAGCCGCCATGCTTGGGTATGTGGAGGTGCTGCGGACAGACCATTCGCTGACCCCCGAGGAGCGGGCGGAGTACCTCGGCATTGTCTTCCAGCGCGGTACAAAATTAGCGGAAATGTTGAACGATTTTTTTGAATTTGCCCGGCTTCAAGCGGACGAGTCACCGCTGTCCCTCGAGCCGGTCGACCTCGCCGAGAAGGCGCGGGAGGCCTTGTTGCTGGTGTATCCGGAAGCCACGCGGGTCGGGGTGGTTGCGAAGGTGGAGATTCCGGAGCGCCCGGTGTGGGCATGGGCAAACGCCCGCGCGGTCGATCGGGTGCTACACAATCTTTTGGTGAACGCCCTCCGGCACGGGAAGGACGGCGGGGTGGTCGGTGTAGCCGTGCGGGAGGAAAACGATCGCGTGTGGGTGGACGTGTGGGATGGCGGAAAAGGCATCGAAAAGCAAGATTTGCCGTACATTTTTGATCCATTCTACACCGGCACCCGGTCGCGCGATGCCGGGCGGCAAGGCAGTGGATTGGGCCTGGCGATCGTCAAGCATCTGGTGGAAAAACAGCAGGGAACGGTGACCGTTTCCAGCGTGCCGGGGAAGAGGACAACCGTCTCGTTTGCGCTGCGCAGGGTAGTGGAAGATGCCTTGCCATTGCGGGGAAAGGTAAGAAATTTGTAAGGAATGCGTAAGGGGCCTGTCGGTTTTGTGTCGTATCCTGGTCCTCGTAAGGGAGGGGACCGGTATGGAGACGATTTTGCGAACGCATCGACTCGTAAAGACGTACAGAGGGCGCATTGCCGTTCGCGACGTGAGCATGACGATCGAACGGGGAGAGATCTACGGTTTGCTGGGGCCGAATGGGGCCGGGAAGAGCACCACCCTGCGGATGATCGTGGGGCTGGTTTGGCCCACAGTGGGCGAAATCGAACTCTTCGGTGAAACCCTCCATTCCGGCAATCGCCATCGGTTGTTGGAGCGTGTGGGCGCAACCATGGAGCGCCCGGGGTTTTACGGCAATCTTACGGCCTTGGAAAATTTGCGCCTCCACGCCCGGCTGATGGGCATGGAAGACGAAAGGCGCTTCGCGGACGTTCTCGAGCGGGTGGGGTTGCGGGAGGAAAAGAACCGCTTGGTTCGGCAGTTTTCCTTGGGGATGAGACAGCGGCTCGCCATTGCGCGCGCGCTGCTTCACCATCCTGAGCTCCTGGTGCTCGACGAGCCGACCAACGGGTTGGACCCGGCGGGGATCAAGGCGTTGCGCCAGCTCCTGTTGGACCTGGTGCAGACGATGCAGATTACCGTGCTGTTGTCGAGCCACATGTTAAGCGAGGTGCAGCAGCTGGCCACGAAGATCGGCATTCTCGTTCAGGGGCGCCTGGTGGAGGAGATTTCAGCGGCGGAACTGGAGAGACGCAACCGCCACTACCTGGAACTGAAGGTGAGCGACGAAAAGAAGGCGGCCGTGTTGCTGGAACAAAAGCTAGGCATTTCCGACTACCGCGTGATGGAACCCGGTATGCTCCGCATCTATGAGCGGTTGTCCGAATCGGGGGTCATCAATCGGACGTTGGTGACAAACGGGGTGGACGTGCGGGAACTCGTGCTGATGCGCGATTCGCTGGAAGACTATTTTTTGCAGCTCACGGGGGGAACGGGCGATGCGTGACATCCTGTATACCGAATGGATGAAATTGAAGCGGTCACGGCTGTGGTGGCTGGTGGTGCTGGGGCCGGGCTTGCCGGTGTTGCTCACCTTTGCCCTTTACTTCAACAGCCAGCGCATCATGGGGCGGATTTTGGTTTGGGACGATTTTTTTAAAACCAGTGCGGTCATGCTGAACACTATGCTGGCCCCGGCGCTCTTCGCGCTGCTGGCAGGTTATGTTCTGGCGCGGGAATACCAGGAGCACACGATCAGCACCCTGCTGACGTATCCCCGCCCCCGGTGGATGTTCTTTCTGGGCAAATGGCTGATCCTGATCCCGCTGGTTTTCCTCGTGTTTGCCCTGGGATACCTCTATACATTGGGTGCCGGTTTCGCACTGCAGCACGAGTCTTTGGCGGCGCAGACCCTGTGGGTTCATGCGCAGGCTTTTGGGATCATGGCCGTATGCCATGTGGCGTTGGTTCCGTTGGCGCTGGTCGCCGCGCTGATCCGGAAAAGCCTCATCCCTGCCGTTGCCATCGGGATCGGCGCTGTGGTGGCCAACGGGACGATTCTCAGTTCGGAATATCTCGCCTATTTTCCATGGACGGCGGGGATGGCGTTGGTCATTGAATTTCTTGACCCGAATTCCCTTTCAATTCCCGTTTCCCATGCCGTGGCCATCCTGTTTCTTTCATTTGTCGTGCCCTTCGTCGTGGGACTCTATATTTTCCATAAAATGGATGTCCAAGGCAACGCTTGACGTCGTTCGCGCTTTCAGGTGAAATATCCGGCTTTTCCAGCCGCCGACTGTAGCGTAAAATGGACCGTAGAGCGCGCGAACGGTGGATGCGCGCAAGAAACCTGTTTGGAAAGCGGTGAGGATGTTGCGCGCCATCGGCATGCGCATGGCATTGGTGGGAGCACTCTGCGTGTCCATCGTCTCCGGATGCGACCAGAAGACGACAGGTACGCCGCCCGTTTCGGCGACCCATCCGGGAGGGCCCGGCGGGGAACCGTCGATTAATTTGCCAGCAGAGCAGCCGACCGAGCCGGCGGGTGGGACCCTTTCGTCTCCGCCGGCGGTGGAGGTGCCGGCGAAGGAAGTCAACGGCAAGCCGTACGTCGCCTTGCGTTCTCTCGCACGCCAGGTGGGGGGCACGGTCACGCACGACGCGGTGGAAGGGACGATCGAGGCGGTCATTGACGGGTATCGCTTTTCGTGGATTGTGGGCACCCCGGTGCTCGCCCGTGACGGCGTTTTTTTGCCGGGGGATTTCACACCGGTGGTGCAGGGACACGAAATCTGGGTGCCGATGGCGTTTGTTCGCGACGGCCTGCGGTGGTCAGATCAACCGGCGGCGGGCGGTCATGTTCGCCTGACGACCAGCGGCGACGCGACGACGGAAACCGGTACCGATACGGCCCGCCCCGTCTTGGCGCGCATGCGCGCCTCCGATATTGCCGCGTACCTGAAGGGGCTGGATGTGCCCATTCGTGCGGCGCACCTCAGCTCGCGCGACAGCCATCTGCCCGGTGCGCCACGCGCCTACCGTTCGGGGGTTCACGAAGGTATCGACTGGTACGGCGGGTACACGGGGGTGACGATCACGCGGTCGACGCCGGTTGTGGCCGCAGCCGACGGGGTGGTCGTCCGGGCGGACCGGACGTACCGCGAAATGACGAAAACCGAGCGCGATCGCCTTCTTGCCGAATGTCGCCGCTTGGGACACACGCCGGCCTATATTCTTGACAGGCTACGGGGGCGAACGGTGTGGGTACAGCACGACAGCGGGCTGCTCACGCGCTACGCCCATCTGTCAGGCGTCGCTGACGGGATCGACGTTGGCGTCCGCGTGAAACGGGGCCAGGTGCTTGGCTATGTGGGCAACTCGGGGACCAGCAGCGGTGTGGCGGGAACGGACAACGACCTGCATTTGCACCTTGACATTCTCGTGTACGGAGAGCCCTTTTGGCAGTACCTGAAACCGGAGGAGATCCGCGCGGTGCTCGAGGCGGTTTTCTCTCCGGCAGTCCGGTAGCGGCGCGGTGCTTTTTTGTTCGGCGCGCACCGTTTGTGCTATACTGTAAAGTGGACCCGTGGATCGGGTATTCATTCTGTGAAGGAAAGGAACGGGTGACCGGATGCGTGCGAACCCTTCTGCTTCCTCGCGGGACGTCGACGGACCGAGTATCCGCATCGGTTGGAGCGAAGGAGGGACGCTGGTCGCTACCTGGCAGCTATCGGAGGAGGTCAAATCGGAATTGCAGCGTCGATTTGCCCTCCCACCGCACGAGTTGCCCTTTGTGTTGCGTTTGTATGATGTGACGGAGCGCGACGTGCGCAACGACGGGCTCGACAAATACGTCGACTTTGAAGTGAACGGCCAGGCGCTGGAGTGGCGCCTCTATGGAATCGAACCGGGCCGGACCTACCGTGTGGATTTGGGCGTCCGCCTTCTCGATGGACGCTTTTGGCCCCTCATCCGGTCGGAAGCGGTGTAAGGGCGGCAAGATGCCGCCCCTCTTCTTTGTCTGCCTACGGTTCGCCGACGAGGGCCACGTCGATGATGTCGGCCAGATCGAGGGATTGCCGTCCGGTATCCGTCACGACTTCCACACGGCCGGCGACGGCGTCGAGGCGGCGGATGCGGCCGCAAACGGTGCGGAACCCGTCGGGATGGTAGACGGTGACCGTGACGGCGCGACCTTGGCGGAGGGCAAGGGAAAGGGCATAGGCGCACGCTTCCTGCTGTTGGGGATCAAGCGCGGGTCGCGGCAGTCTGCCCGCCGCGCGCTCCTGGTCAAGAAAGGTTTCCCGGTGTTCCGGCAGGAGCATCCGGTGTCCGGCGTAGAGAAAGTTGTGGCGGTAGTAGCGTGAAAGGGACAACGTAAACCCCTCCTTTGTCGGCTGAGGTAGGGATGTGCCCACGAACAAGAAAAACGCGTTTTTCGCCCGCCATGGCTGGCGGCTGCTGGCATTGGCGTCGGGACGCTGTTGGTGGCCGTCGGCCTCGAGCTGTTCCTCATTCCCAACCGGGTCATCGACGGCGGCATTGTCGGCGTGTCGATCATCCTGGATACGCTGACGCCGATCCCCCTCGGTGTGTACTTGGTGACGTTGAACCTGCCGTTTCTGATCGTCGGCTACAAGCAAATCGGCAAGACCTTCGCCCTGTCCACGCTCTTTGCCGTCAGCATGCTGGCCGTCTTCGTCACGTGGCTCCGTCCGTTTGGTCCGGTGACCACCGACCTCATTTTGGCCACCGTGTTTGGCGGGATCATTTTGGGCATCGGCGTCGGGCTGATCATCCGCTTCGGCGGCTCCCTCGACGGAACGGAGATTGTCGCCATTCTTGTCAATCGGCGATTTTCGTTTTCCGTCGGCGAAATCATCATGTTCTTTAACGTATTTATTTTGGGCAGCGCCGGTTTTGTCTTCACGTGATCGCCTACTTCATCGCCTTTAAAACGATCGATGTGGTGATCGAAGGGCTGGATGAATCGAAGTCGGTGATCATCATTTCCGACGAAAGCCAGAAAATCTCCGAGACCATCTTGGCCCGCCTCGGCCGGGGCGTGACCCACATTTACGGAAAAGGCGGGTACACGCGCGAGGAGAAGGAGTTGCTGTACTGCATCGTTACCCGGTTGGAGCTGGCCAAGCTCAAAAACATCGTCCAGGAAATCGACCCGGGTGCCCTCATCGCGGTGGAAAATGTGCATGACGTGATGGGCGGCCAGTTCAAAAAGCGGCCGATCCACTGACCTCGGGTGGGCCAGGAGGCGGCGTTCGCGTGACGCGGATGCTGTTTTTAGGATAATATGCGAACATATGTTCCATTCCTAATCATAGCGGGGACCGTTGGGAATGCAACGGCAAGAATTTTCCATGTACCGTCCGGCCGACGACCGCAAAAAGCCGAATGGCGTGCGGCATGTCTCCCGAGCCGTACGTAATCATCAGACAGTTCAAAACATACTTGCAATGTTCCTGAAGTCGCCCTATAATTGGAATCAGGGAAAGCGCTTAACCTATCGCGCGGGTTGCACTGGTGCTCCCAGCGCAGGGGGAGGTGGCGGGATGAAAACGGTTCGCCTGACGATGGCCCAGGCGCTGCTAAAGTTTTTGAATAATCAATATGTTTCGATGGATGGGGAGGAGCGGAAATTTGTCCGCGGCGTGTTTGGCATCTTCGGCCACGGCAACGTAACGGGAATCGGCCAGGCCCTTGAGGACGACCCGACCGGGTTGCCCTATTTCCAGGGAAAGAATGAACAGGGCATGGCCCACGCAGCCATCGCCTACGCCAAGCAGAAAAATCGCCTGGAGATCATGGCCTGCACCACGTCGATCGGCCCCGGAGCGCTTAACATGGTGACGGCAGCCGCTACGGCGACGGTTAACCGCATTCCTCTGCTGTTGCTCCCGGGCGACACGTTCGCCTGCCGGCAGCCTGACCCCGTGCTGCAGCAACTCGAGCATACGATGGATTACACTGTCACGGCCAACGATGCCTTCAAGCCGGTCAGCCGGTACTGGGACCGCATCGAGCGGCCCGAGCAATTGATGGTCGCCGCCCTGCACGCGATGCGCGTCCTCACTGATCCGGCGGAAACGGGGACGGTAACCCTGTGCCTGCCCCAGGACGTGCAGGCCGAGGCGTACGACTACCCCGTTTCCTTCTTCGAAAAACGCGTGCACGTCATTGAGCGCCGCCCGCTGACAGCCGCGACCCGGGAGCGCGCCGCAAGCCTCATTCGCCGCAAGAAGCGGCCGGTTCTCATCGCTGGCGGTGGAGTGCACTATTCGCTGGCCCTCAAGGAGCTGGCCGCCTTTGCCGAGGCGTTCCACATTCCGGTTGCCGAGACGCAGGCCGGCAAGAGCGCCCTGCCCCATGACCATCCGCTCAATGTCGGGGGCATCGGTGTGACGGGATCGCGCGCGGCCAATCTCCTGGCCCGGGAGGCCGACCTGATTATCGCCGTCGGCACGCGGCTGACCGATTTCACCACGTCGTCCAAGTGGCTGTTCCAACATCCCGAAGTGGAGGTGCTCAGCATCAACGTCAGCCCCTTCGACGCGGTGAAGCTGAACGCCACGCCGGTCGTGGCCGACGCCAAGGAAGCCCTTTCTGGCCTCACCGACGCGCTGCGGGCGGTCGGCTACCGTTCCGGCTATGCGGAGGGCGAGATCCGACGGTTGAAGGCGCAATGGGACGCCGAGGTGGACCGCCTGTACGCGTGGGAGCATCCGGATGGGCTGACGCAGACCCAGGCCCTGGGGGTGATCAACGCTGCCCTCGACGACGAGGCGATCATCGTTGCTGCCGCCGGGGGGCTTCCGGGCGACTTGCACCGGCTGTGGCGATGCAGAAAGCCGAAGACGTACCACATGGAATACGGTTTTTCGTGCATGGGCTATGAGGTGTGTGGCGCCCTCGGCGTGAAGATGGCCGAGCCGGATCGCGAGGTGTATGCTCTCGTTGGCGACGGCAGCTACCTGATGCTCCATTCCGAACTGGTGACGAGCCTGCAGGAAGGGATCAAGATCACCGTGCTGCTCTTCGACAACGGCGGGTACCAGTGCATCCACGGCCTGCAGAAGGGGCACGGTTCGAGGGGCTTTGGAAACGAGTTCCGCGTCCGGGACCCCGAAACGGGACGGCTGACGGGTCCGTACCTGTCCATCGATTACGCCCAGCACGCGCGTGCCCTGGGGGCCAAGGCCTACACGGCGCGCACCGCCGACAAGCTGCGCGAGGCCTTGGAGCGGGCCAAGGGGGAGAGGGTGTCGACGCTGATCCACATCCCGGTGTTGCCGGAGACGGGCACCAGCGCCTACGAGGCGTGGTGGCGCGTCGGGGTGGCCGAGGTATCGGACAATCCGCGCGTACGCGCCGCCCATGAGGCGATGCGGCACCGGTTGGGTGAGGCACGCCGGTGGTGAGGAGGGGCAGGATGGCGGAAGCGGTGCGGTTCAAATGGGGCATCTCGCCGATCAACTGGGCCAACGAAGACCTGCCCGAGTGGGGCGATGGGTATACGGGCGAGGCCATTCTGCGCGATATGGCCCGGCTCGGTGTTCAGGGCACCGAATTCAGCCGGAAGTTTCCGCGCGATGTACCTCAGCTCAAGGCGCTGCTGGCGCGGTACGGCCTGGCCCTCGCTTCCCAGTGGAAGGGGGTTCGCCTGATTGACCCGCGCCGACGGGCGGAGGAGCTTGCCGCCTTGGCCGCCCACGTCGATTTCCTGGCGACGATGGGCTGCCGCCATGTGATCGTATGCGAGGTGACCCGTTCCTTTCAGGATGCCGCCTACCGCCAGGCGCCCCGCGCGGCCCGGCGGCTTTCCGACGCGGAGTGGGTGCACCTGATCGACGGGCTGCACGAGGCGGGGCGGCTGTGCTGCGCGCGGGGGATGCGTCTTGTCTACCACCACCACGCCGACACGGTGGTGGAGACACCGGAGGCCATCGGCCGGCTCCTGGAGCATACCGACCCCGAGCGGGTAAGCCTGCTTCTCGACACCGGGCACGCCGTCTACGGCGGCGGTGATCCCCTCGACCTCCTGCGCCGGTACGGCGACCGCATCGCGTACGTCCACTTCAAGGACGTGCGGCTGGACGTCCTCGAGCGCGTGCGCGCCGACGGGCTATCCTTCCTCGAAGCCGTGCGGCGGGGCGTGTTCACCGTGCCGGGCGACGGGGGGCTTGACTTTGGCCCCCTCGTCGCGGAGCTTTTGGCCCGTGGGTACGATGGGTGGGTGATCGTCGAGGCGGAACAGAATCCGGAGCGGGCCGATCCTTTCACTTACGCGGAAAAGGCCATGGCCTATTTGCGCACCTTGCTGGTCCGCGCGCAGCGGCCGGCTCAAGGGGAAGGCGAACGCGCCGAATCGAGAGGCGACACGCGAGGTGACCATGCACATGGCGAAGGAAAAGCGCTTACCTGACCTGATCGTGAAAAGCCGCCCCACGCCGGATGAGACCGGCTGCGTTCTCCACGTGACGCCGCAGGCGGTGGGCTGGACGCATGTCGGCTTTGCCGTGTACCGGCTGGCGGAAGGGCAGATTCTCCACTACGACACGGCCGACCGCGAGGCATGTCTTGTCTTCGTGTCGGGCCAGGGGGCGGTGCGCGCCGGCCGTATGGCATGGCCGGAGGTGGGGCAGCGGATGAATCCCTTTGACGGAGCGCCCCACGCGGTGTACGTGCCGCCGCAGACGGCGGTGCGCCTCGAGGCGATCACCGCCGTGGAAGTGGCCGTCTGCACCGCGCCCGGCCGGGGGACGTATCCGCCGCGCCTCATCGGGCCGGACGACGTGGCGGTGGAGGTCCGCGGCGCGGGAGTGACCGAACGGTGCGTCCGCCACATCCTGCCGGAGACGGCACCGGCCGACGGTCTCCTTGTCGTGGAGGTGATCACGCCGGCCGGCCGTTGGTCGAGCTGGCCCCCCCACAAGCATGACCGGCACGATCCGCCGTGCGAAACCGCGCTGGAAGAGACCTACTACTACAGGATTCGCCCGCAGCAGGGGTTTGCCATCCAGCGCGTCTACACCGCCGACGGCGTCCTGGACGCGACGCTCACCGTCCGCGACGGCGAGACGGTGCTTGTGCCCCGCGGGTACCATCCCGTCGCCGCGCCGCCCGGATACGACGTCTATTATTTGAACGTGATGGCGGGCCCGGTTCGCCAGTGGCGCATCCAATTCGATCCGGAGCACGAATGGCAGCGGTGATTGAGGGAGGACGATGAAACCGACGATTTATGACGTGGCTCGGGAAGCGGGTGTCTCCATCGCCACCGTGTCGAAAATTTTAAACGGCAAGGGGAAAATCAGCCCCTCGACCAAGCGGCGGGTACTCGAGGTGATTGAACGCCTCGGCTATCAACCGAACCTGCTCGCCTCGGCGCTGACCGGCAAGCGGACGTATACCTTCGGGCTGCTCATTCCCGATGTGGCCAATCCCTTTTTTGCCGAGGTGGCGCGCAGCGTGGAAGACCGCGGGCAAGCGCTCGGGTTTACGGTCATCCTGTGCAGCACGGACAACCGCGACGACCGTCTGGCGCGCTACCTGGCCGTGCTCCGGCAAAAGCGCGTCGATGGCCTCATCATCGGCACGGGGGTGGACGACCCGCGGCTGCTGGCGGCGCTCAAGGAAGAGGGGCTCCCCTTTACCCTCATCGCGCGCGATCTGCCGTCCCTTCCCGTGACGAGCGTCCGGGTTGACGATTTTGTGGGGGGCTACCTCGCCGCGCAACACTTGTTGGAACTGGGCCACCGGAAGATGGTCGTGCTGACCGAATCCATGACGGTGATGAGCAGCCAGGAACGGGTGCGCGGCTTCCGGCAAGCGCTGGAGGAGGCCGGTGTGGCCTTTGCCGATGTGGCGGTGCACACGTGCGCCGCCCGCGTGGACGACGGCCGGCGGAAAGCGCTTAAGGTGCTGGATGCAGCCGATCGCCCGACGGCCATTTTCGCCGGCAACGACCTGATCGCCATTGGCGTGCTGCAGGCGGCCAAGGAGAAGGGGATGACCGTGCCTGATGACCTGTCCGTCGTTGGATTTGACAACACGGTGTTGGCCACGATTTGCGATCCTCCGCTCACCACCGTCGCCCAGCCCATCGAGGAGATGGGAAAGCAGGTGGTCGATTTGCTCCTGCGCGAACTGGGCGGCGAGGCGGAGGTGAAGCAGCGCGTCATCCTTCGCCCGGAGCTGATCGTCCGCGCGTCAACGGCGCCGCCACGGCAGTGAAACGGTGGAATGCGCGCAGCCCATGGGGAGGGACTCCGATGCCACTGTTGGGCATGCGGAACATCCACAAGGCCTTTGCGGGAAATCCAGTGTTGCGAGGGGTGGATCTTGCGGTCAACGAAGGGGAAGTGCACGTGTTGCTCGGCGAAAATGGCGCCGGCAAATCTACGTTGATCAAGATCCTCACAGGAGCGTACCCAAAAGATCAGGGGGAAATTTGGTGGAAGGGCCGGGCTGTGACTATCGCGGCGCCCATCGACGCCATGCGCCTGGGCATCGCCGCGATCTACCAAGAACTCAACCTTGTGCCCCATTTGTCGGTGTGGGAAAACCTGTTTCTCGGACAGGAGCTCCGGCGCGTCAAGGGGTTCCCGTTCCTTGACCGGCGGACCATGCGGCGCCGGGCGGTGGAATGTCTCCGGCTGTTGGGGCAGGATATCGATCCGGACGTCCCCGTCTCCAGGTTGGGAATCGGGCAACAGCAGCTTGTCGAAATCGCCAAAGCCCTGGTGCGCGACGCCAAGCTCATCATCATGGATGAGCCCACAGCCAGCCTTACCGATGCCGAGGCGGAGCAGCTGTTTGCCACCATGTACGCGTTGCGCAGCAAAGGCGTGGCGTTCCTGTACATTTCACACCGCCTTGAGGAAATCCGGCGCGTGGGCGACCGGGTCACCGTTCTGCGCGACGGTCAAACCATTGCCACCCACGACGTCCGGCGCGTGTCGGCCGAGACGCTGATTGAACAGATGGTAGGCCGGAAGATCACGGAAAAATACCCCAATAAGCCGTTTGTCCGTGGTGCCGAAGGGTTGCGCGTGGAAAACCTCAAGCGGAAAGGCGCGAACCATGCGGTCTCGTTTGCCGCCTACCAGGGGGAGGTTCTCGGCATCGCGGGGTTGGTGGGAGCGGGACGCACCGAATTGGCGCGCGCGATCTTCGGGGTCGATCCTCCGGAGAGCGGCAGGATCTACGTGTTTGGAGAAGAAGTGCACATCCGCTCCCCTGCAGATGCCATCCGTGCCGGCATGGCCTTCATCACCGAGGACCGGAAACGCGAAGGGCTGTTTTTGGACCAGTCCCTTTCGTTCAATGTGGCCATCGCCAACCTGCCGGCGTTTAAACGTCGGGCATTGCTCTCGCCGGCCAAAATAAGGGAGACGGCGGAACGCTACATGCGGGAGCTCCGTGTCCGCCCTTTCAACTGCAGCTTGCCGGCACGGAACTTCAGCGGCGGCAACCAGCAAAAGATTGTCCTCGCCAAATGGTTGTGCACGCAGGCCAAGATCTTCCTGTTTGATGAACCGACACGCGGCATCGATGTCGGGGCGAAGGTGGACGTGTACCACCTCATCAACGCCCTGGTGGAAAACGGGGCGGTCGTCATCCTGATATCGTCTGAATTACCTGAATTGTTAGGTATGTGCGACCGCATTTTGGTGATGCGCGAGGGACGAATCGTGGCCGATTTGCCACGGGGGGAGGCCACACAAGAGCGGATCATGAAAGCCGCGACGGGAGGGATGGCGGAATGAGTCCAGTCCCGACGAACGCCGCTGTGGCGCCGGATGGGCCTCCGCGCGCCCGACGCCTGTCGGAAGAGGTGCGGCACGGCCTCGGTGCGTTGTTGGGTTTGCTGCTCCTGTGCCTTGTGTTGACCTTCCTATCGGACAAATTCTTCACCCTTGACAATCTGATGAACATTGCGCGCCAGTCGTCGGTCAACAGCTTGCTCGCCCTCGGAATGCTCCTGACGATCCTGACGGCGGGCATCGATCTGTCGGTGGGATCGGTTTTGGCCCTCTCGATCATGACGATGGGGGTCGTGGTGGTGCAGTGGCAATGGAATCCGTTTGTCGGCATCGCGGTTTGTCTGGGGGTCGGGACCTTCCTCGGCTGGTTGAACGGCCTCATGCTCACGAAGCTCCGCCTCCCCCATCCGTTCATTTCGACGCTGGGCACGATGAACATTGCGCGGGGGCTCGCCCTGATCGTCACGGGGGCTGCGCCCATTGCCGGGTTCCCGGAGGCCGTCCAGTACGTGGGGCGCGCGTTTGCGGGGCCGGTGCCCGTCAGTTTCCTGTTGGTCGTGGCCATGTATGGGCTCTTCCACGTTGTGCTGACGCGCACGGCCACCGGTCGGTACATCTACGCCATCGGGAGCAACCGGGAAGCGGCGCGACTGGCGGGGATCCCTGTCGACCGCGTCTTGATTCTCGTGTACACGTTGAGCGGACTGTTGGCTGCGCTGGCCGGTCTCGTCCTTGTCGGGCGCGTCAACTCGGCCTATCCCTTGGCCGGGCTGGGGTATGAGCTGGACGCCATCGCCGCGGTGATCATCGGCGGGGCCAGCTTTTTCGGTGGCGTGGGCACGGTATGGGGGACGCTCATCGGCGCCCTTATCATCGCCGTGCTGCGCAACGGCCTGAACCTCCTGGATGTGGCGGCGGATCTGCAAACGGTGGTCATCGGTGCGGTCATCATTGTCGCCGTCTATCTGGATGTGTTGCGACAGCGTTCACGGAAAGGGGCATAACGCCCAGCGTTGTCCGCGGCCTGCACTCTGAGATGGGGAAAGGAGCGTGGTGCGCAGTGAAACGGGTGCTTTCCCTGTTGTTGGCTTTGGCGATGATCGGGTTGGCGGGATGCCGTGGAGCGCCGGCCGGCGGGGACGCATCGGGGAGCCCCGAGGAAGGCGCAGGCGACAAGCCGGAGATCGTCGTCGTATTGAAGACGGTGAGCAGCCAGTACTGGAGGTTTGTCGAGGCAGGGGCGAAACAAGCGTTTGCCGACTTGGGCGTAAACGGGACGGTGATCGGACCGGCTTCGGAGGCGCAGGTGATGGAACAAGTCAACATGCTGGAAGATGCGCTAAGCCGGAACCCCGATGCGTTGGTGGTGGCCCCGATACAGCCGTCGACGGCCATCCCCGTGTTTGAGCGGTATCGAGAAAAGGGCATCCCCGTGATCCTCATCGACACCGACGCCGGCTGGCCGGGCCAGACGACGTTCATCGGCACGGACAACGCCACCGCGGGGAGGCAAGGCGGAGAGCTGCTCGCCTCCATGCTCCAACCGGGGGACAAGGTAGCCCTCATTTCCGGGGCACTGGGGAACCCGGCCACCGACGCGCGCATTAAGGGGGCCAAAGCGGCGCTGGAGAAGGCGGGCATGGTGGTGGTGGCCGAACAGCCGGCCGACAGCGACAAAGCCAAGGCGATGGCGGTGATGGAAAACATCCTGCAGACGGCACCCGACGTCAAAGGCGTATTCTGCGCCAACGACGACATGGCTATTGGCGCGCTGCGGGCCATCGAGGCCAAAGGGCGGAAGCTCCCTGTCATCGGGACGGACGGAACGCTGGAGGCGTTGGAGGCCATCCTCGCCGGGTCGCTGGCCGGCACCGTCGCGCAGCGCCCCGTTGAGATGGGGTACAAAGGGGTGGAATACGCGCTCAAGGTGGTGAAGGGCGAGACGATCCCCAGGCGGATCACCGTGGGTGTCGACCTGCTGACCAGGGACAACGCCGCAGAAAAGATTGAATTTTTGAAACAGATCACAAAATAGCCGCCGGCTTCGGGCAGAAGGCCAAGGGGAGGCGATGACTGTGGATCACGTGCGCATCGGCATCATCGGAGCGGGGCGCATCGGCAAGATGCACGCGGAAATCCTGTGCCGCCATCCGCGCGTCCGCCTTGTGGCCGTGGCCGACGTGGCCGCCGACCGCCTGCGGGACTGGGCCGCGCAATGGGGCATCCCGCGCGTCACCGCAGATTACCGGGACATTCTCGCCGACGACGCCATCGATGCCGTGCTCATCTGCACGCCAACCGACACCCATGTCTCTCTGATCAAGGAGGCGGCGGCGGCCGGGAAGCACATCTTTTGCGAGAAACCGGTCAGTCCCGACCTCGGGCAGACCCGTGAGGCGCTGGCGGCCGTTCGCGCGGCGGGGGTCAAGCTGCAGGTCGGGTTCAACCGCCGGTTTGACCCCAGCTTTCGACGTGTGCGCCAGTGGGTGCGGGAGGGGAAGGTGGGCCACCCCCATGTGGTCAAGATCACCTCGCGCGACCCCGCGCCACCGCCGGCCGACTACATCCGGTTGTCGGGGGGGCTCTTTTTTGACCTGACCATTCACGATTTTGACCTGGCCCGGTTTCTGGTGGACAGCGAGGTGGAGGAGGTGTATGCCGCGGGCGGGGTTCTGGTCGACCCCGTCTTCGCCCAGTACGGCGACGTGGACACGGCGGTGGTGATGCTGCGGTTTCAAAATGGTGCTCTCGGGGTGATCGACAACAGCCGGCAGGCCGTTTTCGGGTATGACCAGCGGGTGGAGGTGTTCGGCTCGGCCGGATGTGTCACGGCCGACAACGCCTTCCCCACCACCGTCCAAGCCCTCACCGCGGCGGCGGTGGAGCGTGACAAGCCGCACCGGTTTTTTGCAGAGCGCTACCGCGACGCCTACCTCTGCGAGGTGGAGTCCTTTGTGAACTGTGTATTGCGTGACGAACCGGCTCCGGTCAGCGGTGAGGACAGCCTGCAGGCGGAGCGGATTGCCCACGCCGCCAAACGGTCCCTCGCCGAAAAGCGGCCGGTGAAGGTGGCCGAAGTCGATTCCGAAGGGGCCAGACCCCCGGCGTCCAGGGAGGTGGGGACGTGAGCGGGCTGCCGTTTGCCCCGAACAAGCCGTTCGACGTGATCGGTTTGGGTCGGCTGTGCATCGACCTGAACGCCAATGAGACGGGGCGGCCGCTGGAGGACGTCGTCACCTTTACACGGTACCTCGGTGGCTCGCCGGCCAACATCGCCGTTGGCGCCGCCCGGCTCGGCCTGCGGACGGGCTTCATTGGCAAGGTGGCCGCCGACCCCTTCGGCCGGTTCATTGTGCGGTACCTGCGGGAGAACGGGATTGACACGTCCGGCGTGATCACAGACGCTCCAGGGAGCGTAACGGGGCTCACCTTCACGGAGATGAACAGCCCCGAGGAGGGGTGCATCTACATGTATCGGGAGAACGCGGCCGATCTGAACCTGGCGCCGAACGACGTGTCCGAGGCCTATGTCGCTTCCACCAAAGCGCTGCTCATCTCCGGAACGGCGCTGGCCCGGAGCCCGTCGCGTGAGGCCGTGTTCGTGGCCCTGGACTACGCCCGGCGCCACGGTGCCGTGGTCGTCTTCGACCTCGACTACCGCCCGTATACGTGGACGTCGCCCGAGGAGACGGCGGTGTACTACAGGCTGGCGGCGGAAACGTGCGACGTTGTCATCGGCACGCGGGAGGAGTTCGACCGCATGGCGCGCTTTGACCCGCCATCCCGCGGCGATGACGAGGCGACGGCGCGGCGGCTGTTTGCGCACCGGGCCCAGCTGGTGGTCATCAAGCACGGGAAGGCGGGGTCGGTGGCCTACACGCGCGACGGTCGGCGGGTGGTGGGACCGGTCTTTCCCGCCCGCGTCGTCAAGCCCTTCGGGGCCGGTGACGCCTACGCGGCGGCGCTGCTCTACGGCCTGCTCCGCGGTTGGCCGTTGGAGCGGTGCCTAGCCTACGGCAGCGCGGCCGCTGCCATCGTCATCGCCCGCCACAGCTGTTCCGACGCCATGCCCGCGGCCGGCGAAATCGACGCCTACCTCCGGCAGGTCCAAAGCGGAAAGGGGATTGGCGCGTAAGGCCGCGCGAGGAAAGGGGAGGGAATCCATGGCGAAGGTTACCGAGGAAACGGTGCTGAAGCATTTCATCGGCGGCCGGTGGGTGGAGGCGCAGGCGCCCGCCACCCAGCCGGTGGTCAACCCGGCCACGGAAGCGGTGCTGGCCCACGTGCCGCTGGCGACGAAGGACGACGTCGACCGCGCGGTGGAGGCGGCCAAGGAAGCGTTCCCGGCGTGGAGCCGCACACCCGTGCCCAGGCGGGCGCGTATCCTGTTCCGCTTCCAGCAGCTCCTCGTGGCCCACGGCGAGGAGCTGGCCCGGCTGATCACCCTCGAAAACGGGAAGACACTCAAGGAAGCCCGCGGGGAAGTGCAGCGTGCCCTCGAGTGCGTCGAGTTCGCCGCCGGCGCCCCCACGCTGATGATGGGCCGGCAGCTGCCCGACATTGCCACCGAAATGGAGTCGGGCTTGTACCGCTACCCGCTGGGGGTGGTGGCGGGCATCACCCCGTTCAACTTCCCAATGATGGTGCCCTGCTGGATGTTCCCCCTGGCCATCGCCTGCGGCAACACCTTCGTGCTGAAGCCCTCCGAGCGCACGCCGCTCCTGGCCAACCGGCTGGCGGAGCTGCTTGCGGAGGCGGGGCTGCCCGACGGCGTGTTCAACGTCGTCCACGGCGCCCACGACGCGGTGAACCGGCTCCTCGAGCATCCCGACGTCAAGGCCATCTCCTTCGTCGGGTCCCAGCCGGTGGCCGAATACGTGTACAAGACGGCGGCGGCCCACGGCAAGCGGGTGCAGGCCCTCGCCGGGGCCAAGAACCACACCATCGTCATGCCCGACGCCGACCTGGACCTGGCCGTGCGCGAAATCGCGAATGCCGCCTTCGGGTCGGCCGGCCAGCGGTGCATGGCCTGCGCCGTCGTCGTGGCCGTGGGCGGCATCGGTGACGAGCTGGTGCGCCGGCTGGTGGAGGAAGCGGACCGCATCGAGATGGGCAGCGGCCTGGAGGAGGGGGTGACCCTCGGGCCGGTCATCCGCGCGGCGCACCGGGAGCGGACAGTGCGGTACATCGAGCTGGGCGAGAAGGAGGGAGCCATCCTGGTGCGCGACGGGCGCCGCGACGCGGCCACGTGCGCCAGGGGCTATTTCGTCGGCCCGACCATCTTTGACCGCGTGACGCCGGAGATGACCATCTGGAAGGACGAGATTTTCGCGCCGGTCTTGTCTGTCGTCCGCGTCGACACCCTCGACGAGGCCATTGCCTTGGCCAACCGGTCGCGCTTTGCCAACGGGGCGTGCATCTTCACGCGGGACGGGGGCCACGTGCGCAAGTTCCGGGAAGGGATCGACGCGGGGATGCTGGGCGTGAACGTGGGCGTGCCGGCGCCGATGGCCTTTTTCCCCTTCTCGGGGTGGAAGGACTCCTTCTACGGCGACCTTCACGCCAATGGGATGGACGGGGTAGAGTTCTACACGCGCAAGAAGATGGTTACCACGCGTTGGTGACGGGGACGCACCATTCCCCGTTGATGGTCGCGGTCCTTATCTTCAAGCAGAACGAAAGGGTCGGCTGTGCGCCGACCCTTTTCTTCATGCTGCATCGTCCGCTTCGTTGTCCTTGTCCGCGTGGTCGCGTTTTTTGTGTCCCTTTTTCTTTCCGTGCCCATGGCCAGGCTTGAGTTTCAGCTCCACCTTCTTCCCGTTGACGAACGTGACGTCCACCTCAACCTCTCGCGTCTCGTGTTCCGCGATGCCAAGCGTCCGCAGCACATGCGCGGCGATCTCGTCTTTGCCCATGGTAGGCGATAGCCCCAGTTTTTCGACGAAGGGGCGGATCTTCGGGCTTTCGTGCCCGTCTTGTTTGAATTTCAGTTCGTATTTCTCGTTGTTTGCCAGTTTTACCTTGAGCTTCAGTTCTTTCACGGCGAGCGGTTTGCCGGTTGCGGTCACGGGGGGTGCGGCCGGTGCGGCGGGGGGTGTGGGGGAGGTCAAGGCGGCGCTTCCTGCCGTGTCCGAAGCGGGGGGCGCTACCGCCTGCGGTTCGCTCCCCTTGGCGACCACATACCGTACGCGCCATGCGCCCTGTTCCGTGTGGACAAACGCGCTGATCTGATCGCCGACCCGCAGGGCGGAAAAATCGGTGATTTGTCCGTTGCGGTAGACTGTCGTGTCGGGAGCGAGCGCCAGCTCCCGACGCACGTTCGCCCCAGCCTCCCACACGCCGATGGTGTGGGTTTGCGGGTCGAGGGATGTGAGCGTTCCTTCCACTTTGGACAGCAACGTTCCCGTTGCCGCCGTCGATTCCGCCGCAGATGGGGCGGGTGTCGTCGTTTGATCGGCGAACGTAAACCAGGCGAAAGAAACGACGAGCATGAACAGCGCCCCAATCCCCATGTGCCCCAGCTTCTTCATTCGTCACGCTCCTTTCGTTCACATGCTGTACCTCTCAATCCATTCGTGGGAACGCCGTCTTTCTGTCTGTTGGCCGTTCCGACGGGGCATGCCTTTGGGACAGGCCGCGACTTGCGCTCTCCTCCAGAAATTGTTCACGGTTTGTTTGAAATCCCTGGTTTATTCAGGGCCGGGTTTCGTTTACCGGGCGGGTTTGCTGCGGATTTGAATGGTTATACGTTTTATGCGCATAAAAATAAATTTCACGTGAAATATTTCACGATTCGTGTGCGTTCTTCTTCACAATTCGATGCGATTCGCCATCTTAAACTGAAAGTGAAAACTGATCATCCAGATCAACACGAGGGAGGTGAATATTTAAAGCCTATTATACCTTACATCCGTAATCAATTGCTTCCCTCCGGTTTCGCCATCGGGTTGTAGCGGTTAGATTGTGGAATGCTTCACAGATTGTGCCGTTCAGCCCGTACGTCCGTTCGTGGAAGAAGTGAGGCCGGATAGGGAAAGAACACGCGAGGCATACTGAAAGCGTCATGCCCATCCCAAATCCATCAGGATCAGGAGGGGAATCCTGTGAAACATCCGCTGCATATCACATCCGAAATCGGTGAACTGCGTACCGTCCTCCTCCATCGCCCCGGTAAGGAAGTCGAGAACTTGACGCCGGAGTATCTGGGACGGCTCCTCTTCGATGATATCCCCTATCTGCCGGCGGTCCAGAAGGAACATGACTATTTTGCCCAGACGCTGCGCAACCGCGGGATCGAAGTGGTGTATCTGGAAAACCTCATGGCGGAAACGCTGCAAAACGACGAGATCCGCGAGCAGTTTGTCGAGGACATCCTGAAGGAAAGCAAGGCCGACGTTACCGGCGCGTTCTACCATCTGAAAGACTACCTGCTGTCCCTGCCCAGCGAACAGCTGGTCGAGAAGGTCATGTCGGGAATCCGGAAAAGCGAGATCAAGGAAGAGAAAAAAATCCATCTCCACGAGATGATGGAGGACCACTATCCCTTCTATCTAGACCCGATGCCCAACCTGTATTTCACCCGCGACCCGGCCGCCGTTGTCGGGAACGGCATCGCCATTAACCGGATGAGCCGTGGGGTCCGCCGGCGCGAGTCGCTGTTCATGGAGTACATTATCCGCTTCCATCCGCGTTTTGCGTCCCACGACATTCCCGTCTGGTTTGACCGCAATTACCGCTTCTCGATGGAGGGCGGGGACATCCTGGTGCTCAGCAAGCACGTGGTGGCGATCGGGATTAGTGAAAGGACCACCGCGCAGGCCGTTGAGGAGTTTGCCAAAAACCTGTTCGCCGGCCAGCAAGACATTCGCCAGGTGATGGCGGTGGAGATCCCGAAAACCCGTGCCTTCATGCACCTGGACACCGTTTTCACCATGGTCGACCGCAACAAGTTCTCCGTCCACCCGGCCATTCTCGGTCCGCAGGGCGAAATGCGCATCTTCCTCCTGGAACCGGGTGAGGAAGAAGGGACGCTCCGGATTTCCGAACGGCACAACCTGATTGACACGCTGAAGGAAGTCCTGGGCCTTGAGGAAGTGGTGCTGATTCCTTGCGGCAATGGTGATCCCATTGCGGCTGCCCGTGAGCAGTGGAACGACGGCTCCAACACCCTGGCCATCGCTCCGGGGGTTGTGGTCACCTATGATCGCAACTATGTCACCAACCAGGTGCTCCGCGAGCATGGCATCGAAGTGATTGAGGTGCCCAGTTCCGAACTGGTCCGCGGTCGCGGGGGGCCGCGCTGCATGAGCATGCCGCTGGTGCGCGAAGACGTCACCTTCTAACCAAACCAAATAAATTCGAACAGGACAAGGAGTGGGTCGAGATGCCGATCAACCTGAAAGGTAGACATTTCCTTAAATTGGAAGACTTCACCCCGCAGGAGCTGTGGTACCTGTTGGAACTCTCCAAGCAGCTGAAAGCCCAGAAATACGCCGGTGTGCTGCCGAAGCTGCTTGAAGGGAAGAACATCGCCCTGCTGTTTGAAAAGCCGTCCACCCGCACGCGCTGTGCCTTTGTCGTCGCCTGCGTGGACCTCGGTGCTCATCCCGAGTACCTCGGCAAGGACGACATCCAGCTCGGCAAGAAAGAATCCGTTGCCGATACGGCCAAGGTGCTGGGGCGGATGTTTGACGGCATTGAATTCCGCGGGTTCAAGCAAGAAACGGTCGAGGAGTTGGCGCGACATGCCGGCGTTCCTGTCTGGAACGGCCTGACCGACAAGTACCATCCGACGCAAGTGCTCGCCGACTTTCTGACCATCTGGGAACGTTTCGGTCGCCTCGAGGGCATCAAGATGGCCTATGTCGGCGACGGCCGGAACAACATGGGCAACACGCTGTTGATCGGCTGCGCCATGATGGGCATGGACTTCCGGATCGTCGGTCCGAAACAGCTCTGGCCGGAAGAGGAAATTGTCCAACGCGCCAAAGAGATCGCCAAAGAAACCGGTGCTACCATTACCCTGACGGAAGATGTGGACACCGGCGTGAAGGGTGTGGATGTGCTCTATACCGACGTTTGGGTGTCCATGGGTGAAGAGGACCGTTTTGCCGAACGGATCCGTCTGCTGAAACCCTATCAGGTAAACATGGAGATGATCCGCAAGACGGGCAACCCGAATGTGATCTTCCTGCACTGCCTCCCGTCGTTCCACAACCTTGAAACCGAAATCGGCCGCCGGATTTACGAAGAATACGGCCTGAAAGAGATGGAAGTCACCGATGAAGTCTTCAACAGCAAACATTCGCTGGTGTTCGACCAGGCGGAAAACCGGTTGCACACCATTAAGGCCGTGATGGTGGCCACCTTGTAATCGTTTGCCTAGGCGGGGGCTCTCCTCCTCGGGAGACCCCGCCTTTCCCGACCAATGGTTGACCAAACCCATGAAGGAGTGGGCCCTATGAGCAGCGATAAGAAGTTGGGGCTGTTTTCCTTAACGGCAGTGGTTGTGGGGTCAATGATCGGTGGAGGAGCGTTCAACCTGCCGAGCGACATGGCTGCCGGAGCCAACAGCGGAGCCGTCATCATCGGCTGGCTCATCACCGGTATCGGCATGATTGCGCTGGCCATGGCTTTCCAAAATCTCGCCGTGCGCAAGCCGGAACTGGAAGGCGGGATCTACAGCTACGCGAGGGCCGGGTTTGGCGAGTTCCTCGGATTCAACTCGGCATGGGGGTACTGGGTCTCCGCCTGGTTGGGGAACGTCGCCTATGCGACCCTCTTCTTTAGTGCCCTCAATTACTTTTTCCCCGTGTTTGGACAGGGCAACAACCTGGCATCGGTCATCGGCGCCTCCGTGCTCCTGTGGCTCGTGCATGCCCTGGTCCTGAAAGGGGTTAAGGAAGCGGCCATTGTCAACCTCGTAACAACCATTGCCAAGCTGGTGCCGATCTTCCTGTTCATCATCGTCGCGTTGTTTGCGTTCAAGGTGGACGTGTTCCTGCTGGACTTCTGGGGCAAAGGCGGGTTCTCGTGGTCGGCGCTCCAGGAACAGGTAAAGAGCACCATGCTCGTGACCCTGTGGGTGTTTATCGGTGTGGAAGGTGCGGTGGTCCTGTCCGGACGGGCAAAGGAACGGAAGGATGTGGGTCGGGCGACGGTCCTGGGGCTTTTGGGCACCCTGGTGATCTACATCCTGATTTCCGTCCTCTCGCTCGGGATCATGAGCCAGCCGCAGTTGGCGGAACTGGAAGCGCCTTCAATGGCCTACGTGATGGAAACAATTGTGGGGAAATGGGGAGCAGTGGTCATCAACCTGGGCCTGGTGTTATCTCTCCTCGGTGCCTGGTTGGGCTGGACCCTGCTTGCTGCGGAAATTCCCTACGTGGCTGCCAAGGATGGGGTATTGCCCAAATGGTTGGCCAAGGAGAACCAAAACGGTAGTCCGAGCGCTTCCCTGTGGCTGACCAACGGCTTGATCCAAGCGTTCATCTTGGTGGTGCTCTTTGCCGAATCGACCTATCAGGCGCTGTACTCGATGGCCGGGGTGGCCATCCTGCTGCCGTACCTCTTCTCCGCCCTGTACCAGCTGAAGCTGGCCTACACCGGCGAAAGCTACGAGGCTGGCGAATCGCGTGCTAAGGATCTGATTCTGGGCATTATAGCCACCCTGTACGCAATGTGGCTCGTGTACGCGGCAGGGCTGGATTACCTGTTGATGGTTTCCGTCCTGTATGCGCCGGGAATCCTCTTCTACCTGAAGGCGCGGCGGGAACAAGGGGAAAAAGCGTTCAAAGGATATGAGTTCGGCCTCGCCTTGTTCATCCTGGCCGCGGCGGTTGTGGCCATTATCCTCTTGGCAACCGGAACCATCGCACCATAACAAACGGTCCGGGAGGATCACCAACATGAAGAAAGTCGTCATCGCGCTTGGAGGAAACGCGTTGCAGAAAGCCAATGAGCCGGCTACGGCCGAAGCTCAACAAAAGGTATGCGAACAGACTGCGGAACAGTTGCTGGCGATCATCAAAGCAGGGTATGAGATCGTCCTGACACACGGCAACGGCCCGCAGGTTGGCAATATCGTGTTGCAGCAGCAGATTGCCGATTCGGAACGGACACCGGCGATGCCCTTTGACACATGTGGCGCCATGAGCCAGGGCATGATTGGATACTGGCTGCAGCAGGCGATTGACAAGACGCTCGTGCGTGTCGGCATTCCGAAGAAAGCGGTGTCCGTCGTGACGCAAACGGTGGTCGACCGCAACGACCCGGCGTTTTCCAATCCGACCAAGCCCATCGGCCCGTTCTATTCGGAAGAGGAAGCGCGGCAAATCATGCAGGAAAAGGGCTATATCTTCAAGGAGGATGCCGGGCGCGGGTGGAGACGCGTGGTTCCGTCCCCGAAACCGGTTGACATTGTGGAGAAAGACGCGATCCGTGACCTGGTCGAGGCTGGCCATATCGTCATTGCGGTCGGCGGTGGCGGCATTCCGGTGGTTCGCAATGCAGACGGTACGGTTGAAGGCGTGGATGCCGTTATCGACAAAGACCTGGGGGCGGCCAAACTGGCCGAACTGCTCGACGCGGATGTCCTGCTCATCCTGACCGCCGTGGAGAAGGTGGCCATCAACTTCAGGAAACCCAACCAGGCGGAGCTGGATGACGTGACGACGGACCAGATGAAGCAGTACATGCAGGAAGGCCATTTCGCGCCGGGCAGCATGCTGCCGAAGGTGGAGGCCGCTGTGCAGTTTGCCGAGTCCCGGCCCGGACGGCTGGCGATCATCACGTCACTGGAAAAGGGCTTCGAGGCCCTGCAAGGGAAAGCGGGTACGCGGATCACCGCACTGCGGTAAGAAGGCAAAAGACGCGTTCCGTGCCGCAGAGGGCGGGAGTGCGATCTGCCGGCAAACTCCCTCGGTTCCGACATGACCGGGGGAGTTTGTTGTTTTTCGCCCCGGCCTACACGGAGGGGAGGGGTGTAATCGTTGCTACAAGATTGTCAAATACTTTGTGAAATTTATCACCAATCGATTTATCAATCTCCGTTATACTAAAAGTGTGTCCCAGATATGCGGAGTTGAGCAAAAATCGTTAACAAGCATATGCCTATTGTACAATAAAGAGAATTTCAAGTTCACATTGGATCAAAAAAGGGGAAGATTATTCGTTCGCTATTTTGTGAAAAAAATCACAAACTAACCGAGAACAAACGGACAGGGGAGGCGTTGACATGACGGTCGGTGTGGTTCACGCAGGTGCCGGCTAGGGTTATCCGCCTGATGCCGTCGAGCGGAGAGACGCTGCGGATGGGCAAATCGAGCACGGGTGCGCACATACTACGCAAGGTTAGGTGATGATCGACGTGGGGGAGCACATTGTATACTCCTTGCCTGCGGTACCGCTGGGAACCACTCTGCTGGCTTTCGTGATCCGATCCCGGCGTGTGGCCCCACCGGTGCCCTGGTTTTCATGACGGTGGACGAGTTCGAAGCCGAACGGCGCAGAGAAGTGGCCGCTTCCGTTTTGCGATAGGGGCGTCATGGGCCTGGGGGAGGGGAGCGGCCTCTCCCCCTACAGCCCATGGCGGAAGACGGTTGCAACACGCGCCCCTCGCGTATGCGGTGCTGATTTTGAGGGCGGGAGGCAGGAATGACGATGGTGCAGCAGCTCTTACTGTTGTCCGTTTTCTTTTATGCGGCCGGCGCCCTGCTCGCCGTGGTGATGAGGAGGGTCGGAAACGCGGCCGCCTATGGATCGGCGATCAGCACCTTTGCGGGCGGGTGTGCAGGGCTGGGAGCGGCCGTCACCGTTTTGGTGCGGGGGCAATCCTTTGCCGCGGAATTTCCGGGGTTTGTTCCCTTTGCCCAATTTCCCGTCGAGGTTGATGCCCTTTCCGCCTGCATGCTGCTGGTGATCTCGCTCCTCGTGATCGCCACAGCCCTCTACTCCTTTTCTTACGATGTCCGGTACGCGGACAGGGACGTCGGGGTGTTCGGGTTTCTGAACAACCTCTTCATCTTGTCCATGGTTCTCGTCGTCGCGAGCGCCAACGCTTTCAACTTCTTGGTCTTTTGGGAACTCATGACCCTGACGTCCTATTTTCTCGTGGTAGGCAAACAGGACAGGGCGGCGATCCGTGCCGGACTGGTCTACTTTGCGGTCGCCCACGCGGCGGCGGCCGCGCTGATCGTTGCCTTTGTCGTCCTCTTTCTACACGCGGGCAGCTTCGATTATACCGCCTTTCGCCGTGCCGCGCTCTCACCGGCCACGCAGAGCCTGGTCTTTCTGCTTTGCTTCTTCGGGTTCGGGACCAAGGCCGGCGTTGTTCCGCTTCATTTCTGGTTGCCGCAAACCTATTCGGCTGCTCCTGCTACCGTAGCGGCCCTGATGTCGGCGAAGGTTGCCCTCTACGGCTTGATTCGGGTGGGGGTGGATGTCCTCGGGGCCTCCCAATGGTGGTGGGGCCTGATCGTCCTCGCCTTTGGAGCCGTCTCGGCGGTTCTCGGCATTCTGTACGCAACGAATGAACCGCATCTCAAGCGGAAGCTGGCGTATTCCAGTACCGAAAACGTGGGCATTATCCTCATGGGTGTCGGCGTAGGTATGCTGGGCATCGCCACCGGTCATCCCGTTCTGGGCGTGCTCGGTCTCTTGGCGGGAGTTTATCACCTGGTCAACCATGCCGTTTTCAAGGGCCTCCTTTTCCTCAGTACGGGCGCTGTCATCGCTCAACTTCGCACGGATCTCCTAGATGAAATGGGCGGGTTGGCCAAGCGAATGCCGAGGACCGGAATGGCGTTTCTGACGGGGGCGCTGGCCATTTCCGCCCTCCCCCCGCTTAACGGTTTTGTGAGCGAATGGTTCCTCTATCAATCGCTATTCCTGGCGGGCACGAACGGCAACCTGACGGTAAAAGCGCTGTCACCCCTTTTCGCTGTGCTGTTGGCGATCACCGGAGCCCTCGCAGCGATGTGTTTCGTCAAAGCCTACGGCGTTGCGTTTGCCGGCCCTTCTCGCAGCGATCGCGCGCGGGAAGCCACGGAAGTGCCGAGGCCGATGCGGCTGGGAATGGCCGTTCTGGTGGCGGGCTGCCTTGTTCTCGGGCTGGGCGCTCCGGTTGTGGTTCCGTACGTGGGGCATGTCGCATCGGCGTTGCTGGGCGTACCCCCTGTCCCGGTCCGTTCCGGCCTGCAGGTGTTCCCGGCCGACGGCGCACACGCCACCCTCTCCACGCCGCTTCTCTTCCTTTTCCTGGTCGGCATGTTGACCGTCCCGCTGCTTCTCGTTTGGGTGCATGGCGGGATGAAGGCGGGGAGGCGGGTGGTCGCTGAACCGTGGGCGTGCGGGTATGCCTATTCTTCCCGGATGGCATACACGGCCACTGCCTTTGCCCAGCCGTTGCGCGTTTTGTTCCGACCCCTTGACAAGCTCCGGACTGCCCTGGCGAATCTGGCCGTTCGCATGGCCGCGTATTCCCATCAGGCCGCGGGATTCATCGACCGAGCGGATTCGATGTGGGAACATGGGATTTATGGTCCCCTGGCACGGGGGACGCTTGCGCTGGGCAAGCAGGTGCAAAGGATTCAACAGGGGAACGTCCGCCTGTATTGCCTCTATCTCCTCATTACCCTGGTTGTCCTGTTGGTCACGACGGTCGGATAGGAGGAGAACGAGATGGCCGTAAGCACGTCGCTCCTCATCGGTCTGGGGCAGGCCGTGTTGCTTCTGCTCGTTGCCCCGCTGTTTACGGGTCTTTCGCGTGTATTGCGGGCAAAACTGCACGCGCGGAAAGGGCCTGACCTGTTCCAGGATTACCGGGATCTCTTGAAGCTCCTCAAAAGGGAAGAAGTGGTGCCCACCCAGGCCAGCTGGGTGTTCCGGGCGACGCCCTACATCGTCATGGCCGCCACCCTGCTGATCGCCATGATGATCCCCATCGTTACGCGACAGGCCCCCTTGGGGATGGCCGGCGATCTCCTCGCTGTCGTGTACCTGCTTACCCTGATCCGCTTCTTCCTCTCCCTCGGAGGGCTCGATTCCGGCAGCGGGTTTGCCGGGATCGGTGCCAGCCGGGAGATGGCCCTGGGCGTTCTTGTGGAGCCCACGGTGATCCTGGTGCTGTTTGTGCTGGCCTTCCTTTCCGGGTCGACGGATCTGGGCACCATCAGCCAAAAGATGGCGGCCGGTGAGCTGCCCTACGATCACCCGGCCATCTGGTTGGGCATGGCGGCTTTCGCGGTGGCCACGTTTATGGAAACCGGCAGGATTCCCTTTGACTTGGCGGAAGCCGAACCGGAAATTCAGGAGGGCCCCCTTACGGAATATTCCGGGCGCGCCCTCGCCCTGTTAAAGTGGAGCCTCGCGTTGAAGCAGGTGGTGGTCATCGCCCTGTTTCTGGCCGTATTCGTTCCCTTTGGGAGCGCAGCGGTGGCGGGGCCTGTCCCAATCTTCGTCTCCCTGCTGGTGTTTCTCCTGAAGGTTGCCGGGTTTTTCGTCGTCGCGGCGCTCTTGGAAAACAGCATGGCCCGATTGCACCTCTTCAAGGCGCCGGCGGTGACGTGGGCGGTGTTCGGCCTCGCCCTGCTGTCCTTTGTGTTCTACCTGGCCGGTATGTAACTGGAGTAGATGGGGAGAAGGTCATGGCCGGCACGAGCGTGGTCAATGCCCTGGCGGTAATGCTTATCCTGACCTCGATACTGGTAGTCGAAGCCAGGAAGCTCCGGGTAGCAGCATATATGTACAGCCTTCAGTCCTTGGTTTTGGTAGCCATCTTTCTGTCCCTGGCGACGTTTCTGCATGCCAAACCGCTGTACGTTTGGTCTATTACCGCGCTAATCACCAAGGCCTTCCTGGTGCCCGCTTTCCTCATTCGCACCTTGAAAACGGTAGGGGAGCAAACAGATGGGGAGACGATCAGCGCCACGGCGTCCGTCTTTCTTGCCGTGCTGCTGGTGGCCTTGTCGTTCGGGGTCGTCGATTCCCTGCAGACGTACGCGATACTCAAGATCCGGGTGCCGATGGCGGTCTCGATTGCCCACTTCCTTCTCGGCTTGCTCTGTATTTTGGTGAAACGGAACGCGCTGAAGCAGATCCTGGGCTATTGCTTGATGGAAAACGGATCCCATTTGACCCTCGCCCTCATGGCGTACAACGCCCCCGAGACGGTGGAGATCGGGATTCTGACCGATGCGGTGTTCGCGGTGCTGATCCTGACGGTCATCGCCAAACGCCTGTACAAGGGCTTCGGTACGCTGGATACAGGAAAGCACACCTTGTTGAAGGGGTAGTGGCTACCGGATAGTGGAAGCGCTTTCTCACGTCTGGAAAAACGCGGGGTCGGTGATGGTAATGATGCGAGACTTGACTTCCAGTTTCCCGGCCGCCTTGTATTCCTGCAGGGCATGACTGACGGTTTCCCGGCTGGTTCCGGCCATTCTCGCCAGGTCAGTGGTGGTGAGCGGGCAGGGGATGCGGATGGTGGAGGCTCCCGTTTTCTCCCCGAGGTCCTTGATCAGAAGGCTGATCAGCTGCCGCACCCGATCGGTGGCGTGCACCTGGATCAGCTTTTGGATCCGGATTTCATGTTCGTGCATCTTGTCGCCCATAATGCGGATCAGTTGAATGAGGGCAGCGGGGTGGTCCTGGATGATCCGCTCAAATTTGTCCATCGGGAGGTAGATCAGCTCCACATCGGTTACCGTTTCTGCGGAAAATCGATACTGCTTGTCCTGGAACAGGCCGACATAGGGGAACATGCTGTAGGGCTTCAGGTAGAGGAAAAGCTGGCTGGAGCCGTCGTCATTGGTGCTGACCAGTCGCACATAGCCTTTCAGCAGAAAGTAGATCCGGTCCCGCGGATCGCCCTCCATGAACAGGATCTGCCCCCGGTGATACGTTCGGAAAAAGGCATAGGCCATGATTTCCTGCACCTGTTGCTTGGGGAGCGCGCGAAAGACGGGAAAGTGGCGAAGGGAATGTTTCAGAATGGATGACATCGAGTCTGCCTCCTGGGAGGTTTACTGAATCTTCCACCCTTTATTGTAACGAATTGCACCTGTAAGCATGTTCGGCGTGCGTGACAAAACAAGTACCAAAGAATTGTGTTTCTGCGAACAACCGATCTTGGATGCATACGCCGTTTCGCCCCGTACAAACTAGTAACAGCAACGTTTCCAGATTAAGGGGGAACCCGACCAGGAGGTACCGTTGATGAAGGCACTAGTCTTTCGTGGGCCGGGAGCGATCGAATGGGTGGAGAAGGAAAGGCCGTCGATTCAGCGCGCGACGGATGCGATCGTCAGGATTACCAAAACGACGATTTGTGGCACGGATTTGCATATTCTCGGGGGCGATGTGCCCACCGTAACCGATGGTCGGACCCTGGGGCACGAAGGCGTCGGCATTGTCGAAGAAGTCGGATCCGATGTCCGCAATTTCAAGGCCGGTGACCGGGTGCTGATTTCTTGCATCACGTCCTGCGGAAGGTGCACGTACTGCAAAAGGGCGATGTACGCCCACTGCGAAGACGGCGGTTGGATTTTGGGGAACCTTATCGATGGAACCCAGGCGGAATATGTCCGTATCCCCTATGCCGATACGAGCCTCTACCCGATTCCGGAGGGCTGCGATGAGGAAGCCCTCGTCATGCTGAGCGACATCTTGCCGACGGGCCTGGAAATCGGGGTGATCAACGGCGAAGTTCAGCCGGGAGACGTGGTTGCAATTGTCGGGGCCGGGCCGGTTGGGATGGCGACGCTCCTGGCCGCGCAACTCTATTCGCCGGCGGAGATCATCATGATCGACCTTGACGCGAATCGCCTGGAGATGGCCAAGAAGTTCGGGGCTACCAAAACCGTGAACGGCGCTGAAGGCAACGCAGTGGAGCAGGTGATGGACCTGACGGAGGGGAAGGGCGTCGATGTGGCCATCGAGGCCGTCGGATTTCCCGCCACCTTTGATATCTGCCAGCAAATCCTGAGACCCGGCGGGCGGCTGGCCAATGTCGGGGTCCACGGCAAGCCCGTCGAGCTGCGCCTGGAACAACTGTGGCTGCGCAATGTCAAGATCACGACGGGACTGGTGAGCACGAGCACGACCCCGATGCTGATCAAGACCGTGCAATCCGGGAAGATCAACCCCCAGCAGCTGGTCACCCACCGGTTTCCACTTGACCAGATCCTGCAGGCGTACGAGGTTTTTCGCCATGCCGCCAGAGAAAAAGCGTTGAAGGTGATTCTTTATAACGATTAACCCAGCTGCACAGGAACGGCACGAGCCGTTCCGTTATTTTTTTGCCGCGCGTGGAACCGTGGTTGTTGTCCGATGCCCACGGCCGGTGTCCGGCTGCGCGCGGGCAGCAGCGGTATGGTGTCACGCCCTCTCCGGATGGTAATCGTTTCCCGGCTGGGTTACGATAAGGGTACATGAAATGGGGGGGGAAGGACAGCCGATGTCCGGACGCGCGGAACGAAAGCCGAACCGGCTTATCCACGAAAAGTCGCCCTACCTGCTGCAGCACGCCTACAATCCGGTCGACTGGTATCCTTGGGGCGACGAGGCCTTCGAGAGGGCGAAGCGTGAAGACAAGCCGATCTTTTTGTCCATCGGGTATTCCACCTGCCACTGGTGCCACGTGATGGAGCGGGAGTCCTTTGAGGACGAAGAGGTGGCCGCGGTCTTGAACCGCGACTTTGTGGCGATCAAGGTGGACCGGGAGGAACGGCCCGACATTGACCACATTTACATGACGGTCTGCCAGGCGATGACGGGGCACGGCGGTTGGCCCCTGACGATCATCATGACGCCGGACAAAACGCCGTTTTTCGCCGGTACGTACTTTCCGAAACGGAGCCGGTACGGGCGGCCAGGCCTGTTGGATATCCTGCAGCAGATCGCCGACGTGTGGAAACACGACCGCGCCCGCATTGACCGGGTGGGCCGGAAGGTGCTGGACGCCCTTCGGCCGCATTTCCAGAACCGTGCCGGCGAGCTCGACGCCTCCGTCCTCGACGAGGCGTACAAGCAGTTTGCCGAGCGGTTTGACGCCGCCTACGGTGGGTTTGGCCCGCCGCCGAAATTTCCCACGCCGCACAATCTTATTTTCCTGCTGCGCTACGGTCGCCTGACTGGGAAGGCGCAGGCCACGGCGATGGCGACGAAAACCCTCGAGGCCATGCACCGCGGCGGCATCTACGACCACATCGGCTTTGGGTTTGCCCGCTACTCGACCGACCGCGAGTGGCTTGTGCCCCACTTTGAAAAGATGTTGTACGACAATGCCCTCCTGGCCTACGCGTACCTTGAAGCGTACCAGGCAACGGGTGACGCGCGGCATGCCCGCGTGGCCCGCGAGATCTTCACCTACGTGGAACGGGAGATGACGGATCCGGATGGTGGATTTTATTCTGCGCAGGATGCCGACTCCGAGGGCGTGGAAGGCAAGTTTTATGTGTGGACGCCGGACGAGGTGAAAGCCGTTCTTGGCGCCGACGACGGCGCTCTCTTCTGCGACGTGTACGACATCACGCCCGGGGGCAATTTCGAGGGCAAGAGCATTCCCAACCGCATTCACACGTCGCTCGCCTCGGCGGCGCGGCGCTACGGGATGACGGTGGAGGAACTGGCACAGCGCCTTGAGACGATGCGCCGGAAGCTGTTTGCGGCGCGCGGGCGGCGCGTGCCGCCGCACAAGGACGACAAGATCCTCACCGCCTGGAACGCCCTCATGATCGCCGCGCTGGCCAAGGGGGCCAAGGTGCTCGATGAACCGGCCTTGGCCGAGCGGGCCATACGGGCCACGTCCTTCCTCCTCGCCAAGTTGCGCCGCGGCGACGGACGGCTCCTCGCCCGGTACCGCGACGGCGAGGCAGCCCATCTGGCCTACCTCGACGACTACGCCTTTTTGACGTGGGCCCTGTTGGAGCTGTACGAAGCCACCTTCGAGGCGCGGTTTTTGCGCGACGCGCTGGGGCTGACCCGGCAGATGTTCAACCTGTTTGGGGATGACAAAGACGGGGGGCTGTTCTTTACCGGGCGCGACGCCGAGGCGCTCCCTGCCCGGCCCAAGGAGGTCTACGACGGGGCGATGCCTTCGGGCAACTCCGTGGCCGCCTACACCCTTGTGCGCCTGGCGCAGCTCACCGGAGACGAAGCGTTGCGGCGCAAAGCCGACCAGCAGCTGCAGGCCTTCGCCGGCGACGTGCGCGCGTTCCCCAGTGCCCATGCCTTTTTCCTGCTCGCCCTGCAGGCCGACGTGGCCCCGTCTGCCCAGGTGGTCGTCGTCGGGCGGTCCGGGGCACCGGACACGGAGGCAATGCTGCGCGCGGTGCGCAGGGTGTATGCCCCGCAGGCGGTTGTGTTGCTGGTGCCCGAGGGGGAGGCACGCGGGGAAGTAGAGGCGCTTGTCCCCTATGTGTCCGGCATGCGGATGGTTGACGGAAAGGCGACGGCCTACCTCTGCCGTCACTTTGCCTGCCAAGAACCGACGACGGATCCCGAAGTGGTGGCGGCGCAGTTGGCGGAATTCGCGCTCTCCCGCGAATGACGTCGTGACCATACGGAATCACGCGGGCCGTGCTTCCGCTTGCGTTGAACGGACAGAATCGTTAACGTAATTAAAAAACGGGCATACGGCGAAAGGGGAAGGAACGGGAACGTGGGAACGGCGAACGTCTACGCAATGAAGCAAATGAACCGGACGACGATTCTTTCCCTGATCCGGCAATACGGTCCGATTTCGAAAAGCGAGCTAGCAGAAAAATCCAATTTGACCTTTGCGGCGGTTCACAACATCGTTTCGGAGTTGCTGGAACGGGAACTCGTACGGGAAAGCGGGTACGGTGAGTCGACGGGAGCGGGGCGAAAGCCGGTTCTGTACGAAGTGAATCCCCACGCATATGCAGCGGTTGGCGTGCACCTTGGCGTAACGCAGGTGGAAGTGGCCGTGATTGACGGAAACGGTGCGGTGTTGGCCGATTCCACCGAGGAACTGCAGGCAAACGTTCGTCCGGCCGAAGCGTTTGACATCGTGGCGGCGAGGGTCGAGGAGGCCATTGTGCGGTCAAATGTTCCCCGGAGCCGATTGCTTGGCATTGGCATCAGCGCGCCGGGGCCGCTCGATCCCGAAGCGGGCATGCTCCTTTCGCCGACGAACTTCCTGGGCTGGGAGCGGGTGCCGCTCAAAGCGCAGATCGAGGAGAAGCTCTCGCTTCCGGTGTTTGTGGAGAAAGACGCGAATGCCGCCGCGTTGGCGGAGCTGTGGTTTGGGGCCGGATCCGGTGCGCGGAACATCCTGTACGTCATGGTGGACCTCGGGATCGGAGGGGGCCTGATCGTCGACGGACGGCTATACCGGGGCCATCAGAACGTGGCCGGCGAGTTTGGCCACGGCACGATCGATCTGGATGGCCCGCGTTGCAACTGCGGGAATTACGGCTGTTTGGAGGCCGTCGCCTCCGGGGTGGCCATTGTTCGTCGGGCGGAGGAAGCGATCCGCCGCGGCGCGCCAACCCGGCTGGCGCCCCTTTATCAGGAAAAGGAACACCTGTCCTTTGCCGATGTGGTCCAAGCCCTTCAGGAAGACGACGCCCTCGCCCATCAGCTGTTTTTGGAATCGGCGCGCTACATCGGAATCGGTCTGGCCGGGTTTATCAATTACTTTAATCCGGAAATGGTCATCATCGGAGGGCGGCTGCTTCAGGTGTGTCCGGCCATGTTCCCCGTCATTCGCGACACGGCGTATGCGCGCATGTTCCGCGTTTACGAGCAAAACGTGCGCATTGAGTTGTCCGGTCTGGGAACGAAAGGTGAAGTGGTTGGCGCGGGAACGCTGGTGTTTGAACGCACGCTGTACACCGATTTTATGGTCCCGTCCTCGAATGAATAGTCGACTGCACGACGCCTGTGCGGAGGTTTTGCGCCTTACGGAACGATGGCGTTCCGAAGGCGCGTTTTTTTTGGCCGGAAGGGGGCCAGAAAAGGAGTTGACCGCGGTATAAAATTAAATACAATTTAATAATAGAATGGGGTTCAGGCCCATTGAACGGCGAGTTGCCCAGGTATAAAGTTTTTATTTTTCGCCGTGATAGTTATCCAATTTTTGTATCTGTTGGCAGTTCGAGAATAGGCGGTCCGTTATTCCTATGGCAGCCTGTTTTATTTCTATATTGAGTTGAAATAATGGGGGCGCTGGATGGGCGGGAAGCGAGCCATTCTGGACCGCCGGGCGAGCGGCAAACCGAAGCGATGCGCCGTCGGGATGGCGGTGCATGGGAAAAACCAAATGATCACAAGGGAGGTCGAGAAGATGCGCGTGTGCCGATGGGGAAGGACGTGGCGGAGTTTTGTCGGATTGGTCCTCGCATTGGCCTTGCTGGTTACCGGTTGCCAAACGCAATCGGCCGATGGACCGTCCCCTTCATCCGGCGGCGGGGAGCAAAAGGTGAAGATCCGCTTGGCCACGTGGGCGCATGCCGAAGAGGCCAAAGAGCTGCAGGCCATTCTCGACCAGATCAATGCCCGGGCAAAGGGATGGGAAATCGTTCACGAACCGATTCCTAGCGACTATACCACGAAAATGCAAACCATGCTTGCCGGTGGTACGGCCCCCGATCTGTTTTGGCTGGGACAAGAGGACGTCATTCCGTACGCATCCAAGGGCGTGTTGCTGAAGCTTGACGAGTATTTGCGCGGCAATCCACATCCCGCTGCCAAGCTGGAGGATTATTTCCCATCGATTGTGCATGCGTTTACCTATGAAGGCGGTCTCTATGGGCTGCCGTGGATTGCGCAGCCGGTGGTGTTGTACTACAACAAAACCCTCTTCCAACAAGCCGGCGTCCCGTTTCCAGACGACTCGTGGGACTGGAACAAGCTGAAGGAAGCGGCGAAAAAGCTCACCCGTGATACCGATGGCGACGGGAAACCGGACGTCTACGGGTTTACCCTCAACGGGTGGCCGCCCTTTGCCATGTTCGTGTGGCAGGCGGGGGGTGACCTGATCGGGCAGGACGGGAAGACGGCCCCCATTGACTCGCCCGAGGCGCTGCAGGCGGCCGCCTTTTACCAGGAGCTGATCTACAATCCCGCTTACGCGGTGCCGGAGGATGTGATCGCCGCGCAGGGGTTTGCCGACATGTTTAAAGCCGGAAAAGTGGCCATGTTCATGGGCGGCGCCTCCGATGACCTGGATCGCGTCCCCAACCTTGACGTGGGGGTGGCGCCCGTTCCAAAGGGGCCCAAGGGGCGCACCACCTTTGCGTGGACTGCGGCCACGGTGGTGAATGCCAAGACGCCGCACGTGAAGGAAGCCATTGAGGCCCTGCTCGAGCTGACCGAGGAGATTCACCACTGGAAGATTGTCGCCCCGCGCAAATCGTTGGCCACCAAGGAGCAAATCGTCAAAGCCGAACCGCGCAAGGAAAAAGCGGCCGACGTGATCCTTGCTTCCCTGGAGACGATGCGCCCGCTGCGCATCGTTCCTCAGTACAAAGAGTTTGACCAAATCCTGTTGGAACACTACCTCGATCCGCTGTTCCACAAGAAAGCCAAACCGGAAGAGCTGGCGCCAAAGGTTCGCCAGGAACTGGAACGCGTACTCAACTGACGCGCCAGACGGTAGAGGCCGGGTGGGGAATTGGCAAGAGAACCATCGATCCCATCCGGCTTCGCCTCTTCCGGGGGATCGTTTTCTGAACCTCGCGTGGGAAGGAGGGAACGGGGTGTGGACGTGGTACCTTGATGCCTTGCGCGATTACGTGCTGACCTTTGTCCTGCTGGCGCTGGCGATGGCCGGAACCTATTGGTTGGTCCGCGCCTTGGGTGGACGGCGGGAAAGCGCGCTGGGCCTGGCGTTTGTGTTGCCGTGGATGCTCGGTTTTTTGGTTTTTCAACTGTTTCCGATTACGGCATCACTTTACCTGGCGTTCACCGACTACGACGTGCTGAGCGCGCCGCGCTGGGTCGGATGGGACAACTTCGTCGCGTTGTTCCACGACCCGAAATTCTGGTCGTCGCTGAAGTTTACCCTGCTGTACGCCCTCTTCAGTGTGCCCTTGGGCCTAGTGGGATCGCTGATCACCGCCCTGTTGCTCAACCGCGATATCAAGGGCGTGGGATTTTGGCGCACGCTGTACTATGTTCCGGCGGTGATCCCCGTCGTGGCCACGGCCCTGCTATGGCGATGGTTGCTGTCGACGGACGGGTTGATCAACACGCTGCTTTCGCCAGTCTATGCGCTCTTGGGCATCGAGAAACCCCGTTGGTTTATCGACCCGGAAACGGTGTTGCCGGGGTACGTCATCATGAGCCTGTGGGGGGTGTTCGGTGCCAATACGGTGATCCTGCTGGCGGGATTAAAGAACATCCCGCGCGACCTGTACGATGCGGCGGCGGTTGACGGCGCCGGCCCCTGGGCGCGGTTTTGGCACGTGACGCTGCCGATGCTGAGCCCGACCCTGTTCTACGTGTTGGTGACGGGGATCATCGGCGCCCTGCAGGTCTTCACCCAGGCCTTTTTCATCGAAACGCCGCGAACAACCGACACCTTCCTGCAAGTGTACATCTACGAGCAGGCCTTCGGCATGCAGCGGATGGGCTATGCGTCGGCCATGGCATGGGTGTTCATGCTCCTCATCCTGGCGCTGACCCTGCTTGTTTTCCGCTCTTCACCGCTGTGGGTGTACTACGAGGGAGAACTGCGAGGTGAGGGCCATGTCACGCGAGGCCAGAAAGCGTTTGGCCAACGCGTTCACCTACTTCGTGCTCGCCTTTGGCGGCGCATTCGTGGCCGTTCCGCTCCTGTGGATGATCAGCACGTCGCTCAAAACCCGTGACCAGCTCTATGTCTATCCGCCGCAGTGGATCCCTGCACCGGTGCGGTGGGAGAACTACGTGGAGGTCTGGACGACGCTCCCGTTTGGCCGATTTTTTCTGAACAGCCTGTTCATCACCCTCCTGGCCACCATCGCCGAGGTGGCAAGCGTTGCCGTCGTGGCCTACGGGTTTGCCCGGTTCCGTTTCCGCGGCCGCCATTTCCTGTTCATGTTGATGCTCAGCACGATGATGTTACCCAGCGTCATCGGGATGATTCCTACCTTTCTGATCTGGAAGGAACTCGGCCGCCTCGATACCTTCACCCCGCTAACGGCGCCGGCGTGGTTCGCCTGGGGGCCTGCCAGCATCTTCATGTTGCGGCAATTCTTTCTGACCATCCCGCGCGACTTTGAGGAAGCCGCAATTCTGGACGGGGCTGGACCCCTGCAGGTGCTCTGGCATGTGCTCCTCCCGCTCGTCAAACCGGCGCTGGTGGTGGTGGCCCTGCTGGCGTTTCAGGCCAACTGGACCAACTTCATGGCCCCCCTGCTCTATCTGAACACCCCGGAAAAGTTTCCGGTGACCCTCGGATTGAAGTTTTTGGAAACGTCCCTGGGTCCGGGCAGCGAGGCGCCGCTGTGGAACCTGATGATGGTGGTGTCCTTGCTCATGGCACTGCCGATCCTCGTGATGTTCTTCTTCGCACAACGCGCGTTTATCGAGGGCATCCGCATGGGCGGCACGAAGGACTAGGCCGCTTCGCGGGATCCGGCCGGGGATCGTGCTGCCGAACGGTGTCTGCCATTGGGTACGGTGGCCGACACGGGCCGAGGAGGGGCCCGATCGCGTGGTGGCGCCCTGTCACCTCCCAATCTGCCGGGGTGGCAGGGCAAGCTGTACCGCGGGGAGAGTGGTGAGCGGGGGAGATCGGGCATATGGTGATAAAGCGCGACGGCCCCGTATGTGCCTGCGGCAACCGCGGCTGCCTCGAAGCCCTTGCCTCGGTACACACCTTTGCGCAGAGCCGCGCCGATGCGGAGATCGTGTTGGCCAAGCTGGGCGTGCGGGCCGGCGTGCTTGGGGGCGGACGCGCAGGCGACGGGTTGATGCCCTGGTGCGTGCGCAGCCCAATTGCGTCTTTGTTCACGTACAAAGGAGCGATGCGCAATGAACCCCTATCCGCTTCTCCTCGCCCCCACCTTTCACGAGCGGATCTGGGGCGGCACCGCCCTGGCCCACCTGTTCGGCTACGCCCTGCCGTCGCCGCGCATCGGCGAGTGCTGGGCCATCTCGGCTCACCCCAACGGCCCGAGCGTGGTGAAGAACGGTCCGCTGGCGGGGAGGACGCTCCTGGAGGTGTGGGAGGCGCACCGCGTGTGGTTTGGCGTGCCGGTGGTCGATCGCTTTCCCCTGCTGGTGAAGCTGATCGACGCCAACGACGACCTGTCGGTGCAGGTGCACCCCGATGACGACTACGCCCGGGCCAAGGAGGGGGGCGAATGGGGGAAAGCGGAGTGCTGGCTCATCCTCGCGGCATCTCCCGGCGCTTCCCTGGTATATGGGCACACCGCGAGGACGCGTGAAGAGCTTGGGGAACGGATCGCCCGGGGCGAATGGGACCGCCTGTTGACGCGCGTCCCGGTCAAGGCGGGCGATTTTCTGTACGTCCCCAGCGGAACGGTGCACGCCATCGGCAAGGGCATCGTGCTCCTGGAAGTGCAGCAAAATTCCGATGTCACCTACCGTTTGTACGATTACGACCGCCGTGACGCCTCGGGGCGGCCACGGCCCCTGCATGTAAACAAGGCCCTCGACGTGATGGCCGTGCCGGCCTTCTCGCCCGCCGTGGCACCAGCGGTGCGTTACAGCGCCGGCGCGACGGTGACGCGCTACGTGCGCACGCCCCACTTCACCGTCGAGCGCTGGACGGTAGCGAGGACGTGTTTGCTGGCTGAGGATCCCCCTGTCTTCGTCGCCCTCACCGTTCTCGACGGAGCGGGGGCGTTGCGGTGGAACGGGGGAGCCCTTGCGTTGAAGAAAGGGGATCATGTTCTTATCCCCGCACTTGTGGGGAGGGTCGAACTGGGCGGCCCGCTCGACTGCGTCGTGGCGACGGTGGAAGCGGTAAGGGGCGGATGCATCGATTTCCGCAGCGGCCGAGGCACATAGAACCGGGGCGCAAAATGTGGTAGGATGGGGGGGAAAGGGAGGGAACGGACGTGCTCGAACTCGTCATCGTCGGCGGAGGGCCCTGTGGGCTGTCCTGCGCCGCGTACGCTCACAAGGCGGGCCTGCCCTATGTGGTGCTGGAAAAGGGCAGCATCGTCCACACCATCGCCCGCTTTCCGACGGACATGCGTTTCTTCAGCACGGCGCTGCGCATGAGCATCGGCGGCGTTCCCTTCGTGGCCAGCGAACCCCATCCCACGCGGAAAGAGGCCCTCGACTACTACCGCCAGGTCGTGCACACCCTCGGCCTGGCTGTACGCACCTTTGAAGAGGTAACAGCCATTTCCCGGGAGGCGGACGGCACCTTCCGCGTCGTCAGCCGCCCGCACCGCAACCCGGAGCACGCCAACGTGTATCAGGCCAAGGCGGTGGTGGTGGCCACGGGCTATTTCGATTGGCCGAATCGCATCGGCGTGCCGGGGGAAGACTTGCCCCACGTGTCCCACTACTACCGCGAAGGGCATGCCCACTACGGGCAGCGCGTCGTCGTGGTCGGCGGTGGCAACTCGGCGGTTGAGGCGGCCCTCGACCTGTTCCGCTGCGGGGCGCAGGTGACGCTGGTCCACCGCGGCGGCGATGTTCACGACAAGGTGAAACCGTGGGTGTTGCCCTTTTTCCGCAGCCGCGTGAAGAAAGGGCAGATTGCCACACGGTTTGGCACGCGCGTGGTGCGCATCGAGCGCGACGCCGTTGTGGTGGAAAGCGCCGGCCGCCAGGAGGTGCTGGAGGCCGACGCCGTTTACCTGCTGACCGGTTTTCGCCCCGACCACGCCCTGCTCACCGGGCTCGGCGTCACGGTTGACGGGCAGACGGAGGCACCGGTATACGATCCGGAGACGATGGAGACCGATGTTCCCGGCGTGTATGTGGCCGGCGTGGCCGCCGCCGGTCGTGACGCCAACCGGATCTTTATCGAGAACGGACGCTTTCACGGTCTGAAGATCGTGCGCCACCGGCTGGCCCTGCGTGGCATGACCGCGGCAGAACTGGACGAGCGGGTTGGACCGTTGCCCACGGATCCGGATGAACTGGAGGATCCGACCTTTGTCGTGGGCCGGGCGCCGTGAACGGCGCTGTGCACGAAGGGCACGGAAACCGGAAACGCCCCTGTGGTGAGATGCCACAGGGGCTTTGTCATGGCGTTTGGACGCCGAGGATAAGGGGAAAACGGGGATAGGCAACGTTCCATCCTTTCCTGGACTGAATGATCTGTCACTTAACAGGGTGAAGCCCCGCGAGAATAGCCCGTTTCCCTTTCGCGGGGTCAATGGGATAGAAACCGAAAAAATTTGTGAAAATAACGTTCGAATACTTGAAGATCAATTGGTAAAAAGATAAAATGGGGTTAGACCATGATTTATGATGAAAGTGAGGGAATTCGAATGAAGTTTGATCACATAGACAAGCAAATCGTTGACATTCTTCAGCGCGAGGGGCGCATCACGATGACGGAGCTGGGGCGCCGGGTCGAGCTGACCACGCCGGCGGTGACGGAACGCGTGCGACGGCTGGAGGAGAACGGCGTCATCCGGGGCTTTCGCGCCGATGTTTCCCGGGCCCACCTCGGAAAGCCGATGACCGCCTTTTTCTTGATGCGCGTCCATGCCGATGCGACCGAGGCCTTCATCCAGTGGGCCAAAGAGGCCCCGGGGGTGCTGGAGTGCCACCGGGTGAGCGGACGGGCCGACTTTTTGCTGAAGGTGGCCGTCGCCGACATCGCCGAGCTGGAACGGGTAGCCGACCGTTGCCGCCCCTATGGGCAAGTGGAGACGCACATCGTCACCACCACGGTGGTGGAAGGGAAGGCGATGAGCGTTCCGGAAGAGCTGGTGGCCGAGCGCAGTCGCGGGAAGACGGCGTAAGGCGAGCACGGACGAACCGGGGCAAAGGGCAAGTCCGCAGGGCTTGTCCTTGTTTTCTGACAGGGACGGAAAAGAGGAGGGGGAGACCCGGGCGATGGAACAGGGCCTTGCCGGATGGGTGGACGATGCCGCGGTCCTGGTGTGGGGGCTGGTGCTTGGCTCCTTTTTGAACGTCGTCGCGTACCGCGTGCCGCGGGGCTTGTCCGTGGTCTGGCCGCCGTCGGCCTGCCCGCACTGTGGCGGCCGGCTTGCGTCGCGCGACCTCATTCCCCTGTTCAGCTTCCTGTGGCTGCGCGGGCGGTGTCGCCGATGCCGCGCGCCGATCTCGCCGCTCTATCCGCTGGGCGAAGCGCTGACAGCGCTGGCCTTTTGGTTGGTGTGGCGCCGGGTGGGACTGTCGCCCGAGCTGGCCGTCGGCTGGGGGCTGGCCAGCTTGCTGGTTACGGCCACCGTTGCCGACCTGCGCGACCGGCTCATTCCCAATCGTGTGGTGGCCACGGCGGCGGCGTTCCTCGGGGGCTGTCGCCTCATCGTGCACCCCCTGCCGCTTGAAGCCTACGTGTGGGGCGCCGTCGCGGGTTTTGGGACGCTTTATGCCCTGAACGGGCTGAGCCTGCTCGTTTTCCGACAGGAAGGAATTGGCGGTGGGGACATGAAATTGATGGCGGCGGTAGGCCTGGCTGCTGGATGGCAGGCCGTGCTTTTGGCCCTTGCGGTGGGATCGCTGCTGGGCGGTGCGGTGGCGGTGCTGCTCCTCGTCACCGGAAAAGTGCGCCGCCGCCAGTACCTGCCCTTTGGCCCGATGCTGGCGGCGGGGAGTTTGATTGCCTACCTGTGGGGCGACAGGCTGATCGGATGGTACCTGGGGTGGTACATGTAATTTGCGGGAGGTGCAGGGGGTCATTTGGAGGAAATCCCGGCGCTCACAACGAATTTCAGCGCTGCCTCGACGGGGATATCGACGATCTCCACGTCTTCCTTGGGCACGAGGACGGTGTGGCCCGCCCACTGCATGGACTGCAGGATGTATACGGCGACGTGATCCTTCCCCACATCACCGAGCTCGCGGATTTCCTTTGCCGTGACAAAGCCGACCAGCTTCATCGATGTGCCGGGAATGCGGACGATGGCCACCTGCTGGAACGACTTGCGCTCGCCGAGGAGCGATTCGATGGTGTCCTTGATCAGCGTGTACACCAGGCGGATGAGGGGGATACGGCGGACGACGCGGTCGATCAGGTTGACCAGGCGCTGGCCCACCCAGTTGGAGGCGAGGTAGCCCACGAGGGTGATGCCGACTAGGGCGAGGAGAATGCCCAGTCCGGGGACGGGCAGCGGGCGATTGAGCACGTCCTCAATGAGTGTGTCGATCCACTGGAGTACCTGGGTGACGATAAACACGGTCAGGGAGATGGGCAGCAGGGTGATGAGGCCGTACACAAAAAATTTCACAAGTCCTTTCATCGTCGTCCTCCTATTTCGGCATCACGGCGGCGATGCGTTCCGATCGGGAGGGAGCGGGATGCGACCCTCCCCCGCTACAGACACCCCGAGTATACCAATGAATGACAGCGTCGGGCAAGAAGCCGGACGGATGCCCCTTTTGTTCGGAACACGTCCGGCGGCTTGCGGCCACGCACTGCGCGATAAGGAAGACGCGCCTCAAAAAACGGAAGCCGTCAGGGGGGTACCTGACGGCTTCTTTCGTTTGCGCAGCTAGTTTCGGTAGACCCATTTGAGCAGCGGCGGGGTGGCGAGGGTGGTGACGAGGATGACGAGCAGCGCCACCGTGAAGAGCGAGGGCGGTAACAGCTTCTCCGACAAGCCGATGGAGGCGATGATGAGCGCCACTTCTCCGCGGGAGATCATGCCGACGCCAACGGCAAGGGACGGTCGGTGGGAAAAGCCGGAGGCGCGGGCCCCGAGGTAGGCGCCGATCAGCTTGGTGAGGAGTGCGACCAGGCTCAAGATGACGGCCAGGCCCACATTGTCCCCCAGTCCCTTGAGTTCGGCGGCAACCCCAATGCTGGTGAAGAACACGGGAACGAAGAAGGCGTAGCTGATGGGCTCCACCTTCTCCAGCACCTGGCGCTCGAACGTTGTCGCGCCGATGGCCGCGCCGGCGATGAAGGCGCCGATGATCGGCGCGATGCCGAACGCGTCGGCGGCGTAGGCGTAGAAGAAGCAGATGATTAGCGCGCCGCTGGCCAGCGACTCGGTTACCCGCAGACGGGACAGCCACCGCATGACGGGCGGCACCACCTTCCAGGCGACGAGGAGCGCGCCGGCGAAAAAGACGGCTTTCTTCAGCAGGAGGAGGCCGATGTTCACCTCTTCGGCTCCGGTCAGCGTCATGACGATGGCCAGCAGCAGGATGACGAGGATGTCGTCGACGACGGCCGCACCCAGGATGGCCATGCCCTCCGGGGAACGCAGGCGTCCCAGCTCGCGCAGGGTCTGCACGGAAATGCTGACGCTGGTGGCCGTGAACAGGAGGCCCATGAACACGGATGTCACGGTGTCGTAGCCAAACAGCACGCCCACCGCGTAGCCGCCGATGAACGGGAAGACAATGCCGCCGACCCCGACCAAAAATGCCGGCTTGCCGCTCTTTTTGAATTCGTCGAGGTCGGTCTCCAAGCCCGCCAGAAACATGAGCAGGATGACGCCGATCTCGCTCAGTTCCTTCAGCAGCTCGGTATTCTCGATCAGCCCGAGCACCGACGGACCGAGGAGGATCCCGACGAGCAGCTTCCCGAACACAGCCGGTTGCCCCAACTTCACGCTGACGTCGCCGGCGATCTTCGTGGCGAGCAAGATGAGCGCCAGTTGCAGGATGAGCACGATCACCCCTCCGTTCGTGCGGTGTGCCGCAGTGGCCAAAGGACACTTCCCAGTCTACCATAAAACCCCCCGGGGAACGACTCCGGGGGTGAAACGCGCATCCCGACGGTCAGGCCCACAGCCGGTAGGGATTGAAACCGCCGGTGATCTCGAGCAGGATGCGTGCCATCTCCAGGTGGCTGAAGGCCTGCGGGAAATTGCCCCATTGCTGGCGTGTGCGCGGGTCGAAGTGCTCGGCCATGAGCAAGAGATCGGTGGCCGAGTCGAGGCAGACGCGGATCAGCTCCTCGGCGCGGGAACGGTTGTTCACCATAAGGTGGTAGCGGGCCAGCCACAGGGTGGGCAGGTAGAAGGGCACGGCGGCGTAGTCGTAGCGGGCGATGCCGCCCCACATGTTGAGGCCGCCCTTTTCCGAGGCCGGCACGTGGGCGTAGGGGGACGCCGTCGTGTACTGGGTGACGGGGATGTTGGGCTTTTTCAGCGGCGTCTCGATCAGGGCCACCGTTTTGGTCATGCGCTCGTCGCGCGGATCGAGAAGGCCATAGAACGCCAGGGCGAGGACGGAGATGTCCAGCGGTGCATCGGGGGCATAGGACTGCAGGAAGGCCTGCCGCTCGGCGTTCCACCCACGGGTGAGGACGTCGCGACGGATCGTTTCGGCCACCGTCCGCCAGCGCCGGGCGTCCTCGTCATGTCCCAGGCGTTCGGCGATGCGCGACGCCGCGCGGAGGCAGGCGTAACATATGGCCTTTCCGTGAAGCCAGTGGTCGAGCCGCTCGCGGATTTCCCAGATCCCGTTTTCTGGACGCATCCAGTTTTCGGTCACCCAGTCGGCCGCCTTGCGGATGTTCGGCCAATAACGTGCCGGGAGGGTCCAGTCGCCGGAGAGTTCTGCGTGCATCCACACGCCGTGGACGATGTTGCCGGCGTTGTCCAGCTGCAGCTGGCCAGCGGCCTCGTTGCCGAAACGAATGGGCCGTTCGCCGTTCGGGCCGGCCAGGTCCTCGTCGATCCATTCCGTCGGGTTGCCGCCGTCGATGGTGTACAGCGGCTGGCGCCACTCGCCGCTGTCGTCCTGCAGGCGGAAGGCCAGCTCGTAGAAGCGGCGCGGTTCGTCATGCAGGCCGCAGATGTCGAGGGTGAGGGAGGTCAGGTAGCCGTCGCGCAGCCACAGGTAGCGGTAGTCCCAGTTGTCGTGCCCGCCCGGCACGGCTGGGAAGGAGGCCGTCGGCGCGGCGATCATGGCCCCGTTGTCCAGACACAGGAGCTTCAGCACCAGGAGGCTGCGCGTGTACGCCTCGCGCCATTCGCCGTTGTCCGTTACCAGCGGGCGCGCGGGGCGCAGCCAGCGTTCCCAAAAGGCGACCTCTTGCTCCTGAGAACAGGCAGCCGCGGCCTCGCGCTGGCGGGCCGCCTCTTCGGCCGTCGGGCCATAGGCCACCACAACGCGGAAGGTGGCTGTCTCGCCGGGGGCGAGACGTTGAGGGGCGCCGATCAGTTCGGCCACCAGGTGCCCGTCGACGCCGGAGATGGCCACCCGGTGATCGTCCTGCTCCACCGTGTATGTGCGGGCACGGGTTTGTGTGGGCACGGCCGCCAGCTTGACGGGCTGCACCGCTTCGGTGCCGCCGGTGTTGGTGATGCGGCCTTCGCGGATCAGCAGGCGGCGGCCCCATGGCATGAAATCGGTGACGGTGAGGGACAGGTCACCGGCGCGGGCCTCGGTGACGAGGACGTTGGTGTGGGGAACATAGGCCTGGCGAATCGGGACGAGGGGCCTTCCCGCGTCGAGGGTGAGGGCGCCGCCGCGCATCGGGTCAAGGGCGCGGGCAAACAGGGGGAAGGCGTCGATGCGCGGCACGGGTAACCAGTCGACGGACAGGACGGGGGAGATGAGGGCCGCGGTTTCTCCGTTTCCCACGGCACCGTAATAGGACATCCGGTGGCTCATCGTGTTTCCTCTCCTTTTTGCGTGTGGACTTCGCTGGCATCTGTTAGGAAATGGAATAGGTCTGTAAACGTTTACAATTTGTCCAACAATTTAAACGCTAGCGCAGGTGGTACGTTGTTGTCAAGGTTGCGCAATCGCTCAGCTAAAATCTAACCGAAGGGAGACTGGATCACTCACATCGAAATCTTACCGAGGGGGATGTGACGTGACCATGTCTCTTCAAAGCCGTCGCGAATACCTTACACAAATCCGGAAATGGTATGCCAAAGCCTCGTCCCGAAAAGAAAAGTCGCGCATTCTCGATGAAGTCACGCGCGTGCTGGGGTATCACCGCAAGTACGCTATCCAGGTTCTCAACGGCCCGGAGTGGAAACCCAAACAGATCCGGCGCAAACGGCCCAAGCGGTATCAAGAAGCGCTCCCTGTCATCCGAACCGTTTGGGAAGCCCTTGACTACCCTTGTGCCGAACGCCTCCATCCGGTCCTCCTGCCGACTGCCGAGCATTTAGAACGCCATGGAAAACTTCGCTTAACCTCGCTCATCCGCCAGCAACTCGCCCAAATCAGCCGATCTACGCTCGCTCGGCGCCTGAAGGAATTCGATTCGCCCAAACCCAGACGCTTTATGCGCCCCAAACCCACCAATCGCTTGAAAAGGGACATCCCTGCAGGCCGGCTCCCTTGGAACGAATCCCGCCCCGGCGCCCTGGAAATCGATCTCGTCGAACACAATGGCGGCGACTCGTCCGGCCAGTTCGCCTGCACCTTGTCGGTTACCGACATGGTCACCGGCTACAGCCGCCGCCAGGCCATCCTCGGCAAAAGCCAAAAAGCCGTCTTCGCTGCCTTGGAATCCATCCTCTCGCAGTGGCCTACAGCTGTCCATACCCTCCACAGCGATAACGGTTCCGAGTTCTTGAACCATCATCTCCTCCGTTTCTGCAGGCAAAAGGGGATTGCGTTTATGCGCAGCCGTCCCTACCGCAAAAACGACAACCCCCATGTCGAACAGAAAAACCGCCAGTTCGTTCGCGAGATCGTGGGCTATGCCCGCTACGACACCCCAGAGGCTGTGGAGTGGCTCAACGCCGTCTATGCCCTCCTCGACCCCTACGCCAATCTCTTTTTGCCCACCCGCAAGGTCGTCGAAAAATCCTACGAAGGCAAGCGCATTCGCAAACGCTTCGACCAAGCCCGCACGCCTTTCCAACGCCTGATCGAAAGCGGCGCCTTAAAACCGGAGATGGAACACGTGCTCAAGGCTCAGTTTGAAACGCTCAACCCGCTCGATCTTCATGATGAGCTCGAAAAAATCGTGGCTCGGGGTCCTTGGGCTCCCTCCCCCGAGCCACCTAACCAAGAACCTCTTGAGGTCGGGTAGACCTCAACTCCATTTTCCTACCTGAGGGAGCCTCTTGCCAAGAGTATTCGGTTAGGTTTTTACGTGAGGGATCGGTTTCACTTCGGTTAGGTTTTTATGTGAGTTGACACGGGTTGCCGTGCCGCGGCGGAACGGTTTTCCTCCCGCCGACATACGCTAAACCAGCGATGCGGGCCAGGGCGGCTGGCGCGCCCTCGTCTGCGGCAGCGCGTCCGGCTCGTACATGACCGGGCGACGCAAAGGAGGAAGCAGCATGCGCATTCTCGTGACGGGAGGCGCGGGGTTTATCGGCAGCCATCTGGTGGACCACCTGTGTCGGGCCTACCCGGGAGCGACGGTGGTCACCTTCGACAAGCTGACGTACGCGGCGTCGCACGCCACGCTGGCCCACCTGGCGCGACACAAAAACCACGTGTTCGTGCGGGGAGATGTGGCCAACCCGGAAGACGTCGAGCCGGTGTTCCGCAACGGGGTCGACGTGGTGTTCCACCTGGCCGCCGAAAGCCACGTTGACCGGAGCATTGCGGCTCCCGAGGCGTTTGTGCGCACCAACGTCTTTGGCACGTACTGCCTCCTGGAAGCGGCCCGCCGGTACGACGTGCAGAAGGTGGTGGTCGTGTCGACCGACGAAGTGTATGGGCCGACCGAACGGGGAGCAGTTGGCGAGGACGCCCCGCTGTTACCAAGCAGTCCATACGCGGCCAGCAAGGCGGGGGGCGACCTCCTGTGCCAGGCGTACGTGCGAACCTATCGGCTGCCGGTGGTGATTACGCGGTGCACGAACAACTACGGACCGCGGCAGCACCCGGAAAAGCTGATCCCCAAGGCCATCCTGTGTGCACTGGAAGACCGCCCCATTCCGCTCTACGGGGATGGTCAGCAGCGGCGGGACTGGCTGTATGTGGAGGATCACTGCCGAGCCTTGGACGCGGCGATGGTGAAGGGAGAAGCCGGCGATGTGTTTCACATCGCCGGGGGAGAGGAGCGAACCAATCGCGAAGTGGCCGAAACGATTCTCCGCCTGCTGGACCGCGACCCTGTGCGCATCGCGCACGTGCCCGATCGCCCGGGGCACGATCGGCGTTATGCCCTCGATGACCGGCGCACCCGGCACCGGCTGGGGTGGGCTCCGCGCGTCTCCTTCGCCGAGGGGCTTGCCCGCACGGTGGAGTGGTACCGCCGCCACCGGGACTGGTGGACATGCGGGTGCTGATTGCCGGCGCGGGCGGGCAACTCGGCACGGAACTGACGGCGTGGCTGCGCCGCTACCGGCCGGAATGGGCAGTGCACGCCTACCGGCGGGAGGAGTGGAACGTCTCCTGCCGCCGGCAGACGGAAGCCCTCATGCGCGACCTGCGCCCCGACGTGATCGTCAATTGCGCGGCGTTTACCCGGGTGGACGCCTGCGAAACGCGCCGCCTCACGGCCCTGCGCGTCAACGCCGCCGCCCCCGCCCTGCTGGCGCGGGCGGCCCAGGCGGTCGGAGCCCGGCTGGTGCACATCAGCACCGATTATGTGTTTGACGGACAAAAGGGTGGCTGCTACGTGGAACGCGACGTCCCCCGTCCGCTGAACGTCTACGGCTGGTCGAAGCGGCGGGGCGAGGAGGCGGTGTTGGCTGCCGGTGAGGGCCATCTTGTCGTGCGGACGGCCTGGTTGTACGGTCCCCGGGGGCCCAACTTCGCCCGGTGGGTGCTGGACCGCCTGCAGCGCGGCGAGACCGTTGCCGTGGTACGCGACGTGATTGGTTCGCCGACCCACACGTGGGACCTGGCCCGGTTTCTCGCCGAGGTGCTTTCCACCGACGCGACGGGGATCGTGCATGCCGCCAACACCGGCGCCTGTTCGCGGTTCACCTTTGCCCGGACCCTCGCGCGCCTGGCCGGGTTGGATCCCGAAGCGGTGCGCCCCGCCCGTGCGGCCGACTTTCCCCTCCCCGCGGTCCGCCCGCTGTACACGCCGCTGTGCTCGACGCGCGTCGGGCGTTTGCCCGTCACCCCGCTGCGCAGCTGGCAGACGGCCCTCGCCCATTTCGTGCAACGGATCAAAAAGGAGGAACGCGCGTGATTGAGGGGGTTCGCGTCAAGCCGCTGGTCAAGTTCGCCGACGATCGCGGGTATTTTATGGAAATCGTGCGCGACGACGAGGACTTGCTCTCCCGTTTTGGCCAGGTTTCGTGTTCGCTGACATATCCCGGCGTGGTCAAAGCTTTTCACTACCATGAACGGCAGGACGACCTGTGGTTCTTTCCCGTTGGCAATGCTCAGGTGGTGCTGCACGATCTCCGGGCCGCGTCGCCGACCTATCGGCACACCGATGTCGTCTACATGGGGGAGCACAACCCGATCGCGCTGCTGATTCCCGCTGGCGTGGCCCACGGGTACCGCGTGCTGGGGGAAAGGCCGGCGTTGCTTGTCTATGTGACGACCGCAGCGTACAATCGGGAACAACCCGACGAGCATCGGCTGCCGTGGAACGATCCGGCGATCGGCTTTGACTGGACGACGCGCTTTCGCTAACGCGCCGGAGGAGGGGTACGACGGTGAAAGGGGTCATTCTGGCCGGCGGCGCGGGTACCCGCCTGCGGCCGGCCACCTGTGTGCTGAACAAGCATCTGTTGCCCATCGGTCCCTATCCGCTCATCTTGTTCGTGATCGGACAGCTGAAGCGGGCGGGGATTACCGACCTGCTGCTTGTCACGGGGAAGGACGACCTCGGCGACTTCGCTGCGTTTCTCGGATCCGGCGAGGCCTACGGCGTGTCGCTGACCTATCGCGTGCAGGAGCGGCCCGCGGGGATTGCCGACGCGCTGCGCTTGGCCCAGCCCTTCACGAAACGGGAGAAGTTCGTCGCCGTCCTTGGCGACAACCTGTTTGAGGACGACCTGACGCCGTGGATTCAAGCCTTTGCTCAAGAAGGGCCCGGGGCGAGGGTGCTGCTCAAAGCCGTACCCGATCCGCGCCCCTACGGCGTGGCCGAGGTGCGCGACGGGCGGATTGTGTCGCTGGAGGAAAAACCGGCTTGTCCGAAAAGCGCCTTTTGTGTGACGGGTATCTACCTGTTCGACGAACAGGTGTATGCCATCATTGCGGACTTGGCCCCCTCGCCGCGCGGGGAATTCGAGATTACCGACGTCAACCGCCAGTACTTGGCCCGCGGCCAGCTGCGCTACGGCATCCTGTCGGGCTGGTGGATCGATGCCGGAACGCCGGAAGCGCTGTGGGAGGCCAACCGCCGCTTTGCCGAACGCGCCCTGAGCCTACACCTCTAACGCGGAGGATGCGCCGGCTTGCGTCCTCCGCGTTGTTTTGCGCCGCCCGCGTCCCACATAGACATGAACTGACGTTGGGGATTGGGGGGGACCGGCATGGGGCCCTCGACAAGCGATGAACGAGCGGTGCGCGAGGCCGTGGCCCTGCTTGCGCCGACGGGGCGCGGCGAAGTATTCTGGCTGGATCTCACGGGCATGTTGCGGTGGGCGCGGTGGCCGGATGACGGGGGCGGTTTGCGAACGCTGCGGGCCAGGCCGGCGGTGACCTGCTTTTCCGCCACGGGCTCCGCGCGACGGGCGCACCTTGTGTGCGCCACGGTGGAGGGGGAAGTGTGCTGCGGACAGCTTCAAGGGGATGCGTGGGCCTGGTTCCCCCTCCTTTCCCTGTCCGCGACCCATGACCGCATCGCGCGCCTCATCCTCTTACCGGCACCCGGCGGGGACCTGTTGGCCCTTGTTCTGGCGCGCCTTCGCACCACGCAGCGGTGGGAACTGCTCACCTGCCGTTTGAGCGGAGAGCCGGCCGACGGCGCGATGGCGCTGCGCCGCACCGGAGCGGTTCGGTTCCCGGCGCCCCCGCGGGTCCCCGCGCCGCTTCAGGCCCTGTACCGGGCGTGGGTTCCTCCTGTTGCCGCGGCGATGGGGAGCGACGGCACCCTCCACGTGCTGCATGTCCACCCCGAGGGTGACGGGCGCATGGCCCTGCACCTGCTGTCGCGCCATGGACGCGGGGTAAAATGGCAGCACCGGCGGATGTCCGTTCAGGGCAGCGCGGCCCACCCGTGCCTGACGCGCGATGGTTCGGGAGTCGTTTGGGCGGCGTGGAAGGAGGGAGACGGCGAAGGCTTCCGGTATGTGGTGATGCCCCTGACCCGGGAGTCCCCCGTTCCTCCCCTGACGGTGGCGGCAGGGGAGGCGACGGATCGCCCACCGGCCCTTGCGCCGCTGGGAGATGGGGTGGGGTTTCTGTGCCACGACGGGGCCCGGTGGCGGCTCTATCGCGTGACCACCCGGCACGGGTCCCCGGCCGTTTCCGCGCATGAAGTGGCACTGCCCGCCGAGGCGGAGGCAGCGGGGTCCCTGTGGCTGGCCGCCTCCCCGGACGGGTGCCCGTTCCTGCTGCATCTTCCGCAAGACGTCCCGGACGGCGTGGCCCCTGTGCTCCTCCGGGTGGCGGACGGTGCGCCCGGGGAAGAGCCCGAAGCCGCGGAGCACAACGCGGGATCGTACCGGCCTGCCGCATGGCCGCACCGATGCAAGCGGCAACGGCGATTTCGCCGCCCGGCAAGCGCGCGCCGCGTCCGGATGCCGGGACGGTGGGCCGCGCTGGCGTTGGCTGTCTGGGTCGCGGCAGGGCTTGCGGGCAGCGAACCGGTTGCGCGCCCCCTCGCGCCGCCGTACGTCGTGCAGGCGGTCCCGGTTTCCGAGGTGGTGGAGCTCCGCGGCACGGCGGTGCCGCCCCGCACCATCGTGGTGCGCGCCCCCCGCGCCGGCCGCATCGACCAGGTATGGGCGCGTCCCGGCGTGCGCGTGGCGGCGGGGGAGGCCTTGGTGACCTATGCCGAGCCGGGGATCGAGGCGGAGCGGCGCCGCTTGGTGTACAGGAGAGAGCTCCTCCGCCTCGAGCGCGACGCCTTTGCGGCCGCCAAGGAGTGGACCCTCCACGCGCCGGTGCGCGGACGGGTGGCCGAAGCGCCAATCGTGCCCGGAGACCCCGTGCGCAGCGGTCAGGTGCTGGTGCGGCTGCGGGATGCGGCCGGGCGAACGACGGTGGACCTCACCGCGGCGCGGGACGGCGTGGTGCGGCAGCTGCACGTGGCGGTGAACGAACGGGTCGCGCGCGGGGCTCCGCTGGTGACGGTTGAGCATCCCCCAACGGTGCTGGCGTGGAAAAAGGCGTCGTTGGCACTCGAACAGGTGGAGCGGGAATTGGAGGCGTTGGCGCGCCGCGCGCGAGAGAAAACGATCACGGCCCCGCAGACGGGGACCGTGATCGAGGTGAACGTCACGCCCGGCACGGCCGTCGCGGCGAACGCGCCGGTGCTGAGGCTTCGGGAAGGGGATGCGGTCCGGGTGATCGTTCCGCTCGACGGGCGGTGGGTGGCCCCGGTACGGCCGGGCCACCCGGTGCGCGTGTGGCCGGAGGGTGAGGCGAAGGAGCCGTGGGTGGGGACGGTGCGGGAAATCCGGCCACAGCCCGGGAGCGACCGGGTTTTCCTCGTGACGGATGTGCCGGTCCCGCCGGCCGAACCGGCCCCGGTGACGGGAGCGGTGACCGTGCGGCTGGTCGTCCCGCGGTGTTCCGCCTGCCTTGCCGTGCCGGTTTCCTACTTGCACGGCACGGACGCCCAGCCCTACGTGCACCTGCGTCTTCCCGGGGGAGAGGTGATCCGCCAACGGGTAACGGTGGGCGTCCGGGGGGGCGGCCTGGTGGAGATCCGCCACGGCGTGGTCCCCGGTGACGTCCTTCTCCCCTAAGGAGCGGGAGTTATCCGTCCACGACAACCAGCGCTCGCGGCCAGGCCTTGCCGTCGATGAGACGATAGGCGCGCACGACGGGAAGGGACGTGCGCAAGGAGACGATCAGGTACACCAGATCGTGTGGGGCATGCCGGAGGTCTTCGCGCGAGGGAACAGCTCGGGCCGTGGGATGGGAGTGGTAGACGGCACACAGGCGTTCTCCCTTGGCGCCGATGCGCGCGAGACACCGCGCGAGATCGGCCGGATCGATCTCGAAGGCGTTGGGACTCTGCAGACGATTGGGCAGCGGCCAACAGGTCAGGGCCCATTCGTCCGTACCGGAGAGAACCCCGCACGCCTCGATGGGCTTTTCGCGCAGGCAGTGTGCGATCATGGCCCCATACGCCGATTTGGTGATGCGGAAGGGTGGGGACGGAAAGGGCCTATGCATGGGTGCGACGGGGTTTCCACGTCACTTTTCCGCACGTTTGGCATCCTCCTGCTGCGGCAGGGGGGGACGCCGGTTCCGGCATCGGTGGTTCCGCGGGGACGGGTGTGGGGGCCGGCTGGTGCAGCACTTCCCCGACGCGACGGCGTAAGGGCCGGGGGAAAACCGTCACCTGGACGCCCGGAGCCTGGGGTGGACGCCCGGGTGCTGGCGGGGGAGTGGCGGCAGCAGCCTGCTGGACGTCGTCCGGCGAAAGCGTCGGTTGGATCCGGCGCAGTCCCTGCTGGATGACGGCGGGGTAGAAATGGGACGTGTCCTCCGCCGGTGCGCGGGATGCGTTTGCCCGCACCAGCAGGGTTTCAGCCGTAAGGGGAGGCTGTGTTTGGTCTGCCGTTTCCTCTTCTTTCTCTTCTGCCGTTTCCGTTTCTTCCGGTGCGACGGGCGGTGTGTCTTGCTCGACCGGTTTACGGTCCGTTTCCGCCTCGGATTCGGCTGCTTCCGTCGCCGGGCCTGAGGCTTCACCGGTCGCTGGCGGTGTGATCGGGTTCACCGGGGGCGTTGGCGCGGCATCCGTTGCGGCGTGTATCGCCTGTTCAACCGGTGCGGTTGCCGGATGCGGTACCGCCTCGTCCCGCTGCGGGGTGACCGCGCCGTCGCTGTGGCGTGGAAAGACGCGCGGAATCACGTGGCGCAGAAACGGTTCCCAAACTTCCGGCTCGATGTGTGCCAAGAGCGGTGCTCGTGCCCCGAAGTAGTCCAGGATCCCCTGGTAAACGGCGAGCGCCATTCGGGTATAGGTTGCCTCCGATTGGGGTCCCTCGTAGAGCGGGACCTCCAGGTAGACCGCCGGAACGCCGTCGGGGAGGGCCAGGCGGGCGCGGTTTCGCAGGCGGAAAGGACTCCAACGGTCCGCGATCAGCACCGCGTTGGACCCGCTGTGTTGCGCAAACTGAGCGACGATCCGGTCGGCCAGGTGCCGGGCGTACGTGTTGCGGTGGGCGTGGGTGCAACGGAGGGTCGAACCGGCTCCCGCGGTGATATAGAGAACAAGATCGTATTGGGGCGCGCGGGCCGGCGGACGGGAAAAGGCAAGATCCACCTTCGCGTCGACCTCTTCGAGATGGGCCATCAATTGGTCACAAAAACCGGCGAGCGGCTCGGCGCCCGCGATGCCCGGTTCCCGGATAAGCAGAATGTGCCGATCTTCCAGCCACTTCCGCAGGAGTAGCGTCCGCTTGGATGGGGAATAGGTGGACGCGATTCCCGCGCTCTCGCAAAGGATCCGAAAGGTGGGGAGATGGCGTTCCGGGATGCGGCATAGTGTTTCCTGTTCATATTGCACGTCGATGGTCATGCTCTTCCCCCTGTTTCACGAGATGCTACCCCACTATATGTGAAACGCGAAAGGAGGGTGCGCGCACAAAACCGGCGCTCGCCCATGTACCCCTAGTGCCCCGCGATCATAGCATAGGAGTGACCCTTGATCCCATCCAAACTCCTTCAGGAAAGGAAGGAATGCCAGCGTGATGAAGGACAACAAGTTGAAAGGTGCGCAAACGCCCACGCCAACGCCCGATTTTGGCGCCATTTGTATCGACACGATCAAGGTCTTTGACTGGATTCGCGTGGTGAACACGATTGAAAACAAGGTCAACATCCCCGACGAGTGCCTGCCCATTCCGCAGGGAACCACCGCGACGTGCCGCATCGTCGACCATTCATGCTTCGAGGCTCCCACCAGCACCCGCGCACCCGTTGTCGTCAACGGGATCACGCTGAACCGCGTCACGATCACCTTCACGGGGACGGTGGAAGTCACCTTGACCCGGCCGGACGGAACCACGTGCACGTTTACCTTCGACTTTACGCGCACCGAGGACTTCGCCCTGTGCGCCCCCGTCGGAACGGTGATCAACTGCTCGATCGTCGCGTCGCAATGCCGGACGCAGGAAATCTTGGGCCAACTCCTTGAGGTGCGACTCGATCTCTGCAAAGACATTCAAGTCGAAGCCCAGGTAAAACTCATGGTCGACGCGGAAGAATGCTTCCCGCGCGAAAACATCCCGATCCCGCCGCCGCCGCCGTTTGTCTGCCCGCCGGTTGTGCCGCTCACCCAGTGCCCCGAGGTGTTTCCCGGCTAGCCATACGGGAAAGATGGGTCGGTAGTGCCGACCCATCTTTCTCTTTGGGTTTCGCGGCCGCGCGAAGGCATAGCATAGAAACGGATGGCCTTCCTTCAGGGAATGAACGGGAGGAGAGACACCGTGCAGCGGAAAGGAAGAAACGCCGACCCCGTGCGGCTGGCTCGCCTGTATCGGCAAAAAGCCCTGGCGTACAAGGAAAAGTTCGAGGACTTGCGCCGCCGCACCCCGCCGCACCACGCCGAGGCGTGGTTTCGCTATACCGTGGTCCTGCCGCAACGCGAAGGGGAGCCGGTACTGGTAGTGGGCAGCTTTGACGTGAAAAATACGGGATCGGAAAGCCTGCACGACCCCGTGGTGCTGCTGCGCATGACGCCCCCTAACACGGGGACATTCTCGACCCGGGTGCTCGATCCCCAGTGGTTGACCGTGAAGGGGGTGTATACGGCCAGGGGTACGCCGACCGGATGGGTGTATGTCCATGAGGATTGGCAGGAACGGGCACGATCCGGCGGGGAATACTGGATCCGCTTACAGGGGGCGCCTCCCTTGGAACCGGGGGGCTGGCTGCGCGTGGATGCGTTGCAGTGGCAGCTTCCCCACCAGACGCCCGGTTTTGAGGCGCGCCTGGAGGGATTTGTGTACTTTCAGGAAAAGCGGGACGGCATTGCCGCCGGGAACAGTATCGCCGTCTCCTTTTGACGCGACCGGGCTTGCGGCATTCCGGGGCGTGGCGAAAAATCCAAGGGGCCTTCCCCGAACGGGGAGGCCCCGGCGTTGCTTACTCGGCGCCAATGCCAGTTTGCGAGCGGATGTACAGCTCGGGAAACCGCGATAGGGCCCGCGTGTCGCGGGAGAGGACGGTGCCCAGATAGGCCCCGAGGAAGCCGAGGGGGACCGACACGAGGGCCGGGTTGTTGAGCGGGTAGATGGCCGTCTCCGGGCTCATGACGTTGGGGCTGATCAGCACCAACCCCACCGAGGAGACCAGCCCCGTGAGCATCCCCACGACGGCCCCGGCGGTGTTGAAGCGTTTCCAGAAAAGCGTCAGCACGATCACCGGTACGTTGGCGCTGGACGCTACGGCGAAGGCCAGCCCCACCAGGTATGCCACGTTCATGTCCTTGGCGAGCAGCGCAAGCAGAATGGACGCGACGCCAACGCCGACGGACGCGATCTTGGCGACTTTCACCTGCTCGGTTTCCGTGGCCCGACCGTGGCGGATGACGTTGGTGTAGAAATCGTGGGCAAAGGCGCTGGCCGCAGAGATGACCAGCCCGGCGACGACGGCGAGAATGGTCGCAAAGGCCACCGCAGAGATGAAGGCGAGGAAGAAGGGCCCGCCCAGCGCTTCGGCCAGCATCGGGGCGGCCATGTTCCCGGCCTTGTTGACGGCCTGAATCTGGTCTTGGCCGACGAAGTAGGCAGCGCCAAAGCCGAGGAGCGGTGTGAGGATGTAGAAGAGGCCGATGATGATCATCGCGACGACGACCGATTTGCGCGCCTCCCGCGCCGTTGGAACGGTATAGAAGCGAATGAGAATGTGCGGAAGGCCCGCCGTGCCGAGCACAAGGGCGAGGTTCAAGGACAGGTTTTCCCACGGGTTGGTGAGGTATTTGCCGGGCGCCAGGAAATCGTGCCCGAATTTCTCGGCCAGTGCGTTCCAGAAGGCAATGGGGTTGAAGGAAAACTCCTTCAGCACGAGAAAGGCCAACAGTGCGGTTCCGAGCATCAGCAGGACCGCTTTGATGATCTGCACCCATGTCGTGGCCAGCATGCCGCCAAACGTGACGTACAGCGTCATGAGCACGCCGATGATGATGATGGACAGCTCGTAGTCGAGGCCGAGGAGCAGCTTGATGAGGCCGCCGGCGCCCACCAGCTGGGCGATCATGTAGAAGGTGCTGATGGTCAGCGTGCTCAGGGCGGCCACTGACCGCACCGGCTTTTCGCTCAGACGGAGGGCCAGCACGTCGGCCAATGTGTACTTGCCGGTGTTGCGCAGCGGCTCGGCCACCACGAGCAGCACGAAGAGGTAGGCGACGAAGAAGCCGAGGGAGTAGATGAATCCATCGTAGCCGTTCAACGCGATGATTCCGGCAATTCCGAGGAACGAGGCGGCACTCATGTAGTCGCCGGCGATGGCCCACCCGTTTTGCACGCCGGAGATCGCGCGGCCGGCGGTATAAAATTCGGTTGTCGATTTGGTGCGCTTGGAAGCCCACCAGGTGATGGCGAGGGTGACGACGATGAAGGCGACAAACAGCCAAAAGGCCAGCAGGTTCGTGTCGTGTGACACGGGCGCATCCCTCCCAATCCGTATGGATGGAATCGCTTTCAATTTTGCCAACGAAACGGATTACCGCCGCGACAGGAAGCGCTGGCGGATGGTGTCGGCCACCCGGTCGAACCGGTTCGCTTTTTGCGCATAGAGGATCGCGATCGTCCAGGCCATGACAAACTGGGAAAGGGCAAAAACATGGACCCACGTGATGCTGGCCGCGATCTTGGCGTTCAGGAACGTAAAGAACCCGATCAGCACGATCAGCGCAAAGTAGTAGACGAGGAAAAAGATCGTGGCCGGAACGATGAACCGCTTTTTCTCCGCGACCAGGTGGCGAAACGTTTCGTCGCGTGCCACCTCCTCCCACAGGCTGTACGGCAGGTGTTCCGGTTTCATTGGCGCGAGGGGGTTGCGTTCTGCGTTGGTGTCCGCTTTTTGGCTCATGCGGCTTCACCCTCCTGAATTGCGAAAGAATTGTGTTGTTTTCACTTCCCAAGATACGGAACGTTCAATAAAAAGTCAAGTAAATTATGAAAATTTAATAAGAATAAATCGGTTCTCCTCAATAAAATTCAGAAAATAAATTTGGTGCAGAAAGCGCTTTCTTTCAGTTGAAAAGCAAGAACACCACCGCCAATTGCGGTAAAGAATGTGTATTCGGTAGGCGGATAACCGGCTTCCGCACAAAGAAGATAAAACGTTCATTTCCAACCGATCATGATTGTAAAGATGATCGAAGCGAACCGATTGGAGCCCGCCGGTGTGGCGTATGCCCCTGCCAGTGCGCAAGGCCTTCCCGCGTATGGGAAGGCCTTCTTCGGAACGAACCGTTTTAGAAAGGGATACCGAAGCGGGCCATGTACCAGTCGTCATCGTGCACCCGGTGGGCCAGGTACCAGGCGCGGGCGTCCCAGACGTCGCCGGCGCGGACCGTGCGAATCAGCTGCGCGCCATAGGGGGCCTCGCGCACCAGCGCCTCGGCTTTGGCGATGCGCGGCTCGGAGAAGTGACAGTAGGCCAGTACGAGCAGATTGGCGTTCACGTGTTCGGGCAGTACGGGATACGGATGACCGGGGCGAAACACGTGGCCGACGCGTACCCCGGGATGGACGAACAGGCGAAAGCCGAATATCCACAGTTTCAGCGACAGCTCGATGTCCGTAAACCCCCACGTGCGGAACCGCTCGTTGCACCCCTGCACCGCCCGGAAGGCGGCGGTCTGGATGGCGAAGGCGCATCCGGGGATGACGGGGACGGCATACGGCGCGGTTGCTTGGCGCGGCAGCCACGTGTACCGGAGCCGGCCGTCAAAGGTGACGCCGAAGCCGACGCGCCGCGGGCGATCGTGGGCGTAGACTGCCGGACAGACGGCGTCGGCGGTTCCGGTTTCGAGGAGGTCGATGAGCGGGTCGAGCCAGTGGTCGCGGACGAACACGTGCCCGTCGAGAAAGACCAGATACGGTGTCGTGGCGAGGGCGGCGCCCAGGTTGCGCGCGTTGGCCACACCGAGACCGGGCGTGCGGTGGACGGTGACCGGCCCGCTGTTCCGGTATGGCTCGAGGGCGTCGGCCCCGCCGTCCGTTGAGCCGTCGTCGACGACCAGGATGGTGTAGGGTACCGCCGTTTTCGCCTGAAGGACCCCGGCGACGGTTTGCGCCAGATATGGCCCTTCGTTTCTGGCGGGGATGACAATGGTGACCAGCGGTGCGCGACTCATGCAAGCCCCTCCCGTTGCAGCAACGCGAGCCACTGCGCGGCTGCCTTTTCTGTTGTGTAGTGCGCTTCCACGGTGCGGCGCCCGGCGGTGCCCAAGCGGCGCCGCAGTGCGGGATCGGCGAGAAGTCGCTCGAGGCAGGTTTCCCATTCTTTTGGGGTGTCGGCCAACAACGCGTTTTCCCCGTGGCGGACGATCTCGCCGTTTACCCCCACGGGCGAGGCGACGGCGGGGATGCCGGTCGCCAGGTATTCCAGCAGTTTGAACCCGCATTTTCCGCGCGCCCAATCGTCGGAAAAGAGCGGCATCACCCCGATGTCGAAGGTGCGGAGGGCCGTCGACCAACCGTCGGCCGTCCAAGGCCGAAACCGAACGGGGAGGTCCGGCCAGTCCGGCGCGCGATCGCAGACGACGGAAAACACGAACGGGATGCCGCGGCGGTGCAGCCCCGCAAGCGCCGGACGGACGACGGTTAAGTACGGCAGATTGGTGGACGAGCCGATCCAGCCGATGACCGGTACGCCCGGCGCTTCTTCCTCCTTCGGCGGGTACGCCGCCAAGTCGAGGCAGGTGGGGATGACGACGACATTGCGGGCCCCGTGTGCGCGGGCGTAGGCGGCCAGGAAGGTGTTACCGCAGACGGTGACCGCGCTGGCCTGCACCATCTTGACCAGCCGTCGGCGACGTGCCGCCACGCGTCGGCGATGGACCGGATGCGCCGGCGATTCGTTGGGGGCATAGGCAAAGTAGGCGTCGTCGAGATCGAAAACGAGGCGGATACCCGCATTCCGCAACCGGCGCAGCCAGCGGTCGTCCAGCAAGCGTTTTTGGAGGACGAGGGTTGGCTGTTCGGCGCTCCGGGCGAGCACCTGGGCAAGGGCTTGGGGATCGTGGGGGTTGAGCACCCGGAAGTCTACGCCGGCGCGCGCAAGATGGGGGAGCAAAGCGTAGACGCGGGCGCGCGAGCTGGCGGTCCGTTCGTCGCCGAGGGGGAGAACGAATAGGGGCAGACCCACCACCTCCGGACGGCTCCCTCGCGAACGCGGGGATAGAAATTGGGAACGTGTGGATCGGCAAAGCCCCATACGCCCCGGGGGGCTGTTCCATAGACTATGTAGCGATCGCGCGTCCGGTGTGTGCCTTCCCGGGTCGCGATCTCACGAACGGGAGGGAATGCCGTGCAGCCGCTGCGGATTGCCGTTCTCACGCCGGAGTCACGGGTTTCGGCCGGCTATCACTACCGCGTGGCCGTTCCCTTTTTTTCTGCGGTTCGGTCGGGCCGGGTCCGCCTGCTGTTCCCGGGTGACGGAGGCCTGTCCCTCGACGCCGTCCTTGCGCAGGCAGACGTGGTGCTCGTCCAGCGCATGTTCCCCGTTCCGGGATGGGACGTGGCGCACCTGGTGAAGGCGCTGCGGCGCGCGCGAATTCCCCTCGTATATGAGCTGGATGATGATTTGACCAACCTGCCGGCGACCAATCCGCGGAGGGCGTACTGGGAGGGGAAACGGGACGCCGTGGTCCGGCTCGTGTCCGAGGCCGACATGGTGGTGGTGGCCACGGAAGCCCTGCGGGCGCGCTTCGGTCAGGAGAACGGCAACGTCTTTGTCTTTCCCAACCACTTGGATCCGGACGTGCTCGCCAATCACGGGGTTGTCCGCCGCCCGCGCCCGGCCGGCGGCCGCGCCCTGTGCGTGGGGTATGCCGGGTCGCCCACCCACGAGGCCGACTTGCGTCAGGTGGAGGCGGTGCTGGCCGACCTGGCCGCGCGGTACACCGGCCGCCTTTCCTTTTGCTTTTACGGGTGTGCCACCCCGGCCCTGCGCCGGCTTCCTGGCGTGTCGCTTCGCCCGACGGGCCATTATTACCGGTATCTGCAGCGGCTCGTCGCCCTCGGGGTCGACGTGGGCGTGGCCCCGCTGGTTTCCCACCCGTTTAACGCGTGCAAATCGCCCGTCAAGTACCTGGAATACACCTTTGCCGGCATTCCTGGCGTGTACGCGACCCTTCCGCCCTACGCCGAGACGGTTCGCCACGGGGTGACCGGTTGGGTGGCGGCGACGGCGGAAGAATGGGCCGCAGGTATCGAGCGGTTGTTGGCTGATGACGCACTGCGCCGCGCGATGGTTGATGCCGCATGGGCGGCGTGCGCGGGTCCCGAGGCGCGGCGGCGACTGGAAGCCGACCGCGCAGCGTACCTGGCGCGGCTCCTCAACCTGGCAGCAAGGAGGGAACCCCGATGATCCGCTTTGGAACGGACGGTTGGCGCGCCCGCATTGGAGATGGGTTTACGCTGCACAACGTCCGCCGGGTGGCCGCGGGCATTGCCGGTTACCTGAAGCGGGCCCTGGGCCGGGCAGCGGGAACGGTGGCCGTCGGGTACGACGGGCGCTTTCTGTCCGCGGAAGCGGCCGGCGAGATAAGCCGGACGCTTTCCGTCAGTGGCCTCCGCGTGTTCCTTGGGCGGTCGATGATGCCGACGCCGCTGCTTTCGTTTGCGGTGCGGCAAATCGGCGCCGATCTGGGGGTGATGGTGACGGCCAGTCACAACCCGCCGGTGTGGAACGGGATCAAGCTGAAGTCGTCCCGCGGGGCGTCACTGGATCCGGCAACGGTTCAGGCCATCGAGGAGGCCATCAACGGCTCTGCCGGCGATGCGGTCCTGCCTGCGCCGCTCCCGCCCGCCCGCGTGCTGTCGCTAGACCCGCTGGAGGCCTATCAGATCCACGTGGCGGAGCGCATTGATCTGGCGGCCATTGCCCGCTGGGGCGGCAAGGTGGCCGTGGACGCCATGTACGGTTCAGCCCAGGGGATGCTGGCCCGGTTGCTGGCCCCGATAGGTGTGGCCGTCGAGGAGATCCGCAACCGGTATAACCCGGGTTTCGATCGCGTGCCGCCGGAGCCGATCGCGCGGAACCTGGAACCGTTGCGGGACGCGTTGCGGCGCCGTGCGGCCGACATCGGGTTGGCCTTTGACGGGGATGGGGATCGCCTTGGCGTGATCGACGAGCGCGGGCGCTACCTCACGTCGCACGAGGTGTTTGCCGCCCTGCTCACCTACCTGGTGCAGGACAAGGGGCTGCGGGGTACGGTGGTCAAAACGGTTTCCGTCACGGCGATGATCGACCGCATCTGTGCGGCGCATGGCTTGCCCCTTGTGGTGACGCCGGTGGGGTTCAAGCACATCGCCGCGCGCATGGAGTGGACGGACGTGCTGATGGGCGGGGAAGAGAGCGGGGGGTTCGGCTTTCGCGGGCATGTTCCGGACCGCGACGGCTTGTTTACCGCGTTGCTCGTGCTGGAGATGCTGGCCCGCTCCGGTGTGCCGCTTTCCGAGCAGGTGGATCGCCTGCAGCAAACCTACGGGCCGCACCGCTACCGGCGCGAAGACGTTCCGCTGGCGCGCCCGGTCACCCTCGGTGCGGCAGAGGCGAAGGAGGCCATCCGGATGGCGTCGGCCCGATACGGGGCGCAGCGGGGTGAAACCCTCGACGGCATCAAGCTGTGGTTCGGGGAAGAGTGGCTGCTGCTGCGGCCGTCTGGCACCGAGCCGCTGGTGCGCCTCTACGCGGAGGCGGCCGCCGACGACCGCGTGGACCGGTACCTGGCAATGGGGAGGGATCTGCTTATGCGTTTGTGGCCGGATGCCGTTTCACAACGGACGAGGTAGGGAGGAGATGGAAATGGAAAACGTAGCCGTGCTGATCTTGGCCGGCGGACGCGGCAGCCGGTTTTGGCCGCTGAGCCGTCCAACATACCCCAAGCCCTTTCTGACCATCTTTGGCGAGCGTAGCCTGTTGCAGGCCACCTACGATCGGGTCACCCGGGCTTTCCCGTCGGCACCCGTCTTCGTGGTTACCGAAACCCGCTTTGTCGCGCATGTGCAGAAGCAGTTGCCGGAACTGCCGGAATGGGCCATCCTGGTCGAACCGGTGGGCCGCGACACAGCGGCGTGCATCGGGTGGGCCGTGCTGCAGCTTGAGCGGCGCCTCGGTGGTGATCCCGTGCTCGTCACGCTGCCCTCCGACCACTTCGTCGGGGATGACGCGGCCTTTTCCGCGGCGCTGCAGGAAGCGGTCCGGGTGGCGGCGGGAGGAGACCGCATCGTGACGCTGGGCGTCCGTCCCATCCGCCCGGAAACCGGTTACGGATACCTGTTTGCCCAGCCGGAGGAGCGCGAGGGGATGGCGTACCGGGTTCGCCGGTTTATCGAAAAGCCTCCGCTGGATAGGGCCCGCCGCATGATGCGCATGGAGCACTGCTACTGGAATTGCGGCATCTACGTGTGGAAACGATCGGTGGCGTGGGCCAACCTCGTGATCCACCTGCCCGATGTGGCGCAGCGGCTGGCCGCCTTGGCCGCGCGGTCCGGCGGTGGCGCGGATGATGGCGACGAGGCGTTTCGCGAGGGTTATGGGCGGTTGCCCGCCGTATCGATCGATTACGGCGTGGCGGAGAAAGCGGAGAACCTTTTTGTCCTGCCGGTGTCCTTTCCGTGGGATGACGTGGGCAACTGGAATGCCCTTTCCCGCGTCAGCCCTGTCGACAAGGCCGGCAACGTGGTGCGGGGCCCGTTTCATGGCCTGGACGTGAAGGACTGCATCGTTGTATGCCGGAAACCGTTGGCCGCCATTGGCGTGGAGAATTTGGTCCTGGTGGAAACGGACGAGGCGGTGCTGGTTTGTTCGCGCGATCACGTACAGCGGATCAAGTCGTTCTTGCAGGAAACGGGGCTGGGAGGGGAGCTATGATGGGGGGGCCATTGCCGCTGCCGGTCATTTATGTTCTCGAAGCGACGGGGCTGTCCGGCGGTGTCAAGAACGTGTTGGAACAGGCCAACCGCCTATACCAGCGAGGCGTCGACGTCCGCGTCGCGTCGTTGGGGAGGCGCCCCCGCTGGTTTCCGTTGCGCGTGCCCTTTTTGCGCTTTCGTGACTATCGCGCGCTTGTCGGCGCACTGAAAACGGTGGAAGCCATCAAAGTGGCCACGTGGTGGAACACGGCGCAGGCGGTATGGGAAAGCTGCGACGCGGCGCGGGGTGGGCGGGGCATTCCCGTCTACCTTGTGCAAGACATCGAGACGTCGTACTACCCGGACGACGCGGCGATGCGCAAGCGCGTCGCCGACACGTACCGCCTGCCGATGGCCTGCCTGACGATCGCCCCGTGGATTGCCACGCACCTGCGCGCGCACTACGGTAGGGAAGCGATTGATGTTTCGATCGCCGTGGACCACGACGTGTTCTTTCCCCAACGCGACGACTCGGTTGACCCGCGGAGCATCCTGGCCTGCGCCCGCCCGCGCCAGCGCATCAAAGGCTTTGACGTGACCCTCGAAGCGGTTCGGCGGGTGCGGGAGTCGCTGGTCGACGTATCCTTTGTTACCTATGGCCTCGAATCGTTCCAGGTGACGTGGATCCGCCACCGCCACCTCCTGCGCCCCCCCGATACGATCCTGGCCCGGCTGTATTCCAACTGCGGCGTGTTTGTGCAGAGTTCGCACCACGAGGGATTCGGCCTGCCCATTTTGGAGGCCATGTCGTGCGGAGCGCCGGTCGTGGCCACCCGCGCCACGGGGAACGAAACCTTTTGCCGCGACGGTTGGAACTGTCTGCTGGTGGAACGGGGCTGTCCCGACCAGCTGGCGGCGGCCATCCGGCGCGTGCTGACCGATCCGGAGCTGGCGCGTACCCTGGCCGAAGGTGGCCGGAAAACGGCCCGCTTTTATACCTGGCCGGCGGTGATCGACCGGTTGGTGGCCGCCTTCCAGCGCATCGCTCGCGACAGGGGGCTTGCGCGCGCATGCAGGTGATTTGGAACGAAGCCAACATCTTTTCCGTCTTCGGTGGCGGGTACAGCCAAGCGGCGCGCGGTTACGTGATCGGGCTCCACCGCCTGGGGGTGGACGTGAAGATCGAGAAGCCGCCCGCCCCCGGCAGCGAGTTGCTATCACCTGAGGAGTACCACACCCTGCTCGCGCTGTACCGCAAACCGCGCGCCCGGGTGAACAAGTTTGTCGTCGATCACACGGTTCCCGACTATTGGGCGCGTCGGGGTTCCTACGCCGTCGGGTTCACCTACTGGGAGACGTCGCGTCTCCCCGATCTGTGGCCGGACTGGTGCCGGAACCGCAAGGCGGTGTGGGTGAGCAGTCAACACAACGTTGACGTGTTCCGTTCCAGCGGGGTGAATGCCCCATTGTTTCATATTCGTCCGGCCATATCCCCACCGGGGCCGGTCAGCGGCACCCTGCTGCCCTCGACGCTGCCGCCCTTCCGGTTTTTCACCCTTTGCGCCTGGGGGGAGCGAAAGGGGTACGACGTCCTTCTGGAGGCGTTTTGGAAAACGTTTCATGCCCGCGAGCCGGTTTGTCTGGTCATCAAAACCTTTGGCACGCCGGACCTTGAGCGGGAGATCGCGCAACGGAAACGGCGGTGCGTCGGTGACAAGCCGACCCCACCGGTGTATGTGGTCGGCTGGCCGATCTCCCATGCCGACCGCATCCGCCTCTTCCAAGAGTGCCACGCTTTTGTCCTGCCGTCGCGCGGCGAAGCGGTGGGGTATCCGCTTCTGGAAGCGGCGGCGATGGGTCTTCCCGTCATCACCACCGGGTGGGGAGGCCAGACCAACCTTCTTCCCTCCGACTTCGCCTATTTCATCCCGTACCGCCTGGTACCTGTACGGCCGCAGCCGTATTACCACGGCTACCAGCCGAACCAGCTGTGGGCCGAACCGTCGGTGGACGCCCTCGGGCAGCTCATGCGCCACGTATACGAAAACTACGCCGAAGCGAAAGGGCGCGGCGAACGGCTGCGCACGCACGTGTTGACCCACTTCACCCTCGAACAAGGCGCCCGTGACATCGTGCGCGCCATCGCGCAGCTAACGGGGCGTTCGCCGGTCTAAATTCTTGACGAAGGGAGTCCTGTCCATGAACGTGCTGATCACCGGCATTACGGGGTTTGCCGGCAGCCACCTGGCGGAATACCTGCTGAGCCGGGGCGATGTAAGGATCTTCGGTACGGTGCGGATCCGCAGTCGGCTGGACAATATCCGCCATTTGCTTAACGACATCACGCTGATCGAGTGCGAGTTACGGGATGCCCGCTCGGTGTCAGAGGTTGTCCGCACCGTGCGGCCGGCGCGCATTTTCCACCTGGCCGCGCAGAGCTTTGTCCCCACCTCGTGGAATTCCCCGGCGGACACGCTGGTCAACAACATCATCAGCCAGCTCCACCTGTTTGAGGCGGTGCGCGAACACTGCCCGGAATGCCGCATCCAGATCGCCTGTTCCAGTGAGGAATACGGCCATGTGCAGCCGGACGAGGTGCCCATTCGGGAAGAGAACCCGCTGCGCCCGCTCAGCCCGTACGCCGTCAGCAAGGTGGCTCAGGATCTCCTCGGTTACCAGTACCACCGGAGCTACGGCCTCTTTGTGGTCCGGACGCGCACCTTTAACCATACCGGCCCCCGCCGCGGCGAGGCGTTCGTGACATCCAATTTCGCCAAGCAGATCGCCGAAATCGAAAAAGGGTTGCGCCCTCCGGTGGTCTACGTCGGAAACCTGGAGGCCAAGCGCGACTTCACCGACGTGCGCGACGTGGTGCGCGCCTACTGGCTTGCCCTCGAGAAAGGGGAGCCTGGAGAGGTGTACAACATCGCCTCCGGCCAGACCTATTCCATTCGCGAGGTGCTCAATCTGCTGCTGGCGATGAGCTCCGTGAACATCGACGTGCAGCAAGATCCGGCGCGGCTACGGCCGTCCGACGTGGCGATCTTGCTCGGCGACAGCACGAAGTTCCGCCGGCAGACGGGGTGGGCGCCAACCATCCCCCTCGAACAGACGCTGCGCGACCTCCTGAACTACTGGCGGGCTCGCGTATAGGGAGGCGGGACGATGGCGCTTCCGGCAGTCGACGCGCAGGTGTTTTTCCCCCGCCGCACGCACGCGCATGACCCTCGACGGATCGTCATGCCCACCGCGCACGCCCCTTCCCTTGCCAAGGTGTTGCGGGCCCTTTCTTTTCTCGCGCGGCACGTCGCGGGAGTTTCCCTCGTGACGTACGGTCCCCCGCCCCAGCGCAGGGTGCCGGTTCCCCACACCCACCTGGCCAGCCTTTCGCCGCCCGAGCGGGCCCAACTATACAGCGATTGCGGCCTCTTCGTCTACCTGGATTCCCACGACCGGCAACCGGTTTATGAAGCGATGGCCTGCGGCGCGCCGGTGATCGCCGTTTCCGGCGGTGAGCCCTTCTTGCGTCATGGGGAGAACTGCTGGCTTGTAAGCCCGTTGCTCGGTCTGAACGAATTGGTGCGGGCCCTGCACCGCGTGCTGTCGGATTCGGCGCTCCAGAATCGGCTAAGCGAAGGGGCGCACGGCACCTTTGGGGTGGCCCGGTTGTTTGCCCGCTGGGAGCCGCCGGATTAGATGAAGGGAGCCCAATGCCAAGATCGTGAATCGAAAGGGGGCATGATGGGATGATGCGTGGGGTATCCATTGTCATCCTGACGTGGAATGGCCTTTCGTACACCCGGGCGTGCCTGGAGTCGCTGCGCCCGACCCTTCCCGACGCCGCGCTGGTCCAGGGCCGCATCGAGGTCATCGTCGTTGACAACGGCAGCACCGACGGGACGGCCGCGTACCTCGAGGGGATCCCGTGGGTACGGCTGGTGTGCAACGGGACAAACGAAGGATTTACCCGCGGCAACAACCGGGCGATCCGCCTGGCGCGGTCCGATCACGATATTGTCCTTTTGAACAACGACATCGTTGTGACGACGGCCGATTGGCTGTCCCGCCTTCAGGAGACCGCCTACTCCGATCCGGCCATTGGCGTTGTCGGGTGCCGCCTGCGTCGGCCAAACGGGATCCTGCAGCATGCCGGGACGTATATTTACCCCGAGACGTGTTGGGGACAGCAGATTGGCGGCGGAGAGCGGGATGTGGGGCAGTACGCCACGGTGCGGGATGTGGAGGGGGTGGTGTTTGCCTGCTGCTACATCAAGCGTGCGGTTCTGGACCGGATTGGCCTGCTGGACGAACGGTACGTGTCCTACTTTGAAGACACCGACTACTGCCTTCGGGCCCGCGAGGCGGGGTTCCGCGTCGTTTGCGACGGGCGCGTCACCCTCGTCCATCATGAACATGTGGCGACAAAGGCCAACCGCGTGGATTTCCACGCCCTGTTTTCCCGGTCCCAGGCCATGTTCCGCGCCTTGTGGACCGAAAAGCTTCGCCAGCGTTACGAATGCGCTGTGGCCTGGCATTCGGTCGCCGTCGCCCCCCATGGGTACGCCGTCTCGTCCGTAAAGCTCATGCACGCCCTCGATGATTCGGGGGTTGACGTGCGGTACCGCTACGTGTACGGTCCGGGAACGCCTTACCCAATGGCGGAGCCGGACAACGTCGGCGACTACCGCGTCAACGTGTTCAAAAGCCGCCCGTTCGATTCGGCGCTGCCCCAGGTGGTGTACGGTCAGGGTGACGTGTTTCACAAGAACAACGGCCGGTACAAGATCGGCTACACGATGCTGGAAGTAGACGGGGTTCCGCTCGAATGGGTGCGGCAGGCCAACCGGATGCACGAGGTGTGGGTGCCGTCGACGTTCAACCGCGACACGTTTGCGCGCGCGGGCGTCCGCGTGCCGATCCGCGTCATGCCGTTGGGCGTTGACTCCGACCACTTCAACCCGACCATCCGCGGTCGGCGCTTTGGTCCGCAGTTCACGTTTTTGTCGGTGTTTGAATGGGGCGAACGCAAGGGCATAGAGCTCCTGTTTCGCGCCTTTCTGCGCGCGTTTCGACCCCGTGAGGACGTGCTGCTCGTCTGCAAAATCACCAATCGCGACGGCAGCATTGACGTGCCGCACGAACTGCAGAAACTGGGTGCGGGGTCGCGCCCTCACCAGATCCGCATTCTCTACAACCAGAACTTCTCCCACTACCTGATGGGCAGCCTGTACCGCTCCGTCGACTGCTTTGTGCTGCCGACCCGGGGAGAGGGGTGGGGCATGCCCATCCTCGAGGCCATGGCCTGCGGCCTGCCGGTGATCGCCACCGACTGGAGCGCCCCGCGCGACTTTCTCACCCCGGAAGTGGGATACCCCTTGCGCGTGCGCGGGCTCGTTCCGGCCCGGGCGAAATGCCCCTATTATCACGGTTTTGCCTGGGCAGAGCCGGACGAGGAGCATCTGGTTTACCTGCTGCGCCATGTGTATGAACACCGTGCCGAAGCGCAGCAGAAGGGCTTGCGCGCATCCCATGCTGCCCACTCGCGTTGGACGTGGGGCCAAGCGGCTGAGGCCATCAAGGCGCGGCTGCGCGAAATCGTTTAGGAAAGGGGACGCGTGACGATGAACCATGCCCATGGGGGAGATGGCGGCCAAGGACGACGGGTAGACGCGAATTTGGCCCTTCCCCCGATGAAGTTGATGTATTTGGTGACCGAAAGCACTGAGGTGGAGTGGTTTTTGGCCAGCGGGCGGAGAGCCGTGGAAGACATCGACCGCATGCTACAACGGAACGGGTTGGCCATTGAACGTTTTCGCCATGTGCTGGACTTCGGCTGCGGGTGCGGGCGCGTGATGCGCCACTGGGCTGGGCGGCGCGGCCCGCAGTTTTACGGTACCGATATCCATTCGGAAGCCATTGCCTGGTGCCAGGCCCATTTGCCCTTTGCCCGATTTGCGGTGAACGGCCTCGCGCCGCCCCTTCCGTATTCCTCCGGACGGTTTGACTTCGTGTATGCCCTGTCGGTGTTTACCCACTTGCCGGAGGGGCTGCAGGCCCTGTGGCTGCGCGAGCTGCGCCGCGTGCTTCAGCCGGGCGGCTACCTGCTTTTCACCACCCATGGCGCTGCGTTTCTTCCCTTTATGTCCCTGCAGGAGCAGCAGCAGTTTCGCAGCGGGAGGCTCGTCGTGCAGCGGCCGGAGGTGGCCGGCACAAACCGCTGCTCGGCGTTTCATCCCCTTCCCTATGTGTTGGGGACGTTCGCCAGAGACTGGACGGTGGTGGACGCGATGCCCGAAGGATCAAAGGGGAATCCACGCCAAGACCTGTACCTGTTCCGCAAACCCGTCGAAACGCCCGATTCGCAGGGATAAGACCCTCGACTCACGCATGGGGTGTTTCCGCCGGCCCGCGGCGGAAACGCCTTTTTGCGTCCGGCAAGGTTTTTGCGTCCGGAAAGGTGAAGCGAACGCCTGGTTTTCGCGCGGGATGAGGGCTTGAGCCTTCGCGTTGGGGATCGCTTTGCGCGGATATGCTGGCAAGGGACGTATAACAGACCCAGGGGTAAAGAAAACGGGATGAGGCGCGCGGCCTCATCCCGCGAAAAATGGAGTAGGTGTGGCTTGTGCACGAAGTGCCGTCATCGCGCTCACCACGTTTCCGTTTGCATTACCAGTATATGCGCCGCCGTTGTCGAACTGCACGGAATCGATCGAATTGAGGGAGAAAAATGGGGATTCGGATTTATTGTTGGCTGGAGCTTCCTCTCCTGGTATAATGATTTCAGCAAGCGGTGATGGGAGGGACGAGGTTGACGAATCACTTGACTATCCACAAGGGATTGGAAGGCGTTGTGGTGACGGACACCCAGCTCAGCCTCGTGGACGGGGAGAAGGGTCACCTGATTTACCGTGGATTTTGGGCCAAAGAACTGGCCCTGAAGTACACGTATGAACACGTCGCCTACTTGCTTTGGTACGGGCGCCTGCCGTCCGAAGAGGAGCTGCGCACATTCCGGGAGCAGATGGCCGACGCGCGCGTTCTGCCCGACTACCTGAAGGCGATCATCGACCGCATCCCGGCAAATGTGGACATGATGAGTGTTCTGCGCACAGCGGTGTCGGCCCTAGGCGACGACACGTACGGGTGGCCGCCGACGGTGGAGCAGGCGATGGCGGTGACGGCGAAGGTGCCAACGATCATCGCCTACCGGTACCGCCGGGCAAACGGGCAGGAGCCCCTCGAGCCCCGGCGAGACCTGTCCCACACGGCGAACTACCTCTACATGCTGTTCGGTAAGGAGCCGCCGGCGGCCCACGTGTCTGCCCTCGACGCCTACCTCATCCTGACAGCGGAACACGGCATGAACGCGTCGACCTTTTCCGCGCGGGTAACGACGTCGACGCGGTCCGACCTCATCTCGGCGGTCACTTCGGCTATCGGAACGATGAAGGGGCCGTTGCACGGAGGGGCGCCGTCGGAGGTGGACGAGACGCTCCTCGCCATTGGGACGAAGGAAAACGCCGAGCCGTACCTCCGCAGCCTGCTGGAACGCGGGGAGCGCATCATGGGCTTCGGGCACCGCGTCTACAAAACGCGCGACCCGCGGGCTGAGGCCCTGTCGGTGGTCGCCAAGCGCGTGGCCGGCGACGATCCGTGGCTTGATTTGGCCGTGCACGTGGAAGAGGTGGCGATCAAGCTGCTCGCCGAATACAAGCCGGGCCGCAACCTGTACACCAACGTCGAGTTTTACGCGGCGGCGGTGTTGCGCGCCGTGGGGCTGCCGAAGGAGCTGTACACGCCGACGTTCACTCTGTCGCGCATGGCCGGGTGGACGGCCCACGTGCTGGAGCAAGCGGCCGACAACCGCCTGATCCGTCCGCAGTCCGTGTACACCGGTCCCATGCCGGAGGGCAAGGCGTAAGGGCGGGCAAAGGGCTACGGGGCAATGCGGTAGGTTTTCCCCGGCGCGGCGTGTTCCAGGTTGAGGCAGAACGGGTATGCGCCGGCGTCTCCCCGGTATAAGCGGTTGGCCGGACGGGCACACTCCTTACCGTTGACGATCACACCAACGGAGGAGGGTCCACCGTGGCACAGACGCAACCGGCGGCCAACTTGGGCGCCCATGAGGTCATGGAAATCCACGAGGTGTTGTCGAGCGCCATCACGAGCCTCAACACCTTCCAGCTGTACCGCCCGCACGTTCAGGATCCGCAGTTGGCCGCCATCTTGGACAACCAGATGCGCTTTGCCGTTCAGGAATACGACAATATGGTGGCGTTTCTGAGCCACCGGGGGGCGGGACACGCCGTGCCCTATCGTCCGGTTCACCGCAACCTGACGCCGATGTACGGGTTGCGCAGTCCCGCTCCGGCGACGCCCAATGCGTCGGCCGCCGCGATCGACGACCGCGACGTGGCGGCGGCCGTGCTCGGTTGCCACAAAGCCTCGGCCAGCTTGCGCATGCACGCGGCCTTGGAATGCGCCGATTCTGAACTGCGCCGCTTGCTGATCCAGGGTGCGACCAACTGCGCCGAACAGGCCTATGAGGTCTTCCAGTGGATGAACCAAAAGGGGTACTACCAGGTGCCCACGTTGCAGGTTAACACCACCCAGACGCTGACGGCCCTGTACCAGCCTGCACCGCCGGGCCTGCACACGGGCGTGCAGTAACCGGGACGGAAAACAAAAGCGGTGCGGCACGACGGTGCCGTTCGCGGACAAGCCCTGCGGATCCGCAGATGGGCGGACCGGCAGGGCTTTTGTTTGCGCGGGAACCTCGGCCTAATGCGCATCTCCCGTTTTCATCCCGCTTCCCTCGCGTAGAGGCGCTTGAGGTCGTCGATTTGGCGGGCCAGCCCGGTGCGCAGGTCGACCTGGGGACGGTATCCGAGGAGCCGCTGGGCTTTGGAAATGTCCGCCCAGGTGTGGCGGGGTTCGCCGGGCGGCGCGTCATGCGGGGCGATTGTCGCCCGCCGCCCGGTCAGCGCTTCCAAATGGGCGATGACATCGCGCAGGCTGGCGCGCGCGCTGCCACCGATATTGATCGTCTCGCCGACGGCGCGGGGGGCGGTGAGGGTGGCAAGGGTCCCCTCGACGCAATCGGCGATATAGGTAAAGTCGCGCGTCTGGTGTCCGTCGCCGTACAGGGGGATGGGCTTGCCCGTCAGCAGGGCGCGGATGAAGCGGTGAAAAGCCATGTCCGGCCGCTGCCGCGGGCCGTAGACGGTGAAGTACCGCAAGATGACGACGGGCAGGCCGTCTCGTTCGGCATAGGCCCGACACAGGTGTTCTCCGGCCAGCTTGGTGACGCCGTAGGGCGAAAGCGGGGCGGGCGGACAGGTTTCGGCCACCGGGCCCGTCTGGTGTCCGTATACCGAAGAGGTGGAAGCATACACGAATCGGTGCAGCCGTCTGCGCGAGCAGGCTTCCAGGAGGCGCTGCGTGGCCAGAATGTTGTGTTCCACGTAGGCGGTGAAGTTGGCCCCCCAGCTGGTGCGAACTCCGGGCATGCCGGCCAGGTGGAAGACGGCATCCACGCCGTCGAGCAGCGTCCGCCAGTCGGCCGTTTGGACCGCCGCCTCGACAAATCGGAAGCGCGGGTGGGCAAGGAGCACGGACAAGTTGCGCCGTTTCTGCGGCCGCAACGCGGCGGCCAGCAGGGCGTCGAGGCCGATGACCGTGTGGCCCTCCGCCAGCAACCGTTCACACAGGTGGGAACCGATGAATCCAGCTGCGCCGGTGACAAGAAGGTTCACGGCCGCCCCACCCCCACGTAACGGAGCCCGTGGGACTGAAGGGATTCGGGGGTGAGGCAGTTGCGTCCATCGACCACCACATTGCCCCGCATGACCGCCTTGACGCGTTCCCAGTCGGCGTGACGGAAGATTTCCCACTCCGTGGCGACAACGAGGGCATCGGCGTTGCCGGCCGCTTGGTACGGGTCCGCCGCCCACGCTACGTCTGGGCGCGTGCAGCGGGCCAGGGGATCGTACGCGCGTACCGTGCATCCCGCCGCGAGCAGCCGGTCGATGAGGGCCAGGGCCTGCGACGCGCGCACGTCGTTGGTGTCGGGTTTGAAGGCAATGCCCCAGATGGCAACGTGTTTACCGGCAAGGCCGCCCAACGCGTCCCGCAATTTGTCCGCGTACACGTCGGGTTGGGTGACGTTGACCTGCTGCACGGCGGGGAGGAGCAGCGGTTCGACTCCCTTGTCCCGCGCGGTGTGGATCAACGCGGCCACGTCTTTGGGGAGGCAGGAGCCGCCGTACCCCAGGCCGGCCCGCAGGAAGGCGCGGCCGATGCGCGAATCCAACCCGATCCCTTCGGCCACGTCGTCGATGGTGACCCCGTACGCGTCGCAGATGCGGGCCATTTCGTTGATGAAGGAGATCTTGGTGGCCAGAAAGGCGTTGGCGGCGTACTTGATCATCTCCGCCCCCGTCGGCGACGTCACGACATAAGGGGCCTCGATCCCGCGGTACAGGGCGCGCACGCGGGCCAGCGCCTCCCGGGACGTGACGCCCACGACGATGCGGTCGGGGTGGCGGGTGTCCGTTACGGCGGAGCCTTCGCGCAGAAATTCGGGGTTGGCCACCACGTGAACGGCATTCTCGTCATGGCCGGCCTCGGCCAGATAACGCCGGATCCGGTCGGCAGTGCCCGGGGGCACCGTGCTTTTGATGATTACGGTGGCCGGATGGGACAGCGTGTGGGCCAACGTGTCAACGGCTTGCCAGACGGAGGACAGGTCGCAGCGGCCATCGGGGAGTGCCGGCGTGCCAACGGCGAGCATTACAACGGACGCGTCGTCCAGCCCCCCGCGCAGATCTGCGGTGAACGCCATCCGCCCCTGTTCGCGCGCGCGGGCGACCAGTTCGTCGAGCCCCGGCTCGTAAAACGGAAGGCGTCCCCGTTCCAGTTGGGCCACTTTTTCGGTGTCCGTGTCCACACAGGTGACGTCATGTCCCAACTCGGCCAGCACGGCTGCTGTAGACAGGCCGACGTATCCGGCTCCGATCATGCAGACCTTCATTCGGGTTCCCCCTTTGGGGTTGGGTTTTCACCACCCGCGTTATCCGTCGGCTGGGATGAACGGATCGATGCTTACGATATGAAAACGAACCCCGGCATGCCACTCCCGGGGCGAGGTGCTCTGGCTTCGGAACGTTCGTTGCCAACGACCGGGCCTGTCGTCTATAATGGAACTGTCCCGTTGACAACCGACGCGCGCAGGCAAATCGGTCCGCCTTGCCCGGCGGTGAAAAGGGAAGTCCGGTGAAAGTCCGGCGCGGTCCCGCCACTGTGAATGGGGAGCGACCCGCATCATGCCACTGTCCACCTGAGGATGGGAAGGCGCGGGAAGCGAGGATCCATGAGCCAGGAGACCTGCCGATTTGCCCATGACGCTGCAGCCCTCGCGGAAAGGGTGCAGACGTCGCGATGGCGACGCGCCCGGTTCCATGTTGACCGGCGGCATTGCCGTTGGTGCCCATGGGTGCGCGGCGGCAGTGTGGCCGTTGGCGTACGGTGGCAATGGAGGCCGGGAACGGACGGCCTTTTTGTGCCGTTTGGTTTGTGGTGGCGACGTCCCCTTGTCCGTATGGGCAAGGGGTTTTGTTTTGTCCAAATACCGACCTGGATGGGAGAAGGAGGAACGCCATGCAACGCGGGATGCACTACAGGGGAAGGAACGTTGTCCTCGTCTTTATCCTGCTCTTGTTGATCGTCGGTCTTGCCGCGTGCCAATCCGGGCAGCAGGCGGCACCGGGGCAGTCGGCCGAGGAGGGGATCGACGGCAAGCCTGTCACCTATCCCCTCACCGTGCAGGACGACAGCGGGGCAAAGGTGACCGTTCCACAAGCGCCGCAGCGCATCGTCTCGTTGATGCCCAGTCACACCGAGACGCTGTTTGCGCTGGGCCTGGAGGGGAAGGTGGTGGCCGTCACCAAGTGGGACAATTACCCGCCCGACGTGCAGAACAAGGTGGAGCACGTCTTTCAAGACGGCCTGAACCCGCCGACGGAAGAGCTCCTCAGCTTGAAGCCGGATCTCGTGGTGCTCGGCTCGCACAACAAGGAAACCGTGGATGCGCTGCGCAAGGCGGGCCTGACAGTGGTCCTGTATGATCCGCAGTCCCTGAGGGATGTCTATCGCGTGATTGGCGAACTGGGCAAGATCACGAACCGCACGAAGGAAGCTCAGCAACTCATCGCGCGCATGAAAGCGAAGGAAGAGGCCATTCGTGAGAAGGTTCAGGCCATTCCGGAAAAGGAACGCGTGCGCGTTTACGTGGAGGCAGACCCCGACCAGCTGTACACGGCCGGGAAGCACACGTTCCTGGATGAGCTGATCCAGCTGGCCGGCGGGCAGAACATCGCCCACGACCTGGAAGGCTGGCAGAAGATCAGCGCCGAGATGGTCATCCAGCGAAACCCGCAGGTGATCGTGGTCACGTACGGGTACTACGTCCCAAACGCGGCGGACAAGCCCAAGCAGCGCGCGGGATGGAGCGTGGTGGATGCGGTGAAGGAAGGCCGCGTGTATGCCCTCGACCCTGACCTCATCAGCCGTCCCGGCCCGCGCATTCTCGACGGCGTGGAGACACTGGCCAAGACGTTCTATCCCGAGCGGTTCCAATGAGGGCCGGCTGAGAGGAAAGGGCCATGCGGGCGCATAAGGCGATGTGGATGGCCGGGATGGGCGGCGCCCTCTTGCTGTCCCTGTTGGCCAGCTTGATGCTGGGCAGCGTCGACCTTCCCTTGTCCACCGTTGGGCGGGTGCTGTGGGGCAAGGTGACCGGACACGTGGCCGAGGGGGATGCGGTGGCCCAAGCCATCGTGTGGAACCTGCGCGTGCCCCGCGCAATGCTGGCCCTCTTGGTCGGGGCTGCCCTCGGGGCTGCCGGCGCGGCATACCAGGGGGTGCTGCGCAATCCCCTCGCAGACCCCTACATCTTGGGCGTGTCATCGGGTGCGGCCCTTGGGGCGGTGCTCGTTCTGCTCACCGGCTGGCCGCAGGCGCACCTGGGGCTGTTCGCCGTGCCGCTGGCCGCCTTTGGCGGGGGGATGGCCGCCCTTCTCGTCACGTTGCGTCTGGGGGCCATTGGCGGGCGGCTGGGACGGGAAACGACGCTGCTAGCCGGTGTGGTGGTGCAGGCCTTCCTCGGTGCGGCGCTGACGCTGGCCCTCGCCTTTTCCGCAGATCGTCTGCCGAACGTCATCTACTGGCTGATGGGTAGCCTGGCTAACCGCGATCCGATACTGGTTGCCGCCGCCTTGCCATATGTGCTCGTACCGTTTGTATTGCTCCTCCTCTGGGCGCGCGACCTCAACGTGTTCACCCTTGGCGAAGAGCAAGCCGCTCATCTCGGCGTGGAGACGGAGCGACGCAAGACGCACATCCTTCTCGCGGCCTCGCTGATGACGGCGGCTGTGGTGTCGGTATCCGGGATCATCGGGTTTGTCGGCCTGGTTGTGCCTCACGTGATGCGCCTGCTCGTCGGGCCGGATCATCGCGTGCTGGTGCCGATGTCGGCGTTGGCGGGGGCCTTTGTCCTGCTGTGGGCCGACACCTTCGCGCGTACAGTGCTGGCGGGGGCGGAGCTGCCCGTCGGAGCGGTGACGGCGATACTGGGAGCGCCCTTTTTCGCCTACTTGTTGCGGCGCAGCCGGCGCGGGTGGTGACGGAAAGGAGCGGTGCCAATGATTGTGGTGCGCGATGTGTGGAAAGCATACGACGGGCGAGACGTGCTGCGCGGTGTTTCCCTGGAGGTCCCGGCCGGCGCATGTGTAGCGGTGATCGGGCCCAATGGGGCGGGGAAAAGCACGCTGCTCCGGGTGCTTTCTGGCGTGGACGAGCCGGACCGGGGGAGCGTGTGGGTGGCCGGCCGGCCGGTGTGCGCCTACCGGCGGCGGGAGCTGGCTCGCCTCATGGCCGTGCTCCCGCAGGAAACGGCTGCCCCGTTCCCCTTTACGGTCCGCGAACTGGTGGCGATGGGCCGCCACCCGTATCTTCGCCCGTTGCGCGGCGAGACGGCATACGACCGGGCGGTGGTGGCGCGCGTCCTCGATGAGCTGAAGCTGCGCCACCTGGCCGATGTGCCCGTCGACCGGCTCAGTGGCGGCCAGCGCCAGCGCGTGGCGTTGGCGCGCGTCATGGCCCAGGAGCCGCGGGTGTTGCTCCTCGACGAGCCGACCACCCATTTGGACCTCGCCCACCAGGTCCACCTCCTCGATCGGGTGCGCCGTTGGCAACGCCAGGACGGGCTGACCGTGGTGATGGTGCTCCACGACCTGAACCTGGCCGCGCTTTATGCCGACGAGGTGGTGTTGCTGGTGGAGGGGCGCGTGGTGGCGCGCGGCCGGCCGGAGGAGGTGCTGGCCGAGCCGACGTTGGCTGATGTCTACGGCATGCGGCCGTTGGTGGTGCGCCATCCGGAATGCGGCGCACCCCAGGTCCTCGTGCGGCCGGCACAAGAGGAGGAAGCAGAAGAGGAGGCGGGTAGCCGATGGCGGGGGAAAGCCTTCGTGGGAGCGGCAAGGGGTTGACCCTGGTGTACACCGGGGACGGGAAGGGGAAGACCACCGCCGCCCTCGGCCTGGTGCTGCGAGCGGTGGGGCGCGGCTTTCGGGTTCTGTTCCTGCAATTTCTCAAGTCGCCGGAGCGCGTTACCGGCGAGCAGGTGGCCGTCCGATATCTGCCGGGGGTCGAGATGTACCAGCTGGGGGAAGGATTTACGTGGACCAAAACGCCGGAGGTCCACCGGGAAGCCTTGCGCCGCGGGTGGGCGCTGGCCAAGGAGAAGATCTACAGCGGTGCCTACGACCTGGCCGTTTTGGACGAGATCAACACCGCGCTGGCCATCACACGCTTTCCCGTCGACGATGTGCTGCCCTTGGCCGAAGTGTTGGCGCTCATCGACAACCGGCCGGCCCATACCCACCTGGTGCTGACGGGCCGTGCGGTGCACCCCGCCGTTGTGGAACGGGCCGATCTGGTCACGGTGATGGAATCGCGCAAGCACTACTACGACCGGGGGATTCCCGCGGTGTACGGTCTTGAGCTGTGATGAGCCGTCGCACGCGATGGCAGACGGACGGCGGAGACGCTGGCAACGCAAGGGCGGCGGAGAGACCTGTCCAGGTTGTCAGGGGGAGAGGAAAGGGACGATGATACGTAGTGAAGCGAAACTTCAAACCCTTCTGAATCGAATTGAACCGCTAAATGAGGCGGCGATGGCTGCGGCGCAAGCCCGACTGGATCGGCTGACCAAGCCACCGGGCAGCTTGGGGCAGCTCGAGGCCTACGCCGTGCGCCTGGCCGGCATTGCGGGCGAGGTGCACGCCACGTTTCCCAAAAAGGCCGTAGTGGTGATGGCCGCCGACCATGGCGTGGTGGCGGAAGGGGTCAGCGCGTTCCCGCCCGAGGTGACACCGCAGATGGTGCGCAATTTCCTGTCGGGCGGGGCGGCGATCAACGCGCTGGCCCGTCTGGCCGGGGCCGATGTGGTGTGCATCGACGTGGGCGTGGCTGCGGACATTGACCACCCGGCCCTCGTGCGAAGAAAGGTTCGCTGCGGGACGGCCAACTTCACCATGGGACCGGCCATGACGCGCGCGGAAGCCCTTGAGGCCCTCTGTGTCGGGATCGGGGTGGCGGAGGAGCTGGCCGACCGCGGTTACCGCCTTTTGGCCACCGGTGAAATGGGCATCGGCAATACGACAAGCGCTGCGGCCATTCTCGCCGCCTTTACCGGCGACGATCCGGCGCGTTGCGTGGGACGCGGCACGGGCGTCGATGACGCGGCGCTGGCGCGCAAGGCAGAGGTGGTGCGGCGGGCCTTGGCCGTCAACCGACCCGATCCGCAGGATCCGGTAGACGTGCTGCACAAGGTGGGCGGGCTGGAGATTGCCGCCCTGGCCGGTCTGATGCTGGGCGCCGCCACCCGGCGCGTGCCGGTGGTCGTCGACGGATTTCCCGCTTCCAGCGCGGCCCTTGTGGCGTGTCGCCTGGCCCCGCGGGTGAAGGACTACTTGTTCCCCTCGCACCAATCGGCGGAGCAGGGGCACCGCCGGCTCTTGGAGGTCCTCGGCTTTGTCCCGCCGCTTCACCTTGACATGCGCCTCGGCGAAGGGACGGGAGCAGTGCTCACCTTCCACCTGCTCGAGGCCGCGTGCCGGATTCGCGACGAGATGGCCACCTTTGAGGCCGCCGGTGTCTCCGGACCGGTGGCAAAGGAGGAGGCGGCGCGGTCGTGAACGCCCTTCCCCGCTTGGTGGTGGTCACGGGGGGCGCGCGCAGCGGAAAAAGTGCCTTTGCCGAGCGGCTCGTTGCGGAGTTGGCCGCCGAATCCCGATCCGCTGTCACCTACGTGGCCACCGCCGAGGCGCGCGACGCGGAGATGGCCGTGCGCATCGCCCTGCACCGCCAGCAACGCCCGGCGTCGTGGCGCACGGTGGAGGCGTCGCGCGACGCGGCTGAGGCGCTCCGGGGAGTTGCGCCGCGGGACGTCATCCTCCTCGACTGCGTCACGATGCTCGTCGCCAATTGGTTGGCGGCCGAGGCCGAAGCGTGGCGCGTCGACTTGACCGGGGGCGATGGGCTTCCGGTGGAATGCCAGCAAAGGCTGGCCGAGCGCGTGGCCGAACGCACCGAGGCGCTGGTGGCCGCGGCTGCCGAACGGCCCGGTTGGACGGTGGTCGTGACCAACGAGGTGGGGTGGGGCGTCGTGCCGCCCACGCCGCTCGGGCGGCTGTACCGCGACGTGGTCGGCCGGGTGAACCGCCGCCTGGCCGACGCGGCCACGGCGGTCTACCTGGTGGTCGCTGGACAGGCCGTCGACGTGAAGGCCCTGGCCTGCACGCCCCACGAGGCTGCTGCACGCCTGCTGGCGTGGACGGAGGCGGGCGCAGGGGTTGGAGGGCTTGGCCACCCGCCGGCATGCAAACGACCGTCGGCCGCGCGCGGTGGCCAGAACCGGCCCTCCGGCGGCGGGACGCGGTGAGGGGAGACGGTGGAGATGGACGGGAGTCTTGCCGACGCCGCGGCGTGGGGGCTCGGGATTATCGGCTGGCGGTGGGCCGGGGGAACAGCGAAGGCGCTGTGGCTGGGGGTACTGGGCCTGGGGGTATGGGCACCGGTGGCCCTCGATCTACTCTTCGGCGACCCGCAGCGCGGCCATCCGGTGGCCGAACTGGGCCGCCTCATTGCCGTTCTGGAGCGGGTGTTGCGCCGCGTGCTGGTGCGCATCGGTCCGACGCCGCTCCGGGAGAAGGCGGCCGGCACACTGCTGTGGCTCGGGACGGTAGGCGCGGCCGGAGGGGCAGCCCTGCTCGTTGAGGGGGCGGGCTATGCGCTGGCCGGTCCCCTCGGTGCGGCGCTGGTCGGGGCGACGGTGACGTGGCTGTGTATAGCCGTGCGCGGGTTGGGACGCGCGGCGGTGGAGGTGGAGGCGGCGCTGGCTGCCGGCGACCTGGCGTTGGCTCGCGCGCGTGTGGGGCGCATTGTTGGGCGCGACACCGACCGCATGGACGAGGACGGCGTGGTACGCGCCGCGGTGGAGACGGTGGCCGAAAACACCACCGATGCCGTTGTGGCGCCGCTCTTTTTTGCTCTCCTCGGCGGTGCCCCCCTGGCAGCCATGTACCGGGCCGTCAATACCCTGGATGCCATGGTCGGGTACCGCGATGCGCGGTACCGCCATATGGGATGGTGGTCGGCGCGCATGGACGACGGCTGGAACTGGGTACCGGCGCGGCTCACAGGCCTCCTGATGCTCGCCGTGGCCGCCTGTGTTCCCGGGTGGTCGGCGCGCCGGGCGTTGGCGGTGTGGCGGCGCGACGCGGCCAAGCACCCCAGCCCCAACAGCGGCATTCCCGAGAGCGTCTTGGCCGGCGCCCTGGGTATCCAACTGGGGGGACGCAATTGGTACCGCGGTGTGCCCAGCGACCGGGCCCTGCTGGGGGACGCGCGGCGGGAACGGACGGTCGACGACATCCGGCGCAGCATGGCCATGCTCTACGGGACGACAGCCGGGTTTGTCCTGCTGACGGCGGTGCTGGGCTGGACCGTTTTCGGGACAATCGGCGCCGACGGCAGCTGAGGGTGCGGCTACAGGTCGCCGGTGGTGGGCGGCATGCAGCGGAACGGACAAGAACGTAACACAGGACGGAAAGCGGGGGGAACGATGGCGCGGAAAGCAGCTTGCGCAGAGGGGAAACGGGAGGGTATGGCTACGGTCGCTCCGACCGGCGGCGTCGTGGACGCCCTTGAGCGGTACGGGCACGGTGGGGATTGGGTCACGGCGCGGCAGCGCTTCGGATGGAGCGATGACCAGCGGGTGCTCGACTTTTCTGCTAATCTCAATCCTCTCGGCCCGCCGCCCGCAGTAACGGCGGTTCTCGCCGACGCCCTGCGGTGGGTGGCGCGCTATCCCGATCCGGCCTGCCGCGGATTGCGCGCGCGCCTGGCCCGGCGGTATGGGCTGGATGCGGAGCACCTCCTGGTGACAAACGGCGGTGCCGAGGGCATTGATCTTGTCGTCGCTGCCACGGCTCCCCGGCGGGTGGGTGTCATTGCCCCGTCGTTCGGGGAATACGAGGAAGCGGCTCGCAAGCGGAGCATCCCGGTTATTGCCCTGGTTGCCCGCTCCGAGGACGGGTTCGTGCCCGATCCGGCCGCGGTGGTGGACGCCTTCCGGGAGGCGGACCTGGTCTTTTTCGGCCAGCCGAACAACCCGACGGGCCACCTTTTCCCGCCCGGCTGGATGCGCGACGTGCTGGGTGCGCTCTGGCGGCGCGGAACGGTGACGGCGGTGGACGAGGCCTTCCTCGACTTTCTGCCCGACGCGGAGAAACAAACGGTGCTCGTCCAGGTGTCCGACAGCCGGCCCCTCGTCGTGTTGCGCTCCTTTACCAAGATGTTTGCGATTCCGGGACTGCGCCTGGGGTTTGCCGCCGGCCCGCGGCCGCTCATTGCCCGCATGGCAGCGCTGCAGGTGCCGTGGAGCGTCGGCAGCCTTGCCCAGGCTGTGGGCGAAGCGCTGATGGACGAAACGGCCTTTGTCGCCGAAACACGCCGGTGGCTGGCACGGACCCGGGCAAAGCTAGCCGCCGACCTGGGGTGCGTGCGCGGGGTGACGGTGTTTCCGAGCGCGGCCAACTACCTGCTGTTCCGCCTCGACCTTCCCGGCGCGACGGTCTTGGACCTGCAGGAGGCCCTCGGACGGAAGGGCATCCTTATCCGCTCGTGCCACACCTTTCGCGGGTTGTCGGCGGCCTGGGGACGGGTCGCCGTGCGCACAGTGGCGGAGAACGACGTGCTGGTGGAGGCGATCCGGACGTGGGTGGCCACGCGGTGACGCTGGTGCTCCTGCGCCATGGGGAAGCCGTCGGCAACGGGGAAGGACGCTATCTCGGCCACCTCGACGTTCCGCTCACGGAGCGGGGGTACCGGCAGGCCGACGAAGCGGGACGCGCGCTGGCGGCGGTGCCCGTGGCCGCCGTATATGCAAGCGACCTTGTGCGAGCGACGGAGACGGCGCGCCGGGTGGTGGCCCTGCGGAAAGACGCACCGCCGCTGCGGGTGACGGCGGCGCTGCGTGAGCTGGCCTTCGGGACGTGGGAGGGGAAAAACTATGCCGAGGTGGCCGCACACGATCCGGCACGTTTGCGCAGGTGGTACGTTAATCCGCTTACCGTTGCCCCGCCAGGTGGCGAGCGGCTGACCGACCTTCTGGCGCGCCTGGGGCTCTTTCTCGCCTACGTTTGGCACCGCCACGCCGGGCAGACCGTGCTGGTGGTCACCCACGGCGGGTGTATCCGCGCCCTGCGTGCCTTCTGGGGGCGGGCGCAGCCCTGGGCCTCCGGGACATGGGAGGCCTTTTGGTCGGCCGGGGTGGCGCCCGGCGCGTGGACGGTGTGGTCGATAGAGAGTCGGGAGGGAAGTGAACATGCCGCTGGCAAAGACGTTGATGGTACAAGGGACGGCGTCGGATGTCGGGAAGAGCGTACTGGTGACGGCCTTGTGCCGCCTGTTTGCACGTGAAGGCCTTCGCGTGGCCCCGTTCAAGGCGCAGAACATGGCCCTGAACGCCTATGTTACCGAGGACGGCCTGGAGATCGCCCGCATCCAGGGAGTGCAGGCCGAGGCGGCGGGGATTCCGGCTCGTGTGGAGATGAATCCCATCCTGCTCAAGCCGACAGGGGAGCAAACGGCGCAAGTGGTGCTCCTCGGTCGGCCGCTGGGCCATTTCTCGGCGCGGGCCTATCGGGCCGAACTTCACGAGCGGGCCTGGGCGGCGATTACCGCTTCGCTCCGTCGGTTGTGCGAGGCGTTTGACCTCGTCATCATCGAGGGTGCGGGCAGCCCGGCCGAGATCAACCTGAAGGACCGCGACCTGGTGAACATGCGCGTGGCCGAGCATGCCGACGCGCCGGTGCTGCTTGTGGGGGACATCGATCGCGGCGGGGTGTTTGCCGCCTTTGTCGGCACGCTGGCCTGCCTGACCGCAGAAGAAGCGCGCCGCGTCGCCGGCTTTGTCATCAACAAGTTTCGCGGCGACAGGACCCTGCTCGAGCCGGGACTGCGCTGGCTGGAGGCGCGGACGGGCAAGCCGGTCTTCGGCGTGTTGCCTTACCTGCCCGATTTGGCCATCGACGCGGAAGATTCCGTCGCCCTGGAGCGGCGCGTCCGCGGCGCCGCGCCGCCGACGGCAGGGCGCTCCGACCGCCTGGATATCGCCGTGCTCGTGTACCCGCGCATGGCCAACTTCCCCGATGTCGACCCGCTGGAAGCGGAGCCTGACTGCCGGGTGCGCTACGTTACCCGTTCGGAGGCCCTGGGCGATCCCGATCTCGTCGTCCTGCCGGGGTCGAAAAACACCGCCGAAGACCTGGCCTACCTTGTCGAAACCGGCTTGGCCGAGGCCCTCCGCGCCTGGTTTGGCCGCGGCACGGGAACGCTTTTCGGCCTGTGCGGGGGCTTCCAGATGCTCGGGCTGCGCATTGCCGATTCGCACGGCGTCGAGGCGGTGCAGGGCACGGTGCCCGGCCTGGGGTGGCTGCCCGTGGAGACGGAGCTCACGCCGCACATGCGGACGGTGCGCACGGCTGCCGTTGTCCACCTCCCGCTGCCGGGCTGGCAGGAGCTTGACGGGCTGCGCGTCGACGGATACGAGCTCCACATGGGCGTCACCAGGCGCGTGGGTCCCTGCCACACCTTCCTGCGTCCGGCCAACGCGGCGGAGGCCGGCGACGGGGCGGGGCTGTTGGGGGTCGTGTCCCCCGACGGTCGGGTGTGGGGAACGTACGTCCACGACCTGTTCCACAACGACCGCTTCCGCCGCCGCTTTCTCAACGGCTTGCGCGTCCAAAAGGGTCTGCCGCCGGTGGAAACGGGCGTTTCCATGTTCCGCCGCAAGGAAGAAACCTTTGACCGCCTGGCGGACGCCGTGGCCGAACACCTCGATCTCACGGGCATCAGGCGCCTCGTGGGGCTGGCCCGGTAGCCCTCCGGAGGCGGCCGGCCGCCTATCCGTTTTGGCCTGCCACCGGATGCGACGGCCGGGTGGCCACCGCGCGGGCGGCACGGTAGAGCGCTTGCAGGACGTCGACGCGAAACTGTTCGTCCAGGGCCGCCTTGACGAACATCTGCCCTCTTTCGGTGGACACGTATCGCGGCGGCAGGGCGTTGAGCACAAGGGCGAGCACGTCGTTGCGGCACGTGATGCAGGAACAGGGCATGCCCAAGTGATCCCAGTGGCGGTCCAGATGCTCCTTCGCAAGGGTTTCCATCATGTTGACAACCGTCACGCTTTTTCCCTCCGAGCGGAAATTTGTAGGGTTCTGATAATACAGTACCAATACTTACAATACCAAACGAATGGTCCACGTTTCCAGGTATCAACATGGGAGGTAACGGGGCGCGGCTACCAGGGGCGCGGTCTCCCTCTGGTGGCCGCGCGCTGTGCTTTGGTATGATGGAAAGGACAGGATTGGGAACGGAGGGCTTGGTCGTTGGAGCGGAATACGGCGGAGCGTTATCTGTGGGCGCTGGCGTACACGCTGGTGAAGGAACAGCTGTATACGCTTGTGAGCGCGCACAACGACGGAACCGGTCTGGACGAAGCGGATGCCGGTGGGAGTTCGGTGCTCCTGTTGGCCCGCGAACGGGGCCGCGCCGTGCAGGTGATTCGTCTCACCGCTGCGCCGGATGACGCGCGCCGCACGGAACAGGACATGGACGCGTTTCGATTTGTTGCCGACCGATTGCGCCGTGAGTGGGGCCGTTCGCGACTCGAAGGGCTGCTGTTGTACATCGCTCCCGATGGCGCCGATGTGTGTCTCGCCCGTGCGGTGGAGACGGAGAATGCCAAGGAGCCGGTTCCGGACCTCGAGATCGCCTGCGCCGTTGCCGACGGAAACAGGGGGACGTGGATCGGCCCTCGCGACGTGCTGCGCCGGATGGGACTCGCACCCGAGGGGGGTGCGGCGATGTTTCGCTCGGTCCCGCAGCCGCCCGACGCCTACCGGGAGGCCATCCGCACCATCGAGACCGAGCGCGAGCGGGAGATCCGCCAGGCGTTTGGCTATGGACGTCCGTTTTTTGTGTACCTGTTTGTCGTGCTGAATGTCGTCCTGTTTGCGTGTATGGAATGGTTCGGCAGCAGTACCGATGCGGAGACGCTGATTCGCTTTGGGGCGAAGGAGAACGGGCGCATCCTGCAAGGGGAAGGGTGGCGCCTCCTCACCGCAATGTTCCTGCACGTGGGTCCGGTCCATTTGCTCGTGAACACCGTCGCGCTGCTGTACGTCGGTGGCGTAGTTGAGCGCATCTTTGGGCACTGGCGGTTCCTCACCGTGTACACGGCGGCGGGCGTCTCCGGCTCGGCGGCGAGCTTTCTGTTTACGCCAGCGTTGTCTGCCGGGGCGTCGGGAGCCATTTTTGGCCTCATGGGCGCGCTGCTCTATTTTGGTTCCCGCCGGCCGCGCCTCTTTTTGCGGACCATCGGCCGTGGTGTCCTGTTCTACTTGTTTCTCAACCTTCTCCTCGGTATGGTCTTGCCGTCGGTTGACCACTACGGGCACCTGGGCGGCCTCGTTGGAGGAATATTGGTGGCCGGTGCGGTGGGGCTGCCGGGGGAAATCCGGCGTCCCGCACGGCTGGTGTTCGCCGTCGGGTGGGGTCTGCTGGTGGCAGGCGCGTTGTGGCTTGGCGGTTGGTAAGGGCCGTTTTCCACGCTGTTCAGCCGTCACCGGATTCCGTACAATTGAAAGCAAGACGAGATGGCCGGTCTGTGCCGGTGCGGAGCGCGGAATAGGGGCGGGGCTGCCGAGGCAGGCTATGAGGAGTCTCTTGTTCTCGACGCACACGCGAGATCGGCAAAGGAGCGAAGGCAATGAAACGGCGATGGGTTGCGGGCGTGCTGGCCCTCCTCCTGGTGCTGGCCGCCATGCCGGTGTACCACGCGGCGGACCGCGTGGCCGATGCCGCGGCGCGCATTCAGGAAATTCTGGACATCCTCTCGCGCCACCACGTCAGTGGCGCGTCGGTGAGTACCCTTGAGGATGCGGCCATTCGGGGCATGTTGGCGGTGCTGAAGGACCCGTACACGCAATACTTTACCGAGGAAGAGTGGGAACGATTCCGCCAGGCCGTGGAAAACGAGTTTGTCGGGATCGGCATCACCGTGCGGCAGGAGGGAACGCGGCTGTTTGTCGAACGGGTGGTGCCCCAATCGCCGGCGGCAGCCGGGGGGCTGGAACCGGGTGACGAGATTGTCGCCGTCAACGGAAAGGGGGTGGCCACTCTTTCGCTGGAGGATTTCCTCGCCCGCGTTCGCGGTCCGGAGGGCACAGCGGTCACCCTCACGGTGCGGCGCGGAGGGAAATTGCTCGCCCCGGTTACCCTGACCCGCAAGCGGATTCACCTGCCGGACGTTGAATTTACGCGGATGGAGGGGGGCATTGGGTACATCCGCCTCTCCACCTTCGGCACGCAGACGGGGCAGGCGTTTGCCAACGCCTTGCGCCTGTTGAAACAGCCGCCGGGGATTCGCGCCCTCGTTCTCGACCTGCGCGGAAACGGGGGCGGCCTTCTCGAGACGGCGCGCCAGATTGCGGCGCAGTTTTTCCCGGAAGGCGTGTTGATGTATACGAAGGACCGCAACGGCGTGGAGAAGGCCGAATGGGTGCGCGGCGGAACCGCCATCGGCGTTCCGGTCATGGTTCTCGTCGACCAGGGCAGCGCCAGTGCCTCGGAGGTGTTGGCCGGGGCCCTTCGCGACAACCTTCCCCAGCATGTCAAGCTGATCGGCACGCGCACCTTTGGCAAGGGCAGTGTGCAGAACGCCGTCGAGCTGAAAAGCGGGGGCGTGCTCAAGGTGACCATCGAGGAATACATGACCCCGAAAAAGCGGCCGGTCAACCAGGTGGGGCTTCAGCCTGACCGGGTGGCCGCCGGCGCCCTGGCCCCGGTCGTCGCCGCCCTGCGTGAGGTGGAGGCCAACGAGATCCGCGTGGAGGTGACGCCGACCCGTGTGACGGTGAACAAGGCCCCCATCTTTGCCGGCAAGGACGCGTTCGCGGAGGGAGATCGCTGGTACGTGCGCGCGCCGCTGCTGGCGGAGCTGGTCGGGGGACAGGCCATGTGGGATCCCAAAGGGCGAACCGTCACCCTCGCCAAGGGGGAGCGACGGCTGGTTCTGCCGGCGGACGACAAGCGCCTGCGCAATGCAAGTGGTGCCGCGTACGTGGAGGTGGCCGCCTTTACGCGCGTGTTTCCGGAGCTCAGGGTGGTGAAGGCCGACGGCCGCACCCTCGAGCTGCGCGCAGCGGGAAAATGACGAAAGAGGGGGAGTGGAGATGATCCTGCCGTACCGGGGGAAGACGCCTGTCATTCACCCCACCGCGTTTTTGGCCGCCGGAGTGGTTGTGACAGGAGATGTGACGATTGGGGAAGAGAGCAGCGTGTGGTACAACACGGTGATCCGCGGGGACATCGCGCCCACGCGCATCGGCGCCCGGGTGAACATCCAGGACAACTGCACCCTGCACCAGAGCCCCGGCAAACCGCTCATCGTGGAAGACGACGTAACCGTCGGGCACAATGCCATCCTGCACAGTTGCGTGATCCGCAAAGGCGCGCTCATCGGCATGGGAGCGATCGTCCTTGACGGGGCGGAAGTGGGAGAAGAGGCCATGGTCGGAGCCGGCTGTCTTGTCCCGCCGGGCATGAAGGTGCCCCCGCGCACGCTGGTGATCGGCTCCCCCGCGCGGGTGTTGCGCGCGATCGGCGAGGCCGATCTGCGGGAGTTGGCCCGCATCCGCCAGTCGTATCGGGAGAAGGCGCGGGAGTACCGGGAGGCCGAACGCCAGCTGCTCGCCCGTGGCGAGGGACGGTAGAAGGGGGATGCCCATGACCCGATGGAGTGTCCGGGCGGCCGTCGTCCTGATTGCCGCAGCCGTCGGCGGTTACGCGTTGTTCGCCCTGCTTCTCCCGCGATTTGTCCCGGAGCCGGGAGGCAGTCCGCAGCCGGGAGCGGGGGCGGGTTTGCCAGGCGACGTGAGCGAAGCGGCGGACCCTTCCGACCCCTGGTTGCGGCAACCGGTGCTGCATCACCTGCTGCTGACCCATACCGGTGAGGTTCGGAATTCGGCCAAGCCCCTGGCCGCGTTGCTCAACCTCACGGCCGAGGAATGGGACCGCCTCGTGGAAGTGGCCCGGTACGAACAGGAAGCGCTGGCCAAGGTGGAGCGTTACCAAAAGGAGCGCACGGCGTTGCTCGGGGCGGATAGCGTGGCCGTGCAGGAGGTCCTCACGCAGGTGAAGGGCGACGAGCAGCGTGTGTTGAACCATGTGGACCGACTGGTGCGCAAGCTGCTCGGCGGGGAGCGCTACGCGCAGTTTCGCCAATGGGTGCGGGAGACGTGGACGCCCACCCGCGCACCGGTGGAAGGATTGTCCAACGGTTAGCGCGAATCCAGTAGGAGAGCAACCTTGTGGGTCGTCAGAGGGGGAAAAACCGATGGACGCGCAGCTTCGCATTGCCGTCGTGCAAATGGACATTGCCTTCGGCGCGCCGCGGACGAACCGCGACAAAGTGGCCCGGTGGATGGAACGGGCCCTGCAGCACGACCCGGATGTCGTGGTGTTCCCGGAGCTGTGGGATACGGCGTACGATCTGGACCGGCTGGAGCAGATCGCCGATTGGGAGGGAGAGGAGACCCAGGCGCTGTTGTCGGCCCTCGCGCGCGAGGCCGGCGTGGCCATCGTGGCCGGTTCCATCGCCGAAAAGCGGTCCGAAGGGATCTACAACACATCGTTTGTCTTTTCCAAAAGCGGTGAGGTGATCGCCGCTTACCGCAAAGCGCACCTCTTTCGCCTGATGGATGAACACCGTTATTTTCAGGCCGGCGATTCGTGCGCCGTCTACCGCATCGATGATGTGCCGTGTGCGACCGTGATCTGTTACGACCTGCGGTTCCCCGAATGGGTGCGAACGGCTGCACTTGCCGGCGCGCAGGTGCTGTTTGTACCCGCGCAGTGGCCGCATCCGCGCCTGCACCACTGGCGCCAGCTCCTCATCGCGCGGGCCATTGAAAACCAGCTGTATGTGGTCGGGTGCAACCGCGTGGGGACGGCCAAGGGTGCATCCTTCTGCGGCCATTCCATGGTCGTCGACCCGTGGGGGGAAATCGTTTGCGAAGCAATGCAGCGGGAGGAGATCCTTGTCGCCGACGTGCACCTTGACCGGGTGGCCCAGGTGCGGAAGACGATCCCCATCTATGCTGATCGCCGTCCTGATCTCTACGCGCGGTAGCCGCGGAACGGGCGCCGTGCCGGTTCTGCCGCGGGAACCGCGCGGTCTCGGGTAGCAGGCGTTTCAATAAGATGCAGCGGAATTGGGCTGCTGTCCCGTCGCCTTCGCGCAAGCGCGACATACCGTAACGATAGGAGAGGCTTGAGCGAGGGAGGCGGTGCGGGTGCTGGAACCCCATGACGAACCGTCCAAGCCCTTTGGTCGAAGCGGCCGACACCAGTCGATGGCGGACCGGTTTTCCCACCTGCGCCATTTGTTTGAGGCGCTTGAGGGCATGGTGCGCATGATGGACCAGGCCGATCGCAGCGCCAGGGCCCTTCTTCGCCACTACCGGCGTAAAAAGGATCAGGAACCGCCGGGGGACCGGTAAGCCATGGCGGGTGCGGCGCGTGGACACGCAGGAGGGCCCGACGTGAGACAGAAAGCTCCCAGCAGGTTCAGCCGGGAGCTTTTTGGTTGTCGGTTTACACACGGGCCACGTTCGCTAGCGGCGCGCCGATCCGTGTGGTGAAATCGACGTCGCGGTAGTAAGTGTGGGCCACCAGGAGGTTGGGGCCGCAGCACCGCGACTGGGGGCAGAAGCAGCGGTACCGCCGGTTGGCCGGGTGCTCCTGCCAGCGGGCAAAGGCGTCGACGAGGGTGTCGGTCCGGACGTTGCCCAGGGGACCAACATCGCCGAAGTCGGTGACGATGATGTCGCCGGTGAAGATGTTGACGTTGAGGCGGTTGCGGCCGTCGGGATCGTTGCGCACGGTGACGTTGGGTGTTGCGTGGAGGCGGCGAATCAGGGCGAGGTCGTCCGGATTGTCACTGCAGGCGAAGAAAGGCAGGGTGCCAAAAAGGATCCACACCGTCTCCACCCGCTCGTTGAGGAGGCGGTGGATGGCCGCGCGCAGCTCGTCGAGGGTGAGCGGGCGCATCGTGCGCGCGAAGTCGACCGGATAGAGGGGATGTACCTCATGGCGCCGGCAACCGAGTTCGGCGATCAGACGGTGAATGGCGCCGATCTTGTGTGCGGTGCGCTCCGTGAGGATCGTTTCCGCCGAGACAAAGACCCCGCGCTGGGCAAAATGGCGAATGTTGGCGACGAGACGCTCGTAAAGCGCCTTACCCTGTGCCGGATTGACGGCATGTTCGGCCTTGTCGAAAGCGATGGCGTGAAAATCCTCTGCCGACGTGTAGTTGAAGGAAATGTGCAGCACGTCGAGGTAGGGGAGAATGGGTTCGTAGACGGCCGGATCCAGGGTCAAATTGGTGTTGATCTGGGTGCGCAAGCCGCGCCGGCGGGCGTAACGTAAGAGGGGGACGACGTACTCCTCGACACTCGCGCGGTGCAGCAGGGGTTCCCCGCCCGTGATGGACAGCGTGGTCAGTGTGGGCACTTCCTCCAGGCGGCGCACGAGCAAGTCGAGCGGCAGGGCCGGTGCCTGGCGCGTCGTCAGGGTATCGCCGACGGCACAGTGTTCACACCGAAGATTACATAACGTTGTTACGGTAAACTCAATGCTGGTCAACTGGTATTGGCCCTTCGACAACCGTGTGTCAAAGGGATCCCACGGATCATAGTCCGGGGACAGCGGACGCAAACCTTGCGTGTTCATGCTGGTTCCTCCTGTCTTTTCCGAAATGCCCTTCTCGATTATAGCAAGCGAAGCGCGGTCGCACACCTCGTTTGGTGTTCGCTTTACAATCCCGTGGAAGATTGGTAGGCTGATAGGGGTTTGAATTTTGCGTGACGGTTCGAGGTAGGAGTGACGGTTATGCATGTGCGATCGGTCGTGCTGGTTTTGCTCGGGGCGTGCAGCTACGGTGTGCTTTCCACCTTTGTCAAACTGGCCTATGCCGACGGCTACGATACGGGACACGTGACCGGCAGCCAGATGCTGTTCGGGGCGTTGATGCTGTGGGTCTTGGCGTGGCCCTATCGCCGCCGGTGGCCCCGCCTGCCGTGGCGTGAGGTGGCGAAAATCGCCGCCGCCGGTTCGCTGGTGGGGGTGACAGGAATTTTTTATTACGCATCGCTCCGGTATATTCCGGCATCCATTGCCATCGTGCTGCTGTTTCAGTTCACGTGGATCGGCGTATTGCTCGAGGTCCTGACCACGCGCAAGGCTCCCCACCTGATGAAGGGGGCGTCCGTGGCCGTGTTGCTGGTGGGGACGGTGCTGGCCAGCGGCCTCTACGAGGGCGAGCTGGAGCGGCTGCCGGTTCCCGGCCTCGTCCTCGGCTTGCTGTCTGCCGTGTCGTACGCCTTGTTCATCTACCTGAGCGGACGCGTGGCCCCGACGGTGTCGCCGTGGCTGCGCAGCCCGATCATGATTACCGGTTCCTTCGTGGCCACCATCCTCGTGTTTCCGCCGACCTTTTTGGTGGATGGCAGCCTGACTCGGAGCTTGGCCCTGTGGGGTTTCCTCTTAGCGTTGTTTGGCGCCGTACTGCCGACGCTCTTTTTTACCTACGGCGTCCCCCACATCGGCCCCGGCCTGGCATCCATCTTGGGTTCCGCCGAATTGCCCACGGCGGTGCTCATGTCCCGCTTCGTGCTCGGTGAGGCGGTTTCCCTTTGGCAGTGGATGGGTGTCGCGTTGATCCTAGTCGGCATCGGTGTGGCCGAGCTGAAACCGCCCCGCTGGCTTCGTGCACGGCGCCCCTTCCCGGCGCCGGGGCGCAACCGGTAGTAAGACGGGAACAGGAAAAACCGTTGTACACGGACGCACTCCGCCGATAAAATCAGAAGTGTAGCGTATCCAAAACGTTTTGGAGACGAGGGTCATGGTGACAATCAAAGACATTGCGCGGCTCGCCGGCGTGTCGATCACCACGGTTTCCCGCGCGTTGAACGGCTACCCCGACGTAAGTCCGAAGACGCGGAAGAAGATTCAAAAAATCGCGGCGGAACTGGGGTACCGGCCCAATGTTGTGGCGCGTAGCCTGGTCACCAAGAAGACGCAGACGATTGGGCTCCTGCTTTCGGACTTGCGACGCCGCAGCACCGACAGCTTTGTGCTCGATCTGCTGTGCGGGATGAACGACGCCGCGGGCGAACGCGGATACGAGCTGATCCTGTTTCATACCAATCCGGCAAAGCAGCGGGTCAAGTCATACCGCGCCCTGTGCCAGGAACGGCAGGTCGACGGGGTGATTGTCATGGGCCTGCGCCTTGATGACCCCTACCTGCAGGAGATGATGGAGGCGGAGATCCCGTGCGTGTTTGTTGATGTGGAAGTGGAGGGTGAGCGCGTGGGCTATGTCACGTCGGCCAACGCGAAGGGTGCGCGCCTCGCCATCACCCACCTGGCCGACATGGGGCACCGCGAGATCGCCTTCGTCAATGGCCATGACCAGGCGGCGGTCAGCCACTACCGCCTGCAGGGGGTGCGTGAGGCCTGCCGCGACCTGGGACTCGCCCTCCCGGAGGAGCGTGTGCTGGACGGCGCCTTCACCGAGGAACAGGCGTATGAGGCGGTTGCCGCGCTTCTCGCACACGATCCCGCCGTTACGGCCGTTTTCTGTGCCAGCGACCGCATGGCCATCGGGGCGATGCGGGCGGCGCGCGACGCGGGACTTCGCGTTCCCGACGACCTGTCGGTTGTGGGCTTTGACGACATTGTCCTGGCGTCGTACACCACGCCGGCGCTCACCACCATCCGCCAACACACCTATGAGATGGGGGAGGCGGCGGCCCATTTGCTCATCGACATGCTGGAAGGTGTGGCCTCGTCGCACCGCGTGGTTATCGACGTGGAACTGGTGCAGCGTGACAGCGTGGCCCCGCCGCGTCGGCACGCGTAACCCCGTGCGAATCCCATCGTTCCTCGCGGCCGGCGTGTGCCGGCGCTTTTCAAACCGTGCTATCCAAAACGTTTTGGATCGGCAAATCCGATGCCAATGCCGGGCTTCGTGGGGCGGGACCAGACGGGAAAAGCAAGGGAAAGGAGAGCCACATGATGGACTTTCGCGTAATCAAGGAGAACGACTACTTTCTGTTGACCGACGTGCGTGGGGACATCCCGGCGGAGAACCCGGAGGGGCTGGGCTTCTACACCCGTGACACGCGCTTTCTGAGCCGGTTTGAGTTGCTCGTCAACGGGCAGAAGCCGGTGGTCCTCCATTCGGCGGCGGATCAGAACTACATGGCGCGGATTCTCCTGATCAATCCCAACCCGAAGACCCTCGGGGAAGACGCGATTGACCTGGCGCGCGAATCGGTCACCTTTGAGCGTACGCGGCTCATTTATGATGGCATCCTGTACGAAAAGCTGGTCGTCACCAATTACGACCGCCGTTCCCAGACGTTGACCTTCACCTATGCCATCGACGCCGATTTTGCCGACATGTTTGTCGTCCGCGGCTTTGCAGGCGGTGAGACGGGGACGGTGACGGACCGGGTGCGCACGGCTGGCGGCCTGGTCGTGCGCTACGAAGGGAAGGACGGCATCACGCGCGAAACGGTTGTCGCTTTCAGCCAACCGGCCACGGCGTGGGACGACGAGGGGCATCACTTCCGCCTCGCTCTCGATCCGGGTGCCTCGTACACCCTGACGGTGACCGTCACTCCCGTGGTGGGCGGTGAACGGGGCACGGCGGTGTCCATGGAGGTGGCGATGGCGGCGCTCCAGCGCTCCTATGCCGAGTGGATGGACCGGGCCATGCATGTGGAGACCGACAACGCGCAGCTCAATCGCCTCTTGCACCGCAGCCTGCTCGATTTGCGCGTGCTGACCACCGATTTGGGCGACGGCCCCTTCCCGGTGGCCGGCATTCCGTGGTATGCCGTCCCCTTTGGGCGCGACAGCCTGATCACCGCCTGGCAGGCTCTGGCTTTCCAGCCGGAGATGGCCAGGGGCACACTGCTGACCCTGGCGCGCCTGCAGGGGAAGCGGGGGGATCCATGGCGCGACGAGCAGCCGGGAAAAATCCCCCATGAGATGCGCTACGGTGAGCTGGCCAACACGAACCAGATTCCCTTCACGCCCTATTACGGGACGATCGACGCCACGCCGCTCTTCCTGATCTTGGCCGCCGAGTACTACCGGTGGACCGGCGACCGGGAACTGATGGAACGGCTGCTGCCCAACATCCTTGCCGCCCTGGAGTGGATCGACCGCTACGGCGACCGCGACGGGGACGGCTTTGTCGAATACCTGCGTGAGTCGGCGCGGGGCTTGGGCAACCAGGGATGGAAGGACTCGGGCGACTGCATCGTCTACCGCGACGGCCGCCTGGCCGAAGGGGCCATCGCCCTGTGCGAGGTGCAAGGCTATGTGTACGAGGCCAAGACACGGTGGAGCACGATCTTTGCCGAATGGGGCGATGCCGAGCGGGCCAAGGTGCTGGCCGACGCGGCGGAGACCCTGAAGCGACGCTTTGCCGCCGCCTTCTGGATGGACGACGAGCAGTACGTGGCCCTTGCCCTCGACGGCCACAAGCGTCGGGTGGACGCCGTCACGTCCAACCCGGGACACCTGCTCTTCACCGGCATCCTGGACGATGAGCAGGCGGCGCGCGTCAAAGATCGCCTCATGCAAAGCGATCTCTTCTCCGGCTACGGCATCCGCACCCTTAGCGCCAAGGAGCGGGCCTACAACCCGGTGAGCTACCACAACGGCAGCGTCTGGCCCCACGACAACAGTCTTATCGTCCTGGGACTGGCGCGCCGGGGGTTTACTGAGGCGGCCCACCGCGTGATCGCCGGCATGCTGCGGGCGTCGGAACAGGTGGAGCACTGCCGCCTGCCGGAGCTGTTCTGCGGGTTCTCCGCCGACGACCGGCTCGTTCCCTACCCGGTGGCCTGTTCGCCCCAGGCGTGGGCGGCCGGTACACCGCTCCTGTTTGTGCGGGCGCTGTTGGGCATTGAGCCGGACATCCCCAACGGCAAAATCGTCCTTGCCCCGTCACTTCCGCCATGGATGAGCTGGATGCGCGTGCGGCGGATGCGCATTGGTTCGGGCGAGCTGTCCTTCGATGTGATCCGCGAAGGCGGGGTGCTTTCGGTACGGATCGAAACCAATACCACCGGCGCCGAGGTGCGCGTCCAACCCACACCACCAAGAGGAGGGGGCGTGCAGTGACGGCATCACGATGGTTTTGGCGGAAATCATGAAGCCGGAAGACGACCTCAACGATTTTGCGCCGCTTTCTGAACGTGTTGAAAACGATAGAGATTTGGGAATCAAATGGAAGCGCCCTTCCACACGGCACAGCGGCGTGGAAGGGCGCTTCTTTCCTCATGCACTTCCAAGCGAAGATGGGATCACACCACTTCCAATACGGCAATGCCCCGAATGGGGTTGTCGCGGTTGCGACCGTCGCCGTAAAACAGGTAAACCGGTCCACCGTCGCGGATCGGCTTGCCGTTTTGGGCAAACTGCAGGATTGCCCCCTTGGCTTCCTCGAGGGACAGGGTGACACGCTCACCGTTGTCGAGGTGACAGACAACCGCGGTCGCGTTGGGGGCCGGGCCGGCGTTTTGCAGGAAGGGGGCCAGCGGCATGCCCCAATCGCCCTCCAATGCCTGCTTGGCTGCGTACAGGGCTTCACTTCTGGCGGTCGGGACCGCGCCATCGCGCAGCGCGGCGACCCACCGCTCCGCAGCCGTTTCCGCTTCCGCTTCCCGACGTGCCGGCTCCTGGGCTTCCCGGGCACGATTGAAGGCCTCGGCCATCGGCACTTTGCGGTCGTCAAAAATCCACACCGTGGGGTCGAGGGTAATGGTGTAGCGCACGTTTCCCTTGATCACGATGACGTCCGCCATCAGGTCGCAACCTCCTTTTCCCGCCGATCGTCGCGTTCCCATTATACCATGGTCGGCGTATGGGCCAGCGGGCGCCGCCCCGTGGCGCTTCTAGCCCGCGTAGGGTGCTTATGCTACAATAGCGATGAATGGACTGTGGGATCGGAGGGATGGCCTTGTCCACCAACATCGCCACCGAAGTGAGCCAAAAGGCCCTGAAATTGTTGCAGGCCGACGCGGAAAAAATCAGCAAATTGATTGAAGTCCAGATTGAAAACTTGACGACCCCCCAATGTCCGCTGTATGAAGAGGTTCTGGACACGCAGATGTTCGGTTTTTCTCGGGAGATCGATTTCGCCATCCGTTTGGGCCTCATCGACGAGGCGACCGGCAAACAGCTGCTCGACGAACTGGAGCAGAAATTGACCAAAATCCACGAGGCGTACAACAAACGGCGGTAGCCAAAGGAAGAGCCGCCATCCGTTGGCGCCCGCTGAGGGTGACCCGCGCGGGGTCTTTTTGTCTTTTTGCAGGCTGCGTATAAACGGCCTCCCTCGGTCGGAACACTAAGGGCAACCAATGTCCCGACCGGGAGGAATGGGGATGGCAAGACGATGGCAGCGTGTTCTTCTCGCGGTGGTCGTAGTCCTCTTGGTCTCGACGACACTGTCGGTCTTTGTGGAGCGGACGGCTGCCTTTGGCCAGCAGACCCTGTGGATGGGCATGCGCGGTGGCGATGTCTATGAACTGCAAGGCCGTCTCAAGCTGCTGGGACTGTATACGGGACCGGTCGATGGCCATTTTGGCCGTCGGACCTATTTGGCGGTGCGGCGGTTTCAGTACGAGTGGGGATTGCGTGTGGACGGCGTGGTCGGGCCGCGCACCAAAGTGAAGCTGTGGCAGGCCACCAGACATTGGTATCCTGGGCTGGAGAGGCTAGCAGGAAAGCCCACCATCCCAATTCTCAAAGTGGGGTCGCGGGGGCCGCGGGTGCGCGAGTTGCAGGCGCGCCTGAAGTTTCTCGGCTACGATCCGGGACCCATCGACGGTCGCTATGGCTGGCGTACGCTGCGGGCGGTGCGGACGTTCCAATGGCGGTTTGGCCTGCCCGTTGACGGCATTGCCGGGGTGCGCACCCAGGGCAAGCTGTGGGAGGCCACCAAGCGCTGGCGGTGGGGGATGGAGGCCCGTGTTGCGCCGCCGCGCCAGGTCGCACCGCCCGCTCCTCCGCGCGCTGCGACCCCTGCTCCGGCGCGCCGCCCGGTGCAAACGTCGGGGTTTCGGGGGTTCTCGGAGCGCGACATCGATTTGATGGCCCGCGCGGTCCACGCGGAAGCGCGCGGCGAGCCGTACGTGGGGAAGGTGGCGGTAGCCGCGGTGATCTTGAACCGCATCGAAAGCGCGGCGTTTCCCAACACACCGGCCGGCGTGATCTTTGAGCCGCTGGCCTTCGAGGCTGTTGCCGACGGGCAAATTTGGCTCCCCCCCGACCGCGAGTCGCGGCGGGCCGTCATCGATGCATTGAACGGATGGGATCCCACCGGTGGCGCCCTCTATTACTTCAATCCGGAACGCGCCACCTCCAAGTGGATTTGGAGCCGCCCGCAGATCAAGCGCATCGGGAAGCACATCTTTACCAAATGACCGCAATGCCACCCGCAACTTTCCGATTCGGACCGCCGTTTTCCACAATCGAACCGCGAGGCGTTGGACGCCAATTAGCCCCGACTGCGGGGCTTTTCCTTTTTTCTCCGTGACGGGAAAAGGGGAACGGCGCGGCAAACTAAGAGGGAGCCTTCTCGACGGAGTCGTTCGCGACTGCGCGAGTCGACGCCTGTTGGTGAGGGGGGAATGCGGTGAAGCACAGGTTGTGGTGGCTGATGGTGGTGCTGGCAGTGACCCTGGTGCCCAGCATCGGCCGGGTGCAGCCTCCTCCGGCAGATGACGGTGCCCGGGTGCGCGCTCCCGGGGCACCGGTCGAGCGGCTGCAGGTGCGGGAGGGGATGCGCCCCGGGGAGTACCGGGAAGGAGAAGTGGTGGTCCGTTTTGCCAACCATCCGGAAGAGAAGACGATGCACCGGTGGCTTCGCGAGGTGGACGCCACCCACGTGCGGCACAACCATCTGGTGTGCATTGTCCGTTCACGCTCCAGGAGCACTGCGGAACTGATGCGCTTTTTCCATGACAAAGGGGCGGCCTATGTCGAGCCGAACTACATCATTCGGGCCAACACCGTGCGCGGAGGGGCCATGGGAACGCCGCCGTTGTCCCAGCCGCAGGACAGGGGGTCGCGCAAGCGGGTCCCCAATGACGAGTTTTACCGTCCCTATCAGTGGAATTTGCCGTTTATCGGCAGTGAGCGGGGATGGCGGGTTTCGACGGGCGATCCGGCGGTGATCGTTGCCGTCGTCGACACCGGCGTCGATCTCGACCACCCGGATTTACGCGGACGGCTGGTCCCGGGACGCAACGTGTTGAACCCGGGAGCCCCGCCGCAAGACGACCAAGGGCACGGAACCCACGTGGCCGGAATTATCGCTGCGCGCACGAACAACCACCGCGGCGTGGCCGGTGTGACGTGGCAGTGCCGCATCATGCCGGTGAAGGTGCTGGATGCCCGCGGGGCCGGCAACCTGTTTGACGTCGGTGACGGTATCATCTGGGCCACGGACAACGGGGCAAAGGTGATCAACTTGAGCCTGGGCAACTACGTGGAATCCCGGTACCTGCGCGACGCCGTGCGGTACGCGTTTGCGCGGGATGTGGTTCTGGTTGCCGCCTCTGGGAACGACGCCTTGCCCGATTCCGGTTTCCCGGCCTCCTATCCGGAGGTGCTGGCCGTCTCCGCGCTGCGGCCCGATCGGCGCTTGGCCGACTATTCCAATTACGGGGCGGCCATCGACCTGACCGCCCCGGGAGACGAGATCGCCAGCACCTTCCCGGATGACCGATACGCAGCCCTGTCAGGGACATCGATGGCCAGCCCCCATGTGGCCGGCGTGGCCGCGCTGGTGCGCTCGGTGAACCCGACCTTGAGCAACCGGGACGTGATCGGCCTCTTGATCCGGACGTCCCGGGACCTCGGGCGCCCGGGATGGGATCCGCTGTACGGTCATGGACAGGTGGATGTGGCTGCCGCCTTGCGGGAAGCCTCGGCCACTTACGAGCGGCGCGTGGACACGATCACGCAGCGCCTCGCACGGCTGATGCAGCAACTGGGGCTGGCGGACGCCGCACCGGGTCGGGCGTTGAACGGCCGCGAGCTGGCCGCGTTGCTGGAGCGGGTGTTGGGCAGCCGCGGAGCGGAAATGGCGCGGGATCTTCGCCAGCGACGGCACGTGACGGTCGGGGAATTCGACCGCCTGTTGAAAAAGCTGGAGCACGATGCGGCGGGCCGCGGATCGCGTTCGGGCTTTCTCGCCCCGTCCCTTTCCCCGGAAGCGGCCCGGCGTCCCCTGACCCTGCGCGCTGCCGTGGTGCGCATGGTGGAACGTGGCTGGCGCCTCGAGCCGTAGCAACTTCCAGATGTAGAAGCGGGCCGGGCTGCTCATATTAGAGGTGGGCAAGCGGAGAGGAGGTGAAGCGCATGACCATCGGCAGCCGTCTGCAGACGACGTTGGCCAGCGCCCAAGGGGTAGCGGCGGACCTGAAATCCTACGCCTTGGAGACGCAGGACCAGCAGGCAAAGCAGCTGTACCAACAACTGGCCCAGACGATGGACAGCGTGGTCAACTCGCTCCAAAGCCGCGTGAACTACGTGCTGGAGCAAGAACCGCAGTACAAGAACCAGTAACGACGGTGCCCCCTCGTGCAGAGGGGGCGGTGTTGTTCCGGGTTACAGTTTGGCGATGTTGTGCCATAGCGTTTCCAGCCGGTACAGCGTGGCCAGGGCGTCGGTCTGTTCCCTGTGGCGTAGGTAGGCGCGCAGTTCGGACAGGGTTTCCTCGAAGGCGCGGATGTCTCCCTCATCGGCGTTTAAATAGATGCGGCGGTGCATGGATCGCCACGCGTGAAGCAGCTGCTGGTAGTGGTGGTCCGCGGCGGCCCACTGCTGGGCTTCCACGGCGCGCAGGGTAGCGTGGGTGGCGCCGAGCACGTCCTGATCCGGCGACAAGGGCACTTTGAACGGGTTGGCGCAGCCGGCCATGAGCCCCAGCCCCAGGCAACCCAACAAGGTCAACACAAGCAGCCGCACGTTACCCCTCCTTCGTCGTTTCGCGGAAATGGCGTTTGAGCCGTTCCAAGATGGTTTGCACTTTCTGTGCCGCGTGCCGGTAGTCGCGGCGGGCCTGTGGATCGTCGGTTTCCAAGGCGAATTGGTGCAGGTCAACGAGCAGCTTCTCCAAATGGGCCAACAGCTGCTTGCCGGCAGGGTAGGCCCCTTCTTCCCATTCCCCCTTGCGGTCGACAAACAGCCGCCCCTGGTCGTCCAGTTGGGCGAGGGAGACGTCTTCTATGCGGTCGATACCCTGGCGCTTCAATTCCCCCACGAGCCAGGTGGTGGTACGTCCCGCTTCGGCCAGCCGCTGGTGGTTGATCTGGCCGTCCTTGATCACCGTGAAGGGCAGTGTTTCGGCGGCTACCGGAAGGCGCAAATCGTGGGGTTGCAGGGGTCGTTTGTCCGCCTTCGGGAGTACACTCACCTGGCCGTTCACTTCCAAAATGGCATAGGCGACGTCTTCCACCCGGAACACGTTTTTTTTTTCAGGCGCAAGTTCATCAGCAGCTGGTCGATGGTGATCCGTTCTTTGCGCAGGTTTTCTTCAATGATGCGGCCGTCACGGATGAGGACGCGCGGTTCCGTCTCTAACCAGCGGCGCAGGCGTTGGCTCTTGAGGGCGGCGATAGCGAGGGCCACGGCAATTCCGCCCCACGCAACGATACCCATCAGGGTGGGGATCGTTTCGACTTCCAATTCCACCGACAGGGACGCGGCAATGGAGCCGATGGTGATGCCGGTCAGGTACTCGAACATCGTCATCTGGCCGATCTGCTGTTTGCGGATCAGGCGCGCGAATACAAACAGCGTGGCAAAGGCGATCAGGCTGCGGAGGATGACAAGCAGGCTGAACGACACGCAGTTCACCCCCATCCAGTCGAGGAGTAGTTTTCCACTTCGCCGTGTGGCCCATGCACGCCGGGGCGGCGGAACGAGGCCGGTCGGGCGGCGTGCTATAATGGAAGGGCGACGGAGGGGGGACGGAAAAGATGGACGCCAAGCGCGTGCTGATCGTCGAAGATGAGGTGCACTTGGCGCGCTTTCTGCAACTGGAACTGGAACACGAAGGGTTTCGCACCCATGTTTGCCACGACGGCCGGGAAGGGCTGGAGTTGGCCCTTACCCAGCCCTTCGAGCTGATCCTCCTCGACATCATGCTGCCGTCGCTCGATGGGATTGAGCTGTGCCGCCGCGTGCGGGCGAAAAAAGACGTCCCCATTATCATGCTCACGGCGCGCGATAGCGTCTCGGACAAGGTGCTGGGCCTCGACAGCGGCGCCGACGACTATGTGACCAAACCCTTTGCCATCGAGGAGCTCCTGGCCCGCATCCGCGCCCTCTTTCGCAAAGAGCGGCGTGACGCCGGGGTGTACGAGGTGGGCGGGATCCGGGTCGACGTCAAAGGGCGGCGCGTTTTTGTGCAGGGGCGGGAGGTGGAGTTGACCCCCCGGGAATTTGACCTTCTGGCGTTCCTCTTCCGCAACAAAAACCACGTCATGTCGCGCGACGTGATCCTGGACCGTGTGTGGGGGTATGCCTATACCGGGGACTCCAACGTGGTGGACGTTTACATCCGCTACCTGCGCAGCAAATTGGGTCCCATTGGCGAGAAGGTCATCCAGACGGTGCGCGGCGTCGGCTATGTGGCACGGGAGTGAGGGCCTATGGACATCAAATGGCGCCTGACCCTCTTTTCAACCATTGGCCTGGTGGTGCTCCTTCTATTGTTTAACGTGTTTGTTTATCGCGTGTTGTGGGAATATTTCCAGTACGCCGAACGGGAGCGGCTTTCCGACAAGGCGCACGACCTGGTGGAGCTGTACCGCGAAGTTTCCCCCTACGTGATGGACCGGACGGCTTGGTTGCGTTCGCACCTGGGGGATCAGGAAGCGGTGCGCCTCCTTGAAAAGGGCGTGGTGGTGGCCGAAGCCGACCCGCACGGCCTGCTTCGGGTTTCTTCGCCCACGGGCGATGGCGTTTCCGCGCCCGTTCTCACGGTAACCCTTCCCCTCGCGAAGGGCGGAGACGAGGTGCTGGTGCTGGCCTCGGCCATGGAAGAAGCGCATCGCCACATGGAACGCGTGGTGAAGACCACGGTTCTCGGGTCGATGTTCGTCCTGATTGGCGCGGTGGGCGGAGGATACTGGATGACGCGACTGGCCTTTCGCCCGGTGACGAGAATGATCCGCACCGTGCGCAGCATTTCCCCCTCCGTTCCCGAACCGCGCGTCCCGGTCCCGAACAGTCATGATGAACTGGCGGAACTGGCCGTTACCTTCAACGACCTGCTCGGCCGCATTAACGCCCTCCTGCGCCGCCAGCGCCAGTTTGTTGCCGACGCGTCGCACGAACTGAAGACGCCGCTAACGGTAATCGAGGGCTACCTGCGCCTGCTGCGCCGCTGGGGCGCCGCCGACCCCTCGGTGCGCGATGAGGCGCTGGCGGCCATCGAGCACCACGTCACCCGCATGAAGCGGTTGACCCACGACCTGCTGTTCCTGGCCCGCCTGGAAACGGAGTCGAAGGAAAAGGGTCCCAATGCGCTGGTTAACATCACCCTGCTGGCCGACCGCGTGTTTCGCGACGTGCACGCCCTCCACCCGAGGCGCAAGATGACGCGTACAGGGGATTCCGGCCCCCTCTACACCCTGGGCCGGGAAGACCAGCTGGAGCAGCTGCTGTACATCCTCCTGGACAACGCCGTGCAGCACACCGCTGCGGATGCTGGGATTACCGTGCGCACCGCTGCCTCGGGGGAGTGGGTGGTGTGTGAGGTTCACGACGAGGGGCCGGGCATCCCCGCGGAGGACCTGCCGTACGTGTTCGAGCGGTTTTACCGCGTCGACAAGGCCCGTGCACGGCGGCGCGGCGGAAGCGGGTTGGGGCTGGCCATCGCGAAGGCCATCGTCCAGGCTCATGGCGGCCGCATCGAGGTGGAAAGCGCCCTCGGCCGGGGCACAACCTTCCGCGTCTATCTCCCGCAGTACCGCGGGGAATGATCCAAGCCGGGCGCTTCCTTCGTGATGCTCACCGTTTTCTCATCGCCTTCTCAGGAACGCCGGGGGCAGCCTGCGTATAATAGAATTCCACTCCGGTGAGGAAGATGAGTTACGGTGAGCGTGGTGAAGCTGCTGGACTTTCTGGTGGCCGCGCCGTTCGTGGGTCTTCAGCTGGTCGTGTTGCCGCTGGCGATCATCCGGTTTCTCGACGAGTATCGGATGATGTAGAGGTCTCGGCGGGCGGTGGTGCGCGGCGAAGAAGGGGATGGCGCGGGGTTTGGCGAAGAGGAGCCATACCGGCGAATGTCCGGGAGCCGACAGCGGAGCAAAAAGGGGGGGAAGAGGGAATGGAGCTCGGTCTTCACGATAAGGTGTGCGTCGTCACGGCGGCGAGCAAGGGGATCGGGTATGCCATCGCCGCTGAGCTCCTTCGCGAGGGAGCGTACGTCGTCATCTGCAGCCGCGATCGGGAGCGCATCGCACGTGCTGCCGCAACGCTGGAGGCGGAGACGGGGCGTCCGGTGGCCTTGGCCCTCGAGGCCGATGTCAGCCAACGGGAGGCGATTCAACGGCTGGTGGCGGAAGTGGAACGTCGATTTGACCGGGTGCACGCCCTGGTGCTGAATGCGGGCGGGCCGCCGAGCGGTCCCTTTGCCTCCTTTTCGGACGAGGCGTGGGAGCAGGCCTTTCGCACCAACCTGCTCAGCGCCGTGCGCCTGGTACGGGAATTTTTGCCTCTCCTGCGCCGCGCGGGAGGGGCGCGGATCGTGGCCGTCGCCTCTTCGTCCGTCAAAGAGCCCATTCCGGGGCTGGCCCTGTCCAATGTGATGCGCGCCGGCGTTCAGGGACTGATGAAAACGCTGGCTGTCGAACTGGGGCCGGAGGGCATCTTGGTCAATACCCTCTGCCCGGGGCGTATCGCCACCGACCGGCTGTGCGAGCTGGACGAGGCGAGAGCGGCCCGGGAAGGCCGGTCGCGCGAGGCCGTGCAGCGGGAAATGGAAGGGGCGATTCCGCTCGGCCGCTACGGCACGCCCGGGGAATTTGCGCGGGTGGCCGCGTTCTTGCTTTCGGAAGCCAACACCTACGTGACGGGGCAGACGCTGTTGATCGACGGTGGACTGGTGAAGGCGTTCTAATTGCGAAAACGCAAGGACGGTGCCGATTCGGCACCGTCCTCAGACTGCAGACAAACTCCCTCGGTGCCAACGCAGCCGAGGGAGTTTTTTGTCGTCTGTGAGCAAAAAGGATACAGAAATTAAGGGCATGGCGCCCTGTTTTTCCTAACCTCCATAACCAATTCGCCAGCTTTTTTAAATTCATACAAGCAAAAACAAGCATCGCCTGCATTGTCACTTTTTCCAACCCACGTAAAGTGGTCCAACGCAAGCCATGCTTCTCCTTGAGATCCGCAAATACACGCTCAATCGTTTCCTTTCGGCGTGCATATAGGCGTTTATTCACTTCTGTATGGCGCAAGTGTTCCACTTCTTCCATGTAATGGGCCCAGATATGGCGGCTCACACGCTTAACCGCGTCGTGGCTTTCTGTGCACTGGGAGCGGAATGAACAAGATCGACAGGTCGTGGCATCGGAACGGTAGATTCGGTAACCCTCACGGGTCGTGGTTTCGTAGGTAAGCACTTGTCCGGCAGGACAAAGATAGCAATCGTAGTACTCATCGTACACGTAATCCTGCTTTCGATACCTTCCGTCTTTTGTGTGGGGACGGGTATACGGCATGACCGGACGGACCTGTTGGTCCAAGAGGTACTTGCTGATATAGGGTGTTTTATACCCTGCATCCACCGCGACAGCGCTGGGTTTTCCGACGTGCTTGACAGCTTGCTCGAACACATCCGGGAAAACCTGACTGTCATGAACGTTGGCGGCCGTGACGACGGCACTGACGACAAAGCCGTTTTGGTCGCTGGCCGCATGGAAGGAGTAAGCGAACGTCTGTTCCTTTTCGTTTTTGACAAACCAGCCGCTGTCCGGATCGGTGGTGCTTTTTTTCACCTCCTTCCAGACGGCTTTAGACTTTTTTGGCAACGGCTTTTTCCCGTGCGCTTCGCGGTCCTGGTTGATTTCCTCTTCGAGAAGTTCTTGATATTTCTTGCCTTCTTCCTGGACAAGCCGCTTGATGAATTTTCTCTTGTTGGCGTTGGCTTTGACATGGGTGGAATCGATATACAACACGGAAGGGTCGACCAGCCCATGATGGCAGGCTTCTTCAAGAATGCGCGTGAAGATCCTTTCAAAGAGGTCAGTACCCTTGAATCGGCGGACATAGTTTTTGCCAAACGTCGTGAAATGGGGGATGGGCTGGGTGAGATCGTATCCCAGAAACCACCGGTAGGCGAGATTGGTTTCGATTTCTTTGATGGTTTGACGCATGGAACGGATGCCGAACAGATACTGGATGAGCACCATTTTGATGAGGACAACGGGATCGATGCTGGGTCTTCCGTTGTCTGGGCAGTAACGATCTTCCACTAGTTCGTAGATAAACGAGAAGTCGATGGCGTTTTCGATTTTGCGAACCAGGTGATCCTGAGGCACCAATTCGTCCAACGAAACAACGGTAAGCTGGTAACGGCCTTCGGCCGATTGTTTTCTCAGCATGTGGCCACCTCTGCATGATGGGATAAGAACTCTATTCGACAAAAAAGCGTGTAGACCTTGTACCTCCCGGTACTTTGTCTACACGCTGAGGACGGTGCCGATTCGGCACCGTCCTTTTTTTCGGGGTTCCATGCGCGAAGGGCCGGGTGCGGAAAACGACCGCCTAGCGCGTCCCGTATGCGCGCACGGCGTGCACGCCGGGTTGTCGGTTCCGTGACCGGCGTCTGGCGGGCCGGCGGGTGGCTTCCCGTGAAAGGCTGAGCACGAGACCCGTTGCCGTCATACAGACGATGAGCGACGAGCCGCCGTAGCTGATCAGCGGCAGCGGAACGCCGGTGATGGGCAGCAGCCCGGTTACGCCGCCCAGGTTGATCAAGGCTTGGATGGCGATCATCCCGACGATGCCGGTGCCCAACAGGTGGGCAAAGGGATCTGGGCAGCGCAGGCTGAGGATCAGCATCCGCCACAAGTACACCAGGTACACAAGCACGAACACGACGCAGCCGACAAACCCGAATTCCTCGGCGAACACGGCGAAAATGAAATCGGTGTGCGGAAAGGGCAGGTAGAAGTATTTTTGGATGCTCTGGCCGAATCCGGCCCCCGTTACCCCGCCGTGGGCGATGGCATAGAGCGACATGATGAGTTGGTAGGCCGCGCCCTGCTGATCGCTCCACGGGTCGAGGAAAGCGGTAAAGCGCTCGATGCGGTACGACGCCATCAGGACGAACCCGGTGATGAGGGCAAGGGCGAGGACCCCCAGCTTCAGAAGGTGGCGCAGGTTGGCCCCGCCCGTGACGAGCACAACCCCCGCCGTGGCGATCAACACCAGACCCGTGCCCAGGTCGTTCTGCAACAAAATTACGAGGAAGAACAGGCCCGTCACGATGATCGGCGGCAAGAGCCCGGTCTGAAAGTCGCGAAACCGCTCCCCCTTCTTGGCGATCAGCGCCGAGAGATAGAGGAGGAGGCCGAGCTTGGCGAACTCTGCCGGCTGCAGGGACAAGGGGCCCAAGGCGATCCAGCCCCGTGCGCCGTTTACCTCTTTACCGACGCCAGGAAGAAACACCATCAACAAAAAAAGGAACGACCCTGCGGCAATGACCAAAAAGAGGCGCTTGTACACCCGGTAGGGGATGTTCATGGTCACAAGCAAGGCTATGAACCCGATTCCCGCGCTGATGAGCTGGCGCTTGACAAAATAAAAGGGATCCTCCTTGTACCAGTAGGCGATCACCTGGCTGGCGCTGGCGATCATGACGAGGCCGAAGCCCACCAGGACGAGAGTAAGAAAAAACAGCACAAAGTCGGGCGCTCCGCGTTTGGCTTCCATGGCGGCCTCCTCAAGTCCTTTGCAATCCAAAAAAACAGGAAAGAGAGGATTGCTCCTCTCTTCATTCGCGATGAGTTATCGAGATTCCTCTTTTTCCAAGGCCGCTTTCAATTCATCGAGGGCCCGCTTGGCTGCCTGCTCCACGGAGACCGGAACGGGAGCGTCATAATCAAGACCGTGGGGAAACAGGTGCTTGGCAATGACAGGTTCCTTCAGCTTCAACACGGCCATGGGATTTTCCAGCCGCCCTTTGGCCGCATCGGCCGGCACGCGCAGGTAGTACGTGGCGCCCGTATCCTTGTCGACCAGCTTGAAGTCGTAATATGCCTTATCGTAATCCCAAGCCCACCGGACAAATCCGAGATCGTTCATGAGTGCATCCAGTTCGCCCAGCGTTCGTTCGATTCCCGCAAGCCCGGTGTTGGCAATCTCCATTGCCGATCCTCCTTTGCCAGTGTGATCCCTCACCATCATAAATCGTTTTGGCGTGTCATGCAATTGTTGTCGCCGAATCGTTGGGGAGGGGATGAATAGCGCCGGGTGATTGGAGTCATAGTACAGGTGAAAAGGAGGAGGATGCACATGACCCGCTTGCGCGATGTGATGACAACGGATGTCGCCACCTGCACCCCGCAAGACAACGTGTATGAGGCGGCGGTGAAGATGCGCGACCTGAACATCGGGGGGCTTCCCGTGGTTGACGAGAGCGGACGGGTGATCGGCATGGTAACCGACCGCGATCTCGTCATCCGCGGGATTGCCGAAAAAAGTCCCAATTCCAGGGCCGTTTCGACCCTCATGACCCGGGACGTCGTCGTCGGCCGCCCGGATATGACCGTCGACGAGGCCGCTGAGCTGATGGCCCAGCGGAAAATCCGCCGCCTGCCCGTTGTCGATGACAGCGGTCGTCTGGTCGGCATTGTCGCCCTCGGTGATCTGGCGGTGCGCGACATCCACCAGGATGAGGCGGCGCAGGCGCTGCAAGAGATCTCTGAGCCGGCTCGGCCCAACCTGGACAACCCCCCGACCCTGGCCCACTAAGGGTTTCGAACCGGGGAAGACAGTTGCGCCAACATCCCTCCCGCCGAACGGGGCAGGGATGTTGGCGTTTTGTACGGGGATCTGCGCCCTACCGCATGAACCATTCGAATACGCGGAAGAAGAGGACGGTTAAGCCGGCTGCCATGAGCGGGCCGACGGGAATGCCCTTGAAGAAGACAATGCCGATGATGGACCCGACTACGAGGCCAACGATCAGTTCGGGTTCAAAGCGGAGCAGCTCAAGGCCCTTGCCGTTGAGGTAGGTGGCCAGCGCCCCGCCGAGGATGGCGAGAAGGCCGGGTGGAGACGTAAAAAAGCGCCCCAGGTCGCTCCAGGTGATTTTGCCCGTTGCGAAGGGGACGAGGACGGACATCATCAAAAAGAGCAGACCGAGCTCCAATCCCCGCCGTTCCACCGTAGGGAGGAAGCGTTCCAGTGCGGTCAGCTTGACGATCAACAGCAAACTGGCCGCCGTCGCGATCAGCGGCGACCGCCCGAACAGGCCGATGAGAATGAGCAGCACCAGCATGATTTCGCCGTTCATACCCGGACCCCGTTTCCTTGTGCAAGCTCTCTACGGCATGCTTACGCGGGACAGGGTCCCAACATGCGCCCTTGTCCCGCGAGCTTGACCGGATGCGTTTAGTGGGGTTCCAGGTAGAAGGGCAGGGTGTCGCCGCGCAGTCCGCGTCGCATCGCCTCCAGTGCCATCGCGTCGGAGGGGGCTACATTGCCGAGGTTGACGTGAGGGCCTAGCGCGCGCAGGAAGGTCACTTGCTGGTCCTTCTTCGGCGCCTCCCAAATCACGTTGTCGGTTCCAATGTCGGCGAGCAGCGTCAGAACGTCGTGGAGCAGGTCTTCGCGGAGCTGCCCGTCGGGGTCGTAAAGGCCCACGCCGCGCCCCGATTCCCGTCCCTCGATGAGGACGGCGCGCGCCCCGGCCTCAAGATCGGCCTGTGCCGTTTCCACCAGGGCGAACGGGGACAGGGGGGCGCCGTTTTTCTTTCCGTACTCCGTGTACACGATCAGGCCGCGCGCCAACGCCTCGCGGATCCAGCGCGTCCGTTCGGCGCGGGGTAAGGAGACCGTTCCCTCGGAAATTTCGACGGCCGTAAAGCCGAGGCGGGCAACCTGGTCGAGATAATCTCCCGCCCGCCGGCGGACGAAGGCGACCTCAAAAAATGTGCCGCCAGGGGTTATCTGCACGCCCCGTTCGGCGGCGAGGCGAATTTTGCGTTGCAGCACGTCGATGGGGTACAGCGCGGCGGTGCCAAACCCCAATTTGACGATGTCGACGTGGTCGCCGACCGTCTGGAGCCAGTCGGCAAACTGGGCCAGGCCCATCCCCTTGTCCAGAACCATGGTCAGGCCGCGCTGGCGCGGTTTCGGGGGGCGGCAGGCCGAGGGGTCAGCCAGCTCCCGGCTCCAGAGCGGCGAGACGGAGCGTTCCACCGCATTCGCCTCCTTGCATGAACCTGTTGCGAGGCCAGTGTATGCGGGCCGCTGTCCCGCCGTCACTTGAGCAGGACCGGTGCGGGCTTCCGAAGCAGCGTGCGCATCTCGCCGTTGTGGCCGCGCAAACGTGTGGCGTGCCCGATCCGCCGCAGCGCCAGGAAACCGGTGAACAGCACCAGCGCCGCCACCATTCCGAAGAGCAGAATCTTCCATTTCAGCAGCGCCCCGAACAGCGGCGGACCGGCGGCGACGCCCAAAAAGCGCACGCTGCCGTACAAGGCGGTAACCAGGCCGCGCTCCTGTGGACCGACGGCTGAGGTGATCAACAGGTTCAAGCCGGGGAGCACCAGCCCTGCCCCTACTGCTCCCACCGACAGCACGGTTACCAACCCGAACCTGCTCTCCATGAAGGGAGCGAGGGCGGTGGCGGCGCCGAGGAGCAGGAGGCCCGCGACGATCAGCCGCTTCAGGTAGCGCGCGCGACGTTGCAGGAAGACACCGGTTCCGTAGGCGGTGGCGCTCATGGCGAGCAGGGGGATGGCCAACACGAAACCTTTCTTCACACCGTCGATGCGGTAACGGTCTTCGAGAATATCCGAGAGGTAGACCAAGGTTCCGAAGAGGGTGAACAGTGTCACGGCCCCGGCCAAAAAGGCAACGGGCAGCCAGCTCCGCTGCCGCTTCCACATGCGCGCAAGGTCGCGTTTGTAGCGGGACAGGCTCGGCGCGTCCCCCCGCTTGTGCGTTTCGCGCACCCAGAGGGCGATGCCCAGCGCCGCCGGGATGCACAAGGCGGGGAAGGCGAAAAAGAGCGCATACCAGGCGAGAAGGGCAAGGAGGGAACCGAAAATGGGGCTGAGCACTTTGCCGATGCCGTTGGCCGCTTCCAATACGCCGAGGGCCCGGCTTCGCTCCCGGCGGGAAAACAGGTCGCCGGTCAGGGCCATGGCGATGGGGGCGGTGCCGGCTGCGCCCAGCCCCTGCAGAATGCGCCCGGCGACAATCCACGGGTAGGGTTGGGCGGCCAGCGTGGCGGCCAGGCCTGCAACCACGCCACCGGCGCCATAAAGGAGAAGACCGGGGATGATTACCGCTTTCCGCCCGAAGCGGTCAGCCAGTATTCCGGCGACGGGAATGACCAGCCCGGCCGGTATCGAGAACAAGGTGATGAGCAGGTTCACTTGCACGGAAGTCAAATGCAGTGCTTCTTTTATTTGAGGCAAAACGGGAATCAACATGGAGTTTCCGAGGACCATGATGAACGGCACCGTGCTCAGCATGGCCAAGGCAAGGGCAGGACTGTTCACGCCGTTTCACCGCCGTGGAGCAAAGGTTTGCGGATGACAAGTTTGCCGGAACGGACGCATACGTTTTTGGACGAGGGGGCCGTAACCGAAACAACGCGACACCACGGAAGAACGGGGGATCAACATGTCGGAGCTGGACAAAGCCGTGTTCGGCATGGCCGTTCTTCGCCTGTTGTCCGGCAGCACGGAGCTGATTGCCGCTGCCGTCATGCTCAAATGGAACCAAGTGGAAAAAGCCCTTGCGCTCAATTCCGTGTTGGCGCTCGTCGGGCCGCTGGTGCTGATCACAACGACGGCCATCGGGCTGATCGGCCTTGCCGACTCCCTTCCGCTCAAGAAATTGCTCCTCATCCTGTCCGGTGTGGCCCTGATCCTGATGGGCCTTCGCGCGTAGTGTGCCCGACGCGCAGGTCAGCATCTCGCGGGAATGATTGCCTTCGATCACGTTCCACGGTCCGGGGATACTAACGGGAGATCCCCGCTTGCAGGGGATCAGGCCAAGATCCCAAGGAGGTTTGGCAGCCGTGGAACAGCTGGAAGCGCGCGTGGCCTACTTGCGTGGATTGGCGGAAGGCGTGGGCGTGAAGGGCCCCGAGGGGCGAATCCTGGACGAAGTGATCCGGGTCATGGACCAGATGGCGAAACGGATGCGCGAGCTGGAAGTGCGCGTCGACGACCAGGAGGCACACCTGGAGGCGCTGGATGAGGACCTGGCCGACTTGGAGGTCTACGTCTACGGCGACGACGAGGAGGAAGAGGACGCGGACGCACTGGCCCTCGAATGCCCGAACTGCGAGGAGACGGTCCTTTTCGACGACGACGTGTTGACCGCCGACGACGTGGACGAGGTTTGTTGCCCGGCGTGCGGGGAGACGCTGCTGACGGTGGACGGCGTCGAGGAGGCGGAGCGGGAAGACGACGCCCCGCGTGCGGATCACGAGGGACAGCCGGTGCACGCGTAAGCCTCCGATCGACGACAACCGACCGCCAGGCGGGACGTGCGTTCCCGCCTTTTTTTTGCGGCCTTCGGGCGTTTCCTGCTTATCGGCGAGCGGAGCGTCATACCGGGGCCAAGCATTCCATAAAGATGAGGTAAGTCCACCCTGTCCCTCGCGCGCAGGGACCCGCCGCAGACAGGAGGAGGAAAAATGGTCCAGACGGTACTTCGCGTGTTGGCGCCAACCGTTCGTGCGTGCCTGCAGCGGATGCCCTCCGGCTGGGCGGAGCGGATCGAGGAAATCCGGATGCGTGCCCGTCGGCCCCTCGAGGTGGTCACCGCCGACGGCTTTGCCTTCGTCTCCCCCGACGGCCGCCCGGTGGTGCGGCCCCAGGGAGCCTATCATGTGTCGGAAGAGGATTGCCTTCAGACGCTTAACCTGCTCAGCCACTATTCGCTTTACGCCTTCGAAGAAGAGGTGCAGCGCGGCTTTGTCACCGTTGCCGGTGGCCACCGCGTGGGCTTGGTCGGCAAAGCGGTAGTGGAAAACGGCCGCGTGCGCCACCTGCGAGACATCGCCGGGTTCAATGTGCGCATCGCCCGCGAGCGGCCGGGGGCGGCAAAAGGGGTGCTGCCCCTCCTCCTAACCGGCGGCCGCCTGCTCAGCACGATGATCGTCTCGCCTCCGCAGTGCGGCAAGACCACCTTGCTTCGCGACTTGGTACGGATGGTATCCAACGGCGTACCCGAGCTGGGGCTTTGTCCGCGCAAGGTAGGCGTGGTGGACGAGCGCTCGGAGATCGCCGGATGTGTCCGCGGAGTCCCCACGCTGGATGTGGGCGTGCGCACGGATGTGCTGGACGGCTGTCCGAAGGCGGAAGGGATGATGATGATGATCCGCGCCATGTCGCCCGAGGTGCTGGTCACAGACGAGCTGGGACGCCGGGAAGATGCGCTAGCCGTGCAGGAGGCGGCCGGCGCCGGTGTCGTCCTCCTCGTGACCGCCCATGGCCAGGACTTGAACGATGTGGCCCGTCGCCCGGTGCTGTCGGCCATCGTGCAGTCGGGGGCCTTTGACCGCTTCGTCGTGCTGAGCCGCCGAAAGGGTCCCGGGACCGTGGAAGGCGTTTACGACGGCCAGTTTCGCCGCCTGGCACGGGAGGCGATCCCATGCTCAAGCTGATCGGCGCGGTGATGGTGTTCGGCTCGTGCGCCGCCTTCGGCTTTCTCGTCGCCCGCCAGTTGGCCCTCCGACCGCGTCAGCTTCTGCAACTTGAACAGATGCTGCGCGTGTTGGAGACGGAGATCGTCTACCGCAGCACGCCGCTTCCCTTTGCGCTGCGCCACCTGGCCGAGCGCTTTCGCGGGCCCCTTGCCGACCTGTTTGGGCAGGCGGCGGCCAACCTCGAGGAGATGGACGGTGCGGACAACCGGCTGTGCTGGGAACGGGCGGTGCAGCAATACCGTGGGGCGCTGGCGCTGAAGGAGGGCGACTGGGCCATTCTGCTTGAGCTGGCCGCGACGCTGGGCCGTTCTGATCGCCTGCACCAGCAGCGGCACATCGCCGCGGCGTGCGCCCACCTGCGGGCCGAGGAAGCCATAGCGCGGGAAGATCAGCGCCGGTACGAGAAGATGGCCAAAAGCCTCGGCGTCCTGACGGGTCTCCTCGTTGTGTTGCTCATGTACTGATGGGGGATGTGAGGTGCGGGTATGGGCTATGACGTGAACGCCATCTTTCAGATCGCCGGCATCGGGATCATCATCGCCATCATTCACACCGTGCTGAAGCAGGCGGGGAAAGAGGACATCGCCCATTGGGTCACACTGATCGGGTTCATTATCGTCTTGTTCATGGTTATCCAGTTTCTGAACGACTTGTTCCAAGAGATCAAACGGGTCTTCCTCTTCTCGTAGGAGGGGCGACGCGTGGACATCATCCAAGTCGTCGGGGTCGGCCTGGTCGCCACCGTCTTGATCCTCATCCTGAAGGAGCACAAGCCGCTCTTTGCCTTTTCCCTGACCGTCTTTACCGGCGTGATGATCTTCTTTTTACTCGTCAAGCAGATTTCCGCCGTGATTCGCGTCATCGAGCGGCTGGCCGTGCAGGCCGAAGTGAACCTGATCTACCTCGAAACCATCCTCAAGATTATCGGCGTGGCCTACATCGCCGAGTTTGGCGCGCAGATCACGCGTGACGCCGGTCAGGGGGCCATTGCCAGCAAGATCGAACTGGCCGGGAAGGTGTTGATTCTGGTCATGGCCATTCCCATCGTGACGGTGATCATCGAGACGGTGGTGAAGCTTCTCCCGGCCTGATCCGACATTCGCGTGAAGGGATGGACAGCGGTGTGGAGAAAGACGGGAATCCTGGCCGTGCTGCTGGCCTTGTGGGCGGTGCCGGCCGGAGCCGAGTCCCTCGACGAACTCGTTCGTTGGCAGTGGGAGCGCCTCGACACGGCAGCGGTGGAACAGACATGGCAGGCGCTGCTTCGCGAATACGAGCCGTACTTGTCTGGGGTGCGCGCGCCGAGCCTGCTCGACGTGTTGCGCCAGGACGGCGGGATGCAGGTGACGGCGGTGTTCAAGGGCCTGGCCGCCTATTTTCTGCACGAGGTGCTGACCAGCGGCCGTTTGATCGCCACTATTGTCATTCTTACCGTGTTCAGCATGCTTCTCGAAACCCTGCAGAACGCCTTTGAGCGGAATACGGTCAGCAAGGTGGCCTACGCCATCGCGTACATGGTGCTGATCGGGATAGCCGTGGGCAGTTTTCACCTTGCCATCGGGTACGCCCGCGAGGCCATCGACCGCATGGTCCACTTCATGCTGGCGCTGATCCCTCTCGTGTTGACCCTGCTGGCGGCCATGGGCCACCTCGCCTCCGTGTCGATGTTCCACCCGCTGATCGTCTTCCTGGTCAACGTGAGCGGCACGTTGATTGCCCAGATCGTCTTCCCGCTCCTGTTCTTTTCGGCTGTGCTGTCCATCGTCTCCAACTTCTCCGACCGCTACAAGGTGACCCAGTTGGCCAACCTGCTGCGGACGATCAGCCTGGGAACGCTGGGTGTGTTTCTCACCGTGTTTCTTGGCGTCGTGTCCATCCACGGGGCCACCAGCGCCGTCGCCGATGGGGTGGCGCTGCGCACGGCCAAGTTCCTCACCAGCCAGTTTGTTCCCGTCGTCGGTCGCATGTTTTCAGACGCCGCGGACACGGTTCTCGGGGCGTCGCTCCTGGTGAAAAACGCCGTCGGGCTGACGGGTGTGGTCATCTTGCTCTTTCTGTGTGCGTTTCCGGCGGTCAAGATCTTGACCCTGGCGTTCATCTACAACCTCTCGGCGGCGGTGCTGCAGCCTCTGGGCTCGAGTCCGATCATCGGGTGCTTGGGGGCGATCGGGAGAAACTTGCTCTTCGTCTTCGCGGCGTTGGCCACGGTCGGGCTGATGTTCTTCCTCTCGATCACCATCCTCATCGCCGCCGGCAACGCTGCGGTGATGCTGCGGTAGGGGGTGACGCGGTGGACACGCTGGCCTTGTGGCTGAAGAAAATCGTGCTCCTCGTGCTCCTCGCCACGGTGCTGGACTTGCTGCTCCCCAATACCGAGTTGCAGCGGTACGTCAAGCTGGTGATGGGACTGATCATCCTGCTGGTCATCCTGAATCCAATCCTGACGCTGGTTTCGCCCCACATCACGGACGAATGGATTACGCTGCAGGCCGCTGGCACCGGGCCGGCGATGGAGAGCGTGGACACGATTGCCGAGAAGGGACGCGCCCTGCGCCAGGACCTGGACCGGCGCGCCCTGGAGGAAGCCCGGACCCGCGTCGAGGAGCTGGTGAGGCGCCAGGTGGAGACCGCCTTCGGGTATACGGTGGACGAGGTGGTCGTGGAATGGAGCCGCGAGAAGGATGGCGTGGCGCTGGCCGCCTTGACCGTCAGCGTACGGGAGCGGCGGGATGCGGCGGAGGCGCCGCGCGGGGGGGAGGCGGACGGCGGCGGAAGCGTCGATCCCGTCAGTCCGGTGGACGTGCGCGTGGAACGCGAAGCCGAACGGGAAGTTCCTGTTGCGCGTTCTCCGGGCGGGCAGCGCTTGCCCGAGGTGGAAGCCCACCTGGCCAACGTCCTCGCGGTGGAGAAAGATCGGGTGCGCGTGGTGATGGACAGCGGACCCAAGCGTCAGGCGGAGGCGGGTCCGCGCACCGCGTAGGCGGATCGCGGGCCAGGGGCGCGGAACGCAAAGAACCGGTCGGGAAATGGAGGGATGTGCGCAGTGGGCAAAAGCGGATGGTTCCCCTTTGGGGGCAGGTCGGGGGAAGGAGGGAAGTTGACCCCGCTGCACTGGCTCATTCTTGTCCTCTGTGTGGGGGTGGGGGTCATGCTCGTGGGGAACACCCTGGACATTGAGAAGGATACGCCGCCGGAACCGATGGCACGGGATACGCCGGCGGCGGCACCAGGTGGGGGCGAGCCGCAGACGATCAAGCAGCTGGAAGAGTATTACGAGTCCCAGCTGCGGGACATGCTGGAGCTGGTGATGGGCGTCTCCGATGTGTCGGTGATGGTGAGCCTGGAAACGTCGCCCGAACAGGTGGTGCAGGTGAACCGCGACAACCGCCAGCAGGTGATCGAGGAGCAGGACAGCCGTGGCGGGACGCGCAAGACTACCGACGCCACGCAGCGGGACCAGGTGGTGGTGGTCAACCAGGGCAGCGGGGAGCAGCCGGTGGTGATCAAGACGCGCCAGCCCAAGGTGCGCGGGGTGCTGGTGGTGGCTCGGGGGGTCGAAAACGTGCAGGTGAAGCGGTGGGTTGTCGAGGCCGTGCAGCGGGTGTTGGACGTGCCGGCGCACCGCGTCTCGGTGCTCCCGAAAAAACCGTGAGGGGGAATGATGGGGATGCAAGCGCGCAAACATGTCTGGTTGCTTTCCGCGTTGACCGTCATGGTGGTGGTGTCGGCCTACCTGCTCTTTGCCCAACCGGCTCCCGAACCTCCGGTGGCCTTTAACGCCGGGGGCGAGCCGAGGGAGACGGATGCACCGGCAGGCAGCGTGACGACGACCGAATCGGGTCCGGACTCCGCAGGCGGCAAAGCCGGCGCGACGAAGGCTCCGTCAAAGGAACAGCCGACCAACGCGCCGAGCGGCCAGCTCAATGCCGGGTCCGACGACTTCTTTGCCAATTACCGCTACATGCGAGAAGAGATGCGCGCCCGCCAGCACGAGGAACTGCTTGAGGTGTTGGCCAGCTCCGAGGCGTCGGCGGAAGCGGTCGCCGAAGCGAAGAAGAAGCTGGATGCCCTCGAGGATGCCGCCAGTGCCGAAATGCAGCTGGAGGAACTGATCAAGGCGGAGGGGTATGCCGATGCCGTCGTCATGCAGCAGAGCGGGCGCGTTAACGTGGTCGTCAAAGCGGCGGAGCTGAAGCCGGATCAAGTACTGGCCATCATCCACCTGGTGAGCAATCATCTGAACATTCCGGGGCGCAACGTTACCGTCAGCTTCAAACCGTGACGGCATTAAGAGGCAGGGGAGCGGTTCAGGGTGCCTCCTGCCTCCTTTTCTTCACTTTTATGAATCTTTTGTTTTTATTCCATATATTTGACGATTTCATTGGTTTACACTATTCTAATGAAAGGTGAATGTTTGGGTGAAAACCATCAAAGCGCAGGAATTCCAATCCAGGACGGGAGGTTGCAGGACAATGCCGAAATTGTCAGAACGCATTCCACCCCTGCCGGGCGAGAAGCCCAACCTGGAGAACTACGAGGAGGCATGCCGCACGTTCACGTGGGAAGGAGCGGAACGGGTGTTCTCGTGGGCCGAGACGGGACGGGTCAACATGGCCTACGAGTGCATCGACCGCCATTGCACCGGCCCGCGCAAGGACAAGGTTGCCCTTTACTATCGCGATTCGACGGGGCGCGACGAGGCGTACACCTACGACGAATTGCGCGTACTGTCGAACAAGTTCGGCAACGTGCTGCGCAAGCTGGGCGTGCGCAAGGGCGATCGCGTGTTCCTTTTTCTGCCGCGCTCCCCGGAGCTGTACGTTAGCCTGCTCGGCATTCTCAAGATCGGCGCCATCGCCGGACCGCTGTTCGAGGCGTTTATGGAGGAGGCTGTGCGTGACCGCCTCAAGGACAGCGAAGCCGTGGCCCTGGTCACCACACCGAAGCTCCTGCCGCGAGTGCCGGTAGGGGATCTCCCGGCGCTGCGGCATATTATCCTTGTCGCCGCTCCCGGGGAGGTGGGTGATGCCCTGGCGGAAGGCCTCTACGACTACCACCGGGAGATGGCTGCGGCGCCGGAGACGCTGGAGATCGAGTGGGTCGACCGCGAGGATGGGATGATCCTCCACTACACCTCGGGGTCCACGGGCAAGCCGAAGGGCGTCCTCCATGTGCACAACGCGATGATCCATCACTACTGGACAGGGCTGTGGGCGCTCGATCTGAAGGAAGACGACGTGTACTGGTGCACGGCGGATCCCGGCTGGGTAACGGGGACATCCTACGGTGTCTTTGCCCCCTGGTTGCATGGTGTGACCAACGTGGTTTGCGGCGGCCGGTTCGACCCCCGCGAATGGTATACCACCCTCGAGAAGTACCGCGTCACCGTGTGGTACAGCGCCCCAACGGCTTTCCGCATGCTGATGGGCGCGGGGGAACGGGTGGCCCGGGAGTACGATCTCTCGTCCCTGCGGCACGTGCTGAGTGCCGGCGAGCCCCTCAATCCCGAAGTGGTGCGGTGGGGCCTGAAGGTGTTCGGTCTCCGCATCCACGACAACTGGTGGATGACGGAGACGGGCGGCATTATCTGTTCCAACTATCGGTGCATGGACATCAAGCCCGGATCCATGGGCAAGCCGTTCCCCGGCGTCCAGGTGGCCATCCTCGACGACGAGGGGCGCGAGCTGCCGCCGTACCGCATCGGCCATTTGGCTATCCGTGTCGGCTGGCCGTCGATGATGCGCAAGATCTGGAACAACGAGGAAAAGTACAAGGAGTATTTCCGGTTCCCCGGCTGGTACCTGTCCGGTGACACCGCGTACAAGGACGAGGACGGGTACATCTGGTTCCAGGGCCGTGCCGACGACGTGATCAACACCTCCGGCGAACGTGTCGGCCCCTTTGAGGTGGAAAGTTGCCTCGTCGAACACCCGGCTGTGGCCGAGGCGGGGGTCATCGGCAAGCCCGATCCGGTACGCGGGGAGGTTATCAAGGCGTTCGTCGTCCTTCGCGCGGGTTACGAACCGACGGAGGCGCTGAAGCAGGAGATTGCCCAGTTCGTGCGCGAGCGCCTGGCGGCCCACGCCATGCCGCGCGAGATCGAGTTCCGCGACCAGCTGCCCAAGACGCGCAGCGGGAAGATCATGCGCCGCGTCCTGAAGGCGTGGGAGTTGGGGTTGCCCACTGGCGATCTGTCGACGTTAGAGGACTGACGTGGTGCGGATGACCATTTGTGCCAGCGGCCGAGCTCTATGGTATAATACAGGAAGTTTCGATCCGGGAAGAGGAGTGGAGAGCCCATGCGGATGCACGAGTTGCGCGAATTGATCCGTTTGGTTGATCAAAGCTCCATCGTCGAGTTTGAGTGGGAGTTTGAAGGGGCCAAGGTGACGATTCGCAAGGGAGGAGGTGTCCCGGCGACCAACGGTGCGGCCGCTGCCGTTTCGAACGAACCCGCTGTCCCCCACGTGGCGGCAATCGCTCCGTCGGCGCCGCAGACGGATTCCACCCCGGCACCGTCCGGTACGCCGGCTGCTCCCGCGGCGGCCGTGACACCGCCAGCTCCATCCGCAGCGGCGTCCTCTGCCGCCAAGCCGGCGGACGCTGTCGAGGATGAGGCCGGCCTGCACAAGATCGTCGCACCGATGGTGGGCACCTTCTACGCCGCTCCGGCGCCCGACGCCGAGCCCTATGTCAAGGTGGGCGACAAGGTGAAGGAAGACACGGTGGTCTGTATCATCGAGGCCATGAAACTGTTCAACGAGATCGAGGCCGAGTGCCGCGGCGAGATTGTCAAGGTGCTGGTGGAAAACGGCCAGCTCGTCGAGTACGGCCAGCCGCTGTTTCTCGTGCGGCTCGAGAAATGAGGGATGCCGCCGATGTTTCGGAAGGTGCTCATTGCCAACCGGGGGGAAATCGCCGTCCGCGTCATCCGCGCCTGCCGCGAGCTGGGGATCGAGACGGTGGCCGTCTATTCCGAGGCGGACGCCGAGGCCCTGCACGTGCGCCTGGCCGACGAGGCCTATTGCATCGGGCCGAAGGCGTCAAAGGATAGCTACCTCAACATGACCAATCTCCTAGCCGTCGCCACGCTGACCGGTGTGGATGCCATCCATCCCGGGTACGGGTTTTTGGCCGAAAACCCCGATTTTGCCGAGCTGTGCGCTGCCTGTAACATCACCTTTATCGGCCCGAGCCCGGAGGCCATCGCCAAGATGGGCGAAAAGGCGGTGGCCCGTGAGACGATGCGCCGGGCCGGGGTGCCCGTCGTCCCGGGGTCGGACGGTCTGGTAAACGACGTGGAGGAGGCGCTCAAGACGGCCGATGCCATTGGCTACCCCGTCATCGTCAAGGCCACGGCAGGCGGCGGTGGCAAGGGCATGCGCGTCGCCTACAACCGCGAGGAGCTGGAAAAGGCGATCCGCACGGCGCAAAAGGAAGCGGAGACGGCCTTTGGAAACCCCGGTGTTTACCTGGAGAAGTACCTCGAGGAACCGCGGCACGTCGAAATCCAGATTATGGCCGACCGGCACGGCAACGTCGTCCACCTTGGCGAGCGCGACTGCTCCGTGCAGCGCCGCCATCAGAAGCTGATCGAGGAAGCGCCATGTCCGGTGATGACGCCCGAGTTGCGGGAGAAGATGGGACAAGCAGCCATCCAGGCGGCCAAAGCCGTGGGGTACTGCGGTGCCGGAACCGTGGAATTCCTCCTCGACAAACAGGGGAATTTCTACTTTATGGAGATGAACACGCGCATCCAGGTGGAGCACCCGGTGACGGAGATGATCACCGGCATCGACCTGATCAAGGAACAGATCCGCGTTGCCGCCGGGCTGCCGCTTTCCTTCTCCCAGGAAGACGTCAAGTTCAACGGATGGGCCATCGAATGCCGCATCAACGCCGAAAACCCGGCCAAGAACTTCATGCCCTCACCGGGGCGCATCACTTACTACCTCCCGCCGGGTGGGTTTGGCGTGCGTGTCGACAGTGCCGCCTACAGCGGCTACACCATTCCCCCGTATTACGACTCGATGATCGCCAAGCTGATCGTGTGGGGCAAGGATCGCGGCGAGGCGATCGAGCGGATGAAGCGCGCCTTGAGCGAGTTTGTCATCGAGGGCATTCACACCACCATCCCATTCCATTTGCGCGTCCTCTCCCATCCGGCGTTTGTCGCTGGCAACGTCGACACGAAGTTCCTCGAAAAATACCCGATCAATGTGGAAGAAGACGATGAAATTGGAACGGATCAATGAGTTTGCTATAATGGGGAGACTACTATAGGAGGTGTGACGAGTGGAACCGATTTTGCCGGGTGTAGAGCGCACGGAATTGGGAAAGATTTCCATAGCACCGGAAGTGATTGAGGTGATCGCCGGCTTGGCCGCCTCGGAAGTGGAAGGGGTGGCCGCGATGAGCGGCAGCTTTGTCGGCGACATCGCCGAACGGTTGGGACGGAGGAAGAATTTCGCCAAGGGTGTCAGCGTGGACGTGGGCGAGAAGGAAGCGGCGGTGAGCATTTCCATCGTCGTGCGCTACGGGTACCGCATTCCCGAAGTCGCGCGGGAGATCCAGGAAAACGTACGCGCGGCGATCGAGAACATGACCGGGTTGACCGTCACGGAAGTGAATGTCCACGTGGTCGATGTGCAGCTGAAAGACGCGGAGCGGGACACGCCTGAGGAGCCCCGCGTTCGGTGACCCCCTGCCTTGACAGGGGGATTTTTCGCTGGGGAGGGACAGAGGGTTCGTGCGCGGAGTCGACCGATTCCTGTTGGGGCTGTTCAGCTTGGCTGTGGCCGTGCTGAGCCTGCTTTTGTTCGCGCTGGCGATGTGGATCAGTCCGTTCGTCTTCCAGCGGCTCGTTCCGTGGGCCGATGGTGATGCGGTGCGGGCTGCTTTGGGTGCCGTGACGCTGCTTCTCTTCCTGGCCAGTGTGCGGTTTTTGGTCTTGGCATTCCGTCGGAGCGCGCCCCCGCTGACCATTGACCAACGCACGCCCCTGGGGGATGTGCACATTGCCGTCGACGCCCTGGAAAGCCTGGCGGTCGCCGCGGCCCGGCGGATCCGCGGGGTACGGGAGCTGGAGGCCCGCGTTCGGCCGAGCGAGGGCGGGACGCGGATTGCCCTGCGCGTCTCGGTGGACGGGGAGGCGCCGATTCCGGATTTGACCCAGGCCTTGCAGGCGGCGGTGAAGGATCACGTGGAACGCGTCGCCGGCGTGATCGTCCAGGACGTGACCGTCCACGTGGCCGGCGTCGTCACATCCCGCGTGGGCCGTGTCGAATAGAGGGATGGCCATGGGCAGAACGTGGTTCGAGTGGGCCTGGTTGCACAAGGGCGCCATCCTCGGCACGGCGTGCGGGCTCTTGTTCGGGTTTGTCTACCTGGCGGTCGGCTTGTGGAAGACCCTTGTCTTTGCGGCGATCGTATTTCTGGGGTACTATATCGGGAAGAAGCAGGACAACCGCGAAGACCTGCGAGACGTGCTGGCCCGCATCCTGCCGGAAAAGTTTACGCGCTGATACCGGCGGGCGAGGGCCGAGTTTCCAGTGGAAAAGGTGAGAAACGGTGAGACGGAGATTGGCACGCCAACGCGCAATTCAGTGCCTGTTTGCCATTGACGTGGGGCATACGCCGCCGGACGAGGCGATCGCCACCGCCGTGGCACTCGAGGGGGAGGAGGAACCGGAACGGGCCGGCGTCGAGGTGTGGGACCGCTCGTTTATGGAAGAGCTGGTGCGCGGCACGCTGACGCAACGGGAATCCATTGACGCGATCATCCGCAGTCACCTGCGCGGATGGACGCTCGAGCGCTTGGCCGCTGTGGATCGGGCTATTCTGCGCGTGGCGCTGTATGAGCTGCTCTATCACGAAGACGTGCCGCCCAAGGTGACGATCGACGAGGCCGTGGAGCTGGCCAAGGTCTTCGGGGACGACGCATCGCCCAAGTTTGTGAACGGCGTGTTGTCGGCCGTGGCGCGGGAGCAGGGCCTGCTGCCGGCGGAAGCACCCGAACAGGCGGGCGAGGGAGACGGCGCTCCGCCGGGGCCTTCCGGACAGTCATCCTTCGCTGGGCCGCCCGACGCGGTTCAGCAGCCGGAGGGCATGGCCTAGTGGATCCGGTTGTGCTCGGCATCGACACGAGCAACTACCGTACCTCGGTATGCGCCGTGGACGCCGCCGGGCGTATCGTCGGCGAGGTGCGGGAGCTCTTGCCCGTCCCGGAAGGCCAACGGGGCCTTCGCCAGGCGGAGGCGGTGTTTGCCCACGTGCGCCAGCTGGGGGCGCTGGCCGAGCGCTTGCCGGCAGGCGTCGGGCGTTCCGTTGTGGCCGTTGCCGCCAGCACAGCCCCGCGCCCCCAGGAGGGGTCCTACATGCCCGTCTTTGAAGTGGGGGCGGCGCTGGGGCGCCTGCTTGCCCGGTTGTGGAAGGTTCCATTCTACGCGACCACCCATCAGGAAATGCATGTCGCGGCCGCCTTGGCCACCGCCGATCGGCGGATTGACGCCGATCGCTTTTTGGCCGTGCACGTGTCGGGCGGGACAAGCGACATGCTGCTGTGCACGCGCCGGCCGCGGGGATTTGCGATCGAACGCATCGGCGGAAGCACCGACTTGTATGCCGGACAGCTCATCGACCGCGTCGGGGTGGCGCTGGGGTTGCCGTTCCCGGCCGGCCCCCACCTGGAGGCGCTGGCCATGGAGGCGGCGGAACCCTATGTCGTGCCGTCGGCGGTCAAGGGGCTGTCGTTTAGTTTTTCCGGCCCGGAGACGGCCCTCCTGCGCGCCATTCGCGACAAGGCCGCGTCGCCGGCCGCCATTGCCCGCGGGGCGGAGCACTGCATCGCCAAGACCCTGGAGAAGGTGCTGCGGCAGGCGATTGCCATGGGCTACCCCAAAGCGGTGCTGCTCGTGGGCGGTGTGGCGGCCAACCGGTACATTCGCGCCCATCTCAAGAAGCGGTTGGAGCATCCGGCCGTCGGGGCGACGCTGGCGTTCGCCCCCCCGTCCTATTCGGGTGACAACGCGTATGGTGTGGCGCTGTTGGGATGGATGGCATATAAAGACGAATATTTAACCCAAAATTAAAAGGATTATTCGGATTTAGTTCTTTACTTCCCGAGCAAGGCGGGCTACACTAGTGACGTGCCCAATGTTTATGTGTAGCCTGAGTGGAGGAGGAAGCAGCGTGCCCGCGACGATTCTGGACGGCAAAGCCATGGCCAAAGCGATTCGGCAAGATGTGGCCCGCGATGTGGCCCGACTGCGCGAAGTGGGGTTGACACCGGGGCTGGCGGTGGTCCTCGTCGGCGACGATCCCGCGTCCCACACCTACGTGCGGGCCAAAGCCAAAGCGTGTCGTGAGGTGGGCATCCATTCGGAGGTGCTGCACCTGCCGGCCGACACCACGGAGACGGCGTTGCTCGATACGGTCCGCCGGTTGAACGAACGGGACGACATCCACGGCATTCTCGTCCAGTTGCCGCTTCCCGCCCACATTCGCCCAAAAGCGGTGATTGACACCCTGCGCCCGGACAAGGACGTCGACGGCTTTCATCCCCTCAACGTGGGCAACCTCGCCATCGGCGACCGCTGTCTTGTCCCGTGCACGCCACGCGGCATTCTGGAGATGGTCAAGCGTGCCGGTCTGGAGGTGGCCGGCAAGCGCGCCGTGGTCATCGGGCGTAGCAACATTGTCGGCAAACCCATGGCCCAGCTCCTCCTGCGCGAGGACGCAACGGTTACCGTGTGCCACTCGAAAACGCCCAATTTGCCCGATGTCGCGCGCGAAGCAGATCTTCTCGTCGTGGCCATTGGACGGCCGGCCTACGTCGACGACCGCTTTGTGAAGCCGGGGGCGGTGGTGATTGACGTGGGCATCAATCGCCTGGCTGACGGCCGGCTGGTCGGCGACGTCGATTTCGCCAAGGTTCAGCGTGTGGCCGGCTACCTGACGCCGGTGCCGGGGGGCGTCGGGCCGATGACGATTGCCATGCTGCTCAAGAACACCGTGGAGGCGGCTGCTGCCCAGGTGAAGGCGGCGTCGTGACGGCTGCCGGACCGGGAAGGAGAGAGGAGGAAGGCGCGTGGCCGAACCGGCCGTACTGTCGGTCAGCGAACTGACCCGCACCATCAAAGCGCTGCTGGACGGCGACGAGCGCCTGGCCGACGTATGGGTGCGTGGGGAGATCTCGAATTTTACCCACCACAAGAGCGGCCACATGTACTTTACGCTCAAAGACGCAGCCAGCCGGGTCAAAGCGGTGATGTTCGCCTCCCAAAACCGGTACCTGGCCTTCCGCCCGGAGGACGGGATGCGCGTGCTGGCCCGTGGCGCGGTATCCGTCTTCGAGCGCGACGGGCAGTACCAACTGTACGTACGGGAGATGCTTCCCGACGGCGTGGGGAGCTTGTTTTTGGCCTTCGAACAGCTCAAGGAGCGCCTGCGCGCCGAAGGCCTGTTCGACCGTAAGCGGCCGCTGCCGACCTTCCCGCGGCGGATCGGTGTGGTGACGTCGCCGAACGGGGCGGCCATCCGCGACATCCTCACCACCTTGCGCCGCCGTTTCCCCCTGGCCCACGTGATCATCGTTCCCGTCCTCGTTCAAGGAGAGGAGGCGCCGGCGTCCATTGCCGCGGGGATCGAGCGCATCAACCGCTTCCGGGAGGTGGACGTGCTCATTGTCGGGCGCGGCGGCGGTTCCATCGAGGAGCTGTGGGCGTTCAACGAGGAGATTGTCGCCCGCAGCATCTACGCCTCGTCCATCCCGGTCATTTCCGCCGTTGGCCATGAGACCGACGTGACCATCGCCGACTTCGTGGCCGATCTGCGCGCGCCCACGCCCACCGCGGCGGCGGAGCTCGCCGTACCCCACGTGCGCGAGCTGGCCGAACGGCTGGTCCACATGGAGGAGCGCCTGCGCAGCGCCCTCCGGCGCCGCCTCGGCGAGGAACGCGTCCGCCTGCAGCGCATGGCCCAATCGCCGGTCTTTCGCCATCCGCGACGCCTGGTTGAGCCGTGGATGCAGCACCGTGACCAGCTCGACCGGCGCCTCGTCGAAGCGTTTGGCCGCCTGGTGGAACGTCGGCGCAACGCCCACCAGGCCCTCGTCCGCCAGCTGGCGCTCGCCACTCCCCGCCAGCGCCTCGCCGTCGCGCGCGCCCGCTGGAAAGCCCTCGACCGCGACCTGGCGCGCGCCATGGCCCTGCACCTGCGTGAGGCGAAGCAGGCCCTCGGGCACCTGTTGGGCCGCCTCGACGCCCTCAGCCCGCTGAAGGTCATGCAGCGCGGCTATGCCTTGGTGTACAATGAGACGGGGGAACGGGTGCTCACGTCGGTGCGGGACGTGGCGCCCGGCGATACGGTGTTCGTGCGCTTGGCGGACGGACGGCTGGACTGCCAGGTGTGGGGAATCGAGGAAGGGGTGCAGCATGGAAACGAAACGCGCGATGGGCATGCCCGAAGCGGAACTGACCTTTGAAGCGGCGATGCAGCGCCTGGAGGAAATCGTGCAGCGGCTGGAGGACGGCGATGTGTCGCTGGAAGAGGCGATCGAATTGTTCCAGGAAGGGATGCGCCTGTCCCGGTGGTGCGACAAGAAGTTGCGTGACGTGGAACAGCGCATTGATCTGCTCCTCGAGGAGGAGGACGGCGCGTTTCGCCTCGTACCCTTTTCCGGCGAGGAGGATGAGGCGTGAAGCCGGTTGCGCTGGCATCATACCTGCGGGAGCGGGCCGCCGCCGTGGACAACGAAATGCGGCGCCTGCTGGCCCGCGGCGACATCCCTCCCCGCCTCCGCGAGGCGATGGCCTACTCGCTTTTCGCCGGCGGAAAGCGCATTCGCCCCGTGCTCCTCTTGGCGGCGATGGAAGCCCTTGGCGCGTCCTGTGAACCGGGGCTCCCGGCGGCGTGTGCCGTGGAGATGATTCACACCTATTCCCTCATCCACGATGACCTGCCGGCGATGGACGACGACGACTGGCGGCGCGGCCGCCCGACCAACCACCGCGTCTTCGGGGAAGCGATGGCCATCCTGGCCGGTGACGCCCTCCTCACCGAGGCCTTTGGCGTGCTTGCCTCGGAAAGCGCCGCCCGTGGGGTTCCGCCGGAAACGATCGTGGCGCTGGTGCGGGAGCTGGCTGAGGCGGCCGGCGCGACGGGCATGGTGGGCGGACAGGTACTCGACCTGGAGGCGGAAGGAAAGGGCGTATCGGTGAACGAGCTTGTCACCGTCCACCGGCGCAAGACCGGGGCCCTGCTCGTCTTCTGCGCCCGCGCGGGGGCGTTGTTGGCCGGCGCCGATGCCCGCCAGCTGGAAGCGTTGACGCACTATGCCGAGCATCTGGGGCTGGCCTTTCAGATCCAGGACGACATCCTGGACGAAGTGGGCGATGCGGCCAAACTGGGGAAGCCGGTGGGCAGCGATCGCCGCAAGGGCAAGGGCACCTTTCCCGCCCTGCTGGGGGTCGAGGCGTCGCGGCGCGAGGTGGCCCGCCTGACGGATGCGGCCAAGGCGGCGCTGGCGGTGCCGGGCATCGACGGTGGCATGCTGGCCGCACTGGCCGACTATTTGTTGACGCGGGAACGGTAGGGACCCTTCGCTCCCGTCCTGTTGAGCACTTCCCCAACCCATGGTACAATGTGTGTTACGATTGCGGTGGGTACAGCACGTGCGCGGAGAGCCGGCCCGACATGGCTTTGTTTTTTTGTGTACATGGTGGACATACGGCGGGAACCGCGGCTCCGCGTGATCTGTGGCCCATCAATTGGGGATTGGCGCGATGACGCGTTCCAGAAGTGAACGATACGGTTTCGATTGCGGTAGGCCTCCTGACCCTGGTAGTGACCGTTCGGGTTGTCGCCGTGGCAACGCCCTGCTGTGCGGGGTGAACGGGACCTTCGGCCGGCGGGTCGTGCCGGGCCTCATCCTGCCCGGCGCCGCCTTTGATGCCGTGGGATGGCGGCAGCTTGCGCCGATGCGCAGCGGACCATGGCGGCGAGCGGATACTAGGGGCAAGCAGGCCATTTTTCATGTTTGCGAAACCCGCCGGCGTGGACGCAATATGGTGCAAACGAGGAGGGAAACCTGTGCTCCTGGAGCGGATTCAATCTCCGGCTGACGTCAAGGGACTGTCCCTTGCCGAGCTGGAGCAGTTGGCGAGTGAGATTCGCCAGTTCCTGATTGAAAAGCTGTCCGTCACCGGTGGCCATTTGGCCCCGAACCTGGGGGTCGTCGAACTGACCCTTGCCCTGCACGTCCTGTTTGACAGCCCGCGTGACAAGTTCATCTGGGACGTTGGCCACCAGGCCTACGTGCACAAGATCCTTACCGGCCGTCGCGATCGCTTTGACACGCTGCGCCAGTACAAGGGGCTGAGCGGCTTTCCGAAGCGCAGCGAGAGCGAGCACGACGTGTGGGAAACGGGCCACTCCAGCACCTCCCTCTCGGCGGCGATGGGCATGGCGATTGCCCGCGACTTGAAGGGGGAAGACCACAAGATCATTGCCGTCATCGGCGACGGCGCCCTCACTGGCGGCATGGCCTTGGAAGCGCTTAACCACATCGGGCACGAACAGCGGGACATCCTCGTCATCTTGAACGACAACGAGATGTCCATCTCGCCCAATGTTGGCGCCCTGCATAACTACCTGGGCAAGATCCGCACCGGCCGGACGTATACGAAGACGAAGGAAGAGATCGAGCAGCTCCTGCGGAAGGTGCCCTTTGGCCACACCCTGGCCCGCACTGCCGAGCGGCTTAAGGATACGCTCAAGTACCTGTTGGTGCCGGGAATTGTGTTTGAGGAACTGGGCTACACGTATCTCGGGCCTGTCGACGGCCACAAGTTGGACGAGCTCCTCGAAGCCCTCAAGCAGGCGGCGCGGACGCGCGGGCCGGTGCTGGTGCACGTGATCACCAAAAAGGGGAAGGGGTACCAGCCGGCCGAAGCCGATTCCGACACGTGGCACGGCGTGACGCCCTACAAGATCGAGTCCGGGGAATTCATCAAAAAGCCGGGGGGAGCGCCGGATTACAAAAACGTTTTCGCCGACACCCTTATCCAGCTGGCCGAGCGCGACGAACGCATCGTCGCCATCACCCCGGCGATGCTCGGCGGCTCGGGACTGGTGAAGTTCCAGCAGCGTTTCCCCGACCGGTGCTTTGACGTGGGCATCGCCGAGCAGCACGCCGTGACGATGGCCGGCGGCCTGGCCGCCCAAGGGATGAAACCGGTGTGCGCCATTTACTCCACCTTCCTGCAGCGCGCCTACGACCAGGTGGTCCACGACGTCTGCCGCCAAAACCTGAATGTGGTCTTCGCCGTTGATCGCGCCGGCTTCGTCGGTGCCGACGGGGATACCCACCAGGGGGTGTTTGACATCGGCTTTCTGCGTCACCTGCCGAATATGGTGGTGATGATGCCGAAGGACGAAAACGAATTTCGGCACATGCTGTACACGGCCGTCACCTACGAGGAAGGGCCCATCGCGGTGCGCTACCCGCGCGGCAATGGCGTGGGCGTGCCGCTCGACCCCGAGCTGCGTCGCATCCCCATCGGGACGTGGGAAGTGGTGCGGGAAGGCGACGATGTGGCCATCCTGGCCGTGGGGCCCATGGTCCAGGTGGCGCTGGAGGCAGCCGCGCGCCTCGAAGAAGAGGGGGTATCCGCCACCGTGGTCAACGCGCGGTTTGTCAAGCCCCTCGACCGGACGATGCTGCTGGCGCTGGCCGAACGCGGCCTGCCGATCGTGACCGTGGAGGAGGGAGCCGTGCTGGCCGGTTTTGGCAGCGCCGTGTTGGAATTCTATGCCTTCGAGGGGATCGACGGCGTGCGCGTCTACCCGATGGGCGTTCCCGACCGCTTCATTGAACACGGCAGCGTAGCCGACCAGCGGCGCGAGGTGGGGCTGACGGCAGAAAACGTGGCAACCTGCGCGCGCAACCTGCTGGCGCGCGCCCGCAAGCGGGCGTGACGGCGATGGCCAAGAAAGAGCGTCTTGACGTGCTCCTGGTGACGCGCGGCCTGTTCCCGACGCGGGAAAAAGCCCGGCGCGCGATCATGGCCGGTCTGGTGCGCGTGGAGGGCGAGCGGGTTGACAAGGCCGGAGAGAAGGTACCCCTGGATGCGCGCATCGAGGTGAAGGGTGACCCGTGCCCCTATGTGAGCCGCGGGGGCCTGAAACTGGAGCGGGCCTTGCGCGTCTTCGGCCTGGACCTGACCGATAAGGCAGTGCTCGATGTCGGCGCCTCCACCGGCGGGTTTACCGACTGCGCCCTGCAACACGGGGCGCGGCGCGTCTACGCCGTTGATGTGGGCTATGGCCAGCTGGATTGGAAGCTGCGCCAGGATCCGCGTGTGGTGGTGATGGAGCGGACGAACTTTCGCTACGCCGAGCCGTCCTGGTTCCCGGAGCCCCCGGACGTGGCCACGGTGGACGTCTCCTTCATTTCCCTTGGGCTCATTTTTCCGCCGCTGGCCACCGTGCTAAAGGCGGGCGGTGACGTGGTTGCCCTCGTCAAGCCACAATTTGAAGCGGGCCCGGCGCTCGTCGGCAAGCACGGGGTGGTGCGCGATCCGCGCGTCCACGCCGAGGTGTTGCGCGCCGTGGTGGACAAGGCGCGGGCAGCGAACTTGGCGCCCCTCGACCTGACCTACTCCCCCATCCGCGGCGGGGAAGGAAACATCGAGTTTTTGCTGCACGCCCGGAAAGGAGACGAGGCGCGCGACGACGTAGAGAGGAAGATAGACGCCGTCGTTCGGGAAGCCCACGACCGGCTCCGGGACGCGCGCTTGGCCGACGCGTGATGCTGCGGGGATTCACGCGCACCGGTGGGGAGGAGGAAGCGTGCTGAAAACGGGGGATGGGCTTGTCGCCATACTGATGGTACTGGGAACCGTGTTGGTTTTGGCGTGGCGCCTGCTGGGACCGGGGTGGATGCGGCAGCCGCCCAGAGGGCCCGTCGTTGCCCTCCTGGAGGAAGCGGGGTTTGACGTGGTGGCGGGGAAAGTGGCTATTCCCGTGGCTGTCACCGTCGACGACCGCACCTTTGACAGTCGGGTGTATGTCGATTTTCTTGCCAAACGCGATGGAAAACTGTATGCCGTAAAAGTGGAGAAGAGCCGCAAACCCATTCCCGCGACAGGAGCGGCCCTGCGTGACGCCCTGCTCGCGTCCTGGCTGCTCGTGCGCCCGCACGGTATCGTCGTGGTCAACCGCGAAACGGGAGCCCTGCGCATCGTCACCTTCGCCGTTCGTCCGCGGGCAACCGGACGCTGGCGCTATGTGGCGGCCATGGGGATCGGAGCTGCGCTGGCGTACATCTTCCTGCATGGTTGAGGTGTTGCGGAGTTGAAGACCATTGGGTTGGTCTTGAACCGGGACAAACCCGCTGCTTGGACGGTGGCGCAAAAGCTTGTCGACTGGATTGAGGCCAAGGGAGCGCGCGTGGTGCTGGAAAGCGAAGACGCGCGCGCTCTCGGCCGTCCCGACGTGGCCCTGCCGCGCGAACGCTTTCCCGACGCCGTCGATCTGCTGTTCGTGCTCGGCGGAGACGGCACACTCCTCGGCTATGCCCGGGAATTTGCCCCCCACAAGATTCCCCTGCTGGGCATCAATGTGGGACGCCTCGGGTTTTTGTCGGAAGCGGAGCCGGACGATTTGCCCGCGGTGGTGGACCGCGTTCTCAGGGGAGACTACAGCTTAGACGAGCGCATGATGCTCGAGGCGCAGTGGGTGCGCGATGGAACGGTGCGTGGCTCCTATTTGGCTCTCAACGACGTCGGCGTGGCCCGGGAAGCCTTTTCGCGGATGATCACGACCACCGTGTTTGTAGACGGGGTGTTCCTCAGCCGGTTTTCGGGAGACGGACTTGTTGTTGCCACCCCCACCGGCTCCACCGCCTACTCCCTGTCGGCAGGGGGGCCGATCATTGTGCCGCACCTCGATGCGATCCTCCTTACGCCGGTTGCGCCCCACACGCTCACGGCGCGGCCGATGGTGCTGGCCCCGCAGGATGAGGTGTGCATTCGCGTTGACGCTCCCCACGCGCACATCGGCTTGACCGTTGACGGGCAGCTGGGAGTGCGGCTTGAGCCCGGCGATGAGGTGCGCGTGCGGCGCGCCCCGCACACCACGCTGTTGATCAAGTGGAAGGAACGCGCCTTTTTTGATGTCGTGCGGCGCAAGCTGCAGGGAGACCCACCGAGGGGGGACGGGTTGTGAACAAAGCACAGCGACACATCAAGATCCGCGAGATCATTTCCCAGTATGACATTGAGACGCAAGATGAGCTGGTCAACAAGTTGCGCGAAGCGGGGATTCATGTGACCCAGGCCACAGTATCCCGCGACATCAAGGAGCTGCACCTGGTGAAGGTGCCCACCCCCGATGGACGCTACCGATACTCGCTTCCCATCGACCAGCGCATCAACCCGCAACAGAAGCTCAAGCGTATGCTGATGGACAGCTTCGTCAGCATTGACCACGCCGAAAACCTGGTCGTGTTGAAGACGCTCCCCGGTAACGCCCAGGCGGTGGCGGCGCTGATCGACAATCTCGACTGGCCGGAGATCGTGGGCACACTTGCCGGTGATGACACCATTCTGATCATCTGTAAGAGAAAAGAAAAATCGGAAGAGCTGGCCCGCCGGTTTCTCGACATGCTCTAGGGAGGCGGCAGAGGAGGAGACCGGGCATGCTACTCGAACTGACCGTGCGCGACCTCGCCCTGATCAAGGAGGCGCACGTCGCTTTTTCCGAGGGGCTCAACGTGTTGACCGGGGAGACGGGGGCCGGCAAATCGATTCTCCTCGACGCCCTCGGCCTGGCGCTGGGCGGGCGGGCTTCGAGTGATTTGGTGCGTCATGGCGCCGCCAAGGCCGTCGTGGAGGCCCTGTTTGAGGTGGATCCCGACCATCCCGCCGCCCGCCGCCTGGCAGAGATGGGCATTCCGGTTGACGGGGGACACATTCTCGTTCGCCGTGACATGTCCACCGGCGGCCGCAGCGTTTGCCGCATCAACGGGCACTTGGTGACGCTGGCCATGCTGCGGGAAGTGGGCGGGGTGTTGGTTTCCTTCTGCGGCCAGCATGACCATCAGGAACTCCTCAATCCCGATCGCCATCTGGCGTGGGTCGACGCCTACGGCGGGGCGGAGCTGGCCCGCTGCCGCAGCGAGTACGAGGCGCTCTACGCGCGCTACACGCGGGTGCGTACGGAGCTGGCCCGGATGACGGAGGATGAAAAGGCCCTCGCCCAACGGCTCGACCTGCTCCGCTTCCAGCGAGCCGAGATCGAGGAGGCGGCCCTTGAACCGGGGGAAGAAGAGCGGTTGCTCGCCGAGCGGCAGCGGCTTGTCCACGCCGAGAAGCTGCGCACGGCCCTACACGGGGCCTATGCGGCCCTCGCCGGCGACAATCGGGGAATGGACTGGATTGGCCACGCCTTGGCCTACCTCGAGCAGGCGGCATCCATCGATCCTGACCTGACCGGGTTGCACGAGGCCGTTCAGTCGGCTTACTACCAGCTGGAGGACGCGGTGCGGGAGCTGCGCGATGCCCAGGAAGCCATCCTGGACGACGACGGTCGCCTGGCCGAGGTGGAGGCGCGGCTGGCCTTGATTTCCAGACTCAAGCGCAAGTACGGCGACACGGTAGAGGCCATCCTCGAGTACGCGGCCAAAGTGGAGGAGGAGCTGGAAGCCATTGAAAACCGCGAGACGCGCGTGGAACAGCTCACCCGCGAGCTGGAAGAGATCGGGCGCGATCTCGGCATCGAGGCCGAGGAACTGTCCCATCGCCGGAAGGAGGCCGCGGCGAAGCTTTGCGCGGCAGTGGAAGCTCATCTTCGCGACCTGAACCTGGAGCATGCCCACCTGCTTGCCGAGCTCCATACCGTTCCCGACGAGGACGGCATTGACGTCGGCGGGAAGCGCGTGCGGGCCATGCCCCATGGGATCGACGCCGTCTCCTTCCTGTGGGCGCCGAACCCGGGGGAACCGCCCAAGCCTCTGGCGCGCATCGCTTCGGGCGGGGAACTGTCGCGCCTCATGCTGGCGCTCCAGGCGGTTGTGGCCGACACCGAAGCGTACCGCACGCTGGTGTTTGACGAGGTGGATACCGGGATCAGCGGGCGCGCCGCCCAGCGTGTAGCCGAAAAGCTGGCCGCCCTTGCCGCCGGGCGGCAGGTGCTGTGCGTCACGCACCTCCCCCAGGTGGCGTGCATGGCCGATGTCCATTTTGTGGTCAGCAAGGCGGTCGAAGACGGCGAAACGGTGACGCGTGTGGAGCCGCTCAGCGAAGCGGGACGTGTCGAGGAGCTCGCGCGCATGTTGAGCGGCGTGGCGGTGACCGAAAGCAGCAAACAGCACGCGCGGGAGATGCTTCGCCTCGCGCGGGGGAGCAAGACGGCGATTGGCTGAGAACGGGGCTTTGTTGGGAAGCCCCTTCTTTTTGTCCACGAATTACGGGGTTATATTCGCCCCAAAGGCGGACACGCTAGTACTACACGCAGCAGGAGGTGCAGGCAGGGAAGGTAGGAGCGTGATGGCTGTTGTCCATCTCCAGAAAAACAATTGGTCTTTGCGTGATGGTGTTCTCCGTCCTCTTCGCCTTTTCGCCCCCCTTTCAGCGGTTTGCCGCCTTGCCCGAGGAGATCCGCGTCGTCCAAGGAGCGGTGAAGCCCCTTCCGCTGTTTTCCGGTGGTACCGTCACCGTTGACAATCCCGAAGTGGTGCAGGTCGAACGCCCCGGCACTGCCCGGGTGGCTTCGTCCACCCCCGCGTCACCAGTCGGGACGGCGAACGGAACGTGGGTGTTGTTGCCCGGAGATGTGGGGTCCTCCCGCATGGCGGTAAAAATGGGCACGCTCCCCCTTCGTCAGGTGACCGTTTCCGTGCTCCCGGAGCTGCGGGTGGTTCCCGGCGGTCAGTCCATCGGCGTCAAGCTCCGCTCGGCGGGGGTCCTGGTGGTCGGGCATTATCTGGTCCCTCATGGCGACCGGCCGCTGTCGCCCGGTCGGGAAGCCGGTGTGCGCGTTGGCGACGTGATCACCGCCATTGACGGGACGGCGGTGCAATCGGTTGGCGATGTGGAAGCGCGCGTGCGGGCAGCGGGGGCGACGGGACGGCCGATCGTGCTGAAACTGGCACGGGGCAGCGACCAGGTGCAGGTGACCCTTCGCCCGGCCCGCGACAAGGATGGGCAGTATCGCCTCGGCCTCTACATCCGCGATTCGGCTGCCGGTGTCGGTACGTTGACGTTCTATGACCCCAAGACGCGCCGGTTTGGCGCCCTGGGCCACGTCATCTCCGATGTCGACACGCGCCAGCCCATTCGTGTTGGCGGCGGCGTGATCGTTCCCTCCGACGTGACGTCCATCGACAAGGGAAGCAGCGGCGAGCCGGGACAGAAACGTGCCACCTTGGTGGACGAAAACCGTACCCTTGGCAAAATTGAGAAGAACACCCCCTTCGGCATCTTTGGTACCCTTACGGAAGCGCCACAGCCCGCCCTCTTCCGCGAACCGATTCCCATCGCCCTGGCCGAAGAGGTGCGGGAAGGGCCGGCCGAGATGCTCACCGTCGTCGAGGGGCGCAAGGTGGAGCGCTTTTCCGTCGAAATCGTCAGCGTCTCTTCCCAGCGCTTTCCCGCCACCAAAAGCATGGTGATCCGCGTCACCGATCCGCGCCTGCTGGAGAAGACCGGAGGGATCGTGCAGGGGATGAGCGGAAGCCCCATCATCCAGAACGGCAAGCTGGTTGGCGCCGTGACCCACGTGTTTGTCAATGATCCCACCACCGGCTACGGGGTGTTTATTGAGTGGATGCTCCGCGATGCCGGGTACGATCTCAATGCGAATCCGAATGCAACCAACAAGCCGCCGCGCGCACAGGCCGGCGGTTTTTTGCGTGCCCCGGGCACATTCGACAGAAACTGGGTGATAAAAGTCGGAAAATGTAGACGAAAAGTCCGGTCGACTCAGAAGGAACTTCCCGGTTAATCGCGAATGATCTTTATGGTGGAAGCCAGGGGATCACCCTTTACGAATTCCGCAGTTCGCCGAAAAAGGAGGATTTGCCGCGTGACACAAAAGGTACGGGTGGTGCTTGCCGACGACAACCGTGAGTTTACCAATTTGTTGGCGGAATTTATTGACCAGCAAGAAGATATGGAAGTCGTCGGGGTAGCGTACAACGGAAACGATGTGATTGCCGTCCTGGAAAACACCGCGGCAGACGTGTTGATCCTCGACATTATCATGCCCCATTTGGACGGCTTGGCTGTTCTCGAGCGGCTGCACAGCATGCAGTTGCCGGTCTTTCCCAAGATCATCATGTTAACCGCCTTCGGCCAAGAGGAAATCACGAAAAAGGCTGTCGAGCTGGGGGCTTCCTACTACATTCTCAAGCCCTTTGATATGGAAGTGCTGACCAATCGCATCCGCCAAGTGGTGGTTCATGACCGCGTGATGTTGCCCATTCAGACGGCCGCGGCGTCAAGTCCGAAAAAGCATGACCTGGACGTGCGCATTACCAACATCATCCACGAGATTGGCGTGCCGGCGCACATCAAGGGCTATCTGTACCTTCGCGAAGCGATTGCCATGGTGTACCACAACGTTGAGCTGCTGGGCTCGATTACCAAAGAGCTCTACCCCTCCATCGCCCGCAAGTTCAACACCACGCCCAGCCGGGTGGAGCGGGCCATTCGCCATGCCATCGAAGTGGCCTGGGCCCGTGGCAACGTGGAGCTGATCAGCAGCCTGTTTGGCTACACGATCAACGTGGCCAAGGCCAAACCGACGAACAGCGAATTCATCGCCATGGTTGCTGACCGGCTGCGCATCGAGCAGAAAGTGGTGAGCTGAGGGATGGGGCACAAAGCGCCGACGCTGTTTCGCTGGCCGGTGGAGGATGAGCTGGCCCTGGGCCTGCTGCTGCCGCATCACGCGGAGGCGCTGCTCGTGTTGGTGGACGAAAACCGCGACCATCTCCGGCCCTGGCTGCCGTGGGTGGACAAAACGCGGCGCGTCGACGACTCCCTCGCGTTCATCCGCAGCGGGCTCCAACAGCTCTCCCGCTGTGATGGATTTCATCTGGGGATTTGGTGTGCCGGTGCGCTCGCGGGCGTGCTGGGCGTGCACTGGATCGATTGGGCGAACCGCAGGACCAGCCTGGGCTATTGGTTGGGCGCGGGCTTTCAGGGACGGGGGCTGATGACGCGCAGCGTGGCCGCGGTGCTCGATTTCCTCTTTGACGAGTGGGACCTGCATCGCGTGGAGGTCCGCGCCGCGGTGACCAACTTCCGCAGCCGTGCGGTCCCCGAGCGGTTGGGCTTTCGCCTGGAGGGCGTGCTGCGGGGCGTCGAGCGGTTTGCCGACGGCTCGTATCGCGACCACGCGGTGTACGCGATGTTGGCGGAAGAGTGGCGCGAACGGCGCGCGCTGCAGGGGACGGCTTTGGCGCGACCGCGCCAGCACCGGTGATGACGATCGGCATGATCCGCAGCGAGCCGACCGTGTGGAACGGTCGGTTTTTCTTTTTGGGCGCAGGGGAATGAGAATTTCTTCCGCTTGCCAAACTAGTACCGAACAGGAAGTGTGTGGCACAGGAGGGAACGGCGTGATCGCCTGGTGGCGTTCCGGCAAGCCGATCAGCGGCACGGCGGTTGTTGACGAACGGACAAAGCGGTTGGTCATGCGCTTGGCGGGAGGGGAGATTGCCGTCATCCGTCATCGCGATGTGGACGAGGTGGCGGCCCGTGGCCTACTCGACGCCGGTGTGCGGGCGGTGGTCAACGCCTTGCCGTTTTTGAGCGGCAGCTATCCGGCAGAGGGGGCTCTCCTCCTGGCCCGCAGCGGCGTGCCCCTGTTTGAAATCGCCGAGCCCGACTTTGCGCGCATCCCCGAGGGATCGCGCCTCGTGCTGGATGATGGACATCTGTGGGTCGAAGAGACCGCCACGGTGCTGCCCGCGCGCCGCATCACGGACGAGGAGCTTGAGCGCCGCTACCAGCGGGGCGTGGCCAACCTCGAAAACCGCTTGGCGCAGTTTATCGACAATACCCTCCGGTTTGCGGCGAAGGAAAAGGCGTTTTTCATTCGTCCGCTGCTGACCCCGGTGCTGCGGACACCGCTTCAGGACCGCCACGTGCTGGTTGTGGTGCGGGGCAGCCACTACCGGCAAGACCTGCTGGCCATCCGCGGGTACGTGGAAGACTACCGTCCCGCGTTGATCGGCGTTGACGGTGGCGCCGATGCCCTGCTCGATTTCGGCTGGACGCCCGACATCATCATCGGCGACATGGACAGCGTTTCCGACCGCGCCCTGCGCTGCGGGGCGGACTTGATCGTGCACGGCTATCCCGATGGTCGGGCCCCCGGCCTGGCACGGCTTCAGCAGCTGGGCCTCAGCGGACACGTGCTCTGTGCGCCGGGGACGAGCGAGGACATCGCCTTGCTGCTCGCCTATGAGAAAGGGGCCGAACTGATTGTCACCGTAGGCACGCACTCGAACATGATCGATTTTCTGGAAAAAGGACGCCAGGGGATGGCCAGCACCGTTCTCGTGCGGATGAAGATCGGCGCCAAATTGGTCGACGCCCGCGGGGTCTCCAAGCTTTACCCGCGGCGCCTGAAATGGCGAACCCTGGCCTATCTGATCGGGGCCGCCTGTGTGCCGGTGGCGGCGTTGGCCGCGGTGAGCGAGTCGTTGACACGGCTGTGGCGCCTGGTGTGGGTGAACGTCAAGCTGCTGATGGGGTGAGGGATGCCGTGTATCCATGGCGCTACCACGTGGTCACGGTGGTATCGGTCTTCCTGGCCCTGGGCATCGGGATTCTGCTCGGAGGCACGGCCGGCCAGCGGTGGATCGAGGCCAACCAGCAGGACGTGCTGGCCAGCCTCACGCAGAAATACGAGGAGACGGTCAAGCAGAACAAGGCGTTGCAGCGGCGCCTGGATGCGCTCCATGTCCAATTTGAGGAAACGGTCCGCGAGATGTCGCGCCTCGTTCTGGCCGAAGCGATGGCCCAAACCTCCCCGCACGTGTGGCTCGTGGGGGATCCGGACGCGGTCAAGGGACTGGCCGCCTTTTTGCGCGACGTGGGCTTTGCCGTGACCCTCGTGCCGCCGGAAGCACACGCGCCGCCCGAAAAACCGGGAGGGAAGATCGTGCTCGTGGTGGCGGGGAATCAGGTCCCTTCATGGCTCGAGCGGGCGCAGGTGCCCACCGTGCGCGTTGACACAGCGGATCCGACGCCGTACGGGTATCTCAATGCGGTAAAAGAGATCGTCAGCCGCATGCAGGGAGGGATCTCGTCATGACACGGGTGCGCGTGTCGGCCGTCATTCCTGCTTACAACGAGGCGGCCACCCTGCCCGAGACGCTGGACGCCTTGCGCCGGGCGGGCTGTGTCGACGAGGTGATCGTGGTCGACGATGGCAGCACCGACGGCACGGCCGATGCGGCGCGCCCCTACGCCGACCGCGTCCTCGTGCACGGTGAAAACCGCGGCAAGGGGGCGGCCCTGGAGACGGGGTGGCGGGCGGCCCACGGCGAGATTCTGTTGTTCTTGGATGGCGATCTAGGGGAGACGGCCGCCTACGCGCCGGCCCTGCTCGATCCCGTGCAGCGCGACATGGCCGACGTGGTGGTGGCGGTGTTCCCCCCGGCGCGCCGAAAAGGGGGCTTTGGTTTGGTCAAGGGGCTGGCGCGATTCGGCGTCGAACACCTCACCGGCTATGCCCTGCAAGCGCCGCTGTCCGGGCAGCGGGCAGTCCGCCGGGTGGTGCTGGAATCCCTTCCCCCCCTGTCCGGGGGCTTTGGCGTCGAGGTGGGGTTAACCGTCGACGTGCTGCGGGCGGGGTTCCGCCTTTATGAAGTGCAGGTGCCCTTTCGCCACCGCGAGACGGGGCGCGACGTGCGTGGCTTCTTGCACCGCGGGCGCCAGTTCATTGACATCGCCCTCACGTTACGCCGCAAGCGGCGGGAAGGGCGGCGGGTACCGTGACGGGTGCGGATCTGATGGGCCAGGGACCGGCCCTTGCCCTTTTCTGGGGCGGTGTCGCCGTGTCGATGGCCTTCGGGTGGTTATCGGTGCGCATCACGCTCGCCGTGTTGCGGCGCATGGGTCCGCTTCGCGCCAACTACCGGGGTGACGTTGTCCCCGTGGCCTCGGGCTGGGCGATCGCCTTGCCCGCCGGGAGCGTGCCCTTGCTGTGGGCGTGGGGCGCGGGCGGCGGAACCGAGGCGGCGCCTCTTGCGCTCATCCAGCTTCTTGTTGTCGGCGGCTTCGCGCTTCTCGGCACCGTCGACGACCTCTGGGGAAGCCGTGCCGTCACCGGGCTGCGCGGCCACCTGCGCGCACTTCTGATCGGGCGGCCGACCACCGGAGCGGCGAAAGCCGTCGGCGGTCTGACCGTGGCGGCGGCTGCTGCGTGGCTGTCCGGTTTTCGCGGGGCAGCGTGGGCGGTGGCGCTGCTGGTCATGGCCTTGTCGGCCAACGCCGTCAACCTGCTCGACCTGCGCCCCGGCCGCGCGCTGAAGGCCGCCGGCCTCCTGCTTACCTCGCTCCTGCCGTTCCTCCCCGTTTCGGCGTGGTTCCACTGGTTTCCGGCCGCCTGCGCGGGGGCGGCCCTCTTCCCCCACGATGTTCGCGGCCGCGCCATGCTCGGCGACGCCGGCAGTAACGTCATCGGTGCCCTGCTCGGCCTGTGGATCGTCTGGTGGGCGCCAGTAGGGTTTCAGGTGGGGTGGCTGGCGGTTCTGGTCGCCCTGCACCTCTATGCTGAGCGGCGGTCGCTCTCCGAACTCATTGCCCGCGTTCCTTTCTTGACGTACCTCGACCGGCTCGGGCAGCCCGATGAAGGGCCTCCGCACCCGGTCGACCGGAGCCAGTAAAAAAAAAAAGACAGGGCCTATGCCCCGTTGTCCCGGCGCCGTGTTTTCAAGAACCGTTTTTGTACGCGGCGCCGTTTTTTGTCGCGATAGAAGAGGAACCCACCGAGAAAAGTGAGGCCGCAGAGGAAGAGGACAACGCCGGCAAGAAAGGAAAGCCCATCGTACACGGTGGCGGTTTGGGCAACCACGGAGAATACGGCGTCGCGCATCAATTTCCAGCCATAGGCGGCGACGAGGCCGGCCGAGACGAGGATGAGCAAGGCCAGGAGCCGCTGGATCAGCATCATCGGGCCATCCCCCCTTTCCGGCGTGGATGGGCGAGTTCGCGTTCCCAAGCGGCGGATGGACGTGCCGTTCCCATCGTAACGCAAAACTCTCTCCCCGTCCACGGCGCAATGCGGTATAATCGCGATGCCTGCAAGTATTTTCACAAGACGACTGAAAAAATTGTCGCACAACGGACGCGAGGGAAAGGAGCGGGGACGGTGAAACGGGTTGCGGTGGTCGGAGACGGTACGCAAACCCGGGAACTGGTGCGCCTCTTGCGGCAGGCTAAGGGGGTGACCCTTGTGGGGGTGGCGGAATGGCCCGCGGATGTTGCTACGGCGCTGGCTGGCGATCCCGATCTGGTGGTGGTGACGGCGCGCGATCCCCAGGCGGTTGATGCGGTGCGCGAGCGGGCAAAGGGCGCGGCCGTGGTGTGGGGGGAGGTGGCCGACGCCCTGGCCGATCTGGCGGCGGAAACGGCCCGCCTGCGCACCGCCCTGGAAAAGGCCCGGCGCGCACGGGACGTCATCCTCGACGCCACCCACGATGCCGTGCTGGCCGTGGACGCCGAGGGGCGCATCACGCTGTTCAACCGCGCCGCGGAAACGATTACTGGTCTCAAGCGGGAGGACGTCTTGGGGCGGCGGGTGACCGACGTCATCCCTTCCAGCCGGCTGCTGCGCGTCCTGGAAACCGGACAGGCCGAACGCAACCAGGAGCAGCGGCTTGACGGCGGGCGGCGCATCGTCACCAACCGTACCCCGGTTGTCGACGAAAACGGGAAGGTCGTCGGTGCTGTGGCCGTCTTTCGTGACATCACCGACGTGATGGCCCTGGCGGAGCAGGTGACAAACCTGAAGGAGGTGCGGAGCCTGCTCGAGGCCATCATTCATGCGACGGAAGACGCCATTTCCGTTGTTGACGCGCGGGGCATTGGGATTCTGATTAACCCCGCCTACACCCGGCTCACGGGCTTGACGGAGGAAGACGTGATCGGGAAGCCGGCCGATGTGGACATCTCCGAAGGCGAGAGCATGCACATGAAGGTGTTGCGCACGCGCAAGCCCGTCCGCGGCGTTCCCCTCAAAGTGGGGCCGAAAAAGAAGGATGTCATCGTCAACGTCGCCCCGATCATCGTCGACGGCGAGCTGAAGGGCAGTGTGGGCGTGATTCATGACGTGTCGGAGATCAAGCGGCTGAATGCGGAACTGGAACAGGCCAAGAAGATCATCCGCACGTTGGAGGCCAAATACACCTTCGAGGACATCATCGGAGAAAGCGACGCGCTGCGCATCGCCGTGGAACAGGCCAAAAAGGCGGCCAAGACGACGGTGACGGTGCTGTTGCGGGGCGAGTCGGGTACGGGCAAGGAACTCTTTGCCCACGCCATCCACAACGCGAGCGACCGCAAGTACAACCAGTTCGTGCGCGTAAACTGCGCGGCGCTGACGGAATCGCTGCTCGAAAGCGAGCTCTTCGGTTATGAGGAGGGCGCCTTCACCGGCGCGCGGCGCGGCGGCAAGCGTGGCCTGTTTGAGGAGGCAAGCGGAGGAACGATCTTTCTTGACGAGATCGGCGAGCTGTCGCTGAACATGCAGGCCAAGCTCCTCCGTGTGTTGCAGGAGAAAGAGGTGGTGCGCGTGGGCGGGACGAAGCCCATTCCCGTTGACGTGCGCGTGATCGCCGCCACCAACGTCAACCTCGAGCGGGCCATTCAGCAGGGCACATTTCGGGAAGACTTGTATTACCGACTCAACGTCTTCCCCATTTTCATTCCGCCCCTGCGCTATCGCAAGGAAGACATTCCCCTTTTGTGCGCCCACTTGATCCGCAAGTTCAACCAGGAGTACGGGCGAATGGTCAAAAGCGTCGACCCGGCCGCCCTCGAAGTACTGTCCTCCTACACGTGGCCGGGAAACGTCCGGGAACTGGAAAACATTCTCGGGCGGGCCATCATTAACATGAAATTTAACGAGACGGTCATTCGCGTTTCCCATTTGCCGCCCCTCGACCAACAAGGGGGAACGGTACCGGCCCACAGCCAACGCCGGACGGATGGGCCAATCGAACCCTTGGAAGCCGTCGTCCGGCGTGCCGAGGCGGAGCACATTGCTCGGGCCCTGGACGCCACCGGAGGAAACAAAACGGAGGCGGCCCGGCTTCTCGGGATTTCTGTCCGCAACCTGTATTACAAGCTGAACAAACTCGGCCTGAATCGGGATAGCGGGGAAGGGGACGACCCGGCGCCCCGGAGGTAATGCGCAACATGTTTCATGAAAGCGTTTGCAATAACATGCAAAAATTTGCACGTGTGTAGGATGCGGTACGTGCCGGCCGCGGGGTGGTGGGGAGTGAGGATTTTGGCATTGTTTTTGCTAGATACATCACATGGAATGGCGAGGCGCCTCGATGCAAAGGCTGCTTGTGAGGGGGATACAGGCTGCGCACCAACATGGCATTCATGGAAGGTGAACCGCATGAATCGACTTGAGGATTTATTGGAGTACGCCAGGCGGAGACCGGCGGTGACCGTGGCCGTGGCGGTGGCCGAGGACGAGGACGTGCTCGCCGCCGTCAAGGAAGCCCGGCGGCAGGGCATCGCCGAGTTCCGGCTGTTCGGAAACCGCCTGAATATTGAGCGCATCGCGCAGCAAATCGGTTTCCCGCTGAACCAGGTGATGGTGGAACACGTGGAGGACCCCAAGGCGGCGTGCCTCGCCGCGGTGAAGGCGGTCCGCGACGGGGAAGCCGATGTGGTCATGAAGGGCATGGTTCCGACGGCGGACTTTCTTCGCGCCGTGTTAGACAAGGAGCACGGCCTGCGAACCGGTCGGGTGCTTAGCCACGTGGCCGTCTTTGAGGCGCCGCTGGCCGACCGGTTAATGCTGCTCACCGACGCGGCGATGAACATCGCCCCGACGCTGGAGCAGAAGGTACACATCATCGAAAACGCCGTGCAGGTGGCCCGTGCGCTGGGGATCGACCGGCCCAAGGTGGCCCTGATCACCGCCATCGAGACGGTCAATCCCGACATGCCGTCGACGACCGACGCGGCCATTCTGGCCAAGATGGCCGAGCGCGGCCAGATCAAGGGAGCCGACGTGGACGGCCCGCTGGCCCTCGACGTAGCTGTGTCGCCGGAGGCGGCGGCGCACAAAAAAGTGGGCGGCCCGGTGGCCGGGTTTGCCGACGTGCTCATCGTCCCGAACATCGAGACGGGCAACGCGGTGTACAAGACGCTGACCTACCTGGCGGGGGCCAAGATTGCCGGCATTCTTGTGGGGGCCAAGGCGCCGGTGGTGGTCACCTCGCGTGCCGACTCGCCGGAGACGAAGCTCTACGCCATCGCGCTGGCGGTGCTCACGGCGGAACGATCGCGCGCGCCGGTATCGGCGTGACGCGTTTCTCACCCGTTTCACTTTGCCAAATGTGAGGAGGAGGAGACCATGAACATCTTCGATTACCTGCAGAAATACGACTACGAACAGCTCATCTTCTGCCACGATGCGGCCTCGGGGCTGAAAGCGATCATCTGCATCCACGACACCACCCTCGGTCCGGCCCTCGGCGGGTGCCGCATGTGGACCTACGAGACGGAGGAAGATGCCATCATCGACGTGCTGCGTCTGGCCCGCGGGATGACGTACAAGGCCGCGGCGGCAGGGCTCAACCTCGGTGGCGGCAAGACGGTGATCATCGGCGATCCGAAGAAGGACAAGAACGAGGCGATGTTCCGCGCCCTGGGGCGCTACATCCAGTCGCTGGGTGGCCGCTACATCACGGCGGAAGACGTGGGGACGACGGTGGCCGACATGGATATCATCCACCAGGAAACCGACTACGTCACCGGCGTTTCGCCCGAGTTCGGCTCCAGCGGCAACCCGTCGCCTGTAACCGCTTACGGTGTCTACGTGGGCATGAAGGCGGCGGCCAAGGTGGCCTTCGGTAACGATTCGCTGGCCGGCAAGACGGTGGCGGTCCAGGGTGTGGGCAGCGTGGGCTACCACCTGTGCAAGCACCTGCACCAGGAAGGGGCGAAGCTGATCGTCACCGACATTAACCCCGACAACGTCAAGCGCGCGGTGGAGGAATTCGGCGCCCAGGCGGTTAGCGCCGACGAGATCTACGCCGTCGAATGTGACATCTTTTCCCCGTGCGCCCTGGGGGGCATCATCAACGACGAGACCATCCCGAAACTGAAGGCGAAGGTGATCGCCGGTTCGGCCAACAACCAGCTCAAGGAGGAGCGCCACGGCGATCAGATCCACGAAATGGGCATCGTCTACGCCCCTGACTACGTGATCAACGCCGGCGGGCTGATCAACGTGGCCGACGAGCTTGAGGGCTACAACCGCGAGCGTGCGCTGAAGAAGGTGGAGACCATCTACGACAACCTGATGAAGGTGTTCGAGATCGCCAAGCGGGACAACATTCCCACCTACAAGGCGGCCGACCGGATGGCCGAAGAGCGCATCGCCCAGGTGGCGAAAACGCGCAGCACCTTCGTGCGCAACGAAAAGTCGGTCCTCGACCGACGGTAAGCGGGGGGAACGATGTGCAGCGATCCCATCGGTTGCTCATCATCAATCCCGGATCGACGTCCACGAAAATCGGGGTGTACGAGGACGAAAAGTCCCTGTTTGAAGAGACGCTGCGCCACGATGTCAAGGAGTTGACGCCCTACGCGCGCATCATCGACCAGTATCCCTTCCGCAAGCAGGTGATCCTCGACGCCCTGCACAGAAAGGGCTTCAACCTGACCAAGTTTAGCGCCATTGTCGGGCGCGGGGGTCTCCTGCGCCCCATTCCCGGGGGCACGTATCGGGTCAACGCGGCCATGCTCGACGACCTCAAGAGCGGCCGGTACGGGGAGCACGCCTCCAATCTTGGGGCCATCCTGGCCTACGAGATCGCGTCGCAGCTCAACATCCCGGCCTTTATCGTCGATCCACCCGTCGTCGACGAGCTGGAGCCGTTGGCCCGCATCAGCGGCGTGCCGGCCATCGAGCGCAAGAGCATCTTCCATGCCCTGAACCAGAAGGCCGTGGCCCGGCGCGTCGCCAAGGAGATGGGCAAACGGTACGAAGAAGCCCACCTCATTGTGGCCCACATGGGCGGCGGCATCAGCGTTGGCGCCCACAAGGCGGGGCGTGTCGTCGACGTGAACAACGCCCTCGACGGCGAGGGACCCTTTGCCCCGGAACGTGCGGGAACGGTTCCCGCCGGTGATCTGGTGCGGCTCTGCTTTTCGGGGCAGCATACGCAGGAGGAGATCCGGCGCATGCTCGTCGGCAAGGGCGGGCTGGTGGCCCTGCTCGGGACCAACGATGCGCGCGAGGTGGAGCGGCGCGTGGAGGAGGGGGACGAGCGGGCCCACCTCGTGTACGAAGCGATGGCCTATCAGGTGGCCAAGGCCATCGGCGCCGCCGCCGCGGTGCTGGAAGGGCGTATCGATGCCATCATTCTGACCGGCGGACTGGCCTACAGCAAGATGTTCACCGACTGGATCGTCCGGCGCGTCTCCTGGATGGCGCCGGTGAAGATCCACCCTGGGGAAAACGAGCTGTTCGCCTTGGCCGAGGGAGCCCTGCGCGTGCTGCGTGGGGAAGAGGAGGCCAAGGAGTACCCTGCCGAGGAGGCACGTGAAATGGTCCTGCAGCGCTAGGTTGCAGGTGCGGCGGAGCTCGATTGTGTCAGGCGTTTGACGTATACCCCATGGCGGGCAACGAAAGACGAGCGCGAAGGAGGATGCGACGTGGCTCGCGAGTTTGATCTGGTGGTTCTGGGCGCGGGGCCGGGCGGCTACGTGGCCGCCATCCGCGCCGCGCAACTGGGGATGAACGTGGCCGTGGTGGAAAAGGATAAGCTGGGCGGCACCTGCCTCCACCGCGGGTGCATTCCCAGCAAGGCGCTGCTGCGCAGCGCCGAGGTGTACGCGACGCTGGTCGAAGGCGAGAAATACGGTGTCGAAGCCGGCAGTGTCACCCTCAACTTTGCCAAGGTGCAGGCGCGCAAACGCGCCATTGTCGAGCAGCTGCACAAGGGCGTTCAGCACCTGATGAAGAAGGGCAAGATCACCGTCGTCAAGGGATACGGCCGGCTGATGGGGCCGTCCATCTTCTCGCCGCGTTCTGGTGCCATCCGCGTGGAAACCCAGGACGGGGAGCAGGAGATCCTCGTTCCCGAGCATGTCCTCATTGCCACCGGGTCGCGGCCGCGCACGCTGCCGGGGCTTGAGGTGGACGGCACCGTGGTGATGACGTCCGATGAGGCCCTGGAAATGGAAACGCTTCCGAAATCGATCGTCATCGTCGGCGGCGGGGTGATCGGCGTGGAGTGGGCCTCGATGCTCCGCGATTTCGGCGTCGAGGTGACGATCGTCGAGTTCCTCGACCGCATTCTGCCGACGGAGGACGAGGAGATCAGCAAGGAGATGACGCGCATCCTGAAGAAGCGCGGGGTGACGATCCACACCGGGGCCAAGGTGCTGCCGGAAACGTTCCGCAAGACGGAAAGCGGCTTCACCATCGAGGCGGACAAGGGCGGTCAGCGCATCACCCTGTCCGCGGAGAAGATGCTCGTTTCCGTGGGGCGCCTGCCCAACGTGGAGGATATCGGCCTGGAGAGCACGGAAATCGAGCTGGAGAAAGGCTTTATCAAAGTGAACGAATTCTTCCAGACGAAGGAGAAGCACATTTACGCCATCGGGGACGTCATTGCCACGCCGCAGCTGGCCCATGTGGCGTCCCACGAAGGGATTGTCGCCGTGGAGCACATGGCCGGCCTGAACCCCGACCCGATCGATTACACGAAAATTCCGCGCGTCACCTACTCGCGGCCGGAAGTGGCCAGCGTGGGCTTGACCGAGCGGGAAGCGCGGGAGAAGGGCTTCGAGGTCAAGGTGGGCAAGTTCAACTTCCGCGGCAACGGCAAGGCGCTTATCTTCGGCGAGCCGGACGGTTTTGTCAAAGTGGTTGCCGACGCGAAGACGAACGATCTCCTCGGGGTCCATATCATCGGCCCGCACGCCTCGGACCTGATCACCGAAGCCGGACTGGCGCGGGTGCTCGACGCGACCCCGTGGGAAGTGGCCCATACCGTCCATCCGCACCCGACGCTGGCCGAGGCAATCATGGAAGCGGCCTTGGCCGTCGACGGCAAGGCCATTCACGGGGCCTAAGCACGGGCTCTGGAGCATAGGCAAAGGAGGCGCAACGGCATGGCGGAGAATCGGCACAAGGCCCTGGGCCTGACCGACGAGCAAGTCGTCGAGATGTACTACTACATGCTCCTGGCGCGCAAGGTGGACGAGCGGCAGTGGCTCCTGAACCGCGCCGGGAAGATCCCCTTTGTCATCTCCTGCCAGGGACAGGAGGCGGCGCAGGTGGGCGCGGCCTTCGCCCTCAAAAAGGGCGTCGACTATTTGTGCCCGTACTACCGCGACGCGGCGGTGGTGCTGGTCTTCGGCATGACGCCGCGCGACCTGATGCTGTCGGCCTTCGCCAAGCCGGAGGATCCGAACAGCGGCGGGCGGCAGATGCCCGGCCACTTCGGCTGCAAGCGGCTCAACATCCTCACTGGGTCCAGCCCGGTAACCACCCAGGTGCCCCATGCTGTGGGCATTGCCCTGGCGGCAAAGATGCAACGCAAGAACTTCGTCGTCTACACCTCCTTCGGCGAGGGGTCGAGCAACCAGGGTGACTTCCACGAAGCGGCCAACTTCGCCGGAGTGCACAAGCTGCCGGTCATCTTTTTCTGCCAGAACAACAAGTACGCCATTTCCGTTCCGCTCAAGAAGCAACTGGCCGTCGACAGCGTGGCCAAGCGGGCCGTCGGGTACGGCTTTACCGGCGTGAGCGTTGACGGCAACGATCCGTTGGAAGTCTACCGCGTGGTGAAGGAAGCCCGCGAGCGTGCCCTGCGCGGGGAAGGGCCGACGCTGATCGAAGCGGTGGTCAACCGTCTGGTGCCCCATTCCAGCGACGACGACGACCGCACCTACCGTTCGCGGGAGGAGCTGGAGGAAGCCAAGAAGCAAGACCCCATTCCGCGCTTCCGCCAGTACCTGCTGGAAGTGGGCGCGATGACCGAGGCGCAGGAGAAGGAGATCGCCCAGCGCGTGCAGCGCGAAGTGGACGAGGCCACCGAGTACGCCGAAAAGGCCCCGTACGCCGAGCCGGAGAGCGCGCTGAAGTACGTGTACGCCGAGAAGTGAGGAGGGACGGACGATGCCGGTGATTTCGTACATTGAAGCGGTCACCCAGGCCTTGCGCGAGGAGATGCGCCGCGACGAGCGCGTGTTCGTGCTCGGGGAGGACGTCGGTAAGCGCGGTGGCGTGTTCCGCGCCACCATGGGCTTGATCGACGAATTCGGCGAGGAGCGCGTCATCGACACGCCGCTGGCCGAGTCGGCCATCGTCGGCGTGGCCATCGGCGCCGCGGCGTACGGGATGCGCCCGGTGGCGGAGATCCAGTTTGCCGACTTCATCCACCCGGCCGTCAACCAGATCATCAACGAGGCGGCCAAGATGCGCTATCGCTCCAACAACGACTGGCACTGCCCGATTGTCATCCGTGCCCCCTACGGCGGCGGTGTCCACGGGGCGCTGTACCACTCCCAGAGCGTCGAGGCCCTCTTCAACAGCACGCCCGGACTGAAGGTGGTCGCTCCGTCGACGCCCTACGACGTGAAGGGCCTTCTGAAGGCGGCCATCCGCGACGATGACCCGGTGCTCTTCTTCGAGCACAAGCGCTGCTACCGCCTCATCAAGGGCGAGGTGCCCGAGGAAGACTATGTGCTGCCGATCGGCAAGGCCGACATCAAGCGGGAAGGCGAGGACATCACCGTCTTCTCCTACGGCCTGGCGCTACACTTCTGCCTCGAGGCGGCCGAACGGCTGGCCCAGGAGGGTATCAGCGCCCACGTGGTCGACCTACGCACCTTGTACCCGCTCGACAAGGAGACGATCTGCGAAGCGGCGGCCAAAACCGGGAAGGTGCTCATCGTCCACGAGGACAACAAGGAGGGCGGCGTTGGCGGCGAAGTGGCGGCGATCATCGCCGAGGAAGTGCTCTTCGACCTCGATGCGCCGATCAAGCGCCTGTGCGGCCCGGACATCCCGGCCATGCCCTACAGCCCGCCGCTGGAGAAGTTCTTCATGCTCAACACGGATAAGGTGTATCAAGCGATGAAAGAACTGGCCGAGTTTTAACGAACGGGACAAAGGAGGTTCATCATGGCGGTAGAAGTCAAAATGCCCCAGTTGGGGGAAAGCGTCACCGAGGGAACGATTGCGAAATGGCTTGTCAAACCCGGTGACAAGGTGAACAAGTACGACCCCCTCTGCGAGGTCATGACCGACAAGGTGAACGCCGAGGTGCCGTCCACCGTCTCCGGCGTGATCAAGGAGATCCTCGTGCCGGAAGGGGAAACCGTTTCGGTCGGTACCCCGATCTGCCTGATGGAAGCGGAAGGCGAAGGATCGGCCGAAGACGCGGCGAAGGACGGCGCAGAGGCTGCGCCCCAGGCGGAGGCGGCTCAGTCGCCTGCTCCGGCGGGAGCGCCCGCAGAAGGCGCCAGTGAAGGCAAGCCCGCCGTCCCCGCGGCGGCCCTGCCGCGCGACCAGAAACGGCGCTATTCGCCGGCCGTGCTGAAGCTGGCCCAGGAGTACGGTATCGACCTCAGCCAGGTGCCGGGTACCGGTCGTGAGGGGCGCGTCACCCGCAAGGATGTGCTGCGCTTTATCGAGCAAGGCGGTGCGGCGGCCCAAGCGGCCCAGCCCGCGTCGGCAGCTCCGGCCACCCCGACTCGCGCGGCGGCGCAGCCGGCAGCCCAGCCCGCGGATCAGGCTCGGCAACCGGCCTCCCAAGCGGCACCTCAGCCGGCTTCGGCGGCACCGGGCGTCAAGACCGAGCCGGGCGACCAGGTGATCCCCGTCACGCCGGTGCGCCGCGCCATCGCCACGCGCATGGTGCAGTCGAAACACGAGGCGCCGCACGCCTGGACGATGGTGGAAGTCGACGTGACCGGTCTTGTCAAGCTTCGCGAGGCCGTGAAGGCCGAGTTCGAGAAGCGCGAAGGGTTCAAGCTCACCTACCTGCCCTTCGTCATCAAGGCCGTTGTCGAGTCGCTCAAGGAGTACCCCATCCTCAACTCGGTGTGGGCCGGCGACTCGATCGTCCTCAAAAAGCGCATCAACATCTCCATCGCCGTGGCCACGGAGGACGCCTTGTACGTTCCCGTCATCAAGGATGCCGACGAGAAGAGCATCTACGGCTTGGCCAAGGCGGTGCACGATTTGGCGCAGCGCACCCGTGCCGGCAAGCTGACGCCCGACGACATGGCCGGCGGGACGTTCACGGTGAACAATACCGGTTCCTTCGGCTCGATTCTGTCGATGCCGATCATCAATTACCCGCAGGCGGCCATCCTGAGCTGCGAGGCCATTGTCAAGCGTCCGGTGGTGCGCGACGACGGTTCGATCGCGGTGCGCGACATGATGAACCTGTGCCTGTCCCTTGACCATCGCATTCTTGATGGGCTGGTGGCCGGTAAGTTCCTGCAGGCCGTCAAGAAGCGCCTTGAGGCGATGGGACCGGGCATGTCCCTGTATTAATCCATCTGACCGCTCTCGTCTGTAGGGTGGTCGGGGAGAACGGGTGTCTCTGCGGAGATGCCCGTTCTTTCTTTTGCGATGGGCTTGACCGAACCCCCACCCGGAGCAGCGACACACCAAACAACCCGGTTGACGTCCTCGGGATAATGGGGATCGAGGCGGTCGAAATGGGAACACCGGCGGGGGCAGGCCATTCGAGGGGCCGTGAAATGTGGTATGATGTTCTCGGTGCGCGCGCCCCGGCTACTGAGAAGGAGGAATGGCGATGGATCCCGTGTTTAGCATTGCCCTCACCAACGCGCTCATCAACAGCGCCAGCGCCATCCTGCTGGTGCGGGCCCGCCGGGCCATCAAGCGCCGCGAGGTCAGCGTCCATGCCCGTCTGATGATCATCGTGACGCTGCTCCAGGCGCTGTTCCTCGTCCTGTACCTCATCAAGGCGGCCCTGTACGGCACCACACCCTTTGTCGGCGACCCGATGCTGCGCGCCGTGTACTTGACGGTTCTTGGCTTGCATTCCCTGGCCGCCACGGTCAACGTCCCGCTGGTGATTGTCACGCTGATTCTCGGCCTGAAGGGCAAGGATGTCCTTCACCGCCGGTGGGCGCGGTGGAGCTATCCGCTCTGGCTGTTCGTCTCGGTGACGGGGCCGATCACCTTCGTGCTGCTGTACACCTTTGGTCGCCCGGGATACGGCATCATCGGGTAAACGAGGGCCGCACCCTGCGGCCCTCGCGCCGTTGCGCGGGAACGCGGGATTCCCCTTGGCCAGTGCCATCGGACGGGGACCGGAGCCTCCTCACGACGCGGTGTCTCCCTGCAGCCGCCGCCATTCCGCCAGGGGCTTGAGCTGTTCCAGCCGGTCGCCGAGCTTCTCCCAATCGATGCGGGAGGGCTGCGGCGGCCGGTTTTTTGTGTGGATGACGCGGGTGGGCGTGACGATCACGTCGACGGCGATGTCGTGGTCATCGTGGGGAAGGCGGATGCCGAGGGGGTGATCCGGGCTGTCCACCACCTGCAGGTCGTGCACGGCGGTCACCACCGGCGTGTCGGGTGTAAGCTTGCCCAGTTCACAGAGGAGAGCAAATTCCAGGTCGCCGTAGCCTTCCCCCTTTCCGACCCGTACCCCGCGATGGTCGACGGCAACGCTGCCTGCAACCACCAGATCGATCGGCTCGATGGCGGTCACGGGCACTTCTCGCCCATACGCCTGAAAGTGGGCCAGCGACGTGGCCTTCCGCTCTTTTCCCGGTGGCACATCCCGGAGGACGACAAAGCCGCCGGCCAGGCGCGGGGTGGGCATGTACAGGGTCTTGCCGTCACGTAGGACCATGGTACGGATGGGGTGCAGAGGGGCATCCGGCCCCACTTTCACCACACGGGCACGCTGGTACACGTCGAGCTGGCGGAGGCGGGCGGCCGCCTGCGCTGCGCCGCGGAAGTTGGGAATCCGTCCATGGACCGGCTTGGGAAAGGCGGCTTGACCGGTGCGGGTAAGCTCGTCCCATATCCATTGGCGGATGCGTGCTTTGTCCATGGGGTCTCCTCCCTGTGACCATTTCGTGCAGCGCGCTCCTTTTCCGTCCGAAAGGCGGGCGCGGCTACCCCTCTATTGTAGCGCCGCCGGTAGAGGACATACCACAGAGACCTGGTTTGTGTTATCATAATTTCGTAAAACATTGTTCATTTCGATAAAAACTGAAGAGACGGAAGGGGCGTGGCACACGGTCATGGCCGGCGATACGTTTGATACGCGTTATGCGTCATGGAAAGCGACGACGGCGGAACTGCTGAAAAAGGTTCCCGAACGAAAAGACGTGTTCACCACCCTGTCAGGGATCGAGGTTGAGCGGCTGTACCTGCCGAAGAATCCAGACGAAGCGTATCTCGAAAAATTGGGTTTCCCAGGGGAATACCCGTTTACCCGCGGCATCCAGCCCACGATGTACCGTGGGCGGCTCTGGACCATGCGCCAGTACGCGGGCTTTGGCACGGCGGAAGAGACGAACCGCCGCTTTCGCTACCTCCTCGAACAGGGGCAGACCGGTCTGTCTGTCGCCTTTGACCTTCCGACGCAGATCGGCTACGACTCCGACCATCCGATGGCCATGGGCGAAGTGGGAAAGGTGGGGGTGGCCATTGACTCCCTGCTCGACATGGAGGCGCTGTTTGAGGGGATCCCCCTCGACCGCGTCAGCACGTCGATGACGATCAACGCGCCGGCAGCCATCTTGCTGGCCATGTACATCGCCGTGGGCGAGAAGCAGGGCGTGCCGGCCGACAAGCTGGCCGGGACGATCCAGAACGACATCCTGAAAGAGTACATCGCCCGTGGCACGTACATTTTCCCGCCCAAGCCGTCGATGCGCCTCATCACCGACATCTTCGCCTATTGCAGCGCCCACGTGCCGAAGTGGAACACGATCTCGATCAGCGGCTACCACATCCGCGAAGCCGGTTCCACGGCGGTGCAGGAGGTGGCCTTTACCCTGGCCAATGCCATCGCCTACGTCGAAGCGGCCATTGCGGCGGGGCTCGAGGTGGACCAGTTCGCGCCACGCCTGGCCTTCTTCTTCAACGCCCATAACCACTTCTTTGAGGAGATCGCCAAGTTCCGCGCCGCGCGCCGCATGTGGGCCAAGATCATGAAGGAACGCTTCGGGGCGAAGAATCCGCGCTCGATGATGCTGCGCTTCCACACCCAGACCGGCGGCTCGACGCTCACGGCCCAGCAGCCCGACAACAACATCGTGCGCGTCGCGTTGCAGGCGCTGGCTGCGGTGCTGGGCGGCACGCAGAGCCTGCACACCAATGCCCGTGACGAGGCGCTGGCCCTGCCAACGGAGGAGTCGGCGCGCATTGCCCTGCGTACGCAGCAGATCATCGCCTACGAGACGGGCGTCGCCGACACCGTCGACCCCTTGGGCGGCTCTTACTTCGTGGAGGCCCTCACCGACCGCATCGAGGAGGAAGCGTGGGTCTACATCCGCAAGATCGACGAGCTGGGCGGCGCGGTGGCGGCCATCGAGCAGGGCTTCCCGCAGCGGGAGATCCGCAAAGCGGCCTACGAAACGCAACGGAAGATCGAATCCGGCGAGCTGGTGGTTGTCGGGGTCAACAAGTTCCGCATCGAAAACGAAAAGCAGCCGGAGCTGTTGCGGGTCGACCCGGCCATTGCCGAAAAGCAGAAAGCGAAGCTGGAGCGCCTGCGCCAAACGCGCGACAACGCCCTCGCCGCCAAGCGCCTGGAAGCGCTCCGCAAGGCGGCGCGCGGGACAGACAACCTCATGCCCTACATCCTCGATGCGGTTCGCGCCTATTGCACGGTAGGGGAGATCTGCGGCGTGCTGCGCGAGGAATTTGGCGAGTATCAGGGGGTGTGACCCATGCATCGGGAGACGATCCGCGTGCTAATTGGAAAACCAGGGCTTGACGGTCACGACCGCGGGGCGCTGGTCATTGCCCAGGCGCTTCGCGATGCGGGGATGGAAGTGGTGTACACCGGCCTGCGGCAGACGCCGGCGCAGATCGTCAGCGCGGCGATCCAGGAAGACGTCGATGTGATTGGCCTATCGTGCCTTTCCGGGGCGCACAACGAGCTTTTCCCCGAAGTGGTGCGCCTTCTGAAAGAGCAGGGGGCCGACGACATTCCCGTGATCGGCGGGGGGACCATTCCGGAGGAGGACATCCCCTTCCTGCAGGCAAATGGCATCCGCCGTGTCTTCACCCCCGGTACGCCGACGAGCGAGATCGTATCCTGTATTCGCGAGCTGGTGGCGGAACGGCGCGGCGAAAAGCCGGCGGAACCGGTCATGCCGTCGCCGAAGAAAATCGCCCACGTGGCCATCGCCGTGCGGAACCTCGATGCGGCCGTGCGCACGTACACCGAGCTGCTCGGATTTCGCCTGCTCGGCACGGAGACGGTGGAGAGCGAAAAGGTGCGCGTGGCCTTTCTCGCGATCGGGGAAAGCCGCCTCGAGCTCTTGGAGCCCACCGACCCGTCGTCACCGGTGGCCAAGTTCCTGGAGACGCGCGGCGAAGGCATTCACCACATCGCCTTTGAGGTGGAGGATATTGAGGGGCGTCTTGCTGCCCTGAAGCGAGCGAACGCTCAGTTGATTCACGAGACGCCCAAAGCCGGCGCCGGCGGGCACCGCATCGCTTTCCTCCATCCGCGGACAGCCCACGGTGTGCTGATTGAGCTGTGTGAACCCCATGGGGAAGTAGATGTGCACAAGCGACAGGCGTGAGGGCACGAACGAACGCGAACAATGGTCGGAGGTGGATGCGGTGAACCCGACAACGATGACCGATCCCCAAGCCGCGATGTATGAGAAGATCGATGACCTGTACGAGCGCAAGCGCAAGATCGAGCTGGGCGGCGGCGAGGAGAAGATTGCTGCCCAGCACGCCCGCGGCAAGCTGACGGCCCGTGAGCGCATCGACCTCTTGCTCGACCCGGATACCTTTGTCGAGCTGAATCCCTTCGTCACCCACCGGGCCACCCAGTTCGGCATGGACAAGGTGGAAGCGCCCGGCGAAGGGGTGGTGACCGGCTACGGCAAGATCCACGGCCGTCCGGTGTACGTCTTCGCCCAGGACTTCACCGTGTTCGGCGGGGCCCTCGGCGAGATGCACGCCCTGAAGATCGCCCGCATCATGGACCTGGCGGCCAAGAACGGCGCGCCGGTGATCGGGCTGAACGATTCCGGCGGGGCCCGCATTCAGGAAGGGGTCATTTCCCTCGACGGCTACGGGCACGTGTTTTACCGCAATGCCATTTATTCGGGCGCCATCCCGCAAATTTCCGTGATCATGGGCCCCTGCGCCGGGGGTGCCGTCTACTCGCCGGCGCTGACCGATTTCGTGTTCATGGTGGAGAACACCAGCCAGATGTTTATCACCGGGCCCAAGGTGATCCAGACGGTGACCGGGGAGCGCCTCACCGCCGAAGAACTGGGCGGGGCCCGCGTCCACGCCACCAAGAGCGGGAACGTCCATTTCACCGCGCCCAGCGAATCGGACGTCCTGGAGATGGTGCGCAAGCTTCTCTCGTACCTGCCGCAAAACTGTCGGGAACGGCCGCCGGCGGTGCCCTACACGGTGACCAAGCGCGACGTGTGGATCGAGGAGCTGGCCGACGTGGTCCCCGTGGAGGGGACGAAGGCCTACGACGTGCACAAGGTGATCGATCTCGTCGTCGACGAGGGGAGTTTCTTCGAGGTGCATGCCCAGTTTGCCCGCAATGTTGTCGTGGGCCTGGCCCGCATCGCCGGCGAGGTAGTGGGGATTGTGGCCAACCAGCCCAAGGTGATGGCCGGCGGGCTGGACATCGACGCTTCCGACAAGCTGGCCCGTTTCGTTCGCTTCTGCGACGCCTTCAACATCCCGCTGGTAACCTTTGTCGACGTGACGGGCTTCTTCCCCGGTGTCAACCAGGAGCACGGCGGGATCATCCGCCACGGGGCGAAGATCCTGTACGCCTATTCCGAGGCGACGGTGCCGAAGATCACCGTCATCCTGCGCAAGGCCTACGGTGGCGCCTATGTGGCGATGAACAGCAAGGCCATCGGCGCCGACGTGGTGTATGCCTGGCCCTGCGCGGAAATCGCCGTCATGGGGCCCGAAGGGGCGGCCAACGTCATCTTTGCCAAGGAGATCGCCGAGTCGCCCAACCCCGAGGCCACGCGCGCGCAAAAGATTGCCGAGTACCGCCGTCTGTTCGCCAATCCGTACGTGGCCGCGTCCCACGGCATGGTGGACGACGTGATCGATCCGCGCGAAACGCGCCTCAAGCTGATCCAGGCCCTGGAGATGCTCCGCGACAAGCAGGAGAGCCGCCCGGCCAAGAAGCACAGCAACTTGCCACTGTAATGAAAAAAGACGAAATTCGTCGACAAATCGCGAAACAGGAGAGGGGAAGGGGTACATGGCCGCGTTGGAAAAGGCGATCACATGGCTGAGCGACCTCGTGTGGGGGCCGCCGATGCTCGTACTGCTGGTGGGGACGGGCATCTTCCTCACCATTCGCCTACGCCTGCTCCAGTTCTGGCAGCTTCCGTACGCCCTGAAGCTGGCCTTCTCGCGCAGGCAAGACCACTCGTCGCAAGGGGATGTGACGCATTACGAGGCGTTGACCACGGCCTTGGCCGCGACGATCGGGACCGGGAACATTGCGGGCGTGGCCACCGCGGTGGCCACGGGCGGTCCCGGGGCGGTGTTCTGGATGTGGCTCACGGCCATCGTCGGGATGGCCACAAAGTACGCCGAGGCTGTTCTCGCCATCAAGTACCGGGTGCAGAACGACCGCGGGGAAATGTCCGGCGGCCCGATGTACTACATTGAGCGCGGGCTCGGGTGGAGGTGGCTGGCCGTCCTCTTCGCCGTCTTCGGCGCCATTGCCTGCTTCGGCATTGGTACATCGGTGCAGTCCAACTCCGTGGCCGACGCCCTGCAGCGCGCGCTGTCCGTGCCGACGTGGGTGACCGGTGTGGTTCTGGCTGTTTTTACAGCGCTGGTGATCATTGGCGGCATCAAGGCGATCGGTCGCGTGACGGCCTTCTTCGTCCCCATCATGGCAATCGTGTACCTCATCGGCGGCCTGATCGTCATCCTGCTTCACCTGGACAAGTTGCCGGCGGCGCTGGCGCTAATCTTCACGGACGCCTTTACCGGCGAGGCCGTGGCCGGCGGCGCGCTGGGGACGGTCATCCGCTACGGCGTGGCCCGCGGCGTCTTCTCCAACGAAGCCGGGCTGGGTTCCGCGCCGATCGCGGCCGCGGCGGCGAAGACGGACCACCCCTGCCGCCAGGGGCTGGTGTCGATGACCGGCACGTTCCTCGACACCATCGTCGTCTGTAGCGTCACCGGACTCGTCTTGGTCATGAGCGGCTTGTACGCTGACGGTAACCTGTCCGGCGCCAGCCTCACGTCGGCCTCGTTCAACGCCCTCTTGCCCGGCTTTGGGAAGTGGGTTGTCACCATCGGCCTCATCCTCTTCGCTTACTCGACGGTGCTGGGGTGGTCGTACTATGGCGAGAAGTGCTTCGAGTACCTCTTCGGCACCCGCCGGATCCTGTGGTACCGCTGGGCGGTGGTCGTCGCTGTCTTTGTGGGCACGGTCGTGAAACTTGACCTCGTGTGGAGCATTGCCGACGTGTTCAACGGGCTGATGGCCGTGCCAAACCTGATCGCCCTGCTGGTGCTCTCCGGTGTCGTGGTGGCCGAAACGCGCGCGTTCCGTGAACGGCTGCAGAAGGAGCGGTTTTCGTCGAAACCCGGCGGGCGTGACGGGCTAGCGGAGTCCAAGAAGGGGGCCGATGCTTTTGTCTGGAGGAAAAGGAGCGCCCGTTTAGGGGCGCTTCAGCGTGTAGACAAAGTACCGGGAGGTACAAGGTCTACACGCTTTTTTGTCGAATAGAGTTCTTATCCCATCATGCAGAGGTGGCCACATGCTGAGAAAACAGTCGGCCGAAGGCCGTTACCAGCTTACCGTTGTTTCGTTGGACGAATTGGTTCCTCAGGATCACCTGGTCCGCAAAATCGAAAACGCCATCGATTTCTCGTTTATCTATGACCTGGTGGAAGATCGTTATTGCCCAGACAACGGAAGACCCAGCATCGATCCCGTTGTCCTCATCAAAATGGTGCTCATCCAGTATCTGTTCGGCATCCGTTCCATGCGTCAAACCATCAAGGAAATCGAAACCAATCTCGCCTATCGGTGGTTTTTGGGATACGATCTCACCCAGCCCATTCCCCATTTCACGACGTTTGGAAAAAACTATGTCCGCCGATTCAAGGGTACCGACCTGTTTGAAAAGATCTTTACGCGCATTCTCGAAGAAGCCTGCCATCACGGGCTTGTGGACCCTTCCGTTCTGTATATTGATTCCACCCATGTCAAAGCCAACGCCAACAAGAGAAAATTCATCAAGCGGCTCGTTCAGGAAGAAGGAAAAAAATATCAAGAACTTCTGGAAGAGGAAATCAACCAGGACCGCGTAGCGCATGGGAAAAAGCCGTTGCCAAAAAAGTCTAAAGCCGTCTGGAAGGAGGTGAAGCAAAGCACCACTGATCCGGACAGCGGCTGGTTTGTCAAAAACGAAAAGGAACAGACGTTCGCTTACTCCTTCCATGCGGCCAGCGACCAAAACGGCTTTGTCGTCAGTGCCGTCGTCACGGCCGCCAACGTTCATGACAGTCAGGTCTTTTCGGATGTGTTCGAGCAAGCCGTCAAGCATGTCGGAAAACCCAGCGCTGTCGCGGTGGATGCAGGGTATAAAACACCCTATATCAGCAAGTACCTCTTGGACCAACAGGTCCGTCCGGTCATGCCGTATACCCGTCCCCACACAAAAGACGGAAGGTATCGAAAGCAAGATTACGTGTACGATGAGTACTACGATTGCTATCTTTGTCCTGCCGGACAAGTGCTTACCTACGAAACCACGACCCGTGAGGGTTACAGAATCTACCGTTCCGATGCCACGACCTGTCGATCTTGTTCATTCCGCTCCCAGTGCACAGAAAGCCACGACGCGGTTAAGCGTGTGAGCCGCCATATCTGGGCCCATTACATGGAAGAAGTGGAGCACTTGCGCCATACAGAAGTGAATAAACGCCTATATGCACGCCGAAAGGAAACGATTGAGCGTGTATTTGCGGATCTCAAGGAGAAGCATGGCTTGCGTTGGACCACTTTACGTGGGTTGGAAAAAGTGACAATGCAGGCGATGCTTGTTTTTGCTTGCATGAATTTAAAAAAGCTGGCGAATTGGTTATGGAGGTTAGGAAAAACAGGGCGCCATGCCCTTAATTTCTTCTCTTTATTGTTCACAGACGACAAGAAAACTCCCTCGGCTGCGTTGGCACCGAGGGAGTTTGTCTGCAGTCTGGGAGCGCCCGTTTAGGGGCGCTTTTTTTCTTGGGCGGATCCGATCGCGCAGGCAGCGGGGATTCTCTCCTTTGGCCGGCCCGGGGGATTTTCTTTTGCCGGAACGTGCGGTATCGTAACGGTGAACAGGTGCACGCAACGTTGCGGTGATGAATGGAGGAGGAGAGGAACGTGATCAACGAAACGCGCCTGGTCAACGAATTTCTGGAGCTGGTGCAAATCGACAGCGAAACGGGCGAGGAGGGCGAGATTGCCCGCGTTCTCAAAGAAAAGTTTCGCTCCCTCGGCCTGATGGTGGAAGAAGACGACGCGGCGGTGAAAACCGGGCACGGGGCGAACAACCTCGTGGCCACGCTGCCGGGCACGGTTGATGCACCGGTGATTTACTTCACGTCGCACATGGACACGGTGAAGCCGGGAAAAGGTGTCAAGCCGGTGGTGCGGGACGGGTACGTCTATTCTGACGGCTCGACGATCCTCGGCGCCGATGACAAGGCCGGGCTGGCCGCCATCCTGGAGGCCATCCGCGTGCTGAAGGAGCAAAACATCGCCCACGGCACGGTGCAGTTCCTCATCACCGTGGGAGAAGAGTCGGGCCTCAAAGGGGCCAAGGCGTTCAATCCGGAACTCCTGAAAGCCGAGTTTGGCTTTGCCCTCGACTCCAACGGTCCGGTGGGCGAGATCATCACCGCGGCACCGGCCCACGCGCGCATCGACGTGGTGGTGCACGGCAAGGCGGCCCACGCCGGCGTCAATCCGGAAGAGGGGATCTCCGCCATCCAGGTGGCCAGCAAGGCCATTGCCCGCATGCCCCTCGGGCGCATCGACCACGAGACGACGGCCAACATTGGGCAGTTTGCTGGCGGCCAGGCGATGAACATCATTCCGGACCGCGTGGAAATCCTGGCCGAGGCACGCAGCCTGGATGAAGGGAAGCTGGAGCGGCAGATCGCGGCGATGCGCCGCGCCTTCGAGGAGACGGCCGCGGAGTACGGGGCGACGGTCGAGTTCCGCGTGGAGCGGATGTATCCCGGCTACAAGTACGGCGACGACCATCCGGTGGTGGCGACGGCGATGCGCGCCATCCGCGCCATCGGCCGCACACCGAAGACATTGGCCAGTGGCGGGGGAAGCGATGCCAACGTGATCGCCGGGTACGGGGTGCCGACCGTCAACCTGGCCGTCGGGTACGAGGAGATCCATTCCAAAAACGAGCGCATGCCCATCGCCGAGCTGGTGAAGACGGCCGAGCTGGTTGTGGCCATCGTGCAGGAGGTGGCCCGTGGGGTGCGGCGCGCCGAATGATCCGCCGGAATCGGTGACAAGGGAGGAGATGGTGTGCCGGCCGCCTTTCGCGCGCTGGTTGCCGGCCAAGCGGCGGCCAACTTCGGCGACGCCCTGGCCGTCGTGTCCGTCGTGACGCTGGTGTACCGCGCAACCGGATCGGCCGCCTTTGCTGCCCTGTATCCCTTGGTGCGCGTGGTGGCCGGGGCGGCCGCGGGGCTGATCTTTCCCGCCGTGGCGGCACGTATGCGCCTGCAGACGGTGCTCATCGCCGCCCAGGGCGGCCAGGTGCTCTTCCTCGCCTCACTCGCGGCGACGGCGGTGCTGGCGGCTCCCCATCCGGCCGTCCTCGCCAGATGGTACGCCCTTACCTTTGCGGCAGCCTTCTTGGACGGATGGACGACGCCGGCCCGGAACGCCCTTGTGCCGCGACTGGTGGAGGAGACGAAGCTGGTGCAGGCCAACAGCGTGCTGGCTACGGTTGACCAGATGGTGCTGCTCGTGGGCTGGCTGGCCGGCGGAGTGCTCGTGGCCCAGCTTGGGGCGGTGGCGGTGTTGTGGGGAGCCGTCGCGCTGTACGCCGGGGCGACGCTCGCCCTCTTCGGTGTTCGGGAACCCCAAGAGAGGTCTGCAGCGCCGCCGTCTACGCCCAAGCCGCATCGCGCGGCCAAGGCGGGATGGACGGCGCTGTGGCACGTGCCTACGCTGCGCTTGGTGACGGCGATGGACGTGGCCGAACATGCCGTCTACGGGGTGTGGATCGGTGCCCTGCTCCTCGTCTACGTGGAACAGGCGCGGGGCGCGGCGCGGAGTGGTGGGGGTATCTCAACGCCGGCTACTACGCGGGCACGATCCTTGGCGGCCTGCTGGTATGGCGGGCGGCGCGGTGGGTGGAGCGGCGCCTATTCGAGAGCATGATTGCGGGGTCGGCCCTCGTCGGCCTGCTCACCCTGGGATTTGCCGTCACGAGCGTCCCCGCCGTAGCGTTAACCCTCTGCCTGCTCATGGGGCCGGCGTTCCAGCTGCGCGATGTCGCCCAGCGGACCCTCGTGCAGCGCAGCGTGGATGCGCATCTTCTTCCCGCCGTGCTGGCCGCCCATGGCATCCTGATGAACGCGGCGTTTGCCGTTTCCGTCGCGGGGATGGGGCTTGTCGCCGACATCCTGGGCATTCGGGGCGCCTACGGGGTGGCGGCGCTGGTGAGCGGGGTGACGGCCGCGCTGGCCTTTGGGTGGACCAGGCGCGGTGAGCCCGGCGCTTCCCCCGGAAAGTCCGGGCCGATGCGGTCGTAAACATGCCGTAAAAGGCGATGGGGGAGGGACCGGCATGGCGGACCGGAGAGGGGCCATCCAGTGGGCGTGGGGGACGGTTGTCGGGGTACGGGGCGAGCGGCGGGGGTTGCAGGAGTTGGCCGTGCAGGTGGACGGGTCGGCGGAAGCAGAGACGGCCGTCGCGTACCCGGACCTGGTCGGCCGGTGCGCTGCGGGCGATCGCGTACTGCTCAACGTCACGGCTGTGCGGCTGGGATTGGGAAGCGGCGGGGTCCATTTTGTGGCCGCCGTGGCGGGGAAGACGGGGGCGCCGGCCGGGGAGGATGTGCCGGGCCCGCCAGCGGCGCGGGGGGAACCCGGTCATGTGTCTGGGGCCTCCCTGTGGCCGCCACCGGTTGGCCACATTGTCAAGCTCCGTTATACGCCGTGGCAGATGGCGCTGCCCCACTGGGAGGAAGCTGGCCATCCCCTGCGGCCGCAGCTCGACGAAGCCGAGCGGCGGGAGCAGCCCCTCGACAACATGCCCGTATGCCTCGCCGAGCTGCACAGCATGGTGCCGGTTCTGGTGACCGCCCTGCGCCGCTACGCCCCCGAGGTGCGCGTGGCGTACGTGATGAGCGAGGGCGGCGCTCTCCCGCTGCCCTTCAGCCGCCACGTCGCCGCCCTCCGCGCGCGGGGCGATCTGGTCGGCACGGTGACGGTTGGCCACGCCTTTGGCGGCGATGTCGAGGCGGTCAGCCCCCATTCCGGCCTTCTGGCCGCGCGGTACGCCCTGGATGCCGACGTGGCGATTGTCGCCATGGGACCCGGCATTGTCGGCACGAACAGCCGCTACGGCACTACCGCCACGGAGCTCGGCGACTGGGTGAACCGTGTCGCCGCCCTCGGCGGCATTCCCATGCTTGTCCCGCGCATTCAGGGCGTCGACCCCCGCGCGCGCCACGTGGGGCTCAGTCACCACACGGCCACGGCGCTGGCCCTGGCCCTGGCCCCGGCGTGGGTTCCGGTACCCGCTTTCCCTGGCCCGTTTGGGGCGCGGGTGCGCCGGCAGCTGCAGGCGGCAACGGCCGGGACGTCCCACGTCGTGGTCACCGACGGCTTGCCTTCGGCCGAGGACGTGGCGGCTGTCCTCGAGGCGTATCCGCTTCCGGTGACCACCATGGGGCGCAGGGCGGACGATGACCCGCCCTTCTTCCAGACCCTTGTGCACGCCGCCCAGGTGGTGGCCCGCCGGTTCTTGCGCAGCAACTCCAAACGGTGAGGCTCCCCACAAGCACAAAACCTCCCGTGCCGGATCGGACGGGAGGTTTTGCCGTTTCCATCGGTTACCGTCGCCCATACGTCGTCATGCGGTGCAGGAATTCGCCAACGGTCAGATTGGACGCGCCCAGGCTGCGCAGAGCGGCGCGGATCTCCCAAGCCCGGCCAACGAGGCGCAGACAGCGCGATGTGCACGTGATTTTCACGACCCCACCTCCGCGAACCCTTTTGGTATACTGGTATGGACCGTTTGGGCAGAAGAGAACCGTGAGGAGGGGTGGCCGTGTCGTCCTTTGCTGAACCCACCGTGTCGTCGCAACTCCTTTACAGCGGGCGCGTCATTCGTGTGCGTCTCGACGAGGTGCGCCTTCCGGACGGGTCCACCGGTCGGCGGGAGGTGGTCGAGCATCCCGGTGCCGTGGCCGTGTTCGCCCGCACCGCCGAAGACCGCATCCTCCTTGTGCGGCAGTTCCGCAAGCCTCTGGAACGGGAGATCTGGGAGATCCCGGCCGGCAAGTTGGAACCGGGCGAAGACCCGGCCGCCTGCGCGCAGCGGGAGCTGGTGGAGGAGACGGGCTATGTTGCCGAACGCTGGGCGCACGTGGCCTCCTTCTACACTTCTCCGGGGTTTGCCAACGAGATCGTTCACCTGTACCGTGCCGAAGGGCTGACCCGTGGCGTGGCGCGGCCCGACGCCGGGGAGTTCGTCGAGCCGGTTTTGCTCACGTGGGCGGAGGCGCAGGAAAAGGTGCGCCAGGGCCTTATCTGTGACGCCAAGACGCTGTACGCCCTCGCTCTGTGGGAGCTGGACCGCCTGCGGGAGGATGGGCGATGATGCGCACCTGGTTCGTTGATCTCCACGTGCACGTCGGTTTTACAGTGAGTGGAAGGCCGGTGAAGATCAGCGCCGCCCGCGACCTGACCTTTGCCCGCATCGTGCACGAGTCGGTCTGTCGCAAGGGGCTTGACGCCGTGGGTATCATCGATGCCCATGTTCCCGAGGTGCAGGAGGAGATCCGCGCCCTCCTGGCCGCCGGCGAAATGGTGGAACGGCCCGACGGCGGGCTCACGTACGGCGAGACGACGATCTTCCTCGGCGCGGAACTGGAAGTGAAGCCGCGCGGGCGGGGCGCGTTTCATGTGCTGTGCTACTTGCCCACCCTGGCGGCCATGGTCGACTTTACGGCGTGGCTGCGCCATCACGTGAAAAACGTTTCATTAAGCTCGCAGCGCGTTGCCGTCGGGGCGCACGTCCTGCAGGATGAAGTGGCCGTACGGGGCGGCGTGCTCATCCCCGCCCACGTGTTCACACCGCACAAAGGCCTCTACGGCAGCGCTGCCGCCCGCATGGCCGAGGTGCTGGATGCGGCGCGCGTGCCGGCGGTGGAACTCGGCCTCTCCGCCGACTCGGCCATGGCCGATTCCCTGTCGGAGCTGGCCGATAAGACCTTTTTGTCCAATTCCGATGCCCACTCGCTGGCCAACATCGGCCGCGAGTACCAAGCCGTGTATATGGCTGCACCCACCTTCGAGGAGCTCCTCCGGGCGCTGCGGCGTGAGGGCGGGCGAGGCGTGGCGGCCAACTACGGCCTCAACCCGCGCTTGGGCAAGTACCACCGTACGGCGTGCGCCTCCTGTGGGGCACTGGTGGATCCCGCCTCGTCGCCGGACGTCTGCCCGGCCTGCGGACACAACCGTTTCGTGCGCGGTGTGGCCGACCGGATTCTGGCCATCGCCGACCAGCCGGAAGGCACCCATCCGCCGCACCGCCCGCGCTATGTTTACCAAGTCCCCTTGGCGTTCATTCCCGGCTTGGGACCCAAGAAGCGGGAGCGGCTGTTGGAGGCCTTTGGCACGGAAATGGCCGTGTTGCACCACGCACCGCCGGAAGAACTGGCCGCGGTGGTCGGTCGTGAACTCGCCGATCTCATCGTCAAGGCCCGGGAAGGCCGGCTTACCCTGCGCGAAGGGGGCGGGGGACGGTACGGTCGGGTAGCGCGATCGGCCGCTTCAACCACGCCCGCCTCGTAACGGAGGGCACACCTGTCGGGCAGGGCCCCGCGGACATAATCGGTTCGTCCCGCGCATAGGATGGGCAGTGAGAGACGGGAGGGATGAACCGTGCGTTTCCGCGTGGGACAACCACTTGGGTATCGTCCGCAGCAGGCGCTGTCCCTATATGTTTTTACGCTGACCCTCTTTGCGACGGGCATCGCCTTTGGGGCCTTGGCCATCGGCTTTCTCTCCCCGACGCAAAAACACGAATTGGCGGGCTCGCTGGGCCTGTTTTTTGCCGAACTGCGCCATGGCGGCGTGGCCGAGCCGGACGTGGCCTTCCGGTACGCGATGGGCTACCATTTCAAGGTGCTGGGCCTGCTCTGGTTACTCGGCCTCTCGGTAGTGGGCCTGCCGTTCATCGTGGTGGCGGTCTTCCTCAAGGGGATGATCCTGGGGTTTACCGTTGGCCTCCTGGTGTCCCAATCCGGTTGGGAAGGGTTTCTCTTCGCCCTGACGGCGGTTGTCCCTCCTAATTTGCTGGTGGTTCCGGCGGTGTTGGTGGTCAGCGTGGCCGGTATGGCCTTTTCTCTCGCCCTCATACGCAACCACTTTTTGGCCCGGCGCCAGCCGATGTGGCCGGCGTTTCTTCGCTATGCGGCCCTGGTTCCGGTTTCTGCCCTGGCCCTTGTGACGGCCTCATGGGTTCAAGCGTACCTCTCACCGGCCATGATGCGCGTGGTGGCGCAAATGGTTAGTGGGTAAGAATTAGACTAACTCTAAAATAGGAATTGATTTATTTGACTCCGTTCCTGTGCTTAACTATAATGGGGGAAGGAGGCCGCAGGGAGGGATTCGGTGTGGACGCGCGCTCATCGGAAGCGCAACGGATTGAAGAGCGGCTCAATCGCATCCGGCAGATCCTGCAGTCGCGGAACTACAAGCTCACGCCCCAGCGCGAGGCCACGGTGCGCGTGCTCTTGGAGAACGAGGCGGACCACCTCAGCGCCGAAGACGTCTATCTCCTGGTGAAGGAAAAGGCGCCCGAAATCGGGCTGGCCACCGTGTATCGCACGCTGGAACTGCTCACCGATCTCAAGATTGTGCACAAGATGAATTTTGGCGATGGCGTGACCCGGTACGACGTCCGATCGGAGGATGCGGAACACCATCATCACCACCTCGTGTGCCTCCACTGCGGGAAAGTCGACGAAATTATGGAAGACCTGCTGGGTGAGGTGGAAAAGCGCGTGGAGCAGGAATGGGGTTTTACCATTCTTGACCACCGCTTGACGTTTCACGGCATCTGTCATCGGTGTCGCGACCTGGTGGATCCGGAAGATTTCAAATAATCACGCGCGCCAACGAGCTCCAGTGTTCAGAGGAGCTTTTTTCTTGTCTTTGTTATGGCAGATGAATTACAATTTTGTATGGTAAACGAATTACAATAACAATAACGATGGACAAGGATCTGCAGTAAGGAGGAGCCGACATGATCATCGGAGTGCCCAAGGAGATCAAGGACAACGAAAACCGGGTGGCCATCACGCCGGCCGGTGTTGAGATGCTGCGCCAGGCAGGGCACACGGTGCTCATCGAGACGAATGCCGGGATTGGTAGCGGTTTCACAGACGATGACTACCGTCAGGCCGGGGCCACCATCGTCGATACGGCGGAAGAGACGTGGTCACGCGCCGAACTCGTCCTCAAGGTGAAAGAGCCCCTTCCGAGCGAGTACCGCTATTTCCGGGAGGATCTGGTGCTGTTTACCTACCTGCACCTCGCCGCGGAGCCGGAATTGACCGAGGCCCTCGTAGAAAGCGGCATGACGGCCATCGCCTATGAGACGGTCCAGCTCGACAACGGCGCGTTGCCCCTGTTGACCCCGATGAGCGAAATCGCCGGGCGCATGGCCGTGCAGATCGGCGCGCAGCTTTTGGAGAAGCCCAAGGGCGGCAAAGGCGTGCTGCTCGGTGGCGTGCCGGGTGTGCCGCCGGCGGAAGTGGTGATCATTGGCGGCGGCGTCGTCGGCACCAACGCGGCGAAGATCGCCATGGGCATGGGCGCCAACGTGACGATTCTCGACGTCAACCCGGACCGCCTGCGCTACCTCGATGACCTCTTTGGCGCGCGGCTGACCACGCTGATGTCGAACAGCTACAACATTGCCCGCAGCGTGGCCAAGGCCGATCTCCTCATCGGCGCGGTGCTGATCCCCGGTTCCCGCGCCCCGCGCCTTGTGACGGAAGAGATGGTCAAGTCGATGCGTCCGGGGTCGGTCATCGTGGACGTGGCCATCGACCAGGGCGGCTCCATCGAGACGATCGACCGCGTGACGACGCACAGCAACCCAACCTACGTCAAGCACGGCGTGGTGCACTACGCCGTGGCGAACATCCCGGGCGCCGTGCCGCGCACATCGACCATCGCCCTGACTAACGTCACCATCCCGTATGCCGTGCAGCTGGCAACGAAGGGCGTGTTCCAGGCCATTCGCGACAACCGCGCCCTGGCCCGCGGCGTCAACGTGATGAAGGGCCACATCACCCACGAGGGTGTCGCCCGTGCATTCAACCGGCCGCACACGCCGCTGGAGGCGCTGATGTAAGGGACGCGAGAGGGCTCGGTGCGTGCGTCGAGGAGAAGGGGGCGGCCAACCCCCGTCTCTCACAACCATTCGCACGTACCGTTCGGTATACGGCGGTTCACAAGGATTGACGAAGCGGAGTGTACAAGCCGGTGAAACTGAAAAGGCCACGTTCTCGCCAGTAAGCGAGATCGGTGGCCTTGTTCACTTTCCGAGGCAAAAGGAGTCGGTAACTTCTCCGATGGTTGCAAGCTACATTTAGGCGTTTAGGGATTGGGGAGAACGACTGTTAGACAGAGCGCACCGGCGGCTGATCTATCCATGAGGGCATGTAAAGGTCGCCGGTGCATTATTATGTTGTTAACGGTAATAATTCCACTATGAATGTTAATGAAGTGGGGCGATAATGTGAAGGAACGTATTGTGTTTTTTGCGTTAACGGCAATCGTTTTTATCTCCTTATTAAAAGTACTGGCTTTTATTTGGAATCGGCTATCGATACCTGTTACGGGTATAACCAATGTACTCAGTGTCTTTATTACGTTTATGTTGATACCATTGTCGCTTTTCGTGGTAAATTGGCTAATCCGTGTAATGCGCGGGGATTTCTAGATAGACGCACGAGACTTGGGAAACTTTTCGTGAATTGTTCATTTTAGCTGACAGTTAAATGTAGGGAGAACGGTGACAATGCTCGAACGAAATCCGAGATTTACGCAATTTGTATGCTTACGCTGTGATCGCACCTACAGCCCTGAAGTCTTAGAGCCGTTGACGGCTGCCCAACGTGTCTGAGTGCGGGCTACCCCGCGAGCGTCAGCCTTGCCTACGCTCCGGACCCTTGGGCACCTTTAGAAGACCGGCGCGGGATGCTTCGCTATGGCGAGCGGCTTCCCTATCGCACATTTCCGACCCTGGGCGAGGGCGGCACCCCCTTTGTTTCGCTCCCCATCCTGGCCAAAAGGCTCCAAGTCCAAGGGTTGTGGATGAAGAATGGGATTGGCGTAGAAGACCGCGTGGTCCTGTTGATCACGTCCCACGGATTCAAAGATACGGGCAGATAAAAGTAGCGCCCGGGTTGAACGGCGAATTCATGATGATCCCGCAATGCAAAGCCCCATCGCCGAGGGGTTTTGGTATACTGGCCCATGGGGAACGATGCGACACCCACCGCTCCCTGCGTTCCACGTATATCCCCGCTCCCGTTCGGCATAGGATAGAACAGCTTGTACTGCGGTGTGAACACGAGGGAGAAGGGGGCGAACCGCCGATGGCCGGGGTGCGGCGCCTGTTGCTCCTGGTGCGCTTTTGTGTCCTCTTTCTGCTCCTGACCTATTTGTTTTACCGGAGCATCGATTGGGTCACCGCCCACATGCTGCCCCTCAACCCGTACGAGGAGCCCAAGGGCCGGGCGGTGAAGGTGATCACGCCGGTTGCGCCGGATGCAAGCGGCGAAGGCAGCGTGTGGGATCACGTGCTCACCTTTTTGCGTTACGGGGAATAGCGGGCACATGTCTGTCCGCACGCCCGTGCCGGTGGGTTGAGCGGAGTGCGGCGGAACGGCGGGTGCGGTTCGGAACGAAAACGGCCCGGTGGGAAGAGGATTTGCGGGTCCTCGTGTGGAATGAGCAATAGCGTGGAACCCCGGGACGATGTGGCGACGAAGGAGTTTTGACGAGCGATGGAAACGCTGATTGACCATTTTATCCACTACCTTGACGTCGAACGGGGGTTAGCGGCCAACACGCTGGTCTCGTACCGCCAGGATCTGACGGCCTTTCTCGTTTACCTGAAGGAACAGGGCGTCGAGCGTATCGAGGAGACCACGCGGGCACACATCGTCGGCTTTCTCCTGCGTTTGCAGCAGCAAGGGAAGGCGACGGCGACGATCTCGCGCCACCTGGCGTCGATCCGCTCGTTTTTCCAGTTCCTGTTTCGCGAACGCCTCATCGAGCACGACCCGTCGGTCAACCTGGAGACGCCCAAGCTGCAGAAACGCCTGCCCAAGGTGCTGTCGGTAGAGGAAGTGGAACGCCTCCTGGAAATGCCCGACCTGCGCACGCCGACCGGCCTGCGCGACAAGGCGATGCTGGAGCTCCTGTACGCGTCGGGGTTGCGGGTGTCGGAGCTGGTGTCGCTGAACCTGCACGACGTCAATTTGCACCTGGCTTACCTCAGGTGCATGGGCAAGGGGTCCAAAGAGCGCATCATCCCCCTTGGCCGGATCGCCGTCGACGCCACCCGCACGTACATCGAGCGGGCCCGGCCGATGCTGCTGCGCAACCAGGGGGAAGAAGCCCTGTTTGTCAACCACCACGGCCGGCGGCTCACGCGGCAGGGGTTCTGGAAAATCATCAAGAAGTACGCCCGCGAGGCGGGCATTGCCAAGGAGATCACGCCGCACACGCTGCGCCATTCCTTTGCCACGCACCTCTTGGAGAACGGGGCCGATTTGCGCTCCGTGCAGGAGATGCTCGGCCACGCCGACATTTCCACGACGCAGATTTACACCCATGTCACCAAAACGCGTCTGAAGGAGATCTACGCGCGTACGCACCCGCGAGCGTAGCGGGGCGTGGCGGCGCGTCTTTTTGCGCCACAGAGGTCTGACGTCTGGCAACTATGGCAAGGAGGACGGTACCATGCGATTTTCGCGCATCTTCCTTATCGTCCTGGATAGCGTGGGCATCGGCGCGCTGCCCGACGCCGCCGATTACGGCGACGAGGGGGCGAACACGCTGGGGCACATCGCCGAAACGGTGGGGCTTTCGCTGCCCAACCTTGCGGCGCTGGGGCTCGGCAACATCGCCTCAGTGAAGGGGATCCCGCCGGCGGTGTCTCCGAAGGCCCACTACGGCAAGATGGCGGAGATCTCTGCCGGCAAGGACACGACCACCGGCCACTGGGAGCTGATGGGCATCCACACGAAGGTGCCTTTCAAGACGTACCCGAACGGCTTCCCGCCGGAGCTGATCGCCGAGTTTGAGCGACGCATCGGGCGGAAGGTGCTCGGGAACAAGCCGGCGTCGGGCACGGCCATCATCGAGGAGCTGGGCGAGGAGCACATGCGCACCGGCGCCGTCATCGTCTACACGTCGGCCGACAGCGTGTTCCAGGTGGCCGCCCACGAGGAGGTGATCCCCCTCGACGAGCTGTACCGCATCTGCGAGATCGCCCGCGAGCTGACCCTCCGCGACGAGTACGCCGTGACGCGGGTGATCGCGCGGCCCTTCGTCGGAAAGCCGGGGGCCTTCGTGCGCACGGCCAACCGCCGCGATTACTCGGTCAAGCCGCCGGCGCCGACGGTGATGAACCGTCTGGCCGACGCCGGCTACGACGTCATTGCCCTGGGCAAGATTTCCGACATCTACGCCGGCGAAGGGGTGACGGAGGCGATCAAGACGGCCTCCAACGAGGACGGCGTCGACAAGCTGCTGGAGGTGGCCCGACGCTCCTTCCGCGGGCTGGCCTTCCTCAACCTCGTCGACTTTGACGCCAAGTACGGTCACCGGCGCGATCCCGAAGGATACGCCCAGGCCCTCGAGGCCTTCGACCGGCGGGTGCCGGAGATCCTCGGGGCCCTTTCCGAGGGCGACCTGCTCGTCATCACCGCGGACCATGGGAACGATCCGACGCACCACGGCACCGACCACACGCGGGAGTACGTGCCGCTGCTCGTTTGGTACCCGGCTTTGCGTGACGGGCGAAACCTCGGCCTGCGCGAAACCTTCGCCGATGTGGGGGCCACGGTGGCCGACAACTTCGGCGTGACGCCTCCGGCGATCGGAAGGAGCTTTTTGGGCGAGATCTGATCGTCCGCCGCTGACCGAACACCGCGGACGGGCAAGGATGGTTGGAAAGGAGAGGGGACCGTGTCGTTGTACGAACGCATCGAGAAGGTGCGGGCCTTTCTGGCCCCGAAGCTGCCTGTGCAGCCGAAGATCGGCCTCATCCTCGGCTCGGGCCTCGGCGTGATGGCCGACGAGGTGGAGGGGGTGCAGATTCCCTACGGGGAGATTCCCGATTTTCCTGTGTCCACGGTGGAAGGGCACGACGGGAAGCTGGTCGTCGGCACGCTGCGCGGCAAGCCGGTGATGACGTTGAAGGGGCGCTTCCACGCCTATGAGGGGTACTCGCTGGAACAGGTGACCTTTCCCGTGCGCGTGATGAAGGCCCTTGGCGTCGACACGCTGATCGTCACCAACGCCGCCGGCGGCGTCAACACGGACTTTCGGCCCGGCGACCTGATGCTGATCCGCGACCACCTGAACCTGACCTTCCGCAATCCGCTCATCGGGCCCAACGACGAGCGGCTCGGTCCGCGCTTCCCCGACATGTCCGAAGCCTACGACAAGGGCCTGCGCGAGCTAGCGAAGAACGTCGCCGCCAAGCTCGGGATTTCCCTGCGGGAAGGCGTGTACGCCGGCCTCCTCGGCCCGAGCTATGAGACGCCGGCGGAGATCCGCATGTTGCGCACGCTGGGGGCCGACGCCGTAGGCATGTCCACCGTCCCGGAGGTGATCGTCGCTCGCCACGCCGGGATCCGCGTGCTGGGCATCTCGTGCATCAGCAACATGGCCGCCGGCATCCTACCGCAGCCGCTGTCCCACGAGGAAGTGATGGAGACGGCAGAGCGGGTGAAGGACACCTTCCGCGCCCTTGTCGGGGGCATTGTGGAAGCGCTGTGATGCCTGTTGGACGCTTGGAAGCATGGGGACAAAAGGAGGAGGAGTGCAGATGGCCAACCGCGCACAAACGGTGCGCGAAGCCGTTGCCGCCATTCGCGAGCGGACGAACCACGTGCCGGAGATTGGCTTGATCCTCGGGTCGGGGCTCGGCGACCTGGCCGAGCAGATCGCCGACGCGACGGTGATTCCCTACGGGGAGATTCCGCACTTTCCCGTGTCGACGGTGGCCGGCCATGCTGGCCGCCTGGTGATCGGCCGCCTGGAAGGAAAGACCGTGGTGGCGATGCAGGGCCGCTTTCACTACTATGAAGGGTATTCCATGGCCCAGGTGGCCTTTCCGGTGTACGTGATGAAGTTCCTCGGCGCCAAGGTGCTGATCGTCACCAACGCCGCCGGGGGGATGAACAAGGCCTTCCAGCCCGGCGACCTCATGTTGATTGTGGACCACCTCAACTTCACGGGAGACAACCCGCTGATCGGGCCGAACGACGACGAGCTGGGGCCGCGCTTCCCGGACCTGTCGCGGGCGTACGACCCGGAGCTGATCGCCCTGGCCGAGCAGAAGGCGCGTGATCTGGGCATCCGCGTGCAGAAGGGAGTCTACGCCGGCATCAGCGGACCCAACTACCTGCCGCCCGCCGAGCTCGTGATGCTCCGCCGGCTGGGTGGCGACGCCGTGGGCATGTCGACCATTCCCGAGGTGATCGCCGCCGCCCACTGCGGTCTGCGCGTCCTGGGCATCTCCTGCATCACCGACATGGCCATCGGCGAGGAGCTGGAGCCGCTCACCCACGAGCAGGTGGTGGCCGTGGCCGAGCGCACCAAGCCGAAGTTCACCGCCCTCGTGCGGGCCGTTGTAGCCGGGGTGAGGACCTGATGCGTGCTGTCGACCTGATCCGCAAGAAGCGCGACGGCGGCACGCACACCGCCGAGGAGCTGCGCTTTCTCATCCAGGGCTATGTGGCGGGGCGCATCCCCGACTACCAGATGGCCGCGTGGGCCATGGCTGTCTATTTCCGGGGCATGACCGACGAGGAGACGGCGCACCTCACCTGGGAGCTGGTGGCCTCCGGCGAGACGGTCGACCTGTCGCCCATCGCCGGGGTGAAGGTGGACAAGCACTCGACCGGCGGCGTCGGCGACACGACGACGCTGGTGCTGGGGCCCCTCGTGGCCTCGGCCGGCGTGCCCGTGGCCAAGATGTCGGGGCGCGGGCTGGGCCACACCGGGGGGACGATTGACAAGCTGGAGAGCATTCCCGGCTTTCGTGCCGAGCTGACGCCGCAGCAGTTCGTCGAGCAGGTGAACCGCATCAAGCTGGCCGTCGTCGGGCAGAGCGCCAAGCTGACGCCGGCCGACAAGCTGCTCTACGCCCTGCGTGACGTGACGGCGACGGTGGAGTCGATCCCGCTCATCGCCAGCTCGGTGATGAGCAAGAAGATTGCCGCCGGGGCCGACGCTATCGTGCTGGACGTGAAAACCGGCGAGGGGGCCTTCATGCGCGAGGAAGCCGACGCCTTCGCTCTGGCGCGGGCCATGGTGGCCATCGGGGAGCGGCTCGGCCGGCGCACCGTGGCCGTGGTCAGCGACATGAGCCAGCCCCTCGGGTATGCCGTGGGCAATGCCTTGGAAGTGCGGGAAGCCATCGACACGTTGGCCGGGCGCGGGCCGGCCGACCTGACCGAGCTGTGCCTGGTGCTAGGGGCGCACATGCTCGTGCTCGCCGGCGCGGCGCCGGATGCCCGCGCGGCGCGGGCGGTCCTGGAGCGGAACATCGAGACCGGCGCGGCGCTGGAAGCCTTTCGTCGTTTCGTGGCGGCACAGGGGGGCGACGCGCGCGTGGTCGACGAGCCGGACCGCCTGCCGCAGGCGGCGCATCAGATCCCCGTGCCCGCCCCGCGGCGCGGCTACGTTTCCCGCGTGGCGGCGCGCGAGGTGGGCGAGTGCGCCATGCTCCTCGGCGCGGGGCGGGAGACGAAGGAGTCGGCCATTGACCTGGCCGTGGGCGTCGTCCTGCGCAAGAAGGTGGGCGACCGCGTAGAAGCCGGCGAGCCGCTGGCGGTGATCCACGCCAACCGCCCCGATGTGGAGGCGGTGGCCGCGCGCCTGCAGCGCGCCTTCACCATTGCCGACGAGCCGGTGTCCCCGCCTCCGCTTGTGCGCGGACGGGTGACGACGGAGGGCGAGGCGCGCATCTAGGACCGGGTGCGTCTTGCGTGATAGCGCGCGGACGTCGCAGGGGGATGAAACCTCCACAACCTGGCAAAGATAAGAAACAGCGCAGCCTACACGTGGAGGGACACCCATGCACAAGACGATCCGCGCGTTTTTCCTGACTGCATTGGCCGCCTTTCTCCTCGCTGCCAATGTCGCATGGGCGCAGCCGAAGCCCCAGCCGGAGCCCTCATCGGTCAACCTGGCCCCAAACGCGGTGTCGGCCATTTTGATCGACACCGACACCGGGACGGTGCTGTACGAAAAAAACAGCCGCTTGCGCCTGCCACCGGCCTCGATCACCAAGGTCATGACGCTGCTCCTCGTCATGGAGGCGATTGACCAGGGCAAGATCAAGCTGACCGACAAGGTGCGCGCCAGTGAATACGCCGCCTCGATGGGCGGGTCGCAGATCTTTCTCGAACCCGGCGAGGAGATGACCGTGGAGGACCTGATCAAAGGCGTCGCCGTGGCCTCGGGAAACGATGCCTCCGTGGCCCTGGCCGAACACATCGCCGGGACAGAAGAGGCCTTCGTGGCGATGATGAACGAGAAGGCGCGCCAGCTCGGCATGACCGACACCCATTTTGCCAACAGCAACGGGTTGCCCGCTCCAAACCATTACACCTCGGCCCGCGACATCGCCATCATGTCCCGCGAGCTCCTCAAGTTCGAGGCCATCACCAAATATACCGGGTTATACCAGGATTACTTGCGCAAGGACACCAACCGCCCCTTCTGGCTCGTCAACACCAACCGCTTGGTTCGTTTTTATCCGGGCTGCGATGGCCTGAAAACGGGGTACACCAGCGAGGCGAAGTTTTGCCTTGCCGCCACGGCCAAGCGCGACAATTTCCGCGTCATTGCCGTCGTTCTCGGCGAGCCGGATACCAAGACGCGTAACGCCGAGGTGGCCCGGATGTTTGATTTCGCCTTCAGCCAGTACACGACCAAACCGCTCTACCAGCGCGGCGACGTGATTCAGGAACTCCCCGTAGAAAAGGGCGAGCGGGGGCGCCTTCCGGTGGTGGCCGCGCGCCACTTCAGCCTCCTCATCAAGCGCGGGGAAGACACCGGGCAGTATCAGACGACGGTAGAGCTTCCGGAGCGCGTCCCGGCGCCGGTGAAGGCCGGCGATGTGCTAGGGCATGTGATTGTGACCAAGCAGGGCCGAGAGGTGGCGCGGCTCGATCTGGTGGCGTCAGAAAACGTGGATGCGGCCACCTTTGGCCAGCTTTGGAAGCGCGCCGTCCACCGCGTGCTGCAGCTGCCCTGACGCGTGCGGCGCGGACGATGGCGAAACGCGTGCATTCGAGAAGCCGTTTTCGACAAGGCTTCTCGATTTTTTTGTACTTTCGTCGAAGGGCAGGAACTGGGCCTGTAGGCAGAGAAGAGATGGGTGAACGATGGGAAAGGAGAGGGAGCGATGCGATTGCATGTGGAGTTGGAGACAAGACGTGACGTGCTGATCATCCGCTTGGCGGGGGAACTGGACCACCATACGGCCGACTCGCTGCGGGAGCAGGTGGACGCGATCATGAACCGTGAGAACATCCGCAGCATTGTCCTCAGCCTGGCCGACCTTACGTTTATGGACAGCTCCGGCCTCGGGGTGATCCTGGGACGCTATAAGCGGGTCGCCCAGATGGGCGGGGAGATGGTCGTCTGTTCCATCCATCCCACCATTTATCGCCTCTTTGAGCTGTCCGGACTGTTTAAGATCCTGCGCATCGAAGAGAGTGAGCGGGAAGCGTTGCACGCGTTGGGGGTGGCGTGACGGTGAAAACGAACTTCATGTGTCTGTCCTTTGCCAGCCGGAGCGAGAACGAGTCCTTCGCTCGCGTGGCGGTGGCCGCCTTCCTGTCGCAGCTCGACCCCACCCTGGAGGAGCTCATGGAAATCAAGACCGTCGTCTCGGAGGCGGTAACCAACGCCATCATCCACGGGTACGAAGGCCGCGACGACGGCATCGTGCGTATCCATGTGACAGTGGAAGGCAGCCGCGTGGAGATCGTCGTCGAGGACGACGGCGTGGGCATTGCCGACATCGAGCAGGCCCGCCAGCCCCTGTTCACCACCAAGCCGGAGCTGGAGCGGTCAGGCATGGGCTTTACGATTATGGAAAATTTCGTCGACGAGCTGACCGTCACGTCGGCACCCGGCAAGGGCACTCGCGTCCGCCTCGTCAAGCAGCTTTCCACCCACCCCGCCGCCGTGCGCCAATGAAGGAGACGAGCGGATGAGCGTGGACGTGCGTGAACCGAATCCGCAGTTGACGGACGAGGAGGTCCGCGCGCTGATTGCCCGCAGCCAGGCGGGCGACACGGAAGCGCGCAACCGGCTCGTGGAAGCCAACGTCCGCTTGGTGTGGTCGGTTGTGCAGCGGTTTCTCGGGCGCGGGTATGAGGCCGACGACCTCTTTCAAATCGGGTGCATTGGGCTCCTCAAGGCGGTGGACAAATTCGACCTGTCCTACGACGTTAGGTTTTCCACCTATGCCGTGCCGATGATCATCGGCGAGATCCAGCGCTTTTTGCGCGACGACGGTTCGGTGAAGGTGAGCCGCTCGCTCAAGGAGGCGGCGCAGCGCATTCGCCGCAAAAAGGACGATTTGACGAAGGCCCTCGGGCGGACGCCGACGGTGGGCGAGCTGGCCGAGGCGCTGGGCATGACGCCGGAGGAAGTGGTGTTTGCCCAGGAGGCGGGTCGCGCGCCGGCGTCGATTCACGAGACGGTGTACGAAAACGAGGGCGACCCGATTACGCTGATGGACCAGCTCGCCGACGGAAACGAGGAGGGTTGGTTCGACAAGCTGGCCCTGCAGGAGGCCATCCGGAAACTGGACGAACGGGAACGGCTCATCGTATACCTCCGGTACTACAAGGACTACACGCAGTCCGAGGTGGCCGAGCGCCTCGGCATTTCCCAGGTGCAAGTTTCACGGCTTGAGAAGCGCATTTTGCAAAAAATTCGCGACGAAATGACGCCCTAGCGCACGGGATGGCGGACGCACCGCCGTCTCGTTTTTTTTTGTGCCGTGCCGCGGTGCCCTTCAGGATATTGCTGTTTCTGCACAAAACGAAGGCGCATCCTTCCAGATTCGACAAGAACGGCGAGCTGTCGCGCCCGGTCGCGGTCGGGCATACTAAGCCCAAAGCGGGAGGGATGGCCATGGCATCCGCAAACGCTACGCTGTATGTTTCCATGAAAGAACGAATCTACGTTCGTCCGCAGGCAGTGGTCAGGGTGGGTGACGTGTGCACCTTTGTGGGCGATCCGGCGATCATCCGCGCGATTCGCATGTTGCCGATCTATCCGATCCAGATGTCCGACGGGCAATTGGTGGTCATCGACGTGATGCACGTGATCGACGCGATTCAGCGCCGCCTGCCGAATGTCGACGTGGTGCCCGTGGGGCCGACGGAGACGATCATCGAGGTCTTGTACGACCGGCGCAAGCCGCATCTTGTGTTTGTGGCCCTCACATGGATCCTGCTGTTTGTGGGGTCGGGGCTGGCGATCATGAACTTCCACGCCGACGTGAGCATGGAGGAGGTCCACCGGCGGTTATACTTCCTGATCACCGGGGAATACAAGTCCGATCCGCTCGTCCTGCAGATTCCCTACTCCATCGGCATTGGTGTGGGCATGGTGCTTTTTTTCAATCACCTGTTCCGCAAGAAGCTGAACGAGGAACCAAGCCCGCTCGAGGTAGAGATGTTCCTGTACCAGCAAAACCTGGACCAGTATGTGATTGCCAACGAACGGGCCCGACGGGAGCGGGATGACCCATGATGGCCCATTTGCTGTTGGTCCTGATCGGGCTGGGCGGGGGCATCGCCGTGGGCAGTGGCTTCGTCGCCTTCCTGACGGTGCTGGACGTCATTCCGCGCCTGGCGCAGTTCAGCCGTGCGCAACGCTTCGTCCACGGGTTTGAGGGGGCCATTATCAGCGGGGCCCTGTTCTGCACATGGGTGGACTTTTCCGGGATTTCCCTGCACGCACCGACGTGGCTCGCGGGGGTGTACGGATTGTTTGCCGGCTGTTTTATCGGCCTCCTGGCCGCCGCGCTGACGGAGGTGCTCAACGTGCTGCCCATCCTGGCCAAGCGCGTGTTCATGGTGGATCGCATCCTCATACTGCTCATGGCCTTGGTGTTGGGAAAAGTGTTCGGTTCCCTGTTCCAATGGATGGTATTTGAGAAAACAACTTGAATGGGTTGCCGGGACATAGCGGCCCGCTGGCCGTTGCAGGCTAAAGGGTAGACCATTGACCGCAGGAGGGAGTGGGCTGATGAAGGTTCCGCAAACTTCCGACGCCCTGCGTCAGCAGCGACTGCGCATTGAACGGTACCAGCAACGGGTGAAGGAGGTCAAGCCCAAGCCGCCCGTCGCGCGCAATGGGGTGAAGGCCTTTCTCGTTGGCGGACTCATCTGCGCCTTCGGGCAGGCGATCCAAAACTTCTACATGTACTTCTTTGACTTTAACGAGCGGACGGCGGGGAATCCGACGGTGGCCACACTGATTTTCCTGTCGGCCATGCTGACGGGACTCGGCGTATACGACAAGATCGGGCAGTTCGCCGGTGCGGGTACAGCGGTCCCCGTCACGGGGTTTGCCAACTCCATCGCCTCGGCGGCCATCGAGCACCGCGCCGAAGGGTACGTACTCGGCGTTGGCAGCAACATGTTTAAACTTGCCGGGTCGGTCATCGTGTTCGGCGTGGTGGCTGCCTTTGTTGTGGGACTGATTCGCACCCTTGTAGTCGGGATGGGGGGATAACCGTGCGCGACGGGCGGGTGCGGCTCGGTCGCCAGACGTGGCAGTTCACCGGGGACGTGCGCATCGTCTCCAGCGCCGTGGCGGTCGGGCCAAAAGAGGCGCAGGGGCCCTTGGCCGGAGAATTCGATCTCGTGTTTGACGACCTGTACCTCGGGGAGAAGACGTGGGAAAGGGCGGAACGGAAGCTTTTGGAGATGGCCGTCCAGACCGCCATTGACAAGGGCGCCCTGGCCAATGAGGAAATCGATGTCATCGTCGCCGGCGATCTGCTGAACCAGATCATCTCGGCAACCTTTGCGACGCGGAGCCTGCAGTTTCCCTTTCTGGGCGTGTACGGGGCGTGCTCGACGTCCATGGAGTCGCTTGCCATCGCCGCCGCACTGGTCAACGCCGGCTACGCTACCTATGCCGTGGCCGCCTGCTCCAGCCACAACTGCACGGCGGAGAAGCAGTACCGGTACCCGACTGAGTATGGGGGTCAAAAGCCTCCGTATGCGCAGTGGACGGTAACCGGTGCCGGGGCCGCCGTCGTGGGCAAGGGGATAGGCGGGCCGCGCATCACCCACGCCACCATCGGTAGGGTGATCGACTGGCAGCAAAAGGACCCCTTCGATATGGGGTCGGCCATGGCGCCCGCCGCCGCCGATACCATTGCGACCCATTTTCGCGACACGGCGCGTACGCCGGAGGATTATGACCTCATTGTCACGGGTGACCTGGCCAGCGTGGGTACGCCTCTGGTGCGGGAGCTGCTCGCCGAAATGGGGTACGACATTGGGGCGGTGCACCGCGATTGCGGCCTGATGATCTATAGCCCGGAACAGGGCGTGTTTGCCGGTGGCAGTGGATGCGCGTCGAGCGCCGTGGTCACCTACAGCCACATCGTCAAGGGGCTGAACAGCGGCACATACCGTCGCGTGCTCGTCGTGGCCACGGGTGCGTTGCTGAGCCCCATCACCTACCAGCAAGGCGAATCGATCCCGTGTATCGCCCATGCCGTAGCCCTGGAGCGGGTGGCGGCTGCCGAGGAGGGAGCGTGAATGGAGTATGTAACGGCCTTTGTCGTGGGCGGGCTCATCTGCGTCATCGGCCAGTTGCTCATGGACCTGACTTCCCTCACCCCGGCCCACGTGATGAGCATCTTGGTGGTGGCCGGAGCCATACTCGATGGCGTGGGGCTGTATGAGCCACTGATCGATTTTGCCGGGGCCGGCGCGACGGTGCCGATCACCAGCTTTGGCAACGCCCTCGTTCACGGGGCGTTGGCGGAGGCCGAGCGGAACGGGATCATCGGGATCATTACCGGGATCTTTGAAGTGACCAGTGCCGGGATCTCTGCCGCCATCATCTTCGGTTTCCTCAGCGCCCTGCTGTTCCGGCCCAAGGGGTAAGGCGCGGTGTGCCGACTGTGGTGCGGACCACCGGGCGGCGAGCCCGTGGGACGCAACGCGGTTGAGTCTCTCTTGACGCGGGGGGATTGCGATGGTGGATGAGGAGAAGGGAACGTCTGCTTCCAAGGGGGAAAACGCCCCCGTTCACCGAAGGCTGGCGGTCAACCAGGCATACTTGAAGGAACGCCTCGACATCGGGGTGAGCTTTGACATCGGGGTTCGGGAGATTTCGGTAGGGGAGAAGAAGCTGGCGCTCTACTTTCTCAACGGCTTTGCCGACAACATGGTTGTGGTGGAAATGCTGCGCGAGCTTTCGCGGGTAAAGCGGGAAGAGCTGGTCCCACAGGTGCTCACGCGCATATTCCGCAAGTACTTGACCCATCCGCAGGTCGAGGAATTGCGCCGCATGGACGAGGTGGTAGACAAGCTGCTGGCCGGCCACCTGGTGGTGCTCATCGACGGCGAGCAGACCGCCTTGGCCGTTGACGCGCGCCACTATCCGGCCCGCCAACCCGAGGAGCCCGACACTGAGCGGGTGGTTCGCGGGTCGCGCGACGGTTTCACCGAAACGCTGGTGTTCAATACCGCGTTGATCCGCCGACGCGTCCGGGACGAGCGCTTGCGCATGGAGCTGGTCCAGGTCGGGGAACGCTCGAAAACCGATGTCTGCCTCGCGTACCTGAAGGATGTTGCCGACCCGGAACTGGTCCGCCTCATTCGCGACAAACTGTCCCGCATCACCGTCGACGGGCTGCCGATGGCCGAAAAAGCCCTCGAGGAGTTTCTGGTGGGCCGCAACTGGCACCCGTTCCCCTTGGTGCGCTACACCGAGCGGCCCGACGTCGCCGCCAGCCATTTGCTCGAGGGACACGTCCTCGTCCTGGTGGACACGTCGCCCAGCGTGATCATCGCGCCGACGACCTTTTTCCACCATGTGCAACACGCCGAGGAGTACCGGCAGACGCCGGTGGTGGGCACCTATTTGCGGTGGATCCGGTTCATCGGGATTCTCCTGTCCATCTTTCTGCTGCCGCTGTGGCTCCTGTTCGTGTTCAACCCCGAGCTGCTGCCCAAGGAACTGGCCTTCATCGGGCCAAAGAAGTCCGGTGAAATACCCATTTTCTTCCAGTTTATCCTAGCCGAAATCGGCATCGACCTGATGCGTATGGCCGCCGTCCACACGCCAACGCCGCTGGCCACGGCGATGGGGCTCATCGCCGCCGTGCTGATCGGCGAAGTGGCGATCAAGGTCGGCCTGTTTGCGCCCGAAACCATCCTGTACACGGCCGTGGCGGCAATCGGGATGTTCGCCACGCCCAGCTATGAGCTATCCTTGGCCGTCAAGCTAGTCCGCCTCTTTCTCCTGCTGATGGTGTTCTTGTTCAAGGTTCCGGGTTTCGTCCTCGGTGTCACCCTCGTCATCTTTGTTCTGGCCATGACCCGCTCCCTCAACACCCCCTACCTTTGGCCGCTCATCCCCTTCAACTGGCCCGCGCTGCGCACCATTTTGTTCCGCACCAGCGTGCCGTCGATGAAAACGCGGCCGAGCATCGTGCGCCCGCAGGACGCCCGCCGCCAATGACCTTCCGGGAAGGGTTCGTGAACGCCGCCCGCGGGGACAAACGCCAAATTGAGCGCATGCCGAATCTGTGGTATAATCCGGGCAACTATAAAGGTGAGTTGCCTTTTTCTTTTTAGGCAAAGGAAGTAGGGATGGGGAGGACCCGAGATGCACCTGCACGGCACAAGCCGGATCAACGAAAAGGGGCACCTGGAGATCGGCGGCTGCGACACCGTAGAGTTGGCCCGCATCTTTGGCACGCCCCTCATCGTCTACGACGAGGCCCTGATCCGCGAGAAATGCCGCGCCTTTGTCGAGGCGTTCCGCAAAACCGGGGCGCGCTTTCAGGTGGCCTACGCGAGCAAGGCCTTTTGCACCGTGGCCATGTGTCAGTTGGCGGCCGAGGAAGGCCTCGCCCTCGACGTGGTGTCGGACGGGGAACTGTATACGGCGCAGAAGGCCGGGTTTCCGCCGGAGCGCATCCACTTTCACGGCAACAACAAGACGCCCGAGGAGCTGGTCATGGCCCTCGACGTGGGTATCGGTTGCGTGGTGGTGGACAACTTCCACGAGCTGGCCATGCTGGCGGACATGGCACGCGAGCGGGGACAGCGCGTGAACATCCTCTTGCGGGTGACGCCCGGCGTGGAGGCCCACACCCACGCCTACATCCAGACGGGACAGGAGGATTCCAAGTTCGGCTTTGATATCGGCAGCGGGATGGCCGTTGAGGCGGTCAAGCGCGCCCTCAGCGCGCCGGCGCTTGCCCTTGTGGGCGTGCACTGCCACATCGGGTCCCAGATCTTTGAGACCGAGGGGTTTGTCGCGGCCATCTCCCGCGTCATGGCGTTCCTGGACGCCGTTCGGGCGGAAACGGGGTACGTGGCCGCGGTGGTCAACCTCGGCGGCGGCTTCGGCATTCGCTACACCGAGAACGACGCGCCGCTGCCCGTGGCCGCCTACGTGGAGGCGATCGTCTCCGCCGTGCGTCGGGAGTGCGGTGCGCGGGCATACCCGGAACCGGAAATCTGGCTCGAGCCGGGGCGCAGCATCGTGGGCGAGGCGGGAACGACGTTGTACACGGTGGGCGCGGTGAAAGTGATTCCCGGCCTGCGCACGTATGTTGCCGTCGACGGCGGGATGGCCGACAACATCCGCCCGGCCCTCTACCAGGCTCGCTACGAGGCGATGCTGGCCAACCGCGGGTGGGAAAAGCCGACGGAAACGGTGTCGATTGCCGGGAAAACCTGCGAGTCGGGGGATATGCTGATCTGGGATATTGCCTTGCCTCCGGTGCGTCCGGGCGACCTCTTGGCCGTCTCCTGCACCGGCGCGTACACCTATTCGATGGCCAGCAACTACAACCGCCTGCGCCGCCCGGCCGTCGTCTTTGTACGCGACGGTCGGGCCAAGGTGGTCGTGCGGCGCGAGACCTACGACGATCTGGTGCGTAACGACATGCCGCTGTCGGTGGAGGCGGCGGCGCGGTCATGAAGCGGGGCACGCGCTCGGAAGAAGGTCCGGGCGCGCCTTTTGTATGGCCTGCATGGGATTGCCGGGCTTGCAACGGAGAGGCGGGTGTGCGAAGGTAGAGGGGCGAGGAAGCTTCGACCAGAGGAGGGAAGGACATGAAGGGGAATGCGGGGCGACGGACGACAAGCCGCCGGTGGGCGATACGCGCGTGGCTGCTCGGGGTCATGCTTTTGGTGTGGGCGTACATGGCGGCGGGAACCGCGGCGGTAGAAACGGGGAAAACGGTTTATGTCGTGCCCGTGCGCGATGCCATCGAACGCGGGCTGGCGGCCTACCTGGAGCGGGCGTTGGCCGAGGCGGCAGAAGGGGGCGCCGACCTTGTTCTGCTGGAGCTGGACACGCCGGGCGGGAAGCTTGGCGCTGCCGACCGGATCGGGCATCTCGTGCGTACCTCTCCCATACCGGTGGTGGCGTACATCGTCAACAACGCGTTCTCCGCCGGGACCTACATTGCCCTGAATGCTGACAACATTGCCATGGCCCCCGGCAGTGCAATGGGCGCGGCAACACCGGTCGATTGGGCCGGCCGACCCGCGGGTCCCAAGGTCGTCTCGGCGTGGGCGGAGAAGATGGCCGCTGCGGCCCAGGCGAGGGAGCGCAACCCGCAGATCGCCCGGGCGATGGTCGATCCCGAGATGGCGATACCGGGTGTGGGGGAAAAGGGCCAGGTGCTCTCGCTTACGGCGCAGGAAGCGCTGCGTCTCGGGTATGCCGACGTTCTCGCCGCGTCGCGCGACGAGGTGCTGGCCAAGATGGGGATGGCGGGGGCCCAGGTGGTAACCGTCACGCCAACGATGGGGGAACGCATCGCCCGATGGGTGACGCACCCGTACGTTGCGCCCCTCCTGTTGGCGGGGGGATTTGTCGGGCTCTTGTGGGAGCTGCTTACGCCCGGTTTTGGTTTGCCCGGTGTGGCGGGGTTGATTCTGCTCGGCTTGTACTTTTTCGGCCATTTGGCGGCTGGCTTTGCCGACGCGGTGCATCTCGTCCTGTTCTTCGCCGGGGTGGTGCTCCTGTTGGTGGAGGTGTTCGTACCCGGTTTTGGTGTCTTTGGCGCCCTGGGTGTGGCGGCCGTTGCCGCGAGCGTTGTGCTGGCCGCATCCGACGCGGCGCAGGGCCTCATCACCTTCGGCATCGCCGCCCTGGTGGCGATTGTCTTTGCCGCCTTTGCGGTGCGTTACGGGGCGCGCCGCGGCCTGTTTCGCCGTTTTGTCTTGAAGGACGCCCTGCGCACGGAGGCGGGGTATGTGGCCCCGCCGTCCCGCGAGGCCCTCGTCGGGAAGCGGGGCAAAACGCTCACCCCGCTGCGGCCGGCCGGTTCTGTCCTCATCGACGGCGAACGCGTCGATGTGGTCAGCGACGGCGGATACATTCCCGCTGACCGCCAGGTGGAAGTGATCCAGGTAGAAGGCGTGCGGGTTGTGGTGCGGGCGGTGGAAGAGTAAAATGATGTCAAATGCCGGGGAAGGAGTGCGGACATGGTCATTGAGACGGGTACCGTAGGGCTGTTGATGATCGCCGGGCTCGTGGTCATCGCGCTGGCCGTCTTTTTCACCTTTGTGCCGGTGATGCTGTGGATCTCGGCGCTGGCTTCGGGGGTGCCGATCAGCATCCTCACCCTCGTCGGGATGCGCCTGCGCCGAGTCGTGCCGGCGCGCATCGTCAACCCCCTGATCAAGGCGCGCAAGGCGGGGCTGGACCTGACGATCAACCAGTTGGAGAGCCATTACCTGGCCGGCGGAAACGTCGACCGGGTCGTCGACGCCCTCATCGCCGCGCAACGGGCCAACATTCCCCTTACCTTCGAGCGGGCCGCGGCCATCGACCTGGCCGGGCGCGACGTGCTGGAGGCGGTGCAGATGAGCGTCAACCCGAAGGTGATCGAGACGCCCGTCGTGGCGGCGGTGGCGATGGATGGCATTGAAGTGAAGGTGCGCGCCCGCGTGACGGTGCGCGCCAACATCGACCGCCTCGTCGGCGGCGCCGGGGAGGAGACGATCATCGCCCGCGTGGGGGAAGGGATCGTGTCGACGATCGGTTCGGCGAAGTCGCACAAAGAGGTGTTGGAAAATCCTGATTCCATCTCCCACACGGTGCTGGAGAAGGGGCTCGACTCCGGAACGGCCTTTGAAATCCTGTCCATCGACATCGCCGACGTCGATGTGGGCAAGAACATCGGCGCCCAGCTGCAGATCGACCAGGCCGAGGCGGACAAGAACATCGCCCAGGCCAAGGCCGAGGAGCGTCGGGCCATGGCCGTGGCGCGGGAACAGGAGATGAAGGCGCGTGTGCAGGAGATGCGGGCCAAAGTGGTCGAGGCGGAGGCGCAGGTGCCCCTGGCCATTGCCGAGGCGCTGCGCTCGGGCAACCTGGGCGTGCTCGACTACTTCAACATGCGCAACCTCATGGCCGACACGGAGATGCGTGAGGCGCTGAGCCGCTTGACCGGCAAGGGCAAGGACGGGAGCGGCGGGGCAGGGGAAGGCGATGGAGCGGCTGATTGACGTTCTGTTTTCAAATATCTGGCTGCTAATCGCGCTGTACTGGCTTTTGCTGTTCCTGTTTCCGGAACGGCGGCAGCAGGCGAAACGCCGCGCCGAACCAAGACAGTCCGGTTCTTTGGCGTCCCCGCCGGCGACCCGGGATCCCGTTCCCCCCGGCGGCGCGCCGATTGACCGACCGGACGGCCCCGCCCTGCCGGCACCGCCGCCCGCCGGTCCGCGTCATGTCCCTGTTGCTTCGCCCCATCCGCCGACGGCGACCGCACCGCAGAACGCGGCGGACGCCGAGGGGCCGCGGCCGGTACGAAAGGGGCGAGACGGCACGGCGCGGCCAGCGAACGCCCCATTGGCCTTACCGTTGTCCGCCGATGCGGTGGTGGCGGGTATCCTGTGGGCGCAGGTGCTGCACGCGCCCCGCGCAAAAGCTCCCCATCCGCTGGTGCGGGGCGCGCGCCCTCGCATGGGCGATGAACGGTAATCCACGGCCCGTTGGCGCTTGTAGCCGCCGACGGGCCGTTCGTTCGCAGGCGGGGATTGTGGCGCGTGGCGGTCTTTTCCTGTATCCACCAACTTCGTCACGTCGCGCCCGCAGGACCGGTGGTGGTACTGGCCGTTCCCGCAGATCGGTCAACGCTTTCCACCCCGGGCAACGGGGAACGCCGACGACGAAGCGCCGACACGAGCAACAGTACCAGCGGCAGGAGGATTTGCATCACCGTTTTGTACACCGGGAGGGCCGTCCCGATAAAGCGCAGCAATTGGGAGAAACCGGGTGCCGACCAAACCGCCATGATGAGCACGAGCAAGGCGAGGGGAAGGGCGAGGGGGCGATAGTCGGAAAGCCCCAGCCATTGTGCGGTGCCCAGAACCAGCATGTAGTGGAACACGGCGATTTTGACAAACACGCTGCTCACCCACAGGGCCATGACGAGGGCGTCGATGTTTTGCAGGAATTGGGCGACGTCGATATACTGCACGGCACGATAGGTCGGAAAGGTCAGGCGGGACGTGATGTCCCCGAACAGCCACAGCGTGGCAAGGTTGGCGATTGTGAGGGTGGCGGTAACGAACACGACCATAATAAGGCCGCTCTTCATCCCGTTTTGCCGGTCTGTGAGAAAGGGAAGCAGAAACGCCAGGAGAAACAGTTCGCTCATCCACCCTTGGGGAACGAACGCCCCTTTCAAGGACGGGGCGAAGCCGTGTTCCAGGATCGGCAGCATGTTCTTCGGATCGAGTTCGGGCAGGATCAGCACAATGAACAGCGCCACCACGGCGACGAAAACGGGTACGAACAGCTCGGCCAGCCGGCCGACGACCTCCACGCCCCCGCGCGCGGCGAAGGCGGAAATGAGCAGGATGCTGCCCATCACGACAACGATGGGCGTACGCGTGAAAAATGCCCCGATCACGAATTCGCCGTATTCCCGCACGATGACCCCGGAGAGGAAAAGGTAATAGAACAGGTACAGAAAGCCGACCAGTTTCCCGAGAAACGGGCCGAGAAGGGTGACACTGTACTGGATCACCGTCTGCCCTGGATGTCGCGTATGGAGGGCATAGGCGATGGCAACGGTCAGCATGCCGACGAGGGAGGCCCACAGGGGCGAAATCCACATGTCCCGGCCGGCGTATTGGCTGATGAAGGCGGGGGCAACAAGGATGTACGTAGACAGAATGGACAGATACATCATCTTGGCCAGTTGGGACGATGAGATTTTTCCGCGCTCGATCATGACAGCGGTTCTCCCCTTTCTTGATGCCGCGAGGGCATTGCCCCACCGGAAATGGCGGCGGTCTTATTTCCCGATTCCAATACGTTCCAACCCTCTCACCACGGGATGGAACACCCACTCCACCAACTGACGGGGGCCGGGAAGCTCGGGCCAAAACAGCAGCAGCACGCTCAGGAGCCAACCGAGTGCCGTCAGGACGACAAAGGTCCGCCGCTCGTTTTTCCGATGGGCGTCGATTTTGGGCCACTCGTACAGCGCCATGGCGGCAACGAGCACGGTGAGGCCCGCCACCGCTCCCCACTTCACTTTTTCTTCACCTCGCTTTCCGGAATGGCCGGCGGCACGTTGGTCAAACCGGCCCGCCTCACGCTCGCCTTCACGCGCACGGTGACCTCCACCGTTGGAAAGATCTCGTTCCATCGCGTTTTGGCCGCCTGCCATTCCTTGGGGTACGCGCGCCGGAACGCTTCGCCAAATCCGAAAATGTCCGCCTTCAATTGTTTCTGGGCGAGGTCAAGCGCTTCACGCACCCGGATGTTGATGATTTCTTCCGTCTTGTTCTCCAGCATTTTCGCCACTTTGGGGTCATCGGGGTCCAGGGTGGACGCGTTGTGCACAACGTCGTCGTCTGTGATGATGTCCAGCGTCAGTTTCCACTTGCCGTTGTGAATCGACGGACGCATCGTCGTATGGGCCTTCAATTGCTGCATGGAAATGTAGCCGTCGCGGTCGACTTTGGCGGTTATGGTGGCGGTCTCGATCTCGTCGCGCACCCACAGGATGCCGCGCATCAGCCGGTCGTCGGCGTAGCCGATCATCTTGCCGCCTTTGAAGATCGCCGCCCCGTTGAGCCGCAGCAGGGTTCCTCGGTCCTGATTCCCGTCGACCGCTGTCTTCTCGATCCACGGCACGATCACCGTCTGCTGCTCGGTGTGCAGCTTCTGCAGCAGATCCTTCAGCGTGGTGCGTTTCCCGAAGCGGAATTCGGCCAGCTCGCGCATCGCTTCGGCTGCGTTGCGCTCGATGGGGGGAATGTGCGCCAGCACCTGCTCGGCGTCTCCCTTGCTGACGAATACGAAGGCGTGCAGGCGGTTGCGCGGAAAGCGGGCGAAAAAGTCGACGTGCGGGACAATTCCTTCCCGGGCCAGGTCTTCGCCGATCACGATCACCCGGTTGTTGCCCCAAAAAATGCGCCGCGGCAGTTTTTCCTGCAGTTTGGACATCGCGTCGGGGATGGTGACGCCTTCGGCAGCGGCGACGATCGTCGGTTTGCCGCCGCCGGACCCACTGCTCCCCATTCCTTCCCCCCCGCCGGTCGCACCCGGCATTGCCGCCGGGACGGCGAGCTGCAGGGACAGCTTGATGGTGTTGCCGTTACCTTTGTCCAGGCCGGCCGCCGTCACCAGGGCCAGATCGTTGATCTCCACGCGATCCCAACAGCCGGTCAAGAGGGGCAAGAGCAAGATCCAGAGGGAAGCGGCCATCCGTCCGGCACCGGCGATACGTCCCGCGCGGTTCATGGCACCAGCACGACCTCCATGTGGTTTCGTTGGTTACGTTTTTCCGTCCCGGGTTGGACCGGGTTGCTGCCCGGGCGCTTGGCGGTCGCGGTCGGCCTGGCCGGTCAGCCGCGGCCGCGTGTTCAGGGCCCACCACGGCGCACGGACCAGCACGTCGCGCAGGTCGCGGCCCTTGGCCGGGGCGACGGGCGCGAGGTAGGGCACGCCGAAGGAGCGCAGCGTGCACAGGTGCACGGTAACGGCCAGGAGCCCGAGCATGATGCCCAACAGCCCGAGGGTTCCGGCGAGGAACATGATCGGAAAGCGCAGCATGCGCACGGTAATGGCTACGGGATAGCGGGGGATGGCAAAGGAGGCGATCCCCGTGATGGCGACGACCATGACCATGGGGGCCGACGCGATGCCGGCGGACACGGCCGCTTCCCCGATGACCAGCGCCCCGACGATGCTGACGGCGGCGCCGAGCTGCCGCGGCAGGCGGGCGCCGGCTTCCCGGAGGATCTCGAAGGTGCTTTCCATCAGCAGCGCTTCCACCAGTGCCGGAAAGGGAATTTCCTCCCGGGACGTTGCGATTTTTAGCTGCAGGGTGGTGGGGATCATTTCCTGATGATAGGTAATGACGGCGACGTACAGGGACGGCAGGAACAGGGCGATGAAGGTAAACACATAACGCAGCCAGCGGATGATGGTACCGATCAAGAAGCGGTTGTAGTAATCTTCGCTTGCCTGCATGAGGGAAAACAGCGTTACCGGTACCACCAACACAAAAGGTGTGCCGTCGATAAGGATTACGACGCGGCCTTCGAGGAGGCTGGCTGCCGCCACGTCCGGCCGCTCGGTGGACAGCACCTGGGGAAACGGAGACCACGGGTTGTCTTCGATGAATTCCTCGAGGTATCCGCTCTCCAGCACGCCGTCGATGTTGATGCGCTTCAGGCGGTTGGTCACTTCCTCGAGCAGCGTGGGGTCGGCGAGGCCCTCGATGTAGGCGACGGCGACCTGCGTTTGGGTATACCGGCCCACCGACAGGCTCTTCACTTTCAATTGCGGACTGCGAATTTTGCGCCGCAAAAAGGAGATGTTGATGGTGATCGTCTCGGTGAAGCCGTCGCGCGGCCCGCGAACGACCGTCTCCGCCTCCGGCTCGTCGACGGCCCGTTTCTCCCATTTGCTGATGCCAAAGGCCAGCGCACGCGTTTCGCCCTCGATGAGGAGCATCGCTTCTCCGATGGATATATGCTCGACGCACGCTGCGGTCGTGTTCACGATTTTCACTTTGGAAATGGGAATGCGCTGCTGTGCCAAGGCCAAGATGTCGGCATGGGCCTCGGGGAGGTCCATGAGCGGTTCGAGAACGTGTTCGTTTACGGCCTCTACGTCGGTTAGGCCCTCGAGGTAGAGCAGGGCGGCGTTGCGTCCTCCCCCGATCCGAAACGGGCGGACGACAAAATCACTGCAGTCGCGGTACTGTTCCTCCAGGGCGTGGACGTTTGCTTCCAAGTTCGGCGCCAGCTCGGTGTTCGATGGCGAGGACGAAATGCGTTTGGCCGGGCGTGCCGGCTTGCCTAGGAATCTTCGCCACAAACGGAGGAACATTGCGATTCAACCGCCTTTTTCCCGGAGATTGGTCTCTTTTTACCTTGTTCCGAGGAGGAAGGTTTTATTACGGAGACGATACGCGAGGGCGCAGGCTGGGCAGGTGCTCTTCGTCGAAGGTCTTGCGGGACGGGAGTGGAGGCGGTACAATGGGCGTAAAGTCGTGTATTCCGATTGGAGGTATAAGGAATGGTCGGCATGGCCCTATCGGGGCTGTTTTGCGGCGCGCTGTTGGGCTTCGTTTTGCAGCGTGGCCGCTTCTGCATGGTGAGCGCGTACCGTGATGTGTACCTGACGCGCGACAACCGGCTGTTCTTGGCCACGCTGATTGCCATTGCGGTCCAGAGTGTCGGCGTGTACACTCTGGCTGCGCTGGGCGTCATCCAGATTCCGGAGATCCCCTTCACGTACCTGGCCGCGGTCATCGGGGGGTTCTTGTTCGGGATCGGCATCGTCCTGGCCGGCGGCTGTGCGACAGGGACGTGGTACCGCGCCGGCGAGGGGCTGGTGGGGAGTTGGATTGCCCTCTTCGGGTACATGGTCGGCAGTGCGGCGACCAAATTTGGCGCGCTGAAACCGCTGCACGATGTGCTGACCGCCCCGAAAGCCCCGCACGCCTTCATTCATGAGACCTTGGGCTTGTCTCCCTGGCTGTTGGTTGTCCTCTTTTCCGGTGTGACGCTGGCGGCCGTCTGGCGCCACCTGCGGCGGCCGCAGGTGCCGGTGCCGTCTCCGAAACCGCGGAAACGGGGGCTGGCCCACCTGCTCTTCGAAAAGCGCTGGCATCCCTTCGTCACCGCCGTGCTGGTCGGCCTGATCGCCGTGTTGGCCTGGCCGCTCAGCGAAGCGACGGGACGGTTGTACGGCCTTGGCGTCACCACGCCGACGGGCAAGCTGCTCCAATACGCCGTGACCGGTGACGCGTCGGTCCTCGATTGGGGCGTGTTTCTCGTGGTGGGCATCGCCCTGGGGTCGTATGCGGCGGCGAAGGGCAGCGGCGAGTTCCGCTGGCGCGTGCCCGACGCGAATACGGCGATGCGGAGTCTCATCGGCGGCCTGATCATGGGCTTTGGCGCCGGGATTGCCGGCGGGTGCACCATCGGGAACGGTCTGGTCAACACCGCCCTCTTCACCTGGGAAGGCTGGGTGGCCACGCCCTTTATCATCCTCGGAACGTGGACGGCGACGTATTGGATCATGGTTCGCCCGCGACGCCGCGCGCAGCGGGTTGTGGTGACCGGTGCTGCACAGAGCGCGTAAGTGGACAATCGGGGAGGGAATGGGCATGACGAAACACCTGCGCGTACTCGGAATGGTGTGCCCCTTTCCGCTCATCGAGGCGGAGAACGCCATGGCGGAACTGGCGCCAGGGGATGAATTGGTGATCGACTTTGATTGCACCCAGGCGACGGAAAGCCTGCCCCGCTGGGCGGTGCAAAACGGTCACGAGGTGGTGGCCTTTGAGCAGACCGGCGATGCCCAGTGGCAGATCCGCATCCGAAAAGGGGCATAACGCCGGGGTTGATCGTCCAGAATGCAACAAACGGCCTGCACGTGTGTGCAGGCCGCAGGGAACAGGCGACTCCCTCGTCGTCCTTACGGCAAAGGGAGTCGCCTTTTTGTTTGTTACCCCGACGATTTCGACTTGGTGGCTGCCGTTTGTGCCCGAAAATGGGGCAGGACGTACTCGCCCACTTCTTCCAGCACCTCGTGGGCCGGTCGCTGGCCGTATTTGAGGTTGAGGGCAACGTGGTTGACGCCGATCGCCTGCAATGTGTTCAACAACTCGATCAGGACGTTGCGGCCCAAGCGGTAGCCCAGGTGGATCGGCCGTGGCGGCTCATCCGGGTCGTGGGCGAGGTCGATGTAGAGGGACTGGGCGAAGGGCTTAAAGACGCCGGGAGCAGCCTCTTCGGTGGCCCGCCGCCACTCGCTGACCACCCGCTGTTGCACTTGTGGCGGGCGAGGATACATGATCCAACCGTCGCTGTGCCGGGCGATCCACTCGATGGGTTGTTGGCTGTGGCCAGTGACGAGGGTCGGGATCCAGCCCGCCGGCGGCTTGGGCACCAGGTCGGCACCGCTCATGTGTCCCCACGGGGAGTCGATGTACGGGAACCGTTCGGCCCATGCCCGACGGATAAAGTCCAGGGATTCCCGGAAGAGCTGGCCGCGCTCCTCCCATCCCTTGCCGAAGGCCGGGAATTCCACGGGACGGTCACCGGTGGCCACCCCCAAAACCAGCCGCCGGCCGGACAACTCGTCGACAGAGGCCGCCGCTTTCGCCACATGAAGGGGATGGCGCAGGGGCAGGATGATGGCGCCGGTGACCAGGGCAATGCTGCGCGTCTGTGCGGCGATGTAACCGAGGTACACCCACGGGTCATAGATCTGGCCGATGTCCCCGAAGTTGGGATCCAGGAGCGGCACGTCGCGGAACCAGAGGGCCGTGAAGCCGAGCGCTTCCGCCCGTTGGGCCAAGGCCACCTGATTGCGCATGGTCGGATTGGCTCCCTCAAACGCCTCGATCGGGAAGAAGACGCCCAGCGTCAGCCGACCGGGCTGAAACATCTGTTCAAATCCCGGATGGACGGGCTTTGAGGCGGTTCCAGCGACACGAGCCATGTTCGGTACACCTCCGAGATGACGGCCGCCACACCGGGTGCGGTTTACACCGGTTTATTCGCATTACAGATTATTAGTATCACAAACGAAACCCCATCGAAAAGAGGACCCCGTGACGGACGGAAGGCGGCCCCCCCTTCCACGCCGCGTGCTTTGCCGAAAACATCGGGCCGGGCGCGACAAGGGAACCCTGGCCAAGGGGCTGCAGGCCAAGCTGCAAAGAGCGTGTAAAGTTTCAGTAGGAACACGGTGAGGAAAAAACGAAAAGAGACCTCACCGCAAGTTGTCTGGCCAGGCAACTTGCCCCGACACGAAGTCGAGGAGGCGGTGAGGTCTCATGGAATGGATTCGCGAAACCGTGCAAGAAATCCTCCTTCTTGTGCAGGAAATGGCTGACCTCCTGAAGCAAAGCCCGGATTTTGAGGCATTGGAGAAGGGCATCTACCGGCTGGTGCAGCAGGCAACCCTCCGGCTTTTGCAGGCGTCCTGTGCGGAGTTGGATCAACAGTTTATGAAAAACCGGGATCGGAAGCATTTAAAGATCGTGCATCGCAAGGAGCGCACGGTACTGACGCCCTTTGGTGAGGTGCGTATTGAGCGGCGGTACTACGTGGACCGGGAAAGCGGTCAGGGCCGGTACCTTCTGGATGAGGCGCTGGGCTTGGCACCACGCCAGCGGCTTTCGCCGTGGGCAAGACAGTTGGCCGTAGCCCTGGCGGTGGAGATGCCGTATCACCGGGCAGCGGAAGTGCTCAAGCACGTGACGCTTGGGAATGTGGACATCCGGGCCATGAGCATCTGGCAGGAGGTACAAAAGGCCGGTAGGGAATTGGGGCAACAGATCGAACAGCGGCGGCGGGATGTGTTTGAACGGGGCGTAAGCCCCAAAGGGCAACGAAAGAGCTCGGCAGTGTATGTGGAAGCGGATGAGGTTTGGGTACCAGCCCGGCGTTCGGAAGGGAAGCGGGCAACGATTCCCGTTAAGGTGGCGGTGGCCTACGAGGGAAAAGGGGACGTTTCGGCCCAGCGGCGTCGTTTGCAAGAACGTTGTGTGCATGCCGGTGTAGCAGAAGGGACGACCTTTTGGGAAGAGTGCGTGGCGAAGTTTGGTGAACATTGGGATTTCGGCGCAGTGGAGCGATGGTATGTGGGGGGTGATGGAGCGGCGTTTGTAAAAGAAGGGTGTGCGTATTTTCCGGGAGCGCAATACCGGCTCGATCCGTTTCACCTTCGTCGGAACCTGGTGGAGAGTCTTCGACATGACGAGAAGGCGTATCGGGAGGTTTGTGCTGCGCTGGCAACGTCCGATTGGGAAGGGGTTGAGCAGGCTCTGAAAGCAGCCGAACATCGCAGCCGCGGGGCACAGCGGCAGCGTGTGGTTCAGTTGCGGCGCTATCTGCGGACCAACTGGGAAGGCATTCGGGAGTTGGGAGAGCCCGTGCGATTAGGGGCGATTGAGGGACAAGTGTTTCATCACATTGCACGGCGGATGAAGCGTCATGGAGCGCGTTGGAGCGTCGAGGGGGCCGGCCGGTTGGCGCGGCTTTTGGCGTCGCGGGCAAATGGGGAACTGGCTGAAGTGGTGAAAACCAAGTGGACAGCCCAACCGGAAAGAATGAGCCATGTGTTTGGCAAAGGAGCGGCGGAGGAAAGGGAAAAGAGTTGGAGAGCAGACATAGAGGGATGGCTGCGCGCAAGGATTCCGGCCCTTAACGGGCCTGGATCCGGTGCGCCTTGGGTAAAGTATGTGCTTCGTGAGCTTGTGCGGGCGATTCCAAGAAGGGTGTAAACCGATCACTCAAATTTTTGTGTCGGGGCACCTACTGAAAGTTGACACGCACGCTGCAAACGAATTGTTGACAGAGGATTAGATGATCTCGTATAGTTAAAGCAAATCACACGTAGAACAACCGCATAGCACCATGATCCAGCTCTTATCAAGAGTGGCGGAGGGACTGGCCCGATGAAGCCCGGCAACCTACCGACGCACGGTCGGTGTGGTGCCAATTCCTGCAGAGATGGTTCATCTCTGGGAGATGAGAGCGGAACGACAATTCCGGCCTTTCATCTGCAGAGATGAAAGGCCTTTTTCGTTGTTGGCAAGCAAACTGTAGGGACACGTAAAGGAGGAAGAGGCGGTGCGCGTCGAATCCTGTTTGGCCCAAATTGGCAACCGGAAGGACATCGTTACCGGTGCTGTGAGCTACCCGGTCTACTACGCGGCCACGTACGGCCACCCGGCGCTGGGGCAGAGCACCGGCTTTGACTACTCCCGCCTGGCCAATCCGACGCGGAAGGTGCTGGAGGAGGCCATCGCCGCGCTGGAAGGCGGCGACGGCGGGTTCGCCTGCGCGTCGGGCATGGCGGCGATCCAGACGGTGGCGGCCCTCTTTTCCCGCGGCGACCACGTCGTGCTGTCCCACGACCTCTATGGCGGCACATACCGGCTGTTTGAACAGGTGCTGGCCCGGGCGGGGGTGACGGCCACCTACGTCGACGCCTCGTCCGTCGACGCGGTGCGCCGGGCCCTGCGGCCGAACACCAAAGCCCTTTTCATCGAAACGCCGACCAACCCCCTCCTGCAGGTGGCCGACATCGCCGCCCTGGCGAAGGTGGCCAGGGACCACGGCCTGCTCCTCATCGTCGATAACACGCTGATGAGCCCGTACCTGCAGCGGCCCCTTGCACTGGGCGCCGACATCGTCGTCCACAGTGCGACGAAGTACCTCGGCGGACACAACGACGTCCTCGCCGGCCTGATCGTGACCAGGGGCGAGGAGCTGACCGAGCGCGTGGCGTTCCTGCACAACGCCATCGGCGCGGTGCTCGGCCCGCAGGATTCCTGGCTGCTCATGCGCGGGATGAAAACCCTGGCCGTGCGCCTCGACCGCCAGCAGGAAAACGCGTCGCGCATCGCCCGTTTCCTGGCTGACCATCCGCTCGTGGAGGCGGTGTATTTCCCCGATCTGCCCGGCCATCCCGGACGCGAGGTCCATTTCCGTCAGGCGAAGGGGCCGGGGGCGCTCCTGTCGTTCCGGGTCGTCGACCCGGCCCTGGTGGAGCCGGTGCTGCGCCATGTGCGGCTCATCACCTTCGCCGAAAGCCTGGGTGGCGTGGAGAGCCTCATCACCTATCCGGCGATGCAGACCCATGCCGAGATCCCCGAGGCGATCCGCCGCGCCGTCGGGGTCGACGACAGGCTGCTGCGCCTGTCCGTCGGCATCGAGCACGCGGATGACCTGATTGCCGACCTGGCCCAGGCCCTCGAGCGGGCGGCGGAGGAGGTGGGCCGCGGTCGGGCCAAGGTGCTGGCGGAAGGGGAACGTGCAGGGGCACCCCCAAGCGGCCGGGAAGCCGAGCCGGTGGGAACGCATCCCTGTGGAGCCCTATCCGCGGCGGTCCGCACGGGAGAGGAGGGAACGAGGTGAAGTTTGCTACGCGGCTCATTCACCCCGGGTCGGAAACCGATCCCGTCACCGGTGCAGCCAGCGTGCCGATCTACCTGGCCAGCACGTACCACCACGCGTCCCTCGATGAGCCGCCCGCCTTCGACTATGCGCGCTCAGGCAACCCGACGCGGGCAGCGCTGGAGGAGGCAGCGGCACGGCTGGAAGGCGGGGCGGCGGCCTTCGCCTTTTCCTCCGGCATGGCCGCCATCGCCAGCGTGTTGATGCTCTTTTCCACCGGTGACCATCTCGTCGTTTCGGAGGACGTTTACGGCGGCACGTACCGTCTGTTGACCACGGTGTTGGCGCGATTGGGCATCGAGACCACCTTCGTCGACACCACCGACCCCGAGCGGGTGGCGGCCGCCGTCCGGCCCAACACGAAGGCCCTCTACATCGAGACGCCGTCGAACCCGACGCTGAAGATCACCGACCTGCGGGCGATGGTGGCCATTGCGCAGCGCCACGGCCTGCTCACCATCGTCGACAACACGTTTCTCACGCCGTACCGGCAGCGGCCGCTGGAACTGGGGTGCGACATCGTCGTCCACAGCGCGACGAAGTTCCTGAGCGGCCACAGTGATGTCGTGGCCGGGCTGGCCATCGTTCGCGACGCGGAGCTGGGCCGCCGCCTGTACGCGGTGCAAAACGCCGTCGGCGCCGTGCTCGGCGTCCAGGACAGCTGGCTCCTGTGCGCGGCCTCAAGACGCTGAAGGTGCGGCTCGACCAGGCCGAGCGCACCGCCGCGCAACTGGCCGCCTGGCTCAAGACCCATCCGGCCGTTCGCCGCGTCTACTACCCGGGCCTGCGCGACCATCCCGGCCACGCGACGCACCGGTCCCAGGCCACCGGCGATGGGGCGGTGCTGGCCTTCGATCTGGGATCGGCCGAGGCGGTGCGCCGCTTCGTTCAGGCCGTGCGCCTGCCCATCGTGGCCGTGAGCCTGGGCGCCGTCGAGAGCATCCTTACCTATCCCGCGCGGATGTCCCACGCGGCCATGCCGCCCGAGGTGCGCCGCGCGCGGGGCATCGGTGACGGCCTCCTGCGCCTGTCGGTGGGACTGGAGGCGCTGGAGGACCTCCAGGCCGACCTGGCCCAGGCCCTTGCGGCAGCCGGTGCCGCACTGCCGCAGCGATAAAGAAAGGAGAGCAAACCATGGCGTGTACAGCCCTTCGCAAGGAACTCGAAACACGCATTCTCATCCTGGATGGAGCAATGGGGACGATGATCCAGCAGGCCGGTCTCATGCCGCAAGACTTCGGCGGCGAGGCCTATGACGGGTGCAACGAGGTGCTCAACCTCACCCGCCCCGACCTGATCGCCGGCATTCATGAGGCCTACCTCGAGGCGGGGGCCGACATCATCGAGACGAACACCTTCGGCGCCACGCGGGTTGTGCTGGCCGAGTACGGGCTGGCGGACCGTGTCGGTGAGATTAACCGCGCCGCGGCGCGCCTGGCCCGCGAGGCCGCCGACCGGTATGACACTCCCGACCGGCCGCGCTTTGTGGCGGGGTCCATCGGCCCGACAACCAAATCCCTGTCGGTGACCGGCGGCATCACCTTCGACGAATTGGTCGATGTGTACCGCGAGCAGGCCGTGGCCCTTCTCGAGGGGGGCGTTGACCTCCTCCTCGTGGAAACCGCCCAAGACACGCGCAACGTGAAGGCGGCCGGGATCGGCATTCGCAGGGCCTTCGCCCAGACGGGACGCGAGGTGCCCCTGTTTCTCTCGGGGACGATCGAACCTACGGGGACGATGCTCGCCGGGCAAACCCTCGAGGCCTTCTACCTGTCGGTGCGCCATCTCCGCCCGCTGGCGGTGGGGCTCAACTGCGCCACGGGGCCGGAGTTCATGCGCGACCACCTGCGCACCCTGGCCGAGCTGGCCGACTGTTTCGTCCTTTGCTACCCCAACGCCGGTTTGCCCGATGAGGACGGTCACTATCATGAGACGCCGCAGGCGCTGGCCAAAAAGATGGCTGCCTTCGCTGAGCAGGGCTGGCTGAACATCGCCGGCGGTTGTTGCGGCACGACGCCGGCGCACATCCGCGCGCTGGCCGAGGCCCTTTCCGCCTACGCGCCCCGCGTGCCGAAGGGGCGAACGGTGCACGCTGTTTCGGGCATCGAGGCGGTCTACCTGGAGCCGGAAAACCGCCCGCTCCTCGTTGGCGAGCGGACCAATGTCATCGGTTCGCGCAAGTTCCGCCGGCTCATTGCCGAGGGAAAATACGAGGAGGCGGCGGAAATCGCCCGCGCCCAGGTGAAGGGCGGCGCCCAGATCCTCGACATCTGCCTAGCCGATCCCGATCGTGACGAGCATGCCGACATGGCACGCTTTCTCGCCCACGTGGTGAAGAAGGTCAAGGTACCGCTGATGATCGACTCCACCGACCCGCGCGTGATCGAGCTGGGCCTGACCTTTTCCCAGGGGAAGGCGATCATCAACTCGATCAACCTGGAGGAGGGCGAGAAGCGCTTCGCCGACGTGGCGCCGCTCGTCCACGCCTACGGGGCGGCCGTCGTTGTCGGCGCCATCGACGAGCAGGGCATGGCCGTGACGCGGGAGCGCAAGCTGGAGATGGCCGCGCGATCCTACGATCTCTTGGTGCACAAGTACGGCCTCGACCCGCGCGACATCATCTTTGACCCCCTCGTCTTCCCGGTGGGCACCGGCGACGCGGCCTACGTCGGGGCGGCCGTGGAGACGATCGAGGGCCTCCGCCTCATCAAGGAACGCTTTCCGGAGTGCCCGACGATTCTCGGCATCAGCAACGTCTCCTTCGGCCTGCCGCCGGCCGGGCGCGAGGTGCTCAATGCCGTCTTCCTCTACCACTGCACGAAGGCCGGCCTCGACTACGCCATCGTCAACACCGAGCGCCTGGAGCGGTACGCGTCGATTCCGGAAGAGGAACGCGCCCTGGCCGAGGCGCTGCTCTTTTCCACCGACAAAGCGGCCTGCGAGGAGGCGCTGGCCCGCTTCACGGCCCATTTCCGGGAGAAGAAAACGGAGCGGAAGGCCAAGGCCCCGGCGGAGAACCTGACGCTGGAGGAGCGCCTGGCCCGCTACATCGTGGAGGGGACGAAGGAGGGGCTGTACGACGATCTGGAGCGGGCCCTCGAGAAATACGGCGACCCGCTGGCCATCATCAACGGGCCGCTCATGGCCGGCATGGACAGGGTGGGGCGCCTGTTTAACGACAACCAGCTCATCGTGGCCGAGGTGCTGCAGAGCGCCGAGGTGATGAAGGCCGCCGTAGCCTTCCTCGAGCCGTACATGGAGAAGAAGGAGACGGCCACCAAGGGGACGATCCTCCTGGCCACGGTGAAGGGCGATGTCCACGACATCGGCAAGAACCTTGTCGAGATCATCCTGTCCAACAACGGCTATCGGGTGGTAGATCTGGGCATCAAGGTGCCGTCGGAGAAGCTGATCGAAGCCTACCACCGGGAAAAGCCCGACGCCATCGGCCTATCGGGGCTCCTCGTCAAGTCGGCGCAGATGATGGTCCTTACCGCCCAGGACCTCAAGGCGGCGGGCATCTCCGTGCCGCTCCTCATCGGCGGGGCGGCCCTGACGCGCAAGTTCGTCACCACGCGCATCGCCCCGGTCTACGATGGGCTCGTCCTCTACGCCAAGGACGCCATGGAGGGGTTGGAGCTGGCCAACGCCCTGTTTGACGCCGAGAAGCGACGGGCGCTGGAGGCGGCCCGACGGCGCGTCCAGGCCGGCGGCGCGGAGGCGGAAGCGGAAGCGCGTGTGGCCGTGGCCACGTTGCCGGCACGCCCCCGGGTGAAGGAGGCACCGGTGTTCGTGCCGCCGGACCTCAAGCGCCACGTGCTGCGCCGCTACCCGCTGCGCCACTTGCTTCCGTATTTGAATTGGCGGATGCTCTTGGGCAAGCACCTTGGCCTGCGCGGGAACGTGGAGAAGCTGCTGGCCGAGGGAGACGGGAAGGCGGTGAAGCTCAAGGCCGTCGTCGACGAGGTGCTGGCGGAAGCGGAGGCGAGCGGCCTGATCGAGGCCCACGCCGTGTACCGCTTCTTCCCGGCCCAGTCGGACGGCGACGACATCCTCATCTACGACCCGGACAACCCCACGCGGGTGGTGGAGCGGTTTTCCTTCCCCCGCCAGAAGAAGCCGCCCTTCCTGTGCCTGGCCGATTACGTGCGTCCGACGTCGAGCGGCGTGATGGATTACGTCGCCTTCTTCGCCGTGACGGCCGGCACGGGCATTCGCGAGCAGGCGCAGGCGTGGAAGGAGCAGGGCGACTACCTGCGCGCCCACGTCCTGCAGGCAGCGGCGCTGGAGCTGGCCGAGGCCTTCGCCGAACGGCTGCACCACATCCTCCGCGACGCGTGGGGCTTCCCCGACCCGCCGGAGATGACCATGGCCGATCGCTTCGCCGCCAAGTACCAGGGGATCCGCGTCTCCTTCGGCTATCCGGCCTGCCCCAATCTGGAGGACCAGGCCAAGCTGTTCCGCCTGCTCCAGCCGGAGGAGATCGGCCTGCGCCTCACCGAGGGATACATGATGGACCCCGAGGCCTCCGTGTCGGCGATGGTCTTCGCCCATCCCGAGGCGAGGTACTTTGGTGTGGAGTAGCGTCGTTTCATATAGGTAAGTAAAGCGGCGGGTTGGTTTTCAAGCCGGTTCGCAACGGCCTGCTGCGAGGCGCGCAAGGATACCCGACATGGACAGCGCCCGTGCGGTTGCGGTATACTACCAATCAAGGCGGCCCGCGTCTGAGCCGCCGGAACAACCGCATCCTGCACGCAACCACCGTTCCTTCGGGGCCGGGTGAAAGTCCCGACCGGCGGTGATGGCCTCAGCGCCTCAGCCCGCGAGCCGCGCAAGCGGTTGATCCGGTGCGATTCCGGAGCCGACAGTGACAGTCTGGATGGGAGAAGGAATGGAGGGGAGCGGCTTGCCCATTTGCCCCTGTTGTTCGACGGGGATGGCCGGCAGGCTTGTGCCTTTGGCCGGCCGGGGGCAATCGTTGCCCGTCCTGCGCCGTTTTGTGACGGCTTGCACAAACGCAGATCCCATCCGCCGCCACGAAGGAACGTGGCGGCTTTTTTGCTTGCCGGGAGCGGCGTCGTACGCGACAGCGGAAGGGAACACGCCAACGGGGAAGGAGGGCGACGGGGTGGACAACGCGCAACGCATGGGCCATGACGACGAGCACTACATGCGCATCGCCCTGGAGCTGGCCAAGAGCACGGTGGGGCAAACGTCGCCCAATCCGGCGGTGGGTTGCGTCCTGGTGCGCGACGGACGCATCGTCGGGTTGGGGGCCCACCTGAAGGCCGGTGAGCCCCACGCCGAAGTGCATGCCCTGCGCATGGCCGGCGAAGCGGCGCGGGGGGCAACGGCCTACGTGACCTTGGAGCCGTGCAGCCATTATGGCCGCACACCGCCGTGCGCCGAGGCGCTCATCGCTGCCGGCGTGCGCCGCGTGGTGGTAGGCGCGGTGGACCCCAACCCGCAGGTGGCCGGGCGGGGAATTGCCCGGCTGCGCGAGGCGGGGATCGACGTGACCGTCGGCGTGCTGGAGGAGGCCTGTCGGCGGCTCAACGAGGTGTTCAACAAGTACATCGTCCACCGCGTGCCCTTCGTCACGGTGAAAACGGCCAGCACCCTCGATGGCAAGATCGCCACGCGCACCGGCCACAGCCGGTGGATCACCTCCCAGGATGCGCGCCGGTACGTCCACGAGCTGCGCCGCCGGAGCGACGCCGTGCTGGTCGGTGTGGGCACGGTGATCGCCGACGATCCCCGGCTCACCGTGCGCTTGCCGGGAGGGGGGAAGAACCCGGTGCGCGTTATTCTCGACTCCCGCCTGCGCCTGCCCCTTTCCGCCCGCGTGCTCACCGATGGGGCGGCACCGACATGGGTGGTGACCACGGCGCAGGCGCCGGAGGAGCGCATCCGGGCCGTCACGGCCCAGGGGGCCGAGGTGCTGGTGGCCGGCGATGGCGAGCGGGTCGACATCCACCGGCTGCTCCGCCTGCTCGGCGCGCGCGGCATCACCTCGCTCCTCGTGGAAGGCGGCGCCGAGGTGAACGCGTCGTTTTTTGCCGCCCGGGCGGTGGACAAGGTGATTGCCTTCTTTGCCCCCAAAGTGGTCGGCGGACGGGTGGCACCGACGCCAGTCGGCGGGGAGGGGGCGGCGACAATGGACGAGGCCGTTTCCTTGCGCGACGTCGAGGTGACGACGGTCGGTCCCGACATCGTCATCTCCGGTTATCCCGTGTGGGCCGGAGAAGGTGACGATGCGGGCGGAATCGGGCGGTGAGACCGGTGTCCGAACGGGAGGGAGCGTCATGTTTACCGGAATCATTGAGGAAGTGGGCCGCGTGCGGCGCCTTTCGCCGGTGGGGCCGACGTCGATGGTGCTGGAAGTGGAAGCCCGCCGCGTGCTGGAGGACGCCCGCATCGGTGACAGCATTGCCGTGAACGGCGTCTGTCTCACCGTGACGGCCCTCGGCGGGGGGACGTTCACGGCCGACGTGATGCCGGAGACGGTGAAGAACACGAGCCTGGCACGGCTAAAGCCCGGCGCGCCGGTGAATTTGGAGCGGGCCATGGCCGCCGGCGCGCGGTTCGGCGGTCACATCGTTACCGGGCATGTCGACGGGGTGGGCGTGATCCGCTCGCGCACGCCGCGGGAAAATGCCGTCATTTTTGCCGTCGAGGTGCCCGCCGAGCTGCGCCGCTACCTCATTCCCAAGGGATCGGTGGCCGTCGACGGCATCAGCCTGACGGTGGTGGATGTCACCGATACAGGGTTTACCGTCTCCATCATTCCCCACACGCTGGCCAATACCGTGTTGCAGCATTTGGGGCCGGGCGACCCGGTCAACATCGAGTGCGACGTGATTGCCAAGTACGTGGAGCGGTTCGTGCAACGCGCCATGGGTGCCGCATCGGCCGGCGGGGCAGACGCGAGCCGTTCCTCCGGATTGACATGGGCCAAGCTTGCGGAAAACGGTTTCGCGTAAGATACGGGCAACCTGGCAGATCTCCGTCAAGCGAAACGGGAGCGAAAGGGGCGAGCAGGGATGTTTGACCGCATTGAGGAAGCCATTGCCGAGTTGAAAGCCGGGCGCGTCATTATCGTGGTGGACGACGAGGACCGCGAGAACGAGGGGGACTTCGTCGCCCTGGCCGAAAAGGCCACGCCGGAAGTGGTCAACTTCATGATCACCCACGGGCGCGGGCTGGTGTGTGTGCCGATCACCGAGGAACGGGCCCGCGAACTTGACCTGCCGCCGATGGTTGAGCACAATACCGACCGCCACGGTACGGCCTTTACCGTATCCGTCGACCACATCTCCACGACGACGGGGATCTCCGCCTACGAGCGGGCGCGAACGATCCAGGCCCTCATCGATCCGGCGGCCAGGCCCACCGATTTCCGCCGCCCCGGCCACATCTTCCCGCTGGTGGCCAAGAAGGGCGGCGTGCTGCGCCGCGCCGGCCACACCGAGGCGGCGGTGGACCTGGCACGGCTGGCCGGGGCCTACCCGGCCGGGGTGATCTGCGAAATCATCAAGGAAGACGGCACCATGGCCCGCGTGCCCGACCTGCGGCGGATTGCCGACCGGTTCGGGCTGAAAATGATCACGATCGCTGATCTCATCCGCTACCGCAGCCGCACAGACAAGCTGGTCCGGCGTGAGGTGGAAGTGCGCCTGCCGACGGCCTTCGGCGAGTTTCGGGTCATCGGCTACTCCAACGAAGTGGACCACCGCGAGCACATCGCCCTCGTGAAGGGGGAACTCGATCCGGAGAAGCCGGTGCTCGTTCGCGTCCATTCCGAATGCCTCACCGGCGACGTGTTCGGCTCCTACCGCTGCGACTGCGGACCGCAGCTCCACGCGGCGCTGAAAAAGATTGAAGAGGAAGGCAGCGGTGTGTTACTCTACATGCGTCAGGAAGGCCGTGGCATCGGCCTGTTGAACAAGCTGAAGGCCTACAAGCTGCAGGAACAGGGGCTGGACACGGTGGAAGCCAACCTTCACCTCGGCTTTCCGGCCGATGCGCGCGATTACGGGATCGGGGCGCAAATCCTCTACGACCTTGGCGTGCGGAAAATGCGCCTGATGACCAACAACCCGCGCAAACGCGCCGCACTGGAAGGGTACGGGCTGACCATCGTCGAGCGTGTGCCCCTGGAAATCCCGCCGAACCGAGAAAACGTGCGCTACCTGTGGGCCAAGAAGCACAAGCTGGGCCACCTGCTGCAGCATCTCTGATGGCGCGGACGGCCGGCGTGCCGCGTGACCGCGCCATCCCCACTTTTCAGGCAGGAGGGGTGATACCTGTGGCCAACGTAATCGAAGGCAATCTGGTCGGGACGGGGCTTTCCTTTGCCATTGTCGTCAGCCGGTTCAACGCGTTTATTACGGCGAAGCTCCTCGATGGAGCCCTGGATGCCCTCAAGCGTCACGGCGTGGCCGAGGAAGCCGTCGACGTGGTGTGGGTGCCCGGGGCCTTCGAAATCCCCCTCGTCGCCCGTAAGCTGGCCGAACGCGGCAAGTACGACGCCGTCATCTGTCTCGGGACCGTGATCCGCGGGGCCACGCCCCATTTCGAGTACGTAAGCGCCGAGGCAGCCAAGGGTATTGCCCAGGCGGCGCTGCAGACCGGGGTCCCGGTGATCTTCGGCGTGCTGACTACGGACACGATCGAGCAGGCCGTCGAGCGGGCGGGCACGAAAGCCGGCAACAAGGGCTGGGAGGCGGCCACAGCGGCCATCGAGATGGCCAACCTGATGCGCCGGCTGGGGTAGGGAGGAGACGAGGTGGATTTCTTCCATTTTGACCTCGACACGCTGCTCTTTCGCTTGATCGCCTTTGTCATTGCCTTTTCCGTTCACGAATGGGCCCACGCGATGGCGGCGTGGCGGCTTGGCGATCCGACGGCCAAGGAAGAGGGGCGGCTCACCCTCAATCCGCTGGCGCACGTTGATCCGTTTGGGCTGCTCATGATTCTCTTCGGCCCCTTTGGCTGGGCCAAGCCGGTGCCCTTCAACGCCCTGTACTTTCGCGGCAACCGGCGTCTGGGCATTGTCCTGGTGGCCGCCGCGGGGCCGCTGTCCAATCTGGTGCTGGCCTTCGTTTTCGGATGGCTGGTTGTCCACGCCGACCGCATCCCCCTCGTGCACGCGGGGCCACCGTGGCTTGCGGAGCTCGTGGTGAACGTGTTTGCCTACAGCCTGCTGATCAATGCCGCCCTGGTGGTGTTCAACCTGCTCCCGATCGCCCCGCTGGACGGCGCGAAGATTGTGCGGTTTCTCTTTCCCTACAAGTACGACCGCTACTTTGAACCCCTTGAGACGTACGGGCCCTTTCTGCTGTTGGCCATCGTCTTCTTCCCCGCGCTTCGCAACGTGCTCTTGCATCCGCCACTGGAGGGGCTCCTGGCCCTGATCCAGCTGGTTGTGGCGTAGCCGCGCTGTGGCCTGGGTCCGGCAGGAGGGATCATGCCGCCGATGACGGTTCAGATCAAGCTGGAGACCTTCGAGGGACCGCTCGATTTGCTGCTCTACCTCATCGAACAGGAACAGATGGACATCACCGACATTCCGATCGCCCGCATTACCGAACAGTACCTGGCGTATCTGGCCACCATGCAGGAGCTGGAGCTGGAGGTGGCCAGCGAGTTTCTCGTCATGGCGGCGACGCTGCTGCAGCTGAAGAGCAAGATGCTGCTGCCGCGCCACACGAAACCGGCGGCGCAACCGGTGCCGAGCGCGGGGAATGAGGACCCGCGCGCGGCCCTTGTGGCCCGGCTTGTCGAGTACAAGCGCTTCAAGGAAGTCGCCCGTGCGTTGCGGGAGCGCGAAGCGGCGTACGGCTGCGTCTACACGAGGCCTCCGCTTAATCTTTCCCCTTATGCCCCGCCGCAGAAGAATCCGGTGGAAGGCCTGACGCCGGACGACCTGGCGCAGGCCTTTTGGCGCGTGATGAGGCGAGCACGGGTGCGCCCGCGCCAGGAGGCCCTTACCGTGACGCGCGACGCCGTCCGCGTGGAAGACTGCATGGCCCACGTGCGGCGGATGCTGGAGGCCCGTGGTGGGCGGATCTCCTTTTTCGCTCTGTTCCCGGCCGGCGTGACGCGCGAGCATGTCGTCGTCACGTTCCTCGCCGTGCTGGAGATGATGAAGCTCGGTCTGGTGCGCTGCGAGCAGGGGACGCCCTTCGGCGAGATCACCCTCGAATGGGTGGCGAAGGGAGGGGAGCGGGTACGTGAACCGCAAGCAGCTCAAGGCGGTCGTTGAAGGTTTGCTCTTTGCCGCGGGAGACGAGGGGCTGACGGCGGCGGACCTGGCTGAGGTGCTTGAGGTGACGCCGGAGGAGGCGAAGGTCCTGGTGGAGGAGCTCGCCGACGAGTGGCAACGCGCCGGGCGCGGGCTGCGCATCGTTCGGGCAGCGGGGGGCTATCGCCTCACAACCCTTCCCGAACACGCGCCGTATCTGGCCAAGCTGGTTGACTTGCCGGCAAACAGCCAGTTGTCGCAGGCCGCCCTGGAGACGCTGGCCATCATCGCCTACCGTCAGCCCATCACGCGCGGTGAGGTGGAGGATATCCGCGGCGTCAAATGCGAAAAGGCCATTCAAACGCTCCTGAACAAGGGCCTCATTGAGGAAGTGGGGCGGGCGGAAGGTCCCGGGCGGCCGATCCTCTACGGCACGACCAAGGCCTTTCTCACCTATTTCGGCCTCAACGACCTGTCCGATCTTCCCCCGCTGCCGGAAGCGGAAGCCGCACCTGCGGATGCGCAAGGGCAGGCCGCCGATCGGCCGGCGGCAAGGACGACACGCGGCGAATGACGAGCCGTGCCCCTGCATAAGCATGTACCATCTCGCGGGACGAGGTGGCATCATGCGCAGGGGCATATTTTTGTGGTGGGTCATCGGGTTGCTCCTGTTGGGGGTGGCCATGCCACCGGTGGCCGCGGCCGTCGACACAGAACCGCCGCAGGTATCGGCGCAGGCCGCGGCGCTCATCGACGTGGCTTCGGGGCGCATCCTCTATGAAAAACATGCGGATCAGCGCATGCCCATTGCCAGCCTGACCAAGATTATGACCGCCATCGTGGCCATCGAGCGCGGTAACCTCGACGACGAAGTGGTCGTGGGCCCCAACGCCTACCGCAAGGAAGGGTCTTCCATTTACCTGGAGCTGGGTGAACGCATGCGCCTCGAGGACCTGCTTTACGGCCTCATGCTGCGCTCGGGGAATGACGCGGCGGTGGCCATTGCCGAACACGTTGGCGGGTCCGTGGAAGGCTTTGCCTACCTGATGAACGAAAAGGCGCGCGAGCTGGGCCTCACCGGCACCCATTTCACCAACCCCCACGGCCTTGACGACGGCGAGCACTACTCCACGGCCCGCGACCTGGCCGTGCTCACGGCCTATGCCCTGAAAAACGAAACGTTCCGCCGCATTGTGTCGACCAAGGTGCACCGTGCGCCGTGGCCGGGTAAGCCTTGGGACCGCGTCTGGCACAACAAGAACAAGCTGCTGCACCTGTACGAGGGAGCTGACGGGGTCAAGACCGGCTACACCAAACTGGCCAGACGCTGCCTGGTCGCCTCGGCCACGCGCGACGGACGCCAGCTGGCGGCGGTGGTGCTGAATGCGCCGGACGACTGGAACGACACGGCGGCCTTGCTGACGTACGGCTTTGCCCATTTTCCCCTCGTGGAGCTGGTGCGCGAAGGGGACATCGTGGAAGAAGAGCCGACGGCCCACGGCGTGGTCCGCTACCGGGCCCTGCGCGCCTTCACGTATCCCCTGGCGGCGGACGAGGTCGAGCATGTCACCTCGTCGATCGAGAACCGCACCAGCCGCTTTCCGTGGGAGCCGCCGGCCGTGTTGCGGCTGGAGCTGAGCGGTACGCCCATCGGCACCGTGCCTTTGGCCGTCGAGCGTCCCGAAGGGGATCGTCTCACCTTTTCGGCGTACTGGCGGGCCTTCTGGCGTGCCCTGTTTGAGGGGGGACGGCTGTGATCAGCGTCATCTGGCTTGGGATGATCGTCATCAGCATTATGGTCGGTGCCGCCACCGGTCGCCTTGACGCGGTCAACCGCGCCGTCTTTGAAGGGGCCAAGACCGGGGTGAGCATCGCCATCGGCCTGATCGGCATCCTTGCCTTTTGGCTGGGAATGATGAAGATCGCCGAGCAGGCCGGAATCCTCCGCGCCCTCTCCCGGCTGCTTGCCCCGCTGGTCCGGCGGCTGTTTCCCGACGTGCCGCCGAATCATCCGGCGATGGGATACATCCTGTCCAACATGACGGCCAATCTCTTCGGGTTGGGCAATGCGGCCACGCCGATGGGCATCAAGGCGATGGAGGAGCTTCAGAAGCTCAACCCGGACCCCAAGACGGCCACGCCGGCCATGTGCACGCTCTTGGCCCTCAACACCGCCAGCCTGACGCTCATTCCCACCACGGTGATCGCCCTGCGTGCGCAGATGGGTTCCGGCAACCCCGTCGAGATTGTTGGCACGACCCTTGTTGCCACGGCCATCGGGACGGCGACGGCGATTGTGTTCGACCGGTGGTTTCGCCGGCGGAGTGGAGGACGGTAGCGATCAACGCGGGGGCCACGCGCCCGGGCGGCAGCAACGGGAAGGGGGGATCGCGCGTGTATGGGTGGGTGACAGCCCTGTCGGTATGGGCGCTTCCGGCGCTGCTCGCCGGGATTTTGTCCGTGGCGCTCGTCCGTCGCGTTTCGGTGTACGAGGCCTTTGTCGAGGGCGCGAAGGAGGGGTTCGGTACCGCTGTGGCCATCATTCCGCACGTCGTGGCGATGATGGTGGCCATTTCCCTGTTTCGGGCCTCCGGCGCGTTGGATCTTCTCGTGTCCCTCTTCCGTCCCCTCACCGAGCTTCTGCGCGTTCCGGAGGAGATCGTCCCCCTTGCCTTCCTGCGTCCCCTCACCGGGTCCGGGGCGCTGGCCTACATGGTCGACCTGTTTCAAGCCCACGGCCCCGATTCCCTCATCGGGCGGATGGCCTCCACCATCCAAGGCAGCACCGACACCACCTTCTACGTCTTGGCCGTTTACTTCGGCGCCGTGGGCATCACCCGCGTGCGCTACGCCCTCACCGTGGGCCTCTTGGCCGATCTGGCCGGTATTGCCGCGGCGATCTGGATCACCAACCGGGTGTTTGGGTAGGGAAGAGAGAAAACGTCTCCTCAAAGCTCCAGGACACGGGCACCTCCCTTGTCCTGGTTCTGTTTTTTGTGCAATTCCCGAATGATAGGAAAACGACTCCGAGCCCTACACGCCCCGTTTGTCTTTATCAACAAAAACCGCTATGATGGTAGCGAGGTGAGCCCGATGGAACGGCTGCAGAAGGTGCTGGCCCATGCCGGCGTCGCTTCGCGCCGCAAGTGCGAAGAGCTGATCCGTTCCGGCCGCGTGCAGGTGAACGGGCAAACGGTGACCGAGCTGGGGGTCAAGGTGGATCCGGCAAAGGACCGCATCGCCGTCGACGGGATGCCGGTACGCCTGGAGACCCGCAAGCGTTACCTCCTGTTGTACAAGCCGGCGGGGGTCATCACCAGCGTGCGCGACCCGCACGGCCGGCGCACCGTTATCGATTTACTCGAGGGTGTGCCGGAGCGCGTGTACCCGGTGGGCCGGCTCGACTATGAGACAGAAGGGCTCTTGCTCCTTACCAACGACGGGGAGCTGGCCCATCGTATCATGCATCCGCGCTACGAGCTGGACAAGGTGTACGAGGCGTGGGTGAAGGGACATCCCGACGAGGAGGATCTGCGCCGCCTGCGCGAGGGGATCCTCCTCGAGGACGGGTGGACCCACCCGGCCAAGGTGGAACGGCTCGCCGAACGGTCCGGGCGCACGCTGCTGCGCCTGACGATTCACGAGGGGCGCAACCGCCAAGTGCGGCGCATGTGCGCGGCGGTGGGCCACCCGGTGCTGGTGCTCAAGCGGGTGCGCGTCGGGTTTCTCACGTTGGGCCGACTGCGGCCGGGCGAGTGGCGCGAACTTGCGCCCGAGGAGGTGCGCCGGCTCAGGGCGCTGGTTGGGCTGTGATCGTCACCGAATGTTCACATCTTCGCGAAAAGAAGGGAAAACGCGAAACAGTATAATAGGAAAGGGGAAAGGAGGTTTACAATTCAAAACGCGAAGTACTTTTTTGTCAGGAAAGAAGGTGAATGTCCGTGGACGAAGTGAAATGCGAATGCGGGCACACCAATCCGCCGGGGACTGCGCTGTGCGAATCGTGCGGCCGTCCGATGGGCGAGGCGGCGGATTCCACCGGTGTGCTCAACATGCGCTACGAGGGAGCCGCCCGTCGCTCGCAGACGCGGCGCGGCACGCTGCTGGACAAGGTGTGGAATTTCTTCTCCTCGGTCAAGGTGGCGGTGGTCCTCATCGTCATCACCCTCGTCGCCTCAGTGATCGGGACGATCTTTCCGCAAGAGATGTACCTCCCCGTGCCGCCGGAACAGGCCGAGCAGTATTACCGCGAGGCCTATGGGACGCTGGGCGAGCTGTATTACCAACTGGGCTTTCACCGCTTGTACGAAAGCTGGTGGTACGTCGGACTGCTCTTGATGATCGGGGCGTCACTGGTCATCTGCAGCCTCGATCGCGTCGTGCCCCTGTACCGGGCACTGAAAAACCAGCGCGTTAAGCGGCATGTTGACTTTCTCACCCGCCAGCGCGTGGCGGCGCAGGTGCCCCTCGAGGGCCGCACGGCGGACGAGCTGCTTGCGGCGGCGGAACAAGCCATGGCCAAGCGCCGCTACCACGTGCGTCGCGAGGGCCTTGCCCTCCTCGGCGAGAAGGGGCGGTTTAGCCGCTGGGGGCCGTATATCAACCATGTGGGTCTCATCATCTTTCTCGTTGGTGTGTTGTTACGGCTCGTTCCGGGTTTCTATATGAACGAATACGTATGGGTTCGGGAAGGGGAGACCAAGCCGATCCCGGGCACGCCCTACTACGTGAAGAACGAGCGGTTTACCGTGACCTACTACGACGAGCATGAGTTTCCGCAGAAGATCGACCTGAACGGCGGCAAGGTGGTGAAGGAATACCGCACCGACGCCGTGCTGTACCGTCGTGTCGACGGGGACAAGCCGGGGGCTTCCCCGCAGTTGGAGGAAGTGGCGCGTGCGCCTATCCGCGTCAACCATCCGCTGGAGCACGACGGGCTCCTCCTGTACCAGGCGGGGTCGTTGACGGAATTTGGCCGCCTGACGTTGGAGCTGCGCCACAAGCAAACGGGCCGGTCCTTCGGCACCTTTACCGTCGACCTGCACGACCCGGCACCGTCGTACCGCTTGCGCGATGGGGCAACGGTGGAGATTCTCGAGTACTTCCCGGACTTTGTGCTGAACGAAAACAACGAGCCGTCGACGAAGTCCAATGTTCCCAACAACCCCGCTTTTGTCTTTCGGGTGAAGACACCGGACAAGCCCGAAGGCGAAAAGAGCTGGCTGTTCTTGGGCTTGACCATTGAGGAGCCGAACAAGACCAACGCCTATGAGCTGAAGTTCCGCGACATGAGCTTTGTCGACGTCAGCGGGCTGATGGTGCGCATGGACCGCAGCTTGCCGGTCATCTTCTTTGGCTGTGGCGTGGTCATGGTCGGACTGGTTATGGGCTTTTACTGGCAACATCGGCGCATCTGGGTGCAGGTGGAAAACGGCGTCGTGTATCTGGCCGCCCACACGAACAAGAACTGGTTTGGACTGAAGAAAGACGTCTTGGCTGTGGCGCGGGAAGCCGGGCTGGCGGTTGAGGCCGGCTCCCTGGACCAAGGAGGGAAACGGACATGACGACCGAAGGGCTCATCGCGCTGTCGAGTGCCCTGCTGCTTGTGGCGTTCGTGTTGTACGCGCTTTCGATGGTGGCGTTTGTCGTGGCCATTACCGGAAAGCGTTGGGCGGGCCGCGACCCGCGGGAAAACGCCCGGCGCATGGGCCGCCTCGGCTACGCTATGGCCGCCCTCGGTGTGGCAGCCCAGACGGGTTACATTGTGACGCGCTGGATTGCCGGTGGCCATATTCCCGTCAGCAACATGTTTGAGTTTATCGTGTTCCTTGGCTTTGCCATTGCTCTGGCGTTCCTCATCCTCTACCGGATTTATCGCGTGCCGGCCCTGGGCGTTTTCGTCATGCTCCTCGATGTGCTGATGATTGCCTACGGAGCTGTCTTCCCGCGCGAGGTAACCCCCCTCATCCCCGCCCTTCAGAGCTATTGGCTGTACCTGCATGTGACGACGGCGGCGCTGGGGGAAGGGGCCTTTGCCGTCGGGTTTGCCGCAGGGCTGATGTACCTGGTCCGCACGGTGCGCCAGGATCATCCGTCGGCGCAGGCGCGGTGGTTGGAAGTGGCACTGTGGGTGGTGCTGGCCGTGCTCGCCTTTGTCGCGCTCTCCTTTACCTTTGCGGCCCTTGGCAAGGAAACGGTGTTCCGTTTCCCCGACCCCAATGCGAAGCCGGGGGAGGAGCGCATGGTGGAGACGGTCTACACGCTGCCGAGCCTCGTCGGCCCGAAGGATGCGGAAATGGTCAAGGTGGGGTACTTTAAGCCGTTGGTTGAAGCCCCGGGATGGATGAAGGGGAAAGACGCGGCCAAGAAGCTGAACACGCTGGTGTGGTCCGTGCTGGGTGGCCTGGCCGTGTACGGCGTGCTGCGCCTCTGGGCGCGCAGGCGGCTGGGTGCAGTGCTCCAGCCGACGCTACGTGACGTCGAGCCCGAGCTCTTGGACGAGATCAGCTACCGCGCCATCGCCATTGGTTTTCCCATCTTCACCCTCGGCGGGCTGATCTTCGCCATGATCTGGGCCCACGAGGCGTGGGGCCGCTTCTGGGGCTGGGATCCGAAGGAAGTGTGGGCCCTCATCGTATGGCTCTTCTACAGCGCGTACCTGCATTTGCGCCTGTCCCGCGGGTGGCACGGTCTGCGCTCGGCATGGCTGGCCGTGGTCGGTTTCATCGTGGTGATGATCACCCTGGTGGTGGTCAACCTGGTGATTGTCGGCCTACATTCCTATGCAGGTGTCTGAGGAGGTGCCCGTGATGGCGATGCCGCAGAACGAAACGGTGCGCATTCTGATCGTCGACGACGAGGAGCGCATTCGCCGCCTCCTCCGCATGTACCTGGAGCGGGAAGGGTACGAGATCGACGAGGCGGCGGACGGTGTGGAGGCGCTCCAAAAGGCCCTCGAGACCGACTATGACCTCATCGTCCTCGATCTGATGCTGCCGGGGATGGACGGGATCGACGTCTGTCGCAAGCTGCGCGCGAAAAAGGCCACACCGGTGCTGATGCTCACGGCGCGCGGGGAGGAGACGAGCCGCGTCGAGGGGTTCGAGGCCGGCACTGACGATTACGTGGTGAAGCCGTTCAGCCCGCGCGAGGTGGTGTTGCGCGTCAAGGCTTTGCTTCGCCGTTCGTCGCCAACGGCCTACCTGCGTACCGACACGCACGCCCGCAACGTCATCGTTCTCCCCAACCTGATCATCGACCACGACGCCCATCGCGTGACGGTCGGCGACACGGAGGTTAACCTGACGCCCAAGGAATATGAGCTCCTCCATTTCCTTGCCCAGCATCCGGACAAGGTGTTCACCCGTGAGGAGCTGCTGCGTGAGGTGTGGCATTACGAGTTCTTCGGTGACTTGCGCACGGTGGACACCCACATCAAGCGGCTGCGCGAGAAGCTGAACCGGGCATCGCCCAAGGCGGCGGAGATGATCGTCACCGTGTGGGGCGTGGGGTACAAGCTCGAGGTGCCGCGCACGTGATCTGGCGCAGCGTCGTCGGCAAGTTGTGGGCGACGATCATCGGCCTGGCGTGCGTGGTGCTGGTCATTCTCGGTGCCTTGCTGCTCCAATTTTTAGACCGGTACTTTTATGAGAAGCAGTCGAATGACCTGAAGCATTTGGCCGAGCAACTGGTTGCGATGGTGGTCGAAAGCCCGGACCGCCAGGACGTCACCCGGCTGGCGCGGTCGGTGGTGGAAGCCCACGATACGCGGCTCGTCGTGATCGGCCTGGACAGCCAGGAGAAGCCGAAGCGTGTGCTGCTGGACGACCGGCCGCGTCGCCGCGCTTCGGTGCCGGAGGTGCCCCTGGAGGCGCTCCTGGGTCACACCGACCTGCAGGAGGTGCTGAAGGGCAAGGAAGTGGTGGTGCGCGGGCGCTTTCCCGTCGTCGAGGGGGACGGCAACGCCGGGGGTGCGCCGGTTGCGCAAGAGATCGTCGCCGTCGGTGAACCGGTGCCGCTCGGCGACGGGACGTATGGGGCCTTCATTCTCTACCGCACGCTGGAAGACGTGGAAAACACCATGACGCATATCCGGCGGCTCTTGCTGTACGCGGCCGGCATCTGCATCGTGCTGACCACGTTCTTCGCCTTTTTCCTTTCCACGCGCATCACCGAGCCCCTACGGCTGATGAAGAAGGCGGCCGATCGCATGGCGCAGGGCGCCTTCGACGCGCGGGTACCGATCCGCACGCGTGACGAGATCGGGGATTTGGCGCGCACCTTCAACCGCCTGGCCAACCAACTGGACGAAACCATCCACGCCCTGCAGCGGGAAAAGGAGCAGCTGGCCAGTATTTTGCGCAGCATGGCGGACGGCGTGATCACCGTCGACCGCGATGGGCGTGTGGTGCTGACGAATCCGCCGGCCGAACGCATTCTGCGCGCCTGGCAGGAAGGCGACGGCGCCGCACTCCCCACGCCGCTGTTGGGTCTCTTCCAGCGCGTGATGCGCGACAAGCGCGAGCTGTCCACCGATTTGCAGGTGCAAGGCCGCATCTGGTCGGTCGTGATGGCGCCGCTGTACGACCGTGATGACGTGCGTGGCGCGGTGGCCGTGCTGCGGGATATGACCGAGGAGCGGCGTCTCGACAAGCTGCGCAAGGATTTCATTGCCAACGTCTCCCATGAGCTGCGTACGCCGCTGGCCATGCTTCAGGGCTACAGCGAGGCAATGATCGACGACATCGCGGCCACACCGGAGGAACGCAAGGAGATGGCCCGCGTCATCTATGAAGAGACGCGACGTATGGGGCGCCTGGTCAACGACCTGCTGGACCTGGCACGGATGGAGGCCGGCTCCTTCCAGCTCGACCGGCAGGAGATCGATCCGGTGCCGTGGATTGACCGCCTGCTCCGGAAATTTGCCGCCATGGCACGGGAGCAGGGCATTACCCTGAAGGCTGAGGCAGTGGGCGATATCGGACCCTTGCACGTCGATCCCGACCGGCTGGAACAGATCCTGACCAATCTCCTCGACAACGCCTTCCGCTACACGCCGCCCGGGGGAACGGTGCTGGTGCGCCTGCGCGACGAGGGCACCGGCGTGTGGATCGATGTGGTTGACACGGGTGTGGGCATTCCGGAAGACGACCTGCCCTTTATTTTCGAGCGCTTCTACAAGGCGGACAAGGCGCGCACGCGGGGGCAGGCGGGTACCGGATTGGGCCTGGCCATCGTCAAGAACCTGGTGGACGCCCATGGCGGGTCGATTACCGTCAGCAGCAAGATGGGCGAGGGGACCCGTTTCACCATGTTTTTCCCGCGCACGGGCAGCGGTGAGGAGGATGGGCAAGAGCCTAAAACGCGTCCCTCCCGTGACACGGGCCGAGGGCCTGCATAAGGTAGAAGTGTCGTAGGCCAATTACCACGGGAGGGACCAGGATGGAAGCCAAGCGGGATCGACACGAGCACGACAGGGTGTCGGCGGCAGAACCGTCGCACCATCATCCTATGGACGGTGCGCCCATGTATCCAACCGACCACCGTTGGGACGATGCCCCCAGCGCGCATGCCGGTTCGCCATGCACGCGAGACGATTCGCATTACGGGGGGGCGATGATGCCCTACGGCGCGCCGATGCCCTACGGGGGCTATGACGCGGGAACTCCGGGGTACATGGGCATGCCCCATCCGCAGGAAATGTGCGCCTATTACCGCTGTATGCGTGCCTATTACGAGTGCCTGATGGCCTACCACCGTTACATGATGATGATGCGGGACCTGGAAGGCAGCCACCGGTAGGGGCAGCGAAAACGGGGAGCCGAAGCGGGGCTCCCCGTTGGTGTTTCCTTACCATTCCATTTCCATCACGCTGCGGATCTCGTCCAGCTCGCCGAGGGTGTCGAGGACGTCGGGGGAAGCGGGCTTGTCCACGGTGAGGATCATCATCGCGTGTCCACCGACGTCACGGCGGCTGACCTGCATCGTGGCGATGTTGATTCCGTGCTGGCCGAGGACGGTCCCCACGCGGCCGATGACCCCGGGCCGGTCGTAGTGGCGGATGAGGATGAGGTGGCCTTCCGGGGCCACGTCTACGGAGTAGCCGTCGATCTTGACGATCCGCTGGCCGAAGCCGTTGAGCAACGTGCCCGATGCCCGGCGCGTTTCCTGGGCCGAGGCGATTTCCACTGTGATCAGGTTGGTGAAGGCGCTCGGCTGGTTGGACTTTTGCTCGGTGACGCGGATGTCGCGCTCCCTGGCCAGGTGTGGGGCATTGATGAAGTTGACCGTCGCGCCCAGGTGGTAGGACAGCACGCACTTCAGGACGGATCGCGTCAGGAAACTGGTATCCGTCTCCGTCAGCTCGCCGGAGTAGGTGACCGTGATCGTCCGCGGCGCGCCAACCAGCGTGTGGGCGACAAGCCGGCCCAGCTTTTCGCACAGCCCGTAGTAGGGCTCCACCTTCTTCATTACGTGTGCCGGGATGGACGGCAGGTTGACGGCGTTCTTAAACGGCTCACCGCGCAGGATGTGCAGCACCTCTTCGCACACGTCGAGGGCCACGTTTTCCTGGGCTTCCACGGTGGAGGCCCCCAGGTGCGGGGTAACGATCACCTGCGGCAGGTCCACGAGAGGATTGTCCTTCGGCGGTTCCTCCTCAAACACGTCGAGGGCGGCACCGGCCACCTTGCCCGCGCGGATCGCCTCATACAGGGCAGCCTCGTCGATGATCCCGCCGCGGGCGCAGTTGAGGATGCGCACGCCGTCCTTCATCTTGCGGAAGGCGTCGCGCCCGATGAGGTGGCGCGTCTCCTTCGTCAGGGGCGTGTGCACGGTGAGGAAGTCGGCTTCGGCAAAGAGGGTGTCGAGGTCGGCCATCTCCACGCCCAGCTTGGCGGCACGCTCCTCGGTCAAGTACGGGTCGTAGGCCACCACGCGCATGTGGAAGGCCTTGGCCCGCTTGGCCACCTCCGACCCGATGCGCCCCAGGCCGACGATGCCGAGGGTTTTACCGGCCAGCTCGACGCCGACGAAGGACTTGCGGTCCCAGGTGCCCGCTTTGAGCGCGGCGCAGGCCTGGGGAATGTGCCGGGCGAGGGCCATCAGCATGGCGAAGGTGTGTTCGGCGGTGGAGATCGTGTTGCCGTCGGGCGCGTTGACGACGACGATTCCCTTGCGTGTGGCGGCCAGGAGGTCGATGTTGTCCACTCCGACGCCGGCACGCCCGATCACCTTGAGCCGCTCCGCTGCGTCGATGACGGCGGCGGTCACTTTTGTCTGGCTGCGGACGAGGAGGGCGTCGTATTCGGGAATAACGCGGATGAGTTCGTCTTCCGTCAGGCCCAGACGCTGGTCTACCTCGACGCCGTCGGCCTCGAGCAGCGGCTTGATTCCCTGGTCAGACAGCGGATCCGTGATGAGCACGCGATACATGGTTCACGTACACCTCCTGGGCTGCTTGTACCCCGCTGCCAAGGGCCACGGGGTAACCGACTTCGATCAGTGCGGTTTCCAGTGCGGCGATGACGGCGAGCACGTCGTAGGGCGCGCACCAGCCCATGTGGCCGATGCGGAAGATGCGCCCTTTCAGCTTCTTTTGCCCGCCGGCGAGGACGAGGCCGTGGCGTTGGCGCAGCACGGCGCGCAGCGATTCTGGATCAAGGGCGCGGCCGTCGAAGGGACCGACGGCGGTGACCGTGGGCGACGCCGCCGCGTCGTCGGCAAGGAGGGGGAGGCCTAGGGCCCGGATCGCCGCGCGCGTCATGTCGCGCAACAATGCGTGGCGGGCGATCACCTTGGGAAGGGACTCCTCCTCGATCATCGCCAGTGCTTCGCGCAGGCCAAAGAAGAGGGAGACGGCCGGCGTGTACGGGCTGGACGCGTCCTCCGCCGATTGGCGGTAGGCGAGGAGGTCGAGGTAGAAGCGCGGCGCGGGGTTCTCGGCGATGGCGTGCCATGCCCGCTCGCTGACGGCGATGAGCGCCAGGCCCGGTGGAAGCATCAGTGCCTTCTGCGATCCGGTGACGACGATGTCGAGGCCCCACGCGTCCATGTCGCAGGGCGCCCCTCCAATGGCGCTGACACCGTCGACGATAACGAGGGCTTCGCTTTCCTCGCGCACGACGCGGGCCAGGTCGGCCACGGGGTTGAGCACACCGGTCGACGTCTCGCAGTAGGTGAGGAACACCGCCTTCGCCTTGGGGTGCTGGCGCAGGAAGGCACGCAACTGGTCGGGTCCGGCGGCTTCGCCCCAGGCGATTTCCAGACGGCGGGTGACGATGCCGTACCGCTCGCAGATGGTGGCGAAGCGATCGCCAAAGGCGCCGGTAACCACAACGATGGCCTCTTCTCCCGGCGCCACGGCGTTGACCGCCGCCGCCTCAAGGGCGGCCGTACCGCTGGCGGTCAGGACGAGCACGCGCTGGCGCGTGCCGAAAAGCGGGGGAAGCCGTTCGGTCACCTCCGCGTACAGCCGCTTGAACTCGCCGCTGCGGTGTCCGATCATCGGGGCGAGCATCGCTTGCTGGATGCGCGGCGGAATCGGTGTGGGTCCGGGGATCCGCAAGTGGATGGCGTTCATGGACAGGGCCTCCTTTGATTGTTGGGCATTGAAAACAAAAAGCGCCTCCGCACCCCACACGACTGCCTGTGTGAGGGGCGAGAGGCGCATTCCTCGCGGTGCCACCCTCCTTCGCCGTCCCCTCGCGGAAGACGGCCTCAGCGGGTCCAAGACCCTGTGGATAACGGCACAACCGGACAGGCCTACTGACCAGCGGCGTTCAGCCTGCCGACTCGGGAGGGCTGGACGTCGGCGCGTGAACACCGGTTCGCAGCGACCACCGGCTCTCTGCAGTTCCCGCTACCGGTCCGTCTCCGTCATCGTCGATCGTGCGTATGGAAGGTGTCAACGGGTTGGTTTGTTGATAACTGTAGCACGGTGCCGCCGTGGCGTCAATAGGGAAAACGGGAACGATGTGAAAAGTTTACGGTACAACGTTCGGATATACCTGTTTTGGATGCGGGATTGGCTGGCGCTCGACCATGAAAGCGCTATGATTTCCGATATAACGCCGTTTTCCCAGAAGACCCGCTTTCATTTGCATTCGTGAACAACAACCGGTGGTTGCGGCCGCCCAACAGCTGTCGTTACGTTGCCAAGACGGGTTCGAGGCGATGCAAGATGTCCAAATAGTACAGCGCTTCGCGGCGCATGTGATCGGCAATCAACGGGGGGAAATTGGCTTGCCCGGTGGGGATGCGGCATGTTGTAAGGTCGCGGAGGGTTTTGCTTAGGTAGGCGCAAAACGCTTCGGTGGCTTTGCGGCTTTCGGTGAGCAGCTTGCGCATCCCCTGCCCGCTGCGTTCAACCTCCATGGCGAGGTGCAACAGTTCTTCGAAGGCCTTTTCAAAGGCCAGGGCCTCGCGGCGATAGGCGTCCTGTACCTCGGGCCGGAAGGTTAGGGCCAGGTGGCCGGCGTGTTCAGCGTGGGTACGCGAGAAAAAGAGAATTTCCTCCATGGCCACGGTGTGCAAGGTGGCGGGAGTAACCCTTCCGTACAACAGCCGCGGCAGGGTTTCGGCGCGACGGTTGCCGTCGGGCAACCCGAGAACGGCGTACGTTTTCGTGCGCAGGCCCGTTTTGGAGCGTTCCAGTGTTCCCACAAACCGGTCGGCTTCACGCCGCACATGGGCGCACAGAACCGCGGGGAGGATGGCCAATGCCTTGCAGTCTTCCAACGCTTGGATGATTTCGCGTTTGAACCGGATCAGTTCATTGACGACGTGGATCGTTTGTTCCCGCAGCGCATAGAGGGCATCGGTCGGGGCATGCGGAGAGGTGTGGATCGTCTGATCGTACAGCGCGTCTAGCCGGACGGCAAACCGGTCCGCTTCCCGAAAAAGCTCCTCCTGCGCCCGGTTGGGGTCCAGTCCCATGCGGATAAACTTGGCATGTTCGGCCATCAGGCGCGTCCACACCCGCATTTCTTCCAGCGCGGCCAACAGCCCTTCGCGGAGAATCGAAGGCTCGGGGACGGGAGGTTGGAGGAAATGCGGATCCAGCCAACGAGGGGGTATCGGGGAACGGTCGTCCATGACCCTCACTCCTTGTTGGGCGTTTGTCGCCGTTTACCCCTACGGTATGCGCTCCTCGTCGGCGAGGTTCTTGATGTGAAAAACGCGTCGGGTTTCTCCCGACGCGTTGCACCATGGCGTTACTTCTGCTCGTTGTAGCGCGCCACGCACTCGTCAATCAGCTTGGCCGCCGCTTCCGCGCCTTTCCAGCCGATGATCTTCGTCTCCTTGTTTTCCAGGTCTTTGTACCGCTCGAAGAAGTGGGCGATTTCCTTGAGGATGTGCGGCGGGACGTCCGCGATGTCCTTCACATGGTCCCACCGCGGGTCGTGGACGGGCACGCCAAGAAGCTTCTCGTCCTGCCCTTTGTCGTCGCTCATCTCCAGGTATCCGACGACGCGCGCGCTAATGACGCAGCCGGGGAAGGTGGGGAAGGTGGTGAGCACCAGGATGTCGAGCGGGTCACCGTCAAGGGCCAGCGTCCCCTTCAGGTATCCGTAGTCGGCCGGGTAGTGCATCGGGGAGTACAGCACGCGGTCGAGGCGGAAGACGCCTGCTTCCTTGTCGTACTCGTACTTGTTTTGGCTGCCCGCCGGGATCTCGATGAAGGCGTCGACGATACGGTTTTCTGTGGCCATGTTCCTCCTCCTTTGCTGCTTTTTTCTTGCATCTGCGTACCACCCTCAGTTTAGCAAGTTCAAAAGGGAAAGAAAAGGCTTGTTCGATCTTAATTGACCTCAAAGCCCCGTTGTTTGATGCGGACGTGGTAGGTAACGGTTACCTTTGCGGCGGGGAAACCCTTCTCGTCCCACGTTTTCTGCTGGCGTTTCCAGATGTCCGGATGCCGGGCTCGCAGGTAAAACCCCAGGTCGAACACGTCGGTTTTCCGCTGCTGGGCATAGCGGATGATCGCATGGGCGGTTTTCTCCAACTCGCGTTCCACCTGTTTCTCGTAAGCCCGCAGGAGTTGCGGCGAATCAAAGGGCGTGGGGCAGTTTTTCTCGTTGATAACCCCATCAAGGGTCACGTCAAGGTGCAGGAAAAGGGTGCCGTTTTCCATCCGCGCGTGGCGTTTCAGGTCGGCTTTCCGCGGCGTGAAGGTAAACGACCCTTGTTTGCCTTCCGGGCACGAGCAGGTGACGGTTCCCCCGTGGGTGCCCTGGCTCAGCTGCATGAACACCCACGTTTCGCCGGGGGAAAAGTGGCCAACCAGCCGGTCGTTGCGGAAGAGGGCCACACCCTCCCACTGGGCCGTTACCTGATGGGCCTTCAAGACGTTGGCTACCGGTTGCCGGGAAGTGTTGGACAGGTTGATCAAAAATTGTCCCAGGGTGATGTTGGGAATCCGTGCCTCTTCCGTGCCGGAGCGGACGATGTTGATCAGGTAGTCGGCCGGGATCTGCTCGAGATGGGGTGAAATTTTCAGTAACCGGTGTGCTTCTCCCGGAACCACCAACAACCAGATGTTGCGGCGAATTTCCGGGTGGCGGCGCAGCGCGTCGAGCTCGTCACGGAGGCCGGCCTTGGCCACGTCTTCGCTGATGATCAGGATCCGCGCCTGGCCCAAAAACAGCCGCTGGTTGGATGTGTTCTGAATGCGCATGAACGCTTCGGTGATATTCCGCGCTGCAGTGCTGAAGGTGTGCACGTTTTGCACGCCGGTTGCGCTACCGCCACCTCCGCCGCTGGCGCCGCCGATGATCTTCACCGGAATGGGCACTTGCACAGAGACGCGGATGCCGGCCGGGTGGCGGTCGAGGGCAATAGCAACGACGGAGGTGCGTTCCTCAATCTCTTTCCGGTCCCAGCAGCCGGTAACCCCCAGGAGAAGGAGGGCGCTGGCGAGCAGGGCGGCCGGTTTCCCGATGCGCATCACGTCGGTCGACCTCCCTTCGCGTCGGCGGGGTTGGGTGTGCCTGATGACGGTCCGTCCGATGAAGCCGTTTCGTGGTCGGGCATACGGCGCAAGAGCAGAAGCAGAAGCAGTGAATACGCTGCGGAGACGGCAAACGTGTAATAGCCGACGGCCTCGCTCCATTGGTCGACCCTGAGGAAATCACGCGGCCACAGCGCCAGGGCCATGGTGGAGACGAGGATGGCGAAGGCCATGAGGATTTTTCCTTTTTTCTTGAGGGAAAAAAGCCACTGGTTCAAAAGCAGGTGGGCGCCGATCGTGTTGGCCAGCGTGGAAAACACGGCCACCACCCACACGGTCAGAAAGGCGCTTTCGAGCCGTTCGAAAATGAGGCCAGGGAACGTGGTAACGCGAACCAGCTCAAAGGTGGGCCAGGTGAGGCGAACCAGTTCTTCGGAGCCGAACACGGCGAGGGCCACCGCCGTCACCAAGAAGTACAGAACGGCCGAGATGCCGATCCCGGCTGCCGCGGCCAGCGTGTTGCGACGGGAATGCGGGAGAAAGCTTCCGTAGATCGCCAACACGTCATGGCCTGAGAAGACAAAGCTCGCCGCAATGGTCCCGATGAACACGTGGGTGGGCGTCAGCTCGTGAAGCGGGTGCAACAGGTTGTACATTTCGGCCCGGCTCAGGGCCAATACGCCGATGACCACCAACGGGAAGACGAGGATGGGAAAAAGGAGTTCGTTGATGCGCATCTGCGCGTCGACGTTCATGAGGGCAAACAGTACGCTCGTGAGCAGCATCATGAATACGATAATGGCCACGGGAGTAGTGGGCAGGACGGTGGCGGCAATCACGTCGGCGAAGATCCGCGCCACGACGGCCGAGCTGAGCAAATAGGACCCCATCAGCGGCAACCACCACAGCACGCGGTACACCGTTTTGACCTGGCGATGTTGGAATGGTAGTGTTTGGTCGATCATCCAGAAAAATGATCGATTGGGGAATCGCCGGAACAGCCGCAACCACAGCCAGGTGGGCACGAAGTTGAGCAGGGCGGCGAGGGGAATGGCGACATAGCCGCTGCCCTGCGTTTCCTCGGCAATGTTCCGCGGCAGCGTGAGGACGCCCACGCCGATCATTGTGTGGGCAATGAGATATGCCAATTGTGCGGTCGTAATCACGGGAGGGAGCACGGTGACCACCTTCATGGGATGGATATCACAGGAGAACCGACGTTTGAGTCCGTTCCGGTCTGGCTCCTTGGCCCACCTAATTTTCGATGGCATCCGCCAGGTGTAGGGTGTCGAGGTCTTTGTCCACTTGCCACGGTCCACCGGTTCGTCGTCAGGGGTGGGCCGACGTGCCAGTTGCGCCGGGGAAAAACCAGATGAGATGCCGGCTTCACCAACGGAACCCCAACACAAGCAACAGAATGTCGGGGTGTACCCGTCGGTCCTTGTGGCGGTGGCCACCTCCCGCGGAAGGGTGAGCACGCCGACCCCGATGATCGTCTGGACGATGAACGCAAACAGCTGGCCGCCCGTAAGCAAGGGAGGAAGGGCCTTGGCATTCGAACCGGGGGGCTTCATGCCGGGCTTCCCTCTTCATCCGACGGCTGGCGCGTGGACGAGGTGTTGCGCACATCCTGACGGGGCCGGAAAAACTGCGGACGGGTGCGCAGGTATGTCCAGGGGAAGCGCAGCAGGATGTCCTTGGAATCGGCGGGGCGGAACGGGGTGATCGGCGCCAGGTACGGGACGCCGAAAGACTTGAGCGTCGACAGGTGCATCAGGATGAGCAACACGCCGATCATCAGGCCGTACAGGCCGAAACTGGCGGCCAGGAACATCAGCGGGAAGCGGAGCATGCGAAGCGGAATGGCCGCGCTGTAGCTGGGGATGGCGAAGGAGCCGATCGTCGTGACGCCGACGATGATCACCATCAGCGGGCTGACCAGACCGGCGCGCACCGCCGACTCCCCGATGACCAAGCCGCCGACAATGCCGATGGTCGGTCCGATCGGCCCCGGCAGGCGCACGCTCGCCTCGCGGAGGATCTCGATCATGACCTCCATCATGAGGGCCTCGACGATGGACGGGAACGGCACCGTCGCGCGCCCGGCGGCCATGGCGATGGCCAGCTCGGTGGGCAACATTTCCGGGTGAAAGGAGACGAAGGCGATGTACAGGGAGGGCAGGAGCAGGGAGATGATCAGGCTGAACAGGCGGATGACGCGCACCAGAGAGGCGATCAGCGCCCGCTCGTAGTAGTCTTCCGCCGCGTGGTAGAACTGGTGAAACACGGCGGGCACAATGAGCGCGAAGGGGGAGCCGTTTACCAGCAGGGCGATCTTGCCCTCAAGCAGGTGGGCGGCCACCTTGTCCGGACGCTCGGTGGCCTGCACCTGGGGAAACGGCGACCAGCTGGCGTCTTCAATCAGTTCCTCGAGGTAGCCGGAGTCGAGAATGCCGTCGATGTGGATGTTGTCGAGGCGTTGTTTTAGTTCGGCCAGCGCCTGGAGGTTGACGATGCCGTCGATGTAAAGGATGTAGACGTCGGTTTGTGTGCGCTGCCCAAATACCCGCCGTTCTACACGCAGGTCCGGATCGCGCAAGCGGGCGCGCAGCAGGCCCAGGTTGACGTGTGCGTTTTCCAGCAGCCCTTCCCGTGGTCCGCGCACCGCCGATTCCGTGCTGGGCTCCTCAACCGAACGCTTCTCCCATCCCTTAATGTCAACAGCCACGGCGCGGCTGGCGCCCTGCAGAAACAGGATCGCGTATCCCGATAGGAGGGCGCGCAGCGCGTCGGCCATCCGGTCCACCTCGCGAAGGCTCCCCACTTCCAGCAGGTCCCGCAGCTTGGCAGCGCCCACGTACGGCTCCGCGCCGCCCCCGTACTCGCCCAGCAGCGGTTCGAGAATGTGTTCGTTCAGGTGGCGTGCGTCGACCAGCACCTCAATGTACACAACGGCAGCCGGTGTTTTTCCGTGAATATGCAGGTGACGCACCTGGAGATCCGGTGGATTCCCCAGCCAATCCCGGATGCGCGCCACGTTTACGTCGACGCGCGTGTGCACGGGGGTATCCTCGGCGCGGACTTCGATTTTCTGCTCAAAGTACGCGCGAACCTCGGGACGCTCCGTCAGCGCCTGCTTTTTCCGCTTGCGCTTTCCTTTCCACATGGCCCGCAACCTCCCACCGGCTCCTTGTTCTTCTGATACCCGTTTGCCGGGAGAAACATGCAGAAGCGGAAGCGGAGAGGCGTGAGCGGAAAGATGTGATACAATGATGGCGAAAACGCGGTCGAGGAGGCGAAGAAAGGCGATGGGCGCCTGGGCACGCCTCGACCCCTTGCATTGGCTGGTGTTGCGGGTGGCTTCCGGGATGGCGGGCGAACGGACGGCCACGGCGGTGTGGCGCGTGCTGGCAGGGCACCGCGGCATCCAGACTGTCCAGGACGTGTGCTGGTACGGGCTGCGCCGATATTACGCCGTGGTGGACGGGACCGAGGGAGAGGCGGTGCGGCGCCGGCTGCGCGAGCTGGTGGCGTGGGGCTACCTTGACGAGGGCGGACGTGCCGACGGCGGCCGCCGTTCCATAACGGTTACGGACGCGGGGGCGCGTGCCCTGCGCGAGGCTCCTGCCGGCGCCGCCGTCGACGCGGTGCTCGTGACATGGGACGGACTGCGCGACGAGCGCGCCTGGCGTGTGCTCTACCCGCGACTGCTGCTTGCGGTGCAGACGCTGTCCCACTTGGTGCGGGGACAAACCGCCTTTGTTCCTGTGGTCCGCGCCATCGATGCCCAGGCATGGGTCCGGGCGCTGCTCGCCGGCCGTTCGGCGGCGAGCTGTGCCGCGCAGCTGCGCGCCGAGCTGGAGCAGGTCCTCGACGGGCTGCCGCCTCGTCTGGCCGACATGCTCGTGGCCTCCTTTTCCGGTTGCGGTCTGAGCGGGGCCACGGCGCAGCAGCTGGCCGCACACGCAGGGGCATCGCCGGTGCTGGTGCGCGCGGCGTTGCGGGTGGCGGTGGCCCGCGTGCAGGAGGCGGCATGGAGGGAACCCAGGCGTTTTCCCTTGCTGCACAACATGGCCGAGCCGCGGCTGTATGAGGGGCTTTCCGCGTCGGCGGAAGCGACGCGCGCCCTCCTCCTGCGCGGACTGGATCCGGAGGAGGTGGCCCGCCGCCGGGGCCTGCGCCTGGCCACGGTGGAAGACCACGTGGTGGAGATCGCCTTGCGCGATCCGACATTTGACATCTTTCGCTTCCTGGACCGCGCCACCCATGAAGCGGTGTGGGCGGCACGGTGCCGACTCGGAACGGTCCGGTTGCGGGCGATCCGCGATGCCCTCGGTGGCACCGTGTCCTATTTTGCCATCCGCCTGGCGCTAACCCGCCCGCCGCGTGCGCGGGCCGGAGGTGAAAGCGTGGCGGTGCCGGCAACACAGTGGGGAATGAGCGGGGGGATGGGGAAAGGGTGAACCGAGCCGACCTGTGCGCGGCGCTGGAGCGCCACTTCGGGTACCGCGCTTTTCGCCCGGGGCAGGCCGAGCTGATCGAGGCCGTGCTCGCCGGCCGGGACGCCCTGGGCGTGCTGGCCACGGGAAGCGGAAAGTCCCTCTGCTACCAGCTGCCGGCGCTGTTGCTGAATGGGGTGTGCGTTGTCGTTTCGCCCCTCATCGCCCTGATGGAGGATCAGGTTGCCGCGCTGCGCGCCCGCGGCTTTCGCGGCGTGACGGCGCTGCACAGCGGGCTGGACCCCGCTGAGCGGCGGCGTCGGGAGGAGCGGCTTTTCGCCGGCGCGTACCGACTGGTGTACGTGTCGCCGGAGCGGCTGGTGCAGCCCGCCTTTGCGCAGCGCCTGGCGCGCGCGGGGGTCTCCCTTTTCGTCGTCGACGAAGCCCACTGCATCTCCCAGTGGGGCCATGAATTCCGACCCGATTACCTGCGCCTCGGCCAGGTGGTTCATGCCTTGGGCCGTCCTCCGACGCTGGCCCTGACGGCCACCGCCCCTCCGCCGGTGCAGGAGGATATTGTCGCCGTGCTGAAGATGCGCGACCCGGTGCGCGTCATCCTGCCGGTTAACCGTGACAATCTGGCCTTTGATTGCGTGCCGGTTGAGGGCGAAGCCCAGAAGCAGGCCGTCCTGGCCGAACGGCTTGCTCGCCTGGCCGGGCCCGGTATCGTGTACGTGGCTACGCGCGAGGCGGCGGAAGCTTTCTGCACGTGGTTTTCCCGCCGCGACGGGCGGCCGGCGGCGTATTTCCACGGCGGCATGCCCGCCGACGAGCGGGCGCGAGTTCTGGAGCAGTTTCGCGCCGGCGAGCTGTTTGTGGTGTTCGCCACCAACGCCTTTGGCATGGGCATCGACAAGCCCGATGTGCGCTTCGTCCTGCACGCCCACGCGCCGGCGTCCCTGGAAGCCTACGTGCAGGAAGCGGGGCGTGCCGGCCGCGACGGCGCGCCGGCCTATGCCTGCCTGCTGTACGACCGGGCCGACCTGGCGTTGCAGCAGCGACTGGTGGTGAGCGAGTATCCCGCCGAAGGCGCCCTGGTTCCGCTTCTGGCCCGTCTGCGCGCGCAAGGGGAAGGTGCCGCATGCCTGGATGAAGTCGACGACCCGGAGATGCGGCATCTCTCCGCGGTGGTGGCCCAGCTGGAGCTGACGGGGGCGATGGCCTACGACCCCGCCACCGGCACGTGGACGTGGCAGGACGCCAAGGCCGATCTGGATGGCCTCGCCAAACAGGTAGCCCGCCGCCTGCGCGCGCGCAGGGCGGACCGCTTGCGGCGCCTTCGCGCGCTGGCGGCTTGGGCGGAGGGCGAGGGCTGTCGGCGCGCCGCGCTGGACCGCTATTTCGGTTCGCCGGGCGGCGAGAAGCCGGCGGCGTGCTGCTGGGCGTGCGGGGTGGACTGGACGGCCTACGCCGATGCGGCCGGTGCGGCATCGTGGGGCAAGGGAACCGCACCGATGGGGTGGCGGCAGCGCCTGGCCCAGCTTTTGCCGGTGACGCCGGCGGCCATGTGATCGCCTCCGTGGTCTGGCTGCGCCGTTTCCGCAAACCGGCTCACCCCGAGCGAACGGCGCGGGGAAAACCGTATCGCAGCGAAGGGAGTGGGAGAATGCGCATGCACAAGATGTGGATTGCCGGTTCCTGGTGCGACAGCGAAGACGGCCGTACCTTTGCGGTGACCGATCCCGCGACGGGCGATGTGATCGGGGAGGTGCCCGATGCCACCGAAGCCGATGTGCGGCGGGCGGTGGAGGCAGCATACCGGGCCTTTCCCGAATGGGCCGGCCTTCCTGCGCGCAAGCGGGCCGACGTACTGCATGCGTGGTACCAGCGCATTCTCGAGCACCAAGAGGACCTTGCCCGCCTGCTGACGCGCGAGCAGGGCAAGCCCCTTGCCGAGGCGCGCGGGGAGATTGCGTATGCCGCGCAGTTTGTCTTGTGGTACGCCGAGGAAGCCAGCCGCGTGTACGGATACACGGTGCCGGCGTCGTCGCCGCGCAAACGCATTCAGGTGCTGCGCCAGCCGGTCGGCGTGGTGGCGGCCATCACACCGTGGAACTTCCCCGCAGCCATGGTGACGCGCAAGGTGGCCCCGGCCCTTGCTGCCGGGTGCACGGTGGTGCTCAAGCCGGCCGAGCAGACACCGCTCACCGCCCTTGCCCTGGCCCGGCTGCTCGACGAGGTGGGCCTGCCCGCCGGCGTGGTAAACGTGGTGACCGGCGAGCCGGAGCGCATCGGCCGCGTGCTCTTGCGGGACGAGCGCGTGCGCAAAATCACCTTTACCGGCTCGACCGAAGTGGGCAAGTACCTGATGCGTGAAGCGGCGGCGCAGGTGAAGCGCATCTCGCTGGAGCTGGGCGGACATGCGCCGTTCCTCATCTTTGACGACGCCGACCTGGATGCGGCGGTCAAGGGCGTGGTGGCGAGCAAGTTCCGCAATGCCGGGCAGACGTGCATCTGCGCCAACCGCATCCTTGTCCACCGCAGCATCTACGACGCGTTTGTGGCGCGCTTTGTCGACGCCGTGCGCAGCCTGAAGGTGGGCCACGGCCTGGAGGAAGGCGTCGACATCGGGCCCCTGGTCGACGAAGCGGCGGTGGAAAAGGTGCTCGCCCAGGTGGCCGACGCGCGGGCCAAGGGCGCATCGGTGGTCGTGGGTGGCCATCGGCTAACCGAGGGGGCCTACGGGCGCGGGCATTTCGTGGCCCCCACGGTGCTCACCGACGTCGATGAGACGATGGCCGTATGGCAGGAGGAGACCTTTGGTCCCGTGGCGCCGGTGGCGGTGTTTGACGACGAAGCCGACGCGATTGCCAGGGCCAACCGTTCCCGGTACGGGTTAGCCGCCTATGTGTACACGCAGAGCTTATCGCGCGCCGTGCGCGTTTCCGAACAATTGGAGTACGGCATCGTCGGGGTAAACGACCCCGTTCCGTCGGTACCCCAGGCCCCCTTTGGCGGATGGAAGGAGTCGGGCATCGGGCGCGAGGGCGGACGCGAGGGCATCGAGGCCTTCCTGGAGACCAAGTACGTATCGTTCGGCATCTAACGGCGACCTCCGGGGTTCTGTTCATGTTGCGGCGACCTCCCCCGCGACAGTGGCTGGGCTGCCCCGGTTGCGCATAAACATGGGAACGATACGAAGCACGTGGGCACCGGCGGGTCGGCTCGACCCGGACCGGGGCAGGGGGAGGAGACCGCATGTACGGGCGTTCGTTTCTCCTCATGATCGGTGGGTGGTTCTTGGGCCGCCTGGCCGACGCGTTTCTCGACGCCGGAGGTCCGGCCGTGACAGCAGCCACGGCGGAAGACTGGTTGGGCGCATGGCTGGTGAACCCTACGCAGCTGACCCTCGGTGTGGCCATCGCCGCGCTGGCCGCGTACCTCATGTTCCGGGCGCTGCGCATGCTGTGGGCGTTGCGGCGGCCCGGCGGTCTTGGCCATCACCTGGCCGTGCTCCTGCTTGCCGGGTTTGCCTGCTTCGTGCTGGCCGTCCAGTTCCAGCGAATGGAGACCACGATGACCGTCGTGTGGAGCTTCCTCGTCTGTGGCCAAATCGTCCGGTCGGTGTCGGTCTTTCGCCAGCGAAAGCGGCTTTCGGACGCGTTTCGCCGCGGCGGGCCACCCCCACGTTAGGGGACCAGGCTCTGCCGCGGCGATCGTTTTCCGCATAACCCGCTGCACGTACGGGTACCGTACCTATCAGCAGAACCTGCTGATCTTCGGGAGGAAAAAGGAGGAACGCCCGTGCGCAACAGCTGGATGCCCTTTGTTGTCGGGAGCGCGCTGGGTCTCGTCTCGGGGCTGGCGATCAGCCAGATCATGCGCCGGTCCAATGGCCAGGACGCGCGCAGCGAAGGCAATGGGCCATCGCACGAAAAGAACGCATTTACCGCAGCCGCCCACTCTGGCGGGATCTCCGAAGAGCGGTCCGCACCGCCGGTTGCCGAATCGAACGGGACGGCTGTCGAACGGGAAATGGATCGGTGGGCGCAAGCGTTTCGGGACGAGAGCCCGGAGGGTCGCCCAATATAAGGAAGAGCGCACCCTGTTTGTGGGGTGCGCTTTTCGTTCCGGGAGTGGTACAATAAACATCTCCGAACCTTTCGATTTTCGCTCTCATAACCTGAAATAGGGGAACCACAGGGGGGTTGGCCATGCGCATCGAGCGGCTGAGCCCGGATAAGATCCGCTTTTTTCTCACCTTTGATGACCTCACGGAGCGCGGCATTGCCAAAGAGGACATCTGGCGAGACATTCCGAAGATATACGACCTGTTCCAGGAGATGATGGAACAGGCGTATCTCGAGCTGGGCTTCGAAGTGACCGGACCGGTGGCCGTGGAAGTTTTCGCGCTCCCCGCACAGGGCATGGTGGTGATCATCACCCGCGGCAAGAACAACGCGGATGTGGTCATCGACGAGGACCAGGGGTACGAGATGCACGTGACAATGGAGGAAAGCGACACGATCGTCTTCGCCTTTCCCGATTTTGATCAAGTGGTGGAGGCGGTCCAGCGCATTCGTCGCTACGTGGATGCCGGGGGGCGACTGTATCATTACGGCCAGCGGTACGTGCTGGCCCTTTCTCCCGCGGATGTGGACGCTGCCGATGTTGACGCCGTGATCGCCATCCTCGCGGAACACGGAGAGCCCTGTGCCGTGACGATGGCGATGCTGGAGGAGTACGGGAAGCCCATTGCTGCGGATCGGGCCATCGAGACGGTGTGGCGCTACTTCGGCGGCTGATCGGACCGGACGCGTGTGCCCTGTGCGGAGCTACAGGCCCGCGAACAGGTCGTCGACGTGGGCGGCTGGCTGGGGGATGCGAGCCCAGGCGAGCAGGAAATGGCTTTTCGTCCGCACATGGGTTGCGTCGCCGCGTGTGGCCCCGGGAAACACCGACTCGACCGACAGATGCTGCGACCGGTGGGCGGCAAGGGCGGCGGCGGCAACGTGGGCGTAGCCCTCGCCGCTGACGGTGGCGGCGAGGGTGTCGTCTGGGTCGGTGAACACGCGCCGGCGCGACGCTTCTGCAGCGGAAGCGGGCAACGTCACGTAGTAGAGGCGCACCACTTCCTCGGGTGTGCCGGGCGCAGTGATTGCGGCATAGGTGGCCTCCTGGATCGCACGGTGATCCGGGTGACCGGAGATGCCGTGGGGCGGGAAGGTGACGACCACCTGGGGACGGAAGGCATCCAGGTATGCTCTGATGGGCGTGGCGAGGTGGTGTCGCGGCACGTCGGCCAGGTGGCCGTCGCGGAACCCGAGGAAGGTGACGCGTTCGATCCCTAGGATCCGACAGGCCTCCCGCACCTCTCGCTCCCGCTGCCAGGCCAACATCACCGGCGTGCACACCGGCGGTGAACCGGGCTTGCCCGCTTCGCCGCGCGTGGCCAAGAGTAGGTGTACGCGGCACCCCTGTTCTCGTACATAGCGCGCCACGACGGCGCCGACGGTAAAGCTTTCGTCGTCCGGATGGGCGAACACGAGAAGCAGCCGTTTTTCCAAGGGTGTCAACTCCTTTCGCGCAGAGGTCGGGTGAAAACGCGCAACCCGGACGCGCCGGATGTGTATAATGGGGGAGAAACCGGCGAAACCCTTACACGCACAGAAAGAGAGAAGGAGTGATCAGAGCGTGGCGGTACGCGTTGTCGTGCTGTACGGTGGCGATACGGCCGAACGGGAAGTCTCGTTGCGGACGGGGCGCGGCATCATGGAGGCGCTGCGGGCCAAGGGCTATGACGTGGTCGGGATTGATTTTCGGCCCACGCGCGAATGCCTGGCCCGGCTGGTCCAGCTTCAGGCTGATGTGGTGTACATTGCCCTTCACGGCCGGTACGGGGAGGATGGGCGGCTGCAGGGTTTCCTCGATTTGCTCGGTGTGCCGTACGTGGGTTCCGGCGTGCTGGCCAGCGCCCTGGCGATGGACAAGGCGCGCACCAAAACCTTGGCGCGGCAGGCGGGGATTCGCGTGGCGCCTGACCGGGTGATCCGGCGGGAAGAGCTGGATCGGGTGACGCCTGCTGCCCTCGCCCACGAACTGGGCTTGCCCCTCGTGATCAAGCCCAACCGGGAAGGGTCAACGGTCGGGCTCACGGTCGCCCAGCGGGAGGAGGAGATTGGCTCCGGCCTGGAGCAGGCCGCCCGCTATGACGACACCATTCTGGTGGAGACCTTTGTGCCGGGTGTAGAAGTGACGGTGGGCGTGCTCGGCGACGAGCAGCCGGTGGCGCTGCCGGTCATCGAAATTGTACCACGCAGGAACTTTTACTATGATTACGAATCGAAATACGCACCGGGGGGAAGCGAACACATCATTCCGGCGCGCATAACGCCGGAAGCCGAACGGAAGGTGCGGGAGTGGGCGGTGGAAGCCTACCGCCTGCTCGGTTGCCAAAACTATGCCCGCGTCGATTTCATCGTGCCAAAGGATGGAAGCGATCCGGTGCTGCTGGAGGTGAACACGCTCCCCGGCATGACGGAAACAAGCCTCTTTCCAGACGCGGCGCGGGCGTACGGGTTGTCGTACCCGGACATGGTGGACCGTCTCATCCAGCTGGCCCTGCACAAGCCGCGGGAGTGACGGCCATGGCCCCCAACGTGGCCGGATCTTTCTTAATCGGTCTTCTGTATGGGGTGGGCATCGAGCGAGGGGGATTGTCCCCCCTGGCGTACACGGCGCTGGTGGGCGGGTTCTTAGGCTCCTTCACCACCTTTTCGTCCTTCAGCCTGGAAATCCTGCGTCTGGCGGCCGGCGGGCATGCGGCGCTCGCCTTCGGATATGCCGTCGGGAGTGTCGTCACCGGCGTGGCGGCGGCATGGATGGGGCTGTGGGTGGGACGAATGGGATAGGAGGATGTCCGCTCTTTTCCTTCTCCTCTACCCGGTGTATACTGGTATGGTGAAGGGACTGCCATGATCATGAATTGAGGTGGTTGGCCAATGGGCAACAGCGTAGCGAAAGAGAAGGAGAGGAGTACGGAGCAACAGGACGCGGAAAAAGCGGGAGCAGAACTGCTGGCTTCGACGCAGCGCGTGATCAAAGAAGCGCTGGACAAGCTCGGGTATCCCGAGCAGGTATATGAGCTATTGAAGGAACCGATCCGCGTGCTGACCGTGCGCATTCCCGTGCGGATGGACGACGGATCGGTGAAAGTATTTACGGGCTACCGTGCCCAGCACAATGACGCGGTCGGTCCCACCAAGGGGGGCGTCCGCTTTCATCCCGATGTCACCTTGGACGAAGTGAAAGCGCTCTCCATCTGGATGAGCATCAAGTGCGGCATCATGGACCTTCCGTACGGCGGCGGAAAGGGCGGGATCAAATGCGACCCGCGGAAAATGTCGTTCCGGGAGTTGGAGCGCCTCAGCCGCGGGTATGTGCGGGCCATCAGCCAGATCGTCGGTCCGACGAAAGACATTCCGGCGCCGGATGTGTTTACGAACTCGCAAATCATGGCCTGGATGATGGACGAGTACAGCCGCATTCGCGAATTTGACAGCCCTGCTTTCATCACCGGCAAGCCCCTGGTGCTCGGCGGGTCGCGCGGCCGGGAGACCGCCACGGCCAAGGGCGTCAGCATCTGCATCCGCGAGGCGGCGAAGAAGCGCGGCATCAAGCTGGAAGGGGCGCGCGTCATCGTCCAGGGCTTTGGCAACGCCGGCGGTTACCTGGCCAAGTTCATGCACGACGCCGGTGCCAAGGTGATCGCCATTTCCGATGCCTACGGGGCGCTGTATGACCCGAACGGCCTTGATATCGATTATCTCCTGGATCGTCGCGACTCCTTCGGAACGGTGACGCCCCTGTTTAAAGATACGATCACCAACAAGGAAATGCTCGAGCTGGAGTGCGACATCTTGGTGCCGGCGGCGGTGGAGAACCAAATCACCAAGGAAAACGCCCACAACATCAAGGCCAAGATCGTCGTCGAGGCGGCCAACGGCCCGACGACCTACGAGGCGACGAAGATCCTCACCGATCGCGGCATCCTCCTCGTGCCTGACGTGCTGGCCAGCGCCGGCGGCGTCACCGTTTCCTACTTCGAGTGGGTGCAGAACAACCAGGGCTATTACTGGAGCGAGGAAGAAGTGGAGCGCAAGCTGGAGGAGATGATGGTGCGCGCCTTCGAGAACGTGTACCAGACGGCGCAGTCGCGTAAGGTGGACATGCGCCTGGCCGCGTACATGGTGGGTGTGCGCAAGATGGCCGAAGCGGCGCGCTTTCGCGGCTGGGTATAAGGCGGACAGCAGGGGGACGCTCCCTGTCCGGAGGCGGACAGGGAGCGTGTTTTTTTCCGACGGCCGTTACGCGCCACGCGCGGCCCCGAACGAAAAAACCCCCGGCGCGGGGAAGACCCCGCCGGGGGTTTCCACGTTTTCCGCGGCGGCGTTTAGGCCACCGGCATGTTGGCCTTGTCGTCGCGGAGGAGCTGGCGCAGCACCGTCTGCAGGATGCCACCGTTGCGGTAGTAGTCGATCTCCACCGTGCTATCGAGGCGGACAATAACCTCGAAGGTGAAGGAGGTGCCGTCAGGCCGCGTCGCCTTCACCGTCAGGCGCTGGCCGGGTTGGATATTGTTGTCCAGGCCGAGGATGTCGAAGGTTTCCTCGCCGGTGATGCCCAGCGACTTCCACGACGCGCCGTCGGCGAACTGCAGCGGCAGCACGCCCATGCCGACGAGGTTGGAGCGGTGGATGCGCTCGAAGCTCTCGGCGATGACGGCCTTGACGCCGAGGAGGTACGTGCCCTTGGCCGCCCAGTCGCGGGAGCTGCCCGTCCCGTATTCCTTGCCGGCCAGGACGATGAGCGGGGTGCCCGCTTCCTGGTACTTCATCGCCGCATCGTAGATCGGCAGCACCTCGCCGGTGGGCAGGTACTTGGTGTAACCACCCTCCACGCCGGGCACCATGGCATTGCGGATGCGGATGTTGGCGAAGGTGCCGCGCATCATCACCTCATGGTTGCCGCGGCGGGAACCGTAGGAGTTGAAGTCCTCCCGTTTCACCCCGCGCTCGAGCAGGTACTTGCCGGCCGGGCTGTCCGGCTTGATGCTGCCGGCGGGGGAGATGTGGTCGGTGGTCACCGAGTCGCCCAGAAGCGCCAGCGCCTTCGCGCCGCGAATCTCCTCGATGGCGCCGACCTCCTCCGTGAGGTTGGTGAAGAAGGGCGGCTCCTGAATGTACGTGGAGTTCGGGTCGAACTCGTAAAGAAGGCCCTCCGGCGTCGGGATGGCGTTCCAGCGCGCGTTGCCGGTAAAGACGTTGGCGTACTGCTGCCGGAACAGCTCGGGATCCATGGCCTTTTTCATCGCATCCTGCAGCTCTTCCGGCGTCGGCCAAATATCCTTCAGGTACACCGGCTGGCCGTCCTTGCCGATGCCGATCGGGTCCTTGGTCAGGTCGATGTCCACCGTACCGGCTAGGGCATAGGCGATGACCAGCGGCGGGGAAGCAAGGTAGTTGGCCTTCACCAACGGGTGGATGCGCCCCTCGAAGTTGCGGTTCCCCGAGAGCACCGCCGCCACGGTGAGGTCGTTGTCGGCGATGGCCTGGGCCACTTCCTCGGGCAGCGGACCGCTGTTGCCGATACAGGTGGCGCATCCGTATCCGGCGACGTGGAAGCCCAGTTCCTCCAGGGCGTCCATCAGACCGGCGTTGATCAGGTATTGCGTCACGACGCGGGAACCCGGCGTCAGGCTGCTCTTAACGTACGGCGGTTTTTTGAGCCCGCGCTCGACGGCTTTCTTGGCCAGGATACCGGCGCCGAGCATCACGCCCGGGTTGGAGGTGTTCGTGCAGCTGGTGATCGCGGCGATGACGACGGATCCGGTCTTGAGTGTCGATTTCTCGCCGTTGGGGTGGGTGATCTCCACCGCCTTGCCGATCTCGCTCTCGCTGAGGCCGAAGCCGCCCTTGTCCAGCGGAGCGCGTAGCGTCTCGTTGAACGCCTCCTTCATCCGCGTCAGTTCCACGCGGTCCTGCGGGCGCTTCGGACCGGCCAGGCTGGGCACCACCGTCGACAGGTCGAGCTCGATCGTGTCGGAGAAGATGGGTTCCGGCGCGTCGTCGGTGCGGAACATGCCCTGGGCCTTGTAGTAGGCTTCGACGAGCTGGACGAGTTCCTCGCTGCGACCGGTCAGGCGCAGGTAGTTGAGGGTCTCGTCGTCGACGGGGAAGAAGCCCATCGTTGCCCCGTATTCCGGCGCCATGTTGGCCACCGTGGCGCGGTCGGCCAGCGTGAGCGTCGAGACGCCCGGACCGTAGAACTCGACGAACTTGCCGACGACACCCTTCTTGCGCAACATCTGCGTCACGGTGAGGGCGAGGTCCGTGGCCGTGGCCCCCTCTGCGAGGCGGCCGGTCAGCTTGAAGCCCACCACTTCCGGGATCACAAAATACAGCGGCTGCCCGAGCATGCCGGCCTCGGCCTCAATGCCGCCGACGCCCCAGCCCAGCACGCCCAAGCCGTTGATCATCGTGGTGTGCGAGTCGGTGCCGACGAGGGAGTCGGGGAAGACAACCGTCTCGCCGTTTTCCGTCTTCGTCGCCGCGACGGTGGCCAAGTACTCCAGGTTCACCTGGTGGACGATTCCCGTCGCCGGCGGGACGACGCGGAAGTTGTCAAAGGCCTTCTGGGCCCAGCGCAGGAAACGGTAGCGCTCCTCGTTGCGCGCAAATTCCAGCTCCATGTTGCGCTCGAGGGCGTCCTTGCTGCCAAAGGTGTCGACCATCACCGAGTGGTCGATGACGAGGTCCACCGGCACCAGCGGATTGATGCGTTTCGGGTCGCCGCCCATCTTCTGGACCGCGCTGCGCATCGCCGCCAGGTCGACGACGGCGGGAACCCCCGTGAAGTCCTGCAGGATGATGCGCGCCGGCTTAAACGGCACTTCTTGCTTGTTCTTGTGAGCTTCCGGCCAGTTGGCCAACTGCTTGACGTGGTCGGCCGTAATGGCGCGCCCGTCAAACTGGCGTACGGCCCCCTCCAAGAGTACCTTGATGGAGTAGGGCAGGCGTGAAACGGGGCCGTATCCTTGCTCTTCAAGACCCTGGATGCGGTAGTACGTGTAGGTCTTCCCGCCCACCTCCAGGGTGGCCCGTACGTTGAACGGATCCTTTGCGGCCATCTTCGGCACTCCCTCCTTTGCAATCTGGATTCGCGGGCGGATGAGGTTTCATTCTATGAAACCAGGTTTCTCCACCTGGCACCATTATATCGCATCAGCGCCGGCACGTCATCTCTATTTTGGATGGCCGAAAGTCACGTTACCCTGCCGGCACGCTTTACGGAAGACGGCCTGTCCAGTACAATGGTTACCGAAGGGCGTTTCATATAGTGGAACATTCCAGGTCCGCCGATTTCTCCAAACGGAATGGGGTCGTCGCCATGGAAGGGCACAAGCTGACCGTTCGCGCGGTTGAACGGGCCCTGGACATATTGCTTGCGTTCTCCGAAGCGAAGGAGCTGAGCTTGACGGAGATCGCCAAACGGGTGGCGCTCAACAAGAGCACGGTGCATCGTTTGCTGAACACCCTCGAAGAGAAAGGCTTCGTCATGCGCGACAGCGTGACGGAAAAGTACCGTCTCGGCTACAGCGTGTGGGAGCTGGCAGGCAATTTGATGCTGCCCCATGATCCGGCGGTGCTGTTCCTGCCGGAGATGGAGCGGCTGCGTGACCTGCTCGACGAAACGGTTAGCCTGTACGTGCGCGACGGGAAGCACCGCGTGCGCGTGCAGGCCGTGGAAAGCCAGCAAACGATTCGCCGGGTGGCACCCATCGGGGTGCGCCTGCCGCTTTCCGTCGGTGCTTCGAGCAAGGTACTGGTGGCGTATGCCGACCCCCAAACCCGGGCGAAGATCCTCGCCGATCCGGACTGGCCGCCGCAGGTGGACAAAAACGCCTACCTGCGCCAGCTGGAGACCATCCGCGCTCTCGGCTACGCCACCAGCGTCGAGGAACGGGAGGCGGGTACGGCGGCGGTGGCGGCACCGATCTTCAGCCGTTCGGGACGCCTGGTTGCCGCCTTGTCCGTCTCCGGCCCCGCCAGTCGGCTGACCCTCGAAAAGATGAAGGAAATTGCCCCGTACGTCATCGACGCGACCAAGCGGATGGGACGGCTCGTCCCGTAACCCTACCGGCGGAACCATTCCCGCAGCCGGTTCATGTCGCGGCTGAAGGGAAGCGCCACCATCAGCTTGATCCGCGCCTTTTGCCCGTTGAGCCGCCCGGAAGACAGGATGACCCCTAGCTCATCCAGCTGGCGGCCGCCGCCTTCGTATCCGTACACCGGCAAAACCATGCCGTTGTAGCAGCGGGAGACAAGGACGACGGGAATGCGCGCCGTGAGCAGCCGGCGTACGCCGGGCACCATGGCCGGCGGCAGGTTGCCCAGGCCGAGGGCTTCGATAACCACGCCGTCGACCCCGCGGTCGGCGCATGCTTGCAGGAAGAAATCGTCCGTTCCGGCGGCGGCTTTCACCAGGGCAACGTTCTCGGCGAGGGTGTCGACGGGGAAATGCTCCCGTACAAGCGGCGCATGGTGGTAGAATATGTCGGTATGGGTGACCGTCCCGACGGGGCCGTGTAGGGGCGACTGGAAGGTGGCCACGTTAGCACTGTGCGTTTTCGTTACATAACGGGCAGCGTGGATCTCGTCGTTGAACACCACCAGGACGCCCTTGCCGCGGCTATCGGGATGGGCGGCGACCCGCACGGCGGCAAGCAAATTGACGGGCCCGTCAGCTCCCAACTCGTCGCTGGCGCGCATGGCTCCGGTCACGACGATGGGCTTGTCCGTCTTGACCACCAGGTCGAGCAGGAAGGCGGTCTCTTCCAGCGTGTCCGTACCGTGCGTAATCACGACGCCGTGAACGTCGTCCCGCGCCACGGCCGCCCGCACCCGCCGGGCTACGTCCAGCATGTGGTGCGGCGTCATGTGGGGCGACGGGATGTTCAAATAGTCGTCCATCGTGATGCGCGCGTGCCGCTCGAGGTAGGGGAGCAGAGCGGAAAAGGGAAGCTTGTTGGTCGGCACCACGCCTTTTCCTTCCTCGGCGCGCATGGCGATGGTGCCGCCGGTGTTGATGACCACAACGTGAGGGCGGTTCACGGGAATCGCCTCCTTTTTGTCTGTCTTTTCCCTGCCTGTTTTCTCCATTGCGCACAAACAACCCAACATCCCCGTTAAGGAAAGGGGGAAGTAGAGATGGCCAAAGCAAAACCCGAACCGCTCGTTTTAAAACCGCCGGTAAGCGGAAATCCTAAAGTGGACAAGGGGGAGACCTCGGTGAAGACCAATCGCTATAAGGTTGTGATCCGATGCCGTCAATGCGGTGAGCGGTTTATCCTGCGTGGACGCATGACGAAGGAAGGCAAGGTGGAAACCGGTTTTCGCCAGTGCCTCTGCGACAACGACAGCGATTTCGACATTCGCATCGAAGAACTGTAGAGCTGTCCAACAAGACTGCAGGGAGAACGCCGGGACGTATAGTCCCGGCTCAGCGTGTAGACAAAGTACCGGGAGGTACAAGGTCTACACGCTTTTTTGTCGAATAGAGTTCTTATCCCATCATGCAGAGGTGGCCACATGCTGAGAAAACAATCGGCCGAAGGCCGTTACCAGCTTACCGTTGTTTCGTTGGACGAATTGGTGCCTCAGGATCACCTGGTTCGCAAAATCGAAAACGCCATCGACTTCTCGTTTATCTACGAACTAGTGGAAGATCGTTACTGCCCAGACAACGGAAGACCCAGCATCGATCCCGTTGTCCTCATCAAAATGGTGCTCATCCAGTATCTGTTCGGCATCCGTTCCATGCGTCAAACCATCAAAGAAATCGAAACCAATCTCGCCTACCGGTGGTTTCTGGGATACGATCTCACCCAGCCCATCCCCCATTTCACGACGTTTGGCAAAAACTATGTCCGCCGATTCAAGGGTACTGACCTCTTTGAAAGGATCTTCACGCGCATTCTTGAAGAAGCCTGCCATCATGGGCTGGTCGACCCTTCCGTGTTGTATATCGATTCCACCCATGTCAAAGCCAACGCCAACAAGAGAAAATTCATCAAGCGGCTTGTCCAGGAAGAAGGCAAGAAATATCAAGAACTTCTCGAAGAGGAAATCAACCAGGACCGCGAAGCGCACGGGAAAAAGCCGTTGCCAAAAAAGTCTAAAGCCGTCTGGAAGGAGGTGAAAAAAAGCACCACCGATCCGGACAGCGGCTGGTTTGTCAAAAACGAAAAGGAACAGACGTTCGCTTACTCCTTCCATGCGGCCAGCGACCAAAACGGCTTTGTCGTCAGTGCCGTCGTCACGGCCGCCAACGTTCATGACAGTCAGGTTTTCCCGGATGTGTTCGAGCAAGCTGTCAAGCACGTCGGAAAACCCAGCGCTGTCGCGGTGGATGCAGGGTATAAAACACCCTATATCAGCAAGTACCTCTTGGACCAACAGGTCCGTCCGGTCATGCCGTATACCCGTCCCCACACAAAAGACGGAAGGTATCGAAAGCAGGATTACGTGTACGATGAGTACTACGATTGCTATCTTTGTCCTGCCGGACAAGTGCTTACCTACGAAACCACGACCCGTGAGGGTTACCGAATCTACCGTTCCGATGCCACGACCTGTCGATCTTGTTCATTCCGCTCCCAGTGCACAGAAAGCCACGACGCGGTTAAGCGTGTGAGCCGCCATATCTGGGCCCATTACATGGAAGAAGTGGAGCACTTGCGCCATACAGAAGTGAATAAACGCCTATATGCACGCCGAAAGGAAACGATTGAGCGTGTATTTGCGGATCTCAAGGAGAAGCATGGCTTGCGTTGGACCACTTTACGTGGGTTGGAAAAAGTGACAATGCAGGCGATGCTTGTTTTTGCTTGTATGAATTTAAAAAAGCTGGCGAATTGGTTATGGAGGTTAGGAAAAACAGAGCGCCATGCCCTTAATTTCTGTATCCTTTTTGCTCACAGACGACAAAAAACTCCCTCGGCTGCGTTGGCACCGAGGGAGTTTGTCTGCAGTCTGCGCCGGGACGTATAGTCCCGGCTTTTTTCGTGGCCGCGCCCGCATAAACGCGCCGAACGCGCCGCAGACTACTGGACAGCACGCACCGCGATCCAACGATGGGCAGGTGATGCGAAATCGTGCGCAACTGGAAACGCTGGGGGATGCGGGCACTCCTTTGCGGGATGGTCATGGCCCTGGCCGCATTGTCCATGGGGGATAGGCCGGCCAAGGCGGTTCCTAATCTCTCCCAGAACGACATCAACCTCATGGCACGTGCGGTGTATGGGGAGGCGCGTGGCGAACCGTATATCGGCCAGGTGGCCGTTGCCGCTGTCATTCTCAATCGCCTGGAAAGCCCTTCGTTCCCCAACACCATCTCCGGAATCCTGTTTGAACCCGGTGCGTTTACCTGTGTGGCGGACGGACAGATTTGGTTGACGCCGAACCAGACGGCTTACAAAGCGGTGCGGGATGCCCTGAACGGATGGGACCCGACGGGCGGGGCTCTTTACTATTTTAACCCCGCAACGGCTACGTCAAAGTGGATTTGGTCGCGTCCGCAGCTCAAGCGGATCGGCAAACACATTTTCTGTAAGTGACGAAGGGGGACGACGCCATGTACCGTCGCATCGCCGCCGTACTGTTTCCGGTTCTGCTGTTGGCCCTGGTTGGCGCCGGGTATTGGGGGTACCAGGAACACCAGGAGAAGAACGCCATCCTGATCAAGACGGAAAACCAGTACCAGCGCGCCTTCCACGAGCTGAACAACCACATCGACCAGCTGCGCAGCGAACTGGGCAAAGTGCTGGCGGTCAACTCCCGGCGCGGGGTGGCGCAGACGTTGTCCAATGTGTGGCGGCTCGCGTATGCCGCGCAAGAGGACGTGGGACAACTGCCGCTGACCCTGATGCCGTTTAACAAGACGGAAGAGTTTTTGTCGAAGATCGGCAATTTCGCCTACCAGACGGCCATCCGCGATCTCACGAAGGAGCCGCTGACCCCGCAGGAGCAAAAAACGCTGGAGACGCTGTACAAGCAAGCCACGGAGATCCAGCGTGAACTGAACAAGGTGCAGACGGCGATCTTGGAACGGCAGCTTCGGTGGATGGATGTGGAGCTTGCCCTGGCCTCCGAAGACAAGCAGATGGACAACACGATCATCGACGGGCTCCGCACCGTAGACGATCGGGTGCGCCAGTACGGAGAACTGGATTTTGGGGTCGAAGCGGCATACGAAGGCGAGTTCGACAAAAACGAACTCGACAAGCGGTGGGGGCAACCGATCACGGCAGAGGAAGCCAAGAAACGGGCCCTGGCGTTCTTGGGGGTGCGACCGGACGCCAATCTGAAGGTACGGGTGGTGGAGAACAAGAGGGGCGTCGAATACCGCTCCTACAGCGTGGCCATTCGCCGTCCCGGCGACAAGGCGGACCAGGATGTCAACGTCGACGTCACCTATCGGGGGGGCCACGTGCTGTGGATGCTGGATAACCGGCCCGTCGACAAACCGCGTCTCACCCTCGACCAGGGCCTTGACAAGGCGACGGCCTTTTTGAAACAGCGGGGACTGTCGAACATGGAGGCGATGGAGGTCTCGCAATACGACGGGGTCGGCGTGTACAAGTTCGTCGCCACGCAGAACGGGGTGCGGCTCTACCCGGATGCCGTGGCCGTGCAGGTGGCCTTGGACAGCGGCCGCATCGTCGGGTACAGTGCGGAAAGCTACCTGCGCCACCACCGCCCGCGCACCCTTCCCGCGCCCGGGTTGACCGAAGCCCAGGCTCGCCGGCACCTCAACGGCCATGTGCGCGTCGAGGACGCGGGGCTGGCCCTCATCAAGAACGACACGGGGCGCGAGGTGCTGTGCTACGAATTCCTGGTCCGGAACGGTCAGGACCGCTACCGGATCTTCCTGAACGCCCAAACGGGCGAGGAGGAGAAGATCGAAGACATTCCTGCCGCCGCCACACCGCGGTAACGCGACGGCAGAAGCAGCGCCTTGACCGACCACAACCGCCCCTTTGCACCGGGTGTCGGTTGTGGTCGGGAAAGGTTTTTCGGCAACGAAGGCGTATTAGATAAGGATAGGGGCGCGACGTTTACGGGTGCATGCCACGGCGGCACCCGCGCGCACCGACAGAAGCAGAAGGACGGGAGACGAGGGAGAAGCATGAACGCGTTCCGGCTGTTTGAGACGCTGTACGTGGACGTGCGGGAGGAAGAGCCTACCGATGCCGACCATGACCAACAGGAAATCATGCTCTACAAAACGCGCATTGTCGATGTGACCGATGCCAGTTTGGTGGTGGAGATCCCGATCAACCGCAAAACGGGACAGTTTCGCTTCTTTTCTGTCGGCACGGCGCTGTACGGCTGGGTGCTAGACGAGACGGGGACGCCCTGTCGCTTTCCCACGCGCGTGCAGGCCCACAAGCAGGACAACATCCCCCTGCTTGTCTTGGAGCGCCCGGATCCGCAGAGCATCCTTCGCGTCCAACGCCGAGAGTACGTTCGCGTGCAGGCCGTGCTCGACGTCTCCCTGCGGTGTGGCACGACCGTCCAAACGGTACGAACGCTGGACATCAGTGGCGGCGGCCTGAAATGCGCGGTGCACGACCTCAGCCCGTATCCCGTGGGCGCGGTGGTGGAGGGCGTGATCACCCTGCCGCGCCCGCAGCGCACGACGGTGACCTTTACCGGAACGGTGGTGCGGGTGCAACCCCCGACAGAGAAAGGCAAGCCGGCGACGATATCCATTCGTTTCGATCGCATTTCGGAGAAGGAGCGGCAGGCGATTGTGCAATTTTGCTTCCGGACACAGCTAAAATCCCGGCGACAGTAGGGCGGTTGTGAATGCGGCCAGGCGAAACGGGAAAGACTGGGAGTGGAGGGACTCCCATGCGACGCCACCGACGACGCGACGCCCGTTTCGCGCAAAGAGCCGTCTGGATCGACCGTGGGCTGGTTACGGCCGTTCTAACCCTCCTGTTGCTGACGGTTGCCGCGCAACTGCTGCTGACGGTGGATTCCCTGCGCGCGTGGCTCAGCCCGGTGGATCGGCGGGAAGGGTTGAGCACGGGGGGGCTGCTCCCGCCTCCGGCGCCGGTGCATGGAAAAGAAAGGTCGTTGCGCACCCCGGAATAATGTGGTATGATCGGAAGCAGACAATTGAAATATCGGGAGTCGGGTTCGTCTGGATCGGCGTGTCGGAGGTCCATGGCGCGGAATCGAATAGTTCGTGACTGAAAAAGCAGGCACGACCTGCTTTTTCGTTTTCCTTCCGCATCTCCTTTCCAGGCGGATTCGCTCCGGCGTTCGTGGCGGTTGAGGTGAAGGCATGGAACGGCTAACCATTGCCATCGACGGCCCCGCGGGAGCGGGCAAGAGCACCGTTGCCCGCCGCGTGGCGCAACGCTTGGGGTATCTGTACATCGACACCGGGGCCATGTATCGCGCCCTAACCCTGGCTGCACAGCGCCGCGGTGTCAGCCCGCACGATGAAGACGCGCTGGCCAAACTGGCCCGCGTGCTTACCATCGCGTTTGCGGCCGACGGCAACGGACAACGCGTTTTGCTTGACGGAGAAGACGTCACCGACGCCATCCGTGCCCCCGATGTCACGGCGGAGGTATCCCACGTTGCCCGCCACCCGTTGGTGCGCGAGGTCATGGTGGAAAAACAGCGCGAACTGGCAAGGGACGGCGGGATCGTGATGGATGGTCGTGACATTGGTACCCATGTGCTGCCGAACGCCGACATTAAGATCTATCTTACCGCGTCGATCGATGAACGGGCGCGCCGTCGGCAGCGGGAAATGGAAGCGCGAGGCTACCATGTGGCCCTGGAGACGGTGAAGGAGGAGATTGCGAGACGCGACCGGCTCGACTCGGAACGGGCGGTGGCCCCTCTCCAAAAGGCGGCGGATGCGCGGCTTCTCGACACCACGGGGCTGAGCGTTGACGATGTCGTGGAGGAAATTTTGGCCATGTGCCGCACTCGGGGGCGGGAGGGCGAGTAACATGTGGTATCGGCTGGCGCGCGTGGTGGTCCGCCTGTTTTTCCGGATCGTGTATCGTTGGCGCGTTTACGGGGTGGAGCACGTGCCGGCCACCGGCCCCGTTCTCCTCTGCTCCAACCACATCTCCCTGCTCGACCCGCCTCTGGTAGCCGCCCCGCTCAATCGGCGGGTTTCGTTTATGGCCAAGGAGCAGCTGTTCCGCATCCCCGTGCTAAACCGCCTGTTCCGCCTCTTCGGTGCGTTCCCGGTGCGGCGGGGGGCCGTTGATCGCCGGTCGCTTCGCATGGCGCTGGACGTCCTCAAGCGGGGGGGCTTGCTCGTGATCTTTCCGGAGGGGACGCGCAGCCGTACGGGCGAACTCTTGCCGGGAAAACCCGGCGCCGGCCTCCTGGCGCTCCAGGCGCGCGCCACGGTCATTCCCGTGTACATCCACGGCCCGTTTCGCCTGTTCCGACCTGTGTACGTGTACTACGGGCCGCCCGTCGATCTGCAGCCGTTTTGGCGCGCAGAACCAACGGTTGCCGAGGCGCGGAAGGCCACGGAAGCGATCATGGCCGCGATCCGCCGGCTCGCGGAAGCCCATGGGCAGGATGCCGGGCGGGGAAGCGGCGTTCCGCAGGCCCCGGCCGAAGGGACGGCAAACGACGTGCGGCCGTCCGCATGGGACATGCGGAAATGAAAAATACTACCGGGAGAGCGGGGGGTTGCGTTCCAACGGGGAACAGGTTTTGTCCATTGGGTTCGAAAAGTTTGCGAAGGCCTGCGGTGACGCCGCACCTTCCGAACTTTTCCGAATACATTCTGGTGAACTTTCGCCGAAAGGTCCTCGTCTGAGGAAGGGGTAAGGAGGGTACTGGCATGGTCGACGGCATGGAACATCTCACGGAGGTCAAGACCCTGGCGCCGGGGGACATCGTTCGTGGCAGGGTGACGAAGGTGGAAGACAAGCAGGTGCTTGTTGACGTGGGGTACAAGGTGGACGGCATCCTGCCTATCCGCGAGCTGTCCAATGTCCACGTGGAGAAGCCATCCGACGTGGTGCAGGTGGGCGAGGAAGTGGAGGTTAAGGTGCTGAAGGTGAACGACGAAGCGGACGAACTGATCGTGTCCAAGCGCGCCGTAGATGCGGAACGGTCGTGGGAACGCCTGGCCCGTGCCCTGGAGACGGGCGGGATTCTGGAGGCGCGCGTCGCCGACGTGGTGAAAGGCGGCCTGGTGGTGGACGTGGGCGTGCGCGGGTTTGTCCCGGCGTCGCACGTCGAGCGCCACTTCGTAAAAGATTTCTCGGACTATAAGGGCCGGACGTTGCGCCTGAAGGTGATCGAGCTGGACCGCGAGAAAAACAAGGCCGTGTTGTCCCACAAGGCGGTGCTGGAAGAGGAGGATGAGCGCCGCAAGCAAGAGGTGTTTAGCCGCCTGAAGCCGGGCGATGTCGTCGAGGGCACCGTGCAGCGGCTTACCGATTTCGGCGCCTTTGTCGACGTGGGCGGTGTGGACGGCCTGGTGCACGTGTCGGAGATCGCCTGGCATCACGTGGACAAACCGGCCGACGTGCTCCAGGAGGGCCAGCGCGTCACCGTCAAGGTGTTGAAACTGGACCCGGCGGCGGGCCGGATTAGCCTGTCCATCAAGGCGACGCAACCCAGCCCGTGGGACCAGGCCGGGGAGATGATCCACCCCGGTGACGTACGGGAAGGCGTGGTGAAGCGGCTGGTCAGCTTTGGGGCCTTTGTGGAGCTCATGCCGGGAGTGGAAGGGCTGGTGCACATCTCGCAAATTGCCAACCGGCACATTGCCACGCCCCACGAGGTGCTCAAGGAAGGGGAAACGGTCAAGGTCAAAGTGCTCGACGTCAACATCCCGGAAAAGCGGATCAGCCTCAGCATTCGCGCGCTGCAGGAGGAAGACCGGCCTCTGGATCGGCGCGAGCGCCAAGACTTTATGGGCGGCGGGTTCAACCTGACGCTGGGCGACGTGATCGGTGACCAGCTGCGCAAGTTGAAATAATCACGACGACATCCGGTTTGTGCATTGCGCGCTACCGGCGTTATCGTCCTTCGTGCTGTTCCTCTACACCGCGATCGGCGAACTCGCAATGAGTTCGCCGATTTTTCTCTATGTCATGACCGGTGTGGTTGCTGGTGGTGGCGGACCCAACCTATCATGGTGCGTCATGCGCGGCATCGACGTGACGCCGTATGCCCTGCGTTCGTGACTATTTTCGCACCGGCATCGCCATACTAGTGACGAGGCTGAGCGAGAGCGTGATGGCGGTGACGGTTGCGTTTTTCTATTATGTGTTTCTCTGGGTCGTGCTTGTGGGAACCTGGAGCGGGTGGCTCGACGGCTTTCTCCGTGAGTCCGGACTCGCGCGCGGCCACGTCTACCTGTGGGCCGTAGGGAGCGCCCTCACTGCACCGTGGCATCTGCCGGTCGACGGGTGGCGCATCGGTGTCGGGCTCTATGCGGCGCCTTTGCTGGCCGCCTGGGTCCTGTGGGCGCGCCTGCGCAATACCGACCCGCTGTACATGCTGGCCGCTGCGCTCCTGGTCGGGATGATGCGGACCCTCTTGTTGATCCTTCTGGCGCGCGACCCGGTCCTGGCTGTGTTGCCGCCGGAATGGCTGGTTCCGCTCGCCGCTGGCACCCTGGCGGCGTTTGTGGCCCCCTCCGCGTGGCAATGGGTCCCTGTGATGCTGCTTGCGTACGGGGTGTCGGAACCCCTCTGGCAATGGTGGGCGGCGGCCCAGGGGGACGTCCGCGTCATCGGGAATCAAGCCTACGCCGATGGCCTGGCCGTGGCCGTGGCAACGGCCACGATGGCCGCCGGGGTGGTGCGCGCCGTTCGGCAGGGCATAAGCGGGAGGTTGCGATGGAAGCAGCGTATCTCGTAGCCATCTTCATGGGCACGCTGGTTGGCTTTGTGGCGCGCCTGCACATGCTGCGCACCGATTATCGCCAGTATCCCACGTATCCCCACGGCCGGGTGATCCACCTGTCCCTGGGGTTGGTGGCGGCCGGCATGGGTGCCGTTGCGGTGCCGGCGCTTTTGCAGCGGGAGTACACGGCGATCACCTTCCTGGCCCTGGCTGCCCAGCAGTTCCGCGACGTGCGCAACATGGAGCGGAATACACTGTCGCAACTGGACGCGATGGAGCTCGTTCCGCGGGGACCGGCGTACATCGAGGGCATCGCCATGGTGTTCGAGGGGCGCAACTACCTGGTGATTCTCACCGCCTTCCTCACCTCCCTGGCCACGGTCTACGGCGGCTGGACGGCGGGGCTGATCGTCGCCGCCGTCATGCTCGTCCTCGACCACAAGCTGATGGCCGGGAAACTGGTCGGCCACATCGCCGAGGTGTCTGCGGCGCCGCTGCGCTTTGCGGGGCCCATTCTCTATGTCGGAGAGACCCCGATCATGAACGTGGGCCTGACGAAAAACCGGGAGCTGATCCTCCGCCAGGGACTGGGCTTTGTGCTGACACCGCGCAACGACGCCGCGGCGGTGACGCTTGCCAACCCCGGCCAGCGGCAGGCCATCCTCCACGACGTCTCGGTGATTCTGGGGGTGCACCGCGACGACGGTACGCCGGGGCTCATTCCCCTGGCACGGCGCAATCTCGACACCGGGCAGGTGGCCGTCTTTCTCCTGCCGCAGAACCGCGACCCCGAGCTGGCCCGGCGCGTCATCGAACGGGTTCCCGTCCTTGAAGGAGCGGTGCGCCTGCCACGAGAGTCTTCGGCCCGCCGCCGGGGGCCGCAACCCTAGCCGGCGGCAGAAGGAGGACAGGAGCGTGAACATCCAGGTCACCAAATCCATCGTGGCGGTGATCACGACGCAGCCGGAGCGGGCGACGGGCGGCGCTCCGGTATTCGTGGCCAAAAGTCGCGACGAGATGGCGCACATGGCCAGCCTCCTGGAAAACGTGCTGGACGCCATGGCGCATGAGCTGGCCGACGATGTGCTGGTGCTGGTGAAGCACCGCTGAGGTCCTTGCACCGCCTGTGCCGGGTTGCCTCGTGGGAGGCGTGCACTACCGGCTTTTCCGCATGGTTTCGGTTGTGCAGGAAAGCGATAGCAACCTTGTGCCAGCTTCCGGTGGAAAGCCGGGAGCTTTTCCTTTCCCTTGATGCGCCCAATCGCCCTCCAGTATGATGAGGAAAGAGATGTCGTGCAAAGGTGAAGGAGAGGAACGCTCATGGCTCTACCGGTCGTGGCCATTGTCGGACGACCCAATGTGGGCAAATCGACGCTGTTCAACCGCATTGTCGGCGAGCGCATCGCCATCGTGGAAGATCGTCCCGGCGTGACCCGGGACCGGATTTACAGCAGGGCAGAATGGCGGGGGCGCACCTTTTCGATTATCGACACCGGCGGCCTGGACATCGACGCCGAGGATGAAATCCTGCAGCGGGTGCGCCATCAGGCCGAGCTCGCCATTGAAGAGGCCGACGTTATCGTCCTGGTGGTCGACGCCCGGGATGGGGTGACGGCGGCCGATGAAGCGGTGGCCGAACTCCTGTACCGCTCCGGCAAGCCGGTCGTGGTTGCCGTCAACAAGGTGGACAACCGCGAGCTGGCCGACGCCATGTACGATTTCTACCGCCTGGGGTTTGGCGAGGTGCAGGCCATCTCCAGCCTCCACGGCACAGGCGTTGGTGATTTGCTCGACGCCGTCTTGGCCCACTTTCCGGAAGAGGACGCCGAACCCTACGACGACGACGTCATCCGCATCGCGGTGATCGGCCGGCCCAACGTGGGCAAGTCGTCGCTGGTCAATGCCATCCTGGGAGAGGAGCGGGTCATTGTCAGCCCCGTGGCGGGCACGACGCGTGACGCCGTCGACACGCCCTTCGAACGGGACGGACAAGCCTTTGTGCTCATCGACACGGCGGGGCTGCGCAAGCGGGGGCGGGTGTACGAGACGACGGAGAAATACAGCGTGCTGCGCGCCCTCAAGGCCATTGAGCGGTGTGACGTCGCGCTGATCGTGCTCGACGGGCAACAAGGGGTCGTCGAGCAGGATAAGCGCATTGCCGGCTACGCTCACGAGGCGGGGCGGGCGGCCATCTTTGTCGTCAACAAGTGGGACATCGTTGAGAAGGACGACAAGACGGCGGATCGCTTTGTGGAGAAAATCCGCGACGCGTTCACGTTCATGCCCTATGCGCCGGTGCTGTTTGTGTCGGCCAAAACGAAACAGCGGGTGCACAAGATCCTGCCCAAGGTGGTGGATGTGGCCGAAAACCACGCCATGCGCGTGCCGACGCACCTTGTCAACGATATCCTGGCCGAAGCGATGGTGCTCAATCCCCCGCCGACCCACAAGGGGAAACGGCTGCGCATCACCTATGCCACCCAGGTGGCCGTCAAGCCGCCCACCTTTGCCCTGTTCGTTAACGATCCGGAGCTGATGCATTTCTCCTACGAGCGGTACCTGGAGAACAAAATCCGCGAGGCCTTCCCCTTCGAAGGGACACCAATCCGGATCGTCCTCAAGAAAAAATCGTAGGATGTGACGGACCTTGAAAACGGTGTGGTTGGCCTTTGTCATCAGCTACCTGCTCGGGTCGCTCAGCTTCAGCACGATCATCGGCAAGTACGTCTACGGGATCGATATTCGTCGCTACGGGAGCGGCAATGCCGGGGCGACCAACACGCTGCGCGTGCTGGGAAAGAAGCCGGCGGCAGCCGTCTTCCTTTTGGATATGCTCAAGGGCATGCTCGCCGTCGGCGTCGGGTGGTCGCTTTCCGGGGGCGACGAGGCGGTGGCCGTTTTCTCCGGGGTCTTTGCCGTGATCGGGCACAACTGGCCGCTCTTCTTCCGGTTCCGCGGCGGAAAAGGGATCGCCACCACCATTGGCGTGGTGGCGGTGGTGGCCTTTCCACCGGCGGCGCTGGCCGGGGTCGTCGCCCTCTCGGCCATCGCGGTGACGCGGTACGTCTCCCTGGGCTCGCTGTTGTTTACTGGACTATTGCCCTTATTCGTTTTCCTGTGGTACGACTCTCCGAGCCTTTTTGCCGGTACCGTCGTCATCGCCCTGCTGGCCTTCTGGCGGCATCGCCAGAACATCGCGAATCTCCTGCACGGTCGGGAGCGCAAGCTGGGGGAACGGGTGAAGGTTGGATAAGGGAGGAGTGGCGGTGAAACGCTCAGTTGCCGTTTTGGGAGCGGGAAGCTGGGGAACGGCACTGGCCATGGTCCTGGCCGACAACGGGCACCACGTCACGCTGTGGGGGCGGAACGCCGAAACCGTAGACGAAATCAATGCGCGGCGCACCAATCGCCGCTACCTGCCGGGCGCCGTCCTGCCCGCGGGCGTGATGGCAACGACCGACCTGGCTTCCGCCGTCTCCGCCGCCGACGCTGTGGTGGTGGTGACGCCGTCCCATGCCGTGCGCGAGGTGGTCCGGCGGGCCGCACCGCACCTTCCCGACGGGTCCCTGGTGGTTCACGCGGCGAAGGGGCTGGAGACGGATACCCTCAAGCGGATGTCGGAGGTGATCGGCGAAGAGCTTCCCGCTTCACTCGGGCGGCGCGTGGCCGTGCTGTCGGGGCCCAGCCACGCCGAGGAAGTGTGTCGCAAGTCGCCGACGACGGTGGTGGTGGCCGCGGAGGACCCTGCTGTGGCCCAGGAAGCACAGGATCTGTTCATCAACACCTATTTCCGCGTCTACACCAATCCCGACGTCACCGGCGTCGAGCTGGGCGGAGCGCTGAAAAACATCATTGCCCTCGGGGCGGGGCTGTCGGACGGCCTCGGCTACGGGGACAACGCCAGGGCGGCCCTCATTACCCGCGGTCTTGCGGAGATCGGCCGGCTCGGTTACCGCATGGGCGCCAACCCGCTCACCTTTGCCGGTCTGGCCGGCGTTGGCGATCTGGTTGTGACGTGCACATCGCGGCACAGCCGCAACTGGCGTGCCGGCTACCAGCTGGGGCAGGGCGCGTCGCTGGAGGACGTGCTGGCCCGGATGGGCATGGTGGTTGAAGGTGTGCGGACGACGAAGGCGGCCTATCGGCTGGCCGCGCGCTACGGCGTGGAGATGCCCATCACCCAGCAACTGTACGCCGTGTTGTTTGAGGGCAAACCGCCCAAGCAGGCTGTGGAAGAACTGATGGGGCGGGACCGCACACGCGAATGGGAATGGATCGTCCAGGTGCGGGACACCGAGCGGTGACGCACGTCGCCATCCTCCCCGGCATAGGATAGACTGATCGATTTTCCCGAGGGGGAGGATGCCGTGAAGCACAACCCGCGTTTGCCCAAGAACCTGTTGGACAAAATCAAGGCAACGACGAAGGGGAAAGTGGACGAATCGCTCATTCGCAGCCTGGCCAGTGGCATGAGCCAGGACGACCTGCGTGACGAAAAGAAGCTGCGCGAACTGGTCCGCCAGGTGGCCAAAATGGTGAACAAGCCGCTCTCGAAAGAGAAAGAGGACCGCATCGTCCGGTATGTCAAAACCCATTCCCTCAGCGTGAACGACCTGCTGGCCATTGCCAAACGCTTGAGCGAGTGAGATTCCACGCTTGACAATGGAACCTGTCTGCCTCGCCGGCCATAACGTACTAACAGGAAAAATGATCAGTTCACACGTCTGGCGAACGGGATACGGGTCATCATCGGAGTACAGATGCAGCGGCAAGGTCAGAGGGAAACGGGAGGGGTAAGCCTACCCCTCCTGTTTCCTTTGGTTGTCTTCCAGCAAGGTCTGCACGAGCGGTGACTGCAGGAAGGCGAGCACTTCCGCCAAATTGATCCGGGTCATCAGGTCCAAGAGGGATCCTTTCCCCAATGTTCGCCCCACTTGCCGGCCGATGACCTCCACCGCGTCGAGCAGGTTGTACGCGGTGTCGATCAACTGCTCCACCTGGTGAAGGGTGGCGCTCATCTCCTTGATGCTTGTGCGCATGTGGGCAAGGGTGGCTTTCAGCTGTCCCGGATTGGCAAGCGCACTCAGCAGGGAGGGGGACGGCGCCGGCTTGCGCGGGGAAGGCCGCCGTGGGGGCGTTTTCAGCGTCCGCTTGATCGCTTGCGGGTTTTTCCACACGACGCTCGGTCGTTGCAAGGGGGGTACCTCCCGTTGGGCAAGAGTTCGGAACGCTATATCCTATGCCCAGAGCCTCGGGGCGGTTCGTGGGTGTGGTATAATGGAAGAAACGGAGGGATCCAAGCGTGCTGGACGCCGTTATCGCCATTGCCCTCATGCTGGTTGCCAACCTGACGATTACCAAGGCGCGCCAGCTGCCGAAGGGGCCGGTTCGCGTCCTCCTTTCGACGCTGGCCTTCGCCCTTTTGCCGGTCACGTTCCTCTTTGTCGTGCGTGCCCTGGCATGACGAAACCGGAAGGAGAACGCCACATGGTCACCGTCACCTTTTTCCCCGGCCGCAAACAGGTGAAGGTACGGCCGGGGACCACGCTGTTGGAAGCCGCGCGCCGGGCGCGGATGGTTTTGCCGTCACGGTGCAACGGGAACGCTTCCTGCACTCGGTGCCGCGTCATCGTTCCGCCTGCGGCGGAGGTGTCACCCCTTCGGGAGGTGGAGCGCCGCCGCTTGCCGGAAGGGGCCATTGCCGCAGGCGTGCGCCTGGGCTGTCAGACACGCGTGTACAAGGCGGTGACCGTCACGGTACCCGCGCAATCTGCCGGCGAACGGCCCCAGAGAACATCGGATCCGTCGTAAGGGGAGGGGCGCCATGATCCGGTTGCGGATCGGGGAGCTGGCCACGCCGCACCGCAAGCGATCCCTTCGCGCCAAGCGGCCTTGGTTGCGGCGCGTGGCCGCCGTCTTGCTGTTGCAGGCCGTGCTGCTGTTGCAGGCCGGCTGTCTGTACCCGGAGGAACGGCGCGTCGGTCAGGAACCCTCGACTGCATTCCTGCAGGAGGTGCAAGGCGCGGTCGACCGCTTTCGACAGGCCGAAGGCGTTCTGCCCATTCAGACCCGCCCGGCAGACACGCCGCGCTATGAGAAGTACCCCATCGACTTCCGGCAGCTTGTGCCGCGCTTTTTGGCCGAGGTCCCGCCAAACGCCTTCGAGCAGGGCGGGCGCTACCAGTATGTGTTGATCGACGTGGAGACGGCCCCCCAGGTGCGGCTTCTGGACCTCACCGTGGCCGCAGCGGTGAACGAGGTGCAGGTCGCCGTCACTCGCTATTGGAAGGAACGCGGGGTGCTGCCCATTCGTGATGTGAAGCCCACCGGATTCTACGGGATCGACTATGCGGCCCTCCACCTTCAACCGGTTCAAGTGAAAAGCCCCTACACCGGGCAGTACCTCCCCCTCCTGATGGATCCCTGGGGCCGTGTGGGCGTGGACTACGCCCTCGACCTGGTCCGGCTTCTGCCCAAGGATGCCGATGCGGCCCGCCTCCCGCAGGACCTGCGCGACTTCCTCGCCCGGAACCATCCCTTCGTCCCCGTGCGCGCCTTTCCGTATCGCCTCGTCCGCGGCGAACCCGTTCCCCTCCCGCAGGGGTTTGCGTTTTCTCCCGTCATAAACCCCACGGTCCCCCATATATTTGTACTGTCCAACTGAGCCCTGGTGCGTTTGGAACCAACTCCGGGAGGGATTCGGATGGAACGGGTGGACATCTTTAAAGACATTGCCGAGCGGACAGGAGGAGACATCTACATCGGCGTCGTCGGCCCGGTGCGGACGGGGAAATCCACGTTCATCAAACGGTTTATGGAACAAATGGTGATTCCCAACATTTCGAACGAGTATGATCGCGCCCGGACGATCGACGAAATGCCCCAGAGTGCGGCGGGGCGCACGATCATGACCACGGAACCGAAATTCGTCCCCAACCAGGCGGTGACGGTTCACGTGGCCGAGGGGCTCGACATCAACGTGCGCCTGGTGGACTGCGTCGGGTATACCGTGGAAGGGGCGAAGGGATACGAAGACGAGCACGGTCCGCGGATGATCCACACGCCGTGGTTTGACGAGCCCATCCCCTTCCACGAGGCGGCGGAGATCGGCACACGCAAGGTGATTCAGGAACACTCCACCCTTGGCGTGGTCATCACCACCGATGGGTCGATCACCGAGATCCCCCGCGAGGCCTACGTGGAAGCGGAAGAGCGCGTGGTGGCCGAACTGAAGGAGGTGGGCAAGCCCTTTATCCTCATCGTTAACTCCATCCATCCGCGTAGCGAGGAGACCCAGGTGCTGCGGGATGAATTGGCCGAAAAGTATGACATTCCTGTGCTGGCCTTGAGCGTCGATGCGATGGACGAGGAGGACATCCTCCACGTTCTGAAAGAGGTGCTGTTCGAGTTTCCCGTCCACGAGGTCAACGTCAACTTGCCTAGCTGGGTGATGGTGCTCGACGAGGACCACTGGTTGCGCAAGAGCTACGAGGAAGCGGTGCGGGAAACGGTGAAGGATATCCGCCGCCTGCGTGACGTGGATCGCGTGGTCGGGCTGTTCCACAATTACGAGTTTGTGGAGCGGGCCGCACTGGCCGACATGAACATGGGACAGGGCATTGCCGAGATTGACCTGCACGCCCCCGACGAGCTGTATGACAAGATTTTGATGGAGGTTGTCGGGGTGGAAATCAAGGGCAAGGACCACCTCCTCAAGCTGATGAAGGAGTTTGCCCACGCCAAGCGGGAGTACGACCAGATCGCCGAGGCGCTGCACATGGTGCGGACCACCGGGTACGGCATCGCCCCTCCGTCCCTGGAGGAGATGCGCCTCGACGAGCCGGAGATCATTCGTCACGGTTCCCGGTTTGGTGTGCGGCTGAAGGCGACAGCGCCGTCGATCCACATGATCAAGGTGGAAGTGGAGTCGGAGTTTGCCCCGATCATCGGCACCGAGAAACAGAGCGAGGAACTCGTCCATTACCTGATGCGCGATTTCGAAGATGATCGGCAGTCGATTTGGAATTCCGAGATCTTCGGCCGCTCTCTCCATTCCATCGTCCGCGAAGGCATCCAGGCCAAGCTGACGATGATGCCCGAGAACGCCCGGTACAAACTGAAGGAAACCCTCGAACGCATCATCAACGAAGGTTCGGGTGGACTCATCGCCATTCTTCTCTGACCCCGGGAAGGCTTCCTCCGTAGGGAAGCCTTTTTCTCTTGGGGTGATGGGTGATGGGGAGATCGACCAAAAAAGGTATAAAATCGAAAGGACACGAGGAAAACTGTAGGTGTCGGCTTTACCCGTAGAAGGGAGGAGAAGCGGTGAACAAAACCGAACTAGTGGCCCAAGTGGCCGAACGGGCCAACCTGACCAAAAAAGACGCGGCACGGGCAGTGGACGCCGTGTTTGACAGCATCGCAGACGCGCTGAAGGCGGGCGACAAGGTGCAGATTGTCGGTTTTGGCAACTTCGAGGTCCGCAACCGCAAGCCGCGCAAAGGGCGCAACCCGCAGACCGGCGCGGAAATCGACATTCCCGGCGGCAAGGTTCCCGCCTTCAAACCGGGCAAAGGCTTGAAAGAAGCGCTTCAGTAACGTGACGAGAGCCGTGAACGCGGCTCTTTGCTTTTTTGTGGCTGCTGTGGTAAACTGGCGATGACTTTTGGTTGGGATACCGGTTTTTTGTTGCGGGGGGAGAGGAGGTACGTGCCATGGCCATCGGTCAACAACATGTTGGCCCAACCCGGATCGATCACCAAAAGATCGAGCAAGCCGTGCGCATGATTCTGGAGGCAATCGGGGAAGACCCCGATCGGGAAGGGTTGCGTGAGACGCCCAAACGCGTCGCCCGCATGTACGAAGAGGTGTTCCAGGGGCTGTTCCAGGACCCCGAGGCCTATTTCTCCACCGTTTTCAGTGAAGATCACGAGGAACTGGTCCTGGTCAAGGACATTCCCTTCTACTCGATGTGCGAACACCACTTGGTGCCCTTTTACGGCAAGGCCCATGTGGCCTACATCCCGCGCGGCGGGCGCGTGGTGGGCCTCAGCAAGCTGGCCCGCGCGGTGGAAACGGTGGCCCGCCGTCCGCAGCTTCAGGAACGGATCACGGCCACCGTGGCCGACACGATCATGAAAAAACTCGACCCGCACGGCGTGGTTGTGGTCATCGAAGCGGAGCACATGTGCATGACGATGCGCGGGGTGAAGAAACCGGGAGCGGTGACGGTCACCTCGGCCGTGCGTGGCGTCTTCGAAACGGACCCCGCCGCCCGCGCCGAGGTGTTTGCCCTCATTCGGAAATGACGCGTTTCCCGAGAAATAAGAAAAATCGCGGGAAGCGACAGATTGAGCGCGGCTACGGCATGGCTCGACAACCGTGGCGCAAATTTCTTCGGCTCTAAGTCAATAACTGTGGATGGGAGGTCAACCAAGCCAAGGGTATAAAAGCGAGGAGCATCTTTCGCACATAGATCTCACGGTTACGGAAGCCGTAGCTGATTCGTTTGAGCAGCTTGATCTTGGTGTGCACGCCCTCCGTGTAGCCGTTTGAAACACGCCAGGTGTGGTAGGCCAGAATCGCCTCGCGCCAGCGGCGGAGCGTGCGTCCCCACTGCAGGAGCGCGGCATCGCTTGCCGACTGGGTCTCAAAGATCACGCGGTCCAGGATGGCTGCGGCTTCGTCTCGATTGGAAGCACGGTAAACGTCTCGCAGCTGCTCCTTGACCCAGTGAAAGTGGGCCACGTTCTTGTGATGCTTCCGAATGGCGGCAAGCTGGGCAGCTTGGCGTTCGGTGAGGTCGTCCTCGTTCTTCAAAAGCGGCCAGCGCCTCAGGCGTACCCCGGTCACCTGCTGTTCCACAAGCCGTGCTTCGTCAACCCGCCGATTCGCGTCCTGGATGACGTGGAACGGATCCGCCACGATGACAGCGCCGGGCAAAGCGCGCTTCACGGCATGGCGCCAAGCATCCTTCAGGTCGATGCACACGGCCCGAATCCGCCGACGAACCGTCTCCGGCAGCTGGCGCAAAAAGCGCTCCAGTGTTTTCATGCGGTCATCCGGCAAGATGGCCAAAAGGCACCGTTTTGGCCACACGCATGTGACCGTAACCATCATGTCACGGCCACGATAGCTGTGTTCATCAATGCTAAGCACGAAGGCATCGACATCCCGGAGGGCTTCCTCGAGATTTACCTGCTGACCTACGTACCGAAGGAGCAGACGGCGCAAGGTGCTGGCACTTGTCCCGCTTTCCTGGGCGGCACGACGGAAACTGCCCGCTTTCAGGCGCTGGAGCAAAAGGGCTTCGGCCCGTTCGGTCCTGCGTGCCCAGGGGCGAATACCAGGAAAGCGTTCGGTGAACACTTTTCGACAGGCCGTGCACTGGAAGCGCCGGGGACGTACCCAGAGGTAAACCGGTTTCTCGTTGCACCAGGTGTGCAGCTTCCGTTTCCATTCACGTGCACGATCGTAGACGCGGCGTGTCAGCTGTCCACAATCCGGACACCGCGCTTCCTTACGCGGCCGACCTGCGTAGACGTGGATGCTGTCGGATTGATGGACGGTACGGTAAACAATCCACGATTGTAAGCCGAACATTTCTGCGGTAAGCTTGTTCATAGGCGGTCGCGAGCCTCCTTCGGGATGTGGTGTGCTTAACTATCCCTTGGCTTGTCGACCGCCTTTTCCTCTTAGAACCCACACTTTTTAGCGTAGAGCCAATTTCTTCTTGACACACGATCAACCCTGTGATAAAGTACAAGACGTGAGCGTCAATGATGCAGTCGGGCTATGGCGCAGTCTGGTAGCGCGCACCCTTGGGGTGGGTGAGGTCGTCGGTTCGAATCCGGCTAGCCCGACCATCTTCGTACATACCGCCACCTCGGTTCGAGGTGGCGTTTTTGCATGGCAGGAGGAATCCGTGGGAACCCTGTTAACAGGGGTGAACCGGTGAACCGGACGAAGGGACTGTTCTGGTTGTTCCGGTTTCCCATGGTCTTGTTGTTGCTGATCCTGCTATGTGGGCTATCTCTACTTTTCGACGTGACCTTCGCGAGCGTTGACAGATCGCGCGAAATGGCCGATAGTTGAAGAGTGAACGGAGTCATGGAGTACGGGGAACGGAGGAGACGGTATGCTCGAGCCGCAAGGGGAGTACGTGGTGATCAAGGCGAAGGAGAACGGCGTGAACGTGATCGGGCTCACGCGGGGGAAGGACACGCGCTTTCACCATGCGGAAAAACTGGACAAAGGCGAAGTGATGATCGCCCAGTTCACGGAACACACCTCGGCGATCAAGGTGCGCGGGAAAGCGGTCATTCTCACGAAACACGGGCTTATCATGTCCGGGGAGGACGACGGGGAGCAGGGATAACCTGCTCTTTTTTCATGACAAGGCATGGTGGAGCCCCGTCCCCTGTACAGTGATAAGAGAACGGTACTTGCGCAGCCGGGGGGAACACCATGCGGGCATTGAGGGGATGGTTGACAGCCGTGGTGCTTTCGGGGGCCTTTGCCCTCGCGGTAACCCTGGTGCTTCGGCCGGGGATGCACGCGGGGGGAGATCGGCCGGTTTGGAGTGCGACCGCGTACCCCGTGATGCTGACGCCAGAACGCCTTCCCGACCTGCTGGCCGGTCTCTCGCTTTCCAGCCGGCTGCAGTCGGTGAAATGGGAAAGCGGCAGTCTTTTCGTGGATTTGGCCGTGTCCGAGCCGTGGACTCCGGATGAGGTGTACGCCGACTGGGTGGCACTCATGCGGCGGGCCTTTTTGCAGACGACCAACGTGCAGCATGTGTACGTGCGCGTCACCTATGCGCCGGGCAATACGCGTCCGGCCCTCGTGGCGGCCCTGGACGCCGAGCGTGGGGAATCGGGACGCTTGGCACGCCTGCGCGAGGCGTCACCGGAGAACTATGGGGTGCTGGTTCATGAACTGGCCCATGTGCAGCCCGGACCGTTGTGGTGGGGGCGGTGAGCGTCGTGTCGATTTATGGTATACTGAGGGGGCATGTGACCCAATTGGAGGCCCAGCAAATGGACAAGATGCAAAATCGACGGATTGCGGCGGCGTTTCAAGCCCTTCTGGAACAGGTTTCTAAACGATGGAATCACCCGTTATTTGCCGATGCGGTGGACAAGCCGTCCTTTCCCGTTCCCCTGGCGTACGCCTATTTCTTGTTTCTCCATGCCACGGCCCGATCGGACGAAGCCATCGCCTGCCGCGTCATTCCTCTTTGCCTTGTGCAGCTTGGCTTGGCCGTTCACGACACCGTGGACCGGGCTCCTCTCCCTCGTGTGCGCCAACTGAGCGTTCTGGCCGGCGACTATGCGAGCGGTCAGTATTACGCTTTTCTGGCCCAGACGGGCGACATCATGCTCATCCGCACGCTGGCCCGCGCGATCGAGCAGGTGAACGCGTGGAAGGTGGAGCTGGCCAATGCCCTGGCCGCCCAAACCCTCACGGCGGAGCGGTATCGCGCGCTGCGCGCCAACGTCGACGCCCATCTGTACAGCGAGGCCATCGCAGCCGATTGCGGGGCCGAACGCCGCACCGATGGGCAAAAGTGGATCGCCTTTGTTCACGCCCTGGCCGATCTCGTCAACCTGGAGCGGGAATGGCGACTCGCCGCCCAGCCCCAGGCGGAACCGGGCTGGTATGTGCGATTGCGCCTTCGGGAGGCGGCAGGCACCGAGGCAGAGGAAACCGCGGCACGGGGGTCCTTGCTGTTGAAGCTCGGACTTGACCGGGACATCGCAGCGGCCCTGCGGCGTGTGCGTGCGCTGGCCGAGCCGCTCTTGGCCGCGGGACTTCCGGGAACGGTGCGCGCCGAGCTGACCGCCCTGCTCACGTCCCTCAAGGAACGGGTGGAGGCGGTCGCGCCGGTGGCCTAGTGCGGCGCACATGCGGGCAGACGGGGAGGAGAAACGATGAACGAGGTGACGAAAGAAGCGCGCGTGCACGCGGTATTTGAATCCATTGCCCGGGATTATGACCGCATGAACACCGTCATCAGCCTGGGGCGCCACCGCGCGTGGCGCCGGTATGCGATGCGCCGCATGAACGTGCAGCCGGGCTGGCAGGCCCTCGATGTCTGTTGCGGAACATGCGACTGGGCGATCAGCCTGGCCGAGGCGGTCGGCCCCCATGGCCGCGTCGTTGGCCTCGACTTCAGCGCGAACATGCTCGCCGTCGGCGAGAAAAAGGTCCGCGCGCGGGGACTCGACGACCGTACCGAGCTGGTGCTGGGCAACGCGATGGACCTGCCCTTTGCCGACAACACCTTCGACTGCGCCACGATCGGGTTTGCGCTGCGCAACGTACCCGACATCCGTCGGGTACTGTCCGAGATGCGGCGGGTGGTCAAACCCGGAGGCATGGTCGTGTCCATCGACGTGTCCAAGCCGCTGTGGAAGCCCTACCGCGCCCTGTTTTACCTGTACGTCTTCTACATTCTGCCCCTTTTGGGGAAGGTGTTTGCCGGAAAGTACGACGAATACCGCTGGCTGCCGGAATCGCTGATCGATTTCCCCGACAGCGTGGCGCTGGCACGCGTGTTTGAGGAAGTCGGCCTGACGGACGTGTTCGTCAAGCGGTTCTGCGGCGGCGCGGCGGCGTTGCACATCGGGTACAAACCCAGGCCGGAGCCCAAGCGGGAAACGGCCCGTTGAGGGATAGCCGAACCAATCGCAGGGGAGAAGGAGAAACCATGGCGTTTCGCGACTTGCGGGAGTACATTGCCGCTCTGGAGGAACGGGGCTGGCTCAAGCGCATCCGTGAAGAGGTGGACCCCGAACTGGAGATCAGCGAGATCACCGACCGGGTGTCGAAGTCGAAAACCCATAACTACGCCCTTTTGTTTGAAAACGTGAAAGGATATGACATTCCGGTGCTGACCAACGCCATGGGCAGTTTCGAGCGGATGTGCCTCGCGCTGGGGGTGGACTCCCTTGACGACATTGCCAAGGAAATCGAGGGCCTGCTCGCGCTGCCCCAACCGGGCGGGGGGCTTTTGGACAAGCTGAAAGCCTTGCCCAAGCTGGCCGAGCTGGCCTCGTACCTGCCCAAAACGGTCAAGAACGCACCGTGCCAGGAAGTGGTGATCACCGACAACCCCGACTTAAACCGCTTCCCCATCCTGAAGTGCTGGCCCAAAGACGGTGGGCGGTTCATCACCATGCCCCTTGTCTTTTCCAAAGACCCCGTCACGGGCAAGCGCAACTGCGGTATGTACCGCATGCAGGTGTACGACGGGCGGACAACGGGCATGCACTGGCACAAACATAAGGGTGGGGCCGAGCACTGGCGGAAAGGGCGAGAGGCCGGCTCCCGTCGCCTCGAGGTGGCGGTGGCCATCGGGTGCGACCCTGCCGTGGTGTACGCGGCGACGGCACCCCTGCCGCCGGACATCGACGAGATGGTCTTTGCCGGCTTCTTGCGCAAGGCGCCGGTGGAGATGGTGAAGTGCAAAACGGTCGACCTGGAGGTCCCGGCCCACGCCGAGATCGTCCTCGAAGGGTACGTTGATTTGGACGAACTGCGCGTGGAAGGGCCCTTTGGCGACCATACCGGGTACTACTCCTTGCCCGACAAGTACCCGGTGTTCCACCTGCAGGCGATCACCCACCGCAGGAACCCGATTTACATGGCCACCCTGGTTGGCAAGCCGCCGATGGAGGACGCCTACCTGGGCAAGGCGACGGAGCGCATCTTTCTGCCTCTGCTTCGCCTGATGCTGCCGGAGATCGTCGACATCAACATGCCGATCGAGGGCGGCTTCCACAACTGTGTCATCGTGTCGATCAAAAAACGCTACCCATACCATGCCCGCAAGGTGATGGCCGGCCTATGGGGCTTGGGGCTGATGATGCTGGCCAAGATGATCATCGTCGTGGACGAGGACGTGAATGTCCACGACTACCGCGAAGTGGCGTGGCGGGTGTTTCACAACATCGACGCCCGCCGGGACATGATGTTCGTCGACGGCCCGACGGATGACCTCGACCACGCGTCGCAGCTGCCGTTCATCACGTCGAAGGTGGGCATTGACGCGACGCGCAAATGGCCGGAGGAGGGATTTGTCCGTCCGTGGCCCGACGACATCGAGATGTGCGAGGAGATCAAGCAACTTGTGGATCGGAAGTGGTCGCGTTATGGCATTGAGTAGGCTGTGGCGGAAAATCCGCATCCTCCTGGAAATGATCAAGTTTGAGCACACGATTTTCGCCTTGCCCTTCGCCTACCTTGGCGCGGTACTGGGCAATATGGTGGTAGAGGGCGACTGGCCAACATGGCGGGAGATCGGCTGGGTGACGGCGGCCATGATCGGGGCGCGCAGCGCGGCGATGGCCTTGAACCGTCTTATTGACCGCCACATCGACGCAGCGAACCCGCGCACGGCACAGCGCGCGCTGCCAGCGGGACTGGTAAGCGTTCCGGAAGTGATCGCGTTCATCGTTGTCTCCTTTGCGCTTCTGTTTTACGCTGCGGTTCAGCTCAACCCGCTAGCGGTCAAGCTGTTGCCCATTGCCGTGGCCGTTCTCGTGCTCTACTCGTACACGAAACGCTTCACCTGGCTATGCCACCTGGTTCTCGGCATAGCCCTCGGCCTGGCGCCCATGGGCGGGTGGGTGGCCACTACCGGACGGCTCGACGGACCGGCCCTTTTGCTCGGCGCCACCGTCGCCTTCTGGACCGCGGGGTTCGACATCATCTACGCCTGCCAGGATGCCGACTTTGACCGAAAGGCGGGCCTGTATTCGATTCCCAGCCGGTTCGGCATCGCGCGGGGGTTGGCCATCTCGCGCGTCTTCCACGTGTTGACGATGCTCGGGCTGATCCTGCTGTTTTTCTGGCTTCACCTCAACACCTGGTTCTTCGTCGGCATCGTCGCCGCGGGGCTGATTCTCGTCTACGAGCACTGGCTGGTCTCGCCCCATGACCTGTCGAGACTGAACACGGCCTTTTTCACCATGAACGGTGTGCTCAGCGTCGTCGTCTTCCTATTTACGTTGCTTGATCTGGTGATGGTGCAATGAACCGGGAGCGCATGGTGGTCGGCATCACGGGGGCCAGCGGTGCGGTGTACGGCGTGACGTTGGTGCAAGCCCTCTTGGAGCGCGATTTCGACGTCCACCTGGTGGTTACCGAAGCTGGCTGGCAGGTGCTTGGCGAAGAGCTGGGCTGGGACACCTCTGACCGGGCGGCGACCCTTGAACGCCACCTCGCTGCGGGACGGCCGGGCCGCCTGCAGTGGCACGGGCTGCGCGATTACGGGGCGCCGATCGCCAGCGGTTCCTTCCGCGCGCGGGGCATGATCGTCATCCCATGCTCAATGGGCACGCTGTCGGGTATCGCCACCGGCGCGTCGGGGAACCTGCTGGAACGGGCCGCCGACGTGATGCTGAAGGAGGGGCGGCCACTGATCCTTGTGCCGCGCGAAACGCCGCTAAATGCCATTCACCTCGAGAACATGCTGCGCCTTGCACGGATGGGGGCGCACATCGTGCCGGCCATGCCGGCCTTCTATCATCGTCCGGAAACGGTGGACGACATGGTGCGCTTCGTGGTGGGGAAAGTGCTCGACGTCTGCGGCGTCGACCATACCCTGTTCCGGCGCTGGGGGGAGAATACGCCATGACCCGTTCCTTGCGCGTTGGTGACATCGCCTACACCAACGTGCTGCCGGTCACCCATTTCCTCCCTGACCTCATTCGCCATCTGCCGGGCGTGGAGCTGGTGCCGCAGGTTCCCGCGAAGCTCAATGCAGCCATGCGGCGGGGGTGGATCCACGTCGGGGCGATGTCCTCCTTCGCCTATGCGGAACATGCGCACCTGTACGTGCTCTTGCCCGGCCTGTCGGTGAGCGCGCGGGGGCCGGTCGGGTCCATTTTCCTCTTTCACAAGCGCCCCCTCCGGGAGGTGAAGCGCGGCACGGTGGCGCTGACGAATACGTCGGCCACGTCGGTGGCGCTGCTGAAGATCCTGCTCGAGGGATACGGCGGCGGCACACCGACGTACCTCACGATGGCCCCGTCGCTGGAGGATATGCTCCAACGGGCCGACGCTGCGCTGCTCATCGGCGACGACGCCATCCGGGCACGGCGGCGGTACGGCCACGAGGTGGCGCACATCGACCTCGGAGAATGGTGGTACCGCGAGACGGGGCTGGCGATGACCTTCGCCGTCTGGGCGGTGCGCCGCGACATCCTGGATGCCGAAGCCGACCGCCTGGGGCGCTTGTACCGCGCGCTTCTGGTGAGCAAGCGGTTTGGTGCATTGCGGCGTGACGAGGTGATTCGCGCCGCACAGGCCCGGTGCGGCGGGTCGCCGGAGTTTTGGCGAGCCTACTTTGCCGGTCTCCGCCATGACCTAGGGGAAACCGAACTGCGCGGGCTCAAGCAGTATGTCGCGGATGCGCGTCGCCTGGGCCTGTTGAACGGACCGGTCTCCTTCACCCTGTGGGATCCCCACGGCGCGCGCCCAGTCGAATGGGCACGCGGGAGCTGACCCTACACGACGATGACAGGATAAGGTGGATGCGATGAATCTCTCGCTCATCCTGCGCGATTTCTCCGATGACCTCGCCCAAGTGGAACAGGGATTAGAGCGCGCGCTGGACGCCCCCCAACCGCTCCTGCGGGAGGCGGCCCAGCATCTCTTGAAGGCGGGCGGTAAGCGCCTTCGCCCCCTGCTCGTCCTGGTGGCAGGCCGGTTTGGCCGCTACGACATGGCGCGCCTGAAGCCGATCGCTGTGGCCCTGGAGCTGATCCACCTTGCCACCCTTGTTCACGATGACGTGATTGACGACGCGGCCACGCGCCGTGGGCGGCCGACGGTGCGGGCCAAATGGGGCGATGCCATCGCCATGTACACCGGCGACTACATCTTTGCCCGCTCCCTTCAGGTGGCGGCGGAGGTGGACAACCCGCGCATCCATCAGGTGTTGTCGCAGGCCGTTGTTGATATGTGCATTGGCGAGATGGTGCAAATCCGCGATTTCTTCAACGTCCAGCTGTGCTTGCGCGACTACCTGCGACGCATCAAGCGCAAGACGGCGCTGCTGATGGCCGTCAGCGCACAGTTGGGAGCAATGGCGGCCGAGGCGCCGGCACACGTGGTGCGCGCGCTGCGGGAATACGGGCACAACGTGGGGATGGCCTTCCAGATCACCGACGACATCCTCGACTACACGGGAACGGAGGACGTGCTCGGCAAGCCAGTGGGCAGCGATCTGAAGCAGGGCATTGTCACCTTGCCGGCGTTGTATGCCTTGGCCACCTCGCCCCGCGCTGGCGTGCTGCGCGAGTGGATCGCCACCCAGCGCGTGGCCGATCACTTGTCCGAAGCGTTGTCCATTGTGCGCGAAAGCGGCGGCATTGCCTTTGCCAAGGACCTGGCCGTTCGCTACTTGAACCGGGCGCTCGATGCGTTGCGGGCCTTGCCCGACGTGCCGGCACGTCGGACGCTGGAGGCGGTTGCCCGGTTTGTCGGCAACCGGTCCTACTAGGGGTGCGTTGCGTTCCGCGGGATGTTTTGCTAAAATGCGGTTGGCCGTTTTCTTGCTGTGATTTTGTGGTGAACGGAGGTTCGACCATGCAACGGACATTCCTGATGGTGAAGCCGGACGGCGTGCAACGCAACCTGATCGGCGAGATCGTGTCGCGCTTTGAACGGAAAGGGTTTCAGCTGGTCGCGGCCAAGCTGATGATGGTCAGCCGCGAACTGGCGGAAAAGCACTACGCCGAACATAAGGACAAGCCCTTTTTCGAGGAACTCGTCAACTTCCTCACCTCGGGCCCGGTGTTTGCCATGGTGTGGCAGGGCGAGAACATCATCGAGGTGGCTCGTGCCATGATGGGCAAGACCAACCCGGCGCAGGCGGCGCCCGGAACCATCCGCGGCGACTTTGGCGTCAGCATCGGCATGAACGTCATCCATGGTTCCGATTCGCCGGAAAGTGCCGAGCGGGAGATTGCCCTCTGGTTCGACGAGAAGGAGATCCTGTCGTACGAGAAGACGATCAACCGTTGGGTGTAATGCTGCCCGTACGGGAAACGAACCGGCGAATGCCGGTTCTTTTTTTTGCGGCAGGCTCCCAACGGCGAGCAGGGAAAGGAGGAACTGGGAAGGGATCGTGATGGACGATCGGGATTACACGCAGTTTCTCGCCGCCGTCAAGCGCCTCTCCGGCGTCGATCTGGCGCAGTATAAACAGCAACAGATGAGGCGTCGACTCGCATCGTTCCGGGACCGCCACGGCTTCGCCGACTTTGCCGCCCTCGCCGCTGCGCTGAAGCGGGATGACCACCTGCTGCGAACCTTCCTCGACTACGTGACGATCAACGTGTCGTCCTTTTTTCGCAACCCCGACCAGTGGAAGGTGCTGGAGACCCGCATCCTGCCCCGCCTCGTGCGCGAAGGCGGCGGCACCCTTTCCTGTTGGAGCGCCGCCTGTTCAACCGGGGAGGAACCCTATTCGCTGGCCATGCTGCTGTTGCGCTTCCGGCCGGCGGTGCGGTTTGAGGTGCTGGCCACCGATATCGACGCCAGCGTGCTGGCGCGGGCCGAGGAGGGGTGGTACGACGCGGCCAAGGTGCAAGAAGAGGTGCCGTCCGCCCTGCGCGAGGCTTTTTTCCGGCAAGAGGGCAACCACATGCGGGTGGATGAGCGCGTGCGCCGGTGCGTGCGCTTTCGGCGCCACGACCTCCTGGCCGACCCGTTTCCGACCGGTCTGGACCTCATCGTGTGCCGCAACGTGATGATCTACTTCACCGATGAGGCCAAGGATCGCCTGTACCGTCAATTCCACGACGCCCTGCGCCCCGGCGGCGTCCTCTTCGTGGGGAGCACGGAGCAGATCTTTTCACCGCACCGCTACGGGTTTGCCCTGGAGGCGCCGTTCTTTTACCGCCGGGTGACTGCATAGGTACTCTCGTTCAGAGGGCTTGGTCGAAGGACGCGACAGGGAGTATAATATCCGCAAGTTCGACGATTCCGATTATGCTCCGTCGGGACGCGAAAATCGCAGACCGGAGGAAACGACCCGAGCGGAGCGCCAGCACAGGCTCCCGGTTTCCCAACCGGGGCAACCGACGGGAGAGGAGAGAAACCCCTGATGCGCTATTTGACGGCAGGCGAATCCCACGGACCCCAGTTGACGGCGATCATCGAGGGCTTGCCGAGCCACCTGCCACTATCGGCGGAGAAGATCAACGAACAGCTGCGGCGCCGGCAGCAAGGGTACGGCCGCGGCCGGCGCATGCAGATCGAGCAGGACCGCGTGAACATCGTTGGCGGCGTTCGCCACGGCAAGACAACGGGGGCGCCGGTGGCCCTTGTGATCGAAAACAAGGATTGGGCGCACTGGCAGCGTGTCATGGGCGTCGAGCCGGTGGAAGGAGAGGCAGAGCGCCGGCGCGTGAGCCGCCCGCGTCCGGGGCACGCCGACCTAAATGGGGCGCTCAAGTACAACCACCGCGACATGCGCAATGTCCTGGAACGTTCCAGCGCCCGGGAGACGGCGGCGCGGGTGGCCGTGGGCGCGGTGGCCCGACAGCTTCTCGAAGCCTTCGGCATTCGCATCGGCGGCCACGTGGTGGAAATTGGCGGTGTGCGCGCCGATGTGCCGGAGGGAATGTCCCTTGACGAGCTGGTGCGGCGCGCCGAGGCGTCGCCGGTGCGCACGGTCGACCCCGAGGCGGAAGGACGCATGATTGCCCGCATTGATGAGGCCAGGGCCCAGGGCGATTCCCTCGGCGGCATCGTCGAGGTGATTGTGGAAAACGTGCCGCCCGGTCTGGGCAGTCACGTGCACTGGGACCGCAAGCTGGATGCGCGCATCGCCCAGGCGGTGGTGAGCATTCAGGCCTTCAAGGGCGTGGAGTTCGGGATCGGCTTCGCCGCGGCGCATCTGCCCGGCTCCCAGGTGCACGACGAGATCGCCTGGGAGGCGGGGCGCGGCTTCTACCGGAAGACCAACCGTGCCGGCGGGTTTGAGGGCGGCATGACGACGGGCATGCCCATCGTCGTCCGCGCGGTGATGAAACCCATCCCCACACTGTACAAGCCCCTGATGAGCGTCGACATCGACACCAAGGAGCCCTTTGCCGCGTCCATCGAGCGCTCCGACACCTGCGCCGTGCCCGCCGCCTGCGTGGTGGCCGAGAACGTGATCGCCTGGGAAGTGGCGCGGGCCTTCGTCGAGAAGTTCGGCGGCGACAGCCTGGACGAGATGCGGCGCAACTACGAGGCCTACCTTCGCCAGGTGGAGGCGTTCTGACATGCGCGAACTGGTGGTGGACCTGGGCGCGCGGGCGTACCCGATCCGCATCGATCCAGGACTGCTCACGGCGGTCGGGGAGCATCTCAGGGAGCGCGGCGTGGGCCCGGAACGGACCCTCTTTGTCGTCACCGACGAACACGTCGGCCCGCTGTATCTGGAGCGGGTGCGGCGCGCCCTCGAGGGCGCCGGGTACCGCGTGGCGAGCGTGACGGTGCCCGCCGGCGAGCAGGCGAAGAGCTTCGCCGTCTACGAGCGGGTGATCGAGGCGATGATCCGCGCCGAGCTGGACCGCACGAGCGTCGTTCTCGCCCTTGGGGGCGGCGTGGTCGGGGATCTGGCCGGCTTTGCCGCGGCAACGTTCCTGCGTGGCGTGGACTACGTGCAGCTTCCGACGACGATCCTTGCCCACGACTCCAGCGTCGGCGGCAAGACGGGCATCAACCATCCGCTGGGGAAGAACCTGATCGGCGCCTTCCACCAGCCCCTCCTCGTCCTCTATGACACCGACACGCTGAAGACGCTGCCCCCGCGGGAGGTGCGCTCCGGTCTGGCTGAGGTGGTCAAGCATGCCATCATCGGCACGCGGGACTTCTACGACTGGCTTGTCGCACATGCCGACGCGGTGGCGGGGGGCGACGCCGACGCCCTCGGCGAGGCGCTGTACCGCGGCTGCCGCGTGAAGGCGCAGGTAGTGGCCGCCGACGAGCGCGAGGCGGGTCTTCGGGCCGTCTTGAACTTCGGGCATACCGTCGGCCATGCCCTGGAGGCCCTTGACGGGTATGAAGGGCTGACCCACGGCGAGGCGGTGGCCATCGGCATGGTGGCGGCGGCGGTGCTGTCGGAGCGGCTGGGGGTGGCCGCCGAACCGGTGGCCGCGCCGATCCGCGCGCTGTTGCAGCGCTTCGGGCTCCCGACGACGGTGCCGCACCGCCACGACCCGGCGCGCATTGTGGAAACGATGAAACGCGACAAGAAGCGCCGGGGCGGGAAGCTGGTCATGGTGCTCCTCCATGCGATCGGCAAGCCGGTCGTGGTTGGCGACGTGCCGGAGGCGGCGGTGCGCGCCGTGCTGGAGGAATGCCGGCGGCAGGGGGATTGACAAACGGGAGCCGATCCGATACGGTTAAAGAAAAATCGGAAACACTGCAGTGACACGCACATCGTTTTGCGGATCGGGACGAACGTGCACACGTTTTGAGTGGAAAAGAGTGGAGAAGAGCGGAGAAGAGCGGAGTGGAGCGAGGGTCGAGGAGAGCCGAGGAGAGCGGAGTGGAGACGAAACCGACCCGGGGAAGGGCTCGGCCTTCGATACCGTGCCCCGGCGGTTCTGCCGGTGTGCAACCCGGGGATAGCGGGAAACCAGGCCCGGGGCCCGCGAGCGGGGCCTTGTCGGGATTCATTCCGTTTCATTCTTCGGCGACAACAAACGACGCTTTCCTCTCGCCCATCCCTCTTCGAACGCTGTTCGGAGAGGTGATTTTTTTGTTTACCCCTTCCTTTGCCGAATGCCTGGCCTACACGTCGCGCTACGCGGCCGTCCCCGTGGCCTACACCCTGTTCGGGGACACGGAAACGCCGGTTTCACTCTATGCGCGGGTGCGCGGCCCCGACACGTTCCTGTTGGAAAGTGTGGAGGACGGCAGGCATTGGGGGCGGTACTCCTTTCTCGGCCTTGCGCCCCGTCTTCGCCTGCATGTGCGGGACGGGCGAGCGCGCCTGGTGACACGCGAGGGACAGGAGGCGGTGCCGGACGGCGAGGCGCTGGCCGTGATCCGCGCGCTGCTCGCGCGTTACCGGTGTCCCCGCGTGGCGACGCTTCCGCCGTTTACCGGCGGGCTGGTCGGCTACTTTGCCTACGACTGGGCCCGCTGCGCCGAACCCCGGCTGCCCCGTCACGCCGCGGCCGATCTGCCGACAGACGATGCCGTATTGCTGCTTGCCGATCGCGTGGTGGCGGTCGATCACCTGACCCATCAGGTGCACGTGATCGGCCAGCTTCTCCTGCCTTCCGGGGCGACGCGGATGGAACTGCAGCGGGCCTACGACGCGCTGTGCCGGGAACTGGCCGACACCGCGGGCGCGCTCTTGGCGCAATCAGCTCCGGCGGGCTGCGCCCCCGCCGCGGTGGCGGCAGGCGCTCGTCCGGCGGTTCCGCTTGCCGACCGGCTGACAAGCAACATGGACCGCGACGCCTTCCTCGGTGCCGTGCGCAAGGCGAAGGCGTACATCGCCGCGGGGGACATCTTCCAGGTCGTGCTGTCGCAGCGCTTTGCCGTTGAGACGGAGGTCGACCCGTTCACCGTCTACCGCGTGGCGCGCGCGCGGAACCCCTCGCCGTACCTGTTCTACTTGGAGTTGGACGGTTGCACCCTCGTCGGCGCCTCACCGGAGATGCTGGTGCGCGTGACCGGTGATCGCGTCGAGACGCGCCCCATCGCCGGCACGCGCTCCCGCGGGCGTGCGCCGGAGGACGACCGGCGGCTGGAAGCCGAGCTCCTTGCCGACGAGAAGGAACGCGCCGAGCACATCATGCTCGTCGACCTGGCCCGCAACGACATCGGCCGCGTGGCACGGGCGGGGACGGTGGACGTGGCCCCGTTCATGACCGTCGAACGGTACAGCCACGTGATGCACCTCGTGTCGAGGGTGACCGGCCGGCTGCGGGAGGGGCGGGACGCCCTCGATGCCCTCCTGGCCTGCTTTCCGGCCGGAACCCTTTCCGGAGCGCCCAAGGTGCGGGCTATGGAGATCATCGCCGATCTGGAGCCGTGCGGGCGCGGGCCCTACGGCGGTGCCGTGGGGTATCTGGCCTTCAACGGCAACCTCGACACCTGCATCACCATTCGCACGGCGCTGTTCGCCGGCCGGACGGCGTACATCCAGGCCGGCGCAGGCATCGTCGCCGACTCGGTGCCGGAGCGCGAGTACGACGAGACGGTGAACAAGGCCAAGGCCATGGTCCGCGCGCTGGAGGAGGCCGAGCGGTGGGCCCTCGCGCAGCAGGGGCAGGGAGAGCCGAGCGAGCGAGGAGAGCCGAGAAAGGAGGAGCCGAGCCATGCTGAAGCCGTTTCTTCGTCGCGTGGTTGAAGGCCGATCGCTATCGCGCCAGGAGGCGTATGAGGCCATGCTCGCCATCATGGCCGGGGAGGCAACACCGGCGCAGATCGCCGCGTTTCTCGTCGCCCTGCGCATGAAAGGGGAGACAGTGGAGGAGATCGTCGGCTTCGTGGAGGCCATGCGCGCGCGGGCCGTTCCGCTGCCGATCCGCGCCGACGGGCTCGTCGACACCTGCGGGACGGGAGGCGATGGGGCCGACACCTTCAACATCTCCACGGCCGCGGCCATCGTGGCCGCATCGGGCGGGGTGCCCGTGGCCAAGCACGGCAACCGCGCCGTATCGAGCCGGAGCGGCAGTGCCGATGTGCTGGAGGCCCTCGGCGTGGCCATCCAGCTGACGCCGGAGGGGGCGGCACGCTGCCTGGAGGAGACGGGGCTGTGCTTCCTCTTTGCGCCCCTGTACCACCCGTCCATGCGATACGCAGCGGGACCACGGCGGGAGATCGGCCTGCGCACCGTCTTCAACCTCCTGGGCCCCTTGGCCAATCCGGCCCGCGCTACGCGGCAGGTGGTGGGGGTGTACGACCGCCGGCTGGTTCCCGTACTGGCGGAGGTGCTGCGCGAGCTGGGCGCGCGCCACTGCCTGGTGGTCGCCAGCCACGACGGCCTCGACGAACTGAGCGTCGCTGCCCCCACCGACGTGTGCGAAGTCCAAAACGGGCGCATTGTCTCGTACACGGTGACGCCGGAGGATGCGGGCCTGGCGCGCCACGGGCCCGAGGCAATGCGCGGCAGCGATCCGGCGGCGAACGCCGCACTGATCCGCCGCGTCTTCGCCGGCGCGAGAGGGGGCCCCCGCGACGTGGTGGCCTTCAACGCCGGAGCAGCCCTGTATGTGGGCGGCCGAGCGGCGAGCCTCGCCGAGGGGGTGCATCTGGCCCAGAGCCTCATCGACGAAGGGGCGGCGGCGGCGAAGCTTGAGGAACTGGTTCGTGTGTCGGAGGTGCTCGCCCATGCTTCATGAGATCCTGAAACAGAAACAGCGCGAAGTGGCCGAGGCGCGCCTGGTCCGTCCCGTGGCCGAGCTGGAACGGGCCGTGTGCGACCTTCCGCCGTGCCGTCCCTTCGCGCGGGCCCTCGCCGAGAGCCCGCGCCCGGTGGCGGTGATCGCCGAAGTGAAAAAGGCCAGCCCCTCCAAAGGCCTGATCCGGAGTGACTTCGATCCGCAGGCCATCGCCCGCGCCTACCGCACGGCCGAGGTCGACGCCGTCAGCGTGCTAACCGAGCGCGCCTTTTTCCAGGGTGCGTCGGAACACCTGGCGACGGTAAAAGCGGAGGTGACCTGTCCGGTCCTGCGCAAGGATTTTCTGATCGATTCCTGGCAGGTGTTCGAGTCACGTCTCCTTGGGGCCGACGCTGTGCTCCTCATCGCCGCTGCGCTGGCTCCGAACGAGCTGAAAGCCCTGTACCGCCTTGCCACCGATCTCGGCATGGACGTCCTCGTCGAGGTGCACGACGAGCGGGAACTCGAGGCGGCACTGGGCCTCGGCTGTCCCCTCATCGGCATCAACAACCGCAACCTGCGCACCTTCGTCACCGACCTCGCCGTGACGGAGCGGCTCGTCGCGCGGATTCCCGACGGTGTCACCGTGGTGAGCGAAAGCGGCATTTCCACGCCGTCCGACGTTGCTCGCCTGCGTGCCCTCGGCGTGCGGGCCGTCCTTGTTGGCGAGCACTTCATGCGCCAAGCCGACATCGCCCGCGCCGTGGTGGAACTGGTTGGTCCGGCGGGGGTGCGAACGTGAGGCACGAGGTCCCCTTCGCGGATGGACCAGCCAAACACCGCGTCGGCAGGCCGGTGGCGCCAACCGAGTCGGCGCGCGAGGACGCCGGTGAACGGGCGGGAAAAACGGCGTCCGGAGCGGCCGGTGTGACGGTGAAGATCTGCGGCCTGCGCCATCCCGACGACGCGCGATATTTGGAACAGCTCCCCATCTCCTTTGCCGGTCTCGTGTTCGCGGCAAGCCGCCGCCGGGTGACGCCGGAGGAGGCCGCTGCCATCGTCGCCGCCCTGCCCCCCGGGGTGCGCGCCGTCGGCGTCTTTGTCAACCCGTGCGACGCCGAGCTCGAGACCGTCCTCGCCGCCGTCCGCCTCGACGCTGTGCAGCTCCACGGCGATGAGCCACCGGAGCGCTGCGCCCAGGTTCGCGCGCGCTATGGCTTGCCCGTCATCAAGGCGGTGGGCGTGCCGGCCGAATCCGTTGCCGGCGCACCGGTGCGCGACGCCATTGCCGACGCCGTGGCGCGTTACGCCGCGGTGTGCGACACTGTGCTTCTCGACACGGCTTCGGTGCAGCGCGGGGGGACGGGCCGGCCCTTTGCGTGGCACGTCATTCCAGCAGCCTTTGCCGCGGCCCGCCGCGCGGGGGCCTGCCTCTGGGTCGCCGGCGGCATTACGCCGGAAAACGTCGGCATGCTGGTGGCGGGCTATCCGCTGGATGGCATTGACGTGTCCTCCGGGGTGGAGACGCAGGGGCAGAAAGATCCGATACGCATACGCCAATTGGTGGAAAGGATGAGGGTTCATGTACCGGTATCCGGATGAACGTGGCAAGTTCGGCCGTTTCGGTGGACAATACGTACCGGAGACGCTCATGCAGGCGCTGGACGAGCTGGACGAGGCGCGCCGCTCGATCCTGCCCGATCCCGCCTTTCGCCGCGAGCTGAACGAGCTGCTGGCCACTTATGTCGGCCGCCCCACACCGCTTACCTACGCCGCGCGCCTGAGTGAGGCTGTCGGTGGGGCGCGGATCTTCCTCAAGCGTGAAGATCTCACCCACACCGGGGCGCACAAGATCAACAACGCTCTCGGGCAGGGGCTGCTTGCCCTGCGTATGGGCAAGCGGCGCCTGGTCGCCGAAACGGGCGCTGGCCAGCATGGTGTGGCTACGGCCACGGTGGCGGCGCGGCTCGGGCTTGCGTGCACAGTGTACATGGGGGAACTGGACACCCAGCGCCAGCGGCTGAATGTTTTCCGCATGCGCCTGTTGGGGGCGGAGGTGGTCCCCGTCACGGCGGGATCGCGAACGCTGAAGGACGCGGTGAACGAGGCCATCCGCGACTGGGTGGCCCACGTCGACGACACCCATTACCTGCTCGGGTCCGTCGTCGGCCCCCATCCGTACCCGGCCCTCGTGCGTGACCTGCAGCGCATCATCGGGGACGAGGCGAAGGTGCAGCTGCGCGAGGCGACCGGCCGGCTCCCCGATCTGGTCGTCGCCTGCGTCGGCGGGGGATCCAACGCCATGGGCATCTTCACGGCCTTTCTGGAGGATGACGGGGTGGCGCTGGTCGGGGTGGAGGCGGCCGGTAAGGGGCTCGACACCGGCGCGCATGCCGCCACCCTTACCAAAGGGCGCCCCGGCGTGTTGCACGGCATGTACACGTACCTGATCCAGGACGACGACGGCAACGTGAAGGAGGTCCACTCCATCTCCGCCGGGCTCGACTATCCGGGCGTGGGGCCGGAGCACGCCTTTCTGAAAGAAACGGGTCGGGCCGAGTATGTTGCGGTAACCGACGAGGAAGCCCTCGAGGCTGTGCGACTCCTTGCGCGCACCGAGGGGATCCTGCCCGCCCTGGAAAGTGCCCACGCGGTGGCCGAGGCGGTGCGGCGGGCGCGGGAAATGGACAAGGACGCCATCGTCCTCGTCTGCCTGTCCGGCCGTGGGGACAAGGACGTGGAGACAATCCATCACCACCTGGGAGGCGATCTGTGATGGCTCCGCTGGCGCAGGCCTTTGCCCGTAGCGATCGTCCGGCATTTCTTCCCTTCCTCGTTGCCGGCTATCCCACACCCGAGGCTACGGTGGAGCTGGCCCTCGCCTTGCAGGAGGCGGGAGCCGATGTGCTGGAACTGGGCGTGCCCTATTCCGACCCGCTGGCCGACGGCCCGGTGATCCAGACGGCGGCGGCGGCCGCCCTGGCACGGGGCATGACCGTTGCCCGGGTGTTTGCGCTCCTTGAACAGATGCGGCGCGCCGGGCTGACCCTTCCTGTGGTCCTGCTTGCCTACGCCAATACCGTGCTCCAAAAAGGAGAAGCGACCTTTGTCGAGCGGCTGCGGGCCAGCGGCGGCGACGGGCTCATCGTGCCCGACCTGCCCCACGAGGAAGCCGGCATGCTGCGCACGGCTGCCGCCGAAGCGGAAGTGGCCCTCGTCCCCCTCGTGGCCCCGACATCCCGGCGGCGGATCGCCCGCATTGTGGCCGCCGCCACCGGGTTTGTGTATGCCGTCTCTTCCCTTGGCGTGACGGGGGAGCGGGATGCGCTGCACCCCGACCTGTGCGCCTTCTTGGCCGACGTGCGTGCCGCCTCGCCTGTACCGGTGGCCGTGGGGTTCGGCCTGCACCGCCGGGAACAGGTGCGGTCCCTTGCCCCCTTTGCCGACGGGGTGATCGTTGGCAGTGCCCTGGTACGCCTCATCATGGAGCGGGAAGACGACCTGGCCTCCCCGGTGCGCCGCAGTGATGCCCTTGCCGCCGTGCGCCGCTTTGTCGTGGATTTGCTTGATTAATGCGCTTTCATCAACAGAAAATGCGATTTGTCTTCTCTGTCCCCTCGCAGTAAGATAGAAAGAAAATTGCGTATTGGCAGAGGTGGTTTCTCGGTGCGGCCCAAAGCCCACATTGTCGACCTGCCGGTATACCAGCCGGGGAGATCGATCGAGGAGATCAAGCGCGCCTATGGCCTGACGGAGGTGATCAAGCTCGCCTCCAACGAGAACCCCTTTGGCTGCTCGCCGCGGGTGCAACAAGCCGTCACCCGGGCGCTTTCGTCGGCCAATCGGTACCCGGACGGCGCGGCCACTGCGCTGCGCCGCGCACTGGCTGCGCACCTCGGTGTGGCCGAAGAGGCGCTCATCTTCGGGAACGGCTCCGATGAAATCGTCCAGCTGATCGCGCGGGCCTACCTCGCGCCGGGGGCATCGACGGTGATGGCCCACCCGACGTTCCCGCGATACAAGACGAACGCCGTGATCGAAGGCGCCTGCGTGATCGAGGTGCCCCTGAAGGACGGGCGCCACGACCTCGATGCCATGGCCGAGGCCGTCACGGAGGACACGCGCGTGGTGTGGGTTTGCAACCCGAACAACCCCACGGGCACCATCGTGACCCACGACGAGCTGGTGGCCTTTTTGGCCCGCGTGCCCCGTACCGTGCTCGTGGTGCTTGACGAGGCCTATGTCGAGTACGTCACCGACCCGCGTTTTCCCCGTTCCCTCGCGCTCCTGCGCGAACACGAGAACCTGATCTTCCTGCGCACCTTCTCGAAAATTTACGGCCTGGCCGGATTCCGCATCGGCTACGGCATCGCCGCGCCGGCGGTGATCGATGCGCTGAACCGGGTGCGCGAACCTTTCAACACCTCCTTCGTGGCCCAGGAGGCCGCCCTAGCCGCGCTGGACGACCAGGCCTTTGTAGAGGCGTGCATGCAGCAGAACGAGAAGGGCAAGCAACAGCTCTACGAGGGTTTTGCCCGCCTGGGCCTGCGCCATTACGAGACCCACGGCAATTTCATCCTTGTCGATATCGGACGGCCAGCCGGACCCGTGTTCGAGGCTCTCTTGCGACAAGGCGTCATTGTCCGCTCCGGGGAGGCCCTTGGCTTTCCCACGGCCCTTCGCGTGACGATCGGCGACGAAGCGCAAAACCGCCGCGTGCTGGAGGCGCTGGCGGCAGCGCTGGTGGAGGCGTAGCCGCGTGCGCATCGCCGTTGTGGGTGTGGGGCTAATCGGCGGGTCGTTGGCCTTGGCCTTGAAGCAGCGTCCCGATGTCGTGGTGGTAGGGTGCGATCCCAACCCCGCGAGCCTGCGCACCGCCCTTGCCCGCGGGGCCGTTGACGAGGTGACCGATCGGCTCGAGGAGGCGGTCGCGGAAAGCGACGTGGTCTTTCTCTGCGCTCCGGTCGGCAAGCTGTATGCCCTTGTTGACCGCTTGGCGGCGCTGCCGCTTGCGCCGGGCGTCATCGTCACCGACACGGGGAGCACCAAGGCCGGCATCGTGCGCGCCGCGCGCAAACTGGCCGCGCGGGGCGTAACGTTTATCGGCGGGCATCCCATGGCCGGGTCGCACAAGTCGGGCGTGGAAGCGGCGCGGGCCGACCTGTTCGAAAACGCCTACTACGTCCTGACGCCGGAGGAGGATACGCCTGCCGGCGCCGTCGCAGCGCTGTCCGACCTGCTGGCTGCCACCCGGGCCAAAGTGGTGACCATGGATCCGGTGGCCCACGACCGCGTGGTGGGGGCGATCAGCCACTTGCCGCATGTGGTGGCCGCCGCCCTCGTTAACCTCGTCGCCGACCTGGGGGCGGAAGACGCCTGGTACGAGCGTCTGGCCGCTGGGGGCTTTCGCGACCTTACGCGCATCGCGTCGAGCAATCCCAGCATGTGGCGGGACATTGTCCTCGACAACCGCACCGTGCTCTTGGACCACTTGCGGCGGTGGCAGGACGACTTGACCGCGATCATCGCTCAGGTGGAAGCGGGCGACGCCGCGGCCATCGAGCGGTTTTTCCGCACGGCGCGCACTTTCCGCGACCGGCTGCCGGAGCGCCGCCCGGGCGCGCTGCCGATGGTGCACGAGCTCTTCGTCGATGTCCCCGACCGTCCCGGGGTCATTGGCCGCATCGCCACCCTGCTCGGGGAACATGGCATCAACCTGGTCAACCTCGAGGTTCTGGAGGTCCGCGAAGACATCTTTGGCGTGCTGCGCCTCGTCTTTCAGCGCGAGGCCGATCGGGTGAGGGCGCGCGCGCTCCTGGCGCGCGCGGGTTACACCGTGCATGAGCGGGAGGCCCTTACCCACGCCGGCAAGGAGGAGCAGTAGGCATGCGCGTGGAACCCGTCCGTGCCCTGCGCGGGGAACTGACCGTCCCCGGAGACAAGTCGATTTCGCACCGGGCCGTCCTGTTGGGAGCCCTGGCCGAAGGGCGCACCGAGATCACCGGCTTTTTGCCGGGGGTCGACTGCCTTAGCACCATCGCCTGTCTCCGCCGTCTGGGGGTGGCCATCGAGCAGGAGGGCAGCCGCGTCACCGTGCACGGCGCGGGCTGGTACGCGTTGCGCGAGCCGGAGGACGTGCTGGACGTGGGCAACTCGGGGACGACGATCCGCCTCCTGGCCGGCGTGCTGGCCACGCAGCCGTTCCATAGCGTGCTGGTGGGGGACGCGTCGATCGCCCGGCGGCCGATGCGGCGTGTTACCGCTCCCCTGCGCGCGATGGGGGCGCACATCGACGGGCGCGCCGACGGCGAGTACACGCCGCTGGCCATTCGCGGCGGCCCCCTGCGCGCCATCCATCACGTGTCGCCGGTGGCCAGCGCGCAGGTGAAATCGGCGCTGCTGTTTGCCGGCCTGCAGGCGGACGGGGAGACGGCGGTGACCGAACCCCAGCGGTCACGCGACCACACGGAGCGGATGCTCCGAGCCTTCGGCGCCGAGCTTACCCTGTGCGGCACTACCGTGCGCGTGCGGGGCGGCCAGCGCCTGACCGGCCAGCGGGTGGAGGTGCCCGGCGATATCTCGTCGGCGGCCTTTTTCCTGGTGGCCGCCGCCCTCGTGCCGGGGAGTGACCTCGTCGTGCGCGGGGTGGGGCTCAACCCCACGCGCACGGGCATCCTCGACGTCCTGAAGGCGATGGGCGCCAAGGTCGAGGTGGAGGAGACCGGGGAAGCGTGCGGTGAACCGGTCGGCGACGTGCGCGTCCGCCACGCGCCGCTGGCGGCCACCGCGATCGGCGGCGACCTCATTCCGCGGCTCATTGATGAGCTTCCCGTCATCGCCGTACTGGCCACGCAGGCCGAGGGGGTGACGGTGATCCGTGACGCCCAGGAGCTGCGCGTCAAGGAGACGGACCGCATCGCCACGGTGGTGGCGGAACTGTCGAAAATGGGGGCGCGTATTGAGGCGACGCCGGACGGCATGATCATCCACGGCCCGACGCCGCTTGTCGGGGCACGGTGCGACAGCCACGGCGACCATCGCATCGGCATGGCCCTGGCCGTGGCGGGGCTCATCGCCGACGGGCCGACGGAGATCGCGAGGGCTGAGGCGGTAGCGGTGTCGTTCCCCGATTTCTTCGACCGGTTGCGCACGGTTGCAAAGTGAAGCGAACGGCACCGGCTCTGCAAACAGGCGGGAGGCCATAACCGGGCAAACGGCGAACGTGCGGGAGGTCGGGGAACATGCGGCCTCCCGTTCGCCGTGCAGCGGGCAATCGAAATGTTCCAAATTTATCAGGCTCTAAGTCAATAACTGTGGATGGGAGGTCAACCAAGCCAAGGGTATAAAAGCGAGGAGCATCTTTCGCACATAGATCTCACGGTTACGGAAGCCGTAGCTGATTCGTTTGAGCAGCTTGATCTTGGTGTGCACGCCCTCCGTGTAGCCGTTTGAAACACGCCAGGTGTGGTAGGCCAGAATCGCCTCGCGCCAGCGGCGGAGCGTGCGTCCCCACTGCAGGAGCGCGGCATCGCTTGCCGACTGGGTCTCAAAGATCACGCGGTCCAGGATGGCTGCGGCTTCGTCTCGATTGGAAGCACGGTAAACGTCTCGCAGCTGCTCCTTGACCCAGTGAAAGTGGGCCACGTTCTTGTGATGCTTCCGAATGGCGGCAAGCTGGGCAGCTTGGCGTTCGGTGAGGTCGTCCTCGTTCTTCAAAAGCGGCCAGCGCCTCAGGCGTACCCCGGTCACCTGCTGTTCCACAAGCCGTGCTTCGTCAACCCGCCGATTCGCGTCCTGGATGACGTGGAACGGATCCGCCACGATGACAGCGCCGGGCAAAGCGCGCTTCACGGCATGGCGCCAAGCATCCTTCAGGTCGATGCACACGGCCCGAATCCGCCGACGAACCGTCTCCGGCAGCTGGCGCAAAAAGCGCTCCAGTGTTTTCATGCGGTCATCCGGCAAGATGGCCAAAAGGCACCGTTTTGGCCACACGCATGTGACCGTAACCATCATGTCACGGCCACGATAGCTGTGTTCATCAATGCTAAGCACGAAGGCATCGACATCCCGGAGGGCTTCCTCGAGATTTACCTGCTGACCTACGTACCGAAGGAGCAGACGGCGCAAGGTGCTGGCACTTGTCCCGCTTTCCTGGGCGGCACGACGGAAACTGCCCGCTTTCAGGCGCTGGAGCAAAAGGGCTTCGGCCCGTTCGGTCCTGCGTGCCCAGGGGCGAATACCAGGAAAGCGTTCGGTGAACACTTTTCGACAGGCCGTGCACTGGAAGCGCCGGGGACGTACCCAGAGGTAAACCGGTTTCTCGTTGCACCAGGTGTGCAGCTTCCGTTTCCATTCACGTGCACGATCGTAGACGCGGCGTGTCAGCTGTCCACAATCCGGACACCGCGCTTCCTTACGCGGCCGACCTGCGTAGACGTGGATGCTGTCGGATTGATGGACGGTACGGTAAACAATCCACGATTGTAAGCCGAACATTTCTGCGGTAAGCTTGTTCATAGGCGGTCGCGAGCCTCCTTCGGGATGTGGTGTGCTTAACTATCCCTTGGCTCGTCGACCGCCTTTTCCTCTTAGAACCCACACTTTTTAGCGTAGAGCCAATTTATCATTGACAACGCATCCATTTCCGGTATACTAAAAGTACAGTGTGGTTTCTCTCCACTCCTATCCGAATGTGTAACGCGCCCCATTTTGCGCAGCCGTCTTTGTAAGGGCTTACAGGCCCACAAAGGCGGCGTATTTTTTTGCACGGCGGAACGGATCAGGCGATGCGCGCGCGGCGTCCCCTCGGCGGTCGGTCCGCGGCCCGTTTCGGCCCCGTCGGCGAGGGGCATGTTCGCCTTCCCCGGCGCATAGGGTGAAAGGGACAAGGTGTGCGGGGGAGGAGGAGACCGATGGGTCCATCTGGGTTGAACCGCAGGACGGTGGTTGACTACGTGGTGCGCGGCGGGACGGTCGTGACGGCCCGAGGGGCCATGCGGGCCGACCTGTGGGTGTGCGGCGGCAAGGTGGAGCGGGTCGTCGCCTCCGATGAGGAGCAGGAGACGGTCATCCGTGATGTCCCGGCCCTTGATGCGGAGGGCGCATGGATTACCCCCGGTTGGGTGTTGACGAACGGCTCTTTCGCCGCAGCGACCAGCGCCCCGTATCGCGAGCAGCTCGGCGCATGGATCCGTCGCGGGGTAACCACGGTGGTGGAAGCCGTTGACCCCCGGCAGGGGCCGCTTTCCGATGTGATTGACCGGGGATGCGCCGTGCACTTCAACAGCTGCCTGGATTATGGCCTCAAACTGGATGTCCCCTTTGAGGCGGTGAACCGTTTCCTGTTCAGCTACGCGGGCAGACATGGCCTCCGGCTCGTTGATGTGCGCGTGCGCGACCCACAGCACTTCGGCCATTCCCGTTGGGGGGAACTGCTTATGGCGGCGAAAAACCACGGCCTGCGCCTCGTGCTGCGCCCGGAATCTCCCCATCCGCAGGACAGCTCGGAAGGCCTGCGCTGGCTCTCTCGCTGGGCGGCGCGCGCGTCCGAAGGCGTGAGCGGCTACACCCCGCCGGTCGTGGCGTGGCCCTTCGAGCGGCCCGATCGGCCCGTTTCGCTTCCCGAGGGATTGTCGGTTGCCTGCACCCTCACCGGAACAGGAGAGGGCGTCACGGGCGACCCCCGTGTCATCGCCCTCTGCCTGCCCGAGGAACCGGCGAAGGCCCGTTGGGACGTGCCGGCGGAGCGGGCCCACAACGCACTGGTGGAAGCGGTCCGGCTCCTGGCCACCAATCCGGCCAAACTGGCCGGGCTCTATCCGCAAAAGGGGTGCCTGGCTCCGGGGAGTGACGCCGACTTCCTCCTGTTCCGGTATCGCGACGGACGCCTGCCGCTCTTTGCGCCCGATGCCGTCGCCGTACGCGGGGTCTTCGTGGGCAGCGAGCCGTTTCGGGCCCTGTCGCCCGGATCGGGGCGCCTCTTGTCCTCCCGGCCGGCGCATCTCTACGCCTTGTCCGCTCCCCTGTAAGCCTCAACCGGTTGGGACGCAACGAGGATTTGCGTACAATCGAAAGGGGACAACCCGCAATCCGGCCGCGGACGCCGGATGCTTGTGGCGGCGTCGCGGCCCAACAAAGGAGCGCGTGACGGAACCGATGACTCGCCAAATGGAAGAATGGCTCAAACCGGTATGGGAAGCCCTGGAGCGCGGGGACGCGGAAGGCGCATTGCGGCGTCTGGCCGAGGCCAAGCGTGTGGCCCGGGACGACCCGGACAAGCTGCTCGCCGTTGCCACGGCCTATGCCGACCTGGGCCACCCCGACGAGGCGCGGGGCCTGCTTGATACAGTGCTAGCAGAGCGGCCCGGCGATTCCGAGGCGCGCCTCTTGCTTGCCGAGGTTTATCTGGAACTGGGTGAAACCGACGCCGCCCTCGATGTGCTCATGTCTCTCTTGGACGAGCGCCCCGATGACGTGCGGGTGCTGGTCAACCTGGCCGACCTGTACGCGACGGAAGGGTTGTACGAGGTGGCCGTCTCCTATCTGGAGAAGGCCCGGCGCCACCACCCCGAGCCGCTCCTGTTTGCTCGCCACCTGGCCCAGCTGTACGACGAGCTCGGCGACGAGGAAAACGCCCTCGCGCTGCTCGAATCGCTGGTGGGCACGCCCTATGAAGACGCCGACCTGTACGTCGAGCTGGGGGCCCGCTGGGCACGGCGCGGCGCATGGGAAGACGCCGCACGCCACTATGAAGAGGCGCTGGCACGCGACCCCGCAAACGAGCGAGCCCGCTTGGGCCTGGCGCTGCTCAAGGCCCGGATGGGGCAGCGCGACGAGGCCAAGACGTTGCTGGAGGCAGTGCGTCGGGACAACCCCGACTGCGTGCCCGCGTACATCGCCCTTGCCGATCTCCATCTCGCCGAAGGGGACGTGGCATCGGCGATCGAACGGCTCGAGCAGGCATGGGAGATGGACAAAGGGGACGAGGTGGTGGCCCAGAAATTGGCCTGGGCGTGTTTGGAGGCAGGACGCGTCGACCGTGCCGCCGCCGTATTCGAGGAGATGGTCGGCGGCGAAGAGACCTTAGACGAGCCGTGGCAAGCGCTGCGGGAGGCCATTGCCCGGGCCCGCGCCGACGCGGATGCCGACGGGTAATCCATCGACCCGCGTTGGCCGGCGCTCCTGCGTGCGCTGCCCCGCGATACCGCAAACGGAATGGAACCCCTCCGGCGTCGCCATACTAATGGGTGACGTTTCCAACGGAGGGGTTTTTCATGCGCGTTGCCGACCTGCTGTCCTTCGCCGACATTGACGACTTGCATCGCATTGCCTTAACGTACCGCTGCCCATGCGACAGTCACTCCAAAAACGAGTTGATCCAACGGATTTTAAGCCGTGTCCTGCGCGATGACGAGATCGCCCGCCAATACACCGACCTCGACGACGACGAACGACGGTTTGTGTGGGCGCTATTGGCCGAAGGACGGGCGTGCTTTACGCTTGAGGAACTCTTGGCCAAGGCGCGCCAAGCCGGATCCGGCGGTAGTGGACGCCACTGTGTTGCCGCGCTCCTCAAGCGCGGTTGGCTGTTTCGCGGCGTATCCCGCGCCACGCGCCACGGGTTTGTCTTTCCCGTCGACGTGAAGGAGCACCTGTTTCGCTACCTGGAAACGGAAATTCGCCGTGCGGTTCCCCTGGCCGACCCGCCGGTGGTCGTGCGGGACGAGCGGGGGCTGCTTCTCGACGACCTGTACACGTGGCTGCGCTTTGTCGCCGAAACCCCCCTCCGGCTGACGGCCGAGGGCGTCCTCCATCGGCAACAGCAGCAGTTGCTGTTCCGGCAGTTTGCAGTGAGCGAGGAGCCCGTCGACCGGGCGGCGATGCCGGCTTCCCGCGGCCGATCCGTCCGGTATCCGCGTCGCTTTGCGCTGCTGTACGACTTTACCTGCTACATCGGACTGATCGCCGAGGGGGAAGGCCCCTTCGGCCTCTCGCTGACGGCGCAAGGAGAGCGGCTGTTGCGGGAGGGAACCGACCTCGACCTCGGCGGGGAACTGTTTCGTTTCTGGGTGCGGACAACCAAGCATCGGATCCCCGCACTTCCCCAGCTGCTCGTCTTTCTTTTCCTCGCCGGCCGTGATGGATGGGTGCGCGAGGGAGACCTGCTGGCGGCCCTACCGGCTGACGTCACGGGCGACAGGACCGCGGATTCCGCAGCCGTAATGCAAAGCGAGGTGCTCCCCCTGGGGCTTCACCTGGGCATGCTCGTAAGTGGTCTCGATGTGTACGGAAACCGCTTGTGGTCCCTTACCCCGCTCGGCATCGAGTGGGTGGGCGAGCGGGTGGGATTTGCCGAACAGCCAATCGCTTGGCAGGAGGTTTAATACAGGGGGGAACGGGCAAAAATGGTAGTGACCGGATGGGAGCAATTTTTTTCGGGAGGCAGAAGGGAATTTCGGGCGCATCGAGAATACAGTACAATACAGACCCTGTTCATAATATTTCAACGAGTCCCGGCCGGGCCGAAAAGGGAACCGTCTGCTGGCAATTGCCAGGGTGGAACAGCGGACCCTGCTGCGGGATACCGCGGGGGTAGCCGCAGGCAGTCGGTGTCGGCAAAAGGAAACCGCCGTCCGGAAAAACGCCGCGGTATTGGGGGGACATCTCATGGAAAGGCAGAACCTCATTCAAGAGAACATGGTGTTGGGTCTGCTGGCCGAATTGGTGTTGGACGAGGCGCTGAGAGCGTTCCGAAAGAAGCGGCTATATGAGGAGATCGACCGGGCGCTGGCGGAGAACAATCAGGAACAGTTCTTCATGCTGACGGAAGAGCTGCGGAGCCTTTTGGAATACGAGCGAACGTAAGCTGCGGGGATGCTTCCCGTCGGTTCGTTGAAGGGGAAGAGAAAACGTGCTATTGTAAGGAAGGCTGAAACTCGGCACTGCCGAGTTTTCTTTTTTGGCTTCACCCGACGGGGGAATTCTGTAGAAAGGCGGTGACGAACGTCGTGCAGTGGAACTCGATCCCGGTCGAGGAATGGCCGACGCTCCAGCCCTATGTGGACACGGCCTTGCTCCCGGTGGTGCGCATGTCCGAAACCGACTGGGCGGAGACCCTTTCGCGCTGCGCGCGTCTGGCCAAGTGCGCCGACCGGGTGGAGCAGCACCTGGCCGGCCGGCTCGTCCGCTTCCCGATCCTCACCCTGTATGGTTCCGCTTCCCCCGACGAGGCCGTAGCGGCCCTCAAACCTACCTTTGCCCACGTCGTGGTGCTGACCGACGGCGAACCCTTCGCAGTACCCGGTGGCGTCGTGCTGTCGACACATGAGCGGGAAGGAGATCCGGTCGCAGCGCTGGTGGAGGAGATCGTCGCCTTGTGGAATGACCCGGAACAGCAAAAATCGGACAACGCGTAGCGAAACCGGAGCCTGCCGACGTTGTGCGCAGCGGAACATGATATTCTTGACGCTTTCCATTGCCTAGGGGTATCATGAGGTTGTCCTTGTGTACGTGTGCCAAATCCTGTCCGGGTGACGTCAGCATAGATGGGAGGTTCGGACGATGAGCGACAAAGAGAACGGTCAGGGCATGTCAAGGCGGCAGTTCCTGACGTACACCCTCATGGGTACGGGGGCGTTCATGGCTGCCGGGATCCTTACACCCATGCTCCGCTTTGCCGTTGACCCGGCGCTCAAGAGAACAAGCAGCGCCGGCAAGGTCGAGGTGGGGAAGGTCGACGATTTCGGACCGGACTACAAGTTGGTCAAGTTCAAGGTCAAGATCAAGGACGGCTGGCATGAGGAAGAGGCGGAAAAGTCGGCCTATATCCGCAACAAGGACGGCAAGATCTTGGCCTTGTCGCCGATCTGCAAGCACCTCGGGTGCCAAGTGCAGTGGAACACGAGCCCGGATCGCCCCAACCATTTCTACTGCCCGTGTCACAACGGATTCTATGACGAAAACGGGATCAACGTACCGGGCACGCCGCCTCAGGCGCCACTGGACGAATACGAAGTGGAAGTCAAGGACGGCAAGCTGCTGCTCAGCCTGACGCCGAAGCCGAGAGGGGGGGCATAATCGGTGTTCCGCAGGATCTACCAGTGGCTGGATGAACGGCTCAACATCGGTCCGCTGTGGCGCGACCTGGCCGACCACGAGGTGCCCGAACACGTCAACCCCGCCCATCACTTTTCCGCGTTTGTCTATTGCTTCGGCGGTTTGACGTTTTTCATCACTGTGATCCAGATCCTGTCCGGCATGTTCCTCACCATGTACTACGTCCCGGACATCCTGAATGCGTATCAAAGCGTCAAGTACCTGCAAAACGAGGTGGCCTTCGGCGTCATCGTCCGCGGCATGCACCACTGGGGTGCCAGCCTGGTCATTGTGATGATGTTCCTGCACACCCTGCGCGTGTTCTTCACCGGTGCGTACAAGAGCCCGCGTGAGATGAACTGGGTAGTTGGAATGCTCCTATTCTTCGTTATGCTGGGCCTTGGCTTCACCGGGTACCTGCTGCCGTGGGACCAGAAGGCGTACTGGGCTACACAGGTGGGCGTGAAAATCGCCGGTTCCGTGCCGCTCATTGGCCCGTACATCGAAACCTTCCTCAAGGGCGGCGATGTTCTGGGTGCCCAGACGCTGGCACGCTTCTTTGCCATCCACGTCTTCTTCCTGCCGGGGGTCCTGCTTGCGCTGATGGGCGTGCACTTCATCCTCATCCGCCGGCAAGGCATTTCCGGTCCGCTATGATGCGCACGGAATGGAGCGAAGGAGGGACAGCGTAAGATGGCAGGCCGTCACGAAAAGGACGTGGAGTACGTTGGCGATTCGCGGGTCATAAAACGGCGCGGCGGGCCCCTGACGCCGCCGGATTACACCGAGTTCCCCGGCAAAACCGAACCGTTTTACCCGAACTTCCTGCTGAAGGAATGGATGATCGCCGTCGTCAGTCTGGTGGCCTTTTTGGTGCTGACGATGGCCCACCCGTCCCCGCTGGAGGCGCCGGCCAATCCCAACGACACCAGCTACACGCCGCTGCCCGACTGGTACTTCTTCTTCCTGTACCAGCTCTTGAAGTATGAGTACACGTCGGGTCCGTACACCGTGGTCGGGACGATCCTCATTCCGGGCTTGGCCTTTGCGGCGCTGCTTCTGGCACCGTGGCTGGACCGCGGGCCGAAGCGCCGGCCGAAGGATCGTCCGGTGGCCACCAGTTTGATGCTGCTGGCGCTGGCCGCCATCGTGTTCCTGACCTGGGCCGCGGTGGACGAGCACCAGAAGCACATGGCCAGCCAAGGCGGCGGCAGCGGGGCGCCGACCGTGGAAGTCAGCCCGGACGCGCCGGAAGGCGAAAAGATTTGGGCCAAGCAAACGACCTGTCAGGGTTGCCACGGCGTGGATCTCAAGGGGAGCGGGTTTGCGCCTAGCCTGGAGCATGTCGGCAGCAATCTGTCGCAGGAACAGATCGTCGACATCATCAAGAACGGGAAAGGGCAAATGCCGCCTGGCCAGTTCCAAGGTTCTGAGGAGGAGCTTCAGAAGTTGGCCGAGTGGCTGGCTCAGAAGAAGTAACGCCGGTGTGAAGAAGGACGTGCACCAAACCGGTCGGGGTTTCCCCGGCCGGTTTTTTATCGAAAGGAGGAGAGGAATGGGATTGAGACAAGGGGACTGGCGAATGTGGTGGCCAGCGCTGGCGGCGCGGCGTGACGTGATGGCGTTCCTGGTGGGGGTCAACTTCCTGGGCACGCTATACGGCTACTATTGGTACCGCGAACAGCTGGCCGCAACACCGGTGGCGCTGTGGCCCTTCGTTCCCGACTCGCCGACGGCCAGTGCCGCCTTTACCCTAGTGCTGGCCATGGCGCTCGCCGGTCGCGCAAACGGTTGGGTGCACGCCTTTGCCGCGGTGACAATGGTCAAGTATGGGATCTGGGCCCCGGCGGTCATCCTGACCACGGGAGCCCTCGGGGGTCCGATCCCGTGGCAAAACTGGATGCTGGTCGCCTCGCACCTGGCCATGGCACTCGAAGCGCTTCTCTACGCGTTCCTCTACCGGATCAAGGGGTACCAGTGGTGGGGCGTGGCGGCGTGGACCTTATTGAACGACGCCGTCGACTACGGGCTGGACGTCCATCCGTGGATGGGTCCCACCTTGGAACCCTATGATCACCTCGTCGGGTGGGCGACGGTGGGGCTTTCGCTGCTTTCCATCGTCCTCGCCCGCAGCGTGGCGGCGGCGTGGTCCGGGGAAAGGGGGCGCGAAAACTGACCGGTCTATCCTTGTCCGTTCCCCCATAGAGTGTAGTGGCAGGGAGGGGGAGCGCGATGAGGGGTCTGGTGCGGATGTTATGCCTATGGCTTTTCCTGTGGGGGAGTGGGGCCGGGTTATGGCCGGGAGATGCATCCGGTGAGGAGGCCGTACAAGGCAATGCGGAGCGGCTGCTCAAGCACATTGAGCACTTGACGGTGCGCGTGGAACAGGCCGTCCGCCAGGAGCGGTGGGAGGAGGCGCGCGCGCACTATGCCGAACTGGCTGAAGCGGTGGTCGCGCTGACGCGCCGCTTGCCCGTTTCGGTGGAAGGGCTGCACGCCGTGTTGGCGGCCGTGCTGGAAGGAAAGCGCGCCTTTGCCCGGGTCCAGCCCGATCCCGAGGCCATGTTGCGCGATGCCCTTCGCGTGCGTCTGGCTGCCGACGCCCTGCTCCACCGCCAGCAGCCCCTGTGGAAGGAATACCGCGCAGAGGTAGAGACGCAGCTTCGCCAGCTACGCAGCGGGGCCGTTTCGGGAAACAACTGGCTGCAGGCGTACCGTCGCCTCGCCGAGATCTACACCATCGTGCGGCCTGCGGTGGTGATCCAGCAGCCCCCTGAAGACGTGGAAGCCCTCGACTCCCTCATTCGGGCCCTCGACCAATCCGCTCCCCACGTGGACCGGGCCGTGGTGTGGGAGTTCCACAACCGGATGGCCCGTCTCTTCGAATTGGCGCATGCCGCCTCGGCCTCACCGTGGATGGGCCCGTCGTCCATCTACGCCGTCGTGGCGGTGATGGCCGTTGTGGTGTTCACCGTGCTGGGCTATGTGGCCTGGTACCGCTATCGCTTGGAACGCCGCCCGTGACCGGCCATCAGCCCTCGATCGGCCGTTTGTATTCATCGAGGGTGAACCCTTTGCCGTGCACGTCGCGGACATCCTGGATGGCGACGAAGGCATACGGGTCCACCTGATGGACGAGCGCCTTCAGCCGCTGGACCTCGTTTCGGCTGACGACTACATAGAGGACGTCCCGTTCCGTCCCCGTGTAGCCGCCTTTGCCCTTGAGGAGCGTCGCACCCCGATCCATCTCATGCAGGATGCGGCGGGCGATGTCCGCCGTGGCGTCCGAGACGATGAGGGCTGCCTTGGCCGAGTAGGCTGCTTCCTGCACGAAGTCGATTACCCGGGTGGCGACAAAAACGGCCACCAGCGTGTACATGGCCTTCTCCCGCCCGATGTAGTACGCCGATGCGCCGATGACGAACAGGTCGAAGAGAAACATGGTTCTTCCCATCGTCCAGCCGAGGTACTTCTGCGCCAAACGGGCGAGAATGTCCACTCCTCCGGTGGTGCCGCCGTAGCGAAAGATCAGGCCCAAACCCAACCCGAGGGTGACGCCCGCGTACAGGGCGGCGAGAAGCAGATCGCCGTGCAGCGGCTGGCGAAAGTCTTTGAATACCCACAAGAAGACCGACACCGCGACTACCCCGTAGATGGTGTAGATCATGCTCGTGCGGCCGAGCACCTTCCACCCGATGAAGAAGAGGGGCACATTGAGGAGCAAGTTGACAAGGCCTGGATCAAACCCGAAGATGTAGTTGGCAAGGAGGGTGATCCCGGTAAACCCTCCTTCGGCCAACCCGTTGGCAATGGTGAAGTAGTTGAGGCCAAAGGAAAAGATGGCACAACCCACCGTGATGGCGAGAAGATTTTTCAACCGGATACGCACGGCACGTTCCCCCATGAATGTGAACGTTTGATAAGGAAACAGCCATTATTATAGCGGGGAAGCCTTCGCGGGGGCAAGGGCGCGGTGCGGCGTCGCGCCGCGCGTCCGGTGTTCGGTTGGGATGTGCTGCGGGACGGAAACGGTTTGTTTGCGCCGTTGACCTCTGGTAGGATGAAAAGAGAACGCCGGAAGCTCAATCGAGAAAGGATCGGAGCCATGAACGCCAAAACGCTACGCAAAATCCAGGAGGAAGTGGACGCATACATCGGCCAGTTCCGTGAGGGGTATTTCTCTCCCCTGGCCATGCTGGCCCGCATGGCCGAAGAAGTGGGGGAGCTGGCCCGCGAGGTGAACCACCAATACGGGGAAAAACCAAAGAAGAAAGACGAGCCCGAGGGCTCCATCGCCGAGGAGCTGGGCGACATTTTCTTCATCGTCGTCTGCTTCGCCAACGCCCTAGGCATCGATCTCGAGGACGCGTACACGCGCGTCATGGAAAAGTTCCGCACACGCGACCGCGACCGGTGGACGCCCAAAGAACCGCAACGGGGGGATGACCGATGACGGACAAGCCTATTCGCGTGGCCGTGGCCGGGGCAAAGGGACGGATGGGGCGCGAAGTGGTGAAGATGCTCGTGCAGGAACCCGATTTTTCGTTCGTCGTCGGCATCGACGCGCACCTCGACGGGGTGGATGTCGGGACGACTAACGGCCTGGGCGAACTGGGTGTCCCCTTCGTGCGCGACTTGGAACGCGCCCTCGATACGTACAGGCCCGATGTGCTCGTCGATTTCACCACGCCGGAGGTGGTGCGCCGTCACGTTGAGGCGGCCTTGGACCGTGGCGTGCGCCCAGTGGTCGGAACGACGGGCCTGAGCGAGACGGATGTCGAGGAGCTGGCGCGCCACGCCGAAATGCGTGGCGTGGGCGGCGTCATTGCCCCCAATTTTGCCATCGGGGCCGTGCTGATGATGAAGTTCGCGCAGATGGCCGCCAAGTACCTCCCCCACGTGGAGATCATCGAGCTGCATCATGACCAGAAGCTGGACGCACCTTCGGGGACGGCGCTCAAGACGGCCGAGGGCATTCAACGGGTGCGGGCGGAGTTTCGCCAGGGCCATCCCGACGAAAAAGAGCTGGTGGAAGGGGCGCGTGGGGCATACGTCGGCGGCTTCCGCATCCACAGCGTGCGGTTGCCGGGCCTCATCGCCCACCAGGAGGTGCTGTTTGGGGGAGAAGGCCAGCTCTTGACCATCCGCCACGACGCGCTGAGCCGCGCGTGCTTCATGCCGGGCGTGGCGCTGGCCATTCGCCGGGTCATGACGCTCGACCGCCTGGTGTACGGGCTGGAGCACCTGCTGGATTGAATTCGCGGAACCGGGAGGAACCAGAGGGTGCGCATCGCGCTGATTGCCCACGACCGAAAAAAGGACGAGCTGGTCAACTTCGTGTTGGCGTATCGCCACATTTTCGCCCGGCACACGCTGTACGCCACGGGCACGACCGGGAAGCGCATCGCGGACGAGGTGGGCCTCCCCGTGTACCGGTTCCGGTCGGGGCCCCTCGGCGGCGACCAGCAAATCGGCGCGTTGGTGGCCGAAAACCGCATCGACCTCGTGATCTTCTTCCGCGACCCGCTCACCGCCCAGCCTCACGAGCCGGACATCATGGCGCTGCTCCGGCTCTGTGACGTCTACGGCGTCCCGCTGGCCACCAATGCGGGGACGGCGGAGATCCTCGTGCGCAGCCTCGAACAGGGCGACTTCGCCTGGCGCCAGGTGGTCGAGCCCGGGTCGGCGCCGCCCGTTGACGTGCCAAACCCCTGCGGAAAGGATGAAAACGCGTGAAGGTGGACGTGCTGGCCTTCGGAGCGCATCCCGATGACGTGGAGATCGGGATGGGCGGGACGCTGGCCCTGTGCGCGCGCCGCGGCCTCGTGACGGCCATCTGCGACCTGACGCAGGCCGAGCTGTCATCGAACGGCACCGTGGAGACGCGGCGCGCCGAGGCACGCGAGGCGGCACGCCTGCTCGGCGTGGCCGTGCGGGAAAACGCGGGGCTTGCTGACCGCGGGTTTCGCGTCAACGAGGAGACGGTGGCCACGGTGACGGCGATCATCCGGCGCCTGAAGCCGCGGGTCGTGTTCGCGCCGTACGAAGAGGACCGCCATCCGGACCACCGGTTGTGCAGCCAGCTGGTGCAGGAAGCGGTGGCCAACGCCGCCCTGCGGCGATACGTGCCGCCGGGATGCTCGGAGGAGCCCCATCGGGTGGCGGCACTGTACTTTTACCTCATCCACGGCTACACCAAGCCGTCCTTCGTGGTGGACACCAGCGAAACCCAGGCCCTGAAGGAAAAGGCCCTCTTGGCCTATCGCAGCCAGTTTGTGGCCGATCCGGGACGGGTTGCCACCCCGCTCAACCAGGGTTTCCTCGACGCGCTCCGGGCGCGGGACCGCTGGTTTGGCCACTTGGCCGGCACCGCGTACGGGGAGGGGTTTGTCAGCACGGTGCCGGTGGTGGTCGATGTCGCGACGTGGAAGCGCGACCGCTAAAAAGGAGGGGAAGAGCGTTTGCGCATTGGGATCACCTGTTACCCGACCTTGGGCGGGTCGGGCGTGGTGGCCACCGAATTGGGCAAGCTGTTAGCCGAGCGCGGGCACGAGGTGCATTTCATCACGTCCAGTATGCCCTTTCGGTTGGGACAGTTTATGAAAAACATCTATTTCCATGAAGTGGATGTTGTCCAGTACGAGGTGTTCCGCCACCCGCCATACGACCTGGCCCTGGCGGCGCGCATGGCCCAGGTGGCCCGGCTGGTCGGGCTCGATCTCTTGCACGTCCACTACGCGGTCCCTCACGCCATCAGCGCGTACCTGGCCAAGCAAATGGTTGGGCCACAGCTCAAAGTGGTCACCACCCTGCACGGGACGGACATCACCGTGCTGGGCTACGACCGGACGATGAAATGCGTCATCCGCTTCGGGATTGAACAAAGCGACGCCGTCACTGCCGTATCGGACAGCCTGGTGGAGGAAACCCGGCGCCTCTTGAACGTGGACAAGCCGATTCGACGCATCTACAACTTCATCGACACGCGCGTCTATGACCGACGTGACGCGCGGGAACTGCGCCGGGAGTGGGCGCCGCGCGGCGAAGCCGTCCTCATCCACATCTCCAACTTTCGTCCCGTCAAGCGGCCGGTCGATGTCGTCGAGGTGTTCGCCCGCGTGCGGCGCGCCCTTCCGGCCAAGCTGGTCTTGATCGGGGAAGGTCCCCAGCTCCCCCTCGTCCAGGAACGGCTGGTGGCCGAAAACCTGCACCACGACGTGCTGTTCCTCGGCAAGCAGGCGGACGTGGCCCACCTGCTGTCGGCAGCGGACCTGCTGGTGCTGCCGTCGGAAAAGGAAAGCTTCGGCCTTGTCGCCCTGGAGGCCATGGCCTGCGGCGTGCCGGTCATCGCCACCCGCACCGGCGGGATCCCCGAGGTAGTGGTTGACGGGGAGTGCGGCCTGCTGTCGCCCATCGGCGACGTGGCCAAAATGGCCGCCGACGCGCTGGCGCTCCTGCGCGACCCGGAGCGCTACGCCCGTTTCAGCGCAAACGCCCGCCGGCGGGCGCGCGAACGCTTTGCCGCCGAGCAAATCTGCGACGAATATGAGGCGCTGTATCGCGAAGTGGTGGGCACGCAGGCCTAGCCGGTACCGGTTGCCGCGACGGCCGCACCGTCACACGCGCCGGAAACGCTTGAAGTTCTGGATCAGCTTGGAAAGCAGGACGAACAGCCCGAACGCCGTGCGCATGCCAACACCTCCCTCCTTTTCATTATCCTCAAGACAAGGGGCAGGTGTATACGTCCCGGCGCGCCGCAACGCCGCAGTTGACCCATGTCCCGCGGGGCAATGCGCACGGGACAGCGAACCTTAGTATGCGCAGGAAGGCGGGGATGGCCATGCAAACGGAAGTGGAAGCGGCCGGCCGCCGCGTGTTGCAGCGACTGGAAGAGTCCGGCCACGCGGCGTACTTCGTCGGCGGGTATGTGCGCGACCGCCTGCTCGGCCGCCCCATCCACGACATCGACATCGCCACCAGCGCCCGACCGGAAACGGTAATGGCCCTGTTTCCCGACAGCCTCCCCACCGGGATTCGCCACGGCACCGTGACGGTGCGCGTGGACGGCCATGCCTTTGAAGTAACCACGTTCCGCGTCGAACGGGGGTACAGCGACGCGCGGCATCCCGACGAAGTCGTCTTCGTCGACCGCATCGAAGAAGACCTGGCCCGGCGTGACTTCACCGTCAACGCCATGGCCCTCGACCGGCGCGGGCGTCTCGTCGACCCCTTCGGCGGTCGGGACGACCTGGCGGCACGGCGCATCCGCTGCGTCGGCGATCCGATGCGGCGGTTCGCCGAGGACGGCTTGCGCCTCGTGCGCGCCGTCCGCTTCGCCGTGCAGCTCGATTTCGCCATCGAGCCGCAGACATGGGAGGCGCTTCAGGCGTGCCGGGCCACCCTGCGTCCGGTGGCGCACGAGCGCATCGCCGACGAGCTCGACAAGATCATGGCCAGCCCGAACCCCGGACGCGGGTTTGTCCTCCTGTTTGAAAGCCAGCTGTTTGCCGCCGACGACCTGGCCCCATACCTGGCGCCGGAAGCATGGCCCGACCTGGCGGTGCTGGCGGTTCCGGAGGGTGTTGGGACGCGCTGGGCCCTGCTGGCCGTGCTGCTGGGGTGGACGGAGCAGGAGGCGGAATCCTTCGCCCGCGCCCTGCGCTTTTCGCGGGAGCGCATCGACGAGGTGACAACCCTCGTGGGGCAAGCGCGGCAGGCGTGCCCCGGCGAGGGCGCCACGCGCCACTGGCAGCAGCTCCTGCTCGCGCACGGCCTGTCGCGCTGCCTGGCGCTGGCCGACCTCTGCGCGGCGCGGGAGGCGGCGGGCCGTCCGGACGCCCTGGAGCGGGGGAGGGCGGCCGCCGCGCGCCTTCGCGAGCGGGTCCGCGCGATTTACGCCACCATGCCGGCACATAGCCTCAAGGATCTGGCCGTGGACGGGCGCGATCTGCTGGAGGCCATCGGACGTCCGCCCGGACCGTGGGTGGGCCGCCTGCTGCGCGAGCTGCTCACGCGCGTGGCCTGCGGCGAGCTGCCCAACGACAAGGAGCGCTTGCTCGAATACGCGAGGGAAAGAGGCGACGGCACATGATCAACGAGGAGCTCATCCGGCGGTTGAAGGCGGCGCGTGGACAGTTTGTGTCCGGCGAGGAGCTGAGCCGCGTGCTCGGCGTCTCGCGCACGGCCATCTGGAAGCACGTTGAGGAGCTCCGCCAGGCCGGCTACCGCGTGGAGGCGGTGCGCAAGGCGGGGTACCGTCTCGTCGCGGCGCCCGATCGCCTGTACCCGGTGGAGGTGCAGGACGGACTGAAGGCGACGCGTTTCGGGCGGGAGGTGGTCTACTTCGACGCCATCGCCTCGACGCAGATCGAGGCCCACCGCCGTGCCGAGGCGGGGGCGCCGGAAGGGTTGGTCGTCGCCGCCGACGTGCAGACGGGCGGACGGGGGCGCCTCGGGCGCACGTGGCATTCCCCGCCGGATGCGGGGATCTGGATGAGCCTGGTCCTGCGCCCGGAGGTGCCGCTGGCGCGCGTGCCGCAGCTGACGCTGGTGGCCGCCGTGTCCCTGGCCGACACCCTTGCCAAGCACACCGGATTGTCCGTGGGCATCAAATGGCCCAACGACCTCTTCGCGGGCGGCCGCAAGGTGTGCGGCATTCTCACCGAGTTGGCCGCCGAGGCCGACCGCGTCCATTTCGTCATCCTGGGCATCGGCCTCAACGTCAACCAGAAGGAGGAAGACTTTCCGCCGGAGCTGCGCGCGCGCGCCGGATCGCTGGCCATGGCCGCGGGGCGATCCTTCTCCCGCGTCGCCCTGGCCCAGCGGCTTCTCGAAGGGCTGGAAACCGATTACGACACCTACCTGCGCGAGGGTTTCGCCCCCTTCAAGCGCCGCTGGGAGGCGCGGGCCGTCTCCCTCGGCCGGCGCGTCGTCGCCCGCACGCCGGGCGGTGAATTCGTCGGCGTGGCCCGGGGCATCGACGACGACGGCGCCCTGCTGCTGGAACAGGGAAATGGGACGATTCGGAAAATTTACTCCGCCGATCTCGATCTCCATGCGTGAGGCGCCCCGTTTTGCTATACTAGAAGAAAGGCAGGCGGTATCCAGCGGGAACCGCACTGCGCGATGCGGTGAAGTTCCGGATGTTCAGGACGAAAACCGCATACCGTCTGCGCACATCTGCTCTGAGCCTGCAAAGGACCGAGACAGAGAAGCGCGGCGTGTGACCGTCCTTCTCCCGTTTCGGCGAGAAGGTTTTTTTGTCCTTGCCGGCCAGAGCGCCGAAGGAGGCGTTGCACCGTGAGCAGGATCACCATTCACACATTGAAAGCGCTTAAGCAGGAGAGGCGGCCGATCGTCATGGTGACGGCCTACGATTACCCCTCGGCGAAGCTCGTGGACGAAGCTGGCGTGGACGTCATCCTGGTCGGCGACTCGCTGGGCATGGTCGTGCTGGGCTATGACTCGACCATACCGGTCACGCTGGACGACATCGTCCACCACACGCGGGCCGTGGCCCGGGGTGCCAAGCGCGCCCTCATCGTCGCCGATATGCCGTTTCTGACGTACCACGGCACCCGCGAGGAGACGCTGAAGAATGCTGGCCGCCTGATTCAGGAAGGCCACGCCCACGCGGTGAAGATGGAGGGCGGGGAGGAAATCCTGCCCGCCGTGCGCGCCTGCGTGCAGGCCGGCATTCCCGTGATGGGGCACCTGGGCCTCACCCCGCAAGCCGTGCACCAGCTCGGCGGCTACAAGGTACAGGGAAAGGACGTCGCCTCGGCGCGCAAGATCGTCGAGGACGCCAAGCGGCTGGAGGAAGCCGGCGTTTTTGCCATCGTCTTAGAATGCGTGCCCGAGGCCCTGGCGCATCTGGTGACGGAGAAGGTCTCCGTGCCGACGATCGGCATCGGCGCCGGAGCGTCGTGTGACGGGCAGGTGCTGGTGTTTCACGACCTTGTGGGCTTTGCCAGCGACTTGAAACCGAAGTTTGTCAAACAGTATGCCGATATCGGCCAAACGATCCGGGCTGCGGTGGAGCGCTACGCCGACGAGGTGCGGCGGCGGGCCTTCCCCGGACCGGAGCACACCTTTGCCATGGCCGACGGCGTGCTGGAACGCCTGTACGGGGAGACGGTGCAATGAAGGTAGTCAAGCGGATTGACGAAGTCCGCGCCGCGGTGCAACGGGCGCGGGAAGCGGGAAAACGGATCGGTTTTGTCCCGACGATGGGCTACCTGCACGAAGGGCACCTTTCCCTCGTCGACCGCGCGCGGGAGATGACCGACTACGTCGTGATGAGCATCTTCGTCAACCCGCTGCAATTTGGTCCGAACGAGGACTACGACCGCTACCCGCGCGACCTGGAGCGGGATGAGCGGTTGGCGCGCCAGCGGGGAGTGGACCTGCTGTTTGCTCCCGACGTGGCGGAGATGTATCCCGAGCCGATCAAGACAAAGGTACACGTGGCTGACTTGAGCGCCCCCCTGTGCGGCGCGTCCCGCCCCGGTCACTTCGACGGCGTGGCGACGGTGGTGCTCAAGCTGTTCAATATCGTCCAGCCCGACTACGCCTTCTTCGGGCTGAAGGACGCGCAGCAGGTGGCGGTCGTTTCGCGGATGGTGCGCGACCTGAACATTCCGGTCACCATCGTGCCGTGCCCCATTGTGCGCGAGGCGGACGGGCTCGCCATGAGCTCGCGCAACGTGTACCTGTCGGCGGAGGAGCGCCGCCAGGCCGTCGTGCTGTACGAAAGCCTGCAGTGGGCAAAGGACGCCGTGGCCAGCGGCGTGCGCGACTGGGAGGCCCTCAAACGCGGCGTGCGCGAGCGGATCGCGCAAAAGCCGCTGGCGGACATTGACTACGTCGACATCCTGGCCTATCCCGATCTCGTTCCGCCGCGGGGCGTCCCGGGGGAACAGGTGCTGATCGCCGTGGCCGTGCGCTTCGGCCGCACGCGCCTTATTGACAACGCGCTCGTCACCCTCGACTGAGGGACGAAAGGGGGAACGCCGATGTTTCGCACGATGATGAAGGCAAAAATCCATCGCGCCACGGTGACGGAGGCCAACCTCAACTACGTCGGGAGCATCACCATCGACGCGGACATCCTCGACGCGGTGGACATCCTGCCCAACGAAAAAGTCCAGGTGGTGAACAACCACAACGGTGCGCGCTTTGAGACGTACGTGATTCCCGGCCCGCGCGGCAGCGGCGTCATCTGCCTGAACGGCGCGGCGGCCCGCCTGGTCCAGCCCGGAGACGTCATCATCATCATCTCCTATGCCCTCATGACCGACGAGGAAGCCCTCCGCCACCGCCCGCGCATTGCCATCATGGGCGAGGGCAACCGCATCGTCGAGCTGCTCGGTGCCGAGGAACACGCCATGGTCAGGTGATGCCCGCACGTCCTCACCGGCGCATGGTGTCCCCTTCCCGGGCAAAGACTGTGAACAAGAAGGGTTCCGGGAGGTGGGCCGTTTTGCTGTTGGACGCGTTTTTCGACGCCATGCTCGAGTCCCTGGCGCGCATCGAGCAGGCGTGGGCAACCGGCGACCCGGCCACGCGGGCCCGGCTGGCGGAGGACCTGGCCGCGCTGCGCGCGCTTCACGACCGCGTCATAGACCGGTGGCTTGAGGTGGAAGAGGCGCTGTGCTTGTTCGAGGGATCCATGCGCGGATCGGCCGCGCCCGCGGCGAAGGAGGCAGACGCGTCACCCCCGACCGCCGCGCTTCCGCATGCGGAAAAGGCGGGAGATGCGCCTCCTTCCGCCACGCCCCCCTCAAGTGGTTCCCCGGAGACGGCCGCCGGAGAGCCGCCGTGGTTTCGCCAGGGCCTCGGCTATTTCAATCTGTTCATGTTCGACAAGGCGGAAGTGTGTTTTCGCCGCGCCGTCGCCGAGCACCCCGGTGAGGCCGTGATCCGCCTCTTCCTGGCTTGCACGCTTTTATACAACGGCGCGTGGGCCGAAGCGGCCGAACGGTTTACAGAACTCCTCCAGGCGCCGGACGCCACGGTGCGGGCGGCGAGCTGGAACGGCCTGGGCTGTCTGGCCGGCATGCGCGGACAATTCCAGGAGGCGCGGGACTGCTTCCGTGAAGCCCTGCGCTGCCAGAACACGCCCGTTGTCCGCTACAACTTGGCCACCGCCTTGCTGCACTCCGGTTCCCCCGCGGAAGCCATCGCCTTGCTGCATCCGCTCGTGGAGGAGAACCCGCGCGATTGGGACGCCGCCGTGTTGCTCCTGCGGGCCTACCTGCGCGCGGGAAGACGGGAAGACGCGGAACGGCTCTGGTCGCGGCTCCTGGCCGGCCAGTCGCCGCCCGCGGTGCTCAAGCAGGTGGCCGCCTGCCTCGAAGCCAACGGGTGGTATGGCGCGGCGGCCGACTGCTACCGCGCAGCGCTGGCCTACAACCGGAAAGACGCCGAGGCCCTCCACGGGCTAGGATGGACGCTGTGGCTGGCCGGCCGCCCGGAGGGAATGGGCTATCTCCGCAAAGCCCTGTCGCTGGGGCGCCATCCCGACCACCAGTTTTCGTACGCCTGGGTGCTCCTGCACGGCGGTGACGACCGGGAAGCCGAGCGTGTCGTCCGCGGCATCCTCGACCGCCACCCCGACCACGTACTGGGCCTGTCCACGCTGGTGATCCTGCTCGCGCGCCGCGGCGAGCGCAAGAAGGCGCGCGTGCTGTGCGAAAAGTTGCGGGTCCAGCCCACGAGGACGGCACAGGCCCTGGGGTTCTACCACGCGGGGCATCTCGCCCTTACCGACGGCGCCTTTGCCGAGGCCGCCCGCTGCTTCGACCGGGCCGTGGCCCTCAATCCGGCGCTGGTGGAAGGCTATGTGTACCAGGGCCTGGCCCACCTCCTCAATCACGACGTCCCCGGGGCCCGCCGCGCATGGGAACAGTACCTCGCTTCCGTGCACGCTTCGGCCCCGCCACCTGCCACGCCGCCGGCATAATGCCGCTCCGGTCCGCCGGCAGAGGACGGCAACGGGACCATCTGCAGGGGGTGTCGCGCGTGAGGACGGTGGCACGCATCGTGGTGGTGCTGGTGACCATCGGGTGGTTGGTCGGCGGGTGGGCCTTGCCGGCCGCCTCGCCGCCGCGGCCCGCCGCCAAGCCGACGGTGGACTGGACGGGGCTGAAGGTTACCTTTTTGGCCATCGGGCAGGGCGAGGCGACGCTCCTCCAGTGGTCCAGCGGCGAGACGGCCCTGGTTGATACGGGGGCGGCCGAGGCGCGGGCACGCCTCTTTGCCCTGCTCGAGGAGGCGGGGGTCCGTCGCCTCGATTGGCTGATCCTCTCCAGCGACATGCCCGAAGCCGCCGGGAATGCCCAAGCGGTCCTCGACGCCTACCCCGTCGAAGCGCTGGTGTTTCCCGCCCTGACACGCCAGGTGGTCCTGCCGCCGCGCATCCCCGAAGGGATCCGCCTCGTGGCCCTCACCGCCGGGCAACGCCTGCACCTCAACCGCGGCACCATCCTGACCGCGCTTCATCCCCGCCCCCCGCTGTCCCTCTCCCCCCAAAATAACGCCCTGGTGTTCCGCCTTGCCTACGGCGACGTGCGCTTTCTGTTCACCGGCTCGATCAACGCCGAAGCGGAAGCGGCCATCCTCGCCGCCAATCCCGATCTGCGGTCCGCGGTCCTCAAGGTGAGCGACTGCGGCAGCGCGCAAGGGTCGCACCCCGACTTCCTGGCCGCGGTGGACCCCGAGGTGGCCATTGTGTTTTCCCGGGGCGAGGAGGGGGACTTCGGGCGGGAGGAGGTGCTGGAGCGCTTGTCGGACTCGTGGGCCGACATCTACCAGCCGTCCCGCCACGGTTCGGTTGCGGTCATCACCGACGGACTCCAGTATCAGGTTGTCCTTGTCGGTCTGCGTGCCGGACAGCAGGAATTGTCTCTGGAAAAGGAGAAAACACGGTAGGTGATACGGGATTCGCAACAAAGGAGGAACCGCCGGGTTGAAAACGTCCAAGATCTCCGACGCTGTGATCCGACGCCTGCCTGTCTACTTGCGCTACCTGACCTATCTGGACAGCCTGGGCATCAAAACCGTATCCTCGCAGGAGCTGGGCGAAAAACTGGGCATGAATCCGGCGCAAATCCGCAAAGACCTGGCTTATTTCGGCGAATTTGGACGCAAAGGCGTGGGCTATGAAGTCCCGTATCTCATCGAAAAGATCCGCCAGATTTTAAAACTGGACCGGCCGATTCCCCTTTGCCTGGTTGGTGCCGGCCATCTCGGCCACGCCCTGTGCCATTACACCATGTACCGCCAGGACAATATGCGCATTGTGGCTGTGTTTGACAACGATCCGGCCAAGATCGGCCAGGAGATCGGCGCACTGCGTATCCAACCCATCGAGGAACTGCCGGAAACGGTCAAGGCGAAGGGCATCCGCATCGGCATCATTGCCGTACCGGCCTATACCGCACAGGCCGTGGCGGATCGGTTGGTGGAAGCCGGGGTGGAGGCCATCCTCAATTTCGCGCCGATCAACCTGCGCGTCAGGGAAGGGGTGCGGGTGCACCACGCCGACGTGACCCTGGAGCTGCACAGCTTGGCCTATTATCTGCCCTAAGTTTCCAGTTTCGTTTCCGCATAGCGCGCGCGATCCCCTCCGAGACTACGGGTGAGAGGTGACGCGCGTGCATACGGTATGGAAAGGGTCCATCAGCTTCGGGCTGGTCAACATTCCCGTGCGCCTGTTCGCGGCCACAGAAGAGAAGGACATCCGCTTTCGCTACCTGCACAAGGCGTGTCACACGCCCATCGAATACGTACGCCGCTGCCCCCACTGCAACCAGGATGTCTCGTGGGACGACATCGTGCGCGGTTACGAGTACGAGCCGGGCAAGTTCGTCGTGCTCACCGAGGATGACTGGAACGCTGTGCAGCCCGAAGCGCGCAAAGCGATCGAGATCCTGGATTTTGTCGACCTGTCCGAAATCGACCCCGTTTACTTTCACAAGTCCTACTACCTTTCGCCGGGAGAAAATGGGGAGAAAGCCTACGCCCTCCTGCGGCGCGCCATGGCGGAAACGGGGAAAATCGCCATCGCCCGCGTCACGCTGCGCGCCAAGTCGTCGCTGTGCGCCGTGCGCGCCATTGCCGACGGGCTGATGCTCGAGACGCTCTTTTATCCGGATGAGGTGCGCAGCATTCGGCTCGTGCCCAATTTGCCGGTTGAGACCGATCTGGACGAGAAGGAAGTGCGTATGGCCGTTCAACTGGTGGAAAACCTGTCGGCCCCCTTTGAACCGGAGAAGTATACCGACACATACCGCGAGGCCCTGCGCGAGCGGATCGCCAAGAAGATCGAAGGAGAAGAGGTCAAGACGGCCCCAACCCCGCGCCCGGCCCCGGTAGTCGACCTGATGGCGGCGCTGCAAGCGTCGCTGGAGGCCACCGCAAAGGAGGCCGCCCCGGCAAAACGCACACCCCGCCGCCGAAAGAAGGCGACCGGATGACGGCACGCGGGTCGAAGCGGTCCCCCTCGGGTTCGGTGATGCCCTTTGCCCCCATGGAGCCGATCTTGAGCCCGGCGTTGCCGCGCGATCCGTCCTACGCGTTTCAGGTCAAATGGGACGGCGTGCGCCTGGTGGCGGATGTGGGGCCCGACGGCGTCCGCTTGTGGTCCAAAAACGGGCGGGACGTGACCGTCGCCTTTCCCGAGCTGGTGGCGGCCCTCAAGCCGTTGGGGAACCGGCGCCGCTGGCTTGACGGCGAAGCGATTGTGCTCGATCACGCGGGCCGATCCTCCTTCTCCGATGTGGTGCGCCGCATCCGGGTCCGCGACGCGGCGGCAGCGCAACAGTACGCCCGCACATGGCCGGCGTGCTACGCGGTGTTCGACTGCCTGCGCGACGGCGAGACGGTGCTGTTTGCCGAGGCGTGGGAGGCGCGCCAGGAATATTTACATAATCTTATTCCGGTAAACTCCCAAGCTCTGTTTGCGGTGGAAACCGTAAGGGACGGTGAGGCGCTGTGGAACCGCGTGCTCGCGCAGGGCGAGGAAGGGGTGGTGGCCAAGCGTCGCCAGGGCCGCTACGTGCCGGGGAAAACGCACGGCGACTGGCTAAAGGTGAAGGCCTGCCGCGAAGGGGTCTTTGCAATCGTCGGCCTGGCCGAATGGGCGGGCCGCGTCCGTTCCGTGCTTCTCGCCGAGCGCTCCGGCGATGGCACGTGGACGTACGTCGGCCGCGTGGCATCCGGACTCTCGGAAGAAGAGCGGCGGCTCCTGGCCGCCGGAACGGCCCACCTTGTCTCCGAACGTCCACCCTTCCGCGGGGCAGTGGACCGCCAGCGCGGGGAGCAGCTGCGCTGGCTTCTCCCGTATCTTGCCGCCCGCGTGCAATACCGCGAAAAGACGCCCGACGGCCGCCTGCGCCACCCCAAGCTGGTGGGATTTCTCGCCACGCCGCCCGACGGGTTGCGGGACGGGGAGAAACCATGAACGGCAACCGCATGCCCTCCGGCGGTGCACCGCCGGCGTCGGCCGCCGAGCTGGCCGGCCTGACGCTGACCAATCCGGACAAGCTGCTGTGGCCGGAGGTCGGGGTCACGAAGCGGGACTACCTGGCATACCTCTACGCCGTGGCCCAACCCCTGCTGGCCTACACGCGCAACCGCGCTCTCACGGTAATCCGCTATCCCGACGGCATTCACGGCAAATCCTTCTACCAGAAGAATGCGCCGGTCTTCGCGCCCCCCTGGATCCCGCGCCGGAGGGTGGGCAGTGTAAACGCCATCCTGCTCAATGACCTCCGTACGCTTCTTTGGCTCGGCAACCAGGCGGCCCTGGAATTTCACGTGTCCTTCCACGAAGTGGACGACCCCGAATACCCGCTGGAGCTGGCTTTTGATCTCGACCCTTCCGTCCCCGGATTTTCCGCCGTGGTCGAGACGGCATTCCGCCTCAAGGAGGAGACCGATCGCCTGGGCCTCCCGACGTACGTCAAGACATCGGGAGCCACCGGTCTCGCGGTATACATCCCCCTCCAGCGCCGATACACCTACGCCGAGACGCGACAGGTGGCCGCCTTTTTGGCCCATTACCTCGCCGAGCGATACCCGCGCCTCGTTACCGTCGAACGGCGCGTCCGCGATCGCGGCACCAAGGTTTATGTTGACTACCTCCAGCACGGACCCAGCCGCACCTTGCCTGCGCCGTATTCGCCGCGTGGTCGGACGAGGGCCATGGTGTCGGCGCCCGTGACGTGGGAGGAGCTGGCGCGCGGCGCCCAGCCCGCCGATTTTACGATCCAAACCGTGCCCGCGCGGCTCCGCCAAATGGGCGACCTCTTTGCCCCGGTGACGGCAGCCGCCGGACGCGCCGCCCTCGACGCCATCCTCGATTTTCTCCGGCGGCACCCTGTTGACCGGTAACCGTTGGGCGCACGCCGCAAACGCGCGACCGGGCACGGCCGCCGAACCTGTACCGCCGGGCCGGAAAGCCGGGCGGCGGCTTGACCGTCCCGCGAGGCTCTGGTTAAATAGGAATGCATGTCAAGGGGAAAGGGGATCCGCGGTGAACACCATCATCTATGGAGTCACGGTCATCACGGCCAATGCCGCCTTCGACGTAATCAAGGACGGCGCCGTGGCCTTCGAGGACGGCGTCATCACGTATGTCGGGCCCACCCCCGACGAGGAGGCGCGCGCGGCCTACGACGAGGCCATCGACGGCCGCGGCGGCGTGGTGCTGCCCGGCCTCATCAACACCCACGGCCACGCGGCGATGGCCCTCCTCCGCGGCTACGCCGACGACCTGCCGCTTCAGGCGTGGCTCGAGGAGAAGATGTGGCCCCTCGAAGCGCGCTTTACCGCCGAGCATGTGCGCTGGGGGAGCCTCCTGGCCATCGCCGAGATGCTGAAAACGGGAACGACCACCTTTGTCGATATGTACGACCACATGGACGAGGTGGCCCGCAACGTGGAGGAGACGGGCATCCGCGCTGTCCTGTGCCGCGGCGTGATCGGCCTGTGCCCCCGCGAGGTGCAGGTGGCCAAGCTGGAAGAGGCCAAAGCCTTCGCCCGCACGTATCGCGGCGCGGCGGGGGGGCGCATCACCACGATGATGGCCCCGCATGCCCCATACACGTGCCCGCCCGACTACATCCGGGAAATCGTCGACGCCGCCGCGGAGCTGGACGTGCCGGTGCATATCCACCTGTCCGAAACGGCGCGCGAGGTGGAGCAGAACGTCCGCGACTACGGCGTGCGTCCCGTGGAACACCTCCGCCGGCTCGGCGTCTTCGACCGGCCGACCCTCGTTGCCCATGCCGTGCATCTGACCGACGAGGAAATCGCCGTTCTGGCCGAGTACGATGTTAAGGTGTCCCACAATCCGGGCTCCAACCTCAAGCTGGCCAGCGGCATCGCCCCGGTGCCCAAACTGCTGGCCAGCGGGGTAACCGTGTCGCTGGGGACCGATAGCGCCGCCAGCAACAACAATCTGGACCTCTTTGAGGAGATGCGCCTGGCCGCCTTGATCCACAAGGGGCATACCCAAGATCCGCTGGCCGTGCCGGCGGTGGAGGCGCTGAAGATGGCAACGATCTACGGCGCCGATGCCGTTTTCCAGCGCGACCGGATTGGATCGCTGGAGGTGGGCAAGCGGGCGGACCTCGTCCTCCTGGACGCCCGGGAACCGCATTGGCATCCGCACTATGACCCGGTTTCCCACGTGGTGTACGCCGCCCGCTCGGCGGACGTGCGGCGGGTGTACGTGGACGGGCGGCTGGTGGTGGAAGACGGGATGTGCGTGACAATTGACGAGGAACGCGTCCGCTACGAAGCCGCCCGCCTGGCGACCGAACTGACGGGCCGGACGCTGTTCTAACCGCCCGGACGTGCCCGATCGCAGAAAAGACCCCGGACAAGCCGGGGTTCAGGGAGGGCAGGGGGAAGCGGTTATGGAACAACGGTCTGGGCGTCACGACAAGGACAGCCAGTCGGACAGGTGCAAGTTGCGAAAGGGGATGGGGTTGGGCTGACGGTACGGCGATTCCAGGTGCACCCACGAAGGGTGGCGCTCATCGAGGGAGAACACGAGGCGGGAGACATCCGGCACCGGAGGGGAGGGTGCGTACACGGGAGACACCTCCTTCGGTACGCCTAGGAATAGTATGAGGTGCGGTGGGGGCGGCGATGTGTGTCACTTTTCACCGCGGCACCCCGCATACGCCTTGGGCGCTTGGCATATTGATGGAACGAGAGGGAAAGGGCGATGGAGAGCAAGCTGGAAGTCCTGGCAACGGTGAAGGTGCAGGCGAGCGAGGACTTGTACAAAATCGTCGACGTGCTGAACCGCACGCTCAAAGAGCAAGACCTGATGTTCGGCTTGGCCAAGGATCGGCAGGATCCGGACAAAATGGTGTTCACCATCTACCGGACGTGACGGGAAACGCCGCGATGCGGCTCCCGCACGCCGCATCACCGGTCGTGCCCGATTCCCTTGGTCCTGCTGCGGGCCGGGAGGTGGCGGCGATGCGCTGGTCGGTTGGTACGATGCTCATGCTCCTGTTCCTGCTCGGCGCCGGATGCGCTCCGGCGGGCCCCGACGCCCGAACGGACGCGCAAACGTTCGGCCAGGACGAACGTGCCCGACTGGTCGCAGCGGTGGATCGCGCCCTCACCGACCCGCAGCCGTACCGCTTTGTGTTGAAAGTCATCCTCGGCGAAGACAAGCCGGTTTCCCCCGTGGGGAACGGCGACCCGGCGCGCTATTTCGTGGGCACGGTGACCGGCCGGGATTGGACGATCACGGGCCGCCTGCAATCCCAGACGTATCATCTGGTGTCCCGCGGCGGGATTCTGACGCTGCGCGTCAACGGACGGGATGTGGCCGTTCCGCCTGCACTGCACGGCCTGTTTTCACCGCGCGACCACCTGAGCTTGGTGCGCCGATACCTCGACCGGGCAACGCCGACGCACGACATGCAGACCAGCGGATCCGCCGTGCCGGCGATGCGCGTGGACGTGCCGCCGCCCGCCGTGGCGGCGCTCGTCGCCGCGCGCTGGGACCCGCCTTCCATGACCGCGGTGTCCTTGAGGAAGTGGAAGGCCGCGCCCGCGTCACGTACATCCTCGGCGTGGACCCGCACCGCGCGGGTGGCTGCATTGCTCGTGATCGTTCGGTTCGAGGATCAACCGCACCCGCTGCAGCACGTGCTGGGATACCGGTTTTTGGAGGGTTGAATCCGCTGCCGTGAGCACAAGGGGCATGGCCGTTGTCGCCACGCTGGTGGCGCTTATGGTTCTGGTGAGTTGGCACGTCGTCTCCCTCTACCGCACGCTGGCGGCTGAGGCCCACGAAGGGGTGACGCCCGCACTGTTGCAGAAGGTGGGCCAGGCCACGCCGCTGGTGCGCGTGTCGCACGTGGAGCGCTTTCACGGCCGCCAGGCGTTCCTGGCCCTCTACGGCACAGACCGGAACGGGAACGCGTGGGTGGCCTGGGTGCGACGCGACGGGGAAGGCCCGGTACATGCCGAGCGCATTGCCGCAGGGGTGAGCCGCGAGCACATCCGGGCGCAGGTTCTGGCCCAGGACCCGAAGGCCCGCGTCGGGCGCATCGTGTCGGGCATCGAGGAGGGGCGCCCGGTGTGGGAAGCCGCTTATGTCGACGCGGCCGGTCGCCAGCATTACGCCTACTTCGACTTCTATACCGGGGCACTGCTCAAAACCTATCGCTTGCTGAAGACGGCTTCGTAAGCCGTCTTTATTTATTTTTGCCTTTATTGACAGGAATATTATAATCAGATTCTATTTGGTGTTTGTTATACTTGGATTATGAAAACGTTCCGCCCCATTCAGGAAAAAGAGAAGGGGGAGAAACCGTGAAACCAACCCGACCGATCGTCGTGCTTGTTTCCCTGTTCGCAACGTTTGCCCTCCTCCTGACCGGGTGGTTCGGCTACGAGCGGTTGGCCGTGGAAGCGCCCATCCGTCAGGCGCTGGCGGGCGTTCCCCATATCCATGTGACCGGCGTGAACGTCACCCCGTCGGCCGTTGTCGTGGACGTGCAGCTTGACCCCGATGCCAATGCAGCCCGCACCTTTCACCAGCTGGACCAGACGCTGACGAAAGCCGCAGGCGGGCGCGAGGTGCTCATCCGCGTCGAGAACAAGCCGTCGCCGCTGGAAGAGATTTGGTATCGCGAATCCTTTGCCGTGCTGGAAGCGCTAGAGAAAGGCGAATACACGCGCATCCCGTCCGTCGCGGCAGCGTGGAAAGGGCGGTACCGCCTCGACCGCAGCGACGTCTTTTTGGATGAACGCCGGCTGTACATCGCGCTCAAACGGGACGACGAGGAGCTGGTTCTTGTGGTTCCGTACGGCGAGGCACCGGGGCGAAGGGAGGTCAGAACGTGAAAAGAGACGTGCTGTTCGGAGCGGCCCTGGGCGCCGGACTCTTCCTGGTAACCATCGGCTCCCGCGTGTGGCCCGCTCTCCTCGTGCTGGTCCTCGCCGGGGCATTTGTGTTCCTGGCGCGCGCGCAGGGGATGCCCTTCCCGCGCCGGGATGCGTCGTTCGCGCGGGCCTGTGAAGCGACCGATTTTGCGTTTGACCAGATCGGCGGGCAGGAGCACGCCAAGCGCGAACTGATGGAGGCACTGGAGTTTCTGCGCGACCCCGAGAAGGCGCAGCGCTACGGGATCCGGCCCCTCAAGGGCATCCTGCTGTACGGTCCGCCGGGGACGGGGAAGACGCTGCTGGCCAAAGCGGCGGCCGCCTACACCGACTCCGTCTTCGTCGCCGCCTCGGGATCCGATTTTATCCAAATGTATGTTGGCGTCGGCGCGCAGCGCGTGCGCGAGCTGTTTCGCCAGGTGCGTGCCCAAGCCAACGCGCGCAGGAAAACGAGCGGGATCATCTTCATTGACGAGATCGACGCCATCGGCGGCAAGCGCGAAGGCGGCCTCAATCGCGAATACGACCAGACGCTGAACCAGCTGCTTACCGAAATGGATGGGCTGAACGCGAACGAAAACCCGCGCATCCTCGTGATCGCGGCGACGAACCGCCTAGACATGCTCGATCCGGCCCTCCTCCGACCGGGGCGGTTTGACCGCCACATCGCCGTACCGCTGCCCGACCGCCGCGCCCGGGAGGCCATCCTTCGCCTCCACACACGAAACAAGCCGTTGGCCGACGATGTGGACCTGGTCCAGCTGGCCAAGGACACCTTCGGCTTCTCCGGCGCCCAGCTGGAAAGTGTGGCCAACGAGGCAGCCATCTACGCCCTGCGCGAGGACAGCCCCGTCATCACGCGTGCCCACTTTGCCAAAGCCGTGGATAAGGTGATGATGGGCGAGGTGCTCGACCGCGAGGCCAGCCGCGAGGAGAAGGAACGCGTGGCGGTTCACGAGATGGGCCACGCCCTGGTGAGCGAGGCGTTGCGGCCGGGTTCCGTGGCCCAGGTGGCGCTGGCGCCGCGCGGCCAGGCCCTCGGATATGTGCGCCAGACGCCACCCGACGACCGGTACCTGTACACGCGGTCCCAGCTGGAGGCGCGCATCATGGTCGCCCTCGCCGGGGCGGTGGCCGAGGAGCTGGAGTTCGGAGAGTACAGCACCGGCGCGCGGGGCGATTTTGACCAGGTGCAGGAGATGGTGCGCCAGATCATCGATCATGGCTTGTCCGATTTAGGGCTGGTCGATCGGGAAACGGCGGACAAAGCGGCCCTGCAGCGGGAGCACGAGGCCATTGTGCGCCACCTGTGGGCGCGCACGCGCGCGCTGCTGGAGGAACGTCGCGACGCACTGCGCAAGGGCGCGCAAATCCTGCTCGACGAGGAATGGCTCGACGGCGCGCGTTTGCGGACAATCCTCACTTCCCATTCGCCGCGCAACATGGTAAGCTAGTGGGGAAATCCACGGCTTGCTGTGTTGCGTTTGTTGTAAGAAACACGGTATACGCAGGAGGTTGGCGGTATGCGTCTGGCCAAGCGGGTTCAAGCCCTCTCGCCGTCCCCAACGCTGGCCATCACGGCTAAGGCCAAGGAACTGCGCGCCCAGGGGCACGACGTGATCGGCCTCGGCGCGGGGGAGCCGGACTTCAACACGCCCGAACACATCATCGTCGCGGCAGAGCGGGCCATGCGCGCCGGACACACCAAGTACACGGCGGCATCCGGTATCCCCGAGTTGCGCAAGGCCATCGCCGAAAAGTTGCGCGCGGACAACGGCCTCACCTACACACCGGACCAGGTGACGGTCACCGTCGGGGCCAAGCACGCCCTGTACAATATCTTCCAGGTACTGGTCGACCCGGGGGATGAAGTGATCGTTCCCATTCCGTACTGGGTCAGCTACCCGGAACAGGTGAAGCTGGCCGAGGGGGTGCCCGTGTTCGTGGAAGGAAAGGAGGAAAACGGGTTCAAGATCACCCCCGAACAGCTCGAGGCGGCCATCACCGACCGCACGCGGGCCGTGATCCTCAACTCGCCCTCCAACCCGACGGGGGCTGTGTATACGCGGGACGAGCTGGCCGCGTTGGCCGAGGTGTGCGTTCGCCGCGACATCTGGATCATCTCCGACGAGATCTATGAAAAGCTGATCTATGACGGCGAGCACGTTTCCATCGCCTCCCTCGGCCCCGAAGTGTACGCGCGGACGATCACCGTCAACGGCGTCTCCAAGCCCTACTCGATGACCGGCTGGCGTATCGGGTACGCCGCCGGGCCGCGCGAGGTGATCCGCGCGATGAACAACCTGTCATCCCACAGCACCTCCAACCCGACCACGCCGGCCCAGTACGCCGCGCTGGAGGCGATCACCGGGCCGCAGGACGCCCTCGAGGAAATGAAGCGGGCCTTCCGCCAGCGGCGCGACTGGCTCATCCCGGCGCTCAACGAGATCTCCGGCATCACCTGCCGGTGGCCGGCCGGCGCCTTTTACGCCTTCGCCAACGTGCGCGAGGCGTGCGAAGCGGGCGGCTTCGCCGATGCCGACGCGTGGGCCGAGGCGCTCCTGGAGGAGGAGAAGGTGGCCGTCGTGCCGGGTTCGGGCTTCGGATGCCCGCACCACATCCGCATCTCCTACGCCACATCGCTCGAGGCGCTCCAGGAAGCCGTCGCCCGCATCAAGCGGTTTGTCGCGCGGCATTCCGGATAATTGCCGGTCGGAGCCATCCGGCGAACGACCGGGCCACCACCGGGGCCACCCCGATCGGGGCCCCGGTGGTTGCGTTTTGGGCAACCGGCGCCGTCGTTTGACGGTCAAACGGGCCGTTCAGTATAATGGGTAACGGCTTTTGGGATACGCCAGAAGCGGAGGGAACACAGGTGAAGGCAACGATCTCGCAGGTAAGCCGCCACGTCGGACAAGCCGTCACCATCGGGTGCTGGCTTTACAACAAACGCTCCAGCGGCAAGATCCAGTTTTTGCAGCTGCGTGACGGAACGGGCGTTATCCAAGGCGTTCTGGTCAAAAACGAGGTTCCCGAATCGGTGTGGGAAGCGGCCAACCGCCTGACCCAGGAGAGCTCCCTGTACGTAACGGGCACGGTGCGGGAGGACGCGCGCGCGCCCGGCGGATACGAGTTGGCCGTCCAGGATATCCGCATCATTCAGATCGCCGAGCCGTACCCGATCGCCCTGAAGGAGCACGGCGTTGACTTTTTGATGGACCACCGCCATCTGTGGATCCGCACGCCGCGCCAAAACGCCATCTTGCGCATCCGGGCCGAGGTCTTCCGCGCCGCCCAGGAATGGCTGAACCAGCACGGCTTTGTGCGCATGGACGCGCCCATCCTCACGCCCACCTCGGCCGAGGGCACAACGACGCTGTTTCACACCAAGTACTTCGACGAAGACGCGTACCTGTCGCAGAGCGGCCAGCTCTATGCCGAGGCAGGAGCCATGGCCCTAGGCCGCGTCTACACCCTGGGCCCCACGTTCCGCGCCGAAAAGTCGAAAACCCGCCGCCACCTGATCGAGTTCTGGATGCTGGAACCGGAGGCGGCCTTCGTGGAGCACGAGGAAAATCTGGAGATTCAGGAGCAGCTCGTGTCCCACATCGTCCAGTCGGTGCTGAAAAACTGCGCCCGGGAGTTGGCCACGTTAGGCCGGGACACGGCGAAGCTGGAGAAGGTGGTCCCGCCGTTCCCGCGCATGACATACGATGAGGCCATCGCCTTCCTGCAGAAGCAGGGCCATGCCATTGAGTGGGGCGAGGACTTCGGCGCGCCGGAGGAGACGGCCCTCGCCGAAGCCCACGACAAGCCGGTGTTCATCACCCACTACCCGGCGAAGATCAAGGCCTTCTACATGCAGCCGGACCCCAACCGCCCCGAGGTGGTGCTGTGCGCCGACCTGATCGCCCCCGAAGGCTACGGCGAAATCATCGGCGGCAGCCAGCGCATCCACGATCCGGAACTTCTCAAGCAGCGCTTTGCCGAGCACGGCCTGTCCATGGAGGCCTACGGCTGGTACCTTGACCTGCGCCGCTACGGAACTGTGCCCCATTCCGGGTTTGGCCTAGGCATGGAGCGGACCATTGCCTGGATCTGCGGCCTTGAGCACGTGCGCGAGGCCATCCCGTTCCCGCGCATGCTGTACCGGCTGCACCCGTAAGTGAGAACCGCCAACGAATACCGGAGGGGAGAGCTGTGGACGCGTGGGTCGCCCGCCTGTGGCAGGAGCCGGTCACCGTCCTGCCGCACGCGCTGCTCCGGTACTACAGCAAGCTGGGCATTCGCGACGACGAAATGATGTTTCTGATCCACCTGATTGCCTTCCGTGCCGAAGGAAAAGCGTTTCCCTCGGTGCGGGAGCTGGAAGCGCGCATGTCGGCCGACGCCACGCAGATCCTGTCGATGGTGCAGCGTCTCGTCCAGCAGGGGGTGCTGGCGGTGGAAGAGGGGACCGACGAGCAGGGGCTGCCCATGGAACGCTTTGACCTCTCGCCGCTGTATCGCCGGCTTGCCGAACTGTGGGCTGAGGAACAGCGGGAGGCCCTCCGCCTCCCGCAAAACGAGCCCACCGATCTCTACAGCCTGTTTGAGAAGGAATTCGGCCGCCCCTTGTCGCCCCTCGAATGCGAGGCCATCACCCTGTGGCTGGAAGAGGACGGTTACAGCGAAGAGCTGGTGCGGGCCGCCCTGCGCGAGGCGGTGTACTGCGGAAAGCGCAACTTCCGGTACATCGACCGCATCCTCCTGGAGTGGCACAAAAACGGCATCCGTACGGCGGCAGAAGCCCGCGCCTACGCCCAGCGCTTCCGTGAACGGAAGGAAAAGCGGTCGCCGCTGCACACGCCGACGCAGAAGACGGAGGAGGAAGAGCCCTTTACCTTTTACAACTGGTTGGAAGAGGATCCCGTCAGCGCGAAATGACATGCCGCCCCCGGCGGCGTGTCATGCTGAACTCGGCGCCTTCGGTCTCGACGCGGCCGAGGGCGTTTTACTTTGGTCGGATCAGCCCACGTACCGCCGCAGGATGCGGTCGACGGCCGTGCCGTACCCTTCTCCGAACAGCACGAGATGGGCGAGGAGGTAATAGAGCTGGTACAGGGGACGGCGGTCCGGATACCCCGGATCAACCGGGCGCACGCGCCGGTATGCGGCGTAGAAGGCCGGCGGAAAGCCGCCGAAGAGCTCCGTCATCGCCAGGTCCAGTTCCGGATCGCCGTAGAAAGCGGCCGGATCGATCAGATACGGGCGGGACTGCCGGTTCGCTTCGTCGCCACCCGGTGAGACCGGGAACCCGACCATCCAGTTTCCGCCCCACAGGTCGCCGTGAAGCAACGCCGGGTCGGGGCGATGCGCCAGCCAATCCTCGAGGCGATCGAGCAGCTTGCGCAGGCGGGCGGCGCGCTCGGCATTTAGAAGCCCCCGCCGGTCCGCTTCGGCCACGAGGGGAGCGAGGCGCAGGTCGCGGTAATAGGTCGGCCAGTCTGGACGCCACCCCGCGGGGAAGGGAAGCGGCCCGAGAAAGCTGCCCCCGTCCCAGCCGTAGGCGGAGCCGCACACGCGGTGCTGGCGCGCCAGCCCCTCTCCCAGTGCAACAGCCGCTTCAGCATGGTTCGGTTCCCGCTCGATCCACTCGAGAAGCAGGAACGGCGGGGCGTCCCCTTCCCCGTTGCCAACCGCGAGGACGCGGGGCACGCCGACGCCGGTATCCCGGTGGGCGTCGGCCAAGCGCGCCAGGCCTTTCGCTTCGGCGGCGAAGAAGTGCGGCGGGGCGTCGGGTCGCCATTTGAGAAAGAAGGTGCGGCGCTCGACCTTCACCTTCGCCGCGCGGCAGATGTCCCCGCCCCCAACGGGCACCACGCGCACATCGGCCGCGGGGCCGACGGTGTCCGCGAGGGCATTGCAAACAGCGGCGACCAGCGCGGCCGGGAGCGTCACGGCCGGTTCCCCCTCCGGCCCGCCGCATCCCCGTCACCCGGCGACTGCAGGGCGAGGTCGCGGCGGATGCGCTCCAAAAGCGCCGCGCAGCCGGCGTGGATCAGCTCATACACCTCGTCGAAGTTGCCGGTGTAGTACGGATCGGGAACGTCGGCCACAGGGGCGTCCGGCACCAGGTCGAGCAGGCGAAACACCTGCGGCTGCTTGGTCCGCCCGGGACGATGGAGATCCAGCATGCGGACCACCTCCCCCTGGTTCTCCGCGTCCATGGCCACGATGTAGTCGAAGCGCTCGGCGTCGTCCGGTACCACCTGTCGGGCGCGGATGCCCCGCCAGTCGATGCCGTTTTGGTCGAGAACGCGCCGCGTCCCTTCGTGGGGCGGCTCACCCACGTGCCAGTGGCCGGTACCGGCCGAATCGACCTCCACCACGCCGTCAAGCCCCGCTTCCTTCACCATGTGACGGAATACCGCCTCGGCCATCGGCGAGCGGCAGATGTTGCCCAGGCAAACGAACAGCACGCGGATCATGCGTCCATCCCTCCCGTATGCAGGATCGAGCACGCCAGCCAACCCGTGCGGTCAGCCAACACCATCGGGGGCCTCGAGGACCCCGATAGGCACCCGCCCGATATTGTACCATGCCGGCTCCGGGTACGTGCCCCTGGTACCGGCGGTTTCCACATCGATCTCGCGTTTCCGGGCTATAATGGGACAAGACGAACCGCGTTCGGCGCCCCAAGCATCGGGCACCGGCAAAGGAGGGGTTTCCATGCGCACCGCGCTTGTCGTCGGCCTGTTGCTGGTCATGGCCGCCTTCGCCGTCTACCAGAGCGCCACCCCGCCGGAGGAGGAGGCTTCGTCCGGTCCGCCTTCCCACGCGACGCCATCCGGAACCGCCACGGCAGAGGAAAAGCCGGCCATCGGTTTTCGTGCGCCGGCGTTTCGGCTTCCGACCCTCGAGGGCCAGGAAAGCGTCTTCCCGACGGGGGGTAGGCCGGCGGTTATCAATTTCTGGGCGTCGTGGTGCGGGCCGTGCGCGCGAGAAGCGCCCGATCTGGTCAAGCTCTACGAAACGTACAAGAACCGGGTGGATTTTTACGCCGTCAACCTGACCGACACCGACGACCTGGAGGATGTGCATACGTTCGTTCGGGCTCACGGGTTTTCCTTGCCCGTCCTCCTGGACGAGAAGGGTTCGGTGGCGAACCGGTATGCGGTGCAGGCCGTGCCCACCACGTTCTACGTCAATTCGGACGGCATCATTGTCGACGTGGTGCTCGGTGTCGTGCCCTACGCGGAGATGGAACGGCGCGTCAAGCGGGCACTGGGAGAGTGAAGGACGTTCGTGAGGCGGAACCGGGCTGCCACGAGGCGGCCGGGCTCCGCCTTTTTTGTCCCGGACGGTGAAGGGGCGACAAGCCCTTGCGGATTTCGGGGAAACGCGGTACGATAGGCGAAAGAATATTCATATTCGGAACGCTCATTCCGAATTTCGGAACAATCGCGCACATCCGCCGATCAGCGGGGGAGGTAAGGCATGCCGGAAAACGTCACGTCGAAGAACGTCACGCTGGTGCGGGCGATGCGGGTGCTCGATCTGTTCCGGGATCACGAACAACTGTCCCTTTCGGAAATTACCGCACGGTCGGGTCTCCCCAAGACCACCGTCTTCCGCATGGTCAGCGCCCTGGTGGACATGGGCTTTCTCACCCGCGATGCAGGCGGGGCATATCGCCTTGGCCTGCGGTTTCTGGAGTTCGGATGGCTTGTGGCCGAACGCCTCGACCTGCGCCGTGTGGCCCTTCCCGTCATGCAGGCGCTGCGCGACGAGGTGGGCGACGCGGTCAACCTGGTGGTACGCGACGGAACGGAGGCCATTTACATCGAGAAGGTGGAGGCGCTTCACCCCGTGCGCGTGTACACGCGCATCGGCCGCCGCGCCCCGCTCTACGCCGGGGCCTGTCCGCGCATCCTGCTGGCGTATCTGCCGGAAAGCGAACAGGAGCGCTACCTCCACCACGTGACCCTCACGCCCATCGGTGCCGGCACGATCACCGACCCCCAGCGCCTGCGCGCCGTGTTACGGGAAACACGCCAATGCGGATACACCGTCAGCCATTCCGAGCTGGAAACCGGCTCGTCGGCGGTGGCCGCCCCGGTGTTTGACCACACGGGCCAGGTGGTGGCCGGGCTCAGCGTGGCGGGACCAGAGGCCCACTATGCGCCGGACGCCTTGCCCGGGCTGATCGACAAGGTCAAACGCGCCGCCGCCGACATTTCCCGTCGGCTCGGATGGCAAGGCGGCTGAAAGGAGGGGGCACCATGGCAACTCCCGAGCACGCAACGCCCGTCATCCTGCCGCTGGGCGACACGGCCGTGCTGGTCCGCTTCGGCAGCACCGTCGATCCCGCCGTACATCGTCGCGCCCTCGCCCTGGCCGAATACCTGACGCGCCACCCCTTTCCCGGGTGTGTGGAGGCCGTTCCGGCGTACGCATCGGTGACCGTGCACTACGACCCGTGCGCCGTGCCCGTCTCCGCTGCCGCGCCGACGCCCTACGACGCCGTCCGCGCGCGGCTTTCCGCGCTGCTGGACGCGGTGGGGGAGGGGACGGAAGCGGCGGCGCGCACAGTGGAGATCCCCGTTTGCTATGGCGGCGAACACGGTCCGGATCTCGAGGCGGTGGCCGCCGCCTGCGGCCTGGCCCCGGAGGAGGTGGTGAGCCTGCACGCCGGGACGACGTACCGGGTGTACCTGATCGGTTTTGCGCCCGGCTTTCCGTACCTGGGAACGGTGCCCGAACCGATCCGCGTTCCCCGTCGCGGCACGCCGCGCGCTTCCGTGCCGGCAGGCTCGGTAGGCATCGCCGGGGCCCAAACGGGCATCTATCCCATGGAAACCCCGGGCGGGTGGCAGATCATCGGCCGCACGCCCATCCGGCTGTTTCAGCCCGACCGCGACCCGCCCTGCCTGCTCCGCGTCGGCGACCGGGTGCGCTTCCGGCCCATCTCCGCAGAGGCGTTTGCTGCCTGGCCGGAGGCCGACACCCTTGCCGAAAGGGCAAACCCGGACGATGGTACGGTGCATGCCCATGAAACCGAAACCGGTCCGGCAGGTGCAACGGCATGACGGTCACGGTGCTGCGCCCCGGCCTGCTCACCACTGTGCAGGACCTCGGCCGGCCCGGTTGGCAGCGCTTTGGCGTCCCGGTGGGCGGGGCAATGGATCCCGTGGCCCTGCGCGTGGCCAATGCGCTGGTGGGAAACAGCGAGGATGCCGCTGCCCTGGAGATCACCCTGCAGGGCCCGCGCCTGCGCTTTGACGCGGACGCGCTCATCGCCGTCTGCGGTGCCGACCTTTCGCCGACGGTGGACGGCATGCCCCTGCCGCAGTGGCGACCGGTGCTGGTGCGGCGGGGAAGCGTGCTCGCCTTCGGACGGCCGCGTTGGGGCGTGCGGTCCTACTTGGCCGTCGCCGGCGGGTGGGACGTGCCCAGCGTCCTCGGCAGCCGCAGCACCGATCGGCGCGCCGGCCTGGGGGGCATAGGCGGCCGCGCCTTGCGGGAAAGAGACCGGCTGCCCGCGGGCGTCCCCACGCCCCTGGCCCATCACCTGATGGCTGCCCTGTCCGGCCGGCTCGGCCGCCGCCCGCTGGCGTCGGTGACGTGGCGCGTCAGCCCCCGCGCCTATCCCGCCTACGCGGCCCCGCCGACGGTGCGCGCCCTGCGCGGCCCCGAGTTCGACGCGTTTTCCCCCGAGGCGCAGGCGGCCTTCTTTACGCGTCCCTTTCGCGTTACGCCGCAATCGGACCGCATGGGCTATCGCCTGGCCGGCCCGACCCTGGCGCTGCGGGAGCCGATCGAACTCGTGTCCGAAGGGGTGAGCACCGGCACAGTCCAGGTGCCGCCCGACGGCCAGCCCATCGTGCTCCTCGCCGACCGGCAAACCGCCGGCGGCTACCCGCGGATCGCCTGTGTGGCCACCGTCGACCTGCCCGTGCTGGCCCAAACGCCGCCGGGGGCCATTGTCCGCTTCCGCGAGGTGTCCATGGGCGAGGCCCAGGCGCTGCTGGTCCAGCGCGAGCAGCTACTTCGGCGGCTCCGGGCGGCCATTGCGTGGCGGCTGGCGGAATGCCCGTTGTAAGCCCACGAAGCCAAAGGGAGGAATGGGGATGCTCCGCATCGACCTCAACTGCGACATGGGAGAAAGCTTCGGCATCTGGCGCCTCGGCAACGACGAGGCCGTGCTGCCCTACATCACCTCGGCCAATATCGCCTGTGGTGTTCACGCCGGCGACCCGTCCACGATGCGCCGGACGGTGCGGATGGCCCTCGACCGCGGCGTCGCCGTGGGGGCGCATCCCGGGCTGCCCGACCTTGTCGGCTTTGGGCGGCGGAACCTGGCCATCACGCCCGCGGAGGCCTACGACCTGGTGGTCTACCAGGTCGGCGCCCTGGCCGCCTTCGTGAAGGCGGAGGGAGGGCGCCTCCAGCACGTCAAGCCGCACGGCGCCCTCTACAACATGGCGGCCAAGGACCGCGCCCTCGCCGACGCCATTGCCGCGGCGGTGGCCGCCGTCGATCCCGGGTTGATCCTCTTCGGCCTGGCCGGCAGCGAGCTGGTCCACGCCGGACAGCGCGCCGGCCTGCGCGTCGCCGCCGAGGCCTTCGCCGACCGCACGTACCAGGCGGACGGCTCGCTCACCCCGCGGCGGACGCCCGGTGCCGTGATCGACGATCCCAACCGGGCGGCAGAACAGGTCATTCGCCTGGTGAAGGAGGGGACGGTGCGCGCCCTCGATGGCACCGAGGTTCCCGTGCAAGCCGACACGGTTTGCCTCCACGGTGACGGCCCGCGGGCGGTGGAATTGGCCCGCGCGATCCGCGCCCGCCTAGAGGCCGAGGGCATCGCGGTGAGGGCGGTGGGAGCGGAATAAGCCAATCTCCTGCAAACGTTTGACCACATTCGCCACAGGGTCCAAGGAGGCATAGGGACGTCATGACACGCAACTGGAGCCTGCTGCTGGGTGCCGCGTTTCTCATGGCCACGTCGGCCATCGGACCCGGCTTCCTCACACAGACCACCGTCTTCACCGAACAACTCGGCGCAAGCTTCGGCTTTGTCATCCTGATGTCCATCCTCCTCGACATCGGGGCCCAGCTGAACATCTGGCGGGTGATCGCCGTGTCGGAAAAGCGGGCCCAGGACATCGCCAACGCCGTCTTGCCCGGGCTCGGCTACCTGCTTGCCGCGCTGATCGCCATGGGTGGGCTGGCCTTCAACATCGGCAACGTGGCCGGAGCGGGAATGGGCATGAACGTGCTGTTCGGACTCGACGTCAAATGGGGGGCGGTGCTGAGCGCACTCATCGCCGTGGCCCTCTTCCTCGTTCGCGAAGCCGGCAAAGCGATGGACCGTTTCGCTCAGTTGATGGGTTTTGTGATGATCGCGCTGACGCTGTACGTGGCTATCGTCTCGGGACCGCCCGTTGGCGAGGCAGTGGTGAAATCCTTCTGGCCCGACACCGTGGATACGCTGGCCATTGTCACGCTGGTCGGCGGCACCGTCGGCGGCTACATCACCTTTGCCGGCGGCCATCGCCTCCTCGACGCCGGGCTGCGCGGGCCGGGCGCCCTGCCGGAGGTAAGCCGCAGCGCCGTCTCGGGCATCCTGATCGCCTCGGTCATGCGCGTCGTACTGTTTTTGGCCGCCCTCGGTGTCGTATCCCAAGGCCTGGCCCTCAATCCGGATAACCCGCCCGCCTCGGTCTTCCAGCATGCCGCCGGCACAGTGGGGTACAAGCTGTTCGGGATGGTCATGTGGGCCGCCGCGGTGACGTCCATCGTCGGGGCCGCTTACACGTCGGTGTCGTTCCTGCGCAGCTTCAGCCGCATTCTTGATCGGCATCACCAGTGGGTTATCATTGCCTTCATTCTCATCTCCACCCTCGTGTTTATCGCCGTCGGCCGGCCGGTGAAGGTGCTCATCCTCGTCGGCGCGCTGAACGGGTTGATCTTGCCCCTTGCCCTCAGTGTAATCCTGATTGCCGCCTACCAAAAGCGGATTGTCGGAACCTATCGGCATCCGGTGTGGCTCGCCGTGTTTGGTGGCGTGGTGGTGATCGCCATGGCCTATCTGGGCGTGAAAACGCTGACCATCGAACTTCCAAAATTATTGCAATAGGCGATTTTCCAAACGTGAGGGAAACCCGTCTCCAACGCCATTGCCGCGCAACCGAAGAGGAGGAAAGGAGATGCGCGACATCGCAAAGCTTTCGCCTCACGAGGCACGGATGATGATCCGCCGGGGCGAGTGGGTGCGTCCCACGCCCGGCATGGCGAATGGGTACGTGCAAGCCAATTTGGTGGTGCTGCGAAAAGAATGGGCCTTCGACTTCTTGCTCTTTTGCCAGCGAAACCCCAAACCATGCCCCGTGCTTGACGTAACCGAACCCGGTTCGCCGGTTCCCGAGCAGGTGGCACCCACGGCCGATCTGCGCACCGATGTGCCGAAGTATCGGATTTACCGCCACGGCGAACTGGTGGAGGAGACAACCGATTTGCTGTCCCATTGGCAAGACGACTTTGTTGCCTTTCTTCTGGGCTGCAGCTTCACCTTTGAAAAGGCCCTGCTGGACGCCGGGATTCCCGTGCGCCACCTCGAAGAAGGGAAAAACGTGCCCATGTACCGCACAACCCTCCCGTGTCGGAAAGCGGGACCCTTCGAAGGACCGCTGGTGGTCAGCATGCGGCCCATTCCGGCCCAAGACGTCGCCCGCGCGGTGCAGGTAACGGCTCGCTTTCCGGCGGCCCACGGCGCCCCGGTGCATATCGGTGCCCCGGAGGCCATCGGCATTCACGATCTTTCCCGGCCCGACTTCGGCGATCCGGTGACCATTCGGGAAGGGGAAATTCCCGTCTTCTGGGCTTGCGGCGTGACACCCCAGGCAGTGGCCATGGCCGCCAAGCTCGACCTCATGATCACCCACGCCCCCGGGCACATGTTCATCACCGACCTGCGGGATGAAGCATTGGCGGGCATGTGATTCCTCCCGAAGCCTACGGGGAAAAATTCGTGAACAGCAAGTTAAGGCGGCGCGAACGAGGCGCCGCCTTTTGTATAACAGTAATTGGAAGAAGCAGGAATCTTTTTTGCCTTGTCGAAAAATGCATGATTGTGATTTTGATTTTGGGATTGTGATGCTGTACAGACGGGCAACAGGAGGAGACACCATGCGCCTCGATGAGCTGGTCCGCGGCCTCACGGTGCGCGGGTTGGTGCCGGATCAAGCTGTAACCCTAATTGATGTGACGCGTTACGGCAAGGACGCCGTAGAAGTCACGTACAAAGACCCGAGCGGCCGCGTCGGCAACCAGCTCCTCTTTCAGCATCAAGCCGAGCGCCTTGAACCGGTGCAGCCTGACGCGCAATGGTCGTTCCGGGCCGATGGCGCACGCTTTCGCCTGGCTGTGGAAGCCCTGCGCATCCGACTGGCTCACCTGTTTGACCCGCTTTTGGCCGTACATACCTCTTTAATCGAACCGCTGCCCCACCAAATCGCCGCCGTCTACGGCATCATGCTCAAGCGCCAGCCGCTGCGTTTCCTTTTGGCCGACGACCCCGGGGCGGGGAAGACCATCATGGCCGGGTTGCTCATTAAGGAGCTGATGCTCCGCGGCGAGGTGCAGCGCTGCCTGATCGTGGCTCCGGGCAGCCTTGTCGAGCAGTGGCAGGACGAGCTGGAAAGCAAGTTCCACCTGCGTTTTGCCCTGTTGACACGGCAGTCCTTTGCTGAATCGCCCTCGGGCAACCCCTTTGCGGAGCAGCCGCTGCTCATTGCCCGTCTCGATCACCTCAGCCGCGATGGGGAGGCCCAGGCCAAGCTGGCCAAAACGGAATGGGACCTCGTCATCGTCGACGAGGCCCACAAGATGGCGGCGACGCGCTTTGGCAGCGAGATCAAGGAGACGAAGCGCTTCAAGCTGGGCAAGCTCCTGTCGCGCATTGCCCGCCATTTCCTGCTCATGACCGCCACGCCGCACAACGGCAAGGAAGAGGATTTCCAGCTCTTTCTCTCCCTGCTCGATCCCGACCGCTTTGAGGGGCGGTACCGTGACGCGACGCTCGGTCCCATTGACGACCTCATGCGCCGCCTGACGAAGGAACAGCTGGTCACCTTTGACGGCAAACCGCTCTTTCCTGAGCGCCGGGCCTACACCGTCACCTACCAGCTGTCGCCGGAAGAGGCCGAGCTCTATCAAGCGGTGACCGCCTACGTACGCGAACAGTGGAACCGCATTGACCGTTTGGCGGACCATGAAAACCAGCGCCGCACGGTGGGGCTGGCCCTCACCATTTTGCAGCGTCGCCTGGCGTCATCACCGGAGGCCATCTACCAATCGCTGCGCCGACGGCGGGAGCGGCTCGAAGGCTGGCTGCAGGAGGTGCGGCGGAAAGCCCACGTCGGACACCTGTCTTTCTGGCAACCGTCCTTGGAAATGGAAGCTCCGGACGATCTTGAAGATCTGGATGATCTGTCCGATGATGAAGAAGTGGAAGCGGAGATCGCCCACCGGGCCACTGCGGCGCGCACCGTGGCCGAACTGGAAGCAGAAATCGCCGTCTTGCGGGAACTGGAGGAGAAGGCCCGCCGCCTGCGGCAAAGCGGTCGCGACCGCAAATGGGAAGAGCTGGCCCTGTTACTTGAAGGGGATCCCAATCGGGAGGCATCCCACTGGATGCGCGACGAGCACGGCCAGCGGCGCAAGCTGGTCATCTTCACCGAGCACCGCGACACGCTCCACTACCTCGCCGAGAAAATCCGCAACCTCCTCGGGCAGCACGAGGCGGTGGTGACGATTCACGGCAGCATGCGGCGCGAGGAGCGGAAGGAAGCACAGGAACGGTTTTGCCATGACCCCGCCGCCGTGGTGCTCATCGCCACCGACGCGGCGGGGGAGGGCATCAACCTGCACCGCGCCGCCCATCTCATGGTCAACTACGACCTGCCCTGGAACCCCAACCGCCTCGAACAGCGGTTCGGGCGCATCCACCGCATCGGCCAGCGCGAGGTGTGCCACCTGTGGAACCTGGTGGCCGAAGGGACGCGGGAGGGGGACGTGCTCGCCCACCTGCTGCGCAAGCTGGAGGCCGAACGGAAGGCCCTCGGCGGGGCCGTTTTCGACATCTTGGGCAAGCTCTTTCAGGGCAACCGGCTGCGCGACCTGCTCATTGAAGCCATTCGCTATGGAGAGCGGCCCGACGTGCGCGCGCGGCTGCACCAGGTGGTCGACCAAGAACTAGACCGCGAGCGGCTGGCCAAGCTGCTGCAGGAGCACGCCCTGACCGGGGAGCTCCTGGACCCGAACACCCTGCAGCGCGTACGCGACGAGATGGAGCGCGCCGCTGCCCGCCGCCTGCAGCCGCATTTCATCGCCTCTTTCTTCCGCAACGCCTTTGCCCACCTTGGCGGACAGATCCGCGAACGGGAGAAGGGGCGCTACGAGATCATCGCCGTGCCGCCGGCCGTGCTGCGCCGTGCCCGCGAGCGTTCCCGGGGCGCGCCCGTGCTGCCTCGTTATGCCCGCGTCTGCTTCGACAAGACGCTGATGGACATTCCCGGCAAACCGGCCGCGGAGTTTTTGTGCCCCGGCCATCCGCTCCTCGACGCCGTCGTTGACCTCATTCTTGAGCGGCACGGCGATGCCCTTCGGGAAGGGGCCATCCTGGTGGACGAACACGATCACGGCCAAGAAATGCGCGTGCTCGTAATGCTGGAGCACGCCATCTGCGACGGGACGGTGCTGCCGAACGGGGAGCATCGTGTGGTGTCGAAGCGGCTGGTTTTCGTGGAAATTCCGCCCGATGGCGCTCCCTGCGCGGCCGGGTACGCGCCGCACCTCGACCTGCGCCCGCTGACGGAAGAGGAGCGAGCGCGCATCCAACCGCTGCTCGAACAGCAAACGTGGGCGCGCGCGGCCGTCGAAAACCAGGCCCTAGAGTACGCCATCCGCCAACTGGTACCGGAGCATATGCACGAGGTGGAGGCCCTGCGCACGGAACAGGTGGCCAAAACGCGCCGTGCGGTTCGGCAGCGCCTGCTGGAGGCCATTGCCTATTGGGACCGGCGCGCCGCCGAGCTGCGCATGCAGGAGCGTGAGGGCAAGCCCAACGCCCGCCTCAACGCGGAAAACGCTCGCCGCCGCGCCGACGAGCTGGAGGAACGCCTGAGACGGCGAATGGCCGAGCTGGACCGGGAAGCGCAGCTCTTCGCCCGCCCGCCGGTGATCCTCGGTGCGGCCCTGGTCATTCCAGTGGGGCTTTTGCGCGTAGAAGGAGAAACCGCCGGCGCGCACGAGGGGACCTCATCGGACGAACGCCGGATGGTGGAACGTATTGCCATGGAAACGGTGATGGCGGTGGAACGCGCCCTGGGCCACGAGCCGCGCGACGTGTCAGCCGACCGCCGCGGCTACGACATTGAATCGCGCGACAGACAGACGGGGACGCTCCGCTTCATTGAGGTGAAGGGACGCGTTGCCGGTGCGCCGACCGTCACGGTGACGCGGAACGAAATCCTCACCGCCCTCAACCGCCCCGACGCCTACTGGCTGGCCGTGGTGGAAGTGGCCGACGGGCGCGCCCAGCGCGTGGTTTACATCCGCCAGCCCTTCCGCAACGAGCCCGACTTCGCCGCCACCAGCGTGAACTACGATTTGCCTGAGCTTATGGCCAAAGGAGAGGACCTGACGTGGCTTATCGGAAGAAGCTGATTGAGGTAGCGTTGCCGCTTGAGGCCATCAACCGCGAATCGGCACGGGAAAAGTCGCTCCGCCACGGTCACCCATCGACGCTTCACCTTTGGTGGGCACGCCGCCCCCTTGCCGCGGCCCGGGCAGTACTCTTTGCCAGTTTGGTGGACGACCCCGGCAACGACCTGCCGCCCGATGCCGCATCAAAAGAGCGGGAACGGTTGCACCGCCTGATCGAACGGCTGGTGAAATGGGAGAACGCCCAGGACGAGGCCGTGCTCCATGAAGCGCGGCTGGAGATTGCCCGAAGCATCGCGCGGGAAAAAGGGCTAACGCTGTCCGATCCGCCCACGCCGGATACCGTGCGGGCCTTTTTGGAAGAGCACGCCCCGCCGGTGCTCGATCCCTTCGCCGGCGGCGGGAGCATTCCCCTTGAGGCGCAGCGCCTTGGCCTCATGCCCGTGGCCAGCGACCTCAACCCGGTCGCCGTGCTCCTCAACAAGGCCCTGATTGAGATCCCGCCGCGCTTTGCCGGCCGGCCTCCGGTCAATCCCGAGGCCCGGCGCCGTCTGGCCGACGGCGACTGGAAGGGCGCCACCGGCCTTGCCGAAGACATTCTGTATTTCGGCCGGTGGATGCGCGACGAGGCAGAAAAGCGCATTGGCCATCTGTACCCCAAGGTACGGCTGCCTGAGGAGCAGGGCGGTGGCGAGGCGACGGTGATCGCCTGGCTCTGGGCGCGTACGGTGCGCTGCCCCAATCCCGCCTGCGGGGCAGAAATGCCGCTCGTTCGCTCGTTCTGGCTATCAAAGCGAAAGGGAAACGAAGCATGGGTGGAACCGGTGGTTGACCGCACGCAGAACCCGCCGGCGGTGCGTTTTGTTGTGCACACAGGCCGTGGCGCGCCGCGGGAGGGGACGGTGCTGAGTCGAAAAGGAGCGGTTTGTTTATGCTGTGGTGAACCTGTAACTCTTAAATACATTCAAGGAGAGGGACAAAAGGGAAAAATCGGTTCCATTTTGCTAGCGATCGTCGCAGAAGGAACGAAAGGTCGTGTTTATTTAACTCCGATAACAGATCATGAACATATAGCGAAAAAAGCTTACCCACAATGGAAACCAATACAAAACCTTCCTTATGACCCGAGAGCTATCTGGTGCACACTTTACGGTCTCACGACTTATGCCCACCTCTTTACCCCGCGACAGCTGGTGGCGCTCAACACCTTCAGCGACCTGCTGGACGAGGTGGAGGAGCAGGTGCGCGCGGCGGCCGTTGCCGCCGGTTGGGTAGACGACAACGTGCCGCTGCGGGAAGGAGGCAGTGGTGCCCAAGCCTACGCCGAGGCGGTGCGGGTGTATTTGGCATTAGCTATTGATCGGAGTGCAGACTATTGGTCAAGTATTAGCACATGGACTGCACCAGCAGAAAAAATGGGACACACTTTTGCTCGTCAGGCCTTGCCCATGGTTTGGGATTACGCTGAAGCAAATCCCTTCAGTGACTCTAGTGGTAATTGGTCAGGTGCTGTGGAATGGGTGGCTAAGGTGGTCGAATACTTACCGGCTAATGGTTCAGGAGAAGCCGTGCAAGCTGACGCAGCCAAAGCAATCCCTAATAGACGACCCTTCGTAGTTTCTACCGACCCACCATACTACGACAATATTGGATACGCCGACCTGTCGGATTTCTTCTACATCTGGCTTCGACGAAACCTGCGCTCAGTCTACCCTGACCTGTTTGCTACAATGCTCGTACCTAAAGCAGAGGAGCTTGTAGCTACGCCGTACCGTTTTGGTGGAGATAAGGAAGCAGCCAGACGCCATTTTGAAGAGGGTCTGCGTCATGCTTTTCGTTTGATGAAACAGCGCACTCATCCAGATTACCCGATGACCCTCTACTATGCCTTCAAACAACAGGAAAGCAAAGTGGAAGAAAATAAACATGATGGGGATGGTTCCATTATATCCACGGGATGGGAATCAATGCTCAATGCCCTCTTGGCCGAGGGCTTCCAGATTACTGCTACATTGCCTTTGCGTACAGAGCGCACCGCCCGCGCACTCGCCCTAGGCACCAACGCCCTCGCTTCCTCCATCGTCTTGGCCCTGCGCCCGCGCCCGGAGGATGCCCCCGTCGTGCCGCGGCGCATCTTCCTCACCCAGCTGCGCCGGGAGCTGGCCGAGGCGCTGCAAACGCTCAAGAGCGGCAACATCGCCCCCGTCGACCTGGCCCAGTCCCTCATCGGTCCGGGCATGGCCGTCTTCTCCCGTTATAAGCAGGTGCTGGAGGCCGACGGCTCCCCGATGACCGTCCGCACGGCGCTGGGGCTCATCAACCAGGTGCTGGACGAGCTCCTCGCCGAGCAGGAGGGCGACTACGATGCCGACACGCGCTGGGCCCTGGGCTGGTTTGAACAGTACGGCTACCGCGAGGGGCCCTACGGCGACGCCGAGACGCTGGCTGTGGCCAAAAACACGAGCGTTAAGGGCCTCGAGGAGGCGGGCATCCTCGAAGCCCGCGCGGGGAAAGTGCGCCTCAAGAAGCGCGAGGAATACCGCGACGAGTGGGATCCGGAGGCCGACACGCGCCTGGCGCTGTGGGAGGCCGTCCATTACGTGGCCCAGGCCCTCGAACGGCGCGGGGAAGAAGCCGCCGCTGCCCTCTTGGCTCGGCTCGGGGCGCGCGCCGATGGGGTGCGCGAGCTGGCCTACCGCTTGTACACGTTGTGCGACCGCAAGCAGCTGGCCGCCGACGCGCTGGCCTTCAACCTGCTCGTGACGCTGTGGCCGCGCCTCAAAGAAAAAGCCGGGAGCCTGACATCCAGCACGACCGGCTCGCTGTGGTAAGGTTTTCGCACCAGGCTACAAGAACGTTCCAATGCACGAGAAAAAAATCGTAGTCCGAAACGGGGAGAGGAGGGGACTTCCATGGCCACGAGCAACCGCGAACGGGTGGGCAAGGGCCTGGAAATTCTCCAGGAAGCCCTCAGCGAGTACCTGAGAGGCAGGCTGAAGGCCCACTTCGGCCGCGGCTGGTTTGTAGAAGGTGTGGAACCACATCTTACGGGCACCGTGGGTATCGACGCCATCCGCCACGACGGGTCCGACGACGAAAAGTTTGCTAAGCTCGACGTGCAGGCCCTCCTCATCGTCATGTGGAACAACTGGCGCACCCTCTTTGCTGGCCAGTTCGGGCACAGCGAGCGCAGCTACGTCAGCGAGCTGCGCGAGGTGCGCAACCAGTGGGCCCACCAGCAGCCCTTTTCCACCGGCGATGCCCTGCGCGCCCTCGACACGATGCACCGCCTCCTCACCGCCATCCGCTCGCCCCGGGCAGACGAGGTGGGGAAGATGGTGCGCGACCTGCAGCTGGTGCTCCTGCGCGAAGAGGAGCGCAAGCTGGCCCAGCAGCGCACCCTCGAGCCCACCCGCGTGGAGGCCCTTGCCCACCTCAAGCCCTGGCGCGAGGTGGCCACGCCCCACGACGACGTGGCCCAGGGCCGCTTCCAGGAAGCCGAATTCGCCTGCGACCTGGCCCAGGTGATCGCCGGTGAGGCCGAGCCGGAATACCAGGATCCCACGGAATTCTTCCGCCGGACGTACCTTACCGAGGGGCTGCGCGAGGTGCTGAAGCTGGCCATTCTGCGCCTCACCGGAAAGGGCGGCGCCCCGGTGGTGCAGCTGCAGACCTCCTTCGGCGGCGGCAAAACCCATACCATGCTCGCCCTGTACCACCTCTTCGGCGGGGAGGTGCGCCTTTCCGAGGTGCCCGACCTGGCCGAGCTGGTGCGCGAGGTGGACGAGGACCTTCCGGTGGCCAACCGCGCCGTCATCGTCGGCACCAAGCTGTCGCCCACCGAGCCGCGCACCTATCCCGACGGGGTGGTGACGCACACCCTGTGGGGCGAGATCGCCTACCAGCTGGGCGGCAAAGAAGCCTACGAGCTGGTGCGCCGGGAGGACGAGACGGGCATTGCTCCGGGTTCGGACAAGGTGAAGGAGCTCCTGTTCCGCTACGGCCCGGCCCTCATCCTGATCGACGAGTGGGTGGCCTTCGCCCGCAATCTCTATCACCCCAATGCCGACCTGCGCCTGCCCGCCGGCAGCTTTGACGCCAACCTCACCTTTGTGCAGACCCTGACCGAAGGGGCCAAGCGGGTCAAGGACGCGCTGGTGGTGGCCAGCATCCCGCAGTCAGACATCGAGGTGGGCGGGGAAGGGGGGCGCGCCGCCCTCGAACGCCTCCAGCACACCTTTGGCCGCCTGGAGACGATCTGGAAGCCGGCCACGCGCGAGGAAAGCATGGAGATCGTGCGGCGGCGCCTCTTCCAGCACATCGACGAAGAGGCCCGGGACAAAGTGGTGCGCGAATTCATGGCCTTCTACCGCAACAACCGCACGCTCTTTCCCAGCCACGTGCAGGAGCGGGAATATGAGCGGCGGTTCCGCATGGCCTACCCCATCCACCCGGAGCTGTTTGACCGCCTGTACGAGGACTGGTCGACGCTGGAACGCTTCCAGCGCACCCGCGGCGTCCTGCGGTTCATGGCCCTGGTGATCCACCGCCTGTGGCAGGTGGGGGACCGCTCGGTGGTGATCCTGCCTGGTACTCTGCCCCTCGACAGCCAGCAGGTGGCTTCCGAGCTGACCAAGGTGCTCGAGTACGGCTGGCACCCGGTCCTTGACGCCGACGTGGACGGTGAACAGTCGCGCGCCCACCAGCTTGACCTGGCCAATCCCCACTTTGGCCGGCTGTCGGCCTGCCGCCGCGTGGCACGCACGATCTTTCTGGGTACCGCGCCCCACGGTACGCAAACAAGCGGCACGCGGGGCATCGAAGAAGGCCGCATCCTCCTCGGCTGCGTGCTCCCGGGCGAGCAGGTGCACGTATTCGGCGACGCCCTTCGCCGGCTGCAGGAGGAGCTGACCTACCTCTATGCCGACGGCCGACGGTACTGGTTCAGCACCCGCGCCACCGTCAACCGCGTGGCCCAGGAGCGGGCCGGCCAGTGGACGGACCAGGACGTGGAGGCGGAAATCGTCCGCCGTCTGCGCGAGCACGTAAAACGCGAGAAGGGACCGTTCCACGCCGTTCATGTGGCCCCCTATGACGGCCAGGAAGTGGCCGACGAGCCGGCCGTGCGCCTGGTCATCTTGCCGCCGCGGGAAGCGCACCGCAAGGGCCTCGAGGAAACCCGGGCCATCCAGCTGGCCGCGCGCATCCTCGAAGAGCGTGGCAATATGCCCCGGCTGTACCGCAACATGCTCGTCTTCCTCGCCACCGACGCCGGGCGTTGGGACAGCCTGGCGCAGGCGGTGCGCCTGTACCTGGCCTGGAAATCGGTCGAGGAGGACAGCGAACAGCTCAACCTGGACATGCACCAGCAGCACATGGTCAAAAGCCAGATTCGCCACTGGGATCAGACGGTGAATGTCCGCCTGCAGGAGGCATACGACTGGCTGCTGGTGCCCACGCAAGACGGCATCGGGCCGGTGCAGTGGGAAGCGTTGCGCCTGGCCGGCACCAGCGGGGAAAACCTTGCCGTGCGCGCGGGAAACAAAATGGAAGAAAGCGGTCATCTCGTCCTGTCCTTCCACCCACAACTGTTGGCGGGGGAACTGCAAACATGGCTGTGGCGTGACAACCGCCACCTGCCGATAAAAGAAGTGTGGACGTGCTATGCCCGCTACCTCTACCTGAGCCGCCTGCGCGATGCCGAGGTCCTCAAACAGGCTGTTGAAAAGGGCTTGGCCAGCAAGGAGCATTTCGGCTATGCGAAGGCCGCTCACGCCGACGGCACGTACGACGGATTTGTATATGGGATCATCGGAGCCCGGGTATCCGTGGAAGACGGCGTGCTCATCCGCCCCGATGTGGCCAGGGCCTATGAAGGGGCGTTGAAAAAGCGAGAGGAACAAGACAACCTTGAACGAAAACCGGGAGAAGGATCTGGCGGCAGCACTAACCCCGGCGGTTCCGGGGGCAGCGCCGTCAATCCACCGGGGCCGGGACCCGGACCGGAACCGATTGACCCGCCGGTGGGTCCCCCTATTGTCCCGCCACCGCCTAAGGTGCGCCGCCTCAACCTGACAGCTAACGTGCCACCGGAACGGTTGATCGGGAAAGTATCCGATATCTACCATGAGCTGCTGGCGCACCTACTACGCCTCGACGCTGCCGAGGTGGAAGTAAAACTGGACATCGAAGTGCGCATCCCCAACGGCCTGCCCGATCACGTGCAGCGCGTAATCAATGAGAACGCGCGGGTGTTGGGGGTTAATGTTCTGGAGTTTGAGGAATAAGCGGAGGGGGCGGCTGACCACGCAGCTGCCCCCCCATTATACCGAGTAGGAGAGAGGGGCAATGGGCACGTGCATCTACTGCGGAAAGCCCGCCGGAATCTTTCGCAAAAAGCATCGCGAATGTGCGGAAAAACGTGATCAAGGCTGGAACGAAATCATCCGGTTGGCTAGGGAAGCGGCAATTGGCACCTACCCCTTAGAAGACGTTACCAACCGCTCTGCGGCAATTGCCGCAAATAGCTTTCTCTCTTCAAACGAAATCCGTGAGGCGTTAGTAACCGGTTGGGAGAAGGCCGTAGAGCATTTTTTGGAAGACGGCAACCTAGAACCCCAGGAAGAATCCCGGCTCGTTGCCTTTGCCGAGCACTTTGAACTGACGCAAGAGGATCTGGACATGAATGGCGCGTACACGTGTTTTGTGAAAGGACTGGTGTTGCGCGACTTGATGGAGGGAAAAGTTCCCGAACGCTTTCGACCCGTCGGCCAGTTGCCCTTTAACTTTCAGCGAAAGGAGAAGCTTATTTGGGCCTTCAACGATGTGAAGTATTATGAAGACCGGACGCGCCGTCGGTATACGGGCGGCAGCCGCGGCGTAAGCATCCGGATCGCCAAAGGAGTCTATTACCGCGTGGGCTCCTTCCGAGGGCACCCCATCGAAACCACCGAGCGCATTCACGTCGATACCGGAATCCTTGCCGTAACGACGAAACATCTCTATTTCTACGGCCCTAAGAAAAGCTTCCGGATCCGTTTTGACAAGATCGTTTCGTTCACGCCCTATTCCGACGGGATCGGAATCCAACGGGACGCCGCCACGGCAAAGCCGCAGATTTTTGTCACCGGCGACGGCTGGTTTACGTATAATTTGCTACTCAACCTTTCAAATCTGGAGAATTAATGGGAGCGCCGCACCGGCTTGTTGGTGCGGCGCCATTTGTGTACCCACTGGAAAAGCAAGCGGGGCGGATCGGTTGGCACGGGTTTTTGGTTGTATATACTGAAAGTTGATTCGAACACTAAGAAAATTAATATTGAGAAAAAAGATAAGATTAGCCTAAAATAATCCCAAACAACAATCTCAACACCATCTAAAGGGGGGTCTTCTCTTGAGCGAGACGCTGGCTTATCGCACACCCCTCACCCCGGCCATGTTTCTCGAGCGAACGGTCGTTGCTTTCCCCGACCAAGTGGCGGAGGTGGAGGGGGACCGTCGTTACACATACCGCGAACTGCATGAACAGGTTCACCGCCTCGGGAATGCCCTGACGCGCCTTGGCGTGAAGCGCGGCGACCGCGTGGCCGTGCTCGCCCCCAACACGCGCATGGCGCTTGAGGCGCACTTGGCCGTCCCGTTGATCGGGGCCGTTCTTGTCCCCATCAACATTCGCTTATCACCGCAAGAAATTGCGTACATTCTTGATCACTCCGAGGCGAGCGTTCTCCTGGCGGACTCTGAGTTTGTGACGCACGTCCGGCCGATCTTGAAAAACGCGAAAGCCCTCAAAGCGGTTGTCGTCGACGGAGATGGCATGACGCAGAGCGAAACGAATGGGTTTCACGAGGCCGGTCTAACCTGGAGGATTTACGAAGAATGGCTGGCACAGGCGCCCTTTGACATCCTGCCCATTGCGGTTCAAGACGAATGGGAACTGATCTCCATCAACTACACGAGCGGAACCACGGGACGCCCGAAAGGCGTCATGCTGCACCATCGAGGGGCCTTTCTCAATGCGTTGTCGGAAGTCATTGAAACCAGGCTTGACCCGCAAAGTGTTTACCTCTGGACGCTTCCCATGTTTCATGCAGCGGGATGGTGCTTCTCCTGGGCGGTTACCGCCGTCGGTGCCCGGCATGTCCTTCTGCGCAAGGTCGATCCCAAGCAAATCGTCCACCTGATTGAATGCGAAGGCGTGACCCATTTCTGCGCTGCACCGACCGTGCTCACCATGTTGGTGCAATACCTAAACGACGCAGGGCGCGCCTTCCCCCATCCGATCCATATCATCACCGCTGCCTCACCACCCAGCCCGTCTCTGCTCCGCCAGATTGAACGTCTGGGAGGAAAGGTCACGCACGTTTACGGCCTTACTGAAGTGTACGGACCGTTTACGATCAACGAATGGCGCACCGAATGGGAGGCGCTTCCGCTTGAAGAACGGGCAAAGCTCAAAGCGCGCCAAGGCATTCCCTATATCGGGCTCGGAGAGCTCATGGTGGTCGATTCCGAAATGCGGCCGGTTCCAAAGGACGGCCAGACGATGGGCGAAGTCGTCATGCGCGGCAACGGCGTCATGCTCGGCTATTACAAAGCCCCGGAGGAGACGGAAAAAGCTTTTCGCGGCGGCTGGTTTCACACCGGCGATGTCGCCGTCTGGCATCCGGACGGTTACATCGAACTCAAAGACCGGCAAAAAGACATCATCATTTCGGGCGGGGAAAATATCAGTTCTATCGAAGTTGAACGGACGCTCCTCGAACATCCCGCAGTGCTTGAAGTGGCCGTGATCGGCATTCCCGACCCCAAATGGGGGGAAGTCCCCAAAGCGTTCGTCACCGTGCGCCCAGGGCATCAGGTGACGGCGGATGAGCTGATTGGGTTTTGCCGGGAGCGTTTGGCTCATTTCAAATGTCCAAAAGCCATTGAATTCGGAGAGTTGCCCAAGACAAGCACGGGGAAAATTCAAAAACACGTGTTGAAAAATCGAGAATGGCAGGGGATGGAAAGTAAAATTAGATAAAAAAGATTAAGGAGGTTTAGAAATGAAGGATTTAATCCTATACGATCGCCGGGGGCCAGTTGGCTGGTTGACCCTGAATGATCCCGACCGGCATAACACGCTGACGGTCGATCTCATGGAAGCCTTGGAAACGAAGTTGCGCGCGATCGCCAGCGCGCGAGACGTGGCGGTCGTCGTGCTCCAAGGCATACCCAAAGTGTTCTCGTCGGGACACAACTTGCGCGAGATTCAAGAACGAGACCTGCAAGACGTCTACGCCCTCTTTGAACAAAGCTATCGTCTCAAACGAACGATCCGCGAGATGCCCCAAGTGATCATCGCCAAGGTGCAGGGCATCGCCGTCGCCGCCGGCCTGGAACTCGTCGCCGTGGCGGATTTGGCGGTAGCAGCAGAAAGCGCCCGCTTTGGAACAACGGGCATTCGATGGGGACTTTTTTGCAGTACGCCGGGTGTGTTTCTTAGCCGCAACGTGCCGCGCAAAAAAGCGGCCGAACTGTTGTTCACCGGCCGTCTCGTGAGCGCGAAGGAAGCCGAAGCGATGGGGCTGGTGAACCGCGTGGTGCCGGACGATGAACTCGACGCGGCCACCGAAGCGCTGGCCTTGGAAATTGCCGCCCACAGCTTAAACGTCATCGAGATCGGCAAACGTCTGTTCTATCAACAGTTGCCGCTCGAGGATTGGACCGCGCTCGCATTCGCGACTGAAGTGATTGTCCGCAACAGCAAACACCCCGACGGCATCCACGGCATTCAATCCTTCATCGAAAAACGAGCTCCCCGCTGGCAAGACGGTGTGACACGCGACTGATCCTCTCAAGCTTACGTGCGTGTTTGCCTTTTCCCAAGCGCACGAGTCTGCCTTTTATGGAAATACGCGTAAGAGAACCCTCCGCCCGGCTCTAAGTCAATAACTGTGGATGGGAGGTCAACCAAGCCAAGGGCATAAAAGCGAGGAGCATCTTCCGCACATAGATTTCGCGGTTGCGGAACCCGTAGCTGATTCGTTTGAGCAGCTTGATCTTGGTGTGAACGCCCTCCGTGTAGCCGTTTGAAACACGCCAGGTGTGGTAGGCCAGAATCGCCTCGCGCCAGCGGCGGAGCGTGCGTCCCCACTGCAGGAGCGCGGCATCGCTTGCCGACTGGGTCTCAAAGATCACGCGGTCCAGGATGGCTGCGGCTTCGTCTCGATTGGAGGCGCGGTAGACGTCTCGCAGCTGCTCTTTGACCCAGTGAAAGTGGGCCACGTTCTTGTGATGCTTCCGAATGGCGGCAAGCTGGGCAGCTTGGCGTTCAGTGAGATCGTCCTCGTTCTTCAAAAGCGGCCATCGAGGCAGGCGTACCCCGGTCACCTGCTGTTCCACAAGCCGTGCTTCGTCAACCCGCCGATTCGCGTCCTGGATAACGTGAAACGGATCTGCCACGATGACAGCGCCGGGCAAAGCGCGCTTCACGGCATGGCGCCAAGCATCCTTCAGGTCGATGCATACGGCCCGAATGCGCCGACGAACCGTATCCGGCAACTGTCGCAAAAAGCGCTCCAGCGTTTTCATGCGGTCATCCGGCAAGATGGCCAAAAGGCGCCGTTTTGGCCATACGCACGTGACCGTGACCATCATGTCACGGCCGCGATAGCTGTGTTCATCGATGCTCAGCACGAACGCATCAACATCCCGGAGGGCTTCCTCGAGGTTTATCTGCTGGCCTACGCACCGGAAAAGCAGACGGCGCAAGGTGCTGGTGCTTGTTCCGCTTTCCTGGGCGGCACGACGAAAACTGCCTGCTTTCAGGCGCTGGAGCAAAAGGGCTTCGGCCCGTTCGGTCCTGCGTGCCCAGGGGCGAATGCCAGGGAAGCGTTCGGTGAACACTTTTCGACAGGCCGTGCACTGGAAGCGCCGGGGACGTACCCAGAGGTAAACTGGTTTCTCGTTGCACCAGGTGTGCAGCTTCCGTTTCCATTCGCGCGCACGATCGTAGACGCGGCGTGTCAGCTGTCCACAATCCGGACACCGCGCTTCCTTACGCGGCCGACCTGCGTAGACGTGGATGCTGTCGGATTGATGGACGGTACGGTAAACAATCCACGATTGTAAGCCGAACATTTCTGCGGTAAGCTTGTTCATAGGCGGTCGCGAGCCTCCTTCGGGATGTGGTGTGCTTAACTATCCCTTGGCTCGTCGACCGCCTTTTCCTCTTAGTTCCCACACTTTTTAGCGTAGAGCCCCTCCGCCCTTGACAATTCCCACTTCCTCATGCTAAAGTAGCATTGAGATTGCGCCGCCTGCCGATTCTGCAGGCGCTTTTCTTTTGTAAGGGGGTGACATCATGGCCCAAATGACGATCGATTTCAGCCGCTACTTCGTCCCGCCGAACCTGAAGGAAGCGAAAAAGCGCGGAAAGGAAGCCGTCAACGTCATCCGCGATTTCGATATACCCGAGGACATGAAGGACATCGGCCGCGGCCGCACCTACCTCATCCGCACCTACGGCTGCCAGATGAACGTCCACGACAGCGAGACGATCGCCGGCATCCTCGAGCGGATGGGGTACGCGCCGACGGAGGATGAGCGCGAGGCGGACATCATCCTCTACAACACCTGCGCCGTACGCGAAAACGCGGAGGACAAGGTGTTCGGCGAGCTGGGCCGCCTCAAGGGGCTCAAGCGCACCAAGCCTGAGCTCATCCTGGGCGTGTGCGGGTGCATGTCGCAGGAGGAGGCAGTGGTGAACCGCATCCTGCAGCGCTACCCGCACGTCGACCTCATCTTCGGGACGCACAACATCCACCGGCTGCCCGTCCTGCTGCGCGAGGCCCTCTACTCGAAAGAGATGGTCGTCGAGGTGTGGTCGAAGGAAGGCGACATCGTCGAGAACCTGCCCAAGGTGCGGCAGGACGGTGTCCGCGCGTGGGTGAACATCATGTACGGGTGCGACAAGTTCTGCACCTACTGTATCGTGCCGTACACGCGCGGTAAGGAGCGCAGCCGCCTGCCCCAGGACGTGCTGGCCGAGGTGCGCGACCTGGCCCGCCAAGGCTACATGGAAGTGACGCTCCTCGGGCAGAATGTCAACGCCTACGGCAAGGACTTCGTCGACCTCGACTACGACTTCGCCGATCTCCTCGACGACATCCGCAAGATCGGCATCCCGCGCGTGCGGTTCACCACGAGCCACCCGCGCGACTTCGACGACAAGCTGATCGAGGTGCTGGCCAAGGGCGGCAACCTGGTGGAGCACATCCACCTGCCCGTGCAGTCGGGCAACTCGGAAATCCTCAAGCGGATGGCCCGCAAGTACACGCGCGAGCAGTACCTGGAGCTCGTGCGCAAGATCAAGGAGGCCATCCCGGGGGTCTCCCTGACGACGGACATCATCGTCGGCTTCCCCGGCGAGACGGAAGCGCAGTTCCAGGACACCCTGTCCCTCGTGCGGGAAGTGGAGTTCGACGCCGCCTATACCTTCGTCTATTCGCCGCGCCCGGGCACGCCGGCGGCAGAAATGGAGGACAACGTGCCGCTGGAGGAGAAGAAGGACCGCCTGCACCGCCTCAACGCCGTGGTGGACGAGATCGCCCGCAAGAAGAATGAGGCCCTGCGCGGCCAGGTGGTCGAGGTGTTGGTGGAAGGTCGGAGCAAGACCAACCCGAACATGCTCTCTGGCCGCACGCGCACGAACAAGCTCGTCCATTTCCCGGGCGGTGAGGCGCTGGTGGGCAAGCTGTTGCCGGTGAAGATCACCGAGGCCCACGCCCACACCCTCTACGGCGAGGCCCTCGTTGCCAGCGGGGTGTGACGCCGTGGCCAATGCTGACACCGGCGTGACGGCCGAAGACGTCCTGGCCAAGGCGCGCCAACTGGCCGATTACCTGGCCTCATGTGAGGAAGTGGTGCGCTTCCGCCAGGCCGAGGAGCGGATCAAGCAGAACGAGAAGGTTCGGCGCATCACCGACGAGATTCGCCGCAAGCAGAAGCAGGCCACAGCCTTTGATCACTTCCGGAAGCCCGGATTGGCCCGGCAGATGGACGCGGAGGTGGCGGCGCTCCTGCGCCAGCTCGACGAGATCCCCCTCGTACAGGAATACAAAGCGCTGCAGGCCGACCTGAACGAGGTCCTGCAGCTCATCACCGACGTGATTGCGCAGACGGTTTCGGGGACCCTCGACGTCAAAACGGGCGCGGACTGATCGACAAGCGCCGCACAGCAGGCCTGCACGCCGCATCGTTGACCGGTGCGGGCAGTGAAAACCCTGCGGGGAATACACCCGCAGGGCTTTTTGTGCTTTCCGGGCCCGGCGGTGATTTTTGTGCACCTAGACGAATGTCCTGCATAGAATGGAACTGACCATTCGCAGGAGGAGGGTTTGCCATGCCCCTGGCCGAACGGGACGTTCAATGCCGTGAAATTTTTGCCAAGGCGATTTGCGGCAAGGGCCGGCTCTACTTTCAGGCTACCCATACTGTGCGTCCTCCGGAAACACCCTCCAGCATTCTGGGATGCTGGGTGATCAACCACACCTATACCGCAGAGAAAGCGGGGGATGCGGTCGAAATTGTCGGTTCCTATGACGTCAACATCTGGTATTCCTTTGACAACAACACGAAGACGGCCGTGGCCAAGGAAACGGTTTCCTACGTCGAGAAGGTAACCCTGAACTATTTCGATGCCAACGTCATTCCCGAGTCAGTGCAGGTCCACTGCCGGGTGACGCAGGCGCCAAGCGCGGTCGAGGCAACGACGACAAAAAACCGGGACGGCGTGATCGTGAAGGTGGAAGGGGAATTCTACGTCGAGGCGGTGGCCGAGACAAAGCTCTGCGTGCTCGTTTATCCGCCGGGATGCGGCGAAGACAAGTACGAGGAGCACGATGCGGTGCATTCCGATGGCACTAGCGAAGGGGAGGAGCTGGATCCGGACATCCTGCTGGACGATCTCGACTAACCGGGTTGGAGAGGCGCACCTCCTCCCGTTCTTTTTTCGACCGGCCTAGGGAAGGATGGCGAAGGCAATGCCGGGATTTGTGCTGCACGGAGAGGAGGCCGAGCTTCCCCGGTTTTCCTTGCCGCACGGGAGCCAGCTGACGGCGGAAAACGTACCGTTCGTGTTGCAGTGGGGCATTGACGCGCTGGCGGCCTCCAAAGCACCGGTTCCGGTGCTCAATGGGCAGGAAGGACTGGCCAACGTCGCCGACCCCGAGCGCATGCGGACCATCCTGTCCGTCAACGGGCTGCCCCCCAAAGCCGAGGCAGCGGAACACAAGTGGCTCCGCCAGTACGTGGTGTTCGTGTTCCAGCTTACGTCTTTTGCCGTGTACCGGACACCGGATGGACCCCTGCTGGCCCACCGCCTGCGGCGGGGTGCAACGCGTTTTGTGGAGGTAACGGCTACGGCTGCCAGCCGGGAAGTCAAACGCGCCCAAACCTTTGCCTGGCGGGTGGTGTACGCGCTGGGCCTCGATGTGGCACGGGTGCGCCTGGGCCTCCGCAAAAACGGGGGGTGGGCGGTGCTGGATGTCAAGCCGTCCCCACCCTTGCCAGATCTCCTGGTGCGCCGCCTGGAACGCCAGCTGGCGTTGTACGAGGCGAATCTTCAACGGGATCGGAAGCGAACCCGACCGGTGCTCTTGGGAGCCGACCCCGAATTTATGCTGCGCGACGGGCGGGGCCAGCTGATCCTGGCCTCCCGATTTTTTCCGCGAAGGGGGGGCATCGGGTGCGACCAGCTCTGGCTGCGCGGCGACAAGACGCGCACGCGCCTGCCGATCGGTGAAGTGCGCCCACGCCCCGCAGAAGAACCGAAGGACCTTCTGCGCGACCTGATTCGCAACCTCCTTCTCGGGGTTCGACGGGTGACGCGATCCGACGTGGCCTGGGTAGCGGGGGGCATGCCCTTTGACGGCTATCCCATCGGCGGGCACCTGCATTTCAGCCGCGTCAGCGCGAACAGCCACCTGCTGCGGGCCCTTGACAACTATCTGGCCCTTCCGCTGGCCTGCCTGGAGTCGCCCGCGTCGCGCGCCCGTCGGCCGAAATATGGGTTTCTCGGCGACTGGCGGCCCCAGGAACACGGCGGCTTCGAATACCGCACGCTGCCCAGCTGGCTCGTCTCCCCGACGATCGCCAAGGGCGTCATCGTCTTGGCCAAACTGATCGCCGAACACTACCTCGCCCTGCGCAAGCTGCCCCTGGCCGAGCCGGACGCCCAGCGCGCCTTTTACGAGGGCGACCGTGAGGCGCTGCGTCTCCTCTTGCCGGAGGTGCGGGCGGACATTGAGCGCTTGCCATCCTTTGCCCGCTACGCAAGTACCCTCAACGCCTTCTTTGACCTTGCGCAGCACGGCGAGCCGTGGGAGGAGACGGCAGACATCCGCAAGGCCTGGCAACTCCCGCCCTTTGCCCGGAACGCATCCTCTCCGGCCAAAGGCGGCCCCAGGCCGTCCTAGCGGGGCGCGATCCGGCGTTCCACGCGGCATGGCGTGTGCTATAATAGGCGATGAATTTGGCGAGGAAACGGGTGGGAAAATGGGCGGCTACACGCCGATGATGCGGCAGTACTTAGCCATCAAGGAACAATATCCCGACGCGCTGCTCTTTTTCCGGCTCGGAGACTTTTACGAGCTCTTTTTTGATGACGCCGTGGTGGCGGCCCGCGAGCTGGAGATTACCCTGACCGGCCGCGACGGGGGAAGCGGACGGGTGCCGATGTGCGGCGTGCCGCACCACTCGGCCGAACAGTACATCCGCCAGCTGGTAGACAAAGGCTACAAGGTGGCCATCTGCGAGCAGATGGAAGACCCCAAGACGGCCAAAGGCGTCGTGCGGCGGGAAGTGGTGCGCGTCATCACGCCGGGCACGTTCATCGAGGGGCACAGCCTGGCGGGGCGCGAGAACCACTACCTGGCCGCTGTCTCCGGCGAGGCGGACGGGCGGCTGGCCCTGGCCGTGTGCGACGTGGGAACCGGCGACTTTTTCGTGACAGAGACGGAGGAAACCCAGGCCCTTCTGGACGAGCTGGCCGCCTACACCCCGCGCGAGGTGCTCCTCGACGAGCAGGCCGCATCGCGCGTCCCGCGCCGCACCCTGAAGCAACTGTGGGGAGCGGTGGTGACAGAGTGGAACGGAGACGCCGACGCCGTGCGGGACGCCGTCCGCGCCCGCATCAGCGGGGAAGCGTCGGACGGGCTGGTTCGCGCGGCGACGCGTCTGGTCACGTACCTGGAAGCGACACAGAAGCGGACGCTCGCCCACATCACGCGGATCGTGCCGTACCGCGCCCGCCAGTTCCTGCAGCTGGACACCAGCGCGCGGCGCAACCTCGAACTGGTGGAAACGATCCGCGGCAAGGAGCGCAAAGGCTCGCTGCTCTGGCTCCTCGACCGGACGATGACAGCCATGGGCGCGCGCCTGCTCCGTCGTTGGTTGGACAAGCCGCTGCTGGACCGCCGGGCCATTGAACAGCGTCTCGACGCCGTTCAGTTTTTTTATGACCATCTGCCGCTCCGTCTCGAGGTGCGCGAACAGCTTAAGGGTGTCTACGACCTGGAGCGGCTGGCCGGGCGCATCGCCTTCGGCAGCGCCAACGCCCGCGACCTGGTCCAGCTGCGCCGCTCACTGGAGGCGGCGGCCGCCCTTCTGGCGCAACTGGCCGAGGCGGGCGGCCCCTTGGCGAAATGGGCCGCGGAAACCGACACGTGTCCCGACGTGGCCACCGCCATTGCCGAGGCCCTGGTCGACGACCCGCCCCCGACGATTACCGAGGGGGGGATGATCCGCGAGGGCTATCACGCGCGCCTCGACGAGCTGCGCCGGGCAAGCCGCGAGGGCAAGGCATGGATTGCCGAGCTGGAAGCACGGGAACGCGAGGCCACAGGCATCAAGTCGCTGAAGGTGGGCTACAACCGCGTCTTCGGCTACTACATCGAAGTCAGCAAGCCCAATTTGCACCTCGTGCCGCAGGACCGCTATGAGCGGAAACAGACGCTGGCCAACGCCGAGCGCTTCGTCACCCCGGAGCTGAAGGAAAAAGAGACGCTCATCCTCGAAGCGGAAAGCAGCCTGGTCGACCTGGAGCACGAGCTGTTCTGCGCCCTGCGCGATCGGGTGAAGGGGCACCTGGTGCGGTTGCAGACCCTGGCCCGCCGCATCGCCGAGCTGGACGTGCTCCAAGCCCTGGCTGACGTCAGTGCCGAGCGGGGCTACGTCCGTCCCGAGCTGGCCGATGACGGGCCGTTGGTCATCGAAGAGGGCCGCCACCCGGTGGTGGAGGCCACGCTGACCGACGGCGCCTTTGTGCCCAATGACGTGTACCTCGACGACGAGCGACCCATCCTGCTCATCACCGGACCGAACATGGCCGGCAAGAGCACCTACATGCGGCAAGTGGCCCTCACCGTGATCCTGGCCCAGATGGGCTGTTTCGTGCCGGCCAAGCGGGCGCGCATCCCGATCGTCGACCGCATCTTCACTCGCATCGGTGCGTCTGACGACCTCGCCGGCGGCCACAGCACCTTCATGGTGGAAATGGTGGAAACGCGGGCCGCCCTGCTCGGGGCGACGCGGCGAAGCCTTCTGCTCCTCGACGAGATCGGCCGCGGCACGTCCACCTACGACGGTATGGCGCTGGCCCAAGCCGTGATCGAATACCTGCATGACCGAGTGGGGGCAAAGACGCTCTTTTCGACCCACTATCACGAGCTCACCGTCCTCGGCGAACGGCTCCCCGGCGTGGTGAACGTCCACGCGGCCTGTTCGGAGCAGGACGGCAAGCTGGTCTTCCTGCACAAGATCCTCCCGGGCAAGGCGGACAAGAGTTACGGCATCCATGTCGCCGAACGGGCCGGCTTGCCGCCGGAGCTGATCGAGCGGGCCCGCGCCATCCTGGCCGAACTGGAAGGCGATCGTGACGGGGCGGGCCGTCCGTCTCCCGCCTCGACGCCGGCATCGCCCGACGCTGTGTCCGGCGAACCGCAGCAGCTGTCCTTTACCGACTGGCTGTTCACACCGCCGCGCGATCCCGAGGAGGAAGCGGTCCTCGAGGCCATTCGCCGCCTTGATCCCGAGCGAACGACACCGCTGGAGGCGCTGCAGCTCTTGTTCGAGTGGAAACGCCGTCTGACGCGCAAATCGGAGGTGTCCTCCGGATAACCGGCAACCGAAGCGGTAGCGGGAAGGAGGAAGACCGGGTGGGGAAGATCCAGCGCCTGGATGAGCGGATCATCGACAAAATTGCCGCCGGTGAAGTGGTGGAGCGGCCGGCTTCGGTGGTGAAAGAACTGGTGGAGAACGCCCTCGACGCCGGGGCGCGTCGGGTTGACGTACACGTGGAAGAGGGAGGCCTTGCGCGCATCACCGTCCGCGACGACGGGGAGGGGATGGACCGCGACGACTGCCGGCGGGCGTTCGAGCGCCATGCCACGAGCAAGCTCGCACGCGAGCGCGACCTGTTCCGCATCCGCACGCTGGGCTTCCGCGGCGAAGCGCTGCCGTCCATCGCCGCCGTCTCCCGTGTCGTGCTCACCAGCGCCCCGCGCGGCGCAGCGGTGGGGACGCGCGTCACCGTGGAAGGCGGGCGCGTGATGGCGGTGGAAGACGCCCCGGCGCGCGGGGGCACCGAAGTGACGGTGCGCGACCTCTTCTACAACACGCCGGCGCGACTCAAGCACCTCAAAACGGTGCACACCGAACTCGGCCACATCACCGACTACGTGACGCGCTTCGCTTTGGCCCGACCCGACGTCGCCTTTGCTTACACGCACAACGGCAATCGTCTGCTGGCCACCCCCGGCGACGGGGAACTCCTCCACGCCGCGGCAGCCGTCTACGGCCACCAGACGGCCAAGCACCTCGTCCCGCTGCGCGCCGAGAGCCTCGACTACCGGCTGACCGGCCTCGTCGGCCGCCCCGAGGTGAGCCGCGCCACCCGCGGGTACATCTCCGTTTTCGTCAACGGCCGGTATGTGAAAAACCCGTCGCTGCTGCGCGCCGTCCTCGACGGCTACCGCACCCTGCTGCCGGTGCACCGCTATCCTATCGCCATCTTGCACCTGGAGATGGACCCCGAGCTGGTCGACGTCAACGTACACCCGTCCAAGCTGGAGGTGCGCTTCGGCAAGGAAGAGGAGCTCCTGGCCCTGGTGCGCGACGCCATCGGCGACGCCCTGGCAGGGGAGGCCCTCATTCCCACGCCGACCAAACCCGCTCGCTCGGTTCAGCCGCGCGCGGAACAGATGGCGATGCGTCTGGCCACCCTCGACGCGGCGCGGCGTGTGGGAGCCGACGTGGCCCGGGAAGCAGCGGCACTGTTCGCCTCGGCCGACTCCCCTTCGGCGGTTGCATCGCCGCCGTCGGCAACCGGGCCGCTGCCCGACGATTCGGGCACGCCACCGGACCGGGATCCCCCCAAGCCGGTGCCGCAGCCGTCTGCGGGGACCGAGAAGCCCTTGCCACGCGCCGCCAAGGCCGGCCCGCAACCGACCATGCCCCGCGACACAGCACCGGCGGAACCGGACGCCTCCGGTCCAACCCGTCCCTTCCCGGAGCTGCACCTCATCGGCCAGCTGCACGGGACGTACATCCTGGCGCAGAACCCCGACGGCCTGTTCCTCATCGACCAGCACGCGGCCCAGGAGCGCATCTGGTTTGAGGCGATCCTCCGCGCCTATGCGGAAGAACCCCTGCGCGTGCAGCCGCTGCTTGTGCCCCTGACCGTGGACCTTCCGCCCGGCGAAGCGGAGGTGCTGCGCCAGCGCCTCGACGAGCTGCGCCGGCTGGGGCTCGATGTCGAACCCTTTGGTCCGCACGCCTTTGTCATCCGCGCCCATCCCCACTGGTTCCCCCGCGGGGAAGAGTCGGAATGGGTCGACCACCTGGTTCGCCTCGTTTTGCGCCACCCGCGCGTCGACGAGACCGCCCTGCGCCAACACCTTGCCGCGTCACGGGCGTGCAAGGCAGCCATCAAGGCGAATCGCTACCTGACACACCAGGAGATGGAAGCGCTTCTGGCCGACTTGGCCCGGTGCCGGATGCCGTTCACGTGTCCCCACGGGCGACCGGTGGTCGTGCAGGTGACGACCTATGAGCTGGAAAAATGGTTCAAGCGGGTGATGTGAAATGATCGTCACCACCTCGCCAAAACCCGATGAAGCGCAGCGCGATACGGCCAAACGGCTGGCTCGCTTCCTGAACGCGCGCGTGGTTCCGCGCGGAAAGCGGACCATCGCCCGGCTGATGCGCGAGGAACACACCGACACGGTGCTCGTCGTGACAGCGGAGGGGCCGCGCCTGTACCGCGCGGGCGTCGAACGGCCCTTTGTCTATCACCCCAACACGGCCATGATCCGTATGCGACACCTCCTTCGCGGCGATACTGATGCTATGATCGCGCGAATGGAAATCCGACCCGGGGACCGCGTCCTCGACTGTACCCTGGGACTGGCCGCCGACGCGGCCGTCTTGTCGTTGGCCGTAGGGGAAGAGGGTGAAGTGGTGGGGCTGGAGTCGGTTCCCCTCATCGCCGCCGTCGTTTCCGAGGGGCTCAAAACCTACCGGAGCGGGTCACCCGCCATTGACGCCGCACTGCGCCGCATCCGCGTCATCTGCGCCGACCACCTCAACTACCTGCGCCAATGCGCCGACCGCTCCTTTGACGTCGTCTACTTCGACCCGATGTTCCGCCGCCCGGTGGAGGCGTCGGAAGGCATTGCCATCCTTCGTCCCTTTGCCAACCCGGCTCCGCTATCGCCGGAGGCCGTGCGCGAGGCGCGGCGCGTCGCCCGGCGCATGGTGGTGATGAAGGAGCGGCAGGGCAGCGAGGAGTTCACTCGCCTCGGCTTTGCCGAGGTGCACGAGGTCGGCAACTCGGTGGCCTACGGCATCATCCGGGTGGACACGCCATGACCGGGCAGGCACCACGGGAAGGCACGCGCCAGGAGGTCGCGGCAATGCCGCCGGAACGCCAGCGCCTCGTGGCCATCGTCGGCCCGACGGCGGTGGGCAAAACCGACGTCAGCCTCATCCTGGCGCGCCGCTTCAACGGGGAGATCATCTCCGGCGACTCGATGCAGGTGTACCGGGGAATGGACATCGGCACGGCTAAAGTCGACCCCGCCGTCCGCGCCGAAATCCCCCACCACCTCATCGACATCCTCGAACCGGATGAGCCGTTCTCGGTAGCCCAGTTCCAGGCCCTGGCCACGTCCCTCATCGCCGACATCAACCGCCGCGGCCGGCTGCCCATCCTCGTCGGCGGCACCGGCTTGTACGTGCGGGCGGTGGTGCAAGGATACCGCTTTTCCAACGCCCCGGCCGACCCTGCCCTCCGCGAACGGTGGCGCCGCTTTGCCGAACAACATGGCAACGAGGCCCTGCACGCGAAGCTGCGGGAAATCGATCCGGAAACGGCGGCGCGCCTCCACCCCAACGACGTGCGACGCATCATCCGCGCCCTGGAGATTTACGCGCACACCGGGCGGACGATGGCCGAATTCCAGCGCGACAAGGAGCGGCCCTCGCCCTACGATCTTCTCCTGATCGGCCTGACCATGGATCGCCGCGTGCTGTATGAGCGGATCAACGAGCGGGTCGACCGGATGATCGCCGCCGGGCTCGTCGACGAGGTGCGCCGGCTGGTGGCGCGGGGATTTGACGAGCAGGCGACGGCCATGCAGGGGCTGGGATACAAGGAGCTCTTGCCCTATCTGCGAGGGGAGGTCCCCCTCGAGACGGCCGTGGAGGCCATCAAGCGGCGCACGCGGCAGTTTGCCAAGCGGCAGTTGACGTGGTTCCGTCACATGCCGGGCATCGTCTGGTTCGACATGACCGACCCGGCGACGCGCGCCGAGCGCGTCGAACAAATTTGCCGGCTCGTGGCAGGAAAGTTCTTTGCCCGCGCCGAATAGGATCCTGTGAAAAATAGAGAAGGGGGATGCCCATGAAACAGGCGATCAACATCCAGGACACCTTTTTAAACCAGCTGCGCAAAGAGCATATCCCGGTGACCATTTATCTGGTGAACGGCTTTCAGCTGCGCGGGTTTATCCGGGGCTTCGACAACTTCACCGTCGTCATTGAAAGCGATGGGAAGCAGATGATGGTGTACAAACATGCCATTTCCACCTTCACGCCGCAGCGGCCGGTTTCCCTGATGCCCGAACCCCCGCAACCGGCGCAACCGGTCAAGCAGGAGGCGCAGCAGGCACCTGCGAGCGAATCGTAACCGGCTGCGCGCATGACCCCATGGCGGAAGCACGCGGTGGCAACCGACGCGCCGGAACACGGTCCGGCGTGTTTTCTCAGGACGGGCGTTCCCGATCGGGTGGCGCCCGTCCTTCGTTGTGCGGCGCTCACACGCGCCACCCCTGTTTGACGTGCGCGGAAGTGCTGACCGTTTCCGTCGATTCGTCATCCGGGAGGGGAAGCGCCATGAAACTGGCAGGATGTGTCGCCGTGGTCACGGGAGCCGGTCAGGGAATCGGACGGGCCGTGGCCACGCTGTTTGCCGAGGAAGGGGCCGTGGTCGTGCTCGCCGAATGCGATGAGGAAGCGGGACGGGAAGCGGAAGCGGAGCTGCGGGCAGCAGGCAAGGAGGTTTGGTGGCAGCCGACGGACGTCAGCCGGGAAGAGGATGTGGCCCGGCTGTTTGCGGAGGTGGAACGCCGCTGCGGCCGCCTGGACATCCTCGTCAACAACGCCGGCATCAGCCGGTTTACGCCGCTGGAGGACCTGACCCTGGCGGAATGGAACCGCGTCCTCGCCGTCAACCTGACCGGCACACTCTTGTGCAGCCAGCACGCCGCTCCGCTGATGAAAGCCAGCGGGGGAGGGAGCATCATCAATATCGCCTCGACGCGCGCCCTCATGTCGGAGCCGGGCAGCGAGGCCTACGCGGCGTCAAAGGGCGGGGTGCTCGCCCTCACCCATGCCTTGGCCATCTCCCTGGGCCCGTACGGGATCCGAGTAAATGCCATCAGTCCCGGGTGGATCGAGACGGCCCGGTGGAAGAAGAAGCGCCTGCGCCACGAGCCGGAGCACACCGAGGCCGACCGCGCGCAGCACCCGGTGGGACGCGTCGGCGATCCGATGGACATCGCCCGCGCCTGCCTGTTCCTCGCCACCGAACGCGAAGGGTTCATCACCGGACAGAACCTGGTCATCGACGGCGGCATGACGGTGAAAATGATCTACGTCTGACCGGCTAGGCCCCGCCCCCTGCCCGCGTATACTGGGAGAGATAGGGGGTGCGGGCATGAACAGCGAGGTGCGAACGGCGCATCGACCGCGCATTCAGGTGCTCTTCGATCCGGTTCCGCCGACCAGAGTTCCGCGCGCGCCCTTTGCCGACGTGCTGGCGGACCCGGCAACGCCGCCCGGATTGCGCGAGGCGGTGGAGGCGCTCAACCGCCTCATCGGCCTCGACCGCGTCAAGTGGGTGCTGTATGGCGTGTACGCGTACCTGACCGTCGGCCAGCGGCGGCTGGAGGCCGGCCTCAAAGCCCAACGGCAGACGTTGCACATGGTTTTCCGCGGTAATCCGGGGACGGGGAAGACCACCGTAGCCCGGCTGGTCGGCCGCCTGCTCCACGAGATGGGGGTGCTGGCCAAGGGCCACCTCGTGGAGGCCGAGCGTGCCGACCTGGTGGGGGAATATATCGGGCATACCGCCCAGCGTACGCGGGAGCACATCAAAAAGGCGCTCGGCGGGGTGCTGTTTATCGACGAGGCCTATTCCCTCGCCCGCGGCGGGGAGAAGGATTTCGGTAAGGAAGCCATCGACACCCTGGTGAAGGCGATGGAAGACCACCGCGACGAGTTTGTCCTCATTCTCGCCGGCTACCCGCAGGAAATGGATGCCTTCTTGCGCGTCAATCCGGGCCTTCCGTCGCGCTTTCCCATTCAGCTCACCTTTCCCGACTACACCGTGGACGAACTCCTCGCCATCGCCGACCAGATGGTCCGTGACCACGACTATGTGCTGTCACCGACGGCACGGCTCAAGCTGAAACGCATGATCGTCAGGGCGATGGATCACCCCGCCGGCGGATTCAGCAATGCCCGCTTTGTGCGCAACGTGCTCGAGCGCGCCTTTCGCCGGCAGGCCCTTCGCCTCCTCCACAAGTCGCCGGTCACGCGCGACGAGTTGATGACCCTCCTGCCGGAGGACCTCGAGGTGGCCGAAGCGCGCGACATTTGGTAAGATGGAGCGGGACAATCGGGAGGGGTGCGATGGAACGCGCCATTTTGGTCGGCATTCGCACAGACGGTCAGGATGCTGCGGCCTTCGACGACGCCCTGGTCGAGCTGCACCGCCTGGCAGAGACGGCCGGCGCCGAAGTGGTGTACACGGTGACGCAGAATCGCCACCAGCCCGATCCGGCCTGGTACATGGGGCGGGGGAAGGCGGAAGAGGTGGCCCGGCTAGCCGAGGAGGCCGAGGCGGACCTCGTCATTGTGGACCAGGAGCTGTCGCCGGCCCAGGTTCGCAACCTGGAAGCGGTCATCCCGTGCAAGGTGATCGACCGCACGCAGCTCATCCTGGACATCTTCGCCCAGCGGGCCCGCACGAAGGAAGGCAAACTGCAGGTGGAACTGGCCCAGCTGCGCTACCTGTTGCCCCGCCTGGCCGGGAAGGGACGCGAGCTGTCCCGCCTGGGCGGGGGCATCGGCACGCGGGGACCGGGGGAAACGAAGCTGGAGGTGGACCGGCGACGCATCAGGCGGCGCATCGCCGACCTCGAGGACGAGCTGGCGGAAGTGGTGCGCCACCGCGTCCTGTTGCGCGAGCGGCGTCGCAGAGGGGGCGTCTTCCGCGTGGCCCTGGTCGGCTACACGAATGCCGGCAAGTCGACGCTTCTCAACCGCCTGACCCGGGCCAACGTCCTGGCCGAGGACAAGCTGTTTGCCACCCTTGACCCCACGGTCCGCCGCCTCAAGCTTCCAAGCGGCCATGACGCGGTACTGATCGACACGGTCGGGTTTATCCAGAACCTCCCCACCCACCTGGTGGCCGCCTTTCGCGCCACGCTGGAGGAAGTCTGCGACGCCGATCTTTTGCTCCACGTCGTCGATGCGAGCCATCCGAACGCCGATCGCCACATCGCCGTGGTGCGGCAGGTGCTGGCCGACATCGGGGCCGTGCACCTGCCCGAACTCCTCGTGTGGAACAAGATTGACCTTTTGCCCCCCCACGCACGCCTGTTCGTGGATCACCCCGACGAGATCGCCATCTCCGCCTATTCCGACCGCGACCTTGAGCGCCTGCGGCAACGCATCGATGCCCTGCGGCAGCGCGACTTCGTGACCGTGCGCCTGCGCGTGCCCGTCTCCGCGGGTCGCCTGCTGGCCTCCATCCACGAACACGCCGTGGTGCGGAGGTGGCAGCTGGACGAAAGCGGGTCCGCTTACACCCTTGAAGCCTCCATGGACCGGCAAACGGCCCGGCGCCTGGCCCAATCCGGCATTTTCGTGCACATTCTGGACGTGGAAGGGAACCAGCATGACTGATGCGCGACAAACCGCTCAACCCGTAACCGATCTGTACGCCTCGCTTCGTTACGGTCCGCTCCTGCGCACCATCGCCGCGCGCGTGGAGGAGCAAATCGCACCGCGCTTCCGGGAGATCGAACGGATCGTGGAAGCCAATCAGTGGAAAGTGCTCGACGCCTTCCGCGCCTGCGGGGTCAGCGACTACCATTTCGCGCCGTCCACCGGCTACGGCATGGACGACGTCGGCCGTGATACGCTGGAAGCCGTCTACGCGCGCACCTTCCGCGCCGAGGCGGCATTGGTGCGCCCGCAAATTGTATCCGGAACCCACGCCATCGCCCTCGTGCTCTTCGGCCTCCTCCGCCCGGGAGATGACCTGGTGTACATCACGGGGCAACCCTACGACACCCTGGAAGAGGTGATCGGCGTGCGCGGGGAGCGGGCCGGGTCGCTGCGCGAATACGGCGTCGGCTACCGCGCCGTGCCCCTCGGGCCCGACGGGTGGATCGACGAGGCGGCGGTGCGCGAGGCGCTCACCCCGCGCACCAAGGTGGTGGCCATTCAACGCTCCTGCGGCTACGACGACCGGCCCTCGTTTTCGATTGACGCGATCGGGGAGATGGTCCGCTTTGTCAAGAGTCTGCGCCCCGACGCCATCGTGTTCGTCGACAACTGTTACGGCGAGTTTACCGAAACCCGCGAGCCGACCGAGGTGGGCGCCGACATCCTCGCCGGTTCGCTCATCAAGAACCCCGGCGGCGGTCTGGCCAAGACAGGCGGGTACGTCGTGGGGCGGGCCGATTTGGTGGAACAGGCGGCCGCCCGCCTGACGGCCCCCGGGATTGCCCGCGAAGTGGGCGCCACCCTCGGCGCCACCTTTGACTTTTACCTCGGCCTGTTCCTGGCACCGCATGTCGTGGGCGAGGCGCTCAAGGGGGCGGTGTTTGCCGCCGCGCTGCTCGAACAGCTCGGGTTTCGCACACGCCCGCGGTGGGACGAACCGCGCACCGACCTCATCCAGCGCATCGTTTTCGGTTCGCCGGAGCCGCTAATCGCCTTTGCCCAGGGTATCCAACAGGCCTCGCCGGTTGATGCCCATGTGGTGCCCCAGCCAAGCCCCATGCCCGGGTACGCCGACCCGGTCATCATGGCTGCCGGCACGTTTATCCAGGGCGCCAGCATCGAACTCACCTTTGACGGCCCGGTTCGCCCGCCGTATGTCGGCTACCTGCAGGGCGGGCTCACCTATGCCCACGTAAAAGTCGGCGTCCTCACCGCCGTCGACAAGATGCTGGCCGATGGTTTCGTCACGCCCCCCGCCGAGGAGTCGCTTCCCGGAACACAGGAAAGAATGTAACATCCCTTGACAGGTTGCAGAAGGGGAGCATACAATAAATTCAAAGACCCCCATGAAAGCGATTTCGGTGTGGCGGAGGAGGGGCGAGCATGGCTGACGACATCCGCCGCAACATGGCATTGTTTCCCATCGGCATCGTCATGAAGTTGACGGGCCTGTCCGCCCGACAAATCCGCTACTACGAGCAGCACGAACTGGTCAAGCCGGCGCGAACGAAGGGGAATCAACGGCTGTTTTCCCTGAATGACATCGACCGCTTGCTGGAGATCAAGTCGCTCATCGAACAGGGCGTCAACATCGCCGGGATCAAAAAGATGCTGGCCATGAAAGACGCTGAAACGCCTCGGCCGGAAAACGTCATCGAATCCAAGGGCAAGTCGAAGCGGAAACAGCTGACCGAAAAGGAGCTGCACGAGCTGTTGAAGCAGCAGGTACTGATGCACCGTCCCGGCCAGGAGGCCACGCTCATCCAGGGCGAACTTTCTCGGTTTTTCCACTAATCTCGCGCCAAAGCGAACAAATCGGCCTGACGCGCAACCTTCCGCACCTCCGGGAGTCCGGAAGGTTGCGCGTTTCGTTTTTGCCTTCATGTTAGATTTTCTTACACACAAGGTTAGAAAACTGTTGACGAGTTTGCCATTTCCCCATACAATGGAGGTAAACGCATCACCCACACAGCTGGTTCCCGACCACTGGGTGACAGGCACATGGATTGGGAGGCGGAAGGATGGGCAAGTACACCCGGGACGACATCCTCAAACTGGCAAAGGAACAGAACGTTCGCTTCATTCGTCTGCAGTTCACCGACCTGTTCGGAACCCTTAAGAACGTGGAGATTCCCGTCAGCCAGCTGCCGAAGGCCCTCGACAACAAGATCATGTTTGACGGTTCCACCATCGAGGGTTTCGTGCGGATCGAGGAGTCTGACATGTACCTGTATCCCGACCCGGACACGTGGGTCGTGTTCCCGTGGAGTGCGGAAGAGGGGCGTGTGGCGCGTCTGATCTGCGACGTCTACCTGCCGGACGGCACACCGTTCCCCGGCGATCCGCGGGGCATCTTGAAGCGCGTGCTGAAGGAGGCGCAAGAACTCGGCTTCACGACGATGAGCGTAGGGCCGGAGCCGGAATTCTTCCTCTTTAAGCTTGACGAAAACGGCCAGCCAACCATGGAGCTCAACGACAAAGGCGGGTACTTTGACCTGGCACCGGTCGATCTGGGCGAAAACTGCCGCCGCGACATCGTGCTCACCCTCGACAAGATGGGTTTTGAGGTGGAAGCATCGCACCACGAAGTGGCTCCCGGGCAACACGAAATCGACTTCAAGTATGCCGACGCCGTCACGGCCGCCGACAACATCATCACGTTTAAGCTGGTGGTCAAGAACATCGCCCGTCAGCACGGACTGCACGCCACCTTCATGCCCAAGCCGATCTACGGTGTCAACGGTTCGGGCATGCACACGCACCTGTCCCTGTTTGTCGGCGAGAAGAACGTCTTCTACGATGAGACCGACGAGCTGGGCCTCAGCCAGGTGGCCCGCCACTTCCTGGCCGGCATTCTCGAGCATGCCCGCGGTTTCACGGCCATCACCAACCCAACGGTCAACTCCTACAAGCGCCTCGTGCCGGGGTATGAAGCGCCGGTGTACGTAGCCTGGTCGGTGCAAAACCGCAGCCCACTGGTGCGCATCCCTGCGTCGCGTGGCCAATCCACACGCATCGAGGTGCGCAGTCCCGACCCGTCGTGCAACCCGTACCTGGCCCTGGCGGTCATGCTGAAGGCGGGCCTTGACGGCATCAAAAACAAGCTCACCCTTCCGCCGGCCGTCGACCGCAACATCTACATCATGACCGAAGAGGAACGTCGCGATCTGGGCATCGAAAGCCTGCCGGGAACGCTCAAGGAGGCCCTCGAGTGCCTCAAGCAGGATCCCGTCATCTGCGACGCTCTTGGCGAGCATGCCCTCACACACTTCATTGAGGCGAAGGAAATCGAGTGGAACCTCTTCTGCGTACAGGTACACCCGTGGGAGCGGGAACAGTACCTCGAGCACTACTAAAGGCGGAAGGCGGTAACGCGCAACAAGCAGGGAGAGGGAGTAGGGACAGCGAAAGTAAAAGGGGTTGGCCGCTGGCCAGCCCCTTTTGTTCAGTGAACGGCAAATCGGTGTCGGATATCCATACTCCTTTCCCCAGAATGGAGGAACCGCAATGATGACCAGCCTCTTGTGGGTAGCCGTCTTGGCCTGCATGACCCTCGGTTTCCTGGCCACAATCGTGCCCATCTTGCCCGGCATCCCCCTCTTGTGGGTGGCGTTCTTGCTTTATCACTACGGCATCAACTCCACCGCCTTGTCGACATCCTTCTGGATCGCTGCCGCCTTCGTAACCGTCGCCATTTTCGCCGCCGACTTTGCCGCCAACTCCCTCTTCGTGCGCCGGTTTGGTGGATCCAAGGCCGCAGTGTGGGCGGCTATCGCCGGTACCCTCGTCGGCCCACTGCTGCTCGGCCCGCTCGGTCTGCTCGTCGGCCCGTTCCTGCTCGCCCTCGCCGCCGAGCTGGTGCGCGGGCGGAACCTGCGAGAAGCGCTCACCGTGGGCTTGGCGACGCTTCTCGGCTTCCTGGGCGGGGCGGTGGCAAAGGCCATCCTCAAACTGGTGATCATCGCCTGGTTCTGGATCGATGTCCTGTGGTGAAAAAAAAAAAGGCGGGTACCGGCCGGTACCCGCCTTGTTTTGGGTGCGCCCGGCATGGGCGCTGTCTATAGGGTGAAAGTCCCGAACGGTGAAGGCGGCAGTAGCCGTTAGCTTAAGGCAAGGGCGTCCGCCGCGAGGCGGAGTCTGAAGGAAGCCGGCGGCAAACCTCCGGCCCGACGAACAGGAACCCCATACGAGGCTGCCTGTGCTTGGACCAGTCTGCACAACAAGACAAAGTCCTTGCCGCCGAAGGGCACAGTCAGTAAATGGGGCGGGTAGATGGAGGGAAAGACAGCGCTCTTACTCGGGGAGGCCTGCCGGGTATGCCCGGTTACCGGGTAAGTGCGCGTCGAAAGGCGCGGCTGAACTGGCAGGAGTCAGCAGAGGTCATCGTACGTCCCCCGTGACGTCCGGGAGACGGAAGGGCCGAACACAAGGAAAGGGGTGGGTGCGACATGGGTTCGCGAGAAGGGCGACGACAGCCGAAAATCCCAAAAGGGAGCTGCCTGCGGGAGGAAGCGGTGAACCCGCGGGGGACCGCAGGAGCGCCGAGTCCTTCTCCGGCACCCCTCGCCACTTTGCCCCGCGAAGCAGGCGACAACCTGATGGAGCAGGTGGTGGAGCGACAGAACATGCTCCGCGCCTTGCGCCGTGTTGAGCAGAACAAGGGTGCACCAGGGATTGACGGGATGGAGGTGAAAGATCTCCGCGTCTATCTCGTCAACCACTGGACACGCATCCGCGAAGAGTTGCTCGCGGGAACCTATCGGCCGTCTCCGGTCCGCCGAGTCGAAATCCCGAAACCCGGTGGCGGTGTGCGGCTGCTGGGTATCCCCACGGTGCTGGACCGCCTGATCCAGCAGGCCCTCTTGCAAGTCCTCACGCCCATCTTTGATCCAGGGTTTTCGGAGGCCAGCTTTGGTTTCCGGCCAGGACGCAGCGCGCACCAGGCGGTGCGCCGGGCGCGAGCGTACGTGGAGGCTGGCTATCGCTATGTGGTGGATATGGACCTGGAGAAGTTCTTTGACCGGGTTAACCACGACATCCTGATGGCTCGGGTAGCCCGCAAGGTGAAGGACAAGCGTGTCCTGAAGCTGATTCGGGCTTACCTCCAGGCTGGCGTCATGGCGGGTGGGGTATGTGTGCGAAGCGAGGAAGGAACGCCGCAAGGCGGTCCGCTGAGCCCTCTCCTGGCCAACATCCTTCTGGATGACCTGGACAAAGAACTGGAGAAGCGCGGCCACAAGTTCGTTCGCTATGCCGATGACTGCAACATCTACGTGAAGAGCCGTCGGGCAGGCGAACGCGTCATGGCCAGCATTCGGAGGTTTGTCGAGGGACGGCTGAAACTGAAGATCAACCTGGAGAAAAGCGCGGTAGACCGCCCGTGGAAACGCAAATTCCTGGGCTTCTCGTTTACCAGCGAGAAAATACCGCGCATCCGCCTGGCGGCGGAAACCGTCAAACGGTTTAAGGATCGCATCCAGAATCTGACCCGTCGGAGCCACAGCGTCAGTATGGAGGAGCGAATCGAGAGGCTGAACGCCTACTTGCGGGGATGGATCGGTTACTTCCGCTTGATCGACACCCCAAGCCCGCTCCAATCCCTGGACGAATGGATCCGAAGGCGGTTGCGGATGTGTCTTCTGAAGCAATGGAAAAGACCGAAGACGATCCGCCGGAACTTAATCGCCCTTGGGCTGCCGCATGAATGGGCGAAAATGCTGAGCGGTTCCCGAAAGGGATACTGGCGCCGGGCGCTTTCTCCACAAATGAATAAGGCCACCGGCCTCGCGTACTGGCGAGAACGGGGCCTCTTCAGTTTAGCCGACTTGTACGCCCAGCTTCGTCAATCCTGGTGAACCGCCGTATACCGAACGGTACGTACGGTGGTGTGAGAGGACGGGGTTAGCCACCCCCTCCTACTCGATTCTGAGCCGTTTGGGGCCATGTCGAAAAAGTTGTCTGACAATACTTACCCCACGAAGAAGGAGCCAAAAGGTTGACCATGAAAAAAGCAGGTTGTCCCTCCTTTTGGTAAACTCAAAAGGAGAAGAACCTGCCTCAAAGGAGAAGATCTGTATGGCCATTCTACCACAAGGCTCCCTGTTTTCGTGGAACGAAATTGCCGGACTCGGTGATCTCGAACGCCTCAAGCTTGTCCTTGAACATCTCCCGGACGAAGCCCTCATGCAAAAACTGGAGAAAGCGCGCGGCAAGGGCCGGGACGATTATCCCGTGCGGGCCATGTGGAATGCGTATATCGCCCTCGTCGTGTTCCAGCACCCGCGTCGGATCCCTGCGACGCGAACTGAGCCGAAACGGGCAGTTGCGCTGGCTTTTGGGCTTTGGCGACCGCGTGCCAAGTGCCGCGGCCTTCAGTCGCTTCTGGAAACGGGTTGAAGCCCATGAGGCCGAGCTGGAGTCCCTCTTTGTCGCGCTCCAGCAGGCTGTGGCCACATACCTTCCCGACTACGGCAAGCGCCTGGCCCTGGACAGCAAAGCCATTCGGTCGTACGCGCGTCACCGGCCGAAAAACACCGCGCCCGACGGACGGCGGGACGGGGATGCGGATTATGGGTTTAAGACGGTGCGCGACCGCGAGGGGAACGCGACAAAGCTCCGGTGGTTTGGATACAAGCTGCATCTCATCGTCGACAGCACCCATGAACTGCCGGTGGCCTACACGGTGACACCCGCCTCAAAAGCCGATGTCGCCACAGCCCATGCTCTTTTGGAAAAGCTGCAAGCGAAACGTCCAGAAGTGCTGGCGCGTGCCGAAGTGCTTGCGGCGGACAAAGGCTACGACGACACGAAACTCATCGTGCGGCTGTGGGACGAACACCGCATCCGGCCGGTGATCGACATCCGGGCAAGCTGGCGGGACGGTGAGGCGACGCGAATCCTTGAGGGGCAAACAAACGTGGTGTATGACAACAAAGGACGCGTGTTCTGCGTGTGTCCAGAAACGGGGACAATGCGGACAATGGCCGAAGGAGGCTTTGAAGCAGAGCGCGGAACGCTGAAAAAGCGGTGTCCGGCAAAGGCGTACGGCTTGCCCTGTGCCGGAGAGGCCCAGTGCCCCGCAGCGAGGGGATTGCGCATTCGAATGGACGTGAATCGGCGTTTGTTTACGCCGATCGCGCGCGGGAGCGCGAGATGGGCGCGAGAGTACCGAAAGCGCACGGCGGTGGAGCGCGTGTTTTCCCGTCTGGATACGATGTACGGCTTTGAGACGCACACGATCCGAGGGCTGAAGAAGATGCGCGTGCGTGTGGGGCTTGCGCTGGTGGTCATGCTGGGAATGGCGCTTGGACGCCTGCGCGAGGGATTGTCAGGGAATCTGAGGAGTTTTGTACAGGTTGCGTAGTTGAGGAAGAGCAGGATGGTTTTGTTTATCCTTTTTCCGTGGATTGGAAAAAGAGAGGTGAGTATTGTCTTTTTTTTAGAAACCTGGGTAATATATGCATGAAAACCAATCTTGTTTAAAAAAGAATCGGGGAATCCCCCAAAACTGAAGATGGCCTGATGCAGATCAGACCTAGATACAGGCACAGCGAAAAAAGCTCTAGAACTTACAGAACTTGACGGATGGAATTATGTGTTGTACAATCTTTTCAGAAAGTTACGTTCTCACTTCTCCACAAATATGGTTTGGAGGTGTTATTTTTGAATGATGGGGGCCTTTTACGTCAGTTCCTCATTTCCATTATAATGATCTTTGGTGGTGCTTATAATGTATATTCCTATTATAAACAACCATACAGTATTCATACTTTCATTCTTAACATCATTATTCTGATAGGGGGGATTAGTGAACTCATTGCAGGGTTAATACGAGTGAAAAAGTTAAAAAACAAATCCAATAATAATACTTCAGGTAATACTTCAGTATCGATGCTATTGCTGCTGCAGTAAAAAAAACGGAGGGATCCATACTTTAAGCACGAAATATCTGCTTATGTTGGGTGTGTAATCAATTGTTTGCATGGGTAATGCTAATCCCAATGTTTGCATAGTAAATTTAGGAAGGAGTGATCTTGTTGATGAAAATCAATAAATATTTATTTCCTGTTGTTCTTGTTGTTTTGATTGCTGTCTTAGTTGTAGGGTACTATACAAATGAAGTTGTATTTGCTAAATCAACAATCGGACATGAATTAACCGGAAAGGTTGAAATTGTTTTGAATATACCCAAAGAGGAGATGGAAAATTTATCACATGATAATAAGATGAAGTTGAATGATCAAAATTATGGAAGGTTTATTGAACTCTCTGACGGTAATGGTAAGATCGTTTTGAACCCTCCTAATTGGGAGGTTGGCGTTGGTGATATGAAAGTTCTAATTGATAAAAACGGTCATTTCCACATTAAAAATATTTATGAAAATGAAGTTGATGTAGTACTTTATTTCAATAACATTGAAATGATTAGAAGAAAATGGAATTTTAAAGAGGATGGTCATCATATATTGTTGACCATCGAGAAAGACGTGAGCCAGATTGCTAAGAAAATGTCTCATTCCACAAATCACAGGAATACTGACTCCGAAGTCAACACAACCGCCTATATACCATGCCTTGATGATAATGGAGGAGATGACTGTAAAGGTTTTTTGTTGAGTGATTGTTATTACGCGCTAGTTACTTTTGCGCAACCGTGGTGTTGGCAAGAAGCAATTATGGATACAGAAACGAATAAGTGGTGCAACGGAACGCGTAATTGTTCTCCAAATATTGGCCATAGCCAATGGCATCACTGCCATTAAAAGAGCCACTATATTCAACAACTGTTTAGCAAACACGTTTAAATCAGAATCCGTATAAGGTTAGATCATTTATTGAGGAGGGGTTAAATTTGCTCCTTCGCTTTCTTTCTTTTATAAAGCTCGACTCGACAACGAAGTATGGTTTACGTTTGGCGGTTCTAAACGTAATCGTTTTTCTGCTTTGTATCTCTTTCTTTTTTATTATGATCTTCCTTTTCCCTGGTCCTCGCTTTCCCTTTATTGAGCTGCTTGTTATTGCGCTCACGTTCGCTATTTTCTGGAGGCAGTTTGTGATAAAGCTTCCTTATTATACTAAAAAAGAAATCTTTAGAATAAGCATTGTGGGGGCTTTACCTTTTTTGATTATCGGAATGCTAGGGTATCTAGTGGTCATCTACCTTTATTTCGGTGGATTCAAGCCTGCAAGTGTGTTTGTTTACAGCATTTTGTTCGGTGTAGCGATTCTGGTTGGTTTGATCTGCGTGATTTGTGTGAACCTCATTTCCGCATTGACCAAAGCAAGACAACAATGAATTTGTAAAAGTATTTTGATCGGATGGTTTACAATCTAGGAGAATTCCTGTGGAGGAGCAACATGCTTTTTTCATGGTCAACCTTTTGGCCCCTTCTTCGTGGGATAAGTATGGTCATACAACTTTTTCGACATTGTCCCAAACGGCTCAGAAAGCGTTTGCCCCCACCTTGTGGTGGGGGATTGACAGTTTGTGCGCCCGGCATGGGCGCTGTCTATAGGGTGAAAGTCCCGAGCGGCGAAGATGGCAGTCGCCCGTTCGCTTAAGGCAAGGGCGTCCGCCGCGAGGCGGAGTCTGAAGGAAGCCGGCGGAACCTTGCGGCCCGACGAACAGGAACCCCATACGAGGCTGTCTGTGCTTGGACGAGTCTGCACAACAAGACGAAGTCCTTGCCGCCGAAGGGTACAGGCAGTAAATGGGGCGGGTAGATGGAGGGAAAGACAGCGCTCTTACCCGGGGAGGCCTGCCGGGTACGCCCGGTTACCGGGTAAGTGCGCGTCGAAAGGCGCGGCTGAACTGGCAGGAGTCAGCAGAGGTCATCGTACGTCCCCCGTGACGTCCGGGAGACGGAAGGGCCGAACACAAGGAAAGGGGTGGGTGCGACATGGGTTCGCGAGAAGGGCGACGACAGCCGAAAATCCCAAAAGGGAGCTGCCTGCGGGAGGAAGCGGTGAACCCGCGGGGGACCGCAGGAGCGCCGAGTCCTTCTCCGGCACCCCTCGCCACTTTGCCCCGCGAAGCAGGCGACAACCTGATGGAGCAGGTGGTGGAGCGACAGAACATGCTCCGCGCCTTGCGCCGTGTTGAGCAGAACAAGGGTGCACCAGGGATTGACGGGATGGAGGTGAAAGATCTCCGCGTCTATCTCGTCAACCACTGGACACGCATCCGCGAAGAGTTGCTCGCGGGAACCTATCGGCCGTCTCCGGTCCGCCGAGTCGAAATCCCGAAACCCGGTGGCGGTGTGCGGCTGCTGGGTATCCCCACGGTGCTGGACCGCCTGATCCAGCAGGCCCTCTTGCAAGTCCTCACGCCCATCTTTGATCCAGGGTTTTCGGAGGCCAGCTTTGGTTTCCGGCCAGGACGCAGCGCGCACCAGGCGGTGCGCCGGGCGCGAGCGTACGTGGAGGCCGGCTATCGCTATGTGGTGGACATGGACCTGGAAAAGTTCTTCGACCGGGCGGGCCACGACATCCTGATGGCTCGGGTAGCCCGCAAGGTGAAGGACAAGCGTGTCCTGAAGCTGATTCGGGCTTACCTCCAGGCTGGCGTCATGGCGGGTGGGGTATGTGTGCGGAGCGAGGAAGGAACGCCGCAAGGCAGTCCGCTGAGCCCTCTCCTGGCCAACATCCTTCTGGATGACCTGGACAAAGAGTTGGAGAAACGCGGCCACAAGTTCGTTCGCTATGCCGATGACTGCAACATCTACGTGAAGAGCCGTCGGGCAGGCGAACGCGTCATGGCCAGCATTCGAAAGTTCGTCGAGGGACGGCTGAAACTGAAGATCAACCTGGAGAAAAGCGCGGTAGACCGCCCGTGGAAACGCAAATTCCTGGGCTTCTCGTTTACCAGCGAGAAAACGCCGCGCATCCGCCTGGCGTCGGAAACCGTTAAACGGTTTAAGGATCGCATCCGGAATCTGACCCGTCGGAGCCACAGCGTCAGCATGGAGGAGCGAATCGAGAGGCTGAACGCCTACCTGCGGGGGGTGGATCGGCTACTTCCGCCTGATTGACACCCCAAGCCCGCTCCAATCCCTGGATGAATGGATCCAAAGGCGGTTGCGGATGTGCCTCCTAAAGCAATGGAAAAGACCGAAGACGATCCGCCGAAACCTGATCGCCCTTGGGTTGCCGCCTGAATGGGCGAAAATGCTGAGCGGTTCCCGAAAGGGATACTGGCGCCGGGCTCTTTCTCCACAAATGAATAAGGCCACCGGCCTCGCGTACTGGCGAGAACGGGGCCTCTTCAGTTTAGCCGACTTGTACGCTCAGCTTCGTCAATCCTTGTGAACCGCCGTATACCGAACGGTACGTACGGTGGTGTGAGAGGACGGGGGTTAGCCGCCCCCTCCTACTCGATTCGGTTACTGAAACCGGCGCAGCACGCCGATCACCTTGCCGACGATTTTCACCTCGGGAAGCAGAATAGGGGCCATCTCGTCATTTTCCGGCTGCAGGCGAACGCGGTTCTTCTCCTTGAAGAAGCGCTTCACCGTGGCTTCGCCGTCGGGAGTGAGGGCGACGACGATGTCGCCGTTGTTGGCCACCGGCTGCTGGCGAACAATCACGAGGTCCCCGTCGAAAATTCCGGCGTTGATCATGCTGTTGCCCTCGACGCGGAGCATGAAGACGGTGTCGTTGTTCACCCAATCCTTCGGGAGGGGGAAGGTTTCCTCCACGGCTTCGATCGCTTCGATGGGCTGGCCGGCCGTTACCTTCCCCAGCACCGGCACCAGCGTCGTTTCTACCTCCGTGGCCGGCGGATCGACGTCGAGAATCTCAATGGCCCGCGGCTTGGTGGGGTCGCGCCGGATATACCCCTTTTTCTCCAGCCGCGCCAAGTGGCCATGCACCGTCGAGCTCGACGCCAGGCCAACGGCTTGCCCAATCTCGCGCACCGACGGGGGGTAGCCTTTCTTCCGGACTTCCTCTTTAATAAATTCCAAAATGGCCCGTTGCCGACTTGATAGCTTTTCCATACACGATATCCTCCTCGTGCTGCCCACAATTTGGTTTCATTATACCATATGGCGCGCATCCCCACAAACGCACGTTCGGCATAATGGCGCGCGCAATCGGGCATACTCGTCCATAAGCACGCGCACATTTCCCTGCGCCAAATCCACAGCAAAGGAGCGATCGAAATGGACGTTCGGGACATTTCCTGGCACCACAAAGATGACAGCGAACTGCCCGCCGCGCGCGCACCCCAAAAAGGCGCTCCCTTAAGCACCCAGCAGCCGAGGACCGGCGAGGAGTTACCTGTCGACCGCACCTTCTTGGCCGACCGCGATGCGGGCCTGATGGAAGATCCGCACCTGCTCGCCCACGTGCCCTTTGATGACGCCGGAAACCGATTTCCGCCGGAGTGACAGCAAGCTCCGGATCAACCGCCTGCCACATCCCGCCATCGCGTCCACACAGGCGATCCGTTCCCGCTACAATAAGTCCGTTCCCGCTACAATAAGAAGGAAGAGCATGCCGTGATGGCGCGAAAGGGGAGGGGAGAGGAGCATGCGCGTGGTGCTGTATGCGCGCGTCAGCACGGAAAAAGCGGAACAGGCGACCAGCTTGGCCCGCCAGATCGCGGAGTTGGAGCAGTTTGCCCGAGAACAGGGTTGGACCATCGTCGAGCGCATCGCCGAGCAGGCCAGCGGGTACGACGTGGAGCGAGACGGGCTGTTTCGGCTCCTGTCCCTGGTGCGAGACGGGCAGGCCGACGGCGTCGTGATCCAGGATGAGACGCGCATCGGGCGCGGTCACACCAAAATCGCGGTGCTCCACCAGCTTTTCCGCATGGGCGCAAAAGTGTACACCCTGGAACACCAGGGAGAAATTGTCCTGTCGGAGATGGACGGGCTCGTCATCAAGATCTTGGCCGAGGTTGAGGAATACCAGCGGCGCCTGATGAACCGCAAAATTTCCCGCGGCATCCGCCGGGCCATGGCCGCCGGCTACCGGCCGGAGGACAACCTGAAGAACCGCGGCGCACACGCCGGACGCACGCGGCTCGACGTGCCGGTGGAGGAAGTGGTGCGCCTGCGGGAACAACACGGACTGACGTTCGCCGAAATTGCCGCCACGTTGCGCGGCCTAGGGTATGACGTCTCCAAGGCGACGGTCCACCGGCGGTATCAGGAGTATCGCGAAACCCACAATCCCGAATCCTCGGAACCGTAAACGCGCAGACCCAGACGAAACGTGTACGAAATGAAATCGATACCGCTCATTTCGCGCTTTCCTTTTTCGTCTCAAAATATAGAGTGAACTCTTTGTTTGAGACAAACACCGAGGTTTTTTCTCGCACCTTTTTTACGTCCTATAATATACATTATGTAAACTAGAGAGGAAAAACAGAAGCGGGGTGACCTGTGCACCCCGCAGTCGTTTTATACTCAAAAACGCTTCCGATGCGGACTGACACTACAGATGGTGACGAGGGGGAAAATGTCGGGAATCCGGTCCCCAGCGGGAAACCCACATCCGCCGGCGGCGACGCCTTACGAGAAGACGCCCCAGGCTCGCCCGCACCAACAACCCGATCCCGACCCCGCACAGCGTCAGCAGCACCATCCCCACAAGCCATTTCCCGATCCGTTCCTTTACAGCGGAAACCCACTGCTTCCAGCCATCGTTTTCCGCCTCATCCGCTCCGGCCGAGGAAGCGCGAACGACGGATTTCGCTTTCTGTTTGGTCACCATACTGTTCTCGACAAGCACCCAGGGGGCAGGTGGAAGGTTGGGGGCGACGGCAAAGCCGTAATCCAAGAGCACCTTCGTCTCCCGGTACAACGTGGACGCCGAATTTGCCCCCATCACGACCGAGATGAGCGACACGCCGTTGCGCTCTGCCGACGCGACCAACGTAAAGCGGGCTTTCGATGTAAAGCCGTTTTTGACCCCGGTGGCTCCGGGATACTCCCACAACAGACGGTTGTGGTTGACGAGCTCCGACTGCCACTCCTGCCCGTGCCACGGTTTGCGTTTCGTCTGAACGATCGCGCGGAACGTCGGATTCCGCATGGCGTACTGTGCAATCAGGGCCATATCATATGCGGTTGTCACATGCTGCGGGTCGTGCAGGCCGCTCGCGTTCACAAAATGGGTATGCTGCGCACCGATGGCGTGCGCCTTTTCGTTCATCATCGCGGCGAACGCCTCCTCACTCCCCGCGATGTGTTCGGCGATGGCGATGGCCGCGTCGTTACCGGAGTTGACCAACGCGGCGTACACAAGGTCGAGGAGCGGCTTTTGCTCCCCCTCGGCCAGGTACACCCGCGTTCCGTCTGCTGCCCGCGCATGTTTGGACACCGTGACCATTTCGTCGGGCCGCCCTACTTCCAGCGCGACGATCCCTGTCATAATTTTGGTAATGCTGGCCGGATACATGGGCTGATCCTTGTTCTTTGCAAAGAGGACGCGCCCTGATACCGCCTCGATGAGCACCGCCGCCTGCGCCGTGATCGTCGGCGGTGGCGGATGATCCACCTGGCCGCCCTCACTCGTCGATGACGCGGCGGCCAGGGATGCCCACCCAGGCAGTACCAGGGTCCCCGTCCATACAACCCACACCCAAAAAAATAAAATCGTTGTCCACCGGCGCCTTTTCACCGACTTCCGCTTTTTGAACCACAACCACGGATCCATTCCGGTTCTCTTCCTCCTTCGCCCCCTACCCCCTGCTCGTTCCTCCCATTTGTTATGTATCGGCTGGCGCGATGCTGTTTTTTACGGTCGCGCGTCGGGTTCACGAGGATTTAATGAACGATTGGATCACATCCAGCAGTTCGTCGATCATCTCATCGCCTTGCTCCTGCCGGATCGCGTTCTGCACGCACCCCCGGATGTGCCGCTCCAAGATGGCCAGGCCGACCGCGTTGGTCGCTGCGCGAATGGCCGCCAGCTGCGTGAGGATGTCAACACAGTACCGATCTTCCTCGATCATTTTCTGCACGCCACGGATCTGTCCTTCAATACGCCGCAGGCGACGCAACAAGGCTGCTTTGTCACTTGCCTGGTTCATCCGTTAATACCCCCTTAGGGTATTACCCTGTCCACCATACCACGAACATGAGCCTTTGTCAACGATGTTTTTGACAATGCGTACCTCCCCCGGGTACATGCCGTCCGTTTTCCTTTCGGGCGCCAATGCCGTCGTGTTTGGATCGGTAAACGGGTTTTTCGTGTCGCTCGCCGGTGAGGTCCTCGGGGCGACCCTTTCCTTTTGGTTGTACCGTCAAGGATGGAAATGCGCAACTATGAGGAAAAAGAAAACGTGTCTCCTTGATGCGGACACCTCTCCCCCGCACATAAAAACGAGAGGCTTCATCTGCCTCTCGCCCTTCTTCCACAGTTCCGCTCATACCCAAACCTTCATCCGTTCCGCCAACGTTCCGGTAAACAATTCGAGAAAGATGCCATTGGGATCGCGAAATTGAACGGAAAGGCCTCCCCCTCGCTCCACTGGTTCGCGGACAAACGCAACGCAAAGAAAAACATACGGGCAGCCGCTTCGGCTGCCCGCTCGTTGTTCCGTTATTCCGCTTAGATGATCCCCAGCTCTTTCCCCGCCTTCTCGAAGGCGTGGAGGGCGGCTTCGAGGTCCTCCTTCGTGTGCACGGCGGTGACAATGGTGCGCACGCGCGCCTTGTCCTTCGGTACCGTGGGGTAGACGATGCCCTGGGCATAAACGCCGTATTCGAAAAGCTTGTCGGACAGCTTCATTGCAAGCGCCCCGTCGCCGACGATAACCGGCGTGATCGGCGTTTCGCTGTTGCCCGTATCGAAACCGAGCTTCTTCAGACCGTCCTTGAAGAAACGCGTGTTCTCCCACAGCCGCTCGATGCGCTCCGGTTCGGTGAGAAGCACCTCGATGGCAGCGAGGCAGGCCGCCGTGACCGCCGGCGGATGGGATGTGCTGAACAGGAACGGACGCGCACGGTGGATCAGGCAGTCGCGCAGCACCTCGGAGCCGGCGACGTAGCCGCCGAGAACACCGATGGCCTTCGACAGCGTGCCCACCTGGATGTGCACGCGGCCGTGCAGGCCGAAGTGGTCTACCGTACCGCGGCCGTTTTTCCCGAGCACCCCGCTGGCATGGGCATCGTCGACCATGACGAGGGCATCGTAGCGTTCCGCCAGCTCCACGATCTGCGGCAGCGGAGCGATGTCACCGTCCATGCTGAACACGCCGTCGGTGACGATGAGGCGCGTGCGGTACTGCTGCGTCTCCTTCAGCGCCGCCTCCAGGTCGTCCAGGTCGTTATGGCGGTAGATGCGCCGCGCCGCCTTGGTCAGGCGGATGCCGTCGATGATCGAGGCGTGGTTAAGGGCGTCGGAAATGACAACGTCGCGCTCGTCGAGGATGGACGAGAGGACGCCAACATTGGCCGTGAAGCCCGATTGGAATACCAGGGCCGCCTCGGTGTGCTTGAATTCGGCCAGCTTCTTCTCCAGTTCCTCGTGCATCGTGAACGTCCCGGCGATGGTGCGCACCGAGCCGGTCCCCGCCCCGAAACGCTCGACGGCTTTAAGGGCTGCTTCCTTCAGCTTGGGATGGGTGGTCAGCCCCAGGTAGTTGTTGGAGGCGAGCTGGATCACCTCTTTCCCACGGATGACCACCCGCGCGCCCTGGGCCGACGCGATTTCCGTCAGCGGACGAAAGATCCCCTGGGCTTTGAGCTGTTCCAGTTCCTCACGGAGATGGGCCAAGCCCTTCATCCAATTCCCCCTTTGCGCGTAATCAGGCCAGCGCCTGAACACCCTGCCGCGGCATCCGCGACACCCGCGGCCGGTGCTCCGGCGCGCATTTACGGGATGAGCACGATCTTGCCGCACCGCCCGCTCTTCATCAATTCAAAGGCCTCGGCAAACCGTTCGAGCGGAAAGCGGTGGGTAATGAGCGGCTCCAGGTTCACCTGGCCTGAAGCAAGCAGGCCGGATGTCTGCTGCCATGTCTCGTACATTCGCCGCCCGGTGATCCCCTGAACGGTGACCCCTTTAAAGACGATGTCGTTCGTGATGTCGAGGGGCACGTCCTGCGTCGGCAGGCCGAGCATAGCGATGCGGCCGCCGTTGGCCAGCATCTTAAGCCCCTGGCGGATAGCAGCCGGATGACCCGACATCTCGCAGACGACCTCGACGCCGTTGCCGCCGGTCACCTCAAGGGCGCGGGCCACGGGGTCCTCCTCGCCGGCGTGAATCAGCACGTGGGCTCCCATCGCCTTGGCCAACTCGAGGCGGTACGGATTGACATCAACGGCGAGCACCTTCGCCGCGCCAGCCGCTCGCGCCACGGCCACGGCCATGATGCCGATGGGCCCGCACCCCACCACGGCCACCGTTTTGCCGGCCACCGGGCCGGACAGCACGGTGTGAACGGCGTTGCCCATGGGCTCCTGCAGCGACGCCACCTCAAAGGGCAGCGAAGGATCGTTCTTCCACAGGTTTTGCGCCGGGACGACCACGTATTCAGCAAAGCAGCCGTCGCGGTCCACGCCCAGGATGCGCGTGTCTTTGCAGATGTGGGCCTGGCCCGTCAGGCACTGGGGGCAGTGGCCGCACACGAAGTGGGTCTCGGCCGACACGTGGTCCCCCGCTTTCACGTGGGTCACGCCGGGCCCGACGTCCACCACCACGCCGGAGAACTCGTGCCCGATAATCTGTGGCACGCGGATGCGGCTTTGGGCCCACTCGTCCCACACGTAGATGTGCACGTCGGTGCCGCAAATGGTGGTCGCCTTGACCTGCACCAGCGCTTCTCCGGGCCCCGGCTGCGGAATGGGCACCTCCCGCAGCTCCGCTCCCGGCGCAGCCTGCGTCTTGACCACCGCGCGCATGGTTCCACCCATGGTGTACAGCTCCTTTCTGTATTGAAAGCGCAATCATGCCGAGATAACCAAGAACATTATAGTATACGTCGTGCGCGCGGTAAAGAAAATGTCCACTCTACAGAGACACCTCAAAGCCGTCACGGGCCACAACAATCGGGCCCGAATAGGTGGTCCGGGCTTCCTCCACCAGGTGCACCGGGTCATACCCTGGATACAGGTGGGTCAAAAGCAGCCGGCGCGCGCCATGCCGTCCGGCCAGCGCACCCGCCTCCGCCGCCGTCAGGTGTCCCCGCGCCCCCGGCGGCACGTCAGCCGTCCGGAATGTCGCCTCGGCCACCAGGAGGTCCACGTCACGCAGGAACGCGCCCCACGCGGTGTCGGGACCGGTATCCGCCGTATAGGCGATGGCGCGCCCCTCGCCGTCAAGACGCACGGCATAGCACGGGACGGGATGCGCCGTGCGGCGGAAGCGAACCGTGACGCCGGCCAGGTCAAGGGACGCATCCTCGTCAATCGGCACGGCCTGAACATAGGTTTTGTATGCGGCGCGGGCGAAATCGTCCTCCGGCTGGCGCGGGGCGTACACCGTGAGCGGGGTCGCACGCTCGCCGCGCTGCACGGCCGTCATCACGGCGTACTGCAGCACGCCGAGGTCGCTCACATGGTCGGCATGGTAATGGGTGAGGATGACGGCCGTCAATTCGGCCAGGGACAGGCGGGCCAGGAGCCGGCTCACCACCCCGCTGCCGCAGTCGATGAGCAGGTTTCCTCCGGCCGTCTGCACGAGGTAGCCCGGAGTGGCCCCGTGGGGCCCGGGGTGTGGCGATTGCCAGCCGAGCACGATCCACTTCATGGAGAACGTCCTTTCCACAGGGAATTTCCTCTTCCAATGGCAAAAACCCGCCGCCCAACAGCGGACGGCGGGATGCGAACCGATCACATGAACTCCTTCACGAGTTCTTCGAAGGCCCCTTCGTCCAAGCGCAGGTCCTGATGGGCCAGCGGCACATCCTTAAAACCGGGGATGCGCTCTTCGTAGCTGGGGATGTCCTTACGCTGGTAGATGATCCCCGTCACGAGGGCCTTGTGCTCCATAACCGTCTTCATGGCCTGGATGCGGTCCGTCGGATCGTAGCCCTCGATCGTGTCGAGGCTGACCAGGTTCTCCTTGAACCAGTCGTAGGTGTTCACTTTGTTGAAGGTGACACACGGGCTGAACACGTTGATGAAGGCGAAGCCCTTGTGCTTGATGCCTTCCTCAATAATGTGCGTCAGCCCCTTGAGGTCGCTGGAGAACCCTTGGGCGACGAAGGTGGCCCCGGCGGCCAGGACCAGTTCCAGCGGCCTGACGGGCGCTTCGATCGAGCCGTACGGGGTGCTCTTCGTTTCGAAGCCGAAGGCGCTGGTCGGCGACGTCTGCCCCTTGGTGAGACCATAGATCTGGTTGTCCATCACGATGTAAGTGATGTCCAGATTGCGCCGGATGGCGTGAAGGGTGTGGCTCATGCCGATAGCAAAGCCGTCCCCGTCACCCCCGGCGGCGATGACGGTGAGGTTCCGGTTGGCCAGCTTGATGCCCTGGGCGATGGGCAAGGCCCGACCGTGGATGCCATGGAACCCGTAGGCGTTGATGTAACCGGAAATGCGGCCCGAACAGCCGATGCCGGATACAATCACCACTTCTTCCGGCTCCAGGCCCACGTTGGCGCAGGCGCGCTGGATGGCCGTCTGGACCGAAAAGTCGCCGCATCCCGGGCACCAGTTGGGTTTGACGCTGTTACGAAAGTCTTTGAAGGTGGCCATCTTGGACCAGCTCCTTGCAAGCGTTGGTGATTTCAGAAGGCAGGAACGGATTGCCGTCGTACTTCAGTACGTTGCGAATCTTTTCGGGCATGCCCACATGCAGCTTGATCTGATTGGCCAGCTGCCCCGTGGCGTTGTGCTCCACCACAGCCACCCGCTTGGCTTTTTCCATGTAGGGCTTGAGCGCGTCCGTCGGGAACGGCGCCAAGAGGCGCACGTGCACATGGTTGACGCGGATGCCCTCCGCTTCGAGTCGCTCCTTCGCCTCGGTGATGGCTCCCCGCGTGGAACCGATGCCGATGACGAGCAGGTCGGGCTCGTCGTGGGGCGCATCCACATACAGCGGCGTCTGGAAGCGGAGGTTTTGCAGCTTGCGCAGGCGTTTTTCCATCATCTTCTTGCGGTTGACCGGGTCTTCCGACGGCCGCCCCGTCTCACCGTGTTCCACCCCGGTGACGTGGTGGATGCCGTACTTCTGCCCCGGAATGACGCGCGGCGAGATGCCATCCTCGGTGAAGGCGTAACGTTTGAACATTTCCCCTTCCGGCGGGGTGATCTCCTCATCCTTGAGCAGCTTGCCGCGGCGAATTTCTACCCTGCTGTAGTCCAGCGGCTCGACGGTTTGCTTGCCGAGGGACAGCTGCAGGTCGGAAAGGATGATCACCGGGCACTGATACTCTTCCGCCAGGTTGAAGGCCTCCACCGTATCATAGAAGGCCTCCTCCGCCGTGCTCGGGGCGATGACGATTTTCGGAATCTCGCCGTGGTTGTTGTACAGCACGGCGTTGATGTCGCTCTGCTCCTGCTTGGTGGGCAGACCGGTCGACGGTCCCCCACGCTGCGTATCGACAATGACAAGGGGTGTTTCCGTCATGCCGGCCAGGCCGATCGCTTCCGTCTTGAGGGAGATCCCCGGACCCGCCGACGCCGTCATTGCCCGCACGCCAGCATAGTTGGCGCCGATGGCCATGGTGATGGCCGCAATCTCATCTTCCGTCTGCACTACCGTTCCGCCGAACTTGGGCAATTTCTTGATCAGGTATTCCATGATCTCCGACGCCGGCGTGATCGGATAGGCGAACATCAGGCGGCATCCGGCGGCGATGGCCCCAAGGGCAATGGCGTCGTTGCCGATCATGAACAGGCGCTTCTTGCCGTCGGCGGGCGCCAGTTTAAACTCTGGCATCGCCCCGCCCACCTGGTCGAGGACGAACTGCGCCCCCCGCCGCAGGGCCTCCATGTTCATGTCGACCACTTTCTGCCCCTTACGCTTGAAGGTCTCCTCGATTACGCTGCGGAACGCCTCAATGGGCAGCCCCAGCACGCCGGCGGACGCCCCCACGGCAACCATGTTTTTCATGAGGACGGTGCCGCACTCCTGGGCAATTTCAGTAAAAGGCACAGAAAAGAGGCGTGCGTGGATCCCCTCAGGAAGCTTGGGATTAAACTTCGCGTCCGCAATGACCACGCCGCCTTCCTTCAGCTCGTGACTATTCAGATCTATGGTTTCCTGGTCAAAAGCAACCAAGATATCCAAATCGTCTGAAATGGCATACACCGGTTTTGTACTGACGCGGATCTTGTTGTTCGTGTGCCCCCCTTTGATACGGGACGAAAAATGCCGGTAGCCATAGAGATAATACCCCAACCGATTCAAAACGGTCGCAAATATTTCGCCGGCCGATTCGATACCCTCCCCCTGTTGGCCCCCAACTTTCCAGGATAGCTGGCTCAGCATCGAACTCCACCCCTTACACTCCCAATAATTCGTTTGTTACATTCCTAAGTGTAGCACGTTTTGCAATCTGTCACTAGCCCTTTTTGTCACAAGTTTGTCATGGACGCGCCGGCAGCCCGGCCGCCAGCACGCGCAACCAGTTTCCCGCCAGCCACTTCTCCACGCTCGATGCCGGATAGTAGCGCAGGAGATAGTCGGCCCACTCGGCATAGGTACCCGCATGTTCCAGGCCCGTCACCACGCGCACGATGCCGTCGAAATCGGAGCCGAAGGCCACGTGGTCCTCGCCGGCCACCGACACGGCGTGCTCAAGGTGGCGGCGCACATCGTCACGCGTCGCCTCTCCATCCGTGAGAAAGTCCGGGACGAAGGTGAGGCCGACCACGCCGCCCGACTGCGCGATGGCCCGCAACTGGTCGTCGGTCAGGTTGCGCGGGTGATCGTGCACGGCGCGGCAGTTGGCGTGGCTGGCGACAAGGGGCCTGTTGCTTGCTGCGGCTACGTCCCAAAACCCGCGCTCGGACAGGTGAGCCACGTCGAGAAGCAGGGACAAGCGGTTGGCTTCCTCGACGAGAGCATGCCCAAAGCGCGTCAGCCCGCCCCCGCGCGGCTCCCCACAACCGTCTGCCGCCTCATTGGCCTCGTTCCAGGTGAGCCCTACCATGCGCAGGCCCAGGCGATAAAGGACGCGCAGGTGAACCAGGTTCCCTTCCAGCGCCTCGACCCCCTCCAAGGCCAAAAGAGCCCAGCGCGCGTCACCACGTCTCACCGCAGAGACGTCCTCTCGCCACAGGAGAGGCCGAAAGCCGGCCTTGCCCAGTACATCTTCGTGCCAGCGATCCACCATCGCGAGCGCCGCCTGGAGGCGCTGGCCGCGCGGAACGTGCGGGGGAACGAAAAGGGCAAACACTTGTGCGCGCACGTTGCCGGCGGCGAGGCGCCCTACCCCGGCCTGCAGCGCACTATCGGAAACGGAGCGGCCCGGGTTCTCCCAGAGCCGCCACAACACGTCGCAATGGCCGTCAACCACAAACATCGTTCGACCTCCACGCTTCGGCATGCAAAAAACCTGTTTGCCTCCCCCGGAGACAAACAGGTCCACTGTGCAGATGATGGGGTGATCACCGCGGCTCGACAATCAGCTTGATTGCCGTGCGCTCTTCGCCATCGATGATGATGTCGGTGAAGGCGGGAATGCAGATGAGGTCGACACCACTCGGCGCTACAAATCCTCGTGCGATCGCGACTGCTTTGACCGCCTGGTTAAGCGCGCCGGCCCCGATGGCCTGGATTTCGGCCGCACCCCGTTCGCGCAGGACACCGGCCAGCGCACCAGCAACAGCGTTCGGGTTTGACTTTGCTGAAACTTTTAATACTTCCATGGACTGCTACCTCCTTGGCGAAAGGGTGGTGAAGGGGGATCTACTGTATTCTATTCGCGATGCGCAAGAAAATTCCTTCTCGCCAAGGAGACGATTCACAAAATTCTAACCGCTCCACAGGTGGTCGTCGTCGATGCGGATCCGCCGGATGGAACGCGCTTTGCCCGTTTGATCGTCCAGTTCCAGGAACACGGCGTTCAGCTGCTTGCGCCCGCTCTCGTCGACGGCGAAGCGCACGGGCAGGCCGGTGAGGAACTTTTTGATCACCACCTCGCGCTCCATGCCCAGGATGGCATCATAGGGGCCGGTCATACCCACATCGGAAATGTACGCCGTTCCCCCGGGCAGGATGCGTTCATCCGCCGTCTGCACGTGGGTGTGCGTACCGACGACGGCCGACACCTTCCCGTCAAGGAACCAGGCCATGGCCTGCTTCTCCGACGTCGCTTCGGCGTGCATGTCAACGAGAATCAGCGGGGTGCGCAGGCGAAGCTCGTCCACAAGCGCCTGTGCCGTGCGGAAGGGGCAGTCGAGGGGCGGCAGAAACGTGCGTCCCATGAGGTTCACCACCGCCAGCTCGCGGCCGCCGGCGGCCACGACGGTGTATCCACGCCCCGGAGTACCCGGCGGATAGTTGGCCGGGCGAACAAGGCGCGGTTCATCGTCGATGAAGTCAAAAATGGCCTTGTTGTCCCACGTGTGGTTGCCCATCGTGATACAGTGCACGCCCCACTCAAAAAACTGCCGGGCAATCTCCGCCGTGATGCCCCGCCCGCCGGCGGCATTCTCCCCGTTGACCACCACAATGTCGGGTTGGAAGCGGCTTTTGAGGAGCGGAAGGTATTCCTGCAGCATGGCGCGTCCGGGCGCGCCGACCACGTCACCGATAAACAGCAGCTTCACCGAATCCCTCCCGAATCCCACATTCAGGTTTATTGTACCACGAAAAAAAGAAGTGGCCGATGTGCCACTTCATTTGGCATATTCGACGGCTCGGGTTTCACGAATAACCGTCACCTTGATGTGACCGGGGTAATCCAGCTCGTTTTCGATGCGTTTGGAAATCTCGCGGGCCAGGCGGAAGGCTGCCAGGTCGTCCACCTGGTCCGGCTTGACAATGATGCGCACCTCGCGTCCCGCCTGGATGGCGTACGACTTTTCGACTCCGTCGAAGGAATCAGCGATCTCCTCGAGCTTCTCCAGGCGCTTGATGTACGCCTCCAACGTTTCACGGCGCGCACCGGGGCGGGCTGCCGACAGGGCGTCGGCCGCGCAGACCAGGGTGGCAATCACCGACGTCGGCTCCACGTCGCCATGGTGCGCGGCAATGCCGTTGATCACCGCCGGGTGCTCGCCGTATTTCTTGGCCAGCTCGATGCCGATCTCCACGTGCGATCCTTCGACTTCATGGTCGAGGGCCTTCCCGATGTCGTGCAAGAGGCCGGCCCGCTTGGCCAGCTGCACGTCCTCGCCCAGCTCCGCAGCCATCAGTCCGGCCAGGTGGGCCACCTCAATGGAGTGCTTGAGGACGTTCTGGCCGTAACTGGTGCGGAAATGCAGGCGCCCGAGGATCTTGATCAAATCGGGATGAAGCCCGTGCACACCGGTTTCGAACGTCGCCTGTTCACCGTATTCGCGGATGCGCTCGTCCACCTCGCGCCGCGCTTTCTCCACCATTTCCTCGATGCGGGCGGGGTGGATGCGGCCATCGGCAACCAGTTTTTCGAGGGCCGTTTTGGCGATTTCCCGCCGAATGGGGTCAAACCCCGACAGGATGACCGCTTCCGGTGTGTCGTCGATAATCAGGTCGATCCCGGTGAGCGTTTCTAGGGTACGGATGTTCCGGCCCTCGCGCCCGATGATGCGGCCCTTCATCTCGTCGTTCGGCAGGGTGACGACCGACACCGTCGTCTCCGCCACATGGTCCGCCGCGCAACGCTGGATGGCAAGGGAAATGATCTGCCGGGCGCGGCGGTCGGCCTCCTCCTTGGCCTGCTGCTCGATCTCCTTGATCCGCTGGGCCGCCTCGTGCCGCACCTCGTTTTCCACGGTTTTCAGGATCGTTTCCCGGGCCTCCTCCGTCGTCAGACCGGAGATGCGTTCCAGTTCGGCCACCTGTCTGCGATGCAATTCGTCAATCTCTTGCGCTCTTGCCGCAATCTCCCGTTCCTTGGCTGCAAGCGCTTCTTCTTTTTTCTCGAGGGTTTCACGCTTGCGATCGAGGGATTCCTCCTTTTGCAAGAGGCGCTGTTCCAAGCGTTGCAACTCGCCACGACGCTCGCGGATTTCCCGCTCCGCGTCGCTGCGCAAGCGGTGAATTTCATCACGCGCTTCGAGAATTTTTTCCTTTTTTACAGCTTCCGCTTCTTTTTTCGCACTTTCAACGATCTGCCGAGCCGCCTCTTCTGCCGAGCCGATCTTCTTTTCCGCAATTTGCTTGCGGATGAGGTAGCCAACTCCGACACCGACGGCGGTGGAGGCGAGGAGGACGGGTACGAAAACGACACCGTCCAACATCGTCACCTCCTTCACCGCGCAAATCTGCCACGATCGCGTCCTTGCGACCGCCCCACGGGTACCTCGATTGATCCGCCCGCAGGCGTGCAAACCTTGGAGGAAACGTGAAGGAAAAACCTTCACATACACCTGATTTTAAGCGGATAAAAAAAAGGTTGTCAAGTTTGGCGGAGGGGCACCACATGGGAACGCCCGCCCACAAGACGCACGGTGTACCCGGTATCGGCCGACTCCGTCAGATGCGTGTTGTGGGTGACCATGATGATTTGCCGCGAGAAGACGTCGCTGACCGATTGCAAAAACTGGACAACGGAGACGATGTAATCCTCGCTGACGTGTTTGGCTGGCTCGTCGAGGATGAGCGGCCCGGGAAGCGGGGGGTTCAAGGCCTGCAGCAGGGCGACGCGCAATGCGAGGGAGACCACGTCCACCACGCCGCCGCCTCGGGCGTCCTGCGGTCGGGTGACGACCGGCATACCGTCTGCGTCGGACACCACGTAGAATTCGGCGACGGGCTTGCCGCCATGCTCGCCCACCTCCACTTCGAAACGCATGCCCGGCCCGAACACATATTGCAGGGCGTTGGTGACGAGCATGGCCAGCTGCTGGCGCGCCTGTTCCCGCGCGTAGGCGCCCGTCTCCTGCAGCAGGATGCGCGTCTGCTCATACAGCTCGCGGCGGGAACGGGCCTCTTCCACAGCCACTTGCCGCGCGCGGAGGTCGCGCAGGAGGGCTTCCTGCTTGCCCTCCAGGCGGGCCAGGTGCTCCCGAGCCCGGCGCTGCGCCGCACGCAGCCGCTCCAGCTCGGCGCGAAGGTCTGCGCTCATTTTTCCACGAGCTCCTTCGGAATGTGCTGCCACGCCTCGGCAAGAAGGCGCTCGATCTCCCGTTCCAGCCGCGCAATCTCCTCATCGAGGCGCTCGGGCGCGACCCCCAGTTCGTCTAGCTCGCGTAGGATCTCGTCGCGCTGGGCCTCGAGCTGCTCGAGGCGCGCCTCGGCACGGTAGCGAAGGTTTTTCGCCTTCTCGATGGCCTCCTTGATCGTCTTGAGCTCCGCCTCATAGTGGCTGCCGTTGTCTTTCCCCGCCTGGTTCACCGGCATCTCCTCCCCACTCGTCCAGGATGTGCGCAATGCGGTCTTCGTCGACGGGACTGCCACACAGCGGGCACGTTTTCATCGCCGCCAACACGGCGCGCAGGCGGCCCATCAGCCGGCGCAGCGTCGCGTCCTGTTCGCGAAGGAAGGCTTCGCCCTGCGCCAGCCGCTCCCCCACCTCGCGCAAGCGTGCGCGGACGTCGACGAGGCGCCGATATCGCTCCACCAGTTGTCCCACTGCCTCGGCCTGCGCGGCAACGGCCTCCACGGCCCGCATTGCATCGCGCACGCGTACGGCGTGGCGTTCTTGCCGTGCCAGATCCGTCCAGCGCTCGCGCAGGGTGCGCAACCGCTTCTGCTGCTCCACCCGCAGGGCTAGTGCCGCCAAGGTCTCTTCTGCCAGCGCGATGTGCGCCGTCTGCTTCAGCACCGTCCGGCAAGCGGCAAGGGCCCGCTCCCCTTCGGCCAGCTGCTGGGCCCACCGCCGCCACTCGCGCAGGCGGAGCACCAAAGCCTCCAGTTGCGCCACGACGCGTTCCGCTGCGGGAAGGGCGGAAAGGCGGGCCTGGACGGCCTTCCACCGCGCCCGTTCCGCCTCCACCGTTCGCCACGCCTCATACACCGCTTGCAACCGGGTGAGACGCGCGAACTCCGCTTCCGCCCGCGCTCCCGCCGCTTCCGACCGCTCGAGGGCGGCCCGGTATGCCGGGAGGGCGTCATAGGGCTTCAGCTCGGCCTGGAGCCGCTCGATCTCCTGTTCATGGTGGCGGATCGCCTGCCCGAGGGCCTGCACGTCGCGCTGCGTGTCGCGGATGGCCGCGTCGATGAGGTGCGCCCCGCTGAGGAGGCCGAGCACCTTGGCCCGCACCGCCGCCCGCTCGCTGAGCAAAAAGGGCGGGTCGAGCTGCATGGCGAGGTGGACGAGGGTCTCGAGGTCCTCGTCGAGCATGAGGGGACGGATGCCGTGGGCTTCGAGCACCTCGTCCGGCACCCCGGTGCCAAACCCCTCGAACACCTGTTCCCGTCCGTCCGGCAAACGCACGAGGTACCGGTTGCGCGTCGCCGTGCGCTCGCGTACGATGGCGGTGCCGTCGTCGAAGCACACCGTCACCCGGCAACGATCGGCGCCCGCCCGCACAAAGTCGCTCCCCCGCGGTTGATTGAAGAGGGCCCAGCGCAAGGCGCGGATGATCGCGCTCTTGCCGCTGTCCGACGGTCCGACGATGACGTTCAGGCCGGGCGAAAACTCCAGCTCGCTGCGCTCATGGGACTGAAAGTTCTCGATCACCAGGCGGCAAATGGCCTTCTTCACGGCGAACGCTCCCCTTTCGCCAGCCGCTCCTGTGCCGCGGCGAGGCGGCGCAGCGCCTCCGCGCGCACGGCGTCGGGCACCTGGGTCAGCCCGGCAAGGCGGTCGAGGATCTGTGCCAGTTCCAGCGTCTGAAAGCCCTCGGCCGCGCGCACCTGCTGCACGAAGCGGGTCAGCTTCTCTTCGCGGTAGGCGGCCTGTTCCACGTAGTGGCGGTCGAGGACCTCCTCGCCCGGGCGCGCGCAGGAGAGCGGGAGGAGTTCCACGTCGATCCCAGCGCCAACGGTGAGCAAAGCCACCTGCGGCATGCGCTGCACCTCGGCCAGCTGGTTGTTGACCCGCGACAAGGCCCCGGGGTTGACGATCCACTTCCCCTCCCGCTTGTGGGCACCGAAGCCGGCGTGGTAGTGGCCGGTCAGGAGCACATCCGGTGCGTCCGGTCCCCACAGGGTGTCGAGAAGGGTGTAGGGCACGCCGCCGGGGAGCGGCTTATCCGTCACCATGCCATGGGCGACATGCACGGTGACGTCCGCGTGTGCGCGGTCCGCCGGACGATAGTCAAGCAACGGGTCCCGGCGGTCGATGTCGTAGTGAAACGGCTGACCGCTCAGCTGCACGGTGACGCCGCCCTTTTCAAGGCGCACCGGCTCACCCGGGTGCAGGAGGCGCACCGTGCCGAAGGCGTCGAGGAGACCGAGCATGGTCCGGCCCACCGTCTCCGGGTTGTGCCCGTACACGTCGTGGTTGCCGGCCACGGCGTAGATGGGCGCCGGCGCGTCGCGCAGCACGGCGGCAAAGCTGCGCACCACCGCCGGGGCCAGGTCGGGGCGGTCGAAAACATCGCCGCCGTGTATGATCGCGTCAACGCGGTGGGCGGCGGCGATCTCCATCACCTCGATCAGCTTGGTCTTCAACGTCTCCGGAAAGTTGTCGCGCCGGTTGCGCGGCGTCGTGCCGCGGATGTGGGTGTCGGTCACGAAGAGCAGCTTCACGCGTCCCCCTCCTCCGCAAGGCGCCGCACCACGTCGCCGGCGATTCCGGGGGCGAACCCTTTGCCGAGGAGGAACCGGTACAGCCTCGCCGCATCCAGTCCCCTCGGCGTGCGGTAGCGCTGGAGGCGCCGGCAGGCCAGAGCGTAAGCCGCCTGCCGCTCGTCCTCCTCCGCCCACGCGGCCAAGGCCGCATCCGCCACCTCCGGCGCCACACCTCGCCGGAGCAGTTCCAGCCGCACCAGCCGCCGCCCCCGGGGACGTCCGGATTTGCGCGCCTCCACCCACTGGCGGGCGAAGGCCGCATCATCCAGCCATCCCGCTTCGCGCAGGCGCGCCAACACGGCCTCGACCCGCTCGGCCGCGTAACCGCAGCGCAGGAGGTAGGCGCGCACCTCCGCCTCCGCGCGCGCCCGCGCGGCCAAGAAGCGCAAGGCGCGCTGCAGGATGCGGTTCTCTTCCTCCTCCGCCAGCACCGCCTGGTAGGCAGTGGGATCCAGGCGACGGCCCTTCACCAGGCGCAGGCGCACCACCACATCTTCGTGGACCGAGAAGGCCAGCTTGCCGTCCACGTAAACGTTGTACCGCTTGGAACGCCCCGGTTGGGGCTCAATGGCCGTGATCACCCCGTCCATGGTGTTCGCTCACCGCCTTTTGAAAAAGAAGAAAGCACCCGTTGCAGGTGCTTTCCGGAGGTTATTCCACGTCCACCGGGAACAGGTCATCGACCGGTTCCTCATCGACCGTCGCGCTGGGCACTTTGACCGGGTTGATCTTATAGTACTCCCGGATCTTCTGCTCGATAGCGTCGGCCACCTCCGGGTGCTCCTTGAGGAACTGTTTGGCGTTTTCGCGCCCTTGGCCGAGCCGCTGGTCACCGTACGCGTACCACGCCCCACTCTTTTGGATGATGTCCAGCTCTGTAGCCATATCGAGAATGCTCGCTTCTCGCGAGACCCCTTCGCCGTACATGATGTCGACGTCGCACTGCTTGAAGGGCGGGGCCACCTTGTTCTTGACCACCTTGATGCGCGTGCGGTTGCCCACCACTTCGTTGCCGTTCTTGATCGCCTCGGCCCGCCGCACTTCCAGGCGGATGCTGCTGTAAAACTTGAGGGCGCGGCCGCCCGGCGTCGTCTCGGGGTTGCCGAACATCACGCCAACCTTCTCGCGGATCTGGTTGATGAAGATGGCGATGCAACGCGACTTGGAGATGGCCCCGGCCAGCTTGCGAAGGGCCTGAGACATGAGCCGGGCCTGCAGGCCGACGTGGGCATCGCCCATTTCGCCCTCGATTTCCGCCTTCGGCACGAGGGCGGCCACCGAGTCAACGACGATGATGTCGACGGCCCCGCTGCGCACCAACGCCTCGGCGATCTCCAGCGCCTGCTCGCCAGTGTCGGGCTGGGACAAGAGCAGCTCGTCGATGTTGACGCCAACCTTCTGTGCGTAGACCGGGTCAAGGGCGTGCTCGGCGTCGATGAACGCCGCCGTGCCGCCGATTTTCTGCACCTCGGCGATGGCATGCAGGGCCACCGTCGTCTTCCCCGACGACTCATGGCCGTACACCTCAATGATCCGTCCGCGCGGATAGCCGCCGACTCCCAAGGCGATGTCCAACCCGAGGATGCCGCTCGAAACCGTGGAGACCTGCGCCTGTGCCGCTTCTCCAAGGCGCATGATGGCCCCCTTCCCAAACTGCTTTTCGATCTGGCGCAGGGCCATCTCAAGGGCCGCACGTCGATCGGACACAACGCTCTCCCCTTTTCCCCAATTTCCAAGTCGGGCTGCATGTCATTTCTCTTCCATCATACATGCTCGTGGGCGGATTGCCAAGAGGAAAGGCGAAAAAATGTTCGCCTTAGCTGACCGGCGTCTGGTTGCGCTTCCCCTTCTTCGCCGCCTTGTTTCCATTTTCGCGCGCGGCACGCGGCTTAGCCGGCTCCACGTTCACCCGCCGCCCGTTGATGCGCGCGTTGCGCAGCGCCTCGTACACAAAGGGAGCCACCTCGGTGGGCACTTCCACAAAGGCGAAGGAGTCAAAGAGGTCGATCCGCCCAATGGTCCGCGCCGGGATCCCGGCCTGTTCGGCGATCACCTCGGCAACCTCACGGGGGCCAAGCCCAGCGCTGCGGCCCACGTTGAGGAAGAAGCGCACCATGCCGTCGCGCGCGCCGGTATCCCCGAAGTTGTACTCCTCGCCCTCCGCGTCGCCCGGCCCAAAGGCCAGCTTCAACGCGGCGGCGGCCAGGTCGACCACGTCGCCGCCATCATCGGCCCACTGCTGCACGAAGGCGCGATAGAGATCCAGGTCCTTCTTGTCCAGCTGGGCCGTCAATTGTGCTGTCCAGTATTGGATTTGTCGGTCGCCCAGCTCGCTGACCGTCGGCACGTCGCGCGGCTCAATGGACACCTTCACCGTGCGCTCGATGTGCTGCAGCTGTTTCATCTCCCGGGGCGTCACCAGCGTAATGGCCATCCCCGTCTTGCCGGCCCGCCCGGTGCGCCCGATGCGGTGCACGTAGCTTTCCGGGTCTTGCGGGATATCGTAGTTGATGACATGGGTGACGTTCTCCACGTCGATGCCACGGGCGGCAACGTCGGTGGCCACCAACAGCTCCAGTTCCCCGCTGCGGAACGCGTCCATCACCTTGTTGCGTTGCGACTGGTTCAGGTCACCGTGCAACGCGTCGGCACTGTAGCCGCGCGCCTGTAGGGCCTGGGCCAGCTCGGCGGCACCCTTCTTCGTGCGGCAGAACAAGATGCCGCGCTCGACATCCTCGGCGTCTAGGATACGGCAGAGCACGTCGAGCTTTTGGCTCTCCAGGGCGCGGTAGTACACCTGCGTCACCGTCGGCGCCGCCACCGAACCGCGGGAGATGGCGACCACCTCCGGGCGGTTCATGTACTGAAAGGCCAGACGGCGGATCTCCGGCGGCATCGTCGCCGAGAAGAGCAGCGTCTGGCGGTCCTTCGGCACCAGGCGAAGAATAGCCTCGATGTCGTCGATGAAGCCCATGTCGAGCATCTCGTCGGCCTCATCGAGCACGAAAAAGCGCACGTCATCCAGGCGCAGTGTCCTGCGGCGCAAATGGTCGAGCACGCGCCCCGGCGTGCCGATGACGATCTGCACCCCTTTTCGCATCGCCCGGATCTGGTGCTCAATCGACTGTCCGCCGTAGATGGGCAGGGCACGCACGCCCCGCTTGTATTTGGCAATCTTGCCGATCTCCTCGGCTACCTGGATGGCCAGTTCCCGCGTCGGCGCCAGCACAATGGCCTGAACGCGTGGCACGGGGGTAACCCGTTCGACAATGGGAATGCCGAACGCCGCCGTTTTTCCTGTTCCGGTCTGGGCCTGGCCGATCACGTCGCGGCCGTCCAGCACCAGGGGAATGCATGCTGCCTGAATCGGCGACGGTTCTTCGAAGCCCATGTCGGCAAGGGCGTCGAGGATCGCTTTGGAAATGCCGAATTGCGCAAAGTCAGCCATTCGTCTCGCTCACCTTTCGTTATCATAACCTCTCAAGGTCTCACTCGCAGTCTTGCTTGGCGTGAGGGGGACAAAGATCGCCCAGCACCCGCCACAACCAGAACAGGGCATGTTTCGCCGCCCGCAAGCGGATTGCCTCACGATCGCCGGCCAGCTGGAGGCGCTCCGTCTGCACCGTCCCGTCCGGGAGGGCCAATCCCAGGTGCACCTCGCCTACGGGCTTGCCTTCGGCCGGGTCGGGACCGGCCACGCCGGTCACGGCCAGCCCCACGTCAGCCTGCAGGGCGCGACGAACGCCCGCGGCCATCTCCCGCGCGCAGGCAGGGCTGATCGTCCCGTATGCGGCAAGGGTTTCGCCCGACACCCCCACGAGGTTCCGCTTGGCCTCTAGCGTATAGGCCACAATGCCGCCGGCAAACACCCGGGAAGCGCCCGGAACGCCCGTGATGAGCTCGGCAATCCGGCCCCCGGTGCAGCTTTCGGCAACGGCCAAGCGCAGGCCGCGATCGGCGAGCCGGCGTACAACGACGACGGGCAGGCGATCGTCGTCCGAACCGTAGTAGTAACGCCCAATGCGGGCGAGGATGGCCGCTTTCACGGGGCCGATGAGGGCGCGGGCCTCCTCGCGAGACGGCGCCTTTGCCGTCAGCCGCAGCGTCACCTCGCCGTCCTCCACGAGGGGGGCCACCGTGGGATTCGTCTGCGCGTCCAGCAGGTCGGCGATCTGCTCAGCCAGGGCCGCCTCGCCGATGCCGAAAAAGCGCAGCACTTCCGAGTGCACAACAGCGCCCATGGGGGCAAACGCCTCCAGCACCGGGCGTAGGTGGCGTTCCACCATCGGCACCAGCTCGCGCGGAGGTCCCGGCAGCAGGACGTACAGCTTGCCCTCGGCTTGGACCGCCATCCCCGGGGCCAGCCCGGTCTCATTGGGCAGCACGGTGGCTCCCTTCAACACCAGCGCCTGTTTGCGGTTGTTCTCCGTCATCAATAGGCCCCGCTGCCGGAAAAAGGCCTCGATCCGCGCCAGCGACGGCCCGTGCACCTCGAGGGGCAACCCGAGGAATGCAGCCACCGTTTCCTTGGTCAGGTCATCCGGCGTCGGGCCCAGCCCGCCGGTGAGGATGACGATGTCGGCACGGCGGCTGGCGATCTCCAGACAGGCGCGCAGTCGCGCAGCGTTGTCCCCGACGGCCGTGTGAACGTACACGTCAACTCCCCACTCGGCCAGCTTGCGTGACAGGAACTGGGCATTCGTGTTGCAAATTTGCCCCAACAGCAGTTCGGTACCCACAGCGACAATCTCCGCGTTCATCGTTCGCCTCCAAAAATGAAAGCGTAGGCCGCCTTCACCCACCGCGCAGGCGCAACCTACCGCTACCGGCTCAACTGGATGACATGTTTGTTTTTCACAAAATAGTCGACCCCCGAAAGGATGGTCATCGCCATGGCAACCCAGATGGCTACCGTGTCAAAGGGAAAGCCGATGGAGCGGAAGGGGAAGTTGTTGATGATGAGAGCGACGATGGCCACAATCTGCGTCCACGTCTTGGCCTTGCCGAGGGAACTGGCGGCGATCACACGCCCTTCCGCCGCCGCCACAAGGCGCAACCCCGTGACGGCGAACTCCCGGCTGATGATCACCACCGCCACCCATGCGTCAAGGCGCTGCAATTCGACGAGGGAGATCAGCGCGGCGGAGACGAGCAGCTTGTCGGCCAAGGGGTCGAGAAACTTCCCCAGGTTGGTGACCAACTTCCGCTTCCGCGCAATGTACCCGTCGAGCCCGTCGGTAATTGCGGCAACGATGAACACGCCGGCCGCGATCAGCTCGCTGACCGACGTGCTCATGCCGCCGATGGTCACCGAGCCGAAGTCAAAGCGCACGAGGATGAACAGCATGACGACCGGCACGAGAATGATGCGCGCCAGCGTGATTGCGTTCGGCAAGTTCACTCGCACGCCACTCCTGTCAGGTCGTAGTCATGAGCATGGGTGATGCGGACGTTGACGATCCGCCCTTGTTTGCCACGGTATCCGCTGACGAACACCTCGCCGTCGATCTCCGGGGCATCGTAGGGCGTACGGCCGATGAAGACGTCATTTTGGCCGTCGTAACGTTCGATGAGGACGGGCAGCTCCTTCCCGATGAAACGCTGGGAGCGCTGGGCCGCCACCTCGCGCTGGATCTCCATGAGCGTGTTGGCGCGGCGTTCCTTCGTCTCCTCGTCGATCTGGTCCGGCAGGCGTGCCGCAGGCGTCCCCTCTTCCTGCGAGTAGGTGAACACGCCGAGGCGGTCAAACTGGATCTCCCGCACGAAATCGCACAGGCGTTCAAATTCCTCCTCCGTCTCGCCCGGAAACCCGACGATGATCGAGGTGCGCAGGGCCACGTCGGGAATGCGGTCGCGGATTTTGGCAATCAGCGCCCGGATGTCGCGCTGCCGTCCGGGACGGAGCATTCGCTTCAGGATCCGGTCCTCGCTGTGTTGCAACGGCATGTCGATGTACTTGCACACCTTCGGGTTGGTGGCGATTACCTCGAGCAGCTCGTCGGTGAACGCCCCCGGATACATGTAGTGAAGGCGGATCCACTCGATGCCGTCCACCTCGGCGATGCGGTTTAAGAGTTCCGGAAGCGCATGGCGCCCGTAGAGGTCCACCCCGTAGTTGGTCAGGTCCTGGGCAATCAGACACAGCTCCTTGACGCCCTGCTCGGCCAGCATGCGCGCCTCTTCCACAATCGACTCGAAGGATCGGCTGCGGAACTTCCCGCGCAGCTGGGGAATGACGCAGAAGGTACAGCGGTTGTCGCACCCTTCGGCGATTTTCAGGTAGGCCGTGGCCGTTCCTTCGGGCACTTTGCGGCGCCAGACGCGTTCATAAGAAAAGACGGGATTCCCGACCGACACCGGTTTGTGCCCCGCCAGCGCCTGCTCGATGATGTCCGCGATCTTATCAAAATCACCCGTTCCGACGATGCCGTCGATTTCCGGCATCTCCTGTATCAGCATTTCCTTATATCGCTGGGTCAAACAGCCGGCGACGATCAGCGCCTTGAGCTGTCCGGTTTCCTTGTAGTCGGCAATGTCGAGAATGGCCTGGATCGACTCTTCCTTCGCGGCGTCGATGAACCCACAGGTGTTGACGATGCACACCGTCGCCTCTTCCGGCGACGCGACGCGTTGGTAGCCTTTTTCCTCAATCAGTTGCGACATGATGTCGGAGTCTACGAGGTTCTTTTCACAGCCAAGGGTCACAATCGCCACTTTTTCTGCCATGCATGGTTCCTCCAACGCGTTTCCAGTTTCCTCCCCCAAGTATACTGCAACCGGATGAACGGTGTCAAAAACAAAAACCTGCATCCCGCACGGGCGATCGGGATGCAGGCCAAGACATCAGGTGCCGGAAGGAGTCGGCGACGCTTCGCGCTTGACGTAAACGGAAACGGGTTGCGGCATGTCCGCCGTGGGGAGCGACACGCCGTTGATCGTCACGTCAACGCCGGGGGCATTCCCGAGGCGCAACCGGACCGCAGCGGCATCGGTCACCTCCCACGTCTTGCTTTGCCCGCGCGCCAGCGACACCTCTTCAATCACCGCGCCATTTCGAAACTTCCCGCCCGCCTCCTCGGCCTTGCGCACCTGCAGCCAGCACCGCTCGCGGGACGCCGTGACGGCGATCGTGAGCCGGTCCACTCCCTTGACGACGTATACCCATGTCGGTCCGTCGGTCTTGACCGGCTGCAGCTGGGGCTGGGTGACCGGTTCGCTCGGCTGAGCGGGTTCGCCGGCCTGATCCGTCGGCGTGCCCGGCGCTGTGGGCGGTTCGGGCACGGTTTTCACCGTTCCCGTATCGGCGGCGGGAGGCGATTCAATCTGCACCATGCCGTCGTGGAAGGGGTCTTGCCCGTCCGGCCCCGGGCTTGTTCCTTCCCGCAAGGCAAACACCAGCACCGTAACAATTAAGGCCACAAACACATACAGCAGGACGCGCGCCGTCCATCCGCCCGCCGACACCGCCCGGCGCCGGCTGGCACGCGTCTGGGTAATTGTGGGAATCTGAGTGGATTCCTCCGTTTTCGGCAAGATCGCCTCGTACTGCCGAACGATCTCGTCGGGATCCAGCCCGACCACCTCCGCGTACCGGCGAACAAATGCGCGCGTGTAGAAATGGCCCGGCAACACGTGCAAGTCGCCGCGCTCAATCGCCTCGAGGTAGTGCCGCTGGATTTTCGTCCGCTCCTGCAAATCCTCCAGGGTGAGTCCCTTCGCTTCCCGCGCGCGCCGCAACACGTCCCCTAGTTCGGTCGACATACGATCACCTCGCTCCGTCAGAAATCAAAGGCGGAAAACCCGCCTTCGACGCCTTCGTACGTAATCTCCTCGTCGGGATGGTTGCGCAGTTCGATGATGTAATCAAAGTCGTCCCACTCGAACTCGGTCTCCCGCACAAAGATGTCGGGGTGTTCGACACACTTGGTGGCCGGCAGGCGGATGATGTCGCGCACCAGCATGTGATGCCGCTCATTGGATCGCAATGTGGAGACAATGCCGTCAATCAAGTAAACATGGTCCGGGGAAATCTCATCATCGGCCAGCTGCGTGCGGGCCGTCTGCCGCAACAACGTGGACGAGATGAAGGTCCACCGCTTGTTCGCGCACACGCTGGCCGCAACCAGCGACTCCGTCTTGCCGACACGCGGCATGCCGCGAATGCCGATCATTTGGTGGCCTTCCTTTTTAAATATCTCCGCCAGAAAATCGACCAACAGCCCAATCTCGTCGCGCACAAAGCGGAAGGTCTTCTTGTTGTCGGAATCGCGCTCGATGTACCGCCCGTGGCGCACGGCCAACCGATCCAGGAGCGTCGGCGGGCGCAGGCGGGTCACGCGAATATTCTCGATGTTGCGAAGAAGGCCACCCAGGACCTGAATTTTATGGTTGTCATCGGTGACGAGGAGCATGCCCCGCCGCCGGTTTTCGACCCCGTTGATCGTGACGATGCTCACCCCGAGCATCCCGAGAAGCGACGCCACGTCGCCCAACAATCCCGGGCGGTTTTTCGTGATCTCATACTCCAAATACCACTCGTTCATCGCGCCACTCCCTTCCGCTTCTCGCCTCTCCCCTCCTCATTCTACACGGATCCCCACCGACCTGCAAAAGAATTTGCATGGACAACAAATTCTTGAACATAAGGAAAACCCTTCTTGACGAGCAAGAAGGGTTTTGCCATGGGTTTACTGTTTGCTGACCATCTTCACCATCAGGTTGGCCAGCGTCTTCTGTTCCTCTTCCGTTCCCGCCTCCCACAATTCCTTTAGGAGGCGTTCCTCATGGTTTTTGGGGTCCACTTCTTGGGCGAGGTAATCCCCGATGTAATACGCCACGTTGGCAATGGTATCCGACGACATGCCCATCTTCTGCGCCTGTTCGACGCGCTGGGCCAGGAATTGTTTCCACTGCTCGAAGGAGTCGAGCACCGACATCGTTGCGTCCCTCCTGGTCGCGGTGGGTTTGGGTTCACGTTTAGGGTGATCACGGAGGGACAAAATTATGCACCGCCTAGCAAACCCATCCGCCGCTGACGGCGATCACCTGGCCGGTGATGTACCCGGCTGCCGGCGTAGCCAAAAAAGCGACCAACGCCGCCACATCCTCCGGCAGCCCCAGCCGTCCGGCCGGGATGTCCTCGGCGAGGGCCTGCCGGTCTTCGGGGGACAGGAAGGCGTCGAGGGGCGTATCGATGGCCCCTGGCGCCACGGCGTTCACCGTGATGCCGCTGGAGGCGAGCTCCTTGGCCAGGGCTTTCGTCATGGCGTTGAGCCCCCCTTTGACCGCCGAATAGGCCACTTCGCACGCCGCTCCGGCCAGGCCCCACACCGACGAGATGTTGATGATGCGCCCGAACCGCGCCGCCACCATCCACGGAATGACCCGCTGGCAGGCGAAAAAGGCCGCCTTGAGGTGCAGGTCGCAGAGGGCATCCCACACCGCTTCTGTCGTGTCCACGGCAAGACCGTAATGGGAGGTTCCGGCGTTGTTCACCAGGATCAGCGGCCGGCCAAGCACGGCCACGCGGTCGAAGAGGGCCTCGCGCTCCGCCCCCACACGCAAATCGGCGCGATGGCAAAAGGCCATCGCGCCCTGGGCGCGGCACCACTCCGCAAGGGCCAGCGCCTCCTGCTCGCGGCGGTGGTAATGGATGTGCACATTGGCTCCCTGGGCGACGAGGGCGCGAACGATGGCCTGGCCAATGCCGCCCGACGCACCGGTCACGAGGGCCCACCGCCCGGAAAGGGGACGGTCTGCCGTCACGCCCCTCCCTCCTTCGCGGTCGCCTCCTTCCCCTGCGGGGAGCGAACGATGCAGGCGGAAAAGCGGGCAAAATCCCAATGCTCGGCCATGCGCGCGTTGACATCGTCGGCGGTCAGGGACTCGAGGAGGGCCACCGTCCGGAACAGATCGGTTTCCTGGAAGCGGTATTTGGTGAACTGGTTGGCGATGAATTCGGGCGCGTTGAGATGGGCCAGGAACTCTCCCAGCCGCTTGCGCCGGGCCCGCTCGAAATCGGTGACGGAGATGCCGCTTCGCACGACCGCCTCCAGCCCCTTCCGCACCTCGTCGAGCAGCCGGTCGGGATCGGGGGTGTCCCCGCCGGCCAAGGAGAAGCTGTACGTCGTCTCCACCGACACCTCCACCCCAAAGGTGTCGTCGATCAGGCCCTCGTCGTACAGCTTCTGGTACAGGTCGGACCCCGGCCCCAAGACGATGTCGTACAGGAGCTGCGTAGCCAGCTCTCGTTTCAGCAACGCATCACCCGACACACCACCGGCCGGGTCCTTAAAGCCAAACAAGCACTTCGGCACGCCCACCGGCAAGGCGATTTCGACGCGCGCTTGGCACGCGTTGGCCGGCTCCTCGGGATAGAAGCGGCGGATGGCGCCGGGCGGGGCAAAGGTTTTCCCGGCCTGGTTTTCGGCGACAAGGGACAGGATGCGCGCGGGGTCAACCGGGCCCACGACGAACAGGGCCATGTTGGACGGATGGTAGAAGGTCTCGTAACACAGGTAGAGAAGCTCCTTGGTGATCGTCATGATCGACTCCACCGTGCCGGCAATCTCCGTCCGCACGGGGTGGCGGTGGTAGAGCCCCTGGAGCAGGCCGAAGTAGGCCCGCCACTCGGGGTTGTCGTCATACATGCGAATCTCCTGGGCGATAATCCCCTTCTCCTTCTCCACGTTCTGGTCGGTAAAGTAGGGGCGCTGAACGAAATCGAGGAGCGTCGTCAAATTCTCTTCAACATTTCCGGTGCAGGAAAAGAGGTAGGTGGTGCGCTCGAAGGTGGTGTAGGCGTTGGCCGAGGCGCCAAGGGACGAAAAACGCAGGAAGATGTCGCCGTCTTCTTCTTCAAACATTTTATGTTCGAGGAAGTGGGCGATGCCGTCCGGCACCTGGATCGGCTCCTTGCCCGGCGGGGCGAAGTGGTTGTCAACGGAACCGTAGCGCGTGGCGAAGGTGGCGTAGGTCTTGTGGAAGCCCGGCTTGGGCAGCACGTACACGTCGAGCCCGTTTGGCAGCCGGTCATGGTGGAGGGTCTCTTTCAGGCGGTCGTACACAATCGTCTTCAACGCTCGTCCCCCCTGTCGCGCAGGAAGTATACGGTGTCCACGGCGACGCCCTCGGCGATGCGCACCACGTCGTCCCGCGTGACGCCCATGATGCCCTCGATGAGTCCGTCCACGGTGATCGACCGCTCGGCCAGCACACTGTGGTAGGCGAAATCGATGAGCTGGCGAGGATTATCCAGGAGCTCGCGGTACTGATTGGCCAGGGAAACCTTCGTCCGCTGGAGCTCGTCTTCGGTGATCTCCCCACGCCGCAGCATGGCCAGCTGTTCCTCGATGATGGCCAAGGCCTTTTCAAAGTTCTCTACGGCGATGCCGGAGAAGATCATCAGAATGCCCTTGTGGGACTCCAGGCGCGAGGCGGCATAATACGCGAGACTGGCCTTCTCCCGCACGTTGACGAACAACTTGGAGTGGGGAAAACCGCCCAGCACGCCGTTGTAGACCAGCAGGGCCGGATACGCGTCGGCGTCGGCGATCGTCACCGGCGTGCGGCAGCCGATGTTCAGTTTCCCCTGCGTCACGTCGAGCCGTTCCACAACGGTGCGCCGCTCAGCCACCTCCGTCTTGACCACCGTCGGGGGCAGCGCGGCCTTCGGCTGGCGCGACAGGCCGTCAAACAGTTTCCCCAACGCCTGCCGTGCCCGGTCGGGGTCAACGTCGCCAACGAGGAACACGTCGATGGGATAGTGGGCGAACAGGTCCTGGTACAGGCTGTGGAGGGTCTGCGGTGTAATGGCGGCGAGGTCTTCCTTGCGGCCGTACACAAAGAGGCGGTACGGTTCACCGCGGCACATCTCCTCCGTACAGCGCTGGCTGGCGTAGCGGATCTTGTCGTCGAGGAGGCTTTCCAGTCTTTTGCGCAAGGTTTCTTTTTCTGATGCCACAAACGAAGCGGCCAGGGCACCGTTTTCCACCACCGGGCGCGTAAGCACCTCGCCCAGCACGGCCAACGCCTCGGTGAGGAGCGGGGTGGCCGCGTTCAGGTAGGCTTCGTTCGGCACTTCCAGGCGGAACTGCAGGATTTGTCGCTCGCCGCGTTTGGCCACATCAACCTCCAGCGACGCGCCGTACAGCTCGTCCAGGCGGCGCTGCAGCGCTTGCGTCGTGGGGTACGACCGGCTGCCGCGCTTGAGGACAAAGGGCAGGAGGGCGGCCGGGGTAACCGTCTCCTCCGCCAGCGGCAGCTGCACGTTGACCACCACGGTGTTGGTCTTGAATTTTTCCGTCGACAGGACGTGATAGCGCACGCCTTGTTCGGCATCTTGCACAAAAGCCGGACCGTTCACGCCCATCGCTCCTTTTTCGCGTGTTGTGCTCATTATCCGTATTGTACCCGAACGACCAGCCTTACACCAACCAAGGAAACGAAAAGGCGAGCGGGATTTCCGCTCGCCGTCATCAGAAGGGCGGGAGCTCATCCCCGGACACCTCGTGGGCCGGGAACACAGCCGTTGGATCGAAACGCCCGCAATCGGATGCCAGGCACAGCATGCCTTGCAGATTCTCGTCGGTAAAGAAAAAGCCGCGCGTCCCGCCGCAATGCGGGCACGTCCACACAGAGCCCACCTCCAAAGCCAGCTGCCATCGACATCGGGCTACCCTTAGCGTGCCCCACTTGGCGCGGCGTACGCGCGAAGCCTCGTTGGCGTGTCTGCAACCGCCAGCGGCCGATTACCGTTCGCCCTTCACATACGGCCTGCCCAGCGCAGCCGGGGCCTCGGCTCGCCCCACCACCCCGGCCAGGACGAGGATCGTCACCACATACGGGAGCAGGTTGATCAGATCGACCGGCACCACCTTGGCCAGACCGAAGACCTGGATGATCGTGCGGGCCGCCTGGGTGAGTCCGAAAAACAGGGCGGCCAGCATCGCCCCCACCGGGTGCCACTTGCCGAAGATCATGGCCGCCAGGGCAATAAATCCCTGCCCGGCGATGGTGCTGTGGCTGAAGTTTGACGTCGTCGTCAGGGCCACGCTGGCACCGCCGAGGCCAGCCAGTGCCCCGCTGATCAGCACGGCGAGGTAGCGAATGCGTTGCACATTAATGCCCAGCGTGTCGGCCGCGCGCGGGTGTTCACCAACGGCGCGCAGGCGAAGGCCAAAGGGCGTTTTCCACAGGACGTAGTAGGCAACGGCCACCACCAGAAAGGCCAGGTACGTCGTCGGATAGGCGACAAACAGCGCCCGACCCAGGACGGGGATCTCGCTCAACACGGGAATGCGCCATTCCGACAGGGGGTGCTGGATGGTCGTTGTCTGCGCCGCCCCGTCAAAGAAGAGCTTGACCATGAAAATGGTGAACCCGAACGCCAGGAAATTGAGGGCCACGCCGCTGACCACCTGGTCGGCGCGGAACGTCACCGTGGCCACTGCGTGCAGCACGGCAAACAGCATGCCGGCGAGGGCCGCCACCGCGAGGGCCACATAGGGCGCCCCGTCACCCCAACCGGCCACCTCCCCGAGGAAGATGGCGGTCACAGCACCGGAAAAGGCCCCCACGATCATCAATCCCTCCAGGGCAATGTTGACCACCCCGGATCGCTCGGAGAACACCCCGCCCACAGCGGCAAGGATGAGGGCCGTGGAGAAGACCAGCGTGTTGTGGATGATGTCTCCCAGGCTAAGAAGCCATGCCATCGGTCGCGCCCCCTTTCCCCTTGGTGCGGCGGAACAGCCCGATCAAGCTGCGCACAATGCCGCTGGCAGCGACGAAGAAAATGACAAGGGCGATGACCACACGGATCAGTTCGATGGGCACGTCCGCCAGCCGTTGCATCGTGTTGGCCCCGTAGTTGAGCGCGCCAAAGAGCGTCGCGCCCAGGAGGATGCCCAGCGGGGTGTTGCCGCCAAGAAGGGCGACGGCAATGCCGTCGTAGCCGTAGCCTGGGAAGATGGCGCTGATGGCCATGTACCCGTACACGCCCAGCGCCTCCGCCGCGCCGCCCAGCCCGGCGAGCAAACCGCTGGCCATCATCGCCGACACGATGCTGCGGGAAACGTCCATCCCGGCGTACTCGGCGGCATAGGGGTTGAGCCCCACGGCGCGCAGCTCAAATCCCCACCGCGTCTTCCACAGCACCACGTAATAGGCCGCGAGGGCAAGAAGCGCCAGCACAATGCCCAGATGGATGCGCGCATCGTCAAACCAGGCACTCAGCCAATCCGCCTGCAGGCTCGCCGTTGGACGGATCTCCACGGAACGTTCGGCGTCGGCCTTCAGATACGCGCGAATCAGGTAATTGGTCAGGTACAGGGCGATCCAATTCATCATGATCGTGGTGATCACTTCATGGACACCGCGCTTGGCCTTCAGGTACCCGGGCACAGCCCCCCACAGGGCACCGGCCAGCCCCCCGGCGAGCAGGGCCAACAGGACGTGCACACCCGCGGGCGCGTCAATGGCCGCGCCAACCCACACCGCGGCCAGCGAGCCAACCAGGAATTGCCCTTCCGCCCCGATGTTGAAGAGACCCGTACGAAAGGCAAACGCCACCGACAGCCCGGTAAAAATGAGGGGCGTGATTTGCCGGATGGTCTCGCCCATGTTGTACAGGTTGCCGAAGACCCCTTCGTACAGCGCGCTGTACGCCGCCACCGGGTCGTAGCCCCCGGCCAGCATGAGCAGCGCCCCCGCGGCCAGGCCCAGCACCACGGAAACCGCGGGCACCAACGCCGAGTCCTTGAGGAACAGGCGCCCGAGGCGCGTTTGCAGGCTGCGGCTGTCCGCTCCGTTCATTGGCCCCTCTCCTTCCCCTGCGACCTGCTGCCGACCATCAGCAGGCCCAATTCGTTCTCGTTGGTGGCGCTGGCGTCCACCACGCCCACAATGCGTCCCTCGTAAATCACGGCAATGCGGTCGGCCACATTCAAGATCTCATCCAGCTCGAGGGACACGAGCAGGACCGCCTTTCCCGCATCGCGCGCCGCCACCAGCCGGCGGTGAATGAATTCAATCGCCCCGACGTCCAGCCCCCGCGTGGGCTGGGCGGCGATCAGGAGCACCGGATCCTTGTCGATTTCCCGCCCGATGATCGCCTTCTGCTGGTTCCCGCCTGACAGCGCCCGCGCCGGGGTGTCCACGCTCGGCGTGCGCACGTCAAATTCCTGAATCAGCTTCTGCGCATACGCTGTGATGGCCTCGTGGCGGAGCAACCCCCTGCGGCTGAACGGCGCTTTGTGGTACGTGCCGAGGACCATGTTCTCGCCGATAGAAAAGTCCAGTACCAGCCCGCGCTTGTGGCGGTCCTCCGGGATATGCGCCACGCCGCGCTCGGCGATGGCGCGCGGCGAGCGGTTATGGATCGGCTCGCCGTTCAGGCGGATCTCGCCGCCCGTCACCTTGCGCAGCCCGGTGAGCACCTCGATTAGTTCCGACTGGCCATTCCCGTCAACGCCGGCGATGCCCAGGATTTCGCCAGCGCGTACCTCGAAGCTGATCCCGTTGAGCGCCGGCACGCCGCGGTTGTCGAGGGCCGTCACGTTGCGCACCTCGAGCACCACCGGCCCGGGTTTGGCCGGCGCCTTTTCCACCCGGAACGCCACCTCGCGGCCCACCATCATCGCCGCCAGCTGGTCCGGGTTTGTCTCGCGCACCGGAACGGTCCCCACCACCTTCCCGCGCCGGATCACGGTTACCGTGTCGGCGGCGGCCATGATCTCCTTCAACTTGTGGGTGATGAGAATGATCGACTTGCCTTCGCGCACAAGGTTCTTCATGATGTCAATCAGTTCGCGGGTCTCCTGCGGCGTGAGGACGGCAGTGGGCTCGTCAAAAATGAGAATGTCCGCACCGCGGTACAGCGTCTTGAGGATCTCCACGCGCTGCTGCATGCCGACGGAAATGTCGCGGATTTTCGCCCGCGGGTCCACCTTGAGCCCGTACCGTTCCGACAGCTCGCGCACCTTGGCCTCGGCGGCGGCGGTGTCGATAGTCATGCCCCGTCGCGGCTCGGCACCCAGGACGATGTTTTCCGTAACCGTGAAGGGCTCGACGAGCATGAAGTGCTGATGGACCATGCCAATGCCCAGCTCATTGGCCACATTGGGATCGGTGATGGCCACCTTTTTCCCTTTGATGTAAATTTCCCCTTCATCCGGCTGGTACAAGCCGAACAGGATGTTCATCAACGTCGACTTGCCGGCGCCGTTTTCCCCCAAGAGCGCGTGAATCTCGCCGCGGCGCACCCGCAAATCGATGCCGTCGTTGGCCACGATGCCGGGAAATCGCTTGGTGATCCCCCGCATCTCCACCACATACTCGGACACCGCACACCCTCCCTTCGCGTCAAGCCGTAAGCAAGGCGACAAGGCCGGTCGAACCCAGCCCTGTCGCCTGCTTGCGTGGCCCATTATTGAAACTGCGCCTGGTATTCCTTGTCCGTGGCCGGCACCTTGATCTCACCATTGATGATCTTCTGCTTGTATTCCTCCACCTTGGCCAGCACGTCAGCCGGAACGTTCTGCTTGGTAGTTTCCGGGATGCCGACGCCGTCTTCTTTCAACCCCAGCTGCAGCGCCTGCCCGCCGGGAAACTCGCCGTTCATCAGCTTCTCGGAAACCGTGTACACGGCATTGTCCACGCGCTTGATCATCGAGGTGAGCGTCACATCGGTGCCGAAGGTGAGGGATTGGTCTTTGTCAACACCGATCACCCATACGGTTTTGCCCGCTTTGCGGCGCTCCTTGGCCTCGTTGAACACGCCGTCACCCGTCTGCCCCGACGCGTGGAAGATGATGTCCACCCCTTGGTCGTACATCGACGCTGCCGTCTGCTTCCCAAGATCGGGCTTGTTGAAGGCCCCCGTGTACACGACGACCACGTTGGCTTTGGGGTTGACCGTCTTGACCCCTGCTTTAAACCCATTCTCAAAACGCTTGATCACGTCAAACTCCATGCCGCCGACAAACCCGACCTTGTTCGTTTTCGTCATCATCCCGGCGATGACGCCCACCAGGAAAGCACCCTCGTGCTCTTTGAACGTGACGCTGACCACATTTTTCAGTCCTTCTTTGGTCAGGTCGAAGTCGACGATGCCCAGCTTGGCGTCCGGATTCTTCTTGGCCACTTCCTTCACCGCGTCGCCCATCAGATAGCCAATGCCCCACGTCAGGTCGTAACCGTCTTTAACGAACGAGGTCAGGTTGGGCACGTAGTCGGCATCGCTCTTGCTTTCCACGTACTTGACCTCGGCGCCCTTGTCTTTTTGGAGCTTCTGCAACCCGTTCCAGGCGCTTTCGTTGAATGAGTTGTCATTCACCCCGCCGGTATCGGTGACCATGGCCACGCGGAAGGTTTTGCCGCCATCCCCGCCTTGCGCGTTGTTCTCGTTCTTCGCCGTGCCACATCCCGCCGTCACAAGGGCGAGCGCGAGCACCGCCGCCGTTGCTCCAGTAACCCATTTCTTTGCTCGGATCATGGAAAACCGACAACCTCCTTCTGTATGATGGTTACCAATCAAAGGGAACCGGGTCAGACTTCAGGGAGGGTGGACACCAGAGATTGAAAACCCTTACAAAATCGGTCGCGCGCACTAGCGCGCAAGCGGGCGCCGGCGCACAACCCGGAAGCAGAACCGATCGGCGCGAAAATAGTTGAAGCAGTAGAGCACTGGGTTTTCCTGGCTGTCGTAGTGCACCTGCTTCAACAGGAGAAGGGACGTCTCCGGCGCGCAGGAAAGGAGGGACGAAACCTTTTCGTGGTATCCCACCGGTTCGATCTCGGCTACCGCATAACTGATGGTAACGCCGGCCTCACGTTCCAGGAGCTGAAAAATGGACGTGTAATGCAGCGGCACCGGGTCCGGAAGCAATCGCGCCGGAATCTTGTCGATGCAGTACACGACCGGCTCGTTGTCTGCGGTGCGGAGGCGTTCAATCACATACACCTCATCTTCTTCTGTTATGTTCAGTTTTTCCCGATCCTCCGCCTGCGCTTTTACCCGACCGGTAAACAAATAATGGGTTCCTGGCCGTTTTCCGTGGGCGGCAATCATGTCCGTGACGCTGAACAGCTCCTCGATGCCGCTCGAAAACAACGGACGCGGATGAACGAAGGTGCCAACACCGTGCCGGCGAACCACGATGTTTTCGTCCTCCAGAATGCGCAGCGCTTCCCGCAGCGTGGTGCGGCTTACCCCGAGCTGTTTGGCCAGCTCAAATTCCGACGGCAGCCGCTCGCCGGGCGTAAACCGTCCCTCACGGATCTGTTCCTTGATCCAGTCGATGACGTGAAGGTACAGTGGGCGGGAAACAAAACGCATGGTGTCCTCCCTTCACCTGAAGGTATGACGTCTGACCGGTATGATTTCTTCGACGAACACACGCGAAATCCTGCTCGGCCATAAAAAAGAGGGCTGGAAAAATCCAACCCTTTAGGAGGAGATGCGCGTATCCCCCTTTTTCACCAACACTTCGCGCGGCTTGCTGCCCTCATACGGCCCAACGATGCCGTTGGCTTCCATCATGTCGATCAGTCGCGCTGCACGGGTGTAACCGATACGCAGGCGGCGCTGAAGCATGGAGACCGAGGCCGACTGGGCCTCGATGACCAGCTGGACGGCCTGCTCATACAGGTCGTCATCGACCGCCAGCTCCCCTTCCTTCTCCGGCGCGGGCATCATCTCCTCAGCATATTGCGGTTCCTGCTGGTTCCCGACGTAGGAGACCACAGCTTCCACTTCGCTGTCGGATACGAACGCACCCTGCACGCGTACCGGCTTCGGCGCACCGACCGGGAGATAGAGCATGTCCCCGCGACCAAGGAGCTTTTCCGCTCCGGCCATGTCGAGGATGGTCCGCGAGTCGGCCTGCGACGAAACGGCGAAGGCGATACGTGTCGGAATGTTGGCCTTGATCACGCCGGTGATCACGTCCACCGACGGCCGCTGTGTGGCGATAATCAAGTGAATGCCCGCCGCTCGCGCCATCTGCGCCAGGCGGCAGATGGCGTCCTCGACGTCACCGGGGGCCACCATCATCAGATCGGCCAACTCGTCGACGATGACGACAATCTGCGGCAGGACCGGTTCCAACCCGCCTTCCTGTTCGGCCATGATCTGATTGTACCGGTGGATGTCCCGGGCTCCCTTCTCAGCAAAAAGCTGGTAACGACGCTCCATCTCCTGCACCACTTTTTTCAGTGCCTGCGCGGCGCGCCGCGGATCGGTCACCACAGGGGTAAGCAGGTGGGGAATGCCGTTGTACACCGTCAGCTCAACCATCTTGGGGTCGATCATCATGAGCTTGACTTCGTGGGGTTTGGCCTTATACAAGAGGCTCACCACGATGCTGTTGATACACACGCTCTTGCCGCTCCCCGTCGCTCCAGCGATGAGGAGGTGCGGCATCTTGGCCAGATCGGCCACCACCGGTTCGCCGGAGATGTCCCGCCCCAGGGCAATGGTCAGCTTCGACAGCGACTCGTGGAACGCCGCGCTTTCCAACACCTCGCGCAGCGTCACGAGAGCAATCTCGTTGTTCGGGACTTCGATGCCGACAGCCGATTTGCCGGGAATGGGCGCTTCGATGCGAATGTCCCGCGCCGCCAGGGCGAGAGCCAGGTCATCGGCCAGGCTGACGATGCGGCTCACTTTGACGCCGATGCTGGGCTGCACCTCGTAACGCGTCACCGCCGGCCCACGGTGGACGGAGACGACGCGCGCCGACACACCAAAGCTTTCCAACGTTTCTTCCAGCTTCCGCGCGTTGGCGGCGATGTCGCGGTGCTCCCGCCCGCTGTGGCGCCCGGTGCCTTTCTGCAGGAGGGAGAAGGGGGGAAGCTGGTATCGCTGCGCCGCCAAGCGCCGTGCCTCGCGCTCCTCCGGCGTCAGCGGCTTGGCCGTTGGGGCGGCGGGACCCCGGCTCTCTCCCGCCGGACCGGGTCCCTCCTTCTCCCCAGTGGGAGATCCCGTCCTCGCCCCATCGCCCGCCGGCGGTGCATACCCGCGTCGCGACGCCAGGGAGCCCTCCGGCGTAGACTCCTGCCGTTCCGCAGCGCGCAGCCCATCCTGCCGGTAGGCGACGTCGGCAAAATCGTGGATCACCAGCGGCGGGGCCTCTTCTCCCCTGCCCTTGGCCGATGGCGCCACGCCTTCAGGAGGCGTTGCTCCTTGGCCTCGCTTGCGGGCAAAGCGGTCGCGGAGCGAGGGCAGCGTGCACCTGCGGGCGCGCCACTGGCCCGCCTGCCGCACCGCCCAATTTCGCACCTCGGTGCCGAGGCGTTGCGCCGCAGCAACCAGGCCCTGGATCAGTCGGGTGAACGTCAGCCCGGTGGACAACAGCAGCGCGAAAAGGAACAAAAAAGCCAGCACCACCGGCGTGCCTTCCCGATCGAAGAGGAACATCAGCAGGGCGAGACCGATGGCCCCCGCCATCCCGCCGCCGATGTCGGTCGGAACGTCGCTGCTGCGCTCCGCCCACACCAGCTTGGCCGTCGCCGCGACGATGGACGTGGGGAAACGCCCGTTGTCCGACAGCGCGTCGAACAACTGGATATGCGTGCTGACGAGCAGGCACCCGAACAGGAGCAGGATGCCGGCGCGGCGCCGGGTGAACCCCCTGGGCCAGCGCAAACGCACCATGGCATACAGTGACGCGGCGATGCCCGCCAGGGGCAGCACCACGTTCCACGTCCCCACCAATACGCGGCACAAATAGGTGAGCGCGCGCCCCACGGCGCCGAACTGTCCCAACGTCACGACGGACAACAGCAGCACCAATAGGGCCGCCAGTTCCAGGCGAATCACCTCGCCCGCCCGTTCCCGCGGGCGTTTTTCGTTTTTCGCGCTCCGCACGTTCGCTCTCACCGCCCTTGATGCACAAAGAGCAGCCGTCTGGAAGCGGCTGCTCTTGGGAATCGCTCGTCCTTAGTATACCATTGAATACCACGCCACCGGAACCGCAGGTTTTATCCCCACTGCGGAGCAAACCGCACCATGGTGCCGGGCGCGAATTGCGGGTTCAGGAAATCCTGCGGGTTCGGGCTGATGAGGCGCACAATGCGCCCCTCCGCGGGACCGGTCCGCTCGATCAGCATCGTCACCCCGCCCACACGGGTTTCCACCAGGTCGGGCCGGTAGGTTTCAACCCCTTCAAAGACGAGCTCCAATGGAAGCGCCGCGTAGTGAATCATTGCACCGTCACGTCCCGTTTCCGTTTCTCGCGGTGCGCCTCAATGCGCCGGTTAAGCTCCGCGATGGCCTCGCCCAGTCCGCCGACGGCATCGATTAGCCCGTATTTGACCGCATCCGGCCCGATCACGTTGGTACCGATGTCGCGCGTCAGCTCCCCCGTTTTGAACATCAGCTCCTTGAACTGTTCCTCCGAGCACTTGGAGTGGCGGGCCACAAACCGGACGACACGCTCCTGCATTTTGTCGATGTAATCGAAGGTCTGCGGCACCCCGATTACCAAGCCGGTGAGGCGGATCGGGTGAATGGTCATTGTGGCTGTCTCGGCGATGAACGAATGGTCCGCCGCCACGGCGATGGGCACGCCGATGCTGTGTCCGCCACCCAGCACGAGGGATACCGTTGGCTTGGTCAAGGACGCGATGCACTCGGCGATGGCCAACCCCGCCTCCACGTCTCCGCCGACGGTGTTCAGGAGGATGAGGATCCCCTCGATGTGGGGATTCTGTTCGGCGGCAACCAGCTGCGGGAGGATGTGTTCGTACTTGGTCGTCTTGTTGTGGGGGGGAAGTTGCAGATGGCCCTCGATCTGCCCAATGATGGTCAGGCAGTAGATGTTGCTTTCCAGTTGTGGGACGTTGGTCTGCCCCAAGGCCTGAAGGGTGCCGACCACCGGCGGGGCCGGTGCCATCGGCGGCTGTTGCGGCTGAGGCGGTTCCGGTTGGTCTGCTTCGTAGCGTTCGCCCGTTCCCGCTACGCCGCGCGGCGCAGCCGGCCCCTCGTGCCCCATGTTGTGCCGTTCATCGGGACGCATACCCGTTCCTCCTCATGCAAACGTTGTCCGTAGTATGCGCCGCCGTTCTGCCCCTCATTCCCGGCCAAACCGCAGGCCCTTTCGTGCGCAGCACGCCCCCTGGCCTCGGCCGTCTCTAACCCCCCCGCACAGGTGCAACGGAAAACGGAAGGTCGTGGATCTCCGCCATGTTAGAGCGTCTTCTTGAACACGTAACTGGTCCTTTCGTATCCCATCTTCTCCTCGTAAAACCGGTGGGCCCGCGTACGCTGGAGGCCTGAAGACAACGCGACAACCCCACAGCCGCACCGCTTCGCCCACTCGTGGATGTGGCGCAGCAGCGCCTCCCCGTACCCGCGGGATCGCCGGTCCTCCCGCGTCACCAGGTCGTAAACCCACACATGCCGCCCGTAATACAGGTTGGTGAGCCGGATGACCCCGGCGACGGCGGCCAGCTCTTTCCCGCAAAACAGGCCGAAGAGGGTATACCCCTGCTCGCGCATCTCACGCACGGACGCGAGGTAGGTGGCCTCGTCCAAATGGGGGCGCAGTTGGCGCAAGACGGGAAACGCCTGTCGCCACTCGTCCTCCGTCGACAGCTCACGGATCGCGATCGTCTCCACCTTACTCTCCCCTTTCCTGGATAAGAGAAAATCCGGAAATCCACACCTCCCTCAACATGAGCGACCGGGTCGGGATTCCGTGGCTTTCCTCCGCGTGTGGCGAATGTGAATACTGCTTGTCCGGCCAGGAAACGCTGTGGTCGCCATCTACGGCATCGGCGGATTGGACAGGGCTGCCGAATGTCGAGCTGCCCATCCCCATCTTCGATACGGTGCTCAACGGGATCATTGATGAAGGGCTCAATCGTGATCTACTTCAGCATTTTCGTCTTTGTTTCCTTACCCGATTCCGTCGCTGCACCCGAATGGTTTTGAATGTTTGCGATGATATCTGCGTACTGTTTTTTGTTAATTAACCCGCGATTCTGGGCAATCCGGGCGGCTGCATGAAGCAATAACAACCGACTCAGTGAGGGAATTTTCAACACTTTATCCCTCCCTAGAAAAATAAAAAATACTCTCTCAAGAGTCAACGGTCTCCTTCTTTACGATATGGGGAAGGGCTTGGGTTAGTTCAATTACCGCTCCCTCAATCACCTTACAGTACACTTCGCCAATCAATTCGTGATCGCGGGACATGGGGTTCAGCGCATCAATGGTCAGGACCCCAATATCGGCAATCGGAATACAGATGAGGGCCGTATAGGGACTATTGGATTGAGGGTTGGGTTCCCACTCCGGATCCTCATGGACATTCGACACATTTTCAATCTCGCCGGTTCGGAATGCACGTCCGACAATGGACTTGTCCTTGTTCAATTTCTTCCCGATGTAGTTCGGAGGAAAGCCCGAACTCGCCGTGATGAGGTTTAGCGTGTTCGTTTCTGCAATGTATACCCAAAAACCGCATCTGTGCCGCTCCCCGGCAAGTTGCTTCACATCGGACGCCAAGGACTCCACCGCCCGCTGAATAATATGTTCCGCTTTGCTGATGACCTCAACAGAATCAACATCATTACGCAAATCATTTAAGTCTTTCATGAAATCAATGATGTTCTCCAATGTTGTTTTATATTGTTTAGACAAATTCGTTGAATATGTATATTTTTCTCGCTCGTTAATCAAATCCTCGTATACTTTTGATAGCCTCTCCTCCCTTGTGGATAAATTTTCGTACGCGCGTAATGTCTTTTTTCTGATATCCCATAATGCCAGAAAAAGAAAGACGCAACAGATCACGCCCAACGCATCCCCAAACCATGGCGGAGGATTCTTGAGAATTTGCAAGATCGTTGGCAGAATTTCCGCGATCGGCATCGCTGTACCCCCCGTGCATACCCTATGCCGCGTCGCCGTTTCATCCATCGTCTACGATATGCCATGGCAATGCCGCCGAGAACGCGATTCCCCCTCCCCTCGCCTTCCGCCTCGTTCGATGACTGCGGAACGCACGCGGCCTTCTTTCGTACATGATCCGCGGGATCACGCGCGAGTCCCTCCGCAACACGAGTTTGCATTTCGCATACCGCGCCGTGGGAGCGCCATTCAATGAGAAAACGAAAGAACGACGGTAAAATTCACCGATCAAAAAATATTGACTCATGAAAGCACTTTCAGATATGATGTAAGTATCTTTCATATGATTCTCTTCATTAAAACAAATAATACTCAAAAAATTTTGGAGGTAAGAGGAGCATGAGCTTATGGCGCAAGAAACCGATTGCCCACCTGCTGCAAGAAGGTGAAAAAACGTCGCTGCGACGTGCCCTTGGCGCCTTAGACCTGGTGCTGCTCGGCATCGGCGCCATCATCGGAACGGGAATCTTTGTCCTCACGGGCGTAGTGTCAGCCCAGTATTCTGGTCCCGCACTGATCCTTTCGTTCATCCTCTCCGGTCTCGCCGCCGCCTTCGCCGCGCTGTCGTACGCGGAGTTCGCGTCCTCCGTCCCTGTTTCGGGGAGCGTTTACACCTACACCTACGCCACTCTGGGCGAATTCCTGGCCTGGATCATCGGCTGGGACCTCATCCTCGAGTACACGCTGGCCGTCAGCGCCGTGGCCGTCGGGTGGTCCGGCTACTTCCAGTCCCTCCTGAGCGGGTTTGGACTGGCGCTGCCGGACGTCCTGGTGAAGGATCCATCCCAGGGCGGCATCGTGAACCTGCCGGCGGTGCTGATCATCCTGTTTCTCTCATGGCTGCTCACCCGCGGCGTGAAGGAAAGCGCCCGGTTCAACAACCTCATTGTGTTCCTGAAGATCGCCATCGTGCTCCTGTTCATTTTTGTCGGCGCTTTCTACGTCAAGCCGGAGAACTGGACGCCGTTCATGCCCTTCGGATGGGCGGGCGTGTTTAGCGGCGCGGCCGTCGTCTTCTTCGCCTACGCCGGTTTTGACGCTGTCAGCTCGGCGGCCGAAGAGGTGCGAAATCCGAAGCGCGACCTGCCCATCGGGATCATTGGCTCGCTGGCCATCTGCACGCTCCTTTACATCTCCGTGGCCGCCGTGCTTACCGGAATGATTCCGTACACCGAGCTGAACAACAGCGCACCGGTGGCCTTTGCCCTGGAGACGGTGGGGCAGAACTGGCTGGCCGGCATCATCTCCGCTTCGGCGGTGGTCACCATTACCACGGTGATGCTCGTGATGACCTACGGGCAAACGCGCATCTTTTACGCGATGTCGCGCGATGGTCTGCTCCCGCGTATGTTTTCCCGCGTCCACCCGCGTTTTAAGACGCCGCACATCAACACGTGGATCACGGGGCTGTTCGCCGCCGGTCTGGCCGGCTTCATTCCGCTGGGTCGGTTGGCCGAGCTCGTCAACATGGGCACGCTGACCGCCTTCGTGCTCATTCAGATTGGCGTCCTCGTGCTGCGCTACAAGCAGCCCGACCTGTCGCGCGGGTTCCGCGTTCCCGGCATGCCGTTCACACCGGTTCTCGGTTCCCTGGTGGCCCTCTTCCTGTTGTTCAACTTGCCGCTGATCACCTGGATCGCCTTCTTCATCTGGATCGGTGCTGGCCTCGCCATCTACTTCCTCTACGGTTTCCGGAACAGCAATCTAGCACAGCCCGCTGCACTCGCACAGCCAACTGTGGAAGGCGGACCCCATCACAGCCAGTAAAACGAGGGACAAACCGCGCATCCAAGAGCGGTCCCCCCGCGCAACAACACCGCCCGTGGAACTTGGTTTCCCGGGCGGTTTCATTGTGCCGGCACACCTCAAAGGTCCGGCCATGTCGCCCGCCGAAAGACGCAGGGGGCGTTACGCGAGAAACCAGGAAAGGAAGAGCCGGGCGATACTGAAATAGATGAGCAGGGAAATCACGTCGTTCAGCGTGGTGATCAGCGGTCCGGATGCCACCACCGGATCGATGCGGAGAAAATGGAGGACGATGGGGATGAGCGTGCCGGCCAGTGTTCCCACAATTAGCGTCAAGAAGAGGGTGAGGCCAACAACGGCCCCGAGGGCGAGGTTGTGCTGCCACAAGCCGGCCACCACAGCCACAACCGCCCCGCAGACTAGGCCGATGATGATCCCGCTGCCCGCCTCCCGCGCAGCCAGGCGAAAAATGATCCGCGCAGGGAGGCCCTCTTCGGCGATGGTGCGAATGACGATGGCCAGCGACTGCGTCCCGGTATTGCCCGTCATCCCGGCGATCATGGGCATAAAAAAGGCGAGCGCGACAACCCGTTTCAGCGTATCCTCATAACGGCTCACAATCGAGCCGGTGAGAATGCCGATAACCAGCAGCAATAGCAGCCAGGGCAGCCGCCGCCGGGCCCCTTGCAGCGGCGAAGTGCGAAGGTCGACGGCTTTCTGGCTGGTGGCGGACAACTTGGCCAAGTCTTCCCCGGCCTCATGGAAGATGACGTCCAGCACGTCGTCGACGGTAACAATCCCCAACAGGCGGTTCTTGTGGTCCACAACCGGCACGGCCACGAAGTCGTAGCGCTCGATGACACTGGCCACTTCTTCCTGGTCCATGTCCGCAGGGACGCTGATGACCCGCTCATACATAATGTCGGCCACGGGCGTTTCCTCGCGGGCCTGCAGCAGGTCACGAATGGAGAGAACACCCACCAATCGTCTGTCCTGGTCAACCACGTACAAGTAATTCAGGACTTCGGCCACGTCGGCAAAGTCGCGCAGCTTCTCAAAGGCTTCCCGCACCGTGATGTCGGACGTAACCCATACAAAGCGATCGGTCATAATCGCACCGGCCGTCTCGTGGGCGTACGCCATCAGTTGCTTCACGCGCGCGGCGTGGGTGGGATCTATCGACGTCAAAAGGGTCTTGGCTTTTTCAGCAGAGAGGCGGCCGAGCAGGGCGACCAGGTCATCCGGCGACATGCTGCTGAGGATTTCCGCCGCCTGCGCAAGCCCCAGCCTGTCGATCAGCTCCGCCTGGTGGCGGATGTCCAGTTCCTCGAGGAACGCGGCGATTTCGTCCTTCGTGAGGTGGCGGAGCAGCCGGCCACGCTCCCCCGGTGATAGCGCGAGGTACAATTGCGCCAGATCGTACGGCTGTAATTCGTCGAGCCACTCGCGGACGGCATACGCGTTCCCTTGGCGCAGAAGGGTAAGCCACTCCGCCACCTGGACGTTGGCATTGGGTTGGACCAAGGGGTTCACCTCCTTTCGTCGAACATGGCCGACAAAACCGCGGGGCGGCCACCTCAACGCGCCTCCCGGGCACGCCGAGGTAAGAGCAAACACGCCGAAACTGATGCTGACAACAACGGTAACCCTAACGTCCATCACCAGTGCGGCACCGGTAATCAAAACTGAGGCGGGTGCCCAGGTGTCCTTGGCCCACAATCGCGTCCCCGCCTGAAGAAAAGGCTTAGAATAATCTGCCGAAAGGAAAGGGTAAGCGGGAACAAGAGCAAGGTGAATGCCAGCGCGATCGGAGGGGCGTAGGAAAACGTGTTCGTCCCTTTCCTCATCATGAATGTTGCACATCCCCCGGCCTGCTTATTGTTCCCCCGAAGCGAACAAGAAAAATCCCACGCAGTGTGCCGCGGGACCCGCACGCAAGGCCCTATCCCCAGTCCCACAGGAGCGGCCGCGAGCCGAGACCCGACGTTTTCCTCCATCGCCCGCACTTGCGCCTCGGCACCGCCGGCCACCGCCTGCACGGACTGCGCAATCTCCTGTGCCGCCTGCGACGTCTGCTCGGCTCCGGCTGACAGCGCCTCGGCCGAAGCGGCCAGTTGCCGGGCGGCGTCCTGCACGTTATGGATCATTCCCCGCAACTGGTCCACCATCTCGTTGATGGCCTGGGCCAGACAACCCAGCTCATCGCGCGAGCGAATGGGCAGCGGTTCGATGCGCAGTTCGCCTTGGGCCACGCGCTGGGCCACCTCGGTAATGTGTCCCAGGGCCCGCGTCAGGTACCGGGTGAACAGCACCGCGAGGCTCAGGCCCAGAACGACAGACAAGATCAGCCCCACCGTCAGCACGACAACAGTGGTTCGGGCGTAGTCCAGTCCGCGATCGGAAACCGTCCGAAAACGCTTCTCCATCGCCCCGACCAGCGAGTCAATGTCCTTGTTCATCGCCTTGCCCAGGCTCGCCGTCTCCGCCACTGAACGCCGCACTTCCGCCATATTCCCGCTTACGATGGCAGGCAACAGCTTTGCGTAGATGTGTTGCCGATACAGTTCATATTGGCGCAACACGTTTTGGAAAACGGCGCGATCCGAACCCGACAGCGCTTGCGAAAGCTGTTGCGCGAGGTTTTGCAGTTTCCTTTATTCGGAGCTGAAGGCTTCGAGCTTGTCCGGTGAGGGATTCATTGCATACTCCAGCACGCGAATGAACACCACGCGATTTTGCGCCTTGAAATTTTCCATTCGTTCCATGACCAAACCGGCCTCTTGCATCGCTTTCACATGCTGACCACATTCCTCTGTCCCCACCAGACGAAAGCATTCGCGACGGCAAACAAGAGAAAGATCAAAAGAAACGTTCCTAACAATTTCTTCTTTACGAGTAAATCAAGTATCCCCTGCATCCGTCGCTTTTTATTTGCCATTTTTATCCTCTTCCTTACATAAAGTAAACCCGACAAATCTTAAAGCAAATAGGACTTTCGTCTCGGGAGGGGAAACCATGGAACACCCCCACAGAATACGATAACCGTCAAGCCAATGCCTCCGAACGTAACAAAAGCCGCCCGTGCAGTGGCGGCTTTGTTCCATGTGCGGTACGGCTAGCAGCAACCGTCATCGAAGAAACCGTCGTTGAAAAACAGCAACAGCACGATGATCACGATAATGATGGGGAAAAACCCTCCACCAAAGAACCCTCGGCGACGGGACACGGTTCCACCTCCATCTCACCGTTGTTTCGATCGACCCTGTCCCACGCCATGCTGGTTGCATCCCTCGGGGTCGACCTTATCTTACTCTATGCTTGCCTTGTCCGGCTTGAAATCGCCAAATACCCAGCGACACGCGGTTTTTGTTTTTTTCCGCGCGAGCGTACATCACTATCGCGCCGCATCAGATAACGTAGCTGACGCGGCACGAGCCAGGTCCATGCGGCGAGGAGACCTTGGTCTATGCGGATCCGGCCAACGATAGCGCAATTGCCGTAGAGAACCGGGTGTTCTTCCCGACTGCGAACAGGAAATCCATCCGGAAGCCGACGCCGAGGCGCAATTTTCATCAGCCGGAAGCTCCCGTGCCCGGGGGAGCTGACTCCTGCATGCGTCGACAATTCCTTTTCTGAAACAGACAGGATTTTTCGGATCAATGTCGAATGATGTAATGATGGAACAAACTTCAAATGAGGAGTCGATTCGCCATGAATGCCCGTTTCCAAACGCCTCGTTTGGCGGTCGCATTGGCGGTCGCGCTTCTCGCGTCATCCCTGGAGGTTCCCCACCCGCTCTCTATGGTTCATGCCAAGGCGACTTCCCAGGTCACTGTCACGGCCTCCGTCCTCAATGTGCGAGCCGGGCCGGGTACCCATTACGCCATCATCACCAAAGTTCCGCGCAACACGCGCCTGACGGTGCAGAAACAGCAGGGAAGCTGGCTGGCCGTACGCCTGCCAAATGGCCTCACCGGCTGGGTGTTCAACCAGTATGTGCAACCCGTCGACATTCCGGCGCCTTCACAAGCAAATGCCGGACATCCGCCAACAGGCGGAACAACCCCTACCACCAAAATCGCTACCGTTACCGCTTCTCGCCTCAACGTCCGAAGCGGTCCAGGAACCCAGTACACTGTTATTCATTCCCTGCCTAACGGCACACAGGTCGCGGTTCTTGAGGAACGGGGGAGCTGGTGGCTCGTCCAAACCGGTAGCCTGAAAGGGTGGGTCGCAAGCCAATACCTGCACGTCAACCAAGCGCCCTCCACCCAAACGACCACCCAAACGGTCGCTGTGACCGCCTCCGTCCTCAATGTGCGGTCCGGACCGGGAACCGATTACGCCATCATCACCACGGCGAAACGCGATACCTACCTGTCGGTGCAGGAACAGCAGAATGGCTGGCTATTCGTACGCCTCCTCAACGGCCTCACCGGTTGGGTGTCCAGCCAGTATGTGCGACCGGTCGACACGGATACGGCCACCGCATTCGCCTGGCCGGTGCCGTCGGCCCACGGCATCTCATCAGAGTTTGGCTACCGCACGCACCCCCTTACAGGGAAACTAAGCCTGCACAACGGCATTGACATCCCGGCGCCGGAGGGAACGCCCATTGTGGCGGCAGAGGACGGCAAGGTGATCGCCGCCAGCTACATGAATGATTATGGCAATACGGTCATCATTGATCACGGCGGTGGCTTGTGGACGCTGTACGGCCACATCAAGGAAGGCGGCATTCTTGTCCGGGTGGGCCAACAGGTACGGCGTGGGCAGATAATCGCGTTGGTTGGCTCGACGGGGAACGCCACCGGCCCGCACCTGCATTTTACGGTCTACAAGAACCAAGAGGCAGTCAATCCGATGAACTACCTGCGCTAAGCACAGAACGCTGGGATATCGCCGCGGCAAGCATGGCCACCGAATCATACGCGAAAACAGGCAGGTCTCCCTCTTCCCCTTGCCTCGTTCAGCTATCCCCCGTATAATGCCCCCGGTACACACCGGGGGCATTCAGACTGCAGACAAACACCCTCGGTGCCAACGCAGCCGAGGGAGTTTTCATGTCGTCTGAGTACGAAAAGGACACCGAAATGAAGGGCATGGCGCCCTGTTTTTCCTAACCTCCATAACCAATTCGCCAGCTTTTTTAAATTCATACAAGCAAAAACAAGCATCGCCTGCATTGTCACTTTTTCCAACCCTCGCAACGTGGTCCAACGCAAGCCATGCTTCTCCTTGAGATCCGCAAATACACGCTCAATCGTTTCCTTTCGGCGTGCATATAGGCGTTTATTCACTTCTGTATGGCGCAAGTGCTCCACTTCTTCCATGTAATGGGCCCAGATATGGCGGCTCACACGCTTAACCGCGTCGTGGCTTTCTGTGCACTGGGAGCGGAATGAACAAGATCGACAGGTCGTGGCATCGGAACGGTAGATTCGGTAACCCTCACGGGTCGTGGTTTCGTAGGTAAGCACTTGTCCGGCAGGACAAAGATAGCAATCGTAGTACTCATCGTACACGTAATCCTGCTTTCGATACCTTCCGTCTTTTGTGTGGGGACGGGTATACGGCATGACCGGACGGACCTGTTGGTCCAAGAGGTACTTGCAGATATAAGGCGTTTTATACCCCGCATCCACCGCGACAGCGCTGGGCTTTCCGACGTGCTTGACAGCTTGCTCGAACACATCCGGGAAAACCTGACTGTCATGAACGTTGGCGGCCGTGACGACGGCACTGACGACAAAGCCGTTTTGGTCGCTGGCCGCATGGAAGGAGTAAGCGAACGTCTGTTCCTTTTCGTTTTTGACAAACCAGCCGCTGTCCGGATCGGTGGTGCTTTTTTTCACCTCCTTCCAGACGGCTTTAGACTTTTTTGGCAACGGCTTTTTCCCGTGCGCTTCGCGGTCCTGGTTGATTTCCTCTTCGAGAAGTTCTTGATATTTCTTGCCTTCTTCCTGGACAAGCCGCTTGATGAATTTTCTCTTGTTGGCGTTGGCTTTGACATGGGTGGAATCGATATACAACACGGAAGGGTCGACCAGCCCATGATGGCAGGCTTCTTCAAGAATGCGCGTGAAGATCCTTTCAAAGAGGTCGGTACCCTTGAATCGGCGGACATAGTTTTTTCCAAACGTCGTGAAATGGGGGATGGGCTGGGTGAGATCGTATCCCAGAAACCACCGGTAGGCGAGATTGGTTTCGATTTCTTTGATGGTTTGACGCATGGAACGGATGCCGAACAGATACTGGATGAGCACCATTTTGATGAGGACAACGGGATCGATGCTGGGTCTTCCGTTGTCTGGGCAGTAACGATCTTCCACTAGTTCGTAGATAAACGAGAAGTCGATGGCGTTTTCGATTTTGCGAACCAGGTGATCCTGAGGCACCAATTCGTCCAACGAAACAACGGTAAGCTGGTAACGGCCTTCGGCCGATTGTTTTCTCAGCATGTGGCCACCTCTGCATGATGGGATAAGAACTCTATTCGACAAAAAAGCGTGTAGACCTTGTACCTCCCGGTACTTTGTCTACACGCTGAATGCCCCCGGTACACACCGGGGGCATTGCTGTCTCACGCAGGACATAGAAATTCGCCCGCTTCTTGCCCCGATTAGAGAAACCCGCGGCCGCCACAATCTCGGGATGGATGATATTCTGGTACGTGACAGACGCCGGAAGCGCGTCCGTGTAAACGTACGACTCGAAGCCCGTACCACCGCCAGAGTTGATATGTATGCTGAGGAAGCAGTTGGCCCCCCAGCTGTTGGCCATGTGAACCCGCTGCTTGAGGGAAACGGTCGTGTCCGTCTCACGACTCAGGCGGACCTCCACTCCCCTGTACTCCCCGAGCAGGATGGCACGCAGGCGAACGGCAATACCCAGCGTCAGGTTCTTCTCGTCACGCCCGTTCGCCACAGCGCCGGGATCGGAACCGCCGTGTCCGGGATCGATGAAAATGCGGATCATCTCCCCTCACCCTGCAACACGTTATTAATGAAAACGGAAAAACACGGGAAGCGTTGTCAACCGCTATACCCCAGTCAGCCTACCCCAAGCTATATAAACCAATATTCCACTTCTCTGACTTCTGCCCCGGAGAAGCCCGACATTGGACCGATCCGACTCATTACCCAAAGCAAACGGAAAGTCAGAAAATCCCGGCCGGTGAGCCGGGATTCTCTTGAGTGCAAACCATTTTCTCATTGCAAGCCTTTTTATGTTTTAATTTTTTTCAATATGGAGGGAAGATAACGGGATCCCTATACCAGATCCCTAGTCACAGTGGTGATCTTTTCCTTCCAGCACGATGACAAGCAGAATGAATAGCACGAGGATAAACTCAAAATCGTCAAATCGCCTAAAGAGGCCCATGCTAGACCTCCTTCCCATTTCGGTTACTTCAATATATGCAGTTGTAAGTTTAAATGGTTAAACATTTGTCCTTCTTGGAATACCATGTCCTTCCACACACAACGCCCCCGGCACATGCCGGGGGTTCACCGTGTAGATAAAGTACCGGGAGACACACAGTCTACACGCTCGTCCACTCGATGGATGTCGCCTGGAAGACCAAATGCAGGAATGGTTCAACCTCGAAAACCGCTCGTTTGTTGATGAAACGGTTCGCGTGGCGGTTCGCCCGTAAGCAAGGCCGGTGACCTTATTCATTTGTGGAGAAAGACCCCGACACCAGTACCCTTCAAGGGCTATCCGGTTTTGGCGGATCGTCTTCGATCTTTTCCATTGCGTCAAGAAGCACATCCGCACCATCAGAATGTCGTAGTCCGCCCGTTGGGCAAACTTTTCCAGGTCCATATCCACCACATAGCGCCAGCCGGCTTCCACATACCCCTGGCACGGCGCACCGCTTGCTGCACACTGCGTCCCGGTTGGAACCTAAATCTGGAGTCAGAGAATCCTGGGGCAAAAATGGGTGTGACTAGGGGTATTAAAATGGGCGATACAAGACGGACAAATGTTCAAAACCATTTAATTGTCCAACTTCATACAGTATAGCAACCGCAATGGAAAGGGGGGATCTAGAATGAGTTTTTTCAGGCGATTTGATGACTTTGAGTTTATCCTCGTGTTGTTCATCCTGCTCGTGATCGTGTTGGAAGGAAGGGACGGCTTCTTCGACAATCGCTGCGACCGTCGTGACCGATGCTGAGATTCATTGTCTTTAGAAAAAAATTCCCTCCTATCCTCAAAAATTAACCCATGGATAAAAGCCCGGCCAAGAGCCGGGCTTCAGACTGCAGACAAACGCGACAGCTCCGGACTGCTTCGGCAACAAGGAAGTTTGGCTGCAGTCTGATAGAAGTCTCTAAGTCGAGTTCCATCTAGATTCACCATTCACCTGCGGGTCCAAATACTTCGGTTTCCCGCACCAAAGGCAAGTCAGCCGGCCGTCGTTCCACCGCCACGTTCCACGGCCGAGGCACTGGCACACGTCGGTCTGGCTCCAGAGGACGAGGCGTATCGGATTGAACTGCGGCGTGCGGTCGTCCTGCTTCGTCACGCAGCACCGCCCTCCCTGGCCGGCATGGCCGCGAGGATGTTGGCCACCGCAAACGTGCGCACGGCGCGACGCTCGTAACAGTAGGCCCGGACGTGGTCGGCATCGACGTGCAGCAGCCGCACACGGCGCTGGCTAAACCGGCCGGCACGATCGATGTAGACGATGTCCACCGGCTGGCGACGGACCAGGTAACGCTGGAGATCGCGGAGCATGGGGCATCACCAAACACACGTTCGTATTAGGAACACCTGTTCGTATTGTACCCGAAACGTGGGCAACAGAAAAGCCCGGCTCATGGCCGGGCATTCGCCTCCTCTTCACCATTAGGACGCACGTTCGGTTAATAAGTGGGTGGCCATCTTAACTAATCCGGAAAGCATGCCTTGGTCTGTTTTTACTGTTTTTACTACTAATATTGCGGTAATGAACATGATCAATACGACGGTCACACCCAAAAAAATGTTTTGTCCCGTGGAATACGCGGAGAGTCTTTTTGGAAAGTAACTTCCAATTGCAAACCATAAAGCTGCTGATAACATGGTTCCTAATGCGTAGGAAATTGTATCTAGATCCAAAAGAATTGCAATCAACAAGGCTAAGGATAGCAATCCGATGCCGATCCATGAACCCTTTGCATTTCTCGACAAGTCACCTCACTCCTTACAAGCAAGCTGTACCGCATACGATCCCATAACCCGTCACGACAACCATCTCGCACACAGTTGAGGGACACGTGACCAAAAGCACCCACCGCAAGCACCTTTACAGACAATTCTCCATGCAGTCGGCATCTTGTTTTGCGCGTAGTTCCCATACCCGGTGGCGCTCAATTCACTATTCAATGTATATTCCACTTTTCTGGCTTCTTGGGATAGCCTTTGATCTTCACAGCGTTGTTGGAGTTGTCAATAAACCCGCTTACCGCAGCAACGCGGGCATCGTCGTCTGACCCACTCCCAAACCGCGTCAGAACAATCTTTTTGCATCACGATCACTAGAGCGAAGAGCGAGGATTAAAATGGAAGTATGATCTCGCCGAGCCACACGGAAGCCGAGGATCCTTGCGCTGCAAGGGTTCTCGGCTTTCTCCATTTTTACACCCTGTTCAGGGAGCACACTTCAACCTTATCAATTCACCCAAATGCACTTCGAGTAACTCTGGCGCAAACAGTGTGTGGTCAAAAATGTGGTCAATGTGGTCAACGATCCTCGGGAATTGGTCGCCACAAACCCCGATGGGAGAGACGACACGGTACGTTTTCAGCAAGTTTCAATCCCTCATAGGTAGTCTACAAACTTGGTACCATTGAGTGGGGTGTGCAAACGAAAGACCAAGTTTCAATCCCTCATAGGTAGTCTACAAACTTTTCGTGTACGGCGAAAACTTCCTGCCGAATAGTGAGTTTCAATCCCTCCCTCAAGCAAAAAGCTATTTTCTTCGTTTTGCTCACCCATTTGCACGTTTACTCCCTCGGCGAAATCAGAATTATTTCCTATTTGTTGATTATAAGTTGAATATTGGTTTGAGGGGTGCTGTTGAGGGAAAAGATCAACGAACTTCCATTTATTAGGCCGTTCCTAGGCCTCCCCTGTTTTCCCTCGCAGCTACCCTCCCATATCTCACGGAGTCTTGTGCCCACCACATTCCTTCGTCCAACCTGTCGAGGGAGGAGGCCACGTTTGCTCCTAGGCAGGGTCTCAGCCCGAATGGATTGAAATACCGGCTCTCTGCGTGCACGAATGAGCGAGAACGGATCAAGGCGTTCGTCACACCATCAGGAGCATTCCTGACCCTAGGCGACGAGACCTACCGTCGCAATGGATTGCGGAGGTTTGGGCATTCGGCTGGCATCGTAGCGGATCTTGCGCGTCCCCAGAACATAGAGCAGGCGAATCAACCGGCAGCACAACGCAACGAGAGATTGTTTGGGTTTCAGCGGGTTTGGGCGTTCCTTCGTGTAATAGCGATGCAAGGCCCGGAACTCCGCATTTTTGGCCACCAGCACGAAGACACAGCGGTACAGAAGCGCGCGCAGGCGCGCACGTCCGCGCTTGGAAATGCGCGTTTTGCCTACGTGTTTCCCGGAGCGGTTTTCGACGATGTTCAGCCCTGCCAGCTTGCGAATTTGCCGCCAGTCGCGGTATTGGCGCAAGTCACCCGTCTCGGCCAGAAACCCCGCCACCGTCATTTCGCTGACGACGGGAATGCTCAGCATTTCCATAGCCCCGGGAATGCGCTTGAGGAGCTCTGCGATTGCCTGCTCAATCTCCTCAAGCTGCTGGCGCAGGAGGTCGTATTCTTGCAACCAGCAGTGAAGCGAAAGGCGCGCGGCATGCAGGCCTTGGGTCAGACCGATGGAACGCTCGGCGCTTGCGCGCAAGGAACGAGCGCGCGAAAGTCCCACGGCCCGCTGTACCCCGTGTTCTCGCCACTGGCGAACCAGCTCCTCGGGCGTATACGCACATACATCTTGCGGAAGCGGGAAGAGACGAAGCGACACGAGGGCCGTTTTGCTTTCCCAGTCCGGGAACACATCTAGGAACTCCGGGAAGTACTGGTCCAACCAGCGGCGGATGCGCGCGTGCAGGCGCTGAAGGTTCTTCATGAGCTGGTGGCGGAGATGAACAAGGCCGCGCAGCTCGGCGAAATCGCCTTGCGGCCATGTGGGAATGACGAAATGCCCGTCTTTGATGAGCTTGCCAATGACCAAGGCGTCCTTGCGATCGTTTTTGGTCGGCGAGTTGTCTACAAACTCTTTGGTTTGCTTGACATGGAAGGGGTTGACAAGGACGACCGGGACATCGCAAGCACGCAAATAAGCGGCAAGGTTCAGCCAGTAATGACCGGTCGGCTCCATGCCGACCACGACCTCTGAAAGCCCGTGTTTCGCCTGCAGCTGGCGGATCCACTTTAAGAACACCTCAAACCCCTCAAGTCGGTTGTCAAAGATCAACGGTTCGCCAAGGATGTGCCCACGCCAGTTAATCGCACGTGCCACGTGTTTCTGGGACGCGATGTCAACGGCTACGATGAGCGTGGAATCGTTAATGGTGGCAAGCTTGCGATTTTGTGCTATCATAGGGGTACTACCTCCTGATTTTCGTGGTGGTGGATTCTTTCGACACCACCACGATATCAGGAGGTTTTCGTTTTGTTCAAACCCCCGTTTGTTTCATTACAGGAATGCTCATAGGTAGTCTACAAACCGCGCGAGACGGATGCTCGATGAACTGAGGGCGTTCGTGTTTCAATCCCTCATAGGTAGTCTACAAACGATCGAGAAAGCGCTCAGCGATCCGGATTTTCTGATGTTTCAATCCCTCATAGGTAGTCTACAAACAACGAGCTGGCGCCGCACGCGCTGGAGCGAAACGAACGGTTTCAATCCCTCATAGGTAGTCTACAAACAGGAGTTGAGCTACCTTCCCCTTCGTGCGGCGCTCCGGTTTCAATCCCTCATAGGTAGTCTACAAACTCCTCATTTTCTAGGGTTGTGATGTGTGTAAAAGCGTTTCAATCCCTCATAGGTAGTCTACAAACGCGCGTATTTCAAGTATTCAAAAGCCAAAAGGATCTTCAGTTTCAATCCCTCATAGGTAGTCTACAAACCTGGTGAAGGAGGGCGGCGAAACCGCCCTCCCCACGGTTTCAATCCCTCATAGGTAGTCTACAAACCTCTTCACGTTGCCGGAGCAGGTGCATGCCGTACTCCAGTTTCAATCCCTCATAGGTAGTCTACAAACAAGTAGGCCACGCGCAGCCTCTTACCCTCGCCGTCCAGTTTCAATCCCTCATAGGTAGTCTACAAACATCAGGCTCCCGATCGCCGCCGTCATGGCACCGATCACCAGTTTCAATCCCTCATAGGTAGTCTACAAACCCCAGAAAACCCTATCATCGTGGGATACCAAAAAATGACGAAATAAGAACGAAATCTTACGAAAACATTCTACACCACAACAATCCATATGACAAGCGCATTTTCGAGTTCTGGAGAGTTCGCAGACATGTCGTCGACCCCCAGGGGTTTTTGCACTACTGGAGGTCGACGACAATCAGATCAAGTTTAAGGCTATCGCCAATTTGCGAAGAGCAGCAGCCTTAATGCGCCTCCCCTGCCGTTTACTATAGCCAAGCTTTTCGTAAATGGCTAAGTCCGAGCGAATAAGCGTCGAAAAATATTTTAGCTCGATTAATTCCCGTTCTCCCTCATTCAACGTGTCCAATGCACGTTTGATCCGCTGTACCAACCTCTGGGACACGCGAGCGTAACCATTACCCTTGACACGTACTCGCACGTTCTCCCCAACATGCAGAAGCGTCTCGCCGACCATTTCGAAAGTGCCCTGCACGCCCTCGATGACACCCGCAAATCGCTTTAGTCTACTAAAGGTGGTCAAAATGTGGTCAAACGGGGGACTCAAAAAAAGACGAGGCCGAGAACCCTTGCAGCGCAAGGATTCCCGGCTCCCGTGTGGCTCGGCGAGATCATACTTCCATGATGATGGGGAGAATCATCGGGCGGCGACGGGTCACGTCATAAAGGTACCGTCCTAACGCATCGCGCACGTTATTCTTAAGCGTCGTCCAGTCTTGGATGTTTTCCTCAATGCACTTGGAAAGCGTCTGCGTGACGATGCGGTTGGCTTCCTCGAACAGTTCCTCCGATTCCCGGACATAGACAAACCCGCGGGAGATGATGTCGGGACCGGACAGAATTTTGCCGTCCTGTTTGCTCAGTGTAACGACAACCACGAGAATTCCGTCTTGAGACAGGACTTTGCGGTCTCGCAGGACGATGTTGCCCACATCGCCGACACCCAACCCATCGATGAGCACATTGCCCGCGGGGATCTTCGGGCCGTAACGGGCCTTGCCGCCCGCAATCTCCACGGTGTCGCCGTTGTCCAAGATGAAGATGTTCTCTTGGGGAATTCCCACCTGTTCGGCGAGCTTGGCGTGCATGCGCAACATGCGGTACTCGCCGTGGATGGGAATAAAGTACTTCGGCTTGATCAGGTTGAGCATCAGCTTCAGATCTTCCTGGCTGCCGTGGCCGGAAACGTGCACGCCCGGATGCGTGCCTGCCGCGTGGTAGACCACCTCGGCACCGATACGGAAAAGCTGGTCAACCGTCCGCCCGACAAAACGTTCATTGCCCGGAATGGGCGTGGCAGCAATAATGACCGTATCGCCGGGCAAAATGTCGATCTTTTTGTGCGCGGACCGGGCCATCAAAGTGAGCGCGGACATGGGCTCGCCCTGGCTCCCCGTGGACAAGATGACCACCTTGTGCGCGGGGAGCTTGTTGATGTCGTCAGGATCCACCAGCATGCCCGGAGGCACTTTCAGGTACCCCAGGTCGATGGCCGTCTGTACGACGTTGACCATGCTCCGGCCGACAATCGTCACCTTGCGTCCCACTGCGGCAGCCGCGTCGATCACTTGCTGTATGCGGTGAATGTTTGACGCGAAGGTGGCCACCACAACGCGCCGTTTGGCCTTGCGAAAGACGTCCAAGATCGCTTCGCCGACCAGACGTTCCGATCCCGTAAAACCGGGGCGCTCGGCGTTCGTGCTATCCGACAGGAGGGCGAGCACACCGCGCTCCCCGATTTCCGCCATTTTGGCCAAATCGGCCACCTGTCCGCCAACCGGCGTCTGATCGAACTTGAAGTCGCCTGTATGGACAACAATCCCTTCCGGCGTTTCCAAGCAAATGCCGACCGAATCGGGAATGCTGTGGTTCGTACGGAAAAACGTCGCCCGAAATACACCGAGGCGGATTTCCGACTTGGGGTGGATCAGCACCCGCTTCGTCTGGTTGAGGATGCCCGCCTCACGCAGCTTTGCTTCTACCAGCCCGAGCGTCAGCTTCGTACCGAACACCGGAACGTTCAGCCGCTTCAGTACATAGGGCAGCGCACCAATATGGTCCTCGTGCCCGTGCGTGAGCAAAATTCCCCGAACCTTTTCCTTGTTTTCCTCGAGGTAGGTGATGTCCGGGATGACCATGTCGATCCCGAGCATCTCCTCCTCGGGAAACATCAGCCCCGCATCGATCACGACAATATCGTTGCCGTACTGGACGCAGTACATGTTCTTGCCGATCTCGCCGAGCCCGCCCAATGCAAAGATCAGCAACTTGCGATGATGAACCTTCGACAACTGGTGCCCCTCCTATAAGGGGTTGCCGTTACACCGTTCGAGCCGCACCCAGTCACTTGGCCCCATTATACCCAACGAGGGCGGATGTGGCAAGTTCAAACAGGCTCTACGCTAAAAAGTGTGGGATCTAAGAGGAAAAGGCGGTCGACGAGCCAAGGGATAGTTAGGCACATCACATCCCGAAGGAGGCTCGCGACCGCCTATGAACAAGCTTACCGCAGAAATGTTCGGCTTACAATCGTGGATTGTTTACCGTATCGTGCATCAATCCGATGGTATTCACATCTACGCCGGTCGGCCGCGTAAGGAAGCGCGGTGTCCGGATTGTGGACAGCTGACACGCCGCGTCTACGATCGTGCGCGCGAATGGAAACGGAAGCTGCACACCTGGTGCAACGAGAAACCGGTTTACCTCTGGGTACGTCCCCGGCGCTTCCAGTGCACGGCCTGTCGAAAAGTGTTCACCGAACGCTTTCCTGGTATTCGCCCCTGGGCACGCAGGACCGAACGGGCCGAAGCCCTTTTGCTCCAGCGCCTGAAAGCGGGCAGTTTCCGTCGTGCCGCCCAGGAAAGCGGAACAAGCAGCAGCACCTTGCGCCGTCTGCTCCTTCGGTACATAGACCAGCAGGTAAATCTCGAGGAAGCCCTCCGGGATGTCGATGCCTTCGTGCTTAGCATTGATGAACACAGCTATCGTGGCCGTGACATGATGGTTACGGTCACATGCGTGTGGCCAAAACGGTGCCTTTTGGCCATCTTGCCGGATGACCGCATGAAAACACTGGAGCGCTTTTTGCGCCAGCTGCCGGAGACGGTTCGTCGGCGGATTCGGGCCGTGTGCATCGACCTGAAGGATGCTTGGCGCCATGCCGTGAAGCGCGCTTTGCCCGGCGCTGTCATCGTGGCGGATCCGTTTCACGTCATCCAGGACGCGAATCGGCGGGTTGACGAAGCACGGCTAGTGGAACAGCAGGTGACCGGGGTACGCCTGCCTCGATGGCCGCTTTTGAAGAACGAGGACGACCTCACCGAACGCCAAGCTGCCCAGCTTGCCGCCATTCGGAAGCATCACAAGAACGTGGCCCACTTTCACTGGGTCAAAGAGCAGCTGCGAGACGTTTACCGTGCTTCCAATCGAGACGAAGCCGCAGCCATCCTGGACCGCGTGATCTTTGAGGCCCAGTCGGCAAGCGATGCCGCGCTCCTGCAGTGGGGACGCACGCTCCGCCGCTGGCGCGAGGCGATTCTGGCTTACCACACCTGGCGTGTTTCGAACGGCTACACGGAAGGCGTGCACACCAAGATCAAGCTGCTCAAACGAATCAGCTACGGGTTCCGCAACCGCGAAATCTATGTGCGGAAGATGCTCCTCGCTTTTATACCCTTGGCTTGGTTGACCTCCCATCCACAGTTATTGACTTAGAGCCGTTCAAACAGAAAAGGCTCCCGACCGGTTAGCGGCGCGGGAGCAACGTAGCCAGCTTTTTCTGCTGCGTTTCATCCAAAGGAACAAGCGGAAGACGAACACCACCGACGGGAATGCCCATCATGTTAAGGGCCGCCTTGACCGGCACCGGGTTCGGCGCCATAAACAGGCCCTCAAATAGCGGCAGCAGCTTGCGATGCAACGCGGCGGCGCGGGTCACGTCGCCCGTCAGGAAGGTCTCGATCATCTCCTTCATCTCCCGCCCGACCACATGCGACGCCACGCTGACAACCCCCACCGCCCCGACGGACATGGCCGGCAGCAACAGGTTGTCATCTCCGCTATACAGCAGAAAATCATCGGGTGTCTGTTCGATGATCGTGGCCATTTGCGACAGGTTTCCGCTCGATTCCTTCACGGCGACGATGTTGTCGATGGCCGACAAGCGCACCACCGTCTCCGCGCTCATGTTGATGCCGGTGCGGCCGGGAATGTTGTACAAGATGATCGGCAGGCGCGTGCTTTCGGCGATGGCACGGAAGTGTTGATACAAGCCTTCCTGGGACGGCTTGTTGTAGTACGGGACGACGCTCAGGATGCCATCCACGCCGGCCTCCTCGGCCAGTTGGGTGAGCTTCACCGCCTCCGCCGTGTTGTTCCCGCCGGTCCCGGCAATCACCTTGCCGCGCCCCCGGGCTTTTTCCACAACAAACCGGAACAGCTCGAGCTTTTCTTCCTTGCTCAGCGTGGGTGCCTCCCCCGTCGTTCCCGCCACCACGACACTGTCCGTCCCCGTGGCGAACAGGTGATCGAGAAGGCGCTCCACCGCCGCGTAATCCACCCGCAAATTGTCATCGAAAGGCGTCACCATCGCGGTGATCAGTCGTCCGAACAGCACGCCGTTTACGCCTCCTGCTCACCGATTTTATGGAGGTTGAACTTCCGGTGCAGGGCGCGCACGGCCCGCACCATGTCTTCCTGCTTGACAAGCACCCAGATTGTGGTGTGCGAGTCGGCCGATTGGAGGATGGGAATATCTTCCTCGGTCAGCGCCTCGGTGATCAAGGCCATCACGCCGGGCACACCGGCCATGCCCGCCCCGATGGCCGACACCTTGGCGCAGTGCGGCACCAGCTGCGGCGCAAAGCCCATCTCGCGCAGGATGGACGCCGCGCGCTCGGCCTCCTCGTCGGCCACCGTGTACACCACCGCCGTGGGATTGACATTGATGAAGTCGACGCTGATGCGGTGCTCGGCCATGGCCTTGAACACCTTGAGGTGGGCGTCGTACTCGCCTTCGGGCACCGGCACCTTGACCTGCGTGATGTTGGCCACATAGGCGATCCCCGTGATGGGGCGGTCGCGGAACTCCGCAGCGATGCGATTCTTTTCCGCAACGCTGGTGACGAGCGTCCCGGGGTCGTCGGAGAAGGTGGAGCGGATGCGGATCGGCGTGTTCGTCTGCATGGCAATCTCCACCGCCCGCGGGTGGATCACCTTGGCCCCCTGGTAGGCCAAGTTGCACACCTCGTAGAACGTCACCGTCGACAAGGGACGCGCGTCTTCCACGATGCGCGGGTCCGCCGTCATCACGCCCTCGACATCGGTGAAGATGTCCACGTATTCCGCGCGCAAGGCTACGCCGAGGGCCGTGGCCGTCGTGTCGCTGCCGCCCCGTCCGAGGGTGGTGATCTCCCCTTCCGGCGTTTGGCCCTGGAAGCCGGTAACGATCACCACATCGCACCGTTCCAGCTCGTCGCGGATCCGCTTGGGGTTGATGCTGACAATGTGCGCGTTGGTATGCTCGTCATCGGTTACGATGCCCGCTTGTCCGCCGGTAAGAACGCGCGCCTTGAGCCCCGCCCGCGCGAAGTCGGCCGCTAGCACGGCACCGGCAATGATCTCCCCGCAGTGCATCAAGAGGTCGCGCTCGCGCGGGGGAAGGAGCACACCCTCCTCGTCCCGCACCAGGTCAAGGAGCGTATCGGTCGCATAGGGCTCGCCGCGCCGCCCCATGGCCGACACGACAACGACAACGCGGTATCCTTCCTCCATGGCGCGGCGCACGTGGTGGATGACCCGGGCGCGTTTTTCCGGCGCGTTGACCGAGGTACCGCCAAACTTCTGCACCAGGATGCGCATGTGCCGTCCGCCCCCCTCACGCCTCATCCCGTAAGAAGAGATGTTCGGCAATCTGCACCGCATTGAGGGCGGCACCTTTGAGCAGCTGGTCGCCGACGACGAAGAAGTCGAGGGCGTTGTCAAAGGCCAGGTTCTTGCGGATGCGGCCGACCTCGACGTTCCCCTTGCCGGTGGCACGCAAGGGCATGGGATAGTGCCGCTCCGTCGGGTTGTCGACGACATCGACGCCCGGGGCTTCCGCAAGCACGGCGCGAGCCGACTCGGGGGTGACCGGTCGCTCGAACTCGACGGTTACCGCTTCGGCGTGGGCGCGCAGTGTGGGCACGCGCACGGCGGTGCAGCTGATGCGAATCGTATCGTCACCGAAGATCTTGTGCGTCTCCCAGACCACCTTCATCTCTTCGCGGGTGTAGCCGTTCTCCTGGAAGGCGTCGATTTGCGGGATGACGTTGAACGCAAGGGGATGGGGAAAGACCTCGCACCGTGCCGCTTCCCCGCGGAGCACGCGGCCGGTTTCGCGCACGAGCTCCTCCATCGCCGCCGCTCCCGCCCCGCTGGCCGCCTGGTAGGTGCTGACAATCACCCGCTTGGCCCGGAAGGCCCTATGCAGCGGCCACAGGGCCACGGCGAGGATGGCGGTGGTGCAGTTGGGATTGGCGATCAGCCCCGTGTGACGGGCCAGGGCATGGGCGTTGACCTCCGGCACGACGAGGGGAACGTCCGGATCGTAGCGGAAGGCCGACGAGTTGTCAATTACCACGGCCCCGCGCCGCACGGCTTCAGGCGCCAGGGCCTTGCTCGTCGCGCCGCCCGCGCTGAACAGGGCCAGATCGATGCCGTCAAAGGCCTCTGGCGTTGCCTCCCGCACCGTCACCGACTGGCCGCAGAAGTTGACCGTTTTCCCCGCCGACCGGGCCGAGGCGAGCGGTCGCAACTCCCCGACGGGAAACCGGCGTTCCTCCAACAGGCGCAAAATCTCCTGTCCAACGGCTCCTGTTGCACCCACTACAGCAACGTTCAACCGCCTGTGTGCCACGTCGTCCTCTCCTCTCCCATACGGAATGCCGCGCTCCCCGCTCCCCAAGCGGTTACGCGGGAGTCTCTCGCATCAACTGGAGAAAAGGCGCAGGAGCGTAGCAAGTTCCCCTACGCCTGGGCATAGCGATACGTTTCGATGAGAACGGGCTGCAGTTGCCGGCCTTCCAGGGCTGCCGCCACCGTTTCCGGGATCAGGGCCATCCGCGCCACGAGGGAGTTGGGTTTCGTGTCGGGCGCGTCCTGGCCGAAGGGCACAAAATAGATGTGCTTAGCGGCAATGAGCTTGGCAATGTTGGCGGCGTTGAGTCCCAGGCCGTCGTTGGTCGAGATGGCCACCACAACCGGCCGCCCGTTGCGCATCGTCGCCTTGGCCGCCATCAGCACCGGGCTGTCGGTAATGGCATTGGCCAGTTTGGCCGTCGACGCTCCCGTGCAGGGGGCGATCACCATACAGTCAAGGGCTTTCGACGGCCCAAGGGGCTCAGCCTTGACGATGGAATCGATCACGTCGCGGCCCGTGATTTCGCGCAGCCGGCGCAACCAGTCGTTGGCGTCCCCGAATCGCGTGTTCGTCGTGGCGACGGTGTGGGTGACGACCGGGATCACCGTGGCGCCGGCGTCCACCAGCCGCCTGATCTGCGGCATCACCTCGGCATACGTGCAGTGCGATCCGGTCAGACCAAAGCCGATGGTTTTCCCCTTCAGGTTCACGGTGATACCTCCTGGTTCCCCATTTCTTCGAGGATCAGCCGGGCGATCGTGTTGGCCAAGATCTTTCCGGCTGTCTTCGGGGCGACGATCCCGGGCAAACCAGGGGCAAGAAGGGCCTTGATGCCGCGTTTTTCCGCGTACCGAAAATCGGTGCCACCGGGGCGCGACGCCAAGTCGATGATCACGGTATGCGGCGGCATGCGCGCGATCACTTCCGCCGTGAGCACGAGGGCCGGAATGGTGTTGAAGACGATGTCCACGTCGTGCACGCACTTGGCCAGCTCGCGCAAATAAAAGGGCGCATACCCCATCGCGAAGGCACGCGCGTAGTGTTCAGGACGGCGCACGCCAACGCGCACATGCGCCCCCAGCGCCTTGAGCCCTTGGGCCAGGGTAAAGCCCGTGCGGCCGAGTCCCAGCACGATGGTGCGCGCGTTGTGGAGGGTGATGTCCGTGTTCTGAATGGCCATCATGAGGGCGCCTTCCATCGTGGGGATGGAATTGTAGATGGCCACCTCGTCCAGGTCGAGCAATTGGACGAGCCGCAAGCGGTGCCGCTCGCAAAGCTGAACCAAATAGGGGCGGGCCATCCCGGTGAACACCAGTGTAGACGGTTTGAGCTGGGCGGCGTGTTCATCGCGGAACACTAGCGTGCTGGAGGAAAAGATGCTCTCCACATGGCCGTTGTCATCCGTTCCCACAACCGGAAGCACCAACACGTCAATGCTGGTCAGCTCACCGGGAACCCAACGCCCATTCGTCGTGCCCACCGGCGGGGGGTTGAGGTTGTCATAGCCAAACAGCGTCACCGTTGCGTCCAGTTCCACGCATTTGTGGATGATCTCCAGGTGACGGGCATCTCCTCCGGCAAACGCGATGTGGATTCCCGTCAACATGCGGGCGTTCCCCTTTCAGATCATTGTACTCGAAAATATGGCAATTGAAAACCACAAAGATCGTTCGCAACCGGGATCGCGCCAAGTCTGGTGCATTGTATTCCGGTGCGCTTCCAGGGGTGAATCGCCCACAAACCCGAGCGCGCTATTCCGCCGACGTGTGCAGGCCGCCGGTTTCCGCCTGGCTGCTGCGCACGATGATGAGGTCCGGGCCCACAGACAACACCGCATCCCAGGGGATGACAACGGCGGCACGCCGCCGGGGAAAGCCGAACAGGGACGGGGCCGCAAGCACAATGGCCTCAATTCGTCCGGAAGGGTCGAGGATCAGGTCGGCATCCCCGAGCACGCCAAGACGTTCGCCGCGGTCAAAATCGATCAGTTCCTTCTCCTTCAACTCCCGAAAGCGCATGGCCATCCCCCCTCGCGGTTTATGTATATGTTGCCGCCCGTCCGCGTTGCCTGGGACCCATCGGCAGGCACAAAAAATGCCCCCTTCCTGGGGGCGATCCTTCACCTTTTACACGCCGGTGTGCCCAAAACCGCCGCTTCCTCGCCCGCTGCCCGGCAGCACCTCCACCTCCACGAGCGCCACGCGGGGGACGGTTTGGAACACCAGCTGGGCAATGCGGTCGCCGCGATGGACGGTAAAGGGGGCTTGTCCGAGGTTGATCAGGATGACACCGATCTCCCCGCGATAGTCGGCGTCGATCGTACCCGGCGAGTTGAGGCAGGTGATGCCGTGCTTGAGGGCCAGGCCGCTACGGGGGCGCACCTGGGCCTCCAGTCCTTCCGGCATGGCGATGGCAATGCCCGTGGGAATCAACGCACGCTCGCCGGGTTGGAGCGTCACCGGCTCTGTTACGGCGGCCCGCAGGTCAAAGCCGCTGGCGCCGGCGGTCATCATCGCGGGGAGCGGCAAGTCTTCGTTTCCAGGCAGGCGCTTGATCATCACCTTATACAAGGGCATCCCTCCGGTAGGTGGCCGGCGGCGCGTCAAGCGGGCTCACCATCGCCAGCGCGAGGGGGTGTGACAGCACACGCTGGGCGACCCGCCGAACCGTCTCCTGGTTGATCGCTTCAATGCGCGCCAGAATCTCGTCGATGGTATAATGCCGGCCGAGCAACAATTCGTTTTTGCCCAAGCGACTCATCCGGCTGTTGGTGCTCTCCAGGCTCAGCACGACGCTTCCTTTTAGCTGTTCTTTGCCGTTTTCCAGCTCCGCGTCGGTAATGCCCCGCTCCTTGACATCGCGCAGAATGTTCGTGACGAGGTCGACCACCTGATCCACCTGACGCGGAGCCGTGCCGACATAGATCGTAAACAAGCCGCCGTCACGATAGCCGGAATGATAGGAATAAACGGAATAGGCCAAGCCCCGTTCCTCGCGCACCTCTTGGAACAGGCGTGAGCTCATGCTCCCGCCGAGAACATTGTTGAGCAGGATAAGCGAGTAGATGTCCGGATCGTCCAGGGGGAGCCCCGGCAACGCCAGGCACAGGTGGGCCTGCTCGGTCTCCTTGACGCGCACGGCCATACCGGCCTCAAATGCCGGCGGCGGGGGCGCCTTGCGCTCGCTGTGGCGGGAAAAGGCGCCAAAGTGCTTCTCGATTCGCTTGAGCACCGTATCGTCGATGTTGCCGGCAACGGTGATCACCGTGTTTTCCACGTGATAGTGGTCTTCGATGTACAGGAGCACGTCGTCACGGGTAAACGCGCGCAAATTGTCCTCGCTGCCCAGAATGGGGAACCCCAAGGCATGGCCGGGAAAGGCCGCCGCGGCGATGAGGTCGTGCACGAGTTCGTCGGGCGTGTCCTCGTACATGCGGATTTCCTCGATGATGACGTTCTTCTCTTTCTCCAGCTCCGCGGCGTCAAACAGGGAGTGGAAAAACATGTCCGCCAGCACATCGAGGGCGATTTCCACGTGCTGGTCGAGCACGCGGGCATAGTAGCAGGTATACTCTTTCGACGTGAACGCGTTGACGTTCCCGCCGATGCGATCGAAGGCCTCCGCGATCTGTCGCGCCGTCCGGCGGGTGGTGCCCTTAAACATCATGTGCTCGATAAAGTGCGAGATGCCGTTCGTGGTGCGGGTTTCATATTTTGAACCCGTTCCCACCCATACGCCGATGGATACGGAACGCACGGAAGGGATGGATTCGGTAATGACGCGCAAACCATTGTCCAGGGTATGCTTTTGAATCACGCACATCCTCCTTCGCCGTAGCTTCGGTATTCACTATAGCAAACGGGTTTACCGGCTTTCAATCGAAGCCGGGTTCCCTCGGTCACGGTTTCCCATCGGGGGATGAGGGCGTCTCCATCCGCTCCGGCGACAGGCAGGCGCTCACCGTGGTCGGGACAAGCCCCTTGTTGCGGATGCCGCGGATCAACGCCGGAAGGGCCTGCACCGTGGGTTCCGTCGGGTGCATGAGGATGAGGACACCCCCGTGCACATGAGGAACGATGCGCCGCACGATCGTCGAAGCCGGCGGCCGTTTCCAGTCGACGGTGTCCAGGGTCCACAGGATCGTCTTCATCCCGAAGGCCTGCCAGGCCAAACGCACGGTGCGCTCGTCGTAGTCGCCGGCCGGCGGGGCGAGAAGCGTCGGCTGAACCCCCACCGTCCGCTCGATCACCTCGTTCGTTCGGGCGATCTCCTGCTCAATGCGCGCAGTGGGGATGCGACTGAAGAGCGGGTGGGAATAGCCGTGATTGCCGATCTCGTGGCCGGCTTCGGCGATTTGCTTGGCCACGTCCGGGTTTTTGGCCACCCACGAGCCGTCGAGGAAAAAGGTGGCCCGCACCCCTTCCCGTTTCAGGACCTCCAGCATGGGGGCGATCCATTCCGTGCCCCACGACACGTTGACCATCAGGGCCACGGCGGGTTTCTGCGGATTGCCCTTATAGATCGGCGCCGGCATGAGGTCGTCGAGGTGCACCTTCGGCGGCACCTGCCGGAACACGAGCACCTCGGGACTCACCACACCCATGGCCCGCGTTTTCCAGTACGACTGCTCCACGTCCACCTCGAGGCCATTGTAGCCGGGAATCGCCTTCCACACCGGGTCAAGGCGGGCGTCGACGGGCGGTTCGCGCCGCGTGGCGGCCAGCTGCCGCACCTTGGCCATCCACGCGTCGTCCAGGGGTTCGTTCGACACCTCGGGCGCCAGGACCGCCCAATCGCGCGCAGGCGGGCCACCGGAAGCGAGGACCCACAGCACGCAAAACGCAACGAAGAGCGCCAGCGTCAGTCGCCCTGCGCCGCGCCGGTCGCGTCGGATGTGCACGCATCATCCCCCCTCCTCCATGCCTATGTCCGGGCGGGAAGATGCATGCCCAACACAATAAAAAAGAGGCAGAACGCCTCTCTTTGCTCCGTCACGACTTGGCTCCCTGGGCGGCCTGCTCCTGCAGCACCGCTTTGCGCGACAGGTTGATGCGCCCGAGGGAGTCGATTTCCGTCACCTTGACGACGATGGTGTCCCCCACCTTGACCACGTCTTCCACCCGACCAACGCGCCCTTCGGCCAGCTGCGAAATGTGCACCAGCCCTTCCTTGCCGGGCAGGATCTCGACGAAGGCGCCGAACTTCTCAATGCGCTTGACCGTCCCGACGTAGGATTCGCCGACGACGACGTCGCGCACGAGGTCCTCGATGATCTTCTTGGCCTTCTCGTTCTGGGCCGGGTCGACGTGGGTAATGTAGATGCGGCCGTCCTGCTCGATGTCGATCTTCACGCCCGTCTCGTCGATGATGCGGTTGATCACGCGGCCGCTCGGGCCGATGACCTCGCGGATCTTGTCGGGGTTGATCTGCATGACGAGGATCTTGGGCGCATACGGCGAGACGGTCTTGTTCGGCTCGGGGATCGTCTCGAGCATCTTGTTGAGGATGTACAGCCGCGCCTTGCGCGCCTGCTCCAGGGCGACGCGGAGCGTCTCGCGGTCGATGCCGGCAATCTTCATGTCCATCTGCAGGGCGGTGATCCCCTTGGTCGTACCGGCCACCTTGAAGTCCATGTCGCCGAGGGCGTCCTCGATGCCCTGGATGTCGGTCAGCACCCGTACCTGGTCGCCTTCCTTGACCAGACCCATGGCGATCCCCGCCACCGGCGCCTTGATCGGCACGCCGGCGTGCATGAGGGCCATCGTGCTGGCGCAGATGCTGGCCTGCGACGTGGAGCCGTTCGACTCAAGCACCTCGGAGACGAGGCGGATGGTGTAGGGAAACTCCTCCTCCGACGGGATCACCGGCTCCAGCGCGCGCTCGCCGAGGGCTCCGTGGCCGATCTCACGGCGTCCCGGGCCGCGGATGGGACGCACCTCCCCGACGCTGTAGGGCGGGAAATTGTAGTGGTGCATAAAGCGTTTCGACTCTTCCAGGTCGATTCCGTCAAGCATCTGCATGTCGCCCTTGGCCCCCAGGGTGCAAACGCTGAGCACCTGGGTCTGGCCGCGCGTGAACAGGGCCGACCCGTGCGTCCGCGGAAGCAAGCCAACTTCGCAGGAGATGGGCCGGATCTCGTCAAGGGCCCGTCCGTCCACCCGGGTGTTCTCCTCGATGATCAGGCGGCGCACTTCCTCCTTGAGGATCTTGTGCAGTGCGTCCTTGACCATCATGAGGGCCTTTTTCTGCTCCTCTTCGTCGCGGTCGGCCAGCTGGGCCTCAAAATGCTGGAGCGTCTCCTCGTTGACGGCGTCGATGGCCGCTTGCCGTTCCTGCTTTTCCGGTTTGCGGATCGCCTCGAGCAGCTTGTCCGTCGCGTAGGCGCGCACGGCCTTTTCCAGCTCGGGGTCGATTTCGTAGAGCTCGGGCTCCATCTTCGGCTTGCCGATTTGCGCGCGGATCTCCTCGAGGAACAGGCAAATCTCCTTCACCTGCTCATGGCCGAAGAGGATCGCCTCGAGGATCGTGTCTTCCGGAATCTGGTCGGCGCCGGCCTCGACCATGTTGACGGCGTGCTTCGTGCCGGCAACGACGAGGTGGAGGTCGCTCTTTTCGGCCTGCTCCACCGTCGGGTTGATGACAAACTGGCCGTCGACGCGGCCGACAATCACCCCGGCGATGGGCCCGTCAAAGGGGATGTCCGACACCGTCAACGCCGCCGACGCCCCGATCATCCCCGCGATCTCGGGCGAGCAGTCCTGGTCGACGGACAGCGGCGTGACGATCACCTGCACCTCGTTGCGGAAACCCTCGGGAAAGAGCGGACGGATCGGCCGGTCGATCAGGCGGCTGGCCAGGATGGCCTTGTCGCTCGGCCGCCCTTCGCGCTTGATAAAGCCGCCGGGGATCTTCCCCACGGCATAGAGACGCTCTTCATAGTTGACGGTCAGCGGGAAAAAGTCAAGGTCTTTCGGCTCTTTCGAGGCGACCGCCGTGGCCAAGACGACGGTGTCGCCGTAGCGGACGAGCACGCCCGCGTTCGCCTGGTTGGCCACCTTGCCGAATTCGAGGGAAAGCGGGCGGCCAGCCAGTTCCATTGAGAACACATGGCTCATCGAGATCGGATAGCCTCCTCTCTGCGCTTCACCAATGCCGTAAGCTGGACCCCCAGAGGAAATGGAGAAAAAGCGGGGTAGCCCCCGCTTGTGCTCAACGACGCAAACCGAGTTTTTCAATCACCTGGCGATACCGCGCGTAGTCCTTCTCCCGCAGGTAGTTCAAGAGCCGCCGGCGTTGGCCGACCATCTTCAACAGGCCGCGACGGGAATGGTGATCCTTCTTGTGCACCTTCAGGTGCTCGGTCAGGTTCTTGATCTTCTCCGTCAGGATGGCGATCTGCACTTCCGGCGACCCGGTGTCCGACTCGTGAAGCTTAAACTCGTTGATGATCTCCTGCTTGCGCTCCTGTGTCAGCGCCATCGTCGTCACCTCCTCCTCGAAAATCCCCGGCAACCCAGAGCGCCGTTGGTGAAGCGGCGTTCCGCGTTGCGGTTCCATGCCGTCTGCCCCACCCTGAACGTGGCGATGCAAACGGCATCCGGATTGATTATAGCACAGCCCCCATCGGGAGTAAATGGATCAGGCCTTTGTTTTTCGCCACGTGCGCGCCGCTTCGATGTCCCGGGCAATCTGTGCGCGCAGGGCGTCGAGATCGGAAAACCGCCGCTCGGGACGAAGGTAGTGCAAAAAGCGGACGGCAATCGTCTCCCCGTAGAGGTCGCCGGCAAAATCGAGCAAATGGGCCTCGATGGTGGGTTCGGCGCGATTCGTCACCGTTGGTCGCACGCCGATGTTGACGACGGCCTCGTACACGGTCCCCCGCCAGGCCACCTCGGCCGCATAGACGCCGTGCGCCGGAATGACGTACGGTTCGGCCGTCTCGACGTTGGCCGTGGGAAAGCCGAGGGTACGGCCGATGCGGTTGCCGGCCACCACCCTGCCAGTAATGGAATACGGGCGTCCGAGGAGTTGCGCCGCCTCGTCGACACGGCCTTCGAGTAGCTGCGCACGGATGGCTGTGCTGGAGACCTTCTCCCCCGCCACCGTCACCGGCGCAACCACGTCAACGGGGAACCGTCCGGCAGCAAGGCGGACCAGCGTCTCCGGTGTGCCCCGACCACGGTGGCCGAAGGAGAAATCAAAGCCGACGGCGACGCCGCGCACCGCAAGCGGCACGAGGTAGCGCGCCACAAACCCTTCTGGGTCGACGGCGGCAAAGGCGCGGTCAAAGCGGATCACGTACGCCTCCTCCACGCCCAAGTTGGCCAAGAGGGCCAGCTTGTCGGACAGGGGCGTGATGTAGCGGGTGTACCCGGTCCGGCCCAGCACTTCGCGCGGGTGGGGGTGAAAGGTAATCACCGATGCCGGCACGCCCAGTTCGCGGGCCCGTTTGATCGCCTGGCGGACCACCGCCTGGTGCCCGAGGTGGACACCGTCAAAATACCCGATGGCGGCGACGTGGGGGCGAACCGAGGCAGGCAGGGCGTTGTACGCGACCGTGTGCACGTTCACGCGGATTCCCCTCCAGCCGCGAGCACTTTCTGCGGAACGGTGAACCGTTTACCGGGCTCGACGCGGTGAATGGCCAAGAGACGGCCGCGTTCATCGTGCACACGCACCAGCCCCGGTGCAAGGTTCCACGCGCGGGAGTCGATCCCTCGTCCGTGACGCACGGCCCGGGCTTCCGCCTCACCCACGTCGATGCGCGGCAGGTGCGCCACCGCTTCCTCGGGGGAGCGCAGGAACTGTGCAACCGTTCCGGCGGCAGCCGCCGCCTCCACCGCTTCGAGCGTCACGCAGTCCTCCAGCGCGTACGGACCGCTTTGCACCCGCGTAAGCCGGGCCATATGGGCCGGGACGCCCAATACCTTGCCGATATCCACGCACAGGGTGCGCACGTAGGTGCCCTTGGAACAGCACACGTAGAAGCGCGCCCGCGGGTGGGGCGGAGTCCAGTCGCCGTCGAGGAGCCGAAGCTCGTAGATCGTCACCCGGCGCGGCTTCCGTTCCACCGTCTTTCCTTTTCGCGCCAGCTTGTAGAGGGGGATGCCGCCCACCTTCACCGCCGAGTGCATCGGTGGAATCTGCTCTATCTCGCCGCGAAACTGGGCCATGGCCCCGGCCACTGCATCCGGGGTAAGCGAGACGGTCTCCTCCGCCACCACGGTGCCGGTCTGGTCCTGCGTGTCCGTGGCCACGCCGAACACCATCTCCCCCTCATACGCCTTCGGCAGGTCGAGCAGGTATTCGGCAAGGCGCGTGGCCCGGCCAATGAGCAGGGGCAACACGCCATCCACCTCCGGATCAAGCGTGCCGCCGTGGCCAACGCGACGGAGGCCCAGTGCCTGCCGCACGCGAGCGACGCAGTCATGGGACGTGAGGCCGGTTGGCTTGTACAGCGGAAGGATGCCGTCAAGGGACAAGGGGCAGCCCCTCCGTTTCGCGCTCCAGCCGCTCGATGACGCGTCGCTTGGCCTCACCGAGAGAAACACGCAGCGTGCAGCCTGCCGCCCGCACGTGTCCCCCGCCGCCGAATTCCTGGGCAATGCGCGCCACGTCGACCGGCTCGCGGGCGCGCAGGGAGACCTTCACGGCGTCGGGCGCGTCCTCGCGGAACAGCACGCCCACCGCCACGCCCTCCAGGTTGCGGGCGTAGGCGACCAGCCCTTCCAGGTCGCCTCGCGTGGCCTGGGCCGCGGCCAGGTCCTCCAGCGTGACAGTGAGGCAGGCGATGCGCCCGTCGCCGTGACGCTCCAGGGACGGCAGAACGCGCTGCAGAAGGCGCAGCTGCGGTTCCGTAAGCAGTTCGAGAATCCGCTCGGCCACGGCATCGGGGCGTACGCCGGCGGCAACGAGCTCGCCGGCGACGCGCAGCACCTCGGCGGTGGTGTTGGCGTAGCGGAAGCCGCCCGTGTCGGAGAGAATGCCCGCGTACAGACAGGTGGCCAGTTCCTCGTCAAGGACAATCCCTGCGGCCTTGGCCAAGCGATACACCACCTGGGCCGTGGCGGCGTCGTCGGGCACGACCAGGTTGACGGCGCCGTAGCGGGTGTTCGTCACGTGGTGATCAATGTTGAGTACCGCCGCATCCGGCGCCAGCACGGCACGCACCTCGCCGATCCGATCCAGATCGGCGCAGTCTAGGGCGATCACGGTTCCATAGGTCCGCGCCAGCGGATGAAGCTGATGGTTCACGATGCGGTCAGCGCGCGGCAAGAAGCCATAGCGCCGTGGCGTCTCGCCCTCGTTGGCCAGGGTGTACCGCTTGCCCATCCGCTCGAGGATGCAGGCCATCGCCAGCACCGAAGCGGTGGCATCGCCGTCCGGGTTGGTGTGCGCAACGACAAGGAAGTCGTCGCGATCCTGCAGAAAGCGCACCGCTTCCGTCAAGGTGCGCGCCAGCTCATCGGTCATCGGCGCGCTCCTCCTTTTCCGCCTCGCCGGCCCCCTCGCCGTCCTGGCCCAATTCCCCTTTGCGTTCCAGCTCGAGCAGCAGTTCGTGGACGCGGGCGCCATGCTCGATGGAGGTGTCAAATTTAAACAGCAGGTCGGGCACGTGGCGCATCTGGATGCGCCGCCCAATCTCGGTGCGCAAGAAGCCCTTTGCGCGCTGCAGCGTCTCCAGCGATTTGGCCTTCTCCTCCTCGCTGCCCAGCACACTGACATACACCTTGGCCACCTGCAGGTCGCGCGTGAGCTCCACATCGGTAATGGAGACAAACCCTAAGCGCGGGTCTTTCAACTCGCGCTGGAGGATGTCGCTCAGCTCTTCTTTGATCCGTTCCGCCAAACGCTGGATACGGTAGTTGGGCACGGTTTCCACCTCGCTTCCATTGCCCCCTAGAGGTACATCAGGTCGACGCGCAAGACTTCCAGTCCGTCGTGGGCTTCGACAAACCGTCGCACACGCTCCAGTTCCGCTTCGAGAAAGCGGCGCTCGCCGGCCACCGCGGCGAAGGCCAGGGTGGTCCGCTGCCAGTGGTCCCAATAATCCACCTCGGCAGCGGACACGTTAAACCGGCTCTTCACCCGATTCAGGACGCGCTTGACGACCCCGCGCTTCTCTTTTAGCGACCGGCAGCCCGGGAGGAAGCACTCGCAGGCGAGACAGGCGACAATCACGCGCGCGACGCTTCCTCCAAGCGGGAGACCTCAATAACGTCTCCCTCTTTGATGTCTTGGAAGTTTTCCAGCGTCAGGCCGCATTCGTACCCCTGGGCTACCTCGCGCACATCGTCCTTGAAGCGCTTCAGGGATTCAAGTTTGCCCTCGTAGATGACAACGCCGTCGCGCACCAAGCGCGCAATCCCGTCGCGCACCACCTTGCCCTCGGTAACGTAGCAACCGGCCACCGTACCGACCTTGGAGATCTTGAACACCTGACGCACTTCGGCCCGGCCGACGAGCACTTCGCGGTACTCGGGCTCGAGGAGCCCCTTCATCGCCGCCTCGATCTCGTCGATCACCTCGTAGATAATGCGGTGCAGGCGGATGTCCACCTTTTCCCGCTCCGCCGCGCTGCGCGCCGACGGTTCCGGCCGGACGTTAAAGCCGATGATGATGGCATTCGACGCGGCGGCCAGGTTGACGTCGGATTCGGTGATCGCCCCGACGGCGGCATGGATGACGTTGACGCGCACGCCCTGGACATCCATCTTGCCGAGGGCCCCTTTCAGCGCCTCCACCGACCCTTGCACGTCGGCCTTGATGATGACGTTGATCTCCTTGATATCGCCTTCCTGGATCTTCTTGAACAGATCGTCGAGGTTGACCTTGGCCGACGCCTGACGTTCGGCCTCCCGCGCCCGCTCGGCCCGGGCTTCGCCAATTTCCCGCGCCTTGCGCTCGTCCTCGAAGACCATGAACGCGTCACCGGCCGACGGCACGTCGTTGAGGCCGGTGATCTCCACCGGCGTCGACGGGCCGGCCTCCTTCAGCCGCTCGCCGCGCTCGTTGGTCATCGCCCGCACACGGCCGTAGGTGTTGCCAACGACGATCGGATCGCCCACACGCAACGTGCCGTGTTGCACCAGCACCGTCGCCACCGGGCCACGGCCGCGGTCCAGCTTGGCCTCGATGACCGTTCCGCGGGCGCGCTTGTTCGGGTTGGCCTTCAGTTCCTGCATCTCGGCCACAAGGAGAATCATCTCCAGAAGTTCGTCAATGCCCTGCTTCTTCAGCGCCGAGATCGGCACGAAGATCGTGTCGCCGCCCCACTCCTCGGGGACAAGGCCATGCTCGGTCAGCTCCTGCTTGACGCGATCGGGGTTGGCCTCCGGATTGTCAATCTTGTTGACGGCGACGATGATCGGCACGCCCGCCGCCTTGGCGTGGTTGATCGCCTCCACCGTCTGCGGCATGACGCCGTCGTCGGCGGCCACGACCAGAACGGTAATGTCCGTCACCTTGGCCCCCCGGGCGCGCATCGCCGTGAACGCCTCGTGGCCAGGCGTGTCGAGGAAGGTGATCTTCTTCCCGTTCACCTCCACCTGGTACGCCCCGATGTGCTGGGTAATGCCGCCGGCCTCCTGCGCCGCCACGTTGGCGTGGCGAATGGCGTCAAGGAGCGTCGTTTTCCCGTGGTCGACGTGACCCATGATCGTCACCACTGGGGGTCGTTCCACCAGGTCGGCCGGATCGTCCACTTCCTCGATCGTCTCGAAGTTCAGCTCGTCAATGACAACCTTTTCCTCCACCTGAACGCCGTACTCTTCGCAGATGAGGTAGATGGCGTCCTTGTCAACGGTCTGGTTGATCGTCGCCAGAATCCCGAGTGCCATCAGCTTCTTGATGATTTCCGCCGGCTCCTTGTTCAACTTCTTGGCCAGTTCGCCGACGGTAAGGTCGCCGCTGATTTCGATCTTCTCCGGTGTTTTCTTCTCCGGTTTCTTCGGCTCGGGAGCCTTCTCCGCCTTCTTGGTGTCCTTGCCCTTCTTGCCCTTGCCGGCCGGCTTGCTGTCGTCAAACCGCTTCGGCGCGGGTTTCGTCCGCTTGGGCTTGAAGCGGCGCTCCATCTCGTCGTCGTCGAGGAAGCGATCGTCGAGCTCCTCTTCGTTTACGGATGTCGGCTCCTCCTTCGCCGTCTCGCTCACGGCCGCCGCCGGCTTCCGCTCCGCCTCCTGCGCCACTGCGCCCTGCTGGCTCGCGCGCTCCTCCTTGGCCGCCTCGCCGGGCTTGCCCGCCTTTTTCCCTTCGTTGCGGCCCGCCTTGTCCACCGTTTCGGCTACCGCTCCCTCGCCGGGCTTGTCGCGATGGGTCGCGCCCTGCTGGGCCGTCTGCTGCGGTTGTTGGGTCTGTTGCCCTTCCGCGGTTCGCATCCCACCGGAGCGCTTCCGGCGACGGCGACGGCGTTTGTCCCCGGGTTTGCGCTCGCTGGCCTTTTTGAAATAGTCGTCCAGCTTCCGCAGGGTTTCTTCATCGATCACGCTCATGTGGTTGGCCACCGGCACATCGAGGCGCTTCAAGATGGCGATCAGGTCCTTGCTGCTGACGTTGCGTTCTTTGGCGTATTCGTACACGCGCATCTTGCTCATGCTTTCACCCCCAGTGAGTCGTTCCCGGCCAGCTCCCTCAGCCGGCGTGCAAAGTTCTCATCGGTTACGCCGACGATCACGCGCTCCTCCTTCCCCAACGCCTCTCCCAACTGTGTTCGGTCCGATGTCACCACCAGGGGAACGGCATAAAAGGCGCACTTGTCCTGCCACTTCTTCCGCGTTCGCTCCGACGCGTCGGCGGCCAGAATGACCAGGCGCACCCGGCCCCGGCGCACCGCCCTGAGCACCAGCTCATCGCCCGTCACCACGCGCCCGGCGCGATAGGCGAGTCCCAAAAGCTGGTGAAAGGGATCACGCATCGGTCTTGCCCACCCACTTTTCTTCTAATTCTTGGTATACCTCGTCCGGAATGGCCACGCTCAAGGCCCGTTCAAGGGCTTTTTTCTTCCGGGCCTGGGCAAAGCAGGCGCGTTGGCCACACAGGTACGCGCCACGGCCGTTCGCCTTCCCCGTCGGGTCGACGATGACATTCCCTTCCGGCGTGCGCACCACACGGATCAGCGATTTCTTGGGAAACATCTCCTGGCAGGCGACACATTTGCGCATGGGAACCTTTTTCGGCCGCATTGCGCTCTCCTCCTTTTCTCCCTCGGCCCCGGGCGGCTCAACGCGGTTCGGTCGGGTCCGTGACGGTGTCATCGGAGACATCGGAGGCCGCATCCCCCGCTGCGCCTTCTTCCTCCGGTTCCGCGTCTACGGCTATGCCAGCCGTGTCGGTGTCCGCCTCCCACACCTCATCGGCAGCCCACGCGTCGTCTTCGCCGGCGGTGTTTTCGGCCTCGGGATCCCACAGCCCCTCCTCGCGGGCCTGCGTCTCGCTCTTGATGTCGATCTTCCAGCCCGTCAGCTTCGCCGCCAGGCGCGCGTTTTGCCCGCGTCGGCCGATGGCCAAGGACAACTGGTGGTCGGGTACGATGACACGGCTCACCTTGCTGTCCCGGTCGATGAGAACGTGGACGACCTTCGCCGGGCTGAGGGCGTTGGCGATGAACTCTGCCGGGTCATCGGACCAGCGGACGATGTCCACCTTCTCCCCGTTCAGCTCGCCCACCACCGTCTGCACGCGCATCCCCTTCGGCCCGACACAGGCTCCCACGGGGTCGACGTTCGGGTCGTGCGAGGTGACGGCGATTTTCGAGCGCTCGCCAGCCTCCCGCGCCACGGCCTTGATCTCGACGACGCCGTCGTAGATCTCGGGCACCTCCAGTTCAAACAGGCGCTTCAAGAGGCCGGGATGGGTGCGCGACAGGAGGATCTGCGGCCCCTTGGTCGTCTTTTCCACGCGCGTGATGTAGGCCTTGATGCGGTCGCCCTGCTTCACGTCGTCGGTCGGCATGAGCTCGTGAAGCGGCAGGAGGCCCTCCGTGCGCCCCAGATCGACGTACAGGTAGCGGCTGTCGCGTCGCTGGACGATACCGGTGATGATGTCGTGCTCGCGATCGACAAAGGTGTGGTAGATGATCTGCCGCTCGGCCTCGCGAATACGCTGGGTCACCACCTGCTTCGCCGTCTGGGCGGCGATGCGCCCGAAATCGCGCGGCGTCACCTCAATCTCCACGATGTCGCCAAGCTGGTAGTTGGGGTTCATTTCCTTCGCCGTGTCGAGGGCGATCTCCAGGCGCGGGTCGGTAACCTCTTCCACCACGGTCTTGCGCGCGTACACCTTCACTTCGCCTGTCTCCCGGTTGATGTCGACGCGCACGTTCTGGGCGGAATTGAAATTGCGCTTATAGCCCGAAATGAGCGCCGCCTCAATGGCCTCGATTAGCGTGTCCTTGCTGATGCCCTTTTCCCGTTCGAGATCGTTGAGCGCCTGGATAAAGTCGGCGTTCATGACGCGACGGTTCCTCCTTTCAACCCTTCACCGTGGTCCGGTCATTCCCACACGACGAGCAGACGGGCCTTGGCCACGAGGTCATAGGGGATGGTGTACACCGAACCCTCGTCGTCCAGGTCTTCGATGACCAGCGTCTGGCCGTCAAAGGATGTCAGATAGCCCTGGAACACGTTCTGGCGATCGAGCGGCTGGCGCGTGGTGACGTGGACCGCCTTCCCCACCGCCCAGTGGAAGTGACGCGGTTTGGTCAGTGGTCGCTCGGCTCCCGGTGAAGACACCTCCAGGAAATACGCCTGGGGGATGGGATCCACCTCATCCAGGCGGGCGGAAAGCCGCTCGCTCACCCGGCTGCAGTCCTCAATATCCACGCCGCCCTCCTTATCGATATAGAGGCGCAGGTACCAGCTCCTGCCTTCCCGTTTAAACTCGACGTCGACCAACTCGCAGCCCTCTTCTTCCAAAATCGGCGCCGCCAATTGCTCGACGAGCGCTTCGATCGATTGGCTCACGACGAACCCTCCCTGCTTTGCCTAACAAGAAAGAGTGGGTTGCCCCACTCTTGTCGACAACGGTTATTCCGGCGCCATACGACGTCTATTATAGCATGCTCCGCATCCGTCGACAATAAACCGTTTCAGAAAAGCGACAACTGGTTCGTCTCCGGCAGATCGCGCAGGATCCCCTGCTCGGCCAACAATTCCACCACGGCACGGGAGACGCGGGCGCGCTGCTGCAGGTCCTCGACGGACAGGAACGGCCCCTCCTCCCGCGCCTCGACGATGGCTTTCGCCGCCGCCGTCCCGACGCCGGGCAGCGCGTTGAAGGGCGGGATGAGGGTGTTGCCGTCGACGAGGTACTGGGTCGCGTCGGAACGGTACAGGTCGACGTTCTGGAACGAAAAGCCCCGCGCCAGCATCTCCAGGCACATTTCGAGGATGGTCAGCAGGTTCTTCTCCTTCGGCGTGGCGCTGGCGCCCTTTTCGTTCAGCTCGCGGATCTTCTCCCGTACCGCGTCGGGGCCGCGGCGCACGAGGGCGAGATCAATGTCGTCGGCGCGGACGGTGAAGTAGGTGGCGTAAAACTCGATCGGCCGGTACACCTTGAACCAGGCAATGCGCACGGCCATCAGCACGTAGGCGACGGCATGGGCCTTGGGGAACATGTACTTGATCTTCTGGCACGATTCGATGTACCACTCCGGCACGCCGTGCTCGCGCATGGCGGCAATCTCCTCTTCTCCCAGGCCCTTCCCTTTGCGCACGCGCTCCATGATCTTGAAGGCCAGCGAGGGCTCCATGCCCTTTTGGATCAGGTAGACCATGATGTCGTCACGCGTGGAGATGACCTCGGAGAGCTTCGCCGTCCCGCTGCGGATGAGATCCTGGGCGTTGTTCAGCCACACGTCAGTGCCGTGGGACAGCCCGGAGATGCGCACCAGCTCGGCAAAGGTCTTCGGCCGCGTGTCCTCCAGCATCTGGCGCACGAACTTCGTTCCGAATTCGGGGATACCCAGCGTGCCGACGTTGGTGCCGATCTCCTCCGGCGTCACACCCAGCGGCTCGGTGCTGCTGAAGATCCCGAGTACCTTCGGATCGTCGACGGGAACCTCCTTCGGATTGATGCCGGTGAGGTCCTGCAGCATGCGCAGCACCGTGGGATCATCGTGCCCGAGGATGTCCAGCTTGAGCAGGCGCCCGCTGATGGCATGGTAGTCGAAATGCGTCGTGATCGTTTCCGTATCCGGATCATCGGCCGGATGCTGGATCGGCGTGAAGTCGTACACCTCTTTGTTCTGCGGGATGACCATGAGCCCGCCGGGGTGCTGGCCGGTGGTCCGCTTCACGCCGGTCACGCCGCGGGCAAGGCGGTCGATCTCCGCCTGGCGCAGCTTGAGCCCGTTGTCTTCAACATACTTCATCACGAAACCATAGGCCGTCTTGTCGGCAACAGTGGAAATCGTCCCGGCGCGAAAGACGTAATCCCGACCAAACAGCGTCTCGGTATATTTGTGGGCAATGGGCTGGTACTCGCCGGAGAAGTTGAGGTCGATGTCCGGGACCTTGTCCCCCTTGAAGCCCATAAACGTCTCGAAGGGGATGTCGTGACCGTCCTTCTTCAGTTCCGTTCCGCAACGCGGGCAATCCTTGTCTGGTAGGTCGAAGCCCGAGCCAACCGACCCGTCGGTGAAAAACTGGCTGTAATGGCACGACGGACAAACATAGTGCGGCGGCAACGGGTTGACCTCGGTGATGCGCGTCATCGTCGCCACAAAAGAGGAACCGACGGAGCCGCGCGAGCCGACGAGGTAGCCGTCCTCGAGGGACTTGTTGACAATCTTGTGCGAGATGAGGTAGATGACGGCATACCCGTGGTTGATGATGCTGTTGAGCTCCTTCTCCAGGCGCTGCTCGACGATCTCCGGCAGCGGGTCGCCGTAGATGCGCCGCGCCGTCTCGTAGGCCATGCGGCGGATCTCCTCGTCGGCTCCCTCGATCACCGGCGCATGCAGCTCGTCGGGGAACGGTTTGAGGTCCTCGATGGAATCGGCGATGCGGCGGGGATTGGTGACGACCACTTCCCGGGCCTTTTCCTCGCCGAGGAACGCGAAAGCCTCCAGCATCTCGTCGGTGGTGCGGAAGTAAACCGGGGGCAGCCGCTGCGGGTCCAGCGGCGACGAGCCGCCGAGGGCATGAACGAGGATGCGGCGGTAAACCTCGTCATGGGGATCCAAGTAGTGCACGTTCCCCGTGGCCACGACGGGCTTGCCCAGCTTCTCGCCAACGCGGACGATCTTGCGCAGGATGTCGCGAATGTGCTCCTCGTCGCGCACCAGGTCCTTGTCGATGAGGTGCCGGTAGTTGGCCACGGGCTGGATTTCCAGGTAGTCGTAGAAGGCGGCCACCTCTTCCAGCTCATCCTCCGACTTGTGCATCGCCGTCTCGAACACCTCGCCCTGGTCGCAGGCCGAGCCGATGAGGAGACCGTCGCGGTGCTCGAGGAGCACGCTGCGCGGGATGCGCGGCGTGCGGTGGAAGTATTTCAGATGGGACAGGGAGATCAGCTTGTACAAATTCTTCAGCCCCGCCGCGTTGAGCACCAGGATCGTGGCGTGGAAGGGACGCTGGCGGGAGACATCGCCGGTGCCGACGAGCCGGTTGAGTTCATCCAGGGTGGCAAGGCCCCGTTCCCTGGCGTCGAGGAGCATCTTCCACAGCAGGTACCCGGTGGCCTCGGCGTCGTAGACGGCGCGGTGGTGCTGCACGAGGGGGATGCCGAACTTTTCGCACAGTGTGTTCAGGCGGTGGTTGCGCAGGTTCGGATAGAGCGCCCGGGCCAGCTCCAGCGTGTCGAGGACCGGGCTGGTCAGCGGCTCCTGGCCGATGCGCCGGTAGTTGACGGTGAGAAAGCCCGTATCGAAACGCGCGTTGTGGGCCACCAGCACCGCATCGCCCACAAAGGCACGAAACCGTTCCAGCACCTCCTCCGGTTCCGGAGCGTCCTGGACCATCTCGTTGGTGATGCCGGTCAACTCCTGAATCTTGGGAGAGATGGCACGGTGCGGATTGACGAAGGATTCGAAGCGGTCGATGATCTCGCCCCTGTGCACCTTGACGGCGGCGATCTCGATGATCCGATCATCGACGGAAGAAAGGCCCGTCGTCTCGATGTCGAAGACGACATAAGTGTCGTCAAGGAGCGGGCGCGGCGCCGGCTTGTAGACGATAGGCACGCCGTCGTCGACGAGGTACGCCTCCATCCCGTAGAGGATCTTCACGCCGTACTTCTGACCCGCCTCGTACGCCTCCGGAAAGGCCTGGCACACGCCGTGGTCGGTGATGGCGATGGCCGGATGGCCCCATTTGGCCGCCCGCTCGACCAGCTTCTTCACCGGCGTCACGGCGTCCATGGCACTCATCGGCGTGTGCAGATGCAGCTCGACCCGCTTCTCCTCGGCCGTGTCGCGGCGCTCGGGGGCCTCGGCGCGGTTGATGTCCGAGGCGCTCAGGACGAGGTCGCGCACGAAGGGATCGAGCTGCACGCTGCCCCGCACGCGCACCCACATCCCCTCGGCGATGCCGGAAAGACGGGCCAGCTCCTCCTTGTCGCGAGCAAAGGCCTTGACGAGGATCGAGTCGGTGTAGTCGGTCAGCTTGAAGGTGACCAGGGTGCGCCCCGTCTTCAACTCGCGCGTCTCCACGTCGAAGACGCAACCCTGCACGACGACGCGGCGCGCCTCCTCCTGCACCGTCTTCAGCGGCACCGGCTCCTCGGCGATGGTGTACCCGTACAGGACCGTCTCGTCGGCTTCGCCGGCGGCTCCCCCCTTGGGCGGGGCCTCGCCGCGTGAACTGCTCTCCTCGGCGCGCAGCATGGCGTCGACCATCGCGCGCTCCTCCTGCTCGCGCCGCTCGCGGAAGGCCTGCAGGGCCTCGCCGGCCTCTTCCACGGTGAAGCGTACGGCGAGGGTCACGCCGGTGAGGGCAGAGAGGCGTTCGGCCAACAGGCGGTCGCCCTGCTTGCGCTTGATGTGCCCCAGGACCACCTCATTGGGCACGCCAACGCGAATCGCATTCCCTTCCACTGCCGGCTGGCGAGGGGAAAGGGCGGCCACGAGCGTGGGGCAGTCAACGAAGGCCTCTTCCACCGCCACCGCCCAATAGGCCGCCACCGCCGTGGCCGGGTCGGCCGTTTCGCGGTAGCAAAGCCACAGGTCGACGGCGGCCAGATCGGCAAAGCGTTCGCGCAGGGCACGGGCGAACGCGCGATAAACGTCGGGCGGCAGGAGACGGTCAAAGCGCACGTGGATGCGCCACAGCCGCTTCTTGCGCCACACTTCGAGGCGCAAAAGCTCCCCGCCGTCCAGCGTCTGGCGCAGATGGTCGTCGATGGCCACATGGGCAAGCAGGGAAGCGTACGCTTCCCGTCCCCGATGGTGCGCCTTCACGGTTCTCCTCCCCGTTGGGTTTCTGGTTTGCTCCCCGTCGGCTTTCTTGACTGTGGATCTGGAATTCGTCACACGCGCGTCGGCGCTTCCAGCTCGTCCAGACGGCGGCGGACGCGCTCGACGACCTCATCCAGTGGCACGTCCTCCTGCTCGCCGGTGGCGCGCACCTTCAGTTCCACGAGCCCGTCGGCCACCTTGCCGCCCACGGTGACGCGCAGGGGAAGGCCGATCAGGTCGGCATCCTTGAATTTCACGCCGGCACGCTCGTCGCGGTCGTCGAGAAGCGCCTCGATCCCGGCGGCGTTAAAGGCCGCATAGAGCCGCTCCGCCGCCGCGCGCTGGGCCTCATCCTTCCAGTTGACCGGCACCACATGAACGGCAAAGGGCGCCACCGAGACCGGCCAGATGATGCCGTTTTCGTCGTGGTGCTGCTCGATGATCGCCGCCACAACACGGGTGACGCCGATCCCGTAGCAGCCCATGATCATGGGCCGCTCGCGTCCCTCCTCGTCGAGGAACGTCGCCCCCATCGCCTCGCTGTATTTCGTGCCGAGTTTGAAGACATGGCCCACCTCGATGCCCTTGGCGAAGGCGATCGTCCCGCCGCAGCGCGGGCACGGGTCTCCTTCGGCAATGTTGCGCAGATCGGCATAGCGGGAGACGGCAAAGTCGCGTCCCGGCACCACATGAACGAAGTGGGCGTCAGCCTCGTTGGCCCCCACGACCCCGTCGGCCACCCCTTCCACGGCGCGGTCGGCCACCACGGGGACCGTCTCCGGGGCGTTCACCGGGCCGATGAACCCCGCCGGCGCGCCCATCACCCGGCGTACCGTCTCGTCATCGGCCATTTCCACCGTATTGGCGCCGAAGAGGTTTTTCACTTTGACTTCGTTCACTTCATGGTCGCCGCGCACGAGGACGAGGACGGGCCGGCCGTCAACCAGGAAGAGCACGGACTTGATGATCTGTTCGGCCGTGACCCCCAGGTGCGCGACCAGCTCGGCCACCGTGCGCACGCCCGGCGTGGCTACCCGCTGGCGCTCCGCAACGCCGCCGGACGGCTTGTCCACACGGGGCGCGGCCACCTCGGCCTTCTCCAGGTTGGCCGCGTAGGAACAGTTCGTGCAGTAGGCGAGCGTGTCTTCGCCCACGTCGGACAACACCATGAATTCATGGGTGCTGGTCCCGCCGATGGCCCCCGCGTCGGCTTCCACGGCACGGAATTTGAGCCCGCAGCGGGTGAAGATGCGCATGTAGGCCTCGTACATGGCCTGGTAGCTCTTGTCAAGCCCTGCTTCGTCCACATCGAAGGAGTAGGCGTCCTTCATGATGAACTCACGGCCGCGCATCACACCGAAGCGCGGGCGCCGCTCGTCGCGAAACTTGGTCTGAATCTGGTAGACCGTGATGGGCAGCTTCTTGTACGACTTTACCTCGTCGCGGAGGAGCGCTGTCACCACTTCCTCGTGGGTGGGGCCGAGGGCAAAGTCGCGGTTGTGACGGTCTTTGAGGCGCATCAGCTCCGGTCCGTAGTATTCCCAGCGCCCACTTTCCTGCCACAGCTCGGCCGGGTGCAGGGAAGGCAGAAGAAGTTCCTGCGCCCCGGCGCGGTTCATCTCCTCGCGGATGATGGTCATCACCTTCTGGATCACACGCCAGCCAAGCGGAAGGTACGTATAGATCCCCGCCGCCACCTGACGCATCAGCCCGGCGCGCAACATCAGCCGGTGGCTGGCGATTTCCGCGTCTGCCGGTACTTCGCGGAGGGTGGGAACCAACAAATGACGCTGCCGCATAACCGACCTCCTCGCTCGTCGTCCCAATTGTGAAACGTGGTCCGCATCGGTGTTCTACATCGGTGTTCTATTTAATTACTCCTTCGCTGCCTCCCCGACCGCTTCACCTTCCTCGCGGATCAGGGCATCGATCTCCTTCATAAGCTCCTCGAAGAGCTCGTCCTCTTTTACCTTGCGCACGACTTTCCCCTTGCGGAAGATGAGGCCTTCCCCTTTCCCGCCGGCCACGCCGACGTCGGCCTCGCGCGCTTCACCAGGGCCGTTGACCGCGCAGCCCATGACCGCCACCTTGATCGGCCGCTTCAGCGCGGCGATGGCCTGCTCCACCTTCGTCGCCAGCGCGATCTGGTCAATCTGCGCCCGGCCACAGGACGGGCAGGCCACGATTTCCGGCGCGTCCCGCCGCAGGCCAAGGGCCTTGAGGATCTCCTTGGCCACCTTGATCTCTTCTACCGGATCGGCTGTCAAGGAGACGCGGATCGTGTTACCAATGCCCAGCGCCAGTACCGTGCCGATGCCCACGGCCGATTTGATGCTGCCGGAAAAGACCGGCCCGGCCTCCGTGACGCCGACATGCAGCGGATAGGGGCGCATTTCTGCCATCCGCTGGTACGCCGCAATCATCATCGGCACGTTGGACGCCTTCAGAGAGATGACGATGTCGGTGAAGTCGAGATCCTCGAGGATCTCCACGTGTTTCAAGGCGCTCTCCACCATGGCCTCGGGCGTCGGATGGCCGTACTTTTCGAGGAGCGGCTTTTCGATCGACCCCGAGTTGACGCCGATGCGAATGGGCACGCCACGGGCCTTGCACGCCTCGACCACAGCCTTCACCTTTTCCTTCGAACCGATGTTGCCCGGGTTGATGCGAATCTTGTCCACGCCGCTGTCGAGGGCCAACAGGGCCAGCTTGTAGTCAAAATGAATGTCGGCGACGATGGGAATCGGGGAGCGCTCCTTGATCGCGCGAATGGCCCGCGCCGCCTCCTCGTCGGGAACGGCCAGGCGGACCACCTGACACCCGGCGCTCGCCAGGTCCCAGATCTGCTGGACCGTGGCCTCCACGTCGCGCGTGTCCGTCGTCGTCATCGACTGGATGACGACCTCCCCGTTCCCCCCGATTTGCACTCCACCAACAAAAACCGGTTTCGTCTCTTCCCGTCGGTACACGGCTACCGCCCCCTACGAGTTGACGATGTCCCGCAGCCGGTCGAGATTCTGGATGTCGTTCCACGTCACCACGATGATGAGAAGCAGCAGGAATGCCAAGCCGATGAAGTGCACCAGGCTCTCCTTCTCCGGGTCGACCGGGCGGCCACGCAGCATCTCAATGCCCAAGAAGAGCAGCCGTCCGCCGTCGAGGGCCGGGAAAGGCAACAGGTTGAAGATGGCCAGGTTGACGCTCAGGAAGGCCGCCCAGTGGACGAGGCTGGCCAGGCCTTGCTCGGCCGCCGCGCCGGTGAAGAGAAAGATCCCCACCGGGCCAGACAGATCGGCTTCGGGGCCTTCACCGGTGAACAGCTTGCCGACCAGGAGACCCAAGAAGGTGACAATCTTGGCCGACAGGTCCCACGTTTGCGTGACGCCATAGGCCGCCGCCTCCGTCAGCGTGCGCGACCGCGTCTCGGGGGCGATGCCGACCAGCCACCGGCCGTCGCGCTGCTCCGGTTTCAGCGTCACGTCAAGCCGCTGCCCCCCGCGCTCCACGACCAGGGCAAGCCGCTTCCCTTCCGACGCGCGCACCGCCTCGAGAAGATCGGTCCAGTCGTTCACCGCGCGCCCGTTCACGCTGAGAATGCGGTCGCCGGGCGCCAGGCCCGCCTTCGCCGCCGGAAGGTTCGGTTCCACGTCGCCCACCACCGGCCGGCCAGTCACCGCCGGAGTCATGAGGGCGAAGACGAAAAACAGCACCACGGCCAAGATCAGGTTGGCCACCGGGCCGGCGACGATGGTGGCGAAGCGCTGGCCGAGGGTTTTGCTGCCGAACTGGCGGTCGAGCGGCGCGATCTGCACCGCGCGGCCCTTCTCGTGCAGGTGGGCCTGCGGATGCACCGGGTACCGGCGGACGGTGCCGTCCGGTTCCTCCACCGTCAGCGTCAGCGCGCGTTCGAGATCGGCCGCCTGCACCGTTACCGGCGCCGCCGACGCAACGTCCTCCGGTGGCACGAGGTAAATGTCGGTGACCTGCCCCTGCCCGTTCACCCGCACGTGAACCTGACGGCCGGAGGCAAGGGAAACCATTTCCGGGTCTTCCCCGGCCATGCGCACATATCCCCCAAGGGGGAAGAGGCGCAGCGAATAGACCGTTTCCCCCCTCCGGAACGCCACAAGCCGCGGTCCGAAACCGATGGCAAACTCGCGCACCAGGATGCCGGCCCGCTTGGCCAGCAAAAAGTGACCCAGCTCATGGAAGAACACCAAAGCCCCAAACACGAGGGCAATGGCCAAAATCGTGTTCACCCGCATCACCTGCTTTCATGGTGTGGCCGCCACCGCCATCCGGGCCGCCTCCCGCGCCCACCGGTCGGCTTCCAGAATCTCGGACAGCGACGGAGCGGCGATCGGCTCATGACGCGCGCACACGTCTGCCACGATCCGCTCGATGGCCAAAAAGGGAATCTCCCCCCGCAAAAAGGCCTCGACGGCCACTTCGTTCGCCGCGTTGAGCACCGCGGGCGCTGTGCCGCCCCGGCGCCCACACTCGTACGCCAGCGCCAGCAGCGGATAGCGTTCGAAGGAGACGGGGGCAAAATGGAGGGCGCCGAGAGCCGCCAAGTCGAGCGACGAGCTCTTGAGCGGCCAGCGGTCCGGATACGTGAGCGCGTATTGGATCGGGATGCGCATGTCCGGCGTTCCCAGTTGAGCGATGACCGATCCGTCTATCCATTCTACCATAGAATGGATGACGCTTTCACGGTGGAGCAGCACGTCAATTTGGGCATAGTCGACCCCAAACAGCCAGTGCGCCTCGATCACTTCGAGGCCCTTGTTCATCATGGTCGCCGAATCGACGGTCACCTTGGCGCCCATCTGCCAGTTGGGATGGGCCAACACGTCAGCCACCGTCACGCCGGCCAGTTCCTCGCGGTTGCGATCGCGCAAGGCGCCGCCGGAGGCGGTGAGGATCAGGCGCCGCAGCCGCTGGGGGTTTTCGCCCTGCAGGCATTGGAAAATGGCGGAATGCTCGCTGTCGACCGGGAGAATGGTCACTCCACGTGCCTTGGCCGCGCGCATGACCAGTTCCCCCGCCATCACGAGGGTCTCCTTGTTGGCCAGGGCAATGGTCTTCCCCGCCTCAATGGCGGCCAGTGTCGGCAGGAGGCCCGCCGCACCGACCACGGCCGACACGACCACGTCCACCTCGGGTTGGGTGGCCGCCGCGATCAACCCCTCTTCCCCGTACACCACGCGAATGGAGGCGGGCAGCTGCCCGCGCAGCGCGTCGGCCGCCTCCCGATCGGCCACCGCAACCAGGTCCGGCCGGTACCGGCGCGCCTGCTCAGCCAGGCACGCGACGTTGCGACCGGCCGCGAGCACGGCAACGCGAAGGTCACCGGCGTGCTGGTCAACCACGTCGAGGGTTTGGCGGCCAATCGACCCGGTCGACCCCAAAACGGCGATGGTCTTCACATCCGTCACCTCAACCTCTCGTCTCAACCGCATGCGACAGGTCCGTTCACGCGAACGCGGCCGTAAGCAACCCGATGAGGGGAAACACGAGCAGCAGGCTGTCAAAACGGTCGAGGACACCGCCATGTCCCGGCAGCAGGCGGCCCGAGTCCTTCACCCCGTACGCACGCTTGAGGGCCGATTCCATCAGGTCGCCCAGGGGGGCAATCACCCCGACGGCTGCCCCATAGGCCAGCGCCAGGGGCAACGACCCGAAGCCGTCCCCCACCGCCTGGGCGACGGCCGCGACCGCCATGCTGCACACCAGCCCCCCGAGAAATCCTTCGCGCGTCTTGTTGGGGGAAATCGCCGGCCACAGCTTGCGGCGACCCCAGAAGCGGCCCGCAAAATAGGCGCCGGTGTCCGTCGCCCACACGCAGGCAATCACACTGAGCACCCACGCCAGCCCTTCCTGCCGTGCGGACAAAAAGGCCGCAAAGCCAAGGCCAACATAGCACGCACCAAAAAAAAGATACGCCACGTCTGCAACGCGAATGCGGTTGGCCGTCAAGACGGGAACGGCAAACAGGGAAAACACCACGCCGGTGAGCACCCCGCGCGTCCACGCCGGCGAGTCGGCCGCCAGGGGCATGGCCACCAGTCCCCACACGCCAATCAGTGCCAGCGCCACGTCGATCCGGAGCAGAGGCCGTCCGTCCATTCGGGCAAACTCGAGGTAGCCGATCGTCGCCAGCAAAAACACCATGAGCGCAAAGGGCCAGCTCCCGGCGACCAGCAAGCTAATGAACGCCGTCCCGCCAATGAGAGCCGTTACGACGCGTGTCTTCAGCACCTTGTCTCCCCCTAAGGCTTGACCGCCCCATACCGCCGGGTGCGGGACTGGTAGTCGCGCAACGCCTGGCGAAAATGTTCGGCCGTAAAATCGGGCCAGCACACTTCGGTGAACCACAACTCGGTATAGGCAATTTGCCACAACAAGAAATTGCTGATGCGCAGCTCCCCGCTGGTCCGGATGAGGAGATCGGGATCGGGCAGACCGGCCGTAAAGAGCGCGGCGGCAATGTAGCGCTCATCGATCTCCAGGGGATCTAGCCGTCCCGCCTTCACCTCCTCGGCGATGCGCCGAACGGCGTGGGTGATTTCCGCGCGGCTGCCATAGTTCAACGCGAAGTTGACGATCATGCCCGTGTTGTGGGCCGTCTCCCGCATCGCCTGTTCCACCGCCTCCAAGGTGTGGCGCGGCAACCCGCTCAAATCGCCCAGAATGCGCACGCGGACATTGTTTTCGATCAGCTCCGGCAAGTCGCTCAGCAGATACTCCTGGGGCAGCCGCATGAGGAAATCCACTTCCTCGCGCGGGCGCTTCCAGTTCTCCGTGGAAAAGGCGTACAGGGTCAGCACCTCGATGCCGATCTCCCGTGCGACGCGGATGATGTTCCGCATCGCTTTCATGCCCGCGCGGTGACCCATGAAGCGCGGCAACCCGCGCCGTTCGGCCCACCGGCCGTTTCCGTCCATGATAATCGCCACATGGCGCGGCAGGTTCTCGTCGCGCAGTTCCCGCGCGTCATGCAGCTCCTCGTTTTTTCTCAGTCCCCACTTGTACATGGTTCGCCTCCATGCGCTATCCGCGGGTCAGGATGGACGAAAGCCCCCTCCGCGAAAGGGGGCCCTGATGTGCATGCAACTACAGGGAGAAGATCTCTTTTTCCTTGGCCTCCACAACCGCTTCCACTTCGGCCGTGTACTTGTCGGTCAGCTTTTGCACCGACTCCTGGTGACGACGCAGCTCGTCCTCCGAGATCTGGCCGTCCTTCTCCAGCGCTTTCAGTTCGTCGTTGGCGTCACGCCGAATATTGCGAATGGCCACCTTGGCTTCCTCGCCGTGCTTTTTGACCACTTTGGCCAGCTCGGCCCGCCGTTCCTCGGTCAGCGGCGGAATGGCGATGCGGATGACGTTGCCATCATTCATCGGGGTGAGCCCCAGATCCGATTTTTGGATCGCTTTCTCGATTTCGCCGATCACCGATTTGTCCCACGGCTGAATCACCAACAGGCGCGGCTCCGGTGCCGAGATCGTGGCCAGCTGGTTGACCGGAGTCGGCGTGCCGTAATACTCAACCATCACGCGGTCGAGCAGCGCCGGCGTCGCCCGGCCCGCCCGCAAGGAGGCCAATTCCTTTTTCAACACGTCAATCGCTTTTTTCATCCGCTCTTCGGCATTTTTGAGGATGGCCTGCGGCATTACGCTTTCCCTCCCACCAAGGTGCCAATCTTTTCGCCCATCACGGCGCGCTTGATGTTCCCTTCCTCCATAATCGAGAAGACGATGATGGGGATGTTGTTGTCCATGCACAACGAAGAAGCCGTTGCGTCCATCACCCCGAGGCCACGGTTTAACAAGTCGAGATAGGAAAGCTGTTCATACTTTGTCGCATTGGGGTCCACAGCGGGATCCGCCGAGTAGACCCCGTCCACCCGGTTTTTGGCCATGAGGATCACTTCGGCCTCGATTTCCGCCGCGCGCAACGCGGCGGTCGTGTCGGTGGAAAAGAACGGATTGCCCGTTCCCGCAGCAAAGATGACGACACGTTTTTTCTCCAGGTGACGGATCGCTTTGCGCCGAATGTAGGGCTCAGCCACCTGACGCATTTCAATGGACGTCTGGACGCGGGTCGGTACGCCAAGCTTTTCCAACCCGTCCTGCAAGGCCAAGGCGTTCATCACCGTGGCCAGCATGCCCATGTAATCGGCCGTGGCCCGATCGATCCCCTTGGCGCTGCCGGCCAGCCCGCGCCAAATGTTCCCGCCGCCGACAACCACGGCCACCTCCACGCCCAGGTCGACCACTTCCTTGATCTGCCGGGCAATGGTCGCGATCATGTCTGGGTCGATGCCAAACCCCTGCGATCCCGCGAGGGCTTCGCCGCTGAGTTTGAGCACGACGCGCTTGTACTTCGGCCCAGACATCCGTTCCCCTCCATTCTAGCATAGATCGGCACGGTTGCCGCATGCCGCACATGGGGCACGCGGGGGACGGCGCACCAGGGCCATCCCCCCGACCGCTGAAGAAAGAGGGAACACTGCCGTTGTGTTCCCCTCACGGAAACCTTCCCGGTTACTTTTTCACCTGCGCCATCACTTCTTCGGCAAAATTGCACGCTTTTTTCTCGATCCCCTCGCCGAGCACAAAACGGGCGAAGCGGCGAATGGTAATGTTCTCGCCAATCTTGGCGATTTTCTCCTTGAGCAGCTCCTCGATCGTCTTGTCCGGATCCTTGATAAAAGGCTGTTCCAGCAAGCAGACTTCGGCGAAAAACTTCTTGAGACGCCCTTCGACCATCTTCTCGACGATGTGTTCCGGCTTCCCTTCATTCAGGGCCTGCTGGCGCAAGATCTGCCGTTCCTTCTCGATTTCCTCGGCGGGAACCTCGTCGCGACTGACATAGCGCGGTGCTGCCGCGGCAATCTGCATAGCGATGTCGCGGACGAATTCGCGGAACTCGTCGGTCTTGGCCACGAAGTCGGTTTCGCAGTTGACCTCGACCAACACACCGATCTTGCCGCCGCCGTGGATGTACGATTCAACCAGCCCCTCTGCCGTCACGCGGCCGGCCTTCTTCGCCGCAGCGGCCAAGCCCTTTTCGCGCAGGATCTCGATGGCGCGGTTCATGTCCCCGCCGGCTTCTTCCAGGGCCTTTTTGCAATCCATCATCCCGGCACCCGTCTTCTCGCGCAACTCTTTCACCATGCTCGCCGTAATGGCCATCGCACAACACCCTCCCTGTTGGTCTTATACTGAGGTTGGGGTTTTACCCATAGGCTTCCCCGCATAATCGCAGAAAAAGGGTGGCAAGTCGCTTCTCAGCCTGCCACCCTTTGGCTCCTCACGCGGATGTGGTTTGTTCGCCCTGTTTCCCTTCCAACACCGCGTCGGCAATTTTCGACGTGATCAACCGCACCGCCCGGATGGCATCGTCGTTCCCCGGAATGACGTAGTCGATCTCATCGGGATCACAGTTCGTGTCGACGATCGCGACAACCGGAATCCCGAGCTTGCGGGCTTCCGCCACGGCGATCTTTTCCTTGCGCGGATCGATAATGTACACGGCATCCGGCAACGACTTCATGCCCTTGATGCCGCCGAGGAACTTCTCCAGGCGCTGTTTTTCCTTGCGCAGGCGGATGACTTCCTTTTTCGGCAGCACGTCAAACGTGCCGTCTGTCTCCATTTGTTCGAGTTCGTGGAGACGTTCAATGCGTTTGCGGATGGTCTGGAAGTTGGTCAGCGTGCCGCCCAGCCAGCGCTGGTTGACATAGAACATGCCGCAGCGCTCGGCTTCCTCGCGCACGGAATCCTGGGCTTGCTTCTTCGTCCCGACGAACAGGATCGTTCCCCCGTTCGCAGCAAGCTCGCGGACGAAGTTGTACGCCTCCTCCATCTTGCGGACGGTCTTTTGCAGGTCGATGATGTAGATACCGTTCCGCTCGGTGTAGATGTACTTTTTCATTTTGGGGTTCCAGCGACGCGTTTGGTGCCCGAAGTGAACCCCGGCCTCGAGCAATTGCTTCATCGAAATAATCGCCATATTGGTCCCCCTTACAGCGTGGTTTTGGCCCTCCGCCCACTTCCTCTCCGCGTGAGACTGCCTTGCCGGCAGCACCTTCACGCGAATCCGCAGGCGTGCGTTGTACGCCGTTCACTACTATACCACATTGACTGCGCGCCATGCAATGGCAGCGCGATGAGGGTTCCTCCACCCCAAAACGAACGCCAAGAGCAGGAAATTGCGCGAGAACAGCGAAAACGTTGGAAAGATGCGGCTGAATCGAGCGCCACCGAAAGGAGGACTGCGCCCATGCCCCCGCTTCGTCTCCCGCCTGCCTTGTTGCTGTGTTTGGCCACCTTGTTCTGGGCGGGAAATTTCACATTTGGCAAGGTGCTGGTGGCCACGCTCCCTCCGATTACCCTTTCCCTCGTGCGATGGGGCATCTCCTTGGTCGTGTTGCTGCCCTTTGCTTGGCGCGAGGTGCAACAAACGCGCCCCCTCCTCCGCCGGCACCTCAAGCCCCTTCTCGCCATGGCCGTAACCGGGGTAGCCGCTTTCAACGCCATGACCTATGTCGCGCTGCAGTCCACCACCGCCATCAACGCCGCCCTCATGAACACGGCGGCGCCTATTGTCGTGCTGGCTTTGTCGCGCGCGCTGCTTGGCGAACGCGTAAAGCCGATCCAACTGGCGGGCATCGCCGCTTCCTGCGCGGGCGTGATGTGGATCCTCGTCGGCGGCGACCTGGACCGCCTGCGCACCTTTACCGTCCACACCGGCGACCTGCTCATGCTCGGAGCCATTACCGCATGGGGCCTCTACTCGGTGCTCATGAAAAAATATGGCCGTCTCCTCCCGCAGCGCGCCTCCTTCCTGGTTTCCATCGCACTGGCCTGCGTGCTGCTCTTTCCGCTGGCCACAACTGAACGGGCCGAATGGGACGCCTTCCTTTCCTTAAGCCCTCTCCATTTAGCCCTCCTTCTCTATGTGGGAACCTTTCCGTCCGTGGTCGCGTTTTTGCTGTGGAACCGCGCCGTTGTGGCCATCGGACCGTCCCGGGCATCGGTTTACCTCAATTTGATCGTCCTGTTTGCCGTGATCCTGGGTGTGCTCGTGCTGGACGAACGCGTAACCGCAGCCCACGTGGTTGGAGGGCTGCTCGTCGTGGGGGGTGTGTATACGGCGACAGCGCCCACACCGCTCCGTTTGCCCCGCCGCAGCCAAAATCGCAAGCAGGTGGCCGATGCCCCCTGCGTCACGGGGGATGACAAGACAACCGTGTTTTCGAAAACCCACAACCCCAACAAATAACGAACGCCGCCCGGCGGGGGCGGCAGCATGGGGGGGTCGAAGTGGACGAGCCGGGCGGACACTAGTCGTCCGAAGCCCCAACGATCACCAGAAGAATAAACAGGACCAGCACAATCGCAAAATCGTCCAAGTTGTCAAAGAAGGAACCCATGGTCATATCACCCCTCGCGAAATGTCGATAGCCGATTTGCTACCGCACTTTACTTTATGAGCGGAATTGCCGAGGTGCGTTACAACACGCGCCCATTTTTCGGGCAGGCCAACAAGAAAAGCCGCCGATTGGCGGCAATGGCCGGCACATCCCCCGTTGTCCACGGCTTCTCGGTCGCACGAACCGCTTGACGCGTATCAGCTGGAGCTAGAGGAATCGTAGCAGGAATCGCATTTGTCGTATTTGAAGTGCTTATCATACTTTTTATGGTACTTGTAATGTTTGTCGTAACCGCAGTGTGAATCGGAGTAGGATTTGCCGCAATGGGCGTAATGGGAATCATACTGGGAATAGGAATGCTTGCACCCCATCTTGTAGTAGTCCGCCTTGTGCTTGTGGTAGGCATACTTGTGATAGTAATGGCGGTGTTTCTTTTTGTCGCATTTGTGCTTTTCGGCCATCTCCATGTAGTACGCGGCGCGCTGTTTGTGGTGGCGGTACTTGTCACAATAATAATGGTAGTGGTGCGACATGCCGGTACCTCCTTCTCACGGGATACTACTACGGTATGATCGGCGAACGGGCAGAGCATAGATGCGTGTCCTGGTGCATCGACACAAAACGGAAGACGGGCAGCAAAGCACCGCCCGTTTTTCGTATTTCTGGACTCTCTCGCGGGAGGACGTCGGCACATCTCAACCCGTCCGCCGCGGCGCGAGGATTTCTTCGACCCAAACCGGCCCGTTGAGGGATTCACCGTCGATCCGATGGTGCGCGAGGCGCTCGTTGAGCAGAAGGTTCACGAAGCGCTGGCCCAGCTTCCGCCCGGCACGCCGCGAAACGATTCGGTGTTGAGAAGGGTAGAACCCCACACTGACGACGAACACCTGTTTAAGCCCACTGCGTCGGCGTGAACGTTCCCCTTGGTTTGGCAAAGCGCTACCCCCTTTCAATACGCTTATCGTTTACAACTTGGCGCGATCAAAGTGTGACCGGGACATCGAGCAAGAGCTTGCCAATCAGCTCCTTCAAGGATCTCTGGTTTGGGGCCCATTACCGTGCCGGCCATGCTGTCCCGGATATACCGTTCAAGCGGAGTCCGGGCGGAGTAAGCATGGCCTCCGCACACCTTGAGGCTCAAGTTAGCAATCTTCCGAACGGCGTCGCAGGCCATGACTTTGATTTCCAGCATCGTGACAGGATCGAGCGTCCCCTGTTCCATACGTTTGCAGGCATCCATTAGCACTCGCTCGGCCTGGTCGAACACAATGCGCATTTCGGCAATTGTCTGCTGGACGCTTTCCCCTCCATCAGGATGCGCGCGGCGTGGCGAAGAATTCCCCACGCACTTTTCACGATCAAGGCCGCCACCACAAGGCTGATGAGCGGGTCGACCGCGTACCACGAAAACCCGTACATCAGCAGGCCCGCAACAATCGCCCCCACCGATCCGAGGGCGTCGCCGAGGACGTGCAGATACGCGCTCCGCAGGTTCACGTTCCCGTTCACGTCCCCCTTCCGCATGAGCCACCACGCGCTGAGCAGGTTCGCCGCAAGCCCGATCAATGCCACGACGACCATCGTTCCGCTGGCCACTTCGGGCGGCTGGAAAAACCGCTCCACCGCCTCCCACGCAATGATCCCGGCAATCCCCAGGAGGGTGCCACCGTTGACCAGCGCCGCCAGAACCTCCACCCGAGAAAAGCCGTAGGTCATGCCCGGCGACGGCGGGCGCGCCGCCATCCTCATGGCCAGGAGGCTCAGGGCCAAGGAACCGGCATCGCTCAGCATGTGGCCGGCGTCAGAGAGGAGAGCCAGGCTGCGGGTCAGCAGGCCGTCGACAACCTCCAGCAGCATGATGCCACCGGTGATGAGAAGGGCCACCGTCAGGGCCCGCATGTTGTTTGCGCGATCCGCTGTTTCATGGCGGTGCGGATCAAGGAAATTCGCGTGGTCAGGGGAACAAGATTGATGGTGATGGTGGTGATGAAGCACGCCAACCCCTCCCCTATTCATGTTCCAGATGGGCTAACGCTTGGCTGAGCAACGTCATCACATGGTCATCGTCACACGTGTAGAAAAGCAACTGCCCCTGCCGCCGATACTTCACCAAACCCATGGACCGGAGGAAAGCCAGCTGGTGGGATACGGCGGATTGCGACAACCCCAGTGTTTTGGCGAGGTCCGTGACGGAACGCTCCCCCTGCGCCAGGAGGTGCAAGATGCGAATGCGCGTCGGATCCGCCAACGCTTTAAACGTAAGTGCGGCGCGCTCCGCGATTTCGAGCGGCAACAAGGCGGGATTCCCTTTCGCCATCGCACCCCTCCTTCCGTGTCCACCATGCTGCGTTCTCCCTTCGCCGCTGGCCCGTTGATCAATTGAACTCATGTGTATATGAGCATTTGTTCATATGTTTATTCTAAAAAACTTTCCGATTTACGACAAGGCCATTCCCTCCCTTCCCGTGAGGATGTGCGGCGGTCCGCCGGGCTAGGTTTCGTCCGTGTTTTCCGCTACCGGCTTTCGCCACCGCCGGGCCTCTTCGGCCAGCGTCAACACGAGCTGGACCTCGCCCGTCCCGATGTCCAGGCGGCGGGCGATCTCCGCAGCAGACAGGCCTTCCTGAGCCAGCTCCAGCACCGCTCGATAGTTGGCCCCAATCACCCCCGCCTCGACCATGGCTGTAGCCGGCGCATCGTTCTGTGCCGGGTCGCCGTCCTCAGGACTGGACGGGCCCGTCGAGAAGCGGGTTCCCTGCGCATGCGCCGCCTCTTCCCGCATGTGCGCCGCCATCGCCTCCAGGCGCCCCTCCAGCTCGGCCACGCGGCGCTGCAGGTCCTGCACCGCTTGCTCCAAGGCACGCCGCTCGTCCCGCCAGGCGCGTAGCAGCTTCTGGTTGTCCTCGGTCCACAGGGCCGTATACTCGTCGAGCACGGCCAAGAGCGCTTCCCGCTCGCCGGCGGGATCATCCCGGCGGGCCACCTCTCGCGCCACAACGCGCGGCACCCACCAGCGCATAGCCGCAAGCCCCACCGCCAGCCCCGCAGCCAACATCAGCCATCCGTCCATGTTCCGCCTCCTTTCCGTCTCACGGCGCGCACAGCACGCGCTTGTACCGCCCCAAGGCGCCCCGCAGGCGATAAATGGCCTTGGTGTGCAGTTGGGAAATGCGCGACGGCGACAGTCCCATCACTTCGGCAATCTCGGTAAGGGAGAGGGATTCGTAGTAAAACAGCGTCACCACGAGCCGCTCCTTCTCGGGAAGCCGTTCAATGGCCCGGGCGAGAATCTCTTTCACCTGCTTGGCCTGCACGAGGTCTTCCGGCGACGGTGCCTCGTGGTCGGTCACCGTCATGTGCCGCGACGTTGAGGCCCCCTCGTCGTCCACCACCGGCTCGTCGAGGGACACCTGCACGGCGCGGACCATGTCCCGCAGCACCTGGTGGAGCGACTCGACCGGCATGCCGAGGTGGTGGGAGACCTCCTCCTCCGTCACCGACCGGAGGTAGCGCTGCTCCAGTTCGGCGTAGGCGTCCTCCACCTTTTTGGCCTTTTCCCGGAAGGAGCGCGGCACCCAATCCATCTCGCGCAGGCCGTCGTAGATGGCGCCGCGGATGCGCCAGACGGCGTACGTCTCAAAGCGCAACCCGCGGCGGTAGTCGAATTTGTGCATGGCGTCCAACAGGCCAATCATCCCGTAGCTGCGCAGGTCTTCCACCGGAACCGCCGTCGTCAGTGAGCGTGCCAACTGGGCAATCACGCGGTCAACCAGCCCGGCGTAGCGTTCCACCAAGGCCCGTTCGGCCTCGGCGTCGCCGTCTTCCTTCCACGCGCGCCACAGCGAGCGCACCTGGTCGTTTTCCACGGCTGTCACGCCCCTCGCCCCCTTAGGACTCCTCTTCCATCATTCGCCGGACGGTGGACACCACCCGCCGCACCTCACCCGCCTCCACCGGGTTCAAGCGCGGCGGATCCAGTGGGGCAAAGCCACCGGGGTCCGATGCCTGCGGCACATTCGCCGGAGGCTTGGCATCGGCTGTATCGTTCCTGTGCGTGGGCTTCGGCTCGTGCGGGGTGACCACGTCCATCGCCGCTGCCAGAACCCGATGCAACACCGCGGCGGCCATGGCGGCAACAGCCAGGAACAGGACGAAGACCCCCCCCGCGCGCACCAGGGCGGTCGACACGGTGTTGGCGGGAAGCGCCGCCAGAAACGCCAACACGGATACAGTCGCCGCCACAATGAGGCTGCCTTTTCCCCATGCGGACATGGCTCAAACTTCCTTTATCCCCTTTTGTACCGTACGGATCACCAGCTTCCCCGTTTCGCTGTCAAACTCGACGGTCCGGCCGCTGGAGCCGCCGGTGTCCTCAGCGACAACGGGAATCCCGTGTTCGGCGAGAAGCGCCTTGCACGCCGAAACGTTGCGTTCGCCGATGCGCAATGCCGGATTCCCCGCGGCGGCGATGGCAAACATCTGCGCCCCGCCGGCCAGCTTGGCGACGAAACGCCGCCTATGGCCGCCCCAAGCCTCCATGCGCGCAAGGAGGGCGGGGATGGCCGTGTCGGCGTACTTCCCGACGTTCACAGCCTCGCCGCGCGCCAGTTCCGACGACGGCAACATGACATGGGCCAGCCCCGCCACCTTGGCCGTCGGGTCGTAGATGCAGACGGCCACACACGAGCCCAGGCCTACCGTCACCAGACGATCCGGCGCCTTGGCCACCTGCAGATCCGCCATGCCCACCTTGATCACCCGCGCTACGTTGTTCATGGCAGCGGCACTCCCAACGCCCGGAACAGCCGGTCAACGGCCTCGGGTTCGGGAATGAGCACGAAATGGCTGTCCAGCACGTCCTCACCTTCGGCGAAGGTCGTATCGATCACCAGGGCCATGTCGCCGACTCGCCCCACTTCATGCAGCCCGACGCTGAGCAACGCGCCGGCCATGTCGATGGCCAGTGCCGGGATCGACGGCTGCAGGCGCAACCCGGTCAGGTCGGCCAAAGAGGACAAATACGATCCGGACAGGATGTTGCCGATCTCCTGCAGCGCCGAGCTTTCCATTTCGTTGAAGCCCTCTTCCCCGGGACTCGCTCCGAGCAGGGCGCTGAGAAGCCGCCGCGCCGTCGCCAGGTCCATCAGGAAGAAAAGGCTGCCGGGCACGTCGCCCTCGACGCGCAAGAAGACCGCCGCCACCACCGCCTCCGGGCCACCGACCACATCGGCGACCGCGTCGAACGGGACGAGCTTCACCTGCGGCACGTGCATGTGCACCCGGCGTTGCAGCAGTGTAGACAGCGCCGTAACGGCATGGCCGGAACCGATGTTGCCCACTTCGCGCAGCACATCAAACTGAAACTCATCCAACCGCGAAAACAGGTCCATCGTTCATCCCTCGAGCTGTTTGAGCTGCGTCCGTTCGTCGAGGGTCAGCACACGGTCAAGGTTGAGCAGGACGAGCACCCCGTCGCCCCATTTGGCGACCCCGCGGAGGAACTCGGTCCGCACGCTCCCCACCACTTCCGGGGGCGGCTCGATGGACGACGCCGGAAGATCCACCACGTCGTTGGCGGCGTCGACGATCAGGCCCACGTCCTTGTCGTCGATGGAAACGATGATGATGCGCGTTTCGTCGGTGTACGGCCGCTCCTGAAGCCCCAGGCGGCTGCGCAGATCGATCACCGGCGTCACCACGCCGCGCAGGTTGATCACGCCCTTGACGAAGGGCGGAGCCCCCGGGACGCGCGTGATCGGCTGCATGCGTTCAATGGAGCGCACCTGGTACACGTCCACTCCGTAGGCCTCGTCGTTCAGCTGAAACACGATGACCTTGAGTTCGTTTGCGGTGCGATGCTGTTCCGTCATTCGCCGTTCCTCCTTTCGCAAGTTCGATCCCGGCCCGGAACCACCAGGGGAGGGCCGCGGCGGGCATCTCGCGCGGCGCCGCTCACTTCACCAGCGCGTTGCAATCCAGGATGAGGGCCACCTGGCCGTCCCCCAGGATGGTGGCGCCGGAGATGGCAAACACGTGGGGCAGGTATTTGCCCAGCGACTTGAGCACGATTTCTTGCTGGCCGATGAGCCGGTCGACAACTAGCCCGGCCATCTTCTCGCCCTTGCGTACGATGACCACCTGCACGTCGGTCGGTTTGGGCCCGCCCGCGTCCGGTACGGCAAACACGTCTTTGAGGAAAACAAGCGGAACCAGGCGACCGCGAAAATCGACGACCGGCTGGCCGCGGGCAGTGTGAACCGCCTCCGGTTTGTAGATGGCGGCCTCAAGCACCGAGCTGAGGGGAATGGCGTACTTCTCCGCCTCCACCTGCACCAAGAGCGCATCAAGAATGGAGAGGGTCAAGGGCAGCTGGATCTGGAACGTTGTCCCGACCCCCGGCTCCGACTGGACCGAAACCGTGCCGCCGAGGGATTCAATCTTGCTGCGCACCACGTCAAGGCCGACGCCACGACCGGAGATGTCGGTCACCGTCTCGGCGGTGCTGAATCCGGACATGAACAGCAAGTTGTACACCTGCTCATCGGTAAGCCCCTCGGCCTCCCGCTGCGTGATCAATCCGCGTTCCAGCGCCTTGCGCAACACCTTGTCGCGGTTGATGCCCCGTCCATCGTCGGATACCTCGATGATGACGTGATTGCCGCTGTGGTAGGCCGAGAGCTTGACCTGCCCCGTCTCCGGCTTACCCGCCTGTCGCCGCTCTTCCACCGGTTCCAAGCCGTGGTCGATCGCATTGCGCAGCAGGTGGACGAGGGGATCGCCAATCTCGTCGACCACGGTACGATCCAGTTCCGTCTCCGCCCCCTCGATGACGAGTTCGACGCGCTTGCCCAGTTCACGCGACAGGTCGCGCACCATGCGCGGAAACCGATTGAACACGTTCTCCACCGGCACCATGCGCATGGTCAGCACCAGGTTCTGCAGGTCGCTGCTGATACGGCTCATGTGTTCCACCGTCTCCAGCAGCGTCGGATGGTTCAGCTCGCGGGCCAGCTGTTCCAGGCGTCCGCGGTCGATTACCAGCTCGCTGAACAGGTTCATCAGCTGGTCGAGCCGCTCAAGGTCAACACGGATGGTCCGCCCGGATCCTTTTCGGGAGCGGGGACCCGCTGATTCGGAACGGGACGACCCGGCCGAAGGGCCGGCCTGGGCGCCAGGAGCAACCGCCCCCGAGGTCGGCGCGGCAGAAGGCGTAGACGGCGCGTCGGCGGGAGCAGACGGGGCCGATGCGGCCGCCATTTCGCGGCGGGCTTGCCCCTCCCCAACGGGAACGACGTCAACGGAAGCGATTTCCGAAATGTTCAGGATCCGCTCGCGCACGGTCTCCGCCGACTGGTCGGTGATCAGCACCACGGTGAAGGAATCGTCAAACTTCTCGTTCTCCAGGTCTTCCACGGACGGGTGAGAGCGGATCACTTCGCCAAACGCCTCCAGCTCCCGGAACACCAGGAAAACGCGTGCCGCCTTCAGCACGCAGGCCGGGTCAAGCCGTACCGTGATGATCAAGGCCGACATTCCGGCCTCGCGCGACTGCTGAATGACCGTCCACTCATACTCGTTGAAGTCGCCGCCAATGGCAGCGACATCGCCGCTCCCCGCCTGCGGGGTCGCTTCTTCTGCCGCACCGCCCGTCGACACCTGCCCGGAGCCGTCGGCCGCCGCTTCCCGCTCCGCCCCTGACTCGCCGCCCATCGCTTCGTCCGGCATCCGGCCTTCGGCGACCGCGCGGAGCGCGCGCACGATGTCCGCCACATCGCCCGCCCCGTCGCCGCCCTCCTCGATGTTCGCCACCATGGTTTCGAGCGCGTCCAGGCAGCGGAACAGGAGGTCCCCCAGCGCCGGGGTAACGGCCAGCTCCCCATTGCGCACGCGATCGAGGACGTTTTCCATCTCGTGCGTCAAATGGGCCATATCCTCGAACCCCATGGTGGCGGCCATGCCTTTCAGCGTGTGAGCCGAGCGAAAGATCTCGTGCACGTGCTGCAATTCGGCCGGCTCACGTTCCAGGTCGAGCAGCCGGTCGGTGATGGCCTGCAGGTGCTCGCGCGCCTCCTCCAAGAACAGGGAAAGGTATTGGTTCATGTCCAAGGGCTTCACACCTCCCGGAATGTCACGGCTTCCATCAACACGCGGGGGATCTCCCCGAGGGGGACAACGCGGTCGGCGAGCCCCGCCTCGATGAGGGCCCGCGGCATCCCGAACACGACGCAGGTGGAGGCGTCTTCCGCGATGATGGTGCCGACCTGCCCCCGTTCCTTCAGGACGCGGGCGCCCCACACCCCGTCGGATCCCATTCCGGTCAGCACGACGAGGTGCGCGCGCAGGCCGGGGACGTTCGCCGCCGAGGCAAACAGCACGTCCACCGAGGGACGGTGCCCCCCACGCGGCGGGTCCTGCGTCAGGCGCACCACCGGATCCGGTCCCGGTGCGAGAACCAGGTGAAAGTCACCCGGCGCGATATACACCGTTCCCGCCTTCAGGGGCATGCCGTCCTGGGCCTCGACGACGCACAGCCGGCAGAGCTGGTCCAAGTGCCCCGCCAACTGCCGGGTGAACCCCGGCGGCATGTGCTGCACCACCAGCACCGGCGCCGGAAAGTCGGCCGGCAGCGGCGCGAGCACCGCCTGCAGCGCGCGGGGCCCGCCCGTCGACGCGCCAATCAGCACCACTTCGCAAGGCGGCCGCCTCTCTCCCCCCTGTTTTGGACCGCCGTCCTTTGCCACCGGCTGCCGGGCGTAATGTGGGCTCCCTGGCCACACCGTCCCCTGTTCGCCCCGGGCCCCGTCCCGGCCTGTAGAACCCGGCTGCCGCGCGACACGAGCGCGCGATGCGGCCTTGATTTTGGCCACGAGTTCCCCCTGCACCTTGTGCAAATCGAGGGAAACCGCCCCGGAAGGCTTGGCCACAACGTCGACCGCACCCAGCTCCAGGGCCCGGATTGTCGCCTCCGCCCCGGCGTGGGTGAGACTGCTGAGCACAATCACCGGCAAGGGGTCCCTGGCCATCAGCGCCTGGAGGAAGGCCAGGCCATCCATCACCGGCATTTCCAGGTCCAGGGTAATGACGTCAGGCCGAAGGGCCACCGCCTTCTCCAGGGCTTCCTGTCCGTTCCGCGCCGTACCGATGACCACGATGTCCGGATCCTTGGCCAGCAGGTCGGTGATCACCTGACGCATGAACGGCGAATCGTCCACGACCAGCACGCGGATCGGCATGCCGTCCACCCCCTTTCGCGTCGGGTGCTGCACGATGCGCTACAACCGGTTGAACAGGCGGTGGAGAAACTGGCGAATCCCCCCCGGCCTACGGATGGCAGGCGCATCCCCGTCGGCAAACGTTCGGGCGATGCGCGCCACCTCCTTGGCCGCCGGGGCATGGGGGTAGGCCACGAGGAGCGGCTGCTGCAGCTGGACGGCCCGGCGTACATGGTCATCCTCGGGGATCCAGCCGAGAACCGCGATAGACAGGTTGAGAAACCGCTGGGCCACCGTCACCAGGCGGCGGGCCACCTCCTCTCCTTCCCGGCGCGAGCGGGCACGGTTGACGATCAGCCACATGGCGAACGAGGGCAGACCGGGCCCGCCAGATGCCTGCTGCACCAACAGCTTGACCAGGGCATACGCGTCGGTGAGGGCGGTGGGCTCGGGCGTTGTAACGAGGAGGATGTCGTCGGCCGCCTGGAGGACACGCAAGCCATGGGAGGACAGGCCCGCTCCCGTGTCAAACAGCACCACGTCGGCAACCTCTTCAAGCTGTTCCAGTTGGTCAAACAGGTACCCGAGGGCCTCCTCTTCCAGCGACAGCAGGAGATCAACCCCGGATCCACCGGCCAGAAAGCGAATCCCTTCCGGCCCCTCGGTCAGCACGTCCCACACCGACAGGCGGCGCCTCACCAGATCGAGGAGATGGAACCGCGGCGCAATGCCCATCAGCACGTCGAGGTTGGCAAAGCCGATGTCGGTGTCGACCAGAACCACGCGCTTCCCCGCCCGGGCCAGGGCCAACGCCACATTGAGGGCCACATTGGACTTGCCCACGCCGCCTTTCCCGCTGGTGACGGCCAGAACGCGTGCCGTACCGCTTGCCGGCGCCGCGGCTTGGGGATGCACGACATCCGCGGCTAGCCGCCGCATGCGCTCGCGCAGGGGTTCCGCCTGGTCACGCACGGCCCTTGCCCCCCACCAGAAGATCGGCGATGCGCGCGGGCGTAGCCGGCCAGATGTCATCCGGAACATTTTGGCCGCAGCAGATGTACCGCGTCGGCAGGCCGAACTCACTGGCCACGTTCAGGAGCGCACCGTAGGACGACGTTTCATCGGCCTTGGTGAAGATGATCGAGACGATCGACAGGGGCAGGAAGTTGGCCACGATGGCTCTCAGGTCCTCGTATTTCGTCGTCAGGCTGAGCACCAGGTGCGTGGCGCAGGCGGGAGCCGGTTCCAGCAAGGCCTTGAGCTCCTCGACAAAGGAGGCGTTGCGGTAGTTGCGGCCCGCCGTATCCATGTAGATGCGGTCGCAATCGGCCAGCTTGGCCAGCGCCTTGCGTAGATCGTCGGCAGAGAAGACCACCTCGAGGGGCACATTCAGGATGTTGGCGTAGGTGCGCAGCTGGTCGACCGCCGCAATGCGGTACGTGTCGGCCGTCACAAAAGCTACCTTGCGCCGGTGTTTCAACACCTGCTCGGCGGCCAGCTTGGCGATGGTGGTCGTCTTGCCGACGCCGGTGGGCCCGACGAACACGTGCAACTGGGCCTCGCGCTCGGAACGCGGCGGTGCCAGCTCGGCGATAAGCGCCGCGAGGGCCTCCTGCGCTTCGGCCCACAGCACCTTCTCATTGTCCGCCACTTCGCTCGCGCCAGACAGCAAGCGGTCGACCAGCCGTGCCACCAGCGCGTCGGAAACGCCTTGTTGATCCAGGTGCTGACAGATTGCCTGCAGCGTGGGGGGCAGATGGCTCATCCGCGCCGGGTTGACCATCAGGCGCGCCACCATCTCCTTGAGGGCGCGGATTTCGCCGGCCAAACCGTCGGGCGCGGTTGTCGAACCGGATGCCGAAGCAGCCGTGTCGGCGGGGGGCGCCGCTTGCGCCTGCTCCCGCGAAGGCCGGCCCGTGGCACGGCGTTCCGCCGCCGGCGGCGCCGCATCCGCCGCAGACGGGGAGGGGATCGTTTCCGATGCCGCCCGGTAGGCGCGGGCCACCGCAGCCGGCACCGCCGTCAGCGGCCGGCCACCGGCGGGTTGCCCGTCCGGCGACACGGTTTGCCGCTCCCGGCGGGCATCCCTATCATCGGCCCACGTGTCCGGCGGGAAGTGGTCTACTGCAGCAATTACCTCAAACTTCTTCTTGCCGAAAAGCCCGAACAGCCCACCGGCACGAACCGGTTTGGTGTACAGGATCACCGCATCGCGGCCCAGGTCGTTCTTGATCAGCTCCTGGGCATGCGGCAGCGAGTCGACCACATAGCGCTTGACGCGCATTACAACTTCACCACCCCGACACTGCGGACTTCCACATTCGGCTCCAGCTCGGCGTAGGACAGCACCGGCACGTCAGGCAAAACACGCTCGACAAGCTGGCGGACATAGGGGCGAACCCCCGGTGCGGTGAGCAGAATCGGCTGACGGCCGGACTGAAGGAGTTGGCTCACCGCCTCGTTGACCGACCGGTAAAAGCGCTGGGCCACTTCGGGTTCGAGCACCACGTAGAACCCGTGCTCCGTCTGTTGCGCGCTGTCCGCGATGCGCTTTTCCGTCTCCGGGTCAAGCGTGGCCACATACAGCGGCTCGCCCGGTTGGACATATTGGCGGGTGATTTGCCGCGCCAGGGCCTGCCGCACGTGCTCGGTGAGGATGTCGGGATCCTTCGTGTACCGCCCGTAGTCGGCAAGGGTCTCCAGGATCGTCACCAGGTTGCGAATGGAAACCCGCTCCCTCAGGAGCTTGACCAGTACGCGCTGGATGTCGCCGACGGAAAGGACGTTCGGCACCAGTTCCTCCACCAGCGCCGGTGCGTGCTCCTTCACGGCGTCCAACAGCGCCTTGGTCTCCTGACGGCCGAGGAGCTCGTGGGCATGCCGCTTCAGCACCTCCGTCAGGTGGGTGGCCACCACCGACGGCGGGTCAACCACCGTATAGCCGGCCTGCTCTGCCGTTTCCTTCATCTCCTCGTCGATCCACAGCGCCGGGAGTCCAAAGGCCGGCTCCGTCGTTTCGATGCCCACCACGCGCGGGTCGTCGACTCCCGGGCTCATGGCCAAGTAGTGATCGGGCATCAGCTCGCCCCGGGCCACCACGTTGCCGCGGATCTTGATGACGTACTCGTTGGGCTTCAGCTGGATGTTGTCGCGGATGCGCACCACCGGCACGATAATGCCCAGTTCCAGCGCCAACTGGCGGCGGATCATCACCACGCGGTCGAGAAGGTCGCCGCCCTGGGATGCGTCGGCGAGGGGAATCAGGCCATAGCCGAACTCGAATTCGATCGGATCGACATACAGAAGCTGCTGCACCGATTCGGCGCTGCGCAGCCGTTCCGCTTCCCGTTCGGCCGGGTGATCCGCTGCCGCCGCTTCCTCCACCGCGGGACGGGTGGCCACCTGGCGCATGCGCCAGCCACCAAGGGCCAAGAGGCCAGCCGGCAAGGCGCTGAACAGCCCGATGGGGGTGAAGAGGCCAAGGGCAAACACCGTGGCGGCAACGATGTACAAGAGCTTCGGATAGGCCAGAATCTGCCGCAAGACGTCCTGGCCGAAGTTGCCGTCCGATGCCGCACGGGTGACAATGATCCCCGTGGCCGTGGAGATGAGGAGGGCCGGAATCTGGCTCACGAGCCCGTCGCCGACCGAGAGCAGGGTGTAGGTGTGGAGGGCTTCCGAAAAGGGCATGCCGTGAATGGCCATGCCAATGACAAATCCGCCCAGGATGTTAATGAGAAAGATGATGATCGCGGCGATGGCATCCCCTTTGACAAACTTGCTGGCCCCGTCCATCGCCCCGTAGAAGTCGGCTTCCCGGTCGATCTTCTCCCGCCGCTGCCGCGCCTCGGCTTCGGTGATCAGCCCGGCGTTCAGGTCGGCGTCAATGGCCATCTGCTTTCCGGGCATGGCGTCGAGGGTAAAGCGCGCCGCCACTTCGGCCACACGCTCGGCTCCCTTGGTGATCACCACGAACTGGATGACAATCAGGATCAGGAACACGATGAACCCGACCACCGGCTGGCCGCCGATGACGAAGGAGCCGAAGGTGTGCACCACTTTTCCGGCGTTGGCGTCGGTGAGAATGGCCCGTGTCGTCGAGACGTTCAGCCCCAGGCGAAACAGCGTCGTCAACAGGAGCAGCGAGGGGAAGATGGCAAACTCGAGGGGCTCCCGCGTGTTCATGGCCACGAGGAGGATGAGCAGCGACAGCGAGATGTTGAGAAAGATCAGGAAATCGAGCACCGCCGGAGGCAACGGGATGACCATCATCAGGACAATGAGGATGACGGCAACGAGCACCCCGAGATCTTGCAGGCGAATCATCCCTGTGCCTCCTCTCTAGGCCTTCCCTTTCAAGCGATAGACGTACGCGAGCACCTCGGCCACGGCCTTATACAGGTCTTCCGGAATCGTTTGCCCCACCTCCACCCGCGCGTACAAGGCCCGTGCCAAAGGCGGGTTTTCCATGATCGTCACCCCGTGCTGCTCGGCGACCTGGCGAATGCGTTGCGCGAGGTAATCCGCCCCCTTGGCCACCACCTGGGGCGCGTCCATCTCCCCGGCGTCATAGCGCAGCGCAACGGCGACATGGACCGGGTTGGTGATGACGACGTCGGCCTTGGGCACCTCCTGCATCATCCGCCGCATGGCCATTTCTCGCTGGCGCTTGCGAATGCGTTGCTTGATCAGCGGGTCCCCCTCGGTGCGCTTAAACTCGTCCTTGACCTCCTGCTTGGACATGCGCAGCTGGCGCTCGTATACCAGCCGCTGGTAGCCATAATCGACAACGGCGAGCACCACGAGCACGCCGGCGAACACCAGGCCCAGGTAGACTGTCGTGCGGCCCAGGTAGGCAAGCCCATCGGCGAGGGGCATGCGCGGCAGTGTCGCAATCCGCTCCACCTCCCGCCACAGCACCAGGATCAGGGCCCCAAGGATGATCACAAACTTGAGCAACGCCTTGCCCAGCTCGACCAGCGCCCGCACCGACACCATCCGCTTTAGCCCTTCCACGGGGTTCAGCCGCGTCCACCGGGGAACGAGCGGATCGGTGGTCACGAGGAATCCGAACTGGACCGTGTTGCCCAACACGCCCAACAAGAGGGCGACAACCGCAAAGGGGGCAACAATCCTCAGTCCCGCCAGCGCGTACGCGATCATCAGGTGCTCGATCGAGCGGGGCGTAAGCGGATCGCGCACCTCAACCGCCAGCCCCTGTCGAAAAAGTTCCACCGTTTCCCGGGCCAACGTGCTCCCCGCCGTCAGCAGGAGGAGAAACGCCGCCAGCAGGATGAGCGCCGCGGGCAGTTCGGCACTCTTGGCCACCTGCCCCTTCCGCCGCGCTTCTTGCCGCCGACGCGGCGTGGCCTTTTCCGTCTTCTCCTCGGCGAAATACTGCAAATCGAACGCCAACCCAACCGACATCGCCGTGCATCCTCTCACGCCGACGCGCCCAGCAGGTAAACAAGGGCGCGAACAGCCGCGAATAGTTCGCGAAACAGCCCCAGCAACACCGCAAAAAAAACAGGCAATCCCACGGCCAATCCCAGCAAGTTGAGGCCAATTTTCACCGGGAGGCCGAGAACCAGCACGTTGATCTGGGGCACGGCCCGCCCCAACATCCCCAGCGCCAGATCGGCCAGAAAGAGTGCCGCGGCAAACGGTAGCGCGAGCTGGACGGCGATGACCATCATGCGCACAACGGCGCGCACGAAAAGGGCATTTACCGGAGCACCGGCCAGCGGCACCGCCAGATGTTCTACCGGCACAAGGCGGACGCTTTCCACGATGCCGTCCACGAGCAAGTAATGGCCGTCAGTGGCAAGAAAGAACAGCATGGCGAGGAGGTGCTTGGCATGACCCAAGAGCGGGATCTGCGTCCCGCTTTGCGGGTCAAACAGGTTGGCCACCGCGTAGCCGGTTTGCAGATCCAGCCATCCGCCGGCCGTCTGCACGGCGGAAAACAAGAGCGCGGCCAAAAACCCCAGGGCCAGCCCCACGAGGGCTTCCTTCGCTGCGAGGAGAACATAGCGCCCGTCCAGCGGGATCTCTGGAGGGGACACAACGCCCATCGCCAGCAAGGCCACCAGCGCCGCCCACCCCGCCTTGACCATCGGCGGTATCGTGCGCCCGGCAAACACCGGCGCAACGGTAAAAAATGCCGTCATGCGAACCAACACCAAGCCAAACGCCGGGAGCTGGGTCAGCCAATCGGCCATGGCCCCCACCTACTGGGTAAGCAATCGAATCTGGTTGAACATCTCATGGGTAAAGGCGAGCAACTGGCGCAGCATCCAGGGGCCGAACAGGGCCACGGACACGAAAACGGCCACAATCTTGGGGATGAAGACAAGGGTCTGTTCTTGAATTTGGGTCACCGCCTGAAAGAGGCTCACCACGAAGCCCACGACCAGGGCCACCCCCAACAGCGGCCCGCACACAAGAAGCACGACGATAACCGCCTCACGCGCGAGGTGAACGACCATTTCGGGTGTCACGCGCCTCCCCCTCCTAGTACCCCGCGAGCAAGCTTTCGACGACCAGATACCAGCCGTCCACGAGCACAAACAGGAGCAGCTTAAACGGCAGGGAGATCATCACCGGCGGCAGCATCACCATTCCCATCGCCATGAGCGTGCTGGCCACAATCATGTCGATGACCAAAAACGGCAACAAGAGCAGAAACCCGATTTGAAACGCCGTCCGCAATTCGCTGAGCACGAACGCGGGCACCAGCATGTGCAGAGGGATCTCGTCAATCGTTTTCGGCTCTGCGCCCTTGGCGTGGCGCAGAAACAGACGCAAATCCTTTTCCCGGGTATGCTTGGCCATGAACGCCTTGAGCGGCTTGGCGGCCGCCTCCAGTGCCGCTTGCTGCGAGAGCTTGCCGTCGAGGTACGGCACAACCGCTTGATGGTACACCTGCGAAAAGGTGGGCGCCATGACATAAAACGTGATGAACAGGGCCAGACCGATCAGCACCTGGTTTGGCGGCGTCTGCTGCGTGCCCAGCCCCATGCGCACAAACGACAGCACCACAACGATGCGCGTGAAGGCGGTCATGAGGATCAGGATGGCCGGGGCCAAAGACAATACCGTCAGCAGGAGAAGCAGCTGCACCGTCACGGCGACGTCGGGCGGTGCACCCGTGCCGATCTCCAGCTTGACGCCGGGAATCGCCGTGCGCTGGGCCGCACTAACAGGCGACGGCCATCCGACAAGCAGTGTCGCGGCGAGGAAGATGCCGAACCGCATTCCGCGCCCCAATTGCTGCTTCATTCTGGCCGTTCCCTTCCGTCCGCATCGGGTTTGCGTTCCGCCTCCACCGGCAGATGCGCGCGGGCCTCCCGTAACGCCTGCAAGCGGGTGGCCAGCAGCTCGGAAAACGAGGAACCCTCGGTCCGTGCTTCCGATTGCATCGGAAACGCGATCCCGCGTATGCGCCCCAACCAACCCCTTCGATCGCTCCCCGCGCCCGCGGCGTCGAACAGGGCACGCAGCCGCTCTGCCTCGTCCCCCGGTGGGATGTAGCGCAGCAACTGCACGTCCTCACCGATCCCCAACACGTAAAGGCCGTCGCCGATTTGCACCACTTGCACACTCTTGTTCTGACCCACCGCGCATCCCCCGAGGGCGCGAACCGGCATGCCGGGCCGAACAAACGGGTTGCGGCGAGACAGCCATCGACCCGCTCCGACGATCAGCGCGAGGATCAGCGCCAGTGCGGCGACCAGACGGACGAGGATCGCGGCCAGTCCTCCGCCCTCGCCGGCCGCCGCTTCGGAGGGCGCCGGCTGGCCGCGGTCCTGCTGGTTCGGCGCAGAAGGAGGCCGTGTCGAGGGGGTCGGCGCTTGATACGTTTCGTAGACGGAGCGCTCCCCTTCGGCCCACGCGATGCTGCCGGGCATGCCGAGGGCGAAATGCCCCCCCAGGAACCACAGCAACGCACAGGCAACCAGCGCCTTGCGAGCCGTTTGCATCCCGCAACCCTACCCCAACACTTTTCGCAACGCTTCCAGCACCCGGTCCGCCTGAAACGGCTTGACCACAAAGTCCTTGGCCCCCGCCTGGATGGCATCGATCACCATCGCCTGCTGCCCCATTGCCGAACACATGATCACCTTGGCATTCGGATCGAATTTCTTGATCTCCTTCAGCGCGGTAATGCCGTCCATCTCGGGCATGGTGATATCCATCGTCACCACATCGGGTTGCAATTCCTTGTACAGCGCCACCGCCTGATGCCCGTCGCTTGCCTCCCCCACGACGGTGTACCCGTTCTTGGTCAAGATTTCCTTGATCATCATGCGCATGAACGCGGCGTCGTCCACCACCAGTACGCGTGCCGACATGGGCTCCCTACCTCCTTCTGTGGCGATTTGCACCCGTCAACTACCCTAACTTTTCCATCCGATCCCGCTGGCTGACGATGTCCGTGACGCGCACGCCGAAGTTCTCGTCGATGACGACGACCTCCCCTTTCGCGATCAACTTGCCGTTGACTAAGATGTCCACCGGCTCTCCCGCCAGCTTGTCCAGCTCGACAATCGACCCTGATGTCAACTCGAGAATCTCCTTGATCGTTTTCTCGGTGCGTCCCAGCTCGACCGTCACCTGGAGCGGAACGTCATAGAGCAGGCTCAGGTTCGTCTCCTCGGTGGAAAGCAGTCCGGAGCTGAGGGGTGCGAACTGGACGGGCTGGACGTTCACCGTGCGCGAAGGCGACGCGCCCGTGTTCCCGTTGCCCGCCGTCAGCCGTGCCGACCGCTCGGCGGAAGCAGTCGCTTCACCCGCCCCTGTCTGCGGCTGCGCGGATGCCGCCGGCGATGACGGGGCGGACGTAGACGGCGCCGGCTCTTCCCGGTTCACCGGTTCCGCAGGCGTCGCCGCTTGCTCCGCCACCTTCGTCTCCCCGAGCAGGCTTTTGACCAGCTGCACGGCAAACGACAAGGGGCACAGCTGCATGATCGTGGAGTCGATCAATGTGCCGATCCGCAGGCGGAAGGAAACCTTGACCAGGGTCTCGTCGGGCAGGGGCAGTTCCTCGTCCGGTTTGGACAGGTCGAAGAGCTGGACGATGGGCGGCGAGATGTTCACCCTGCGGTTGAAGACCGTCGACATCGACGTGGCTGCCGCGCCCATCATCTGGTTCATTGCTTCCTGCACGGCGCTCAACTGCAGCTCACCGAGTTCCGGGTCGGGATTGGTCCCGTCGCCGCCCATCATCAGATTGGCGATGATCCGCGCGTCATCGGTGCGCAGAACGAGCAGGTTGGTGCCCTCCAGCCCGTCGGTGTACTGGACGAAAATGGCAATATGGGGCGTGGGAAACTCGTCACGCAGCGCGTCGCGGCGGACCAAGGATACCGTCGGCGTGGTGATCTCCACCTTTTGCCCCAGAAGCGTGGACAGCGCCGTTGCCGCGCTGCCGAAGGAGATGTTGCCAATCTCGCCCAGGGCATCCTGTTCGATGGGGGACAAGACCGCATCCGGCTGCGGTTCGGAGCGATCACCCTCCGCGTCTCCCCCTAAGCCGCGCAGCAAGGCGTCAATCTCTTCCTGGCTCAACTTGTCGCGCTCAGTCATCGGCGTCCTCTCCCTTTACCCTCGCTTCGATCTGGACGGCGAGGCGGCCGCGATGCGTCCCCGGACGGGCCACAAATTTGGGGATCTTGCCCACCTTGACGACAATCGGGTCGCCCGGTGATTGGTCGAGCACAATGCAGTCTCCCGGAGCCAGCTGCAGCAGATCGCGCAGCGTGATGGTGGCTGTGCCGAGCTCGGCCACTACCGGCACAGCGGCCCGCTTCATGTGCCGCTGAAGGGCCCCCTGTTCCGGGGGGCGCTGTTTCTTCTGCGGGGACAGCCAGTGATGGGAGGAGAGTTTCGGCATCACCGGCTCCAGGACGATGTGCGGCAGGCACAGGTTCATCATCCCCGAGGTGTCCCCGATCACGGTGCGGAACGTGATCACGGCGACCGTGTCGTTCGGGGAGACAATCTGGATAAACTGGGCGTTCACCTCGAGGGTGTCGTAGTGCACGTCGAGGTCGAGCACATTCTTCCATGCATCGGGCAAAAGGGACAGGGCCCGTGAAAACAGGCGCTGGAGAATGGACATCTCGATTTCCGTCCACTTTCCAATCACCTGCATCCCCTTGCCCCGCCCGCCCAACAAGCGGTCCAGCATGGCGTAGGCAACGTTGGGGTTGACTTCGAGAACCATGCGCCCTTCCAGCGGGCGGGCCTCAAACACGTTGAGCACGGTCTGGTTAGGGATAGAACGCACGAACTCGTCGTACGGCAGCTGATCGACGGAAACCACAGAAAACTGGACAAAGGTGCGCAACATCGCGGAAAACAGCGTGGTGAGCGAACGGGCGAAGGTTTCGTGAATGCGCGCCAAGCTGCGGATCTGATCCTTGGAGAAGCGAAGGGCCCGCTTAAAATCGTAGGGCTTAACCTTTCGCGTCTCCTGCTCGCGCTTCAGCTCCTCGGCCGACATCTCCCCCGAGGTGAGCGCAGCTAGGAGCGCGTCGATTTCACTTTGCGACAACACATCAGACGTCACGGGTGTCACCTCCACCTGTGGCCCCTCGCCCCATCACTGTACCATCTTCTTGATTGTGATCACCCGTTCCACCTTTCCGGTTTGCAAGAGGGCGTTGACCCGCGCCTTGAGCCGTTCTTCGACATTCCGCAGCCCTTGTTCCCCGCGGATGTCGTCGGGGGTCAGCGATGACAAGAGTGCAATTGCCGTATGTTCGACCTGGAACATACGTTTTTCCAGTTCTTCCCTCGTTTCCTCGCTGTCCAAGACCAGCTTGAACTGGATACGGATGAAATTTCCACTGTAGAGGTTGGTCACGATCTCTGGCGTATCCACCGTTCGCTCCAGCAGCTCTTCCGCACTTTCACCCGAACGGGCTTGACCTGACAGCGGTTGGGCCTTGAGTTGTTGCGTGGTCCACCACAAGACAAACCACACGCCAAAGAGCAGGACGATGGCAAGAATGAGGATCAGCGCGATGTAGAACAACCGATGCCGTGTCACCGAATCCCTCCGTCTCGCTACAACACTTTGCCAACCCGTACCTCTTTCAGAAACGTGCGCACACGTTCCACGACCTCAGCCATCGACTCGCGCACGATGTACTTCTTGCCGTTCACCAGGGTGACGACGGTATCCGGTGTTTCTTCCACCGTCTCGATCAGAAAAGCGTTGAGGGAAAACTGCGACCCGTTGAGCCGCGTCAGCAGAATCATCGCCTCACCTCGCGCTCTCCGTGGTGCCATCCCAAGGCCTCAGGCGAGCGCCCGCTCCATTCCACCATACCCCGAGGACCGCGCCAAGATCCGGCGAATGGGACCGGACAATCGCCCATGTTCCGGCGCCTGCGGTCGCGACCGCAGGCGCCGGCGCTTACGTGCCGTCATTCCCACTGCCGATTAGCGCTTCAGGTTGACGAGTTCCTGCAGGATCTCGTCGGAAGTAGTGATGGTGCGCGCGTTGGCCTGGAAGCCGCGCTGGCTGATGATCATTTCGGTGAACTCTTCCGTCAAGTCGACGTTCGACATCTCCAGCATCCCGGCGATGACGGCGCCGGTTCCTCGAACCGGATCGTTGGGTGTGGTGAAATAATCGTCAATTGTGGCATTGGGATCGATCGCGTTGGCCGTCACCTCATACAGCGAGTTGCCCACCTTCATTAGACCGGCAGGGTTGGGGATTTTGGCCAATTGAATCGTGTCGATCACATCGTAGGTCCCGTTGTCCAACACTCCCATCACTTCGCCGTTGGGCGTGATGGTAAAGGACGTATACGTGTCGGGGTCAATCTGGATCAGACCGTTCGTCCCCATGACGTATAGCCCCTGGGCGTTAACCAGGTAGCCGAGGGAATCGACATGGAAGCTCCCGTCACGGGTGAGGTACACCGGTCCATCCTCTGATGGGCGTAAGACGAAGAAACCGTCTCCGTTGATGTAGAGGTCCGTCGGAACGTTGGTCGTCATGGGGCTGCCCGGTGTAAAGACGGTATCGATCGCCCCTGTGGTCACGCCCAACCCGATCTGGCGCGGGTTCGTACCCCCACGTGTGGCATTTTCCGGCCGTCCTGCACCGCTGACCGTTTGGCTGAGAATGTCCTGAAACAGCACACGCCCTTTTTTGAATCCCACCGTGTTCACGTTGGCGATGTTGTTCGCCACAACATCCAGTTTCAACTGAAATTGGCGCATGCCAGAAACCCCCGAGTACAGCGCGCGGAGCATGCTTCCCCCTCCTCACAGTGTTGATGCGGATTCGGAGACCTGTGCAATCGACTCAAAGGGAATCTCCCGTCCACCGGCCGTCTGTACATAGTACCGTCCGTCCCGCCGCACGACAGCGCTCACGGTGTCGGTTTCGCCCTCGCCCCATGTCACGCGCTTGCCGATCACCGACGAAACGGACGCAAACAGGGCAGCCTCGCTCGTGCGGTTAAGCTGGTCGAGTTGCTCGAGGATGCGGAACTGGGCCAGCTGGACGATGAACTCCCGATCCTGCAAGGGTTGCAGAGGATCCTGCATCTTGAGCTGCACGATCAGCAACTTGAGAAAGTCGTCCTTGCCCAGTTCCGTGCGCGGAGAAGCCGACTGGGACTGCGCAGCGGCGGATGGGGTTATCGCGTTCGCGACGCGCATGGCCTCCCCCCCTATACCGAATAGTCAACGCGCGAGGCACGTTCCCCCGCCGGGTGCACCGAAACAGCCGGGAGCGCTTCAGCCGCCTCCTCGCCGCCATAGGCCGCTTGCGCGCGGCGCACCGGGGATTGCGGATGCGGCAGGGTACCGCGGTGGCCGTGCGAAAAGCCATGGAAGAAGGCCAGGCCTCCACTCGTCCCTTGATTGACCACCACCCTGTCCACGATCAGCCCGTGCTGTTCCAGTTGCCAGCGCAACTGGGGCAGCTGGCTCTCCAGGACCTCCTTCGCCGCGGACGTGTCCACCGCAAACGCGATCGTCACATGGCCGTTGTGCACGACAAGCTGCACATCCACTTTTCCCAGTTGTTCCGGAACGAGGTGCAGGCGGGCTTCAACGGCCTGGCCACCGGTACCGAAGCGCAGGGCGCGAAGGAGCACGGGTGTGGCCTGTTCGGCAAACCGCTCGACCGGAACGGGATCGGCAGCCGACGCCACGCCCGGCAACCCGGCGTCGCGCGGGGAGGAAACGGCCATCGCCACATCAGCCGAGGGCAGGGTCGACGGACGTCCGTCGGCCGTCACGTTCCCCGCCGCCGGGTCTCCGGACCGCGGACGATGTGCGGCATCCAGAAGGCCCGCAAAGGACCCCTGGGCCGCACGCCCGGCTTTTCCTTCGCGTGCGTTTACGGCCATTCCCGCGTGCCTGTCCGCCTCCGCAGGCAGGAGCTGCCCGACTGCACCGAATCCGGTGAGACGCTCCCGAATCCCCTCCGCGACGGGACCGCCGTGGACCGGTTCCACCTCCGATCCAGCCCCCGGCGTGGCATCGGTCACCTGGAGCAGGTGGCCGTCCACAGCCTGCCGCGGCGTGGCATCATTCACGTGCGGCACGCTCGCCCCGTCGTTCTGCCGCAGTGCGGTTCCGCGCACAACCGGCTGGTCTGTCCCCTCAGTCGCCGCAACGGACATCACGGGCAAGGCCTCAGACATTTGCCCGGCCGGACGCTGGCCAGGCGTGGGACGCCCATCCGCGCCCGCTTCCTCGGCAGAACGCATCTCGGCGGTCTTTTGGCCCGCCTCGCTGTTTTCCACCGCCGGGAACGACGGTGCCACCTCACGGGCCGACGGAAGCGCGGGGGTAGACAAGGATGTGGCAGACCGGGCGCTGCCCGTCTCCGGCTCGCCTCCTGCCCCACTGGGCTGAAGGGCGGCGAGCCCCACCGCTATCTGCAGGGGGATCGGTCCCTCTGCTGCCGTCGGTGCACCGGCATCGGAAGCACTGCCTTCCTGCGCATCGGTGGAAGACCCGTCACCTGGCGGCGGAGCGAAGGCGGTATCGGCCGCCTGAAGCAGAAGCTCAGCAAAGGAGAACTCCCCGAGGGAAGAGGTTCGCTCTGTCCCGTCCGTTGATTCCGCATGGTGCGGGACGGGAAGCGGATGGGCCGTAGACGAGAGCAAGGGAATCGTCGACATGAGCCTGCCCTCCTTCATCGTTGCGCGGCTTGGGGCGTCGCACCGAGCAACAGTCGGGTAAGCCGGGCCACCAACGCCGGCTGTTGCTTGGCAAGCTGGTCAAAGATGGCACCGCGAGCCCCCGGATCCATCGCCGCGAGCACGGCCACCGCATGATGCGGCTGCTGACGGCTCAACTCCAGCACCACGGCGGCCGCCTCCTTCGGCGCCATACGGGCCAGGGATACCGCCACGTCCCGCGCTGACGCGGAAGCACCCCGTTCGGCCGCGTCCAGCTGACGCTCCAATTCGGCAATGCGTGCCTGTAGGGCCGCGATGTCGGGGTCTTCTGCCGGCGTGTCGTTGGAAAGGCGCATGGACAGCTCAGCGGCGCGCTGCGGACTCATCTGTGCCAACACCTGGGCCCGCTTCTCCGGCTTCATGCGTGCCAGGACGAGTGCCGCTTCCTCGCGCGTCATCGCCTCGAGAATCCGCGCCGCCTTGCTGGGGGGCATGCTGGCATACAGCTGTGCCGTTTCCTTCAAGCGGGCCTCCCGTTCCTCGTCGGTAAGCCGCTTGCCGCCCAGCGCTTGCTGGAGCGAGGCAATTTTCTGGTTCAGGGCCTCGATTTCCCGATCGCGCTGTGCCAGGCGTTCCCGCAGGGTGCGAAGCTCTGCCTCCTTGGCCTGCAACTGGGCCTGAAGCACAGAGCGGTCCACCTCTCCTCCTGTTTTCCCCTCCGGCGTTTCCGCGGCATTCGCTTCCGTTTGCCCGGGGGGATCCGGTATGAGGCGCTCGAGGCCGGGAACGGCGTTGGCCCCTCGCCACAGCGCACCGGGAACGTCAACACCGAGAAAGGTGAGGACAATCCCCAACAGGGCAGCGGCAAACAGGACGGGGAGCAAGATCACGTAGAAGAACCATTCGCCTTTTCCGTACGGACGCTCGTCGACGCGCTCCACGGTCACTCGCCCTCCCGCTCATGCCGCACCGCGCGTGCGTACGCCAGGACGGCCCGTTCATCGAGGATTTTCTGTTCCGCCGCCCGCACGCGCGCTTGGTGGGCGCTCCAGTAGCGCGCCTTCAGACGTTCCCACGTTTGCGCTTCCTTCCACTTGGCCTGCAGCCGCTCCTGGGCGATGCGCACGCGCAGCTCAGCCTCGGCCACCCGCTGACGTTGCCGCGCGATGCGCAGACGCAGGAGCTGGCAGATCTGCTGGCGCGCAACCAGTTCGGCCACGGGCAGGCCCTCACGCTGTCGTTCCACCAGCGCGTGCTGCACTTCCCTCAGCTCAGCCTCCAGCGCCTCGAGGCGGTGTTTCTCTTCACCCAGGAGGCGCAGCGCCTCGGCCAGTTGCCGGGCCACGAACTCCTGTTCCTTGTGCCGCAGCGAACGCAGGTGTTCCCAGGGAAAGACGAACGCGCTCATAGCCCGATCTCCTTAAAGCGTTGAATCAGTTCGGCGGTCGTATCGGGAAAGGGCGCCGCCTCGTCGGGAGACTGCCGGGTAAACCGGCGCACGGCTTCGATGTGCTGCAAGGCGATGTCCAGCTCCCGGTTCGTTCCCCGTTTGTAGGCGCCGATCTGCAGCAGGTCCTCGGCGTCCTTGTGCAGGGCCAGGACACGGCGCACATTTTCCGCGGCGCGCATGTGATCGGCGCTGACGATGTCCCGCATCACCCGGCTCGTGCTGGCCAATACGTCGACGGCCGGAAAATGGCCACGGTTGGCCAGCGCGCGGTCGAGGACAATGTGACCGTCCAGTATGCCGCGCACGGCGTCGGCGATCGGGTCATTCAGGTCATCCCCGTCGACCAGGACCGTGTAAAAGGCGGTGATGGTGCCCGCGGCGCTCGTGCCCGCCCGCTCCAAGAGGCGTGGGAGCGCGGCGAATACCGACGGCGTGTACCCTTTCGTCGTCGGGGGTTCCCCCACCGCCAGCCCCACTTCGCGCAGGGCCATGGCGTAACGGGTAACCGAGTCCATCAGGAGCATGACATCCCGTCCCTGATCGCGAAAGGCCTCGGCGATGGCAGTGGCAACCAGGGCCCCCTTGATGCGGATCAATGCCGGCTGATCCGACGTGGCCACCACGACGACGCTGCGGGCGAGTCCCTCCGGCCCCAGGTCGCGCTCCAAGAAGGCACGCACCTCACGTCCCCGCTCGCCGATGAGGGCAATGACATTGACGTCGGCTTCCGTATTGCGGGCCACCATGCCGAGCAAGGTGCTCTTCCCCACCCCGCTACCGGCAAAGATCCCCACGCGCTGGCCCCGGCCCACGGTAAGCAGGCCGTCGATCACGCGCACCCCCACGCCCACCGGCTCGGCAACCGGTGGACGCTCCAAGGGGGAGGGCGACGCGCGGTCAACCGGGACGCGCGGCACCGCGTGCAACGGCGGCCCGTCGTCAATCGGCTCGCCCAGGCCGTTCAGCACCCGCCCAAGGAGCTGGGGGCCCGTCGGCGCCGTCAAGGGCTGGCCGGTGGCCACCACGTCGCATCCGGGCCCAACGGCCCCCAGTTCCCCAAGTGGCATCAGGAGCACGCGGTTGTGGCGAAACCCCACCACCTCGGCGCGCACCGGCGGCGCATCGCGCGAGGGGAAGATCGTGCACAGCTCGCCGATGCGCACGTCCGGCCCGATCGACTCGACGGTCAGCCCGATTACCTGCACCACCTGGCCGTGCACGCGCACCGGATCCACTTTGGCCAGCGCGGTGCGGTACTTATCGGGGGACAGTTTCCACGACATCGTCTTTCCCCCCGGTCGCCTGATCCTTCGCCACCGCCAGCAACGCCTCGCGCACTGCTTCCAACTGCCGGTCGAGGCGGGCATCGATCGTGCCCAGCGACGTCTTCACCAGGCAGCCGCCGCGCTTCACCGTCTCGTCGGGATAGACCACCAGCTCCGTCTGCGGAGAAAGCACGTCGGCAAGCAGCGGGCGGCCGTCAAGGACAACTGGGTAGTCATCGGGATGAACGTAAACGGCCACTTCCGTCCGCTCCCGCGAACGCCGCATCGCGCTGCGCACGATGGTGAGCACCGTCTCGGGAGCCAAGGCGAGGTGCTCCTCGATCAGCTTTTCGGCAATGGCCACCGCCAACTCGACGAGAAAGGGCTCCGCTTCCGCGATAATGCGGGTCTTTTCCTGTTGGGCAAGGGCCACGATCTCCCGCGCCTTCCGCAGCTCATCCTCCCATTCACGCCGGGCTGCTTCGCGTCCCTCGGAAAGGCCCTGGGCATAACCCGCTTCATACGCTTCCTGGCGTACGCGGTCCCGCAACGCTTCATCCTCGCGCCGCCGCTCTGCCCACCACTGCGCGATCCGTTCTTCCGCTTCCGCGAGCCGGGCCGCAGCTTCCGCTTCCGCCGCCGCCAGACGCTCGGCAACAAGCCGCTCGGCCTGCGCGCGCAATTCGGCAGCATCGACGACGGAATCCCGGCCTCCGGCATCATCCCCGGACGGTTCGTCCGCGTTTCGCTCCTCCGGGTTCGCCCCGTTGGACAGCGGTCCGTTCCAGGCGAGGATCACGCCTTCCGACCGCACGCAGCTGGGCGCCTTGATCACCCTAGACAATGATCTCGTCGCCTCCTCCGCGCGAGATGATCACTTCGCCCGCCTCTTCGAGCCGACGAATCACCGCGACGATGCGCGACTGGGCCTCCTCCACGTCGCGGAGGCGTACCGGACCCATGTACTCGAGCTCCTCGCGGAAGGTTTCCGCCATCCGCTTCGACATGTTGCGGAAAATGGCCTCGCGCACTTCCTCGCTGGCCACCTTGAGCGCCAGTTGCAAGTCGCGCTGGTCCACCTCGCGAATGACACGCTGGATGGACCGATCGTCCAAGGTGACGATGTCTTCGAACACAAACATGCGCTTTCGGATCTCTTCCGCCAAGTCGGGGTCCTCGACTTCCAGGGTATCGAGGATGGTGCGCTCCGTCGTGCGGTCGACGCGGTTGAGGATGGCCACAATGGCCTCGATACCGCCGGCCGACAGGTAATCCTGGGACACGTTCGCGGCCAGCTTTTGCTCCAGGATGTGCTCCACCTGGCTGATAACCTCGGGCGACGCGCGGTCCATGAGGGCGATCCGTCGGGCGATGTCCGCCTGCAGGGTGGGCGGCAAGGCGGAGAGGATGACCGCAGCCTGCTCCGGTTGCAGGTAGGAGAGGACGAGGGCGATGGTCTGGGGATGCTCGTTCTGGATGAAGTTTAAGACTTGCCCCGGGTCGGCCTTGCGGATCGTATCGAAGGGCCGCACCTGGAGGTTGGCCGTCAGCCGGTTGAGTATGCGCAGCGCCTTCTCCTCGCCGAGGGCCTGTTCCAACACCTGTTTGGCGTATAGAATTCCGCCCTGTTCGATGTAAGCTTGGGCGCGGGCCATCTCCTGGAATTCGGCCAGCACCGCCTCTTTCAGTTCCGGTTCCACCTTGCGCATGCTGGCGATTTCCAGTGTCAGCTGTTCGATCTCTTCCTCGGTGAGGTGTTGGAAGACCCGGGCGGACACCTCAGACCCGAGGCTAATCAGCAAGATCGCCGCTTTTTGCAACCCGCTGAGCTGCTTGCGCCCCGCCACGCCTCATCCCTCCTACTCTTCCGACAGCCACGCCCGAAGCAGCTTGACGAACTCTTCGGGCCGCTCGCGCGCCAACTGCTCGATGCTCTGGGAAAGAACGCCTTCCGCCGGCGGCACGTCGTGCTCGGCGGCTGCGGGCACATCGTGAACCACGGGCAGGTCGGTCGCCACCTCGGCCTCCGGCGCGTTCCGACGCCGGCGGACAATCGTATAGGTGGCCGCCCCAGCCGCGACAACCGCCGCCGCACCGAGCCCGTACCACAGGAAATCTCGCCAGTCGCTCTCTTCCTCCGCCGTCACCTTCCCCTGTAACGGGTACGGCATCACGGTGATGCGGCTGTCCAGCTCCGCATCGCTCAACTGACGCCCTTCGGCGCCACCAAGCACCGCCCGCACGACACCGCGCAACATGTCGCGCACCTGCTGCTGCATCTCCGGCGAAAGGGAGGTGGGATTGAGCGGATCGGGGGGTTCGATGCCGACGGTGATGGCTACATCGTCAATCGCGTACGGGCTGCGGGCGATCTCCTGTTTGATGCGATTGAACTCCCGGTTGACGCGGTCTTCGGTCCGCTCATAGGTCTGGTTGCCGCTTCCGGTCACCCCCGGGTAGCCGGGGATGTCGGTATTGCCCGTGCCGGCGACCCCGCCCGGTGTGGCCCCTTCCCCGCTCGCCGATTCGGCCACGTGCTCTTCGCTCACCACCAGCCCTTCGTCGCGGCCGGCGGGCGGTTCGACAAGCTGGCGCGTTTCCTGGACCCGGTCAAAATTGACCTTGGCCACAACGGACACAACGACCTTCTCGTGTCCGAATACTGTACCGAGAAGGGATTGCAGTTTGCTCTGCAAATTTTTTTCGAGTTGTTGGCGAATTTTCTCCTGATCAAGAGCCGCGATCGTACCTTCCGCGTCCAACGCTTCCGGGTATTCGAGCAGCCGACCGTACTGGTCGGTGATGACGATGTTCTCGACCGGTAAGTTCGGAACGCTGCGCGACACCAGGTGGTACAAGGCGCGCACCCGGTCGGGTGAGGGCTGATACCCCGGCTCAAGGGTGAGCACAACAGACGCCGTGGCCTGCTGTTCATCCTCACCTACCCACAGGCGTTCCTTCGGAAGTGTAATCATGACCCGCGCCTTCTGGATCCAGTCCACCCCGTTTTCCAGGAGGGTTTCGATTTCCCCCTGGATCGCGTCGCGCTCCAGCACATCAAACTGCCGATCGGTCACGCCAAAGGGCAGCTTGTCCAAGAAGGTGTCATACCGGATCGCTGCGCTCTTCGGCAGGCCCTGTGCCGCCAGATCCAGGAGAACCCGGTCGCGCTCCGTGCGCGGCACTTCAATGGAATGGCCCCCTGGTGTAATGCGGTACGAGACACCCATCTTTTCCAGTTGGGCCTTGATCTGTCCCAACTCTTCCTGGGTCAGGTTTTCCGTGTACAGCGGCACATACTCCGGCTGCGCGACGAGGGCCACTGACAGCCCCGCAGCGGCCACGAGAAACAACACCGTTGCTCCCAGAAGCCACTTCTGCTTGCGCGACAGTCGGTGCCACAGCTCGATGCCCTGACGTCTGAGCTGATCGATTCTCTCTCTCATCCTCGCGTATCGATTGGTCGACATGGCTCACCTGAACCAATCACAGCAGGAAATGTTGTTTTTTCATTATTACAACGGCATGCGGAACACTTCTTGGTACGCTTCAATCGCTTTATTGCGCACCTGTACGGCCAGCATCAAGCTGAGCGACGCTTTCTGCATCGCCAGAAAGGCCTCGTGCAGATTGGCCACATCCCCGGCGGCCACTCGCACCGCGGCGCGTTCGGCGTTCACCTGGTCGGCGTTGAGCCGGTCAAGGGCCTGGGCCAGCCAATCGGCGAACGAGGTCGTGGCTTTGTCCGCGATCCGCCCGCCCTCCACCGGCAGCCCGAGGCCGACGGGCGTTATCCTGGTTGCCTGCATGCGTTCACCCTCCTTCAGCCTCCGGCGCACCTTAACGGCCCAGTTCGAGTGCCTTTGTCAACATGGCTTTACCCGCTTGAAACGCGGCGACGTTGGCCTCATACGCCCGCGTGGCGGCGATCAGATCGGCCATTTCCTTGACAATGTCCACGTTGGGAAGCCGCACGTAACCATCCGGCCCCGCGTCGGGGTGGGCCGGGTCATACACCAGCCGCGGCGGCGTGGGATCGTCGACAATGCGGCTCACCTGCACGCCTGCGCCAACCTCCGTCTGCCGGCTCAACGCCCGGCCCAGGATTGAAGCAAAGGGCGTGCGCGGCTCGAAGACCACCAGTTTGCGGGTGTACGGTTGCCACGTGCCGTTCACCAACCGAGCGCGGGTGGTCGACGCGTTGGCGATGTTCGACGCGATGACATCCATGCGCAAGCGCTCGGCAGTAAGCGCCGAGGCGCTGATGTCAAGCGGCGAGAGCGCCACGATCACCGCCTCCCTTCCCCGATGACCGTTCGCAGCTGGTCCAAGTAGTGCTGGGTGCTCTGCACCAACGCTTGGTACCACAAGGCATTGCGGGCCAGATTGGCCGTTTCCGCGTCCACGTCCACGTTGTTGCCGTCGTGCCGCATGCGGGTGTGGGCAGACGGCACAACGCGCGGCGTCACCGCGGGCACCGGCCCGCCGATGGGCAGGTGACGCGAATCGGTTCTTGCGCCGACAAAGGATGCGGTTGGACGGGCAAGCGCTTCCGCGAGCACATTTTCAAAAGCGACATCCGCCGCCTTAAAACCCGGCGTTTCGACATTGGCGAGGTTGTTCGCGATGACACGCTGCCGGAGCATGGCGGCATTCATTGCTTGTTCCAAGACGGAAAGCGTTTGATTTTGAAATACGCGCACCGGTCTCGCCTCTCTTTCATACGTCCAAAATTTGCTTCTACACCCCGCTAACAAAATCCTTCATCAGTTGAGTCCATATTCTTGTGTAAAAAGGACTCTCTGAAAAAAGTCAGAGAGCCATTTCCAATCCCCCTCGGTTAGAATGGAGCTTGAACCCACAAAAACCAAAAAGGGAGAGGGGATCGAAATGGCTCACTATCAGATTACCGTAGATGCACAGCTTTTGCATCAACTTTTTCTCCGCGACACGAAAGACGATGCGCTCGCCAAGCTCCTGGAGTCCGTCTTGAATCAAATTTTGCAAGCTCAGGCCACGGAGCAGCTGCGTGCAGAGCCCTATGAACGGACGGAAGAACGCCAGGGATACCGCAATGGGACGTATCCGCATCAGCTCACGACCCGGGTGGGTACCCTCACGCTTCGGGTTCCGCGGTTTCGAAACGGGAAGTTTTCGACGGAGCTGTTTGCCCGTTATCAACGGAGCGAACAGGCGCTGGTGTTGGCCTTAATGGAAATGGTGGTGAACGGGGTATCGACGCGCAAAATTGAACAGATCACGCAGGAGCTGTGCGGTACGGAGTTCTCGAAATCCACCATCTCGGAGCTGTGCAAGCGGCTGGATCCGGTGGTCAAGGCATGGAACAACCGGTCGCTTGAAGAGAAGGCCTATCCCTTTGTCCTCGTCGACGCGCTGGTGCTGAAGGTACGCGAAGAGGGGCGCGTCCGGTCACGCGGCGCGCTTATCGGAATTGGCATCAACACCGAGGGATATCGTGAGGTGTTGGGCCTGATGCTTGGCGACAGCGAGTCGGAAGCCAGCTGGGGCGAGTTTTTCAGCTGGTTGAAAAGCCGCGGGCTGCATGGTGTTGATGTGGTGGTGTCGGATGACCATCGCGGGCTCGTACGCGCCATTCGGCGGCACTTTCAGGGCGTAACCTGGCAGCGGTGCCAGACGCACTTTGTGCGAAACATTCTCGATGCTACACCAAAACCGCTGCAGGAGGAGGTCCATGGCCGGGTACGGGCCATCCTGGAGGCACCGGATATGGAGACGGCACGGCAACTCCTGAAGCAAACGCTGAAGGCGTACGAGGAGAAGGCACCGAAAGCGATGGCGATCCTGGAAGCCGGTTTTGAAGACGCGACGGCGGTCTTGGCGTTGCCAGAAAAGTACCGGAGGCGGCTGCGCACCACCAACGCCGTTGAACGGCTGAATGAGGAGATTCGGCGCCGTGAACGAGTGATTCGGATCTTCCCCAACCGCGAGTCCGCCTTGCGGCTTTTGGGTGCTTTGCTGATGGAGATTGACGAGAAGTGGGCCAGCGGCAAAAAGTATTTGGGCATGACCGAATACCTGGAATGGCGTGCCGCTCAGGAGGCCGAAGCGTCTGCGAAAGTGGTGCGGGTCAGCTAGGGGCCATTCCCTTACCGACCGTATGTAATTTCTTGGGATAAGCCCGTTCGAGCCGAGGGGCAATTTTACACAGAAATTTGGACTTGATCCCTTCATCACTCGACAAAAACTTTGTTGCTTGTTGTCGAAAATGAGCGAGTCGACCCACCCAAAAAAGTTCGAACTCCACCTCTTTTCCCAATCGGGTGAAACCGCTCCTGATCCTTGTTTCCCATATGCGTCCAGACTTTCCGCATGCAACACGAAAAGCCCCTGTCGAATGTTGACAGGGGCTTTTCGTTACGAAACAACATTGTCCAATGCGGCGGGGGGTCATGGCGCACTTGCGACGATTTCCGCGCTTACGACGACTTGAGCTTCTCCAGCTCCGGCAGCAGTTTGTCATTCAACACCTTGATGTACGTCCCTTTCATCCCCAGCGAGCGCGACTCAATGACGCCGGCGCTCTCCAGCTTGCGCAGCGCGTTGACGATCACCGAGCGGGTGATGCCGACGCGGTCGGCAATCTTGCTCGCCACGAGCAGCCCTTCCTTGCCGTCCAGCTCTTCGAAGATGTGCTCCACCGCTTCCAGTTCGCTATACGAGAGAGAGCCGATAGCCAGCTGCACGACCGCCTTGGCCCGCGCTTCCTGCTCGATCTGCTCCGCGCGCTCGCGCAGGATCTCCGTCCCGACGACCGTCGCCCCGTATTCGGCCAGCACCAGGTCGTCTTCGGTGAACTTCTCGTTCAGACGACCCAGGGCCAGCGTGCCCAAACGGTCGCCACCGCCGATGATGGGAACGATGGTCGTCCACGCCTCCTGGATCACGTCGCGGAGCTCGACGGGGAAGATGGTCAGGTCGCTCTCGATCGGGATGTTGGTCTGGGTGCTGTCCACTTTCAACACTTCACGGTTGTATTCCTCGGGGAAACGCCGCTCCTCGAGCATCCGCCGCATTCGCTCGTTTTCGATCTGATGGGCAATGGCATAGCCGAGTACCTTTCCCTTCCGGCTGAGCACGAACACGTTGGCGTTGATCACGTCGCGCAGCACTTCTGCCATTTCCATAAAATTCACGGCATGGCCAGCCGTCTTTTGCAACAGCCGGTTAATCCGTCGCGTTTTGGTCAAGAGATCCATCGAAAACGCCTCCTCTTGTTGGAAATGATGAAAACGAACGGCAGCATACGCGCTACAAAATGTATTGGCGCAAATCGCGGTCTTCCACAATGTCGCGCAGTTTTTCGCGGACGTACTCCGCCGTGATCACCACCGTCTCCAGGTTGATGTCCGGCGCTTCGAAGGAAAGGTCCTCGAGGAGCTTTTCCATCACCGTGTGGAGACGGCGGGCACCGATATCCTCTGTCTGGCGGTTCACCTCGGCGGCCAGCCGCGCGATCTCCCGGATCGCCTCGTCGGTGAACTGCACCTTGACGCCCTCGGTCTCGATGAGCGCCGTGTATTGCTTGATCAGCGCGTTTTCCGGCTCTGTCAAGATGCGCACAAAATCGTCCGCCTCGAGGCTGGTCAGCTCAACGCGAATGGGAAAGCGTCCCTGCAATTCGGGGATCAGATCGGACGGCTTGGCCACGTGAAACGCTCCGGCGGCAATGAAGAGGATGTGGTCCGTCTTGACCGGCCCGTACTTCGTCATCACCGTGGAGCCCTCAACGATGGGCAAGATGTCGCGCTGCACGCCTTCGCGGGAGACATCGGGGCCAACACCCCCTTCCCGGCCGGCGATCTTGTCGATCTCGTCGATGAAGATAATCCCGTGCTGTTCGGCGCGCTGGATGGACTCCTGGATCACCTCGTCCATGTCGATCAGCTTGTTCGCCTCTTCCTGCACCAGCAACTTTCGCGCCTCGCGCACCGGTACTTTTCGGCGTTTGGTGCGCTTCGGGAGAAGGTTGCCGAACAGCTCCTGCATGTTAAGCCCCACCTGCTCCACGCCCGACCCGGCGAACAGGTCGATCATCGGCAGGGCCGTGTCCTCGATCTCCACCTCGACGATCCAGTCCTCCAGCTCGCCGCGCGCCAGGCGCTCGGCCAGCTCCCGCCGGCGACGCTGCCGCTCCTGGGCGTCCCCATCGGTCTCCTTTTCCGGACGGGTGCCCATCCGCCCACCAAATAGGAGCTCAAGCGGATTCTGGAAACCCCGTTCCTTTTTCGGGCCCGGAACCAGCAGGTCAAGAAGGCGCTCCTCGGCCAGCTTTTCCGCCCGATCGCGTACTTCCTCCATCTTTTCCGCTTTGACCATGCGGATGGCCGTCTCCACCAGGTCGCGGACCATGGACTCGACATCGCGGCCGACGTACCCCACCTCGGTAAACTTGGTGGCCTCCACCTTGACAAAAGGCGCGCCGGCAAGCTTGGCCAGCCGCCGGGCGATCTCCGTCTTTCCGACCCCGGTCGGCCCGATCATGAGAATGTTTTTCGGCGTAATCTCATCCCGCAACCCTTCGGGCAAGAGGCTGCGCCGGTAGCGGTTGCGCAGGGCAATGGCCACCGCGCGCTTGGCGCCCTTCTGCCCCACGATGTATTTATCCAGTTCGGCGACGATCTCCCGTGGCGTTGGAATCCGATCGCGTCGCACGCTCACCCCTCCAGCTCCTCGACGACCAGGTGGTCATTTGTGTAAACGCAAAGTTCGGCCGCGATGCGCAGCGCCTCTTCGGCGATTTGGCGTGCGCTCAGGTGCGGGGCGTGGCGCTTGAGGGCGCGTCCCGCCGCCAACGCATAGCTGCCACCCGAACCGACGGCCACCATGCCGTCATCCGGCTCCAGCACTTCGCCGCTTCCCGAGATCAGGAGCAGGTGGCGCTTGTCCATGACAACGAGGAGCGCCTCCAACCGGCGCAGCATGCGGTCGGTGCGCCACTCCTTGGCCAACTCCACCGCGGCGCGCGGCAGGTTGCCGCGGTGTTCCTCCAGCTTGTTTTCAAATTTCTCGAACAAGGCCATCGCATCGGCCACGGAACCGGCAAAGCCGGCCAGCACCTGTCCGCGGTACAAGCGGCGCACCTTCTTGGCGCTTTTCTTCATCACCACTGCGCCGCCAAAGGTGACCTGCCCATCGCCGGCCATGGCCGCGCGGCCATTGTGGTGGATGGCGAAAATGGTCGTCCCGTGAAAACCGCGTTCCAACCGTTTCCCTCCTCAGGCCCGCGGATGGGCGTCGTCATAGACGCGCCGCAGCCGCTGCCGGGTAACATGGGTATACACCTGTGTCGACGAGATGCTGGAATGTCCGAGAAGCTCCTGCACCACGCGCAGATCGGCGCCCGCGTTTAAGAGGTGCGTGGCGAAGCTGTGGCGGAACGTATGGGGGCTCACCCGCTTCGCCAGCGCGGCTTGTTCGACATATTTCGTCACGATTCGACGTACGCTGCGCGGAGAAAGGGGACCCCCTCGGCGGTTGACGAAGAGGCGCGTCTCGCCGGGCGCGGCGAGCTTCGGGCGCCCGTCGCGCAGGTACCGGCGCAAGGCCTCGATGGCGTGGGAACCGAGGAGAACGTACCGTTCTTTGGCCCCTTTTCCGTACACCAGGACCGTGCCCACCGACAGGTCGAGTGCGGTCACCTCGAGGGCGCACAGCTCGCTGACACGCATGCCGGTGGCATACAGCGTCTCCAACAGGGCCCGGTCTCGCAAGCCGAGGGGGTGAGCCGGATCGGGCAGCGCAAGCAATCGGGTGACCTCGTCCTCATCGAGAAACACCGGAAGCCGCCTTTCCAGCTTGGGCGTCGCCACCCCTTCAAAGGGCGTGTGAGCGACTCGGCCTTCCCGGTGCAAAAAGCGAAAAAAGGCGCGCAGGGCCGACAGCATCCGCGCGACGGATCGGCGGGAATATCCGGATTCGTGCAGGTGGGCCAGGTACGCCCGCACGTGCCAGGGCGTCACCTCGTCCCAGTCCAGGTCCTGTCGCTGCAGGACCGTTTCCTGAAACGCGGCAATATCCCGCTGATACGCTTCAATCGTGTGGGGCGACGCGTTTTTCTCGATTTGCAAATAGGCGCGGAAAGCCAGCACCGGGTCGCTTTGCACGTTGCCCACACCCTCCTCCAGCCGCGAAGCAACCTCATCTTACCATACGATCATCCGTTTGTGCAACTGAAGTTGTGGATGTTTTGTGAAAATTCCCGTATCGCCGCCAGAGCCCGCTCGGCATGGGCCAAGTTGCGCGCGCGCTTGTCCCGGACCTTTTGCGCAAGCGGCGGAAACAGGCCGAAGTTGGCGTTCATCGGCTGGAAGTTGCGCGGATCGGCCTCGGTGATGTATCGCGCCATACTGCCCATGGCCGTTTCGGGCGGGAAGACGACAGGCTCCAGCCCGCGGGCCAAACGCCCGGCGTTGATGCCGGCGATGAGGCCGGAGGCCGCCGACTCGACGTACCCTTCGACCCCTGTGATCTGGCCGGCAAAAAACAGGTTGTCGCGCCCTTTGAACTGGTATGTGGGTCGGAGGAGCTTGGGCGAATTGAGGTAGGTGTTGCGGTGCATCACCCCGTAGCGGACGATTTCGGCATTCTCCAGGCCGGGGATCATGCGGATGATGCGCTTCTGCTCGCCCCACTTCAGGTGCGTCTGGAACCCAACGATGTTGTACAGCGTCCCCGCGGCGTTGTCCTGCCGCAGCTGGACGACGGCGTAGGGTTCCGTGCCCGTTCTCGGGTCAACAAGCCCCACCGGTTTCATCGGGCCGAAGCGGATGGTGTCCTTGCCGCGCTTGGCCATCACCTCGATGGGCATGCATCCTTCGAAATAGATGGCCTTCTCAAACTCCTTGAGCGGTACCGTTTCCGCCGTCACAAGGGCCTCATAGAAGCGGTCAAACTCCTCTTTCGTCATCGGGCAGTTGATGTACGCCGCCTCCCCTTTGCCATAGCGCGAGGCAAAAAAAACCTTGCTGAAGTCAATCGAATCGCGCTCGACGATCGGCGCCGCCGCATCATAAAAGTAGAGGTACTCTTCCCCTGTGAGCTCGCGCAGCTTCTCGGACAGGGCGGGAGAGGTGAGGGGGCCCGTGGCGATCACGACGATGCCGTCGGGGATCTCCGTCACTTCTTCGCGGATGACCTCGATGAGCGGATGGCCGGTGATTGCGTCGGTCACCCGCTGGGCAAACGCGTCCCGGTCGACGGCCAGCGCCGAGCCGGCGGGCACGGCACACGCGTCCGCCGAACGGATGATGACCGAATCGAGCTGGCGCATTTCTTCCTTTAATATACCCACCGCGTTGGTGAGTTCATTGGCGCGCAAGGAATTGGAACAGACCAGTTCGGCAAACTTGTCGGTGTGGTGCGCCGGCGTCTGTTTGCGCGGGCGCATCTCGTACAAGCGGACGCGCACCCCTTGGCGCGCGATCTGCCATGCCGCCTCACTGCCCGCCAGGCCCGCCCCGACCACCGTCACCACCGGTTGACTCACGTCGCCTCACCTCCCACCGTCGTCGTCTCTTCTTCGCCCGGGTGGTCAACCGCTTCGGACTCCTTCCGCCGGTAGTCGCACCGGACACACGCGATCACGCGCTCCTGTTTCCGGCCGCCCTTTTCCACGAGCAGCCCGCCGCACGCCGGACAGGGCTGGGCAACCGGTCGGTCCCAGGAGACGAACTCGCATTCGGGATACCGCGCGCAACCGTAAAACACGCGGCCGCGTTTGGAGCGCCGTTCGACCAGTTCGCCGCCGCATGTCGGGCACCGCGCCCCGGTGCTCTTCACGATCGGCTTGGTGAAACGGCATTCTGGAAACCCCGAGCACGCCAGGAAACGGCCGAAGCGGCCCATCTTGTAGACGAGGAGCCGGCCGCACTTGGGGCACGTCTCGTCCGACACCTCATCGGCCAGCTCCACCCGTTCCATCTTTTCCTCCGCTTCTGCCAGCTGCTTGGAGAATCCCTCGTAGAACTCCTCGAGCACGCGGGTCCACGGGACGCGGCCCTCTTCGATGCGGTCCAGGGCCTCCTCCATCTTGGCCGTGAACTGAACATCGACGATCTCTGGGAAAAACTCCTCCATGAGCGCAATGACCACTTCGCCCAATTCCGTCGGCACGAAGCGCTTGTTCTCCAGCCGCACGTACCCGCGCTTCTGGATCGTCTCCAACGTCGGCGCATAGGTACTGGGCCGGCCGATGCCCAGCTCTTCCATGGTCTTCACCAGGCGCGCCTCGGTGTACCGCGGCGGGGGCTGGGTGAAGTGCTGTTTGGGCTCAATCGAGGCCACAGCCACGGTCTGACCCGGGCGCATCGGCGGCAGGAGACGGTCCTCCTCGCTCTTTTCGTCATCCGTCCCCTCCACGTACAGCTTCATGAACCCGGGGAAGCGGACCACCGAACCCGTCGCGCGGAAGATAGCCCCGCCGGCGTCGATGTCGACGGTCATCGTGTCCAGAACGGCGGAGGCCATCTGGCTGGCCACAAAGCGCTCCCAGATCAGCTTGTACAGCCGATACTGGTCACGGGTGAGGTAGGGCTTGACCCGTTCCGGTTCGCGAAACACCGACGTCGGGCGGATCGCCTCGTGCGCATCCTGGGCCTTCTCCTGCTTGGCAAAGGTGCGCGGTGCCTCGGGCAGGTAGTCCTGGCCGAAAGTCTGGGTAATATACGAGCGGGCCTCTTCTTGCGCGACGGTGGAAACGCGCGTCGAGTCGGTGCGCATGTAGGTGATCAAGCCGACGGCCCCTTCCGCTCCCAGTTCGACCCCCTCATAGAGCTGCTGGGCCAGCATCATCGTTTTCGTCGCGCGGAAGCCCAGCTTGCGCGCCGCCTCCTGCTGGAGCGTGCTGGTGGTGAACGGCGGAACGGGATGACGCCGACGCTGCCGCTCCGTTACCTCGCGCACGACGAAGGGTTTCCCTTCCAGCCGCTCCAGCAGGGCCTTCACCTCATCCTCGTTCTTCAGCTCGGCCTTCTCCGCCCCAAAGCCATAAAAACGCGCCTCAAAGGGCGTGCCGTCGGCCAACAGATGAGCCGTCACCGTCCAGTACTCTTCCGGGACGAAATTGCGGATCTCCTTTTCCCGGTCGATGATCAGCTTGACGGCGACGGACTGCACGCGCCCGGCGCTGAGACCCTTTTTCACCTTTTTCCAAAGGAGCGGACTGATCTTGTATCCCACCAGGCGGTCGAGAATGCGGCGCGCCTGCTGGGCATTGACGAGGTCCATGTTGATCGGCCGCGGGTGGGCAAAGGCCTCGCGGACCGCGTTTTTCGTGATCTCGTTGAACACCACGCGGCACGGGGATGCCGGATCCAGTTCGAGAATGGTCATTAGGTGCCAGGCGATGGCCTCCCCCTCGCGGTCGGGGTCGGCCGCCAGGAACACCTGCTTCACCTTTTTCGTCGCTTCACGCAGCTCCTTCAGGATATTGCCTTTCCCACGGATGGTGATGTATTTGGGTTCAAACCCCTTCTCGATGTCGACCCCCATCTGGCTTTTCGGCAAGTCCCGCACGTGACCCATCGACGCCTTGACGATGTAGCCGCGGCCGAGGTACTTGCCGATCGTCTTGGCCTTGGCGGGCGACTCGACGATGACCAGCGCTTTGGCCAAGAGACCTCCCCCTTTCGCACACCCAACTCGGTCAATACCGTTGTCTCCCTACAGCATATTATCAATCACCCTGTCCCTCTGCAAACCTTTTCTCCTCGCAGCGGGGAACGGGCTTCTGGGCTGTGTACAGCCCGCCGGGCAGCTTGAGCGCCCACCCCCGGAGCTCGAGGGCCAGAAGGGCCATCTGCAGCCTGCCCGGCGACAGGCCGGTAGCGGCGACGAGGTCATCCACGTGCACCGGTCCGCGGGCAAGGTGCGGCCACACGGCCTGCTCCTCGGGGGAAAGGGAAGCCGGAGTGGGCTCCGTCCCATCGGCCGGTAACCCGCCGGTGTTCGCGCGCCCGGTTCGGCCCTCTTCTGCAGCGAGGGCGGCTTGTGCGCCGCCACCCGCCATACCCTCCAGCTCCGCCAGCACGTCCTCGATGCCCGTCACCAGCTTGGCTCCCTGCTGGATGAGCCGATGCGGCCCGCGGCTTTCGGGGGAAAAGATTGGGCCGGGCACGGCAAACACCTCCCGCCCCTGCTCGAGGGCCAGGTCGGCCGTGATGAGGGAACCGCTCTTTTCGCCCGCCTCCACCACGACCACCCCGTGGGACAGGCCGCTGACGATGCGGTTACGGCGGGGGAAAAACCCCTTTTGCGGGGGCATGCCCGGCGCAAACTCCGACAAGAGCAGCCCGCCCTCGCGCCAGATGCGCTCGTACAGGCGGCGGTGCTGACGGGGGTACACCACGTCGACGCCGCAGCCGAGCACGGCGACGGTCCGCCCGCCGGCCTCCAGCGCGCCGAGGTGGGCTTCGCCGTCGATGCCGGCGGCCATGCCCGACACCACCGTCCATCCCCGAGACGCTGCATCGGCCGCCAGCCTACGCGCCGCGGCCCGGCCGTAGGGTGTCGGCCGTCGCGTACCGACGACGGCCAAACCGGGCAGCGCGAGCACCCCCAGATCGCCACGCGCAAACAACACCGGCGGCGGATCGGCAATGTGCGCGAGGAGAGGCGGGTACGCCGCATCCCAAAACGTCAGCACGGCAATCTCCCGCCGGGCCAGACGCGCCAATAGGGCGCGGACCGCCCGCGGCGTCGCCGCCTCCTGCACCCGCGCCGCCACCTCCGGCTTGATGCGCGCGTCGCGGCACAGCCGTTCCAGGTCGCTGCCGACAAGGTCCTCGGGGCGGCCTCCCGCCACCGCGACCAGCCGAAAGAGGGCGCGCGGCCCGATGCCGTCCACTGTGGCCAACAAGGCCAACAGGCCGCTGGATTCGGATCGGTCCATTTCCCTCGCCATCCTTTCCCTTCCGATTCCTGTCCGCCTCGGCTGCCCGATTGCGCCACAAAAAGCGAAACCCCGCCCGCTGGGGGCAGGGTTCTCTTCGCGTCGCCGCCTCCGGCGCCCCTGACCTTACCGGTTGACGGTCAGGCAGCGCTCGTACAGCCCGCGCTCCTTGAGCACCTCAACGAGGGTTTCCCCGATCACCGCCGGCGTCTTGGCCACGCGCACGCCGCAGGCTTCCAGCTTCGCGATCTTCTCCGCGGCCGTGCCCTTGCCTCCGGAGATAATGGCTCCGGCATGGCCCATGCGCTTGCCGGGCGGCGCCGTTTGCCCGCCGATAAAGCCGACGACCGGTTTCGACATGTTGGCCTGGATCCATTCGGCCGCCTCTTCTTCCGCCGTCCCGCCGATCTCGCCAATGAGGATGACGGCGTAAGTGTCGGGGTCCTCCTCAAACATCCGCAGCACGTCGATGAATTCGGTGCCCTTCACCGGATCGCCGCCGATGCCCACCGCCGTCGACTGGCCGATGCCGCGCGCGGTGAGCTGGTGCACCGCCTCATAGGTGAGCGTCCCGCTGCGGGAGACGATGCCCACATGCCCCGGCGCGTGGATATACCCGGGCATGATCCCGATCTTGCACTCGCCCGGGGTGATGACGCCCGGACAGTTGGGCCCGATGAGGCGCGTCTTTTTCCCTTCCAGGTAGCGTTTCACCTTCACCATGTCCAGCACGGGAATGCCCTCGGTGATGCACACCACGAGCTCCAGGCCGGCGTCGACCGCCTCCATGATCGCATCGGCGGCAAAGGCCGGCGGCACATAGATGACCGACGCGTTGGCCCCCGTCTGTTCAACCGCCTCGGCCACCGTGTCGAACACCGGCACGCCTTCCACTTCCATCCCGCCCTTGCCCGGGGTCACGCCACCGACAATTTTCGTGCCGTATTCGATCATCTGCTTCGTGTGAAACAGGCCCTGCGAACCGGTAATCCCTTGGACGATCACTTTGGTGTCCTTGTTGATCAGAATGCTCATCGGATTCCCTCACCTTCTTTATCTTGGCCCACAACAGATTGGCCACACGCGAGTTTCAGCGTCGTGCCTTCACCACAAGCCGCTCACGAAACCAGCGAGACAATCTTTTGCGCCGCGTCGGCCATCGAGTCGGCCGAGACGATATCGAGGCCCGACTCGTCGAGGATCTTCTTCCCGAGCTCGACGTTCGTCCCTTCAAGGCGTACCACGAGCGGTACCTTGAGCCCCACCTGCTTGGCCGCCTCGACAATACCGGTGGCGATCACGTCGCACTTCATGATCCCGCCAAAGATGTTGACGAGAATGCCCTTCACATTGGGATCGGAGAGGATGATCTTGAACGCTTCCCGCACCTTTTCCGCCGACGCGCCCCCGCCGACGTCAAGGAAGTTGGCCGGCTCGCCGCCGTAGAACTTGATGATGTCCATGGTGGCCATGGCCAATCCGGCGCCGTTGACCATGCAGCCGATGTTGCCGTCGAGGGCAATGTAGCTGAGGTCGTACTTGGACGCCTCCTGCTCCCGCGGGTCCTCCTCGTTCGGATCGCGCAACGCGGCGATCTCCGGATGGCGGAAGAGGGCGTTGTCGTCAAAATTCAGCTTGGCGTCGAGGGCCAGCACCTCGCCATCTCCCGTAACGACGAGCGGGTTGATTTCCGCCAGGGAGCAGTCCTTGTCCACAAAAGCCTGGTAGAGACCCATGAAGAACTTGACCGCCTTGCCGACCAGCTCCTTCGGAATGTTAATGGCGTAAGCCACCTTCCGCGCCTGAAAGGGCATCAGGCCGGTCAGCGGGTCGATGTACTCCTTTACGATCTTCTCCGGCGCGCGCTTGGCCACCTCTTCGATTTCCACGCCGCCTTCTTCCGAGGCCATCAGCACAACGCGGCCCGTCGTCCGGTCGACAACCATGCCGACATAGTACTCCTTCCGGATGTCGCAGCCCTGCTCGATCAGGAGGCGTTTCACTTCCTTGCCTTCCGGACCGGTCTGGTACGTGACCAGTTTCTTGCCCAAGAGCGCCTGAGCGTGGGCACGCACTTCGTCAAGGTTTTTTGCCAGCTTGACGCCGCCGGCCTTCCCGCGCCCACCAGCGTGGATTTGCGCCTTGACGACCACCACGTCGGTTCCCAGTTCCTTGGCCGCCTCCACCGCCTCCTCAACCGTAAAGGCCACCTTTCCCTTGGGAACCGCCACGCCGTACTGCTTGAGAATCTCTTTGGCCTGGTGCTCGTGAATGTTCATGCGCGTACCATCCTCCTGTCCTGGACTGACCAAAGGTGCAGAAAACGCTGACAGCTCTTGTCCACTACCGATATTCTCACGTCTGAATGAAAATTGCAAGCGAAAACCGGTGATTTCGTTCGGTTGACAACCTTCGACATCGGCACGAAACATGCGAATTTTTTTATTTTCCAGGAAATGCGACTTGTTTTGCCCTTTCCCGCGCCCCCGGACGGGAGACTGCCGATCCCACAGCTCCCGCCGATCCGCCGTACGCCCGTGCCGAATGGCTCTGCCGGCCGCCGGTTATACTAGCCCGCAGCCGGATGCCCCACCCGGGTGTCCGACATCCGCAAAAGGGGGGACATCAGTATGGAAGAAGGCCACCGCCTCGACCCGATCGAAACGCCCATGCCACACCTCCCCGCGCCGCCGGAGGAACCGGGTGCATCGCCGGTCGAGATTGGAGCGCCCGACGGCGCGGACGAGGAAGCTTGGTTCCGCGCACAGCCGACCGCTACACTGGTCCTGGCCTACTGGCAAACCCACTGCTGCATCAAAAACACGGTGGCGCTCGGCATCCCCTCCGACGGCGATGTCCTCTTTCACCACATGCGCCGCCTCGACCTGCTCAACGCCCTGCTGCGCGAGCGGTTCCAGGTACACTGACGGGCCAACCGCCCGTCCACATAAGGGATCTATCGCTCCAACCGCCGGTCATCGGGCAAGGGCAGTGCCAGGAGGAATCCGATGAGCGGCAAGAGAACCATGCCGCGCAGCAGTGCGTCCAGCCCCCATCGGTCGGCCACCACGCCCAGCAGCGCGGATCCGATGCCGCCCGCGCCGATGGCCAATCCGATCATCAGCCCCGACACCATGCCCACCCGGCCCGGCACGAGCTGTTGGGCATAGACCACCGTCACCGCGAAGCTGCACAGGCTGACCAGACCGAGCAGGAACAGGACGAACGACGTCCACGCTCCGGTGGTATAGGGCAGCAGAAGGAGGAAGGGGACAGCGCCGATCATCGACGTCAGGACCACATTTTTGCGTCCGATGCGGTCTGACAGCGGGCCGCCGAGAAAGGTGCCCAGCGCGCCGGCAAAGAGGAACAGGAACAGGTTGACCTCCGCCTCCGAAAGGGAAACGTTCAGCACGTCCACCTGGTAGAGGGGAGCGAAACTGGCCACCCCGCTGTGGATCCAGGAGCGCATGGTCACCACGGCGACGAGCAACGCCAGTGCCCCGTACGCGGCGCGCGGGGAAGCGGCGGCCGTGCCCTCCGCACGCTGCGGGCTGCGCATGCGCATCCAGCGCGCCACGGGAACAAGCACGGCGGCGCCAAATGCCGTCACAGCTGCCAACCCGAAACCGCCGTACAACCCAAAGGGAAGAAAGAGGAGCGGTACTAAGAGCGGCCCCACGGCCTGTCCCGCGTTCCCGCCGACCTGGAAGATGGCCTGGGCCAGCCCCTTGCGCGTTCCCGCCGCCAGATGGGCGACGCGGGAGCTTTCCGGATGAAACACGGCCGAACCGATGCCGATCAGCGCCACGGCAGCCAGCAGTTCCCCGTAGGATTCCGTCACCGCCAGGGCCACCAGCCCTGCACCGGTGACGAGAAACGCCACCGGCATCAGCTGCGGGAGGGGCCTCCGGTCCGTCCACGCGCCGACAACAGGCTGCAGGAGTGAGGACGTCACGTTGGCCACCATGACCACCACGCCAACCTGCACGTAGGCCAGCCCCAGGAGCTTTTGCACGAGGGGAAGAAGGGCCGGAACGACCGAGGTAAACATGTCGTTTAAAAAATGGGCCAGGCTGATGCGCCACAGGATGCGCAGTTGCGGTTTTTTGCCGCCGGTGGCCGCCGGCGGTGCATTTCCGACCGGCTGCGCCCCAGTCAGCGTGAGGGAAGGCGTTGAGCCCGCCATCTTCTGTCTCTCCTCCTGTCTGCGAGAACGCGCGCCATTTTCCGCGTCTCGCCATTTTTTCATGTCCGAACCGCACAAGCACAGCCCCAAAGCAGCGCGGTTGCCGGGGTTTAGAGGCGGCCCGCAGGTCCCCTCCTGCATCACGTTTGCTCCGTTTCCAATGGCCAGTTCATCGGAGTGACCGAGAAGGTGGTGGTTGTGGTGCAGATCCAGTGGGGCCAACACAATCCAGCCGTGGCCTATACAGGTGGCGCGGAGGTCAATCGGGCTTTGATGCAGGTCACCCCAACATCCCCTCGCCCGGCCGATCCAGCATGCGGTACTGGATCGCTTCGGCGATGTGCTCGGTTTCCACTTTCTCCGATCCGGCCAGGTCGGCGATGGTGCGGGCCACCTTCAAGATCCGGTCGTGGGCCCGCGCGGAAAGGCCGAGGGCATCAAAGGCCCGGCGCAAAAGTGCGGCCGCCTCCCGTCCCATGGTGCAATGGCGCCGCAGCAGTGCCGGGGTCATTTCGGCGTTGCACGAGACGCCCGTGCCGCGAAACCGTTCCTCCTGGATGGCCCACGCCCGCCGCACGCGCGCGGCGATGGCCGCCGACGCCTCGCTCTTGGCCTCTGCCGCCCATTCGCGGTATGTTTGGCGCGGGACGTTCACGTGCAGGTCGATGCGATCCAGGAGCGGACCCGACAACCGGCCGCGGTAGCGCTGCACCTGGCCCGGCGCGCAACGGCAAGCCGCGTCGGATCCGTAATACCCGCACGGACAAGGGTTCATCGAAAGAACCAGCAGGAATTGCGCCGGATAGCGCACCACCGCCCGCGCCCGGCCGATCGTCACGTAGCCGTCCTCCAGGGGCTGGCGCAAGACCTCCAGTACACTGCGAGAAAATTCCGGTCCTTCGTCCAAAAACAGCACCCCGCGGTGGGCCAGGCTCACTTCCCCCGGGCGGGGCACGCTGCCGCCCCCGATCATCCCCGCCGGGGAAATGGTGTGATGGGGCGCGCGGAAGGGGCGTTCGGTCACGAGACTGCCCCCGCGGGTTAGCAGCCCGGCCACGCTGTAGATTTTCGTCACCTCCAGCGCCTCCGCTTCGCTTAAGGGCGGCAAAATGCCCGGCAGACGCTGGGCCAGCATGGTCTTGCCCGAACCGGGCGGGCCAATGAGGAGCACATTGTGCCGGCCGGCGGCGGCCACCTCCAGGGCCCGCTTGGCGTGAAATTGGCCCCGCACCTCCGCATAATCGAGGCCGACTGCCCGCTCCCGTACCGGTGGCGCAACCGGGCTCGCCCACGACGGCAGGGGCGCTTCACCCTGCAACACCGCCAGCGCTTCCCGCAGCGAGCCAACGGGAACGAGACGGATCCCGCTCACCACCGCCGCCTCCCCCGCGTTGGCCCGAGGGAGGAGAATCGTCCCCAGCCCCTTTTCCTTTGCCGCCAGCGCCATCGGCAGCACGCCCGGAACGGGACGGAGCGTGCCGTCGAGGGCCAGCTCCCCCAGTACCAGCACCCCGTTCAGTGTGTCAGCCGGCAATTGCCCGCTGGCCACGAGCACGCCGAGGGCGATGGCGAGATCGAAGGCCGCCCCCTCCTTCCGCACATCGGCCGGGGCGAGGTTGACCGTGATCCGCTGGATGGGATAGGTGGCTCCGCTGTTGCGCACCGCCGCCCGCACCCGCTCCCGTGCTTCCCGCACGGCAGTGTCCGGCAACCCGACGATCTCCGTTTGCGGTAGCCCGTTCGCAATGTCCACCTCGACCTCGACGAGAAACCCGTCGACCCCGAGCACCGCTGCGCTCATCACTTTGGCGTACACACCCGTTCGCTCCTTCCTCCCCGAGCCTTATTGCCTGCCGACCCGACCGAACAGCACGCGAAGGGCGGCCCGCTCCACCACCGTCCACGGCAGGAGCGCCTTGAGCCAGAGCAGCCGGCGCGCCCCCGACCCCACCACGTAGCGCAGCCTGGGACGCTTGGCGCGCGCCGCCTTGAGCAGCGTGGCCACGACGGCATCGGGCGGCGGGGCCGTCTGGGCCGAGCGCATCACCTGGCGGGCAATGCGCGCAGCCATGTCCGCATAGGGCGACCCGGAATCGCTCGCGATGCGGCCCAGCCCCTTTTCCCAGATGGCCGTGCGAAACGCGCCGGGCTCGATCAGCACCACCTGGATGCCGAAGGGGAGCAGCTCAAGGCGCAGCGCCTCGCTTAACCCCTCGACGGCAAATTTCGACGCCGCATAGGGCGCGAGGGCGGGGAAGCCGAAGCGGCCCGCCACGCTGCTGATGTTGATGATCCGCCCGCTCTTTTGCCGGCGCATCACCGGCAGGACGGCCTTCGTCACGGCCAAAAGGCCCCACACGTTGACCGCGAACTGCTCCTGCCACGCCTCGAGGTCCACTTCCTCCACAAAGCCGCCCACGGCCATCCCGGCGTTGTTGACCAGGAGGTCGATCCGACCCCACCGGTCGGTCACGGCTGCCACCACCCGCGTGGCCGCCTCGGCGTCGGTCACGTCGAGGCGGTACACCTCGAGGCGGTCGGCCACACCCATTTGCTGGGCCGCATTCAACAGCCGATCGCGAGCGGCCAGGTTGCGCATCGTCGCGGCGACATGGTAGCCTTCCCGCGCTAGGGCCAGCGCGGCCTGATACCCGATCCCGCTCGACGCGCCGGTGATGAGGGCTACCCGGTCCATCCCTCTCCCCCCTTCCCGCGGAACCCTCGTCTAAAAGGCGTTTTCAATATGCCGCACGCGGACGCGATGCGGCCCTTCCCAGCGCAGGGAGAGCACGTCGAAGCGCACGCGCGCCTCCGTACGTCCCGTGCGCTGCAGAAACCAGGCGGCGACGCGGCGGATGCGGGCCGCCTTTCGCGCGTCCACCGACTCGGCGCCGCTGCCGAACCGCTCACCCGTTTTGGCGCGCACCTCGACAAACACCAGCCATCCGTCCTTCTCGACGACAAGGTCGATCTCGCCCCACCGCACGGCCACGTTCGTTGCGACGACAACGTACCCCTTTTGCTCCAGGTACCGGCGCGCCGCCTCCTCGCTACGCCGGCCCAGCAGGCGGCGGCCGTCGGGACGCCGGCCGATCCGGTGACGGCCGCCTCCGCCGTCCCGGTTCACGAGGAGGGCGCCTCCCGCTGGCCGAGGGCGCGGTCGGTGTGGTAGAGGAGAGCGAGGATTTCGGCCACCACCGGGTAGAGGGACGGCGGGATGACCTGGTCCAGGTCGAGCTGGCTGAGCACGGCCACCAGCGCGGGGTCTTCGTGGAGGGGAACTCCGTGGGCGCGCGCTTCGGCGATGATCCGCTCCGCCACCGCGCCCGCTCCTTTGGCCACCACCCGCGGCGCCTCATCCCGCGGCGGCTGGTACCTGAGGGCCACCGCACGGCGCAGTGACGTCCTTTGGCGTTGCCGGTCGTCCTGGGCGGTCATACGCGCACATCCACTCCTTTGTAGCGAATGAGGGCCGGCAATGCCGGCATGGCATCGGCTTTGCCATCGGCAAGGCGCTTCCAACGCAGGGCGCGCAGGTAAAACCCGCATTCGGCCAGGCGCTCGGCGAAATGTGACTCCCACTGGCGTGCGGCCTCCTCGACAGCCGGATGCCGGGTCCACACCGTCACGGTCAGGTTGTTCTTATGGACGTCAACGGCCACAGCGGTATCACCACTATGGGGCAACGTCAGGGACAGGTACAGATGCAGGTAATCGTCATCGACCTTCGCCCCCTTCTTGCGCGCGGCGACGTGTAGCGTGGCCGTTTCGCGCCGATCCCCCACCTGGATGGGCAGCTGCAGGATGGTGTGAACAATGGGGGCCTGGGGATCGGAAACCAGTGCCAGCTGCTGTCCCACCAGGTGGCGAAGCAGCTGTTGGGCGGCCTGGCGCAGCGGTTCCGACAGGCTGACTTCGTGCTCGAGCAGGCGGAGCAGAAGCCCCTTGAGCGTCTCCGCATCCGCCCCCTCTTCCGGCATGCCGTGTCGCAGCCGCGCGCGGAACGTGGCCTCATGATCCAAACCGAGCAGGTGCAGGAGCCGCCGCAGCGCATCGGGTTTGGGACGCTCGGCGCGCAGAAAGACCCGCTGCCCCACCTGGAGGAGCTGGGCAAGGAGGGCCACCACCGCCGTCCCGTGCGCCGTTTGTTCTTCCGCCGCCGACGCGGTCGCCGCGCGTGGATCGACCCGGCCGGCCAGCTGGGCCTTGGCCGCCTCCACAACGCGCGCCCATAAGGCCGCCAACCCGGGACCAAACGAAAAGGCGTGTAAGGCCTCCACCGTCGCATCCGTGAGCGGCAGACCGCGCGCCAGCGCCGCCAGCGCGGCGGACATTTCCGTCTCCGTCATCCTCCCGCCGCGCGCAAGCAGATAGGCGCGCAGGGTTTCCACCGCCTCCCGCGTCACGGGTAGCCCGGCTGCCACCAGGGCATCGAGGGCGCGGAGGGCCGCCTCGTCCACCGGCACGCCCAGCGCGCGGACCAGCGCCGCCCCGCTCGGATCCCGCGCGGAACGCCCTTCCCCCGCCTCCCGGGGCAGCGGCGGGATCACACGCAGGACCAGCGGCCACGCGGCATCTTGCACCTGCAGCCAGACGCGAGCGCCCGGCTCCAGCGGCACCGACAGCGCCGCCCGCACCACGTATTCGCCAATCCGCACCAATGCCTGCTCCCCGTACACCTGGACGACGGTAGCCAGCACCACCTGTCCGGGCCGAAGCGACAGGGGAGGTGGTATGAGCGCCCCCGCCTTGTTCACAAGCGGCATCGCATGGGAGTAAATCTGCACCGGTCGCTCCCTCGCTTTCGCAGGCGGCAAGGTTCATTAGGTTAACATAAGAAATCTTCTGTTAACCTAGGCGCATCCGTCAGCGTACCGGATTCACCATATTTTTTCGCCAGAGAAAAAACGTCCTCCTGCCGGCTGGAGGACGCGAAATCGGATCGTTTCTGCTTTTCAAACGGATCACAACCACTCCATGGCCAGTTGTGCCGCCTGCACGCGGGCAAAGGAGCGCCGGTGCAGGGGACAGGGGCCATACCGTTCCAGGGCGGCAAGGTGTTCGGGCGTGGCATACCCCGCGTTGCGCTCAAAGCCGTACTGCGGGTACAGCAGCGCCGCCGCTTCCATCATCCGGTCGCGCGCCACCTTGGCCACAACCGACGCGGCGGCGATTGACACGCTACAGGCGTCGCCCTTTACCACGGCTTCCTGGCGGATGGCCAGATCGGGCAAGGTCATCGCGTCGAGGAGCAACGCGTCCGGCGCGGGCACAAGCTGCTCCACCGCCCGCCGCATGGCCAGGCGTGTGGCGTGGTAGATGTTCAGCTCGTCGATCTCTTCCACCGTCGCCAACCCGATCCCCACCGCCAGCGCCGTGCGCCGGATCGCCTCGTCCAGCTCAAGGCGCTGCTGGGCCGTCAGCTTTTTCGAATCCTTGAGCCCCGGCAGGTAGGCGTCGGGAGGAAGGATCACCGCCGCCGCCACCACCGGGCCGGCAAGGGGCCCCCGTCCCACCTCGTCGATGCCGGCAATGCGCGTAAAGCCTTCGGCCCACAGGCGCCGCTCCCACGCCGTCATCGCCTCCCAGCGCGCACGCAAGGCCGCTTCCTGCGCCTTTTTTCGCTGCCACTGGGCAACGGCCCGCCGTACGCCGGCCCGTTTGTCCTCGGCCAAGCGGCGCAGCGTATCGGGGTCGAGCTCTTTCTGCTCGTGCAGCCACCGCACGATGGCCGCAACGGACCACGATTGCATGTCCATTGTCCACCACTCGTTTTTCGTTTCCGGTGTTATGGGCGTTTCGTTGCCAAATTGTTCCGCCCCTCGGCCGCTTCCGGCGGCCAATCAAAGGTCAGCGGTCCGAGGCGTCCGGCACGGAGGTCGCGCAGGAACACCTCGGCCGCCTTGTCCACGTCAATGGCCCCGCCGCTAACCAGGCACCCGCGAACGCGGCCGATGTGCTCCAGCATCGCGCCGGCGTCATCCGGCCAGGCGGTCAGCTTGTACCGTTCCCGCAAGCGCTCCGGGTAATGGGCCATCAGGTGGCGAACGGCGAAGAGGGCCACGTCGTAAAGGGGCAGGATCTCATCCTTGATCGCCCCCGTCGCCGCCAGTTTCAGCCCCACCTCCGGGTCGTCAAACTTGGGCCACAGGATGCCCGGCGTGTCGAGAAGTTCCAGCTCGCGCCCGACGCGGACCCACTGCTGCGCCTTGGTCACCGCCGGCCGATCGCCGACACGGGCGGCGGCCCGTCCGGCCAGGCGGTTGATCAGGGTAGACTTGCCGACGTTGGGGATGCCGAGGATCATCGCCCGCACGGCCCGCGCGGCCATGCCCTTCTGGATCCGCCGCTCCAGCACCGGCCGGGCCAGTTCTTTGCAGCGCGTAGCGATGCGTTCTACCCCCTTGCCGCTCTGGGCGTCAATCGGCAAGGCTGGCAGGCCCTGCGCGGCGAACCAGTTGATCCAGGCGGTGGTCGCGCGCGGGTCGGCCAGATCGGCCTTGTTCAGGAGCAGCAGGCGCGGCTTGGCCCCCACGATCTCGTCGATCATCGGGTTCCGACTCGAAGCGGGCAAGCGCGCGTCTACCAGCTCCACGACAACATCGATCACCTTCAGCCGCTCTTGGACTTGGCGGCGGGCTTTGGCCATGTGGCCCGGAAACCATTGGATCGTCACGTTCCGCCTCCTATCGCACCCATCCGAAGTCTGCCAGGGGCCAGAAGATCACATCGGCCCGCCCGACCACGTGCTCGAGGGGCAAGGGACCGAGCAGGCGGCTGTCCTTGGAATTGCCGCGGTTGTCCCCCAACACGAAAACGTGCCCCTCCGGGACCGTGACCGGCCCAAAATCCAGCGTGTACAGTTCCCCGCGGGCATGGGCCTCGTCCTTGGCCCGTTTCAGGTACGGCTCCTCCACCGGCTTCCCGTTTATGTACAGCACGTCGTTCTTCATCTCCACGGTTTCCCCGCCGACGGCAATCACGCGCTTGATAAAATCGCGGTCTTCCGACGGGATGTAGACCACGACAACATCGCCCCGCTTGGGTTCTCCAAGGCGATAGGCCAGCTTGTTCACGATCAGCCGGTCCCGGTCGTGGAGATTCGGCAGCATGGACGAGCCATCCACCACAAACGGGGCGAACAGGAACCAGCGGATGACCATGGCAACCGCCAGGGCGATGACCAGCGCCTTGATCCATTCCCACAGCTCGCCGCGCGACAGGCGGCCGCCCTCCTCCGACCCGCTCGCGTCCGTTTTGTTCACGTCGTCCATCTCGGCTCCCCCTCGTCACAACATCGCCACATGGCAAAAGAGGGACTTGGCAACCAAGTCCCTCCCATCCGCGCCCTTACGCCTCTTTGATCCGCGCCGCCTTCCCGACGCGCTCGCGCAGGTAGTACAGCTTCGCGCGGCGCACCTTTCCGCGGCGCACCACTTCGATCTTCTCGATTTTCGGCGAATGAACGGGGAAGATCCGCTCCACGCCGACGCCATAGGAGACCTTGCGCACGGTAAAGGTCTCGTTGAGCCCCGACCCGCGCCGGGCGATAACGACGCCCTCAAACACCTGAATGCGCTCGCGCTGCCCTTCGACGACCTTCACGTGCACGCGCACCGTGTCACCGGGGCGAAACTCCGGAAGATCTTGGCGCATTTGCTCCTTCTGGATCTCGCGAACCAACGGATGCATCGTGTTCCCTCCTCTTCAGACGTTCATGCCTGTCGCGCAGGCAGCGGACCGTCTTGCTCACGCCTGTTTCGGCGCCACAAGCGCTATTGTAGCACAAGCCAGCACCGCCAGGCAACCGAACCGGCCGGCGGCGGAACACCCGTTGCAGGCGCTACTCGCCGCGCAGGATCTCCTCATACAACTCGCGCAGCTCGTCATCCCACTCGAGGCGCTCCAGGAGGTCCGGGCGCCGCTCCATCGTCCGCCGCAAGGCCTCTTTTTTCCGCCACCGCGCGATGTTGGCGTGGTGACCCGACAGCAGCACCTCGGGCACCTTCCAGCCGCGAAAGTCGGCCGGCCGCGTGTAGTGCGGGTGTTCGAGGAGCCCCGTGGCGAAGGAATCGGTGCGTGCCGACTCCTCGTTGCCGAGGACGCCGGGGAGGAGGCGTACCACCGCGTCGATGATCACCATGGCCGGTAGTTCGCCCCCGGTGAGGACGTAATCGCCGATGGACAGCTCGTCTGTGGCCAAGTGCTGGCGCACCCGCTCATCGAAGCCCTCGTAATGGCCGCAGAGGAAGATGAGGTGCTTCTCTTGGGCCAGCTCTTCGGCGATCTCCTGGCGGAAGGGCCGTCCTTGCGGGCACAGGAGGATGATGCGCGGCTGGGTCCCCGGAACCTCCTCCAGGATCGCTTCCACGGCCCGAAAGATCGGCTCGGGCTTGAGCACCATGCCGGCACCGCCACCGTACGGGGTATCGTCCACCGTTCCGTGCTTGTTGCCGGCGTATTGACGGAAGTTGACCACGTTGATCGTCACAAGGCCCCGCTCTTGCGCCTTGCCTAAAATGCTGGCGCCCAGCACGCCGGGGAACATTTCCGGAAAGAGGGTCAGGATGTCGATGCGCACAGGTCATCCCCCCTCATTCCACCAGGCCGGGAAGCAGGTGCACGGTCACCCGCCGCTTGGCGACGTCCACATCCTTGACAACGTCGTCGATGTAGGGAATGAGGATGTCCTTTCCGCCGCCCTTGCGCGCCACCACCCACACGTCGTTGGCACCGGGGGAGAGGATTTCCTTCACCGTACCGAGCTCCTCGCCCTCCTCCGTCACCACCGTGCAGCCGATGATCTCGTGGTAGTAGTACTCTCCTTCGGGAAGGGGCTCAAGGTCCTCCTCGGCCACCTGGAGCATGCCGCCCTTGAACTTTTCCACGTCGTTGATCGAATCGTACCCCTCGAACTTGAGGAGGTCAAACTGTTTGTGCCGCCGGTGGCTTTCCACGACGAGCTCGATCGGTTGCGGAAAATCGGGATGGGAAAGCCAGAGCCGGCTCCCTTTACGATAGCGCTGTTCGGGAAAGTCGGTGATGGAAATCACCCGCACCTCGCCGCGAATGCCGTGGGTGTTGACCAGCTTGCCGACGTTATACCGTTTCGGTACCATGGGACATCCTCCCGTCACGAATGGCAACCACAACGCCGTCCTTGAGCACAATCTCCGCCCCTTGCATCAGGGCGTTCCAGTCATCGCCGACGCGAATCTCCACATCGCTCTCCACCGTGGTATAGAGAACCTCGCTTCCCTCCGGCAGCACGCGCAACTGTTCGGCCTGCGCCTTCAGGGCTTCGATCCGCTCCCGGCGCGCCCGCTCCTCCCGCGCCAGGCGTTCCCGGACCACCTCCACGGCGGCCGGTCCCCGTCGCTGGGCATCGGACAAGAGCTTCTTCCCCTGGAACTGCAGCTGCTCCAGCTCCATGCGCAGCCGTTTCACCTGTTCCTCCAGTTCGCCGAGAAACCGGTTGCGCGTCGGTTCGGTCAAGATCAGCTTCACCTGAACCGGCCTGCGGATTCGCATCGCCTTTCGCCTCCCTACGCAGGCGCGAGCATGAAATCCGTCACGCGGAAAAGACGGGTTGGGAACGCCCCAACCCGTCACTCGATTTCCACGCTCACCCGTTTCCCTTCCCGCGCTGCCACACTGCTCACCACCGTGCGCAGCGCCTTCGCCGTGCGGCCCTGTCTGCCGATCACCTTGCCCACGTCGTCGGGGTGCACCGAGATCCTGTACACCACCGACCGGCCCTGGACCACCTCGTGGATGCGGACATCGTCCGGACGATCCACCAGCGCCTGGGCAATCAGCTCCACCAGCGCCCTCATCGGCCCGCCTCCGCGAAGCGCATGTCCTTACTGCTTGTTCTCGTACTTGATCTCGTGGACTTTTTTCAGGATGCCCGCCTTGCTCAGCAAGCTGCGCGCCGTGTCCGTCGGCTGCGCACCGGTAAGGAGCCACTTGATGGCTTTCTCCTCGTTGATCTTGATCTCAGCCGGCTGCGCTACCGGGTTGTAGTAGCCGATCTCCTCGATGAAGCGGCCGTCACGCGGCGCACGGGAGTCGGCCACCACGATGCGATAGAAGGGCTTTTTCCTGGCACCCATGCGTTTCAGACGAATTTTCACAGCCATGATGCGGTCACCTCCGAAGATCGATCGATGCGAAATGGAAACGGTCATGTTGGGAAAAAGGGCAGGCGGAAACCGCGCCGCTTCTTGGCCTGCTTGGCCATCTTGCCGAACTGCTTGAACAGCTTGCGCATCTCCTCAAACTGCTTAACAAGGCGGTTGACGTCCTGGAGCGACGTGCCGCTTCCCGCGGCAATGCGCCGCTTGCGGCTGGGGTTGAGGATGTCGGGATTGGCCCGTTCTTCCGGCGTCATCGACAGGATGATCGCTTCGATGCGCTTGAGCTGCTTCTCGTCCACCTTGAGGTCCTTCATCCCCTTGAGCTGCCCCATGCCCGGCAGCATGCCCAGGAGCTCCTCGAGGGGCCCCATCTGGCGAACGGCACGCAACTGCTCCAGGAAATCGTCGAAGGTAAACTCGGCGCGGATAAGCTTCTGCTGCATTTCGGCCGCCTTTTCGGCGTCGACGGCCGCTTGCGCCTTCTCGATCAGCGTCAGCACATCGCCCATGCCGAGGATGCGCGAAGCCATGCGGTCGGGATGGAAGGGCTCAAGAGCGTCGAGCTTTTCGCCCATTCCGGCAAACTTGATCGGGCAGCCGGTGACGGCCCGCACCGACAGGGCCGCCCCGCCGCGCGTGTCGCCGTCCAACTTGGTGAGAATCACCCCGGTCAGACCCAGCTGCTCATGAAACGCGCGCGCCACGTTAACGGCGTCCTGCCCGGTCATGGCGTCGACGACGAGGAGGATCTCCGTGGGCTGCACCGCATCGCGGATGCGAGCCAGCTCGTCCATCAGCTCTTCGTTGACGTGCAGCCGGCCGGCGGTGTCGATCAAGACGACGTCCAGCCGTTCCCCCTTAGCGCGCTCGACGCCTGCCTTGGCGATATCAACGGGATTGGCCCCCTCGCCCATGGTGAAAACGGGCACCCCGATGGTTTCGCCGAGGACCTGCAACTGGCGGATGGCCGCCGGGCGGTACACATCGGCGGCGACAAGGAGCGGCTTTTTGCCCTGCTTTTGCAAGTAGCGGGCCAGCTTCCCGGTCGTCGTCGTTTTCCCCGCCCCCTGCAGGCCAACCATTAGGACGACGGTCGGCGGGGTGGGGGCCATCTCCAGCTTCGCCGTCTGTCCGCCCATCAAGGCGGTCAGCTCGTCGTGGACGATCTTGATCACCTGTTGCGCCGGGGTGAGGCTCTTGAGCACCTCCTGCCCCACGGCGCGCTCGCGAACGCGCGCGATGAAGTCCTTCACCACGTCCAGGCTGACGTCGGCCTCGAGGAGGGCGAGGCGCACCTCACGCATCGCCTCCTTGACGTCGGCCTCCGTCACCTTGCCCTTCCCGCGCAGCTTCTGGAACGTCTCCTGCAGCCGGCTGGCCAGGCTCTCAAACAGCATGGGGCTCCCCCCTAATCGGCCTCCGCCAGTTGGGCGAGCAGCCGCTCCGCTTCGGCACCCAGACATCCCTGCGCCTCGAGCAGGGCGCGCAGTCGGGCGATGAGGCCGAGGCGCTCCTGGTGCTTGCGGAGGAGGCCAAGCTTTTCCTCGTACGCTTCCAGCAGGGCTTCCGCCCGCTTGAGCTGCTCGTACACCGCTTGACGGCTCACGTTGTGCGCTTCGGCGATCTCGCCGAGCGAGCAGTCATGCACATAGTAGTCCTCGAGGTAACGTTTCTGCTTGTCCGTCAAGAGCGGTTCGTAAAAATCGTAGAGCAGGTTGAGACGGTTCGTCTTCTCGAGCATGGTTCCCTCGCGGCGCTGTCAAGGCGTTTCCCTTTACGGACCTAGCATACCGAACAAAGCGCGCCATGTCAAGGCCGAGAGATTGACAGGCCACCGGAGAAAACGGCGCTTCCCCGGCACAACGCGCAACGGAAACACCGCCGGAAAAACGCCGTCAGCGGACGGTTGCACGGGCTTACCCACGCTTACCCACCGCTGCGCGCCTCATCCGGCTGCTCCAGCCACCCGGCGAACAGGCCGGCCACAAACTGCTCGGCGTCGAAGGGCACCAGATCGTCCGGCTTCTCGCCAAGCCCGACAAATTTGACCGGCACCCCCAGCTCGCGGCGGATGGCCAGGACGATGCCGCCCTTGGCCGTGCCGTCCAGCTTGGTCAACACGATGCCCGTCACCTTGGCCGCCTCGCCAAAGGCTTTGGCCTGGGACAGGGCGTTTTGGCCGGTGGTGGCGTCGACGACGAGAAGGGTCTCGTGGGGCGCGCCCGGCACCTCGCGCGCGATGACGCGGGCGATCTTCTTCAGCTCTTCCATCAGGTTGGCCTTGTTCTGGAGGCGACCCGCCGTGTCGCAGAGGAGAACGTCTGCCCCCCGCGATTTGGCTGCCTGGATGGCATCGTAGATGACGGCAGCCGGATCCGCCCCGGCCTGGTGGCGGATCACGTCGGCGCCCACGCGGCGTCCCCACGCCTCCAGCTGCTCGATGGCCCCGGCGCGGAAGGTGTCACCGGCGGCAAGGATGACCGTTTTCCCTTCCTGCTTGAGCCGATGGGCCAGCTTGCCGATGGTGGTCGTCTTGCCAACGCCGTTGACGCCAACAAACAGGATGACGGTCAGGCCTTCCGGGTTGAGGTTCAGGGCGGCCCTTTCCTGCCCTTCGTCCATGAGCGCGACCAGCTTTTCCACCAAGAGCGGCTTCAGCTCCGCCGCGTCCCGCATCTTCTGCTCGGCCGCCGCCTCGCGCAACTCGTCCACGAGGGCCAGTGCGGTTTTCACGCCCACGTCGGCGGCGATCAGGATCTCCTCCAGCTCCTCGAAGAATTCCTCATCAATTGCTTTGGTGCGCCGGAAAAGGGCTTCGACGTTTTCGGCCAGGACCTCGCGGGTTTTGGCCAGGCCGTCGCGAAACTTGGCCGTTACCGCTTCCGTCTTGGCTGCGAGGGCTTCCTTGAGCTTGCGAAACACACTCATGGGGCGTTCCTCCTTCCGTTCGCGCATGGCGAAAACCCTTCGTGGCGGACCTTACGCCGACACGAGCCGTTGGGCATCGTCCAGCCGCACCGACACCAGTTTGGACACGCCCGACTCCTGCATCGTAACCCCGTACAGGGCATCGGCCTCTTCCATCGTGCCCTTGCGGTGGGTGACAACGATGAACTGCGTCCGGTCGGCGAAGCGGCGCAGGTAGCGGGCAAAGCGGCGGACGTTGGCCTCGTCAAGGGCCGCTTCCACCTCGTCGAGGATGCAGAAGGGCACCGCCTTGACATGAAGAAAGGCAAAAAGCAGCGAAATGGCCGTCAGCGCCTTCTCACCGCCCGACAGAAGCGACAGCGCCTGCGGCTTTTTCCCCGGCGGCTGGGCGACAATTTCCACGCCGGTGGCGAGGAGGTCGCTCGGGTCGACCAGGAGGAGATCGGCCTTGCCGCCGCCGAACAGTTGGCGAAACACGTCCTGGAACGCCTGTCGCACCTCGGCGAAGGTGTGGGCAAAGCGCTTGGCCATCTCCTCGTCCAGCTCGGCGATCATCCGGTACAACCCGGCCTTGGCTTCCTCCAGGTCCGCCTTCTGCTCCGTCAAAAACCGGTAGCGTGCCGCCAACCGCTCGTATTCGTCAACGGCTCCCGGGTTGACCGGCCCGAGCGCCTCCATCTCCGCGCGGAGGCGCTCCACCTCGCGCCGCGCGGCCTCCACGTCTTCCGGCGGCGCATACCGCTCGCGGGCCAGCTCATAGGACAAACCGTAGCGCTCGCGCAGCGCGGCGAGGGCGCGCTCCAGCTCCACGTCGTCCCGGCTGAGGCGCACCTCCGCCTGCCGCAGGCGCTCCTCGGCCTCGTGAAGCCGCCGGCGCAGGGCAGAAAGCGCCGCCTCCTGCTCCGCGAGGGCCGCGCGCCAAACCTCCCGCTCCTTGCCCAGTTCCGCCAAGCGCCGGTCTACGCGCCCCCGCTGTGCTTTCAGGTCGGCCAGGCGCCGCTCCGTTTCCGCCAGCTCCTGTTCCTCCTGGCGGCGCTGCTTTTGCCACGCGGCCACCTGCTCGGCAAGGGCGGCGCGCTCGGCAGCCAGCTGCTTGCGTTCCCGGCGCAGCCGGGCTTCTTCCGCCTGGCGGGCCTCCACCTGTTCCCGCACGCGGGCCAGCTCCACCTTGAGGGCGGTCACCCGCGCGTGCAGGGCCTCGCGGTCCCGCGCCCTGGCCGCGAGGGCCTCTTCCGCGGTGCGGATGTCCGCCGCCAGCGCCTCCTCCTCCGCAACCAAGGCCGCAAGCCGCTCGCGGGCGCGGGAGGTTTCCGCTTCGAGGCGCGCCGCTTCCTGGGCGTAAAGCTGCTCATCGGCTTCCAGCAGGACCAGACGCTCGCGCAAGGCGCCCGCTTCCACCTGTCGCGCATGGAGCGCCTCTTTGCACCGTTGCTCCTCCTTCATCAGCGCCTCGCCCTGCGCGCGCAGCCGCTCCACCTCGGCCTCCAGCGCCGCATGCCGTTCGCGGGCGGCGGCCGCATCCCGCTCGAGGCGGGCGATGGCTGCCGTCACCCCCTCCAGTTCCTGCGTCACCTGATCCAGTTCGCGCTGGCGGCCGAGGAGGGACGACGCGTCGCCACCCTTTTTGGAAAAGCCGCCGGTCATGCTGCCGCCCGGGTGGACAACATCGCCGTCAAGGGTGACAACGCGGTGGCGATAGCCCAACAGGCGCGCCACGCGGTTGGCCGCCTCGAGATCCTTCACCACCACCACGGTTCCGAGCAGATTGGCCACCACGTTGCGGTAACGCGGTTCACAACGAACCAAATCGGCGGCCACCCCCACCACGTCAGAACAGGTGGCCAGCTTGTCCCGCTCGGCGGCGGACAGCTCCCGCCCGCGGATAACGTCGAGGGGCAGGAAGGTGGCCCGCCCCGCCTTCTTGTCCTTCAGGAACTGGATGGCCCGGCGCCCGGCCGCCTCGTCGTCCACCACCACGTGCTGCAGGGATCCGCCGAGGGCTGTCTCAATGGCCAGCTCATAGGCCTTGGGGACGGCGATCAGTTCGGCGACCGCTCCGTGGATCCCGCCGATCGTCCGGCGGTTCTTGAGCACCTCGCGCACGCCCTGGGCATAGCCCTGGTAGCCTTCCTTCAGTTCCCGCAGCATGCCCTGGCGCGCCACGAGCGTCTCCCGCCGCCCCTGGGCGCGCCGCAGGGCCTCGCGCAGCTCGTCGGTTTGCACGGCAGCCTCGCGCTGGCGCGCCGTCACCTCGCGCAGACGCTCGAGGCAGGCGGCCAGCTCCCCCTGCACGCGCCCGAGGGCCTCGCGCGCCGCCTGCTCCGCGGCCTCCTTCTCGCGCAATGCTGCCGCCAGCTCCTCCCGGGAGGCGCGGAGGCGGGCCAGGCGCTGGCGCAGCTGGGCGACATGCTGCTCGGCGCTTCGGATCTCGTTGCGGACGGCGGCCGACTCGTTGAGGAGGTCAATGTACGCGCTCTTTTTCTGCTCCAGCGCCGCGCGCAGGGCCTCCTCCCCCTCGGCCAGGCGTTCTTCCTCCTCTGCCACCTGCCGCTCAAGACGCGCGACCGCCGCGGACAGCTCGGCGCGCGCCGTGCGCTGCTGGCCGAGCGCCGTCTCCAGGGCCGCCTCGCGTTCGGCGAGGTCCGCAGCCGCCCGCTCGGCTTCGGCCAGCCGCTCATCCAAATGGCGCAGGCGTTCGCGTAGCACGTCGCGCTGGCCTTCCGCCTTCTCCCCCTCCTCGCTCAGGGTGAGGAGCTCCTGCTGCAGCGCCTCCCGCTCCGCCTCCAGCCGGGCGAAGGCCTCCTGCGCCTCGGCAAAGGCCGCTTCGCCCCGCGCCAGCTCCGCCGCCACCGCCTCGCGGTCCGCCCGGCATCGGGCCAGGGCCTCCTTGGCCGCATTCCATCGCTCGTGGCGCAGGGCAATGTCGTGGACCAACAGACCGATTTCCCGCTCGCGCAACGCCTCCGCGAGGGCCTGATGGCGTCGGGCCTTTTCCGCCTGTTCAGCTAGGGGGGCCAGCTGGTTTTCCAGCTCGCTCAGTATGTCGGCCAGCCGCGTCAGATTGGCCTCCGTCTCCTCCAGTTTGCGCTGCGCCTCGCGTTTCCGGGCCTTGGTTTTCACGATGCCGGCCGCCTCTTCAAACATGGCCCGCCGCTCCTCGGGCTTGGCCGCGATGATCTCCTCGACGCGCCCCTGCCCGATGAGGGCATACGCTTCCTTCCCCACGCCGGTGTCGTAAAAGAGCTCGGCAATGTCCTTCAGCCGGCACGGCTGTCCGTTAATGGCGTACTCGCTTTCCCCCGTCCGGTAGACGCGGCGCGTAACGGTCACTTCTCCATATGCAAGCGGCAACACGCCGCTCTGGTTATCCAGGGTGAGGGACACCTCCGCGTAGTTCATGGGCCGCCGCGTGCTGGAGCCGGCAAAGATGACGTCCTCCATCTTCGACCCGCGCAGCATTTTGGCGCTCTGCTCGCCCAGCACCCAGCGCACGGCGTCGGCGATGTTCGATTTGCCGCTCCCGTTGGGCCCCACTACCGCCGTGATGCCCGGGCCGAACTCCAGGGTCGTGCGGTCGGCAAAGGACTTGAAACCCACCAGCTCGATCCGCTTCAGGTACAATCGCGGTTCACCCTTTCTTCTGTTTGCACCACCCATCTTGCACGCGTGAAAAAAGGCGGCGCACCGTACGCCGCCCCTATACGCCGTTATCGCCGCGCGCCCAGTACCCCGAGGGCCATGGCTGCCGCTTTCTGTTCCGCCTCTTTCTTGGAGCGCCCGCACCCGCGCCCGAGCGTTTGCTGGTTGAGGAGCACCTCGGAGACAAACTCCCGGTTGTGCGCCGGCCCGCGCTCCTCCACAATGCGGTAGGTCAGCTCGCCCAGGTTGTCCTGCTGCACAAGCTCCTGCAGGAGGCTCTTGTAGTCGGTGGTGTGGGCAAAGTCCCCCCGCAGAACGCGCGGGAACACCACCTTGTTGAGAAAGGCAAACACGGCGTCGAGCCCCTGATCAAGGTACAAGGCGCCGACAAACGCCTCAAACACGTCCGCCAGAAGGGCCGGCCGGTGGCGACCGCCGGTCAACTCCTCTCCCTTGCCGAGACGAATGAACCGCTTAAAGTCCAATTCCTCGGCAAACGACACGAGGGACGGCTCGCAAACGATGGCCGCGCGCAGCTTGGTCATCTCCCCTTCGGTCATGTGGGGGAACGTTTGGAACAGGAACTGCGATACAGCCAGCTCCAACACGGCGTCACCGAGAAACTCGAGTCGCTCGTTGTGCTGGAGGCGTTCCCGTTTGTGCTCATTGACGTAGGACGAATGGGTAAACGCCTGCTCATACAGCGCGAAGTTGCGAAACCGGATGCCGACCCGCGCCTGAAGCGTCTCCCAGTCCATGGGTGGTTTCCCTCCTGGCACGAGCCCTCTTACCCCTCGTACCGCTTCAAAGCGATTGTAGCGTTGTGGCCGCCGAAGCCGAAGGAATTGGACAGGGCCACCCGAACCGGTGCGCGACGCGCCTCGTTGGGCACGTAATCCAGGTCGCACGCGGGATCGGGCGTCTCGTAGTTGATCGTCGGCGGGAGAATCTGGTCGCGCAGCGCCAGCGCCGTCGCAATCGCCTCCACCGCACCGGCTGCCCCCAGCATGTGGCCGGTCATCGACTTGGTCGAACTGACGGCCAACTTGTAGGCATGCTCGCCAAAGGCCGCCTTGATGGCCTGCGTTTCGACCTTGTCGTTCAGTTCCGTTGACGTCCCGTGGGCATTGATGTAGTCCACTTCCTCCGGGCGGATCCCCGCATCGCGGATCGCCGCCAGCATCGCCCGCTTGGCCCCGTCCCCGTCGGGATCGGGCTGGGTGAGGTGGAAAGCGTCGGCGCTCATACCGTAGCCAATCACCTCGGCGATGATCGGTGCGCCGCGGCGCTTGGCATGCTCCAGCTCCTCGAGAATGAGCACCCCCGCACCCTCACCCATCACGAACCCGTCGCGGTCCTTGTCGAAGGGCCGGCTGGCCTTTTCCGGTTCGTCGTTGCGCGTCGACATCGCCCTGGCGGCACAGAACCCGGCAAAGGCCAGGGGGCGGATCGTCGCCTCCGTCCCGCCGGCCACCATGACATCGGCCTCGCCGCGCTGAATGATCTTGAATGCGTCGCCGATGGCATGGGTGCCGGTGGCACAGGCGGTGATGGGCGCGCTGTTGGGACCCTTGAGGCCGAAGTGGATCGACACCTGCCCCGCGGCCATATTGGCAATCATCATCGGGATGAGAAAGGGGCTGACGCGCCGCGGCCCTTTCTCCAACAATACGCGGTGCTGGTCCTCCCATGTCGCCAGCCCACCGATCCCCGACCCGATGTAGACGCCGACGCGCTCCGGATCCTGTTTCTCGATCTTCAGCCGGGCGTCCTCGAGGGCCATCTTCGTTGCCGCAATGGCAAACTGCACGAAGCGGTCGGTACGCTTCACATCCTTTTTATCCATGTACGCCGACGGATCAAAGTCCTTTACCTCGCCGGCAATCCGCGTGGGGAACTCGCTGGCATCAAAATGCGTCACGGGCCCGATGCCAGATTTGCCGGCCAGAAGCGACGCCCAAAAGGTCTGGGCATCGTTCCCTACCGGCGAGATCACCCCCACCCCGGTAATCACCACTCGACGCTTTTCCATCGGATTCACCTCTATGAGAGAAGCGGACCTTATCGTCCGCACGTCTTCTCCCGCCAGCGTGTGCGCACAAAGCGGGCCTAGATGCGGAGAAAGTCCCGCGGGTCGCACGGGACTTTGATCGGCTTACGACTGAAGGCGTGCGTTTATGTACTCCACGGCTTGCCCAACGGTCGTGATCTTCTCCGCATCTTCGTCAGAAATCTCCATGTCGAATTCGTCTTCCAGCTCCATCACGAGCTCAACGATGTCCAGGGAATCGGCGCCCAGGTCATCCTTAAAGGACGCGTCCATCGTCACTTCCGACTCGTCGACGCCGAGGCGATCGACGATGATGCGTTTCACACGCTCAAAGGTATCGGACATGGTTTTCTTCACCTCCTTGCCGTATTATACGAAAAACCGTTAGGGAAGAAAAGCTACATCACCATGCCGCCGTCGACACACAACACCTGGCCCGTAATGTAGGCGGCATCGTCGGAGGCGAGAAACCGTACCGCCTTGGCCACGTCTTCCGGACGTCCGAAGGTGCCAAGGGGAATCTGCGCACGCAGCGCTTCGCGGACATCATCCCCCAGTTTGGCCGTCATGTCGGTGACAATAAACCCCGGAGCCACGGCATTGACGGTGATGGCGCGCGAGGCCAGCTCGCGGGCAAGGGTCTTGGTCAGGCCGATGACACCAGCCTTGGCCGCCACGTAGTTGGCCTGCCCGGGATTGCCGCGCAGGGCCACGACCGAGGAGATGTTGACGATGCGCCCGTAGCGCTGTTTCATCATGGGACGGGCCACCGCCCTGGCGCAGAGGAAGGCGCCCTTCAGGTTGACGGCGAGCACCTCGTCCCATTCCTCATCCTTCATGCGCATGACGAGGTTGTCGCGCGTGATTCCGGCGTTGTTGACGAGGATGTCGACACGGCCGAAGTGGTCGAGGACCTGTTTCACCATCGCCTCCACGTCTCCGGCGTCGGCCACGTTGGCTCTCACCAGGAGCGCCTCCCGCCCCTTGGCACGAATCTGCTCGGCCACTTCGCGCGCCGCGCCCTCGCTGCCCGCATAGTTGACGACCACGTGGGCGCCCGCCTCGGCCAGCTCCAAGGCCACAGCGCGGCCGATGCCGCGCGAGGCGCCGGTTACCAGTGCCACTCGATCCTTCACCGCTCATCTCCCTTTCCCGATGAGTGTAGACGGGCGCTCAACCCGCCCGTATTGAATGGTTATGCCAGCTCGGCCAGCGCCTTGTCCAGGGAAGCCGGATCGTGCACGTTGAAGCACCGCGCCCGGCGGTCGATCTTTTTGATCAGGCCGGTGAGCACCGAGCCCGGACCGATCTCGACGAAGGTGTCAACGCCCGCATCGAGCATGGCGCGCACGCTGTCCTCCCACAGCACCGGCGCGGCCACCTGCTCGACCAGCAAGCGGCGAATCTCCTCGGCCCGCGTGACGGGGCGTGCCGTGACGTTGGCCACGACAGGCACCCGCGCATCGGCCAGGGGCACATCGGCGAGCACCTCGGCCAGGCGCTCGGCGGCCGGCCTCATCAGCGAGGAGTGGAACGGGCCGCTCACGGCAAGCTCCAGCACGCGGCGCGCGCCGGCTTCCCGCGCCCGCTCGGCGGCCTTCTTCACCCCCGCAATCGTCCCGGAGATGACGATTTGCCCGGGGCAGTTCAAGTTGGCCAGCTCGACAACGTCCCCCTCGGCGGACACCGCGTCGACGATGGCCTGCAGGGCATCCCGCTCCATCCCGAGGACGGCGGCCATGCCGCCCTGCCCGGCGGGGACGGCCTCCTCCATGAACGCCCCGCGCTGGCGCACGATGCGCACGGCGTCGACGAAGGAGAGAGCCTCCGCCGCCACAAGGGCCGTATACTCGCCGAGGCTGTGGCCGGCCACAAAATCGGGCTGGGGCGCGGCCTTCCGCCACACCGCCAGGAGGGCTGCGCTCGTTGTCAAAATGGCCGGCTGCGTGTTGACGGTGAGGCGCAGCTCCTCTTCCGGGCCCTCGAAGCACAGACGCGACAGGGCGAAGCCCAGCGCTTCGTCTGCCGAATCAAACACGGCCCGTGCATCGGCATCCGCTTCGGCAATCGCCTTGCCCATCCCCACGACCTGCGAACCCTGTCCCGGAAACACCCACGCCACTTTCCCCATGCCTCATCCCTCCTTCTTCGCGTCCCACCAGCGCAGCACCGCAGCGCCCCACGTGAGGCCGCCGCCAAACCCGACGAGGACGAGGCGATCCCCTGCGCGCACCCGTCCGGCGCGCACGGCCTCGTCGAGGGCGACGGGCACCGACGCCGACGACATGTTGCCGTAGCGGTCGAGGTTGATCACCACCTTGTCTTCCGCAAGCCCGAGGCGACGCATGGCCGCTTCGATGATGCGGTAGTTGGCCTGGTGGGGAACGAGAAAATCCACGTCATCCTTCGTCAGCCCCGCCTTTTTGAGCGCCTCTTCCGCCGCGGCGCCGAGGATGCGCACGGCAAACTTGAACACCTCGCTGCCGTTCATGGCGATGTAGTGCTGCCGCCCGCGCACCGTCTCCTCCGACGCGGGAAGGCGCGATCCGCCGGCCGGCAGCTTCAACAGGTCGCCGCCACTGCCGTCCGCGCCCAACTCGAAGGAAAGAAAGCCGTAGCCCTCCGGCACCGGGCCGAGCACCACCGCGCCGGCCCCGTCACCGAAGAGGACGCAGGTGGCGCGGTCGGTCCAGTCGGTGATCTTCGACAGACAGTCCACGCCAATGACGAGGGCATACCGGTACATGCCCGTGCGGATGAACTGGGACGCGACCGCCACGCCGTACATAAAGCCCGAGCAGGCCGCCGACAGGTCGAAGGCCGCCGCGCGCGTGGCCCCCAGCTTCTCCTGCACGATGCATGCCGTCGAGGGGAACATCATGTCCGGCGTCACCGTCGCGACAACGATCAGGTCGATGGCCTCCGGCGCCACGCCGGCGGCGTCGAGGGCCTTGCGCGCCGCCGCGAGGGCCAGATCGGAGGACGCCTCCTCCGGCCGGGCGATGCGCCGCTCGCGAATACCGGTGCGCGTGACGATCCATTCGTCACTCGTCTCGACCATCTTCTCCAGGTCGGCGTTGGAAAGCACTTTCTCCGGCAGGTGCGAACCCGTCCCCAAGATTCCCACACCATAACGCTCCATAGGGCTTCCCTTCCTATCCCAGTTGTCGTGAAATCGAGCCGAGCACGTCGCGCTCCACAAAGGCGATGGCTTGCCGCACGGCATTGTGGATGGCACGCGCGTCCGACGAACCATGGGCCTTGATGCAGGGCCCGTTGATCCCCAGAAGTGGAGCGCCGCCGTGCTCCTTGTAATCCATGCGCGCCTTCAGGCGGCGAAACGCGGGGCGCAGCAGGGCCGCGGCCAGTTTGTGCGTCCACCGGCCGGTCAGCTCTTCCTGCAGCACGCGAAAGATGGTCTCCGCCGTCCCTTCCGCCGCTTTGAGCAAAACGTTGCCGTTGAAGCCGTCGCATACGACGACGTCGGCCACGCCGGCGAGCACGTCGCGCGCCTCGACATTGCCGATGAAATTGAGGTTCGCTTGTTCCAGCAGGGCGTAGGCCGCTTTGGTCAGCTCGTTGCCCTTCGTGGCTTCGGTGCCGATATTGAGCAGGCCGACGCGGGGGTTGTTCACCCCTTCCACGCTCGATACGTAGACGCTCCCCATCACCGCATACTGCAACAGGTGCTGGGGCCGCGCATCAACGTTGGCGCCGACGTCGAGCACGAGAACGCCCCACGAACCCGTCGTGGGAAAGACCGGTGCCAGCGCCGGGCGTTCAATGCCGGGAATGCGGCCGACATACAGGAGGGCCGCGGCCATGTACGCGCCGGTGTTGCCGGCGGAAATGCAGGCATCCGCCTCCCGTTCGTTCACCATTTTTACCGCCGTGACAAGGGACGAATGCTTCTTCTGGCGGATGGCGCGCACCGGCTCCTCGTCGGGGCCGATCACCTCGGGCGCGTGGCGAATGCGCACGTTGCGCGGCCAAGTGGCGCCCAGGGCAACCAGGGCCGTCTCGTCGCCCACCAGGACGAACTCCACATCGGCACGCTCCGCTGCGGCACGCAGCACCCCGTCAACAATGGCCTGCGGTGCATGATCCCCGCCCATGGCGTCAATGGCGATCCGCATCGGCGATCCCTCCTGCCCCTCGCTGTGCGTCGCGCGCCGCACGGTAGACGGTAAACGTGCCGCTGAACACCAGCTCCCCACCAACCCGCGTCTCCACCCGCACACGATTGCGCTCCGGGTCGGACGCGATCACATTGGCCTTGGCCACCAGCCGCTCCCCCCGGTACACGGGACGCACAAACCGAATGCGCGCCGAAGCCGTAAGCGCCACCTCCGCGTCGGTGACCGCCACCGCCAGCGAATTGGCCTGCGCGAAGATGTGGTGTCCGCGGGCGATCCCCGTGCGGGCGAAGACATGGCTGTCGCCAATGTCGAGGATGGAAATGGCGTAACGATCCAGTTCCAGGTCAACGATCTCTCCGATCACTTCATCCTGCTGAAGGGAGCGAATCGGATCCAATTGACGGCGGGCCACATCCTTCAAGCGTTCGCGCAGTTCCGGGATGCCCAGCTCCAAGCGGTCGAGGCGGATGGTCTGCACGCTGACGCCAAACCGTTGCGCAAGTTCCTCGTCGGTTAAAACCGGGTTTTCGGTCAACAGGGCCATCAGGGCCTTCTGGCGCTCACGCTTCGGGAGCCGCCGAATGACTACCACCACCTGTTATGAGATTCTCTTATGACCTACTCACAAGTTTAGCTTTAGTATAGGCTGCCGCGCCAAAAAATACAAGGGGCGAAACAGCACAAAACCCCGCGCCGTATGGGCGCGGGGTGGGGTCAACTCCATCCTTTCCTTACTTCTTGATGACTTGCACGCCTTTGTACGTGCCGCACGCCGGGCACACGCGATGGCTGAGCTTCAGCTCACCGCACTCCGGGCAGCGGACAAGACCCGGAACCTCCAGCTTGAAATGCGTGCGACGCTTGCGCTTGCGCTGCTTCGAAGTCCGCCGGAAAGGCACTGCCATGGCTGCCACCCCCTTCGGCGTTACGTATCATTTGGCTTCCCGTTTGGCCCCTTCTGTTCACCTTGCCCCATTTGCGCGGCGAGAAGCTCGGCCAAAGGCGCCAGGCGTGGATCGATCCGCTCGGTGCGGCAGGAGCAGCTTTCCGTGTTGCGGTCGACGCCACATACCGGGCACAAGCCTTTGCACGCCTCGCTGCACAGCGGCGCAAACGGAATGGCAAGTGCGATCAGCTCGACCAGGTACGGCTTCAGGTCCACCGTATCGCCGTCTACGACGTGGACATTCTCCTCATCGGTTTCCTCGGGCGCTGTCTCGCCGCTTGATGCACGGACAAAGCGCTCGTCCACGGGAATGGAATAGGAGTAGGGAAACGCCTTCAAACAGCGCGAACAGGACAAGACCAGGGAACCGCTCAACGTGCCTTCCACGCGCACCTCGCCGGCCTCGTAGCGCGCTTCGGCATCCACCGTCACCGGCGACAGCGACTGCACCTGCGGATGCATACGGACCAGCTCGTCGGCCGCAAACACCTCATGCACGCGGAGCGCCTTGCCTTGCTGCCCTTCCAACTCGGGCAACCGAAGGATCATCATGTCGTTCACCTCGAGGACAACACGTTTGATTATAGCCTTCCCGATTTCGTTTTGTCAACGCTCGGTCCGGCGCATCGCCGCCTTTCCGTCGCCCTGTTATAATCCTACCGAGAACGCGCGAAAGGAGGCATCCCATGCGCGCCGTCGGCATCGTCATCGAATACAATCCCATGCACAACGGCCACGCCTATCACGTGTTGCGCTCGCGGGAGGTTACCGGAGCCGACGTGGTCGTCGCGGTGATGAGCGGCAATTTCCTGCAGCGCGGTGAGCCGGCCCTGACGAACAAGTGGTCGCGAACCGAGATGGCCCTTCGCCAGGGGGTCGACGTGGTGCTGGAACTGCCGGTCGTGTACGCCACCCAAAACGCCGAGCTCTTCGCGTGGGGGGCCATGGCCTGCCTGGAAGCCCTGGGCGGGATCGACGCCGTCTGCTTCGGCAGCGAGAGCGGGTCCATCGATTGGATGCTGGAGCTGGCCGAACACCTGGCCGAGGAACCGGAAGGGTTTCGTGCCCGGCTCCGGGAGGCGCTGGCGCAGGGGATGAGCTTTCCCAAGGCCTTCGGGCACGCCGTCAACGCCTGGCAAGCGGCGCAGGGGCGCCCGCCGCTCCCCGTCGACCAGCCCAACAACATCCTCGGCCTGCACTACTGTCTTGCCCTGCGGCGGATGAACAGCGCCATCCGTCCCGTCACCATCCGCCGCGAGAAGGCGGAGTACCACGACCCGGCACCAACGGACAAGCGCATCGCCAGCGCCACGGCCATCCGCCGGTTGTGGCTCAACACCGGTCGGCTCGACGCCGTGCGCCCCTATGTGCCGGAAATCACCTACGCCATCCTAAAGCGCGAGGAAGCATCCGGCCGCGCGCCGATGCACTGGGAGCGGTTTTACCCGCTTCTCTTGCACCAGTTTGCGGTTCTGGAACCGGAGGAGATCGCCACCATTTTCGATGTGGACGAGGGCCTGGAACACCGCCTACTGCGCGCCGTACGCAGCGCGCCCTCCTTCGACGCCTTCCTGCGCGCCGCCAAAACAAAGCGGTACACGTGGACGCGGCTGCAGCGCGCCCTTGTCCACCTGCTCCTCCGGCTGACAAAGGAGCGCTTCCGTGCCCTCAACCTCCGTGCCGGCGTCCCCTACCTGCGGGTGCTCGGGTTTACCACCCGCGGCCGGGAATTCTTGCGCCTGCGCAAGAAACACGTGACCGTGCCCCTGGTGACGCGGGCGAGCGAGCTCGACCACCCGCTGTTTGCCTTCGACCTGCGCGCGGCGCGGGTGTACGCCTTGGGGTACCCACCAGAAGTCGCCGCCACGGAGTGGAACCGCGAGTTTCGCCAGTCCCCGGTGCAGGTGTAGGACCTTATACTCTCGCGTCCGGCCCCGCCTCCGCTTTCGGCGGCAGCTCCGCCAGAAAGCGCAGCGCGTCGTCGACCGTCCGCACCGGAACCACGCGCAGCGTGCTTCCCAAGCGTTTGGCGGCCCGCTTGGCCACCTCGGCATTTGACGGTTCGCCTGGGGCAGCGGCGGCCGGGACGAAAAAAATGTCCGCACCGGCGCGCACCGCCGCCCACACCTTCTGGTGCACCCCGCCAACGGGACCAACCCGGCCTTCCTCGTCAATCGTGCCGGTACCGGCGATGCGGTACCCCTTCGTCCAGTCTCGCCCATCCAGCTGGTTCAGGATTTCCAAGGTAAACATGAGCCCCGCCGAAGGCCCGCCGATGCTGCCCGCATTCACCGTAACGCGGCGTGGCAGCGTGACGGATCGCTCGGTGGCCGGCACGATACCCAGGCCCGCCCGGTGCGGCTCACCCGGCTCGAGGGGGAGGGGCTTGAGGCGAATGTCGGCTTCCCGCCTTTTCCCTTCCCGCAGGAACGCGACGCGGACCGTCTCCCCGGCACGGCGGCCCTGGAGCGCACGAAGAAGCTCTTCACGCGTGCGCACCGGACGGTCGTCCACGCGTACGAGGACATCGCCCGGCTCCAGCACCCCCGCCGCCGCACCGTCGCGCCGCACCTCGAGGACGCGGACTCCGACCGCGCGCACGTCGACCGGCAGGCCGGCCTTGCGAAAGGCAACAATCTCGGCGTTTTCCTGCGACTGGCGCATCACCTGCAGCTGGCGCTGGGTGTATTCCTCCGGTGACTCGTGAGGGGCGAGGATCTGCTGCTTGGGCAGGGCATCATAGAACGGATGAAGGGCGGCGATGGCGTACAGGGCCACGTTCCCCGGCATCATCGACACGGTGGTGAGCAAAAACGCTCCCTCCCCTGTCGCGCCCCCGCCCTCGACGCGCACCATGGCGTGAACCGGCTCGGCAAGACCCGGTTTGGTGATGTAGTACGGCACGGGAACCAAAAGCAGGACCACAACCCCCAGTGCAACCCCGAGCCGCCTCAGCCATGTCCGCACGCAGCGGGGATTCATCGGGCCCCCTCCCATCGGCGCAGCTTCTCCTCGATTTCGTCGATCGCGGCCCGCGCCGCCTTCTCGCCCTCGGCGATAATCTCCCCAATGTCGGTAAACGCCGTGGAACTGAACCGTCCCACATCGGGACTGATCACCACATCGGCCTGCAGCACGCGGCTTCGATTTGCTTCTTTTTCCAGAATGTCGATCGTCTGTGCGATCACGTCGAAAATGGACTGGATGCGCGTCGAAAGCTGAAACGGCGTCACGTCGACGGCAATGATGAAGTCGGCCCCCATCTCGCGCGCGACGTCGACAGGCAAGCGGTCGGTGACGGCACCATCCACATAGAGACGCCCATCAATGGATTCGGGGACGAAAATACCCGGGATCGACATGCTGGCGCGCACCGCCTGGTCAATGGGTCCCGTACGAAACACCACCCGCTCGCCGCGCTCGAGATCGGTGGCCACCACCGCGACCGGCGGGGAAAGGTCCTCCAGGTTTTTGCCGTGGGTGAGGAGGCGGATCAGCTGCTTTACCTTTTCGCCGGCCACAAACCCCAGCTTGGGCACGGTCATGTCGAGCCAATGCTTGCGGCGCAGGTGGGTGGCAAGGCGCTCCAGCATGGACAGGTTTAAGCCATTGGCATACAGCACCCCCACCAGGCTGCCCATGCTCGAGCCGGCGATGCAATCGGGACGAATGCCCCGCTCCTCGAGAACCTTGAGGACGCCGAGATGCGCCATGCCCCGCGCTCCCCCGGCACCCAGGACCAAGCCGATTTTCGGGTTCCCCACCGTTTTCACCTCGCGTGTCGTACTCCTCGCAAAGGGTCTATTCGCGGACAGCCCCGCGTATGATGTGCGTGTAACAGCACGCGGCCCTTCGTCGTGCGCGGGAAGGAAGGTCGAGTATGCCCAAACGCGCTCCACTGCGAACCGGCCTGTTCGGTGGCTTGGTACTCGTCGTCGCTGCCTGCATCATCGTGGCGCCCAAGCCCGCTCTCGAAGCGTCCCTGCGGGGGCTGACCATCTGGTGGGAGATCGTCTTTCCCGCTTTGCTGCCGTTCCTGATCGTGTCGGAGGTGCTCGTCGCCTTCGGACTGGCCCACTTTTGCGGCGTGCTTCTCGAGCCCTTGATGCGGCCACTCTTTAACGTGCCGGGAACGGGGGCCCTCGTGCTCACGATGGGCTTTTCCTCTGGCTACCCCGTGTGCGCCAAAATGGCCGTGCGCCTTGCCGGCCAAGGGTTGCTCACCCGCCCGGAAGCGGAACGCCTCGTCGCGTTCGCTTCCACGGCCGACCCCCTGTTCATCGGCGGCGTCGTGGCTGCCGGCTTTCTCCACAACCCCGCCGCCGCCGGATTTCTGGCCGCCGTGCACTACGGAACCGCCCTCCTCATCGGGGTGGCGATGCGGTTTTACGACCGCCGGGGTGCGCGCACCGTCTACCGCCCGCCGCAAGGAGGCTGGCTCCTGCTGCGCGCCCTCCGCGCCATGCATCGCGCGCGGGAGGCAGACTCCCGGCCCCTGGGACAAGTGTTGGGTGACGCCGTCTGGTCGTCGCTGCAAACCCTGCTGGTGATCGGCGGGTTCATCATTCTGTTTTCCGTGCTGCTTGACCTGCTCACCCGTTCGGGGATCGCCGCACTGCTGAGCGCGGCGCTGGCCCTCATCTTGTCCCCCTTTGGGGTGCCGTCCGACTTCCTTCCGGCCCTTGTGGCCGGCACCTTCGAGGTGACCATGGGGACGCGCACCGCCGCCGACGCCGCGGGCGGCGTCTCCACGCCGGTGGTGCTCGCGTCGGTGAGCGCCCTCCTGGCGTGGGGCGGGCTGTCCATTCACGCCCAGGTGGCCAGCATCGTCAGCGCGCTGGGGATGCGCCTCAAGCCATACCTGATCGCCCGCGTCGTCCACGCCGTCCTTGCCGGGGGGGTCGCGTGGTGGACCAGCGCGCGCTGGCAATCGCACGCCCTGCCCGCATGGGTCCCCCTCTTGCCCTGGACGCCGCAGACGGGACATCTGCCCGGCGGATGGCTGCAATGGGCGGCTGCGACGCTCCTCTTCGCCCTGGCCCTGGTGCTGCTGGGCCTAGCGACGTTCGTCGCTTCGCGCCCCTTCCGCCGCCCGCCCCGTCGCTGACGCCTCGGCGGCCAGCTCGGCGAATTTCCGGCGCAGGGCCTCTTCCACAACCGGCGGCACCAAGTCGTTCACCGGCCCGCCAAAGCGGGCCACTTCCTTCACAATGCTCGAGCTGAGGAACGAGTACTGGTTGTTGGTCATCATAAAAAAGGTTTCCACATCGTTATTCAGTTTACGATTGATGGACGCCATCTGCATCTCATACTCGAAATCGGACACCGCCCGCAGCCCTTTGATGATCACCCGCGCCCGTTTCTGGCGCATGTAGTCGACGAGCAGCCCGTGAAAAAAATCTACCTCCACGTTGGGAATGTCCTTCGTGACCGCCTTTAACAGTTCCACCCGCTCTTCCACGGTAAACAGCGGGGTCTTGTTCCGGTTGCGCAACACGGCCACAATCACCTTGTCAAACACCTTGGCTCCCCGCTGAATGATGTCGAGGTGACCGTAGGTAACGGGATCGAAACTGCCGGGATACACCGCAATGATCACATTCTCTCCCCCTTTTCCTCGTCTTCCTCACCCGACTCGTCATTGCTGTTTCTCTGGTTTTCGTCTTCGTACCGGAACACGGATAGCGCCGTATCGCCGTAGGTGCTGGTCTTCACCTTGACGAATCCCTCGATCCGCGCCGGCAACTCCACCGTCCGGCTGTGCTCGGCCACCGCCACGGCACCGTGGTGCACGATGCCACGCAGAGCGGCCTCGGACAGATCCTCGACGATACGCTGATCGGCATAGGGCGGATCGAGAAACAGCACGTCAAAACGAAGCCCCCGCCGCCCAAGATCGGCCAAAGCGCGACGAACGTCGGCTTTGTACACGTCTGCCTGGGCGGTGAGCCCCAGCGCTTCGAGATTGGTGCGGATGACCCGAACGGCCTGCGGGCTTGCATCGACGAAGACGACGCGCTCCAGCCCGCGGCTGAGCCCTTCGATGCCCAGCGCGCCGGTCCCGGCATAGAGGTCAAGCCCCCAGCCGCCGCTAAAGTAGGGGCCGATGATGTTGAATAGGGCTTCCTTTACCCGGTCCGTCGTCGGCCGGGTGTCCGTCCCAGGAACGGACGCGAGGCGGCGTCCCTTCAAGCGTCCGGCGATGACGCGCATCCTTGTTCCCCCCTGATCGTCCGCTTCAATGGTAGCACAACCATTTCGGCAAAAAAAGAAAGCGCCACGTCGGCGCCAAATCCACGACACGGAAACCGGGCGTGAAAAAAATTGTGGAGGAAGAGGTATAATCGTGGCGATTTCGGTCAAAGATAGGACCAGCAGCACCTCCCCGGGTGTTGCGAAACCGCGGAGAAGCTTACGTTTCCCCATTAAGCTCTTCCTCCGGTTTCTCCTCTCCCAAATGGCCCGCATCCGTTCCCCGGGATGCGGGACTTTTTTTCTGTCTTTAGGTCATGGGTACCTGGCGGATCAGCTTTCCTTCGAGGCGCGCAAAGATCTCCTCCAGCGACGGCCCGGTGACGGTGATGCCATGGTTCTTCAGGCCGACCACCGCGCGGGACGGGTCCGGCGCGCGACGGATGCACTTGGCCACTTCCTGGGCCAATTCCCGCGTGCCGCACGGGTAATTGATCTCCGTCGACGGAATCCCCTCCATCCACGCGTGCACGTGGACAATGGCCCCCACCTCGGGATTCTCTCGATAGATCATCCAATGCTCGATGGCGTCCACGGAAACCCGCCGGGGCTCGATGTGCGGTGGCACGCTCAGGACGATGGCGTTGGCGACCTCATCATATCCTTTGACGAGGAGGATGTCGCGGCCGATTTCGCGCAAATCGGCCTTGTTGACGCCGCTGGCGCTCATCCAGAAGGTCGTCTCGTCGCGCCGCACGCTGAGATTTCCGTAGCTGAGGCCACCGATTCCAAACAGCCGCTTGAGGTGGCGCAGGTCACGGGCATCCAGCAGCTCCTCCAGCGGAAAGGGGGCCGGCAGCACGTCCCACGCCGCGAGCCGCCGGCCGGCTTCAGACAGCGCGGCCGTCCGTTCATCCCCCTCCCACAGTTCCGGCGGCAGATCCCGCTCGAAACGGTTGTCGATGACCAGCTGCGCTGTCGCCAGCGGTGCCAGACGGGCCCATACCCGTTCCATGTACCCCTCGGGATCGACGCTCTCGCCGATCGGGTAGCACCCCTGCTCCAGTGTGATGAAATAGGTCTCCGGCTGTTCCCCCTCTTCCGTCAGCACGATGAGCAGGTTGGACAAGGAGCGAATCAGCAGGGGATAGGCCGCCGCGAGCACATTGGCCGGGCGCCGGGCGAATTCGACGACCCCCACCACAAACGTGGCCTGGGCTCTGCGGCGGTAGGGGCGCGGCGCGTCGGCATCGAGGAAGTGGACCACCAGCTTGACCGCCTCGTCTTCCCTTCCCCTTGCCGGCTCCCATCCCCGACGAACCAGCATCTGTTGCAGAAGATGACCGAAGCGGGCCGTGCGGGTACTGCTTTGCCGACCAAAAATGCGAAAGATCATGGGGCGATTTCCCTCCCTTTTGCAACTCCCTTCTTATATGTATGGGGCAGCGCACCGGTCATGCCGGGTGCGGCCACCAATTCCACCGCCCCGCAAGCTTCATCAGCGCTGGAACCAGGAGCAGCCGGATCAACGTCGCGTCGATGGCCACGGCAGCGGCGATGCCAAAGCCGATCTGCTTGACCGGCTGGATCCCGGCTACAGCAAAGGAGCCGGTGATGACAATGATGATCAGCGCCGCGCTGGTGACGATGCGCCCGCTCTTGGCAAGCCCCTCGACAATGGCCCGCTGAAGGTTGCCCGTACGTCGGTACGCCTCGCGAATGCGCGCCAGCAAGAAGACTTCATAGTCCATCGACAGGCCAAAGGCGACGCACAGGATGAAGACGGGAATCGAGGCATCCAGGAACGGGTGCGGCTGGGCGCCGAGCCATTCCGCGCCAATCCCCTCCTGAAACACGGCCACCAGCAGGCCGAAGGTGGCCGCCACACTCAGAGCGTTGAGCAGAAGGCCCTTGAGGGCGAGGACCGGCGAAAAGGCCGTCATCAGCAGGACAAAGGTCAGCGCCAGTACCGCGGCGGCCACCGCCGGCGCGCGGGCCCTGATTTTTTGCAGGAAGTCGTGTTCGGCGGCCGTCTTTCCGCCAACCCACAGCGTCCATCCCTCTGGCGGATCCAACGCGCGTAGCTGCCGCACCAAATCGCCCGCCGCTTCGCTCTTCGGGTCGAGATCGGTCAGGACGCGAATGAGGGTGACGCCATCACCGACGTGGTGGCGCCAGAGCTGCTGCCACGGCTCCGGCAGCCGTTCCGGGGCGCGCCAGATGCGGGCGTAGTCGGTCGCGTTCCACGAAGGAACGACGCGCACCACGCTCTCCACCCCCACCACATGGGGATGGCGCTCGACAGCGCGGATCAGGGCATCCAGCTTCTGAAGCGTCGACCATTCCCCCACCGGGCGGTCCGTCTCCGCCAGGATGTCAATGGGGTACAGGCGGGAGGTGCCGAGGGCCTTCTCCATTCGCCCCAGGGCGTACTTCGATTCCGCCTGGACCGGAAGAGCGTCGCTGTCCAGCACGCCCACGCGGAACGCGGGAACCCGCTCCACAGCCGGCCACAGGCAGGCCAGAACGAGGAGGAGGACGAGGAACGGGCGCTGCAGGACCACGCGGGTGACGACACCGATGAGGCGCTCCCCGCCGCCGAACGCAGGCGCAAGCCGCCAACGGTCGAGGCGATCGCCCATCCACACAAGAAGGGCCGGCAGCAAGGTGACGCCCGCCAGCACGGACAGGATCACCACCGCGATGCCCCCCGTGGCGATGGAGGAAAACACCACAACGTCAAACCCGTAGGCGCACGCCAGCCCGGCGACCACCAAAAGGCCGGAGGTCACCAGCGTACGCCCGGTGGCCGGGAGGGTGCGCAGCACGGCGTTTGGTACGGAGAACCCGTGCCGGCGCTCCTCGCGAAAGCGGCTGGTGACGAGCAGCGCGTAGTCGATCCCCACCGCCAGCCCGAGCATGGTCACCACATTCAGCGTAAACACGGACAGGTCGGCGTGCCGGGCCACCAGCGCCAGGAGGGCCAGCGCCGCCGTCACGCTGGCCAGGCCGACAGCAACGGGCAGGAACGCCGCCCCGACGCTGCCGAACACCAACAGCAGCACCAGGAGGGCCAGCGGCACACCGACCAGTTCCGCCCGCGCGAGGTCAGCCTGGCTGAGGGCGGCGATGTCGCGGTCGACGGCGGCCGTCCCCGTCACGTAGCCGGGTACACCGCTTTCCTTTACCAGCGCGCGCAGCGTCGGCACGAGGGCTTGGGCCCGCTCGTCGTCCACCTCGAGGTGTGCGGTGAGCACCGCCACGCCCCGCTCGCCCCCTTCCCGCGGCAAGAGGGTGCGCGTCACCTCACGCACCGCAGGCAGCGCGGCGATTTCCGCCTGCAATTCTTCCGCTGCACGCCGCAGGCGGATCTCCGCAACCGTGTCCCCCTCCCGAGCCTCCAGGAAGACAAAGAGCGCCGAGGCCGGATGCCCCAGCCGCTCCCGCAACTGCTCGGTTACGTAGTGGGACGGGCTCGAGGTGTCGACAAAACCCGTCCCCCCGAGGCGTTCGGGGAGCTGGACCGCGTGGGGCACGCTCCACGCCAACACCGCCAGCCACGTCAGCACGATCGCTTTCGGCCATCGACACACCAACCGGGCAAGCGCCTGCCACAGGTCCACGGGCCTCGTCACCCCCGTCCCCATCGTTCCTGATCCATCTTTATGAGCCAGCCGCTCCGTCCATGCGCGGGGAGGGATTCCCAAACCGTGACACGGAAAAACCCCGAAGGCTGGCTGAAAAACAAAAACGCTGCCGCAAACCGGCAGCGCAACGCCCGGGTGATCCGACAAACGCCTTTCCCTTTTCCCTTCCTCGCGCAACGGGCTCGGCCCTGCCCGACACCTCCCGCATAGCCCGGACCGCGGCAAAATCGGCCCAGTTACTGCCCATTGCGCAAAACTTGTATTACGATTTCCTCCAGGGGAGTTACAGATCCGATGAGCTTTTGGAGGTCATCGGAGGTTTTTGCTGTCTCCCCTTCGGCGATCGCCTGATAGATTTTTGCAACTTCAACAGCAAAAGGCTCAGGGAGTCCGCTCTTCACAAAATTTTCTTTGGCCTCATCAAAGGAAACAGACCGGTGAACCACCTTTTTTCCAGAAAGCTTGGTTAAAATTTGCGCAAGATCATCGAAGCTCCATGTTTGATTGGACACGAGGGTATACGTTCGGTTTTCATGCCCGTCTTCCGTAAGCACTGTGGCGGCAGCTAAGGCAAGATCGTTCCGGGTCACCGTGTTCAGCCGTCCGCTTCCTGCATTCGTAACCAATGCCCCGTGCTCTACGGCCGCCTTCAGCCCTGGATTGACAAATACTTCGGTATACAGGGAATTGCGCAGGAACGTATACGGGATGTTCGTGGTCCGAATGGCATATTCGGTAGCCAGGTGAAGATGGGCCAGGGATAATTTCGACTCCTCAGCAAAGGCATATCCCGTATAGACGATATGTTTGACTCCTGCATCTCGGGCCGCTTGAACCACATTCGCATGCTGACGGACACGCAGGGTATTATCGTAGTCCGGGCTTGAGATAAACAGCACCTTCGATGCTCCCGCAAAAGATTTCTTCATGGATTCGAAATCATTGTAATCCCCGTAGCGAACCTCCACTCCAAGATCGGCGAGATTAGAGGCCTTTTTTACATTACGGACACTGGCAACAATTTGGCTTGCGGGCACTTTTTTCAAAAGGTGTTGGATCACAAGCCCCCCCAATTGCCCTGTTGCGCCCGTAACCACAATGGACATCATTCGATCCTCCCCTGCTGTTGCTTTTGGAAAATTCCTTTGCGTTTTATTGTAACCTAGCGGGTCACTACAAACGCAGCCGGATTATCGCCGCCACCTATCCCCTGACGTTTTCAGGCCAAGATGTCCTCGAGCAGATCGTTGCATTGAGCCCATCGTTCGGCAACGATCAGCATGCGGTGACATTCCGTTTCCCACTACATGACGGCGGATGAAAGATGGTCTGCATTCTTCTGTAGCTTCCCTCACGGCATTCCTAGGTGAAACCCAATTTTCCGATCTTTTAGCCGGATGAAATTCGTTATGTAATTTCTGCGACAGCATTGGTGCTGTTCTGTCGCTCCCACAGCTGAGCATAGAGCCCTCCTAAACGCATGAGCTCCTGGTGGCTCCCTTGCTCAACGATACGTCCCTTATTCAGTACGATGATCTGATCTGCATCAATTACCGTACTGAGACGGTGGGCAACAACGATTCGAGTAATTCCCAGTTGCCTGAGATTCTCTTCTAAAGCCCCTTGGGTTGCAACATCCAGATTGCTGGTTGCTTCATCAAGGAGCAAGATGGAAGGTCGACTAGCTAGGGCACGAGCGATGGCTAACCTTTGCCGTTGACCGCCAGATAAGGCCAGGCCGTTTTCTCCAATCAGTGTATCGTACCCCATAGGCATTTTCAGAATTTCCTCATGTAAGAGGGCCATTTTGGCTGCCCACTCGATCTGGGAACGAGGGATGTCACGGTAAAAGGCAATATTCCGTGCAATGGTGTCATTGAAAAGATGGGTTTCTTGTAGTACTACGCCAATCATTTGCCGCAATTGAGTACGATTTAACTGGTTAAGCTCAACATTTCCATAAAGAATTCTTCCTTTGGTAGGGAGATATAGACCCAAAAGCAGTTTGATGAAGGTGGATTTTCCTGAGCCGGTTGGTCCTACGAGCGCGACTTTTTGTCCTGGATTAATGCATAGACGAATTCCATCTAAAATGGGCGAACTGTAAGGATTGTAAGAAAACGTTACGCCTTCAAATCGGATCGCTACGTTGGTGGATTGTAGCACATGCGGCTGTTTCTCTGTGTTTTCGGGCTTGGCTTCTAACACATCTTGAAGCCGTTCAACAATGCTGGTGAGCAACTGCAATTGTTGAAGGCTTCCAATAAGAGAAGTGACATGAAGCATAAATGCCGAGGCCAAGGCGTTGAAGCCAAGCAGCATTCCCAACGTTTGCTCTTCTCTCACAATCTCGTGGGTCCCCAAGGCCAAAAGCACCACGGGCATAGAAACGCGCAGGCCATTGAGCGACCCATCCAGAACTGCTCGCGTACGATCACGGTACATTCCCCATTTTACCTGTTTGGCAAAGAGAGCATTCCAAGTCTCAAGGATTTTCCTATCAACTCCTGTCGATTTAACCAACATCATCCCCCGGAGTGCTTCCATCAAGTAACTGTTGGCCTCTGATTGGGCTAACAGCTCCTGTCGGGTCAAATTCCTGATCCGTGGTGTAAGAACTGACAACAGTCCCATCTGAATCAGACCGATGGTTACCGCAACTAATGTTAATCGCGGGGAGATAGCCAGCATGGATATGCCATACGTTATGATAAGCACCCCATCCAGAAGCACAGACACACTGCTCCCAGACAATATCTCCCTTAAAATAATGATATTGTTTGCACGGGTCATCAAATCCCCGGTAGAACGCTGCTCAAAGAATCCAAGGGGAAGGCTGAACATATGACTAATAAAATCACTATGAAGTGTTAACGAGATCCTTGTTTGTAAACGACTAGTTAGCGTTCCCTTCAAATAAATAGTCAATCCCTGAACAATTGAAACTCCTATTATTCCTATTAAAATAGAAGGTAATAACCCCAAGTTACGAGTCATGATAACCCTGTCTACAGCCAAATAGGTAAAATAAGGAAATATTAGACCTATTACTTGCATCAAAAAAGTGGTAAGCAATATAAAGAGCACTAGCCGACGATCTTCCCACAATCGGTTAAGATAGTATCGCCAGCTGATTTTGTATTCGTTTCGAGGAACAAAGGTTGTCCCTGGGACGAACGTGAGTACTATGCCACTAAAATGTTCTTCTAGAGTTTTCAGGGAGATTCGTTGTCGACCACTGGCAGGGTCTACAATCCAAGCCCCCCGGCGTGTCAAACGCTCCAATACAACATAATGGTGTCCCTGCCAATGGAGAATAGCGGGTAGCGGAATATCGCTTAGTTGCGAATAATGAACTCGATACGCCTTGGTTTCCAGGCCGAAACGGGCGGCCGCCTTTTTGAGAACCAAGGCGCTAACTCCGTCTCGGCCTGAACCACACTCCTGCCGTACTTTGCTGAGAGGCACACGACAGCCGTGAAAGCGAAGTATCATTGTCAGGCAGGCCGGCCCGCATTCGGTCATCTCCATTTGTGGAACAAAGGGTACTCTTCGTCGCCTTAGGACATTAAACATCTATGTCACTTCTTTCCTTTTAAAGTCCCAATATCCCGCAACACTAAACACCAATCCTAAAAGAACGGCCGCACCGAGATAGTTCCAATCAATTCCCTGCTGCCCATTGACACCAAGTGTTGCAATTGGAAAGGACCAAGGAAAGTACCGTCCAATTTCATGTGTAAAGGACACTAGCCCTAAAAAGTTGCCTGCCAGCGCCACACCGAGGGTTACAAGGAAGGTACGAAAGCGGATCCCAAGCCAGAAGTGAAGCGCCAGAGCCGGCCAGGCAACCGGAATTCCAATGAAAACGGAAAGCAAAAATTGGCCAATCGATATCTCGTCGGAAAACCCAAAGGCTAGCCCTCCCAGCAGGATTACAGCTGCCAACACCAAAGTAGAAACTGTTAGCAGCAGGACGCCCATCAAAAGTTTGGCGAGATAAACCGAGCTGCGCCGAACCGGTTGGGCCAAAATCAACTTCCAGTTGTTGTTGCTATGTTCCATTTGGGCGATCAGTGCTGCAACCAACGCAACGTAAAGGGAAAGCAAAAACACTCCCCACATGGACCGGCTACTTTGCGCAAACCAGACCCATGTGAACCGCTCAGTATTTATGAAATAATCCTTACGAAGAGAAAAATTTAAGCATATTAGAAAAACGACGAAAAGCGGCAACCCGACAGAGAGATAGAGAGCCCACGAACGGCGGTATTTGAGAATTTCGGAACGGAATGCGGACCACATGCTAAAAATCAGCTCCTTACGCTGGTGGTTCCTGATGATGCACAAGGGAAAAATAAAGCTCTTCCAACGAGGCTTCCTGTGGTGTGAGCCGATACACCTGAAGCCCGTTTTTGATGAGCAACTGCTGGATTTCACCAATTTGGGAAGGTGTTGCGTGCACAATCAGTTTTTCGTCGTCCTTTGTTGTGACAGGAAAGTGGTGGGCAGAAAGTAGTTTTTTTGCGGTGTTCAGGTTGTTTGTCGATACGATAATCCGTGGCTGCGCCAATTGCTTCAGTTCTTCCAAGCTTCCCTGGAACAGGAGCCGCCCACGATGCAGGATTCCGACATGCGTAGCCATCTGTTCCACCTCGGTTAGCAAATGACTCGAAACCAATACGGTTATGCCGAACTCACGGGGCAAGCTTCGGATCAGTTCCCGCATCTCACGAATTCCTGAGGGATCCAGTCCATTGGTCGGTTCATCCAAGATCACCAAGTCGGGGTTCCCCATCAGGGCCATGGCAATCGCCAACCGTTGCTTCATGCCTTGGGAGTAATGTGCAACCCGGAGGTTGGCAGCGTCTTGCAACCGCACAATTTCCAGCACACGATCAATTTCGTTAGCGGAAAGGTTACGAAGCCGTTGAATCACCTCAAGGTTTTCTCTACCCGTCAGGTGGCCGTAAAACGAGGGAAACTCGATTAAGGAACCGACCCGTCGCAGAATTTCTAAACGGTGTTTATGAAGGGAAAGTCCAAAAAGTTCTACCTCTCCCTCGTCAGGGTGTTGAAGACCCAACAGTAAACGAATTGTCGTGGTCTTTCCTGCGCCGTTTTCCCCGAGAAAGGCGTACACCTGTCCTTGCTTCACGAGTAGATTGATGTGATCCACCGCGATTTTCCGGCCATACCGTTTGGTCAGGTTACGCGTGCGAATTACAGGTGCGTGGTCTTCCATAACGCCACCCCCGCTTCATATTCATTGTTGCCGGATAAAAGGTGGTTCCAGACACAGAACGGATGGAACACGATCCGGCGACCAGAAACGGAGAAGACCCATCCCGATTCCGGCCAATCCTAACATGAGACCAGGTGTTTCTATACCTTTGGGTAGCCCACAACGTGGCTGTCCAATCTCTACCTGATGCGTAACCTCTTGAGCTACCCGATAAGCAGCGTGCTGCCAGGAGTCCTCTTTCAGTACGCGGGACGCGTGAAGAAGTACCACGGCATTGCCCAAGTCACCATGACATAGGCAATGGTTATCTCCAAACCCTTCCCGCAACGTGGTTTGAAGCCCTACCTCAATTTCAAATCTTACCATATTATCGTCAAGATATGGCAACCCAAGGAGTCTCCCAAGTACGATCCCGGGAGCACCGTGGCACCAGGTGCAAGGTATAAATTCAGGATCCACTGTTGGCCCATTCTCTACATAACGGAGGTCGGCCCAATTCCCCCGTTCAGCTTTGAAAAGACTTCGTTCGTAAGCGAGTCCTTCGCGTGCTGCATGATGATAACGCTCGTCTCCAGTGGCCGCTGCCAGCTTCAACAAAGCCCAACAAATCCCAGAAGCGCCGTGAGAGAACCCTCCCAGAGGTTTTGAAGCAGCTTTCGTTTTCCAGCCGATTCCCTTTTCCATCGGGATAGACGTCGCAAGCAGACGATCTCCACACATACGGGCAAGTCTGAGTGCTTGTTTTTCACCTGTAGCTTGGTAGAGATCCAAAAGCACTACCGCGCATCCAGCAACACCGCTAAGCAGATCGAGGTATTCATCTACCGGGATGTGCCGTTCTAATTCGTCAAGGCTCATGAAAGCCTCGTCTAAAAGTTTTGGTTCTTTCCACAAAACAGCTAGGTGCATCATCGTATAAATCAATGACGCCCTACCACTAAACGCGCCTAAATTACCATATCCGGGTACGTCGGGTAGACTCAGGTGTTTGCGAACAGGTTCGATCGCCAATCTGGCCAAGTTTTCAAAATCGGCACGATTCGTGGCACTGGCCAAGTAGGCAAAAAAGAGCGCGATACCTGCTGTCCCTTCATAGAGGCTGGTTCCGACAGGATTTAGAACCCATTGCCAATGATCCAATCCTTCCAAATTGACCCCGATCCAGCATGCGTCCTTTTCGGTGCGAATGGCCCGAGAGGCAAGATACTCGCCAATCTTGATTGCGGCACCCAAGAAACGATCCTTCGTAACTGGATCTGGTTTTGACGGTAAAACGATCGGACGGCGATTAAAGGTGCGATGCCGATCAATGGATACCATAGATGCGCGGATCAAGCGTACTTGCTCGGCACAATCTTCGACACTCAGCTTCCGAAGACGTTCCTTCACATCCTCGAGGCTAGGATTATCAAAGAAGTTTTCCAGACATTTCCCCCGACTGTCCCATAAATGGCGTTCTCCCGGACGGGCAGTGAAATAAGGGATATCACCCAATCGGAGATCGGCTTGTTCGGAGGAGATCGCACGCTTAAGATAAGGAGCGAGGGTAGTTTCCGCCCAAAGCTTGTCCAGAAGCTCATCCCGGTCCAACCCGTTACGAAGGTAATCGGGATGATGCCCCTCTTGAAGGAAAAGGGTGTAACGCATCGTTCCTCTCAGAATATGCCGAACCTCGGTTTGAGCGAAAGCGTCCAAAATGGGCAGCAATTCATCCCGGTGGTTCCGCAGCAGGTGATAAACCTCTTCAAACCCTTGAATAATATCATCCTGAAACTGCAAAGGATCAACGGGATGGCCTTTCAATTGTGGCCGGTTCTGCCCACCTCCCATTACCACTTCGCCAAGTTCGATCCGCATTTTGTCAGTAAATGCATCACGAGGAAGTGGCACATTACGGGGAAAAACTTGTCCGTCCGGGCCACCCAGCCCACTCAAATCTACTCCTTTCAAACCCTCACGCCCATAGACCTTCATGGGCAGAAGGCCCACACGGAGAACCGACTGATCAAGAATTCGCCCCGCCAGTTCAGAGGCTGTCCACTCCGAGGGGGCAGGCTTGTCATGATGAAAGAGACCTTCAAGATCGACCAGAACCGGATATTCTCCGGCGGCAATTAAGTTTTCAAAGTGAAAGTCTACAGCCTTGAGAAGGTAGAGAAGGGCCAAGTACCCACCTTGTCGCCAATAAAAACGATGGAGTTCTTCACGATTATGACAGCTATCGGCTCTGACATACTCCATCCATCCGTATTCTCCTCGATCCAAAACCTTTAACAAGCGGAAAGGATAGCGAGCTCCTTTTTCATTCAAAAAAGCGAGTAAACTTTGGAATTTGCTGTCAACCGCCATGGATTTGGGTTTGTAAATCACTTCAAGTCCAGAATCAAAAATCACATGGATAACTCCTCGACCGCCTCGGTGAGGATCAGATATTCCCATCCGTACAGATCGTACTGTGCCGACAGGTTGACCAAAATGGAAGACCTCAGATAAGAGCTTACGGTCATTGGCTATTCGCTTCAAAAACTCCAGAACTACTTTAACCCACCGAAGTACTGTTGTGGACATAAGTCGCGCCAGAACTGGATATTCAGTCAACAGCTCAACGATTCGCTGGGTATCCTGGAAGTAGTGCTCGGCGAAATACGTGTAACGTTCTTCAGGGGTTTGTCCTTGTAAGATCCCGCGCAAACGAGCAACATTCAATTCAAGAATTAATGTCCGGGAACATTGGGCCAGAAGTCGTTGGGCCAAATTCTGAAGCAGTTCGGCCTCTGCATCCGGAGTATAAATAACTTCCAAATTAAAGCGACGGCGAATGCTCGCCACACCTTTACGCAATCGATACGCTCCGATTTGCAAAAACGGACGAACAAAACTGCCGAATGGGAGTGGATGAGGTCCAGCATTTGGTTGAGCTGGGTTGATGACCGATATTTCGGGCAGATGTTCATCATTACATAGACCTGCCGTCAAGTCATTGATTATCTCGATCCAATGAAGAGCTTCTGGTGTTACTCCTTGGGAAGCGCTCCGATCGGCCAACAGGACTAAAAACTGTTCCTTGGTAAGTCCTGAGGCACGGAGACGCTCAGCAAAAAGTTTATCGTCTGCCAGCATTCCTTCTTGCCACTTTTGAAGTTTTTGATAGGCCCTATCCAAATCAGTCTCTGTAACCGAAGCCAGATTTTCAGAACCATTCTTTGCTAGAAGACGTTCATCAAGAAAAGCTGCCGGTTTCCAAAATTCCGCACACCTTTCATAAGGAAATGCCTGTTTCATTATGTCAAACCCCTTTCTAGGAAATTCACAACAAAATGATGAGTAATCAGGTGTTGGCGCCCCAGGACATTGTTTCCGGGGCGCCTGTTATTTTAGCAGCAAATCCACGTCATAACAGGACATTCGGTCGTGGCAGTGCAGACACGACCGCAAGAACCTTTATCCGAATAACAATTGCAATAGCTGTTAGCGGTATTACCCCCAACTACTCCTTGCAACTCGGCTGCATCTAGCTCGGCAAGAGGCAAACCAGCTGGATTTTCCGGCAGAGCCGATAACTCTTCCGGGGAAAGGGAACGACGGAAATCCGGATCTTTCCAAGCACGAATAATGCGATCCACACTCATTTTTGAAATGCCTCCTTAATTTTAATTATTTTATGGAAAATACAAACTTCTATTGACTTAGTAGTCCTTTATTCAAATCTCTCACCTCCTTCCTCCTATTCCATCTTACCCCTTGTGGACTTGCTTAATCAATAAAAAAATTTCGACATAATTCGGGTCTTTTCTCCACTCTATACGTTTTGGTAGAACACTTCAATGATCTCCCGATCCCAGCCGTTTTTCTGTGTGTCCCAAAAATAAAACATCTCATAGGTGCATAATTCTCACACCTTCGAAAACCCCCGCCGGTTAATCCGACGGAGTGTTTAAATTCCATCTTGTCACTCAAGCATTGGGCACAAGCCAAAGGAGCAGACGTACCGCTTCACCATGTTGATGCGCGCTAGAAATCTGGCATTGATACCGCCGAGGTCGAGTTCGGCCATGTACGGAAGCACACAGCGTACGACAGCCGGAGCGCGCCGGGCTTGATTTTGGCACGGTTGACGTTATAGATGTTTTCTCGTGTCTCCATCATTCGTTTTTGTACGATCTTAAAAGTTAAAAACATATTGGACACACTCATAGTCCATTCGATCAAAATCGATATACCCATTTACTTCCATCAAAAAACGGACATATCTATAGTACTAGTCAACCATATGCCCAAAAGTATTGTCTGATCATCGGCCAGCTTACACCAAGTTGAGTCCATATTCTTGTGTAAAAAGGACTCTCTGAAAAAAGTCAGAGAGCCATTTCCAATCCCCCTCGGTTAGAATGGAGCTTGAACCCACAAAAACCAAAAAGGGAGAGGGGATCGAAATGGCTCACTATCAGATTACCGTAGATGCACAGCTTTTGCATCAACTTTTTCTCCGCGACACGAAAGACGATGCGCTCGCCAAGCTCCTGGAGTCCGTCTTGAATCAAATTTTGCAAGCTCAGGCCACGGAGCAGCTGCGTGCAGAGCCCTATGAACGGACGGAAGAACGCCAGGGATACCGCAATGGGACGTATCCGCATCAGCTCACGACCCGGGTGGGTACCCTCACGCTTCGGGTTCCGCGGTTTCGAAACGGGAAGTTTTCGACGGAGCTGTTTGCCCGTTATCAACGGAGCGAACAGGCGCTGGTGTTGGCCTTAATGGAAATGGTGGTGAACGGGGTATCGACGCGCAAAATTGAACAGATCACGCAGGAGCTGTGCGGTACGGAGTTCTCGAAATCCACCATCTCGGAGCTGTGCAAGCGGCTGGATCCGGTGGTCAAGGCATGGAACAACCGGTCGCTTGAAGAGAAGGCCTATCCCTTTGTCCTCGTCGACGCGCTGGTGCTGAAGGTACGCGAAGAGGGGCGCGTCCGGTCACGCGGCGCGCTTATCGGAATTGGCATCAACACCGAGGGATATCGTGAGGTGTTGGGCCTGATGCTTGGCGACAGCGAGTCGGAAGCCAGCTGGGGCGAGTTTTTCAGCTGGTTGAAAAGCCGCGGGCTGCATGGTGTTGATGTGGTGGTGTCGGATGACCATCGCGGGCTCGTACGCGCCATTCGGCGGCACTTTCAGGGCGTAACCTGGCAGCGGTGCCAGACGCACTTTGTGCGAAACATTCTCGATGCTACACCAAAACCGCTGCAGGAGGAGGTCCATGGCCGGGTACGGGCCATCCTGGAGGCACCGGATATGGAGACGGCACGGCAACTCCTGAAGCAAACGCTGAAGGCGTACGAGGAGAAGGCACCGAAAGCGATGGCGATCCTGGAAGCCGGTTTTGAAGACGCGACGGCGGTCTTGGCGTTGCCAGAAAAGTACCGGAGGCGGCTGCGCACCACCAACGCCGTTGAACGGCTGAATGAGGAGATTCGGCGCCGTGAACGAGTGATTCGGATCTTCCCCAACCGCGAGTCCGCCTTGCGGCTTTTGGGTGCTTTGCTGATGGAGATTGACGAGAAGTGGGCCAGCGGCAAAAAGTATTTGGGCATGACCGAATACCTGGAATGGCGTGCCGCTCAGGAGGCCGAAGCGTCTGCGAAAGTGGTGCGGGTCAGCTAGGGGCCATTCCCTTACCGACCGTATGTAATTTCTTGGGATAAGCCCGTTCGAGCCGAGGGGCAATTTTACACAGAAATTTGGACTTGATCTTACACCATCTTGCTAAAGTCTTTTTGTTTATCTTGATACCGTATTGGTCATCTCCATTTTTTAGTAACGAATCGTCTTGCCCGATTTTATCACCCGGTGTAGGATGGGATTACAGTCAAGAGAAGGAGGGACGTTCATGGAGGCGCGTTTAAACGGGCATGCGCGCCGCCACGCTCCGCTGGGCCGCGTGCACGGGGTCGCCTTGTATGTCGGCGCTGTGCTTGGCTCCGGCATTTTACTACTCCCCGGCCTCGTTGCGGAACGGGCCGGCCCCGCTTCGCTGCTGGCGTGGGGGCTCATGAGTGTCGCCATCGTGCCCCTGGCCCTAACCATGGCCCTCCTGGCCGCGCGCTACCCGGGTGGTGGCGGCGTGGCCGCTTTCGCCCGGAAAGCGTTCGGCCCCGCCGCCGGCGCCGCGACGGGATGGCTGTTCCTGTTGGCCACGCCCATCGGCGGACCCCTCGCCGCGTGGATTGGTGCCACCTATGCCGCGGCGGCGATCGGTCTCCCTCCGAACGCCGCCGTATGGCTGACCGCGGCCATTCTCCTGGTCGCGTTCGTGTCCAACCTGCAGGGCTTCAAGGGAGCCGGCGGGCTGCAGGTGGCCGTCGTCGGCGGCATCGTGGCGGTGCTCCTGCTCGCCCTGTTGGCGGCCCTTCCCCACCTCGATCCGCAGCGCTTTGTTCCCTTCGCCCCGCACGGCTGGATCGGCATCGGGCAGGCAATGGCGCTCACCTTCTGGTGCTTCGTGGGGTGGGAAGCCGTCACCCATCTGTCCGGCGGGTTCCGCGACCCACGAGGTGATCTGGTCCCGGCAGTGCTGTGGGCGGCAGCGATCATCGGCGCCCTGTACCTCGGCGCGGCGCTGGTCACGGTGGGGACCGGCAGCTACGGCCCGGGGAAAACGGAGGCAGGCTTGGTGCAGGTAGCCCAGGTGGCCCTCGGGCCCGCGGCCGGCTGGCTAATCGGAGCCGTAGCCCTCTTCTGCGCCACCGCCACCGTCAATGCTTATGCCGGTGCCGCGGCCCATCTCGCCCGCGCCCTCGCCGAGAGCGGCGCGGCCCCGCGCATCTTGGCGCGCTCGCTCGCCCGTCGTGACGTGCCGATCGGCGGCCTGCTCGCGCTCCTGGCGGGATGGACCGCCGTGTTCGTCCTGCTGGCCGCCGACCCTGCGGCGGTCCGCCGCCTCATCGCCCTTCCCACGGCCAACTACCTTGCCCTTTACCTCCTCGGCGCCGCGGCGGGCATTCGCCTGGCCGAGCGGCGCGCCGAGCGGGTCCTGGCCGTTGCGGCACTGGCCACGTGCGCGCTGGCGCTTCCCTTCCTGGGATGGAGCGCGCTTTACCCCGTTGCCATCGTCGCCGGCCTGTTTGCGGTGCGGCGATGGTTCGGCCCCTCCGCGCGGCATCGGCACCGCCCGCCTGCCGCCGCGTTTCGCCGCTGAGGTGACGGCGTCCGCGGCCGTTTTCGGGAGGGAGCCGGTTCCGATGCGGTCACGGTCGTCACCGGTGCCGGTCCTTGTAAATCTCGCGCATCACGTGACGGATCTCCGGCAAAATGAGGCGTGTCAAGGCCAGGCGCACCGCATTCGAGGAGCCGGGCATGGCAAAGACGGCCGTCTGACCGAAGACGCCGGCGATGGCCCGGCTCAGCATCGCCGCCGCGCCGATCTCCTCGTAGCTAAGCCAGCGAAAAAGTTCGCCGAAACCGGGCATTTCCTTGTCGAGAACGTCGCGCACCGCCTCGTAGGTGGTGTCCCGCCCGGCGATGCCGGTTCCTCCGCTGAGCAGGATGGCTTCGACGTCATCCCGCGCAGCGGCCTCGCGGAGCACGCCAGAAATCCGGTCGTACTCGTCCGGGACGATGCGGTAGTCGACCACTTCGTAGCCGTGTTCCCGCAACAACGCCATCATCAGCTGGCCGCTCTTGTCCGTCTCCGGCGTGCGCGTGTCGGAGACGGTGACGACCATGCAGCGCACGGTGTCGGGCCCTTCGCGGCGATGCGCGTCAACGGACATCGACTCGCGGGACATCGCTTCGCTCCCCCTTTCGCGTTTCCGGTTGGCATGCCCGTATGGAACGGGATCGGCGGGGCCGCTCAACCGCACCCGTCCCGCCCACAGGCCGTCCCCGCCTCGTCCGCGCCCCTTTCATGCCGTGCCGCCTCGGCGATGGCCCGTTCCAGGGCCTCCTTACGTTGCAGACCAACGAGAACACGCGGGCCAATGACGAAGGTCGGCACGGCGGTGATGCCCATTTCCTCGACGGCGTGGCGCAGGGCCTTGCGGTGAACCGCCTGATAGGTGCGCGCATCAAGCGCGGCGCGAAACGCTACCGCATCGAGTCCCACGTCGCGGGCCAGCTCCGTGAGCACGTCGAGATCACCGATATCTTTCCCTTCCTGGAAGTAAGCGGTGAAAACCCGGTGATGGTAAGCGTGGCCCTGGCCGTGCTCCTTGGCGAAGTGGTACCCCTCGAAGGCCAGATGGGTATGGGGCATGGGAGAGATGGGCGGGAGAATCATCCGCACGCCCAGCCGTTGGGCTAAGGGTTGAACTGATTGGGTCCACACCCGTCGCACGTAGTCCGATTCTGGGCGAAGCGTCGGTGTCGGGTACGGATGCAATTCAAACGGCATCCACTCGACCTGAACATCCTTTCCTTTCACTGCTTCGTTGAGCGGAACCTCCGCCAGGAAGCAGAACGGTCAGACAAAATCGGAATAGACGCGGACGATAACCGCCATGTGTCTCCCCTCGCTTTCGTGGCATGCGGGTTGTCCCGTTCACCGCGTTGTTGGGTTGATGCGTAAACCGGCTCCCCCTACACCATAGCACAAAGGATGGGGCAGCCGCTGTCTTTATTTTGCGCCGCCGCTTTCCACCAATCCGGAACGGCCCCCTCGCGCCGCACGCACAGAAACGGGCCTCCCGCAGGAGGCCCGTTACCGCTTGTCCGTCCCTTCGACACCGTCAACGCTCATTTTGTTTTACCGGTCCCTTCCGTCGACACCGTCACCGGCACCAGCGCCCGGCCCGCGCCGTATTCCACCACGAGGAACGCCGCGTACGCGGTACGCTTGCTCGTGGGCACCTTCACCGTGGCCACCGCCCGCCATTTCCCGTCCGGTGGCACGGCGTTCGCGCCGAGGTTCTTGACCGCGATGGCCGTGTTCGGCTCGGCGTCGCTGGCATTGACGAGGGCCTTCCTGTACTCGATTTCGGCATGCCCCGACGGCGTGGCGAAGTTGTCGATGAGCACCGTGTACTACAGGTCGTAGTTGTCACCGGCCGGGTTGGTCAGCGAGCGTATAGCCGGCGCAACGGTAAGCGTCCACTGATCCGGCTCGGCGATCACGCCGCGCAACTGGACCTTGAGCGCGTACCGTCCTGCGGCCAGCCGATACGCGGGACCGGCCTGCCCGTGGCTGGCATAGACGTCCACCTCCCACACCCCCGGCTGGGGATGGGGAATTTCCACGATGCTGACGTCATCGGCCGAGTCAAGGCCCACATAAGGCACGTCGCGATACAGCAGGCCGTCCGGCGTATACACCATGGGCTTCAAGCGTCCAGGGGGGCCTGCCCGCCGCGTGCCGCGCCACCTGCAGGGTGATCACGGCCTTCTCTACCCCGTGCGGCATGCGGAAGAAATAGCGCGTGTACTTGGCCGTCGGCACGCTGGCTTCATCGCTATAGGTGTCGCGGGTCTGGACATCCAGTAACACCGGTACGACAACCGATACCGGGATTTCGAGATCGGTTACGCCGTCGCCGTCATCGAGACGGATCACCGAACTGTAAAACCCCGGCACCAAGTGCTTCGTGTTTAACGTCACGGGAAGCGGCGCCGTCCCCGACCGCTTCTTTCCGCGATTGGCAGGGATGGTAACCGCCTTCGGCGGCGACGACATGCTCGTCCCCTGATACACCCGGTATGGAGAGCCTGCCGCGATGTATGCCCTCGATGTGACGGCCGCCGTGCTGTCTCCCGGCACGCCGATGGTGATGACGCCCGGCCCGCTGTTGCCGGCAGCGATGGTCCCAGCCGCTCTTGTGCCGTTCCCTCCTTTTGCGTCCGTCCTATGGTTTCTATTCGATGGGAATTTTGGGTTTCCTTCTGATACGGAGAAAAATTTCCTCCATTTCCCGCCCCGGATGTACCGCAGCGCCCCCATGTTCCCAGGGGAAGCGACAATGAAAAAAGAAAAACAGGCCGGTGAGCAGGCCTGTTCTCTTGGCGATGGGATCCCCGCGTTCCGCGTTTCCCTTTCAATCCAGCTTAACGCCCTCCAGCACGCCTTCCCGTTCGAGATAGGCGCGCAGGGCGGCATATTCCGGCATCGTCCAAAAGGCAGGACGGCTGACCAGGTCGGCAGCATCGGCCCGTGCCGCGTCCAGCAGCACGGCGTCGCGGGCCAGGTCAGCCACTTTGAAATCGGGCAGCCCGCTCTGGCGCGTGCCGAAGAGGTCCCCCGGGCCGCGCAGTTCGAGGTCACGTCGGGCCAGCTCGAAGCCGTCCGTGGTCTCCATCATAATGCGCATCCGCTCGCGGCCCACCTCCGACTTGGGATCGGCGACGAGAATGCAGTACCCCTGGTGCTCCCCCCGGCCCACGCGACCGCGCAGCTGGTGCAGCTGGGCGAGGCCGAAGCGCTCGGCGTCGTAGATGACCATCACCGTGGCGTTGGGCACGTTGACGCCCACTTCCACCACCGTCGTGGAGACGAGGACGCGCGCCTCACCGCGGGCAAAGCGGCGCATGACGGCATCCTTCTCCTGGCCCGACAGGCGGCCGTGCAGCAGGGCAACAGGGTAGCCGCGCGGTTCAAAGCGCGCGCGGAGGCGCTCGTACCAATCGACGGCGTTTTCCAAGTCCAGCTTTTCCGACTCCTCGATCAAGGGGCAGATGAAGTAGGCCTGGCGTCCGGCAGCCAGCTCCCTTTCCACAAAGGTGAGGACACGCTCCATCAGCGCTTCCTTCACCCAGTAGGTCTTCACCGGCTTGCGCCCCGCGGGCAGCTCGTCCATCACCGAAACGTCCATGTCCCCGAAAACGGCGAGGGCCAACGTGCGCGGAATGGGCGTCGCCGTCATAAACAGGGCATCGGGATTCAGCCCCTTCTGCCGCAGGATGCGCCGCTGTTCGACGCCGAAACGATGTTGCTCGTCGGTGATGACCAGGCCCAGGCGGCGGAACTGTACGTCCTCCTGGATCAGGGCGTGCGTTCCCACCACGACGTCGACCAGGCCCATGGCCAGTCCATCCAGGATCTCGCGGCGCTCTCGAGCCGTCGTCCGGCCGGTGAGCAGGGCCACCTGCACGCCGTGGGGGGCAAGGAGGCCCTCCAGCGTGTCGCGGTGCTGCTCGGCGAGGATCTCCGTCGGCACCATCAGCGCTCCCTGATAGCCGGCGCGAACGGTGGCGAAGAGGGCGACGGCCGCCACCACCGTCTTCCCCGACCCGACATCGCCCTGCAGCAGGCGGTTCATTGCGTACGGCGCTTCCAGGTCGTTGAGGATCTCGGCGATGACACGCTTCTGTGCGCCGGTCAGGGGAAAGGGGAGCTGGCGTACAAAGGCCCGCACCGCCTCTCGCGGGACGGACTTTGCCTCACCCGGCGCGTTGCGGCGCGTCGCGTAGCGGTAGGCCTGCATCTTGAGCTGGAAGAAAAAGAGTTCCTCGTACGCGAAACGCCGGCGGGCGCGCTCCCCTTCGGCGGCATTCCGGGGGAAGTGCATCAGCCGGAGCGCCTCGGCATAGGGCAACAGCTTGCGGCGGGCCACAACCTCGGCCGGAAGCGGGTCAACCAGCTGCGGTCCAAAGGCTGCAAGGGCCGCAGCCACGGCCTGGCGCACGAGGGACACGGGCACGCCCTCGCGCACCGAGTAAACGGGCACGAGCCCCTCGTTGTGGCCCTTCCCCGGCCAGCGGTAGGCGTCGACGGTGATCTGCGCCCGGTAGCGGTCCCACTTGCCGCTGAGGAGGATCCGCTTGCCCGGAGCAAGCTGCTTGGCCAGGTACGGCCGGTTGAAGACCACCGCCGTGGCCAGCACCGGTCCGACAAACACGCGAAAGGCCAGGCGCGACTTCTTCTTTCCGTATGCCCGCAGCACCGGCTCCCCCCACACCTCGCCCTCGACGGTCACCCGCTCGCCGTGCTGGACCGTGGCCAGGTCGCGCACGCGCCAGTCGTCATAGCGATAGGGAAAGTAGGAGAGGAGGTCGCCTACGGTGGCGATGCCGAGGGTGGCCAACTGGCGGGCACGCTCCTCTCCCACGCCGGGGACGGCCGTCACCGGCAGCTCGAGGATGCGAGCGTTGTTTCCCATCGTTGCCCCCTCACTCGCACCCGCGTCAGTCGCCGGTCTGCTGCGGCTCGATCGCCGGCGGGCGGCCGAAAATCTTGGCCGCCAGGGCACGGCCCGTTGGTGTCGCCGCCAGCCCGCCCAGGGCCGTCTCTTTGAGCGCCCGCGGCATACTGGCACCGATGCGGTACATGGCCTCGATCACCTCGTCGGGTGGGATAACGCTGGTGACGCCGGCCAGGGCCAGATCGGCGGCGACAAGGGCGACGGCCGCCCCCATGGCATTGCGCTTGACGCACGGCGCCTCAACCAGTCCGGCCACGGGATCGCACACCAGCCCGAGCAGGTTTTTCAGGGCAATGGCCACCGCCTCCCCCGACTGGCGCGGCGTGCCGCCAGCCATTTCCACAATGGCCGCCGCTGCCATCGCTGTAGCCGAACCCACTTCCGCCTGGCAGCCCCCGGTAGCCCCGGCAATAAAGGCGTTGTTGGCAATAATGTACCCGATGGCGCCCGCCGTGAACAGGAAGCGAATCTGCTGCTCCCTTGTCGCCTCCAGCTTCTCCGAAAGGGCAAACAGCGTCCCCGGGACAACGCCGGCGGCGCCGGCCGTGGGCGTGGCGACGATCGTGCCCATGGCCGCGTTCACTTCATTCACCGCCATCGCCTTGGACACGGCGTCAAGCACCGTGTGGCCGGACAAAAACATTCCCCGGGCCAGGTACTCCTGCACCTTCTTCGCCGCGCCGCCCGACAGGCCGCTGCGCGAGCGGATGTCCTCGGTGATGCCCCGTTTGACGGCCTGTTCCATCACCTCGAGGTTTTGGGCCATCTGGTTCCAGATCGCCTCGCGACTGCGGCCGGAGACGGCCATTTCCGCCTCGATCATCGCCTCGGAGATCGGTTTTTGCTCCCGTTCGCATCGCTCCACCAATTCCTTTATGCTCCGGAAGTGGACCATCTTCCCCGCTCCTTTGCCGTTTCCTCTGCTATACCGGCTGGACGTAGTTGGCCGCGAGCACGTGCGGAATGGCCGCAATCTCCTGGATGGCATCCCCCGGTATCCCTTGGTCGGTCTCGATGACCATCAACGCCTCGCGTCCGCGCTCCCGGCGCGACACTTCCATGTGCCCGATGTTGATGGCGTGCTTGGCCAGCACGTTTGACACGGCCGCAATCATGCCGTACCGGTCCTCATGGAGCACCAGGAGCGCCGGGTGGTTGCCGGACAGCTTCAGGGCAAAGCCGTTTAGCTCGACGATCTCAATCTTTCCGCCGCCGATGGATATTCCGACCAGTTCCAGGCTCCCTCTCCCGTCGCGCAGATGCACGCGGGCCGTGTTGGGATGGGGCGCCTCCTCGTCCGACAGGCGAAACACCACGCGAATGCCGCGTTCGGCTGCAATCTCTAGGGCCCTGGGAATGCGCGGATCGAAGGTGTCAAAGTCGAGGATGCCCCCGACGATGGCCACGTCGGTACCATGACCGCGGTACGTCTGGGCAAAGGACCCGTAAAAGGTAATGACGACCTCCTTCGGTTCGCGGCCAAACAGCGCGCGCGCCGTGCGGCCGATTCGGGCAGCGCCCGCGGTATGGGAGCTGGACGGCCCGATCATGATCGGACCGATGATGTCGAACACGGATCGGTATTTCATTTCCGCCGCCTCCCCTGTTTGCAACCCGACCAACCGTGGTCATGCCCACAACGAAAGCGCTTCCGCAATTGCCTTCCAACATCATTTTATATGGTTACCAGTGAGACGGCGAGGGTGCCGATCCCCACGTGGGCACCCACCACCGGCCCAATCTCCACCACATCGACGGGGCCCTCCACGCGAAACATCGCCTGCACGCGCTCCCGGAGCGCCGCCGCCTCGTCGGGCACGGCGGCATGCAGGACACCCGCGTGCACCGGTCGGTCTCCGACCCGTTCCGCCAGCAGGGCAAAGAGACGATCGAGGGCCTTCCTCTTGCCGCGTACCTTGTCGGCCACCCCGATTTCGCCGGCTTCCAATGTCAGCAGGGGCTTGATCTGCAGCAAACTCCCCACCAGCGCGGCGGCGCGACCAATGCGCCCGCCCTTTTGCAGATACTCGAGGGTATCGACCAGGAAGAAGACGTGCGTGTTCGCGCGAAGGCGGTCCACCAGCGCAACGCATTCGTCCGCCGACGCCCCGTCCCGCGCCGCCGCTGCCACACGCTGCACGATATACCCCATTGGGTATTCTGTAAGCTTCGTGTCTACAACAACTACATCGGCCCGATCGGCCACCAGCTGCTTGGCCACCGTTGCCGCCTGCAGCGTTCCGCTGAAACGGGACGACAGGTGAAGGGAGAGAATGGTTGGCCGTGCACCGCCGGCCCGCTCGATAATGCGCTCGTACACGGCCACGAAATCGTGGGGCGACGGCTGGGACGTCTTCACCGGCACGTCCCCCTCCCCCATCCGCTCGTAAACGGCGGCTGCGGTGATGTCCACCCCGTCGCGGTAGTTTTTGTCGCCGATGTGCACCACGATGGGGACCACGGCGATGCCGAGGCGCTCGGCCGTCTCTGGCGGCAGGTTTGCTGTGCTGTCCGTTACCACGTACACCCCATCCACCCAATCCCCTCCTGAAGGCAAATTCGTTTCCTTCGTCACGCTCCCAGCCTGCGGGCAGGCTCACTCCACGGAAAAGATAAAGGAATAGACCGGTTGCTCGCCGCGGTGGGCTTCCACCTCCAGCTCCGGCCATGCCGCAGCAATGGCGGAAATCGCCTCCTCTACCGTCTGGTCGTCGACATCGGCTCCGGCCAGCACGGTAACCAGCGACGCGTCGGCATCGATCAGCGCCTCGAGCAGCTGCCGCACGACGGGCAACAGCTCCGTTCCGGAAGCAACGATCGCCGACTCGGCAATGCCGAGGTAGTCTCCCTTCCGGACGGCCAAACCGTCCGTTACACCATCGCGCACCGCCGTGGTGACGAGCCCCGTCCTTACTGCGGCGGCCGCCCCAAGCATGGCGGTGCGGTTCTCGTCGAGGGAGCGGTCTGGATCAAAGGCCACCATCGCCGCCAGGCCCTGGGGAATCGAGCGGGTAGGCACGACGATCGCCGGCACCCCCGCCAGGGTCGCCGCCTGCTCGGCAGTCAGCACCACGTTCCCGTTGTTGGGCAGCACGATCACCTGCCGGGCACCCGTCTGCCGAATGGCGTCCGCGATCGCCGCCGCGGACGGGTTCATCGTCTGCCCGCCTTCCACGACCACGTCCACCCCTAGGCCGCGGAACAGCCGGGCAATGCCCTCGCCGGCCGCCACGGCCACTACGCCGTAGGGTTTGGGGGCATTTCCCGGTTCGGCGGCCCCCTCTATGAAGTCGGCGTCAGCAGCATCCCGCGCCCCGCCGAGAAACTGGGCATGCTGCTGGCGCATGTTCTCGATTTTGACGCGGAGAAGTTCGCCATAGGTTTGGGCCAGGTTGAGAACGGTACCGGGCGTTTCCGTGTGGATGTGGACCTTAACCAGTTCCCCGTCGGCCACGACAAGAATCGAATCACCGTGACGGCTGAGTGTCTCGCGGAGGGCCTCCTCCCGGAAGGCAGGCGCGCCGGCCGGATTAAGGCCGATCAGCACCTCCGTACAGTAGCCGTAAACGATCGGTTCGGTAGACGAATGGGCTTTCATAGTCCGAAGAGAAACGGAGGCATGTGCGCCTTCCGACGCTGCGAGGCCCGGGATTGAAAGCGCTTTCCCTTCCGTCCACGCGCCTTCGCCCCACAGAGCATCGAGGAATCCCTCGTAGACGTACACCAGCCCCTGTCCCCCGGCATCCACAACGCCGGCCTTTTTCAGCGTGGCCAAGAGCTCCGGCGTCTGGCGCAAGGCCATACGGGCCGCCTCCAACGTCTCCGCCATCACCGTGACCACGCTGCTGGTCCGCTGCGCGATTGCCGTCGCCCGGGCGGCAGCTAACCGGGCCACGGTCAGCACCGTCCCCTCTGCCGGTTCGAGCACGGCCTGATACGCCATGTGCACGCCGGCCTCCAGCGCCTTTGCCAGACCGGAGCCGTCGAGGACAGCGCGGTCGCAGCAGGCCTGCGCAAACCCACGGAACAACTGGGACAAGATGACCCCGGAATTGCCGCGGGCACCCATCAGCAATCCGCGCGCAAACGCCTGCAGCGCTCGGCCAAGATGTGCCTCAGCGGCGCGCCGCAGCTCGGCAACCCCTGCCTCCAATGTCAAGGTCATGTTGGTCCCCGTATCGCCGTCGGGAACCGGAAACACGTTCAGCGCGTTGATTTCCGGTGCGTGATCCCGAAGGCGTTTCAACGCGGTTTCCGCCATACGCGTAAACCATACTGCGTCGATTGTCTGCACCAACGGCGTTCCTCCTCATGTTGCATGTCGTTCTTCGTTGGATATGCCGAACAGATTCAGATCGCCGCGCCTCATCGCCGCTTCCGCCTGTCGTCCGCTCGCCGAACGCCTAACGCCCATTGTACATCACGGATTGCACCCTTGGAAAGACGATGCGCGTTCTGAGCGTGTAAAGTTTCAGTAGGAACACGGTGAGGAAAAAACGAAAAGAGACCTCACCGCAAGTTGTCTGGCCAGGCAACTTGCCCCGACACGAAGTCGAGGAGGCGGTGAGGTCTCATGAAATTGATTCGCGAAACCGTGCAAGAAATCCTCCTTCTTGTGCAGGAAATGGCTGACCTCCTGAAGCAAAGCCCGGATTTTGAGGCATTGGAGAAGGGCATCTACCGACTGGTGCAGCAGGCAACCCTCCGGCTTTTGCAGGCGGCCTGTGCGGAGTTGGATCAACAGTTTATGAAAAACCGGGATCGGAAGCATTTAAAGATCGTGCATCGCAAGGAGCGCACGGTCCTGACGCCCTTTGGTGAGGTGCGTATTGAGCGGCGGTACTACGTGGACCGGGAAAGCGGTCAGGGCCGGTACCTTCTGGATGAGGCGCTGGGCTTGGCACCACGCCAGCGGCTTTCGCCGTGGGCAAGACAGTTGGCCGTAGCCCTGGCGGTGGAGATGCCGTATCACCGGGCAGCGGAAGTGCTCAAGCACGTGACGCTTGGGAATGTGGACATCCGGGCCATGAGCATCTGGCAGGAGGTACAAAAGGCCGGTAGGGAATTGGGGCAACAGATCGAACAGCGGCGGCGGGATGTGTTTGAACGGGGCGTAAGCCCCAAAGGGCAACGAAAGAGCTCGGCAGTGTATGTGGAAGCGGATGAGGTTTGGGTACCAGCCCGGCGTTCGGAAGGGAAGCGGGCAACGATTCCCGTCAAGGTGGCGGTGGCCTACGAGGGAAAAGGGGACGTTTCGGCCCAGCGGCGTCGTTTGCAAGAACGTTGTGTGCATGCCGGTGTAGCAGAAGGGACGACCTTTTGGGAAGAGTGCGTGGCGAAGTTTGGTGAACATTGGGATTTCGGCGCAGTGGAGCGATGGTATGTGGGGGGTGATGGAGCGGCGTTTGTAAAAGAAGGGTGTGCGTATTTTCCGGGAGCGCAATACCGGCTCGATCCGTTTCACCTTCGTCGGAACCTGGTGGAGAGTCTTCGACATGACGAGAAGGCGTATCGGGAGGTTTGTGCTGCGCTGGCAACGTCCGATTGGGAAGGGGTTGAGCAGGCTCTGAAAGCAGCCGAACATCGCAGCCGCGGGGCACAGCGGCAGCGGGTGGTTCAGTTGCGGCGCTATCTGCGGACCAACTGGGAAGGCATTCGGGAGTTGGGAGAGCCCGTGCGATTAGGGGCGATTGAGGGACAAGTGTTTCATCACATTGCACGGCGGATGAAGCGTCATGGAGCGCGTTGGAGCGTCGAGGGGGCCGGCCGGTTGGCGCGGCTTTTGGCGTCGCGGGCAAATGGGGAACTGGCTGAAGTGGTGAAAACCAAGTGGACAGCCCAACCGGAAAGAATGAGCCATGTGTTTGGCAAAGGAGCGGCGGAGGAAAGGGAAAAGAGTTGGAGAGCAGACATAGAGGGATGGCTGCGCGCAAGGATTCCGGCCCTTAACGGGCCTGGATCCGGTGCGCCTTGGGTAAAGTATGTGCTTCGTGAGCTTGTGCGGGCGATTCCAAGAAGGGTGTAAACCGATCACTCAAATTTTTGTGTCGGGGCACCTACTGAAAGTTGACACGCACGCGCGTTCTGCGCGCCTTGCATCTCTTCCGTTGCTGTGGTAAGATTGACACAGTGTTTTTCTGCCTCACCGCATCGACCCTGAACGGAGGAGGTGGCGACATGGCACGCGTTTGCTATGTGACGGGAAAGCGTCCGTCCACCGGACATAAAGTGAGCCACTCGAATAAGAAGTCCAAGCGTCGCTGGATGCCGAACCTGCAAAAGGTGCGCATTCTGGTGAACGGCAAGCCGAAACGCGTATGGGTCAGCGTCAAGGCGCTGAAATCCGGCAAAGTGCAGCGCGTCTGAGCCTCGTCCAGACGCGCGTTCTTATATTGCTCGTCTATTGCTCGTCGGCAAGCAACGCATCCGCGGAGGAAGCGCACAACCAACGGGTGCGATGCGTGAAGGGGGAACGACGGTGCAACGCCTCTACACCAAACTATTGGATAACTACTGGAACCCGTACGTGGCCGTCGGTCTGGCAGGTGTGCTCAGCGCCCTGTATTTCGGCGTGACCGGCACCGTCTGGGCAGTGACCGGTGAGTTTACGCGTTTCGGCGGTCACCTGCTGCAGGCCATGGGGGTCGACGTCTCCCAGTGGGCGTATTTTCAGATGATCCACATGGACGGAACGCCGTTGACGCGGACCGACGGCTGGATCGTCTTCGGCATGCTGTTCGGCGCGCTGATCACGGTGCTCCTGGGCAACCACTTCAAGCTCCGGGTGCCCCAGCAAAAGCGCCGCCTGCTGCAGGGGTTCATCGGGGGCGTTATCGCGGGGTTCGGGGCCCGCATGGCTCTGGGGTGCAACCTCGCGGCCTTTTTCACCGGCGTCCCGCAATTCTCCTTCCACTCCTGGATCTTCATGATCACCACCGCCGCCGGTACCTACCTTGGCGTCAAAATCGTGCAAACCCCCTGGTGGCGAGGCAAGCCGAATCTGACGCGTGTGGCGGGCAAACCGATACCGGCCGCAGCAACAACGTCCCGCCGGAAGGTGCAGCCGCTCCTGGGCCTGCTGGTGCTGGTTATTTTTGTCGCCATCGTGGTCCACTACCTGATTGCCGGCAAGCCCCTGCTCGCCGCGGCTGCCTTGTTCGGTGCCGGATTCGGCATCCTGATTGAGCGGGGACAAATCTGCTTCACCTCTGCCTTCCGCGATCTCTGGGTCAGCGGCCGTGCCGTCATGACCAAAGCGTTGGCGGTCGGCATGATGATTTCCGTCGTGCTCACCTTCTGGTTGATTCAGTCCGGCATGCCGCCGGTCATCAAGGTGGCCGCTCCCAGCACCGCGCTGGGCGGTCTCCTGTTCGGGCTGGGCATCGTCCTTGCCGGCGGCTGCGAAACCGGTTGGATGTACCGCGCCATGGAAGGGCAGGTCCTGTTCTGGGTGGTCGGCGTGGGCAACATCACAGGCGCAACCCTGCTGGCCTACGCCTGGGACCATCTCGGCCTCTACCATGCGCTTACGGAGGGCTGGAAGCCCATCAACTTGCTCGAGACTTGGGGGCCCTGGGGCGCGCTATTCGGCACCCTGGCCATGCTGCTTTGCTGGTTCCTCATCGCGTCGTGGTGGGAGAAGCATTACCGGTTCGGCCGGGGGCTGAAAGCGGCAGAACCGCGCCTCATCCCGCAGAAGACGACCGTTCAATGAGGAAGGGGGGAGCCAGATGGCCGAGGAGTGGAAAGCGGATTATCTCCTCGATATCCGCGGCGAACCGTGACCCTATCCGGTCGTGTATGCGCTGGATGCGCTGAATCAGATGAAACCCGGAGAAGTGTTGCTGGTGATCGCAGACTGTCCGCAATCCTTCCGCAGCGTACCCGAAGAGGTGGTCAAACACGGGTACGAGCTAATGCGCGAACCCGAAAAACGCGGACAAGACCTCTATTTCTACATTCGCGTTCCGCGTCCGTAATCCGCACGGCATAAAAACCCTCCCCCCACCAGATCCCTCCGACAACAACGCGTGCAGACCTGATCGCAGCAGTACCGGCCTGCACGCGGGAGGTTCTGGTGGGGGGCTTTTTTTGTGCCGTCCATTATTTTTTTCCTAGAAGACCCAACATCACCTTTACCAGTCCGCCCAAAAACCGCGGGAGTTTGATGGTATAAAACCGCACACCTACCCCTCCTTCATCCCCTCCGTGATGACGGCACCTTCACGTTAGTAAAAGTATATTCAGCCGGTGCCGAGAAATGTGTGCCACACTCAGGAAGGGGAGCGAAGGGAGAAGCCGTGCTGTGCTGCGGCGCGGATCGCGGCGATGGCTGCGCGGCGATCGGCAGCCCCGAACACAGCCGATCCGGCAACCAGCACGTCGGCGCCGGCTTCGGCCACCTGCGACGCCGTTTGTGCGTTGATGCCGCCGTCCACCTCGAGGTGCACGTGGGAAAGGCCACGCTCGTCGAGCCAGCGGCGGACGGTGCGGATCTTCGTCAGCACGCCGGGAATGAAGGCTTGTCCCCCAAAGCCAGGGTTGACGGTCATGAGCAAGACCAGGTCCACATCATCAAGGATGGCGGTCAGCATCTCAGGCGGCGTCGCGGGGTTAATCGCCACGCCCGCCTTGGCGCCGGCCTCCTTGATCTGGTGCACGACGCGGTGCAGGTGGATACACGCTTCCTGGTGCACGGTGATGATGTCGGCTCCCGCACGGGCGAAGGCGGCAATGTACCGTTCCGGTTCTTCGATCATGAGGTGCACATCGAGGGGTAACGTCGTATGGGGGCGCAGCGCCTCGACGATCATCGGGCCGATTGTCAGGTTAGGGACAAAATGGCCGTCCATCACGTCCACATGGATCCAATCGGCCCCGCCTGCCTCGACGGCATTCACTTCTTCGGCCAGACGGGCAAAGTCCGCCGACAAGATTGACGGAGCAACACGAATCATCCTCAGTACCTCCGCGCTTCCCTTTCACGTATCTCGGTCAAAAAGGCCAAGTAGTGGCGATAGCGGGACGGGGGAATCGCCCCGGTGTCCGCCGCGGCGCGCACCGCACAGTCCGGCTCCCGCACGTGCAGGCATCCGCGAAACCGGCAGCCTTCCGCCGCGCGGCGGATCTCCGGAAAACAGGCGGCCAGCTCTGTTGACGCAATGTCCCCAAAATCGAGCTGGCTGAACCCCGGCGTGTCGGCCACGAAACCGCCGTCCGGTAGACGGATTAGCTCTACGTGGCGGGTGGTGTGCCGCCCGCGGCCAAGCTTTTTGCTGATGGCCCCCGTGGGCAACTTGAGCTCCGGCACGAGGGCGTTGAGCAAGCTCGATTTCCCGGCACCCGACTGTCCAGCAAGCACGCTGACGCGGTCCTTGAGACGTGCGGCCACCTCCTCGAGACCCCGGCCGGTGACGGTGCTCGTGGCCACCACGGGATAGCCGGGCGTCTCATAGAGGCGCCGCACCGCGTCGATTTCCTCCTCGTCGTCGACCAAGTCGGCCTTGGTCAGGACGATGAGGGCCTCGAGCCCCGCCTGTTCTACGTGTACGAGGAACTTGTCGGCGAGCAGCGTGCTAAAGTCCGGCTCGCGAAGGGAAAAGACGAGCACCGCCTGTTCCACGTTGGCAATGGGCGGACGGACAAGGGAATTCTGGCGCGGGGCCACTTCCGTTACCACACCCTCGTCCGTACCAACGGGCTCAAATTCGACCCAGTCACCAACAAGGGGGGTGATCCCCTTTTTGCGAAACACCCCCCGCGCCCGGCACTGCCACACCTTGGAACCGTCATCTACAGAATAGAATCCGCCAATGGCCTTGATGATTCGACCCGTTGCCATCGCATCACCTGCCTCGACGATCGTTTTGGCTTCAGGTTCCGCCGTTCTCTACCACGTCACGGTACCGGACCGTCTGGCGCCGGACCAGCTTGCCATTCTGGTACACCTGGATCACGCCGTCCGCATCGGGCGAGAGGATCAGCGGCACCTCGATGGTTTGCGGGCGTGACACGGTACGACTCGCCACGGTGAGCGGGACGCCGCGGGCATCCTGTACTTTGATGGTGACGTCGACCGGTCCATCCTGGGGCAACACGAGTACCTCTTCCACCACTTCCACAGCACCGTCCTTAAGCCCGCCGCTCACCCACACGTCTACCGAGGCCCCGGGCTGGACGTTGTCCCCGGCATTGTACGGGTACTGGCGGAACACCGTCCCCTTTGGCCAATAGCTGCGCTCTTCCCGCACGCTGCCCAACTTGAGCCCGTGTTTCCGCAGGGTGTCCTCCGCTTGGGCCAAGCTGAGCCCGGCGAGAGACGGCATGGTGACCGTCTCCCGCCCTTTGCTCACGACAAGGTGTACGCGGGTCTCTTGCGGGACCACCCGGTCCCCCGGGGCCGGTTCCTGGCGAATGACGTGGCCCGGCGGCGCCTCATCGCTGTATTCTTCGTCAACCGTCCGGCTCAAAAACGCGGAAAGGAGTTGTTCGGCCTGGCTGCGCGGAAGCCCGCGCACGTCCGGCATCTCCACTTTCTCGGGGCCCTGGCTGACGTAGAGGGTGACAGTACGCCCCTTTTTCACCACCATGCCGGCCGACGGTTCCTGGCGGATCACCAGGTTCCGCTCCACTTCGTTGCTGTGACGCGAGACCACGTCGGCGACAAGACCGGCCTCTTCCAATTTCTTTTTGGCCAGGTCCACGTGCATGCCCTCGACACGCGGAACCGTCACGTCGGGCACGATCAAGAGGCCCATCGCGTAGTTGAAGCCGAGCAGCCCAAACACCAATCCAAGCGAAACGGCCAACGCCCAGCCCAGGAGGCGCACAACCCGCCGCTGTCCTCGGGCCTTCCCTGCCGCCTCGCCGCTTGCCGCCGGTTTCGATTTTTCCGCCCGTTCCCCCGGTTCGCCCGCCGTTCCATCCGATGGCCGCGGTTCCTCCTCCGCGGCGACCCCTACGGCGGGAAGCACCTTCGTTTTCTCCAGGTCCTCTTCGTCGATCGGCGGTTCCCACACCGGCTCGTTCTGCCGCTCCGGCGACAAGGCCGTCTTCAGGTCCTCGAGCATCGCCTCGGCCGACGCGTACCGGTGGCGCGGATCCTTGGCCAGGGCCCGCCGAACAACATTCTCCAGGCTCTGCGGGATCTCGGGACGGAGGCGACGCGGGGGCACAAAATCGGCCTGCAGGTGTTTGAGCGCCACGCTGATCGGCGAGTCCCCGGTGAAGGGCACCTGACCCGTCAACATCTCATACAAGACAACCCCAACGGAATACAGGTCGGACTTTTCATCCGCGATGCCGCCGCGGGCCTGCTCGGGCGACAGGTAGTGGACAGACCCGATCATCGACCCGGTATGGGTGATCGTGTTGGCCGTCTTGGCCCGGGCGATGCCGAAGTCAGTCACCTTCACCTCTCCGTACTTGCCGATAAGGATGTTTTGCGGCTTGATGTCACGGTGAACGATACCGCTTTCGTGCGCGTGGACCAGGGCCGACAAGATCTGCACACCGATAGCCACGACCTCCTCGGGCGGAAGGGGACCGCGGCGCTGGATGTATTCCTTCAGCGTTTCGCCGTGCACACATTCCATCACGAGGTAGTGAATGTCGCCGTCCTGGCCGACATCGTAAATGTTGACCACGTTGGGGTGGCTCAGGCTGGCCACCGCCCGTGCCTCGCGATGAAAGCGGCTGACGAAGTCGTCATCCTGGTCGTCCTGCTCCCGCAGCACCTTGATGGCCACGATGCGGCCGAGCAAATGGTCTTTGGCCCGATAAACGACGGCCATCCCCCCGCCGCCCAAGCGGGAGAGAATCTCGTACCGCCCGCCCAAGCACTTGCCGATCATCGCGCCTCACCTCGATTCTCCCCCTTGTTGCGCAACACCACGACCGTGATGTTGTCGTCTCCCCCCGCTTCGTTGGCCCGTGACACGAGGCGGTCGACGGCTTCGGAAGCCGTCGCCGCGGAAGCCAGAATGGCCGAGAGATCGTCTTCGGCCACCAGCGAGGAGAGGCCGTCGGAACAGAGCAGGAGGGCATCGCCCCCTTGCCAGGTGAAGCGCGCCACGTCCACGCGCACCCCCGAATCCGTGCCCAACGCCTGGGTGAGCACATGGCGCTGGGGGTGATGCTCCGCCTCCTCGGGAGACAGGTGGCCGTGCTTGACCAGTTCGTTAACCAGCGAGTGGTCCTCCGTCAGGCAGACCATGCGACCACCAGTCAACTGGTAGGCCCGGCTGTCGCCGACATGGGCCACCACGCCGCCTTCGACCCGGGCGATGGCCGCCACAACCGTCGTGCCCATGCCCTCACACGCCGGGTGGGCTCGCGCATGGGCGAACACGGCGTCGTTGGCGCGCAGCACCGCTTCGCGCAACGCCTCCCCGAGTTCATCCAGGGAGGCGCTTAGCAATGCACGCATCTCGCGCACCACCGTCTCGACGGCGATCTGGCTGGCCACCTCACCCGCCTGATGCCCGCCCATGCCGTCCGCCACCACCGCCAACACCGTTCCCCCTTCGTCCACGACCAAGGCCGCACGGTCTTCGTTGACGCGGCGAACTTGGCCGATGTCGCTCTTCCACGCGGCGTCGATCACCCCTTGTCACCTCGCCCGTTCCACCAAGGTCTCGCGCCGTTTCTGCCGGTTGTGCTGGGCGCGCAACTGACCGCACGCCGCGGCGATGTCACTGCCGTGCTCGCGGCGAACGGTTGTCGGGATCCCGTGGCGCTGCAGGATGTGCTGGAAGCGGAAGATCTCGTCGCGCGGGGTGCGGACGTACCTGCGCTCCGGGACGTAGTTGACCGGGATCAAGTTGACATGGCAAAGCAGGTCGCCCACCAGCCGGGCCAGTTCCTCGGCGTGCTCCGGCCGGTCATTCACGCCGCCGAGGAGGGCATACTCAAAGGTAATGCGCCGCCCTGTCGTATCGACGTAGTAGCGGCACGCCTCCATCAGTTCCGACAGGGGATAGCGGCGGTTGATCGGCATGATGCGGGAACGAAGCTCGTCGTTCGGCGCGTGCAGGGAAACGGCCAGCTTGACCTGCAGCTTGGCGTCGGCGAAATCGTAGATGCGGGGCACGATTCCGCTCGTGGACACGGTGATGTGCCGCTGGCCGATGTTCAACCCCTTGTCGTGATTGATGATGGATAAAAAGGCCATGAGCGCCTCGTAGTTTTCGAAGGGCTCGCCGATGCCCATCACGACGACGTGGCTGGCCCGCTCCCCTTCGCGGTCGAGAAAACGCTGCGCCTCCACCACCTGGGCCACAATTTCCCCCGCCGTGAGATCGCGCACCTTCCCCCCGATGGTTGACGCGCAGAACGTACAGCCGATACGGCATCCTACCTGCGTTGTCACGCACACGCTGTTGCCGTAGCGGTGGCGCATGATCACCGTCTCGATGGCGTTTCCGTCACGCAGGCCGAAGAGGAACTTCACCGTCCCGTCCTTCGACACCTGGCGCGTCACTTCGCGCAACGCTGCCAGATCGAAGGCCTCGGCCAGTTTCCTGCGCAGCGCCTTCGGCAAGTTGGTCATGGCCTCGAAGGACGTGACACGGTGGCCATAGAGCCACTGGTAGAGCTGCGTGGCGCGGAAAGCCGGTTCGCCCATGTCCACCAAGCGCTGGCGCAACGCATCATACGGAAAGTCGTACATCAGGGGGTTCAACGCCGTTCACCTCGTTTTCGCAAGCGGGCCAAAAAGAATCCGTCGCTGCCGAAATGGTGGGGCAGGAGTTGCACGCTGCCAGTCTCGGGGTCAACCCGGTCAGCCACAGCGGCCAGGCGCGCGGCCACCCCCGAAGGATCCGGTTCCATCTCGGGGTGGTCGGCGAGGAACGCGCGGATCTGCTCGCCGTTTTCGCGCGGCTCAACGGTACATGTGCTGTAGACGAGGACGCCGCCCGGCTTGAGCGCCCGTGCGGCGGCTTCCAGCAGCTCGCGCTGGAGGGGCACGAGGGCCTCGACATCGACGTCCGTCTTGCGCCACTTGATTTCGGGACGACGGCGGATGACGCCATAGCCGCTGCACGGGGCGTCGAGCAGCACGGCGTCGAAGGCCTCGGGCCAGCGCTCTCCCGCTTCGCGTCCGTCGGCGCACACCGGGCGCACGATGGTCAGCCCCAGACGCGCCGCGTTCTCGGCGATGAGCGGGATCTTGTGGGCGTGGTCATCGACGGCCACCACTTCGCCCCGGTTGCCCATGCGCTCGGCCAGGTGCGTCGCCTTCCCACCGGGCGCGGCGCACAGGTCGAGGACGCGCGCCCCCGGCAAGGGGTCAAGGAGGCGGGCCGCCAGCATCGAGCTCTCGTCCTGCACCGTCACATACCCCGCGCGGTAGCTCACGGAGCGGACAATGTTGTCCGGTCCACCGGTGATGCGCAAGCCGTCCGGCGCGAGGGGCGACGGAACCGATGCCCAGCCCTCAGCAGCCAGATGTGCAGCCACCTCCTCACGCGAGCCCTTCAAGGGATTGACACGGACGGCCACCGGCGCCGGAGCATTGTTCGCCTCGCACATGGCCCGGGTTTCCTCCGGCCCGTACACGTCCTCCCAGCGGGCAATCAGCGCCTCCGGGTGAGACAGTTCGAGGGCTTTTCGCGCCAGCGCGGGCAAATCCGGTGAAACAAGCGGCTGCTTTCCTTCACGCACCGCGCGGCGCAGCACGCCGTTGACCAGGGCGGCAATCCCCTTGTGCCCGCGCCGCTTGGCGATCTCCACCGCCTCGTACACCACCGCATGGCTGGGGACGCGGGTCAGGTAGTACAGCTGATACAAGCTGAGGCGCAGCAGAACCTTCACCCACAGGGCCAGTTCGGCCAGCGGCCGCGTGAGCAGCCGGGCGAGGAACCAGTCCAGGGTGTTTTGCCGCTTGAGCGTGCCGTACACCAGCTCGGTGACCAGCGCCTTGTCGCGCGGAGATGTCCGCGGAAGCACGCGGTGAAGGGCCAGATTGCTGTAGGCCCCCTGGGCTTCCACAGCCACAAGGGCGTCCAGCGCCGCTTCGCGGGCGGTGAGAACTCGCCGGTTCGTTTGCATGACATCCATCGTCCCTTATCTCGTGGTCGATCTCAGGCGTCCGGGCGCACAGACGCAGGGCGTACGGTCGGCAATGCTCATTCTGTTTCGGCGCCCAGCCGTGTACCGACCATGAGCACGCCGCGGCCGGCCCCGCGCAAATAGTGTTCCACCGCCATGCGCGTCTTACCGGCCGGCTGCACTTCTTCCAGGGCAAAGAGACCGTCCCCCGTGGCCACGACCACCGCCCGCTCCTCCACGGCCACCACCGTCCCCGGCGGCGCCTCGGCGCGACCGGGCCGGGGCGTGCCCCACCACACCTTCAGCACCTGGCCGGCCACCGTTGTGTACGCCCCCGGGTGCGGATGGAGCCCGCGCACGCGGTTGTACACCCCTTCCGCCGACGCCGTCCAGTCGATGCGCTCGTCATCCCGCGTCAGGTTGGGGGCGTAGGTGGCCTGGGCGTGGTCCTGGGGTATTGGCTGGATCTCCCCGCGCAGCCACCGGGGCAGCGTATCCACGAGCAGCTCGGCCCCCGCGCGGGCCAACTTGTCATGCAGCGTGCCGGCCGTGTCGGTGCGCTCGATCGGCACGCGCACCTGACTGAGGATGTCGCCGGCGTCGAGGGCCTCCACCATGGTCATGATCGTCACGCCCGTCTCCGTCTCCCCGTTCAAGATGGCGCGGTGGATCGGCGCCCCGCCGCGGTACTTGGGGAGAAGCGAAGCGTGCACGTTCAGGCAGCCCCACGGGGGTGCCTCGAGGAGCGCCTTGGGCAGGATCTGCCCGTAGGCTGCTGTCACCACCACGTCAGGCCGAAAGGCGAGCACCGCGTCGAGGGCGGACGGATCGCGCAGCTTTTGCGGTTGCAAGACAGGGATGCCTGCCGCCTGCGCCCGCACCTTCACCGGCGGCGGCGTGAGGATCTGCTTGCGCCCCTTCGGCCGGTCGGGCTGTGTCACCACCGCCACCACATCGTAGCCGGCGGCCAAGAGGCCCTCGAGGCTGGGCACGGCAAAGTCGGGTGTGCCCATGAACACGATGCGCGCGCCCACGGCTCACGCCTCCTCGTCGGCCGTATCGCCGTCCCGCTCGGCGAGCTCGTCCTTGTCGTACAGCCGCTCGGCGATGTCGATGAACAGCCGGCCGTTGAGGTGGTCGACCTCGTGCTGGAGGGCGCGGGCCAAGAGATCTTCCCCTTCCACGACGATCTCCTGACCGTGACGGTTGAGGCCCTTCACCTTGCAGTACTTCGCCCGCCGCACCTCACCGTACAGGCCGGGAATGCTGAGACACCCTTCCGGCCCCACCTGTTCACCGCGGGTCTCCACGATTTCCGGATTGATCAGTTCGATGAGTCCATCGCCCACGTCGACGACGATGATGCGCTTGAGCACGCCCACTTGGGGGGCGGCCAGCCCTACCCCGTCCGCGTCGTACATCGTCTCCGCCATGTCGTCCAGGAGCTTGAGCACGTTGGGGGTAATTTTGGTGACCGGTTTGGACACCTGGCGAAGCAGCGGATCGGGATGCTTCACGATCATGCGAATAGCCATGCACAGTCCTCCCCTCACGCGCCCGTCACCACAGGACGTACGGGTCAACGTCCACCGACATCCCGACGCCCTGCGCAAGCAGCGCGCGCTCCACTTCCGCCAGCACCGCTTTGACGGCTGGCTTTACCAGAGACTCATTCTTATATTTTAGCATGCACTGGAACCGGTAGCTATCGTTGACGCGCAGCACCGGCGACGGGCTCGGTCCCAAGACCTGGGCCGCGTCGCCCACGGCCCGGCGAAGGCGTGCGGCCACCTCTCCGGCCGCTCTGTGCACCACCCGGACATCTCGCCCGACCAGGGTGAGCAGGATCAACCGGGAAAAGGGCGGGTACTCCCCCTTGCGCCGCACCGCCAGCTCCCGTTCGGCAAAGGCGACGTAATCGTGGCGCTGGGCCAGTTGGATGCTGTAGTGGTCCGGGGCATAGGTTTGCACGATCACCTCGCCCGGCCGCCCGCCCCGCCCGGCCCGCCCGGCCACTTGGGTCAGCAGCTGGAACGTCCGCTCCGCGGCGCGGAAGTCGGGCAGACGCAGCAGGGTATCGGCGGTAATGACGCCCACAAGCGTCACATTGGGAAAATCGAGCCCCTTGGCGATCATCTGCGTGCCCAAAAGCACGTCGGCCTCGCCGCGCCGAAAGCGGCCCAGGAGCGCCTCGTGGGCCCCCTTGGCCCGCGTGGTGTCGACATCCATGCGGATGACGCGGATGCCGGGAAAGGTGCGGGCGAGCGCCTCCTCAACGCGCTGCGTCCCCACGCCAAAGTAGCGCACGTGGGGGCTTCCGCAGCTCGGACAGCGTTGCGGCTCCGGTTCGGCGTGGCCACAGGTGTGGCAGCGCAGCGTTTGATTGGCCAAATGGTAGGTAAGGGCCAGGTCGCAGTGCGGGCACTGGGCCACGTACCCGCAGGCACGGCAGAGGACAAAGGTGGCGTACCCGCGGCGGTTCAAAAAGAGCACCACCTGCTCCCCGGCGGCCAGTCGCCGCTCGATCGCCGCCCGCAGCGCGCGGCTAAACATGGAGCGGTTGCCCGCGCGCAACTCCTCGCGCATGTCCACCACCGTCACCGCCGGCAGCCGGCCGCCGCCGGGGCGCTGGGTCAGCACAATGCGCTCGATGCGGCCGCTCCGGCTGGCGGCGTAGCTTTCCAGCGACGGCGTGGCACTCCCCAGCACGAGGACGGCGCCGTGGTGCTCGGCCCGCCACTGGGCCACCGCGCGGGCGTGGTACTTGGGGTGTTCTTCCTGCTTGTAGCTCGTCTCGTGCTCTTCATCGATGACGAGAAGGCCCAACCGCGTAAAGGGGGCAAACACGGCCGAGCGGGCCCCCACGGCCACGTCCACTTCCCCGCGGCGAATCTTGCGCCACTCGTCGTAGCGCTCGCCGACGGATAGGCGGCTGTGCAACACGGCCACCCGCGCGCCGAAGCGCCCCTTGAAGCGCTCCACCACCTGCGGGGTGAGGGCGATCTCCGGCACGAGGACGATGGCCTGCCGCCCGCTTTCCAGCGTACGCGCGATGGCCTGGAGATAGACTTCCGTCTTGCCGCTGCCCGTCACGCCGTGCACGAGCAGCGTGTGCGGCTGTCCGGAGGCCAGGGCTTCGGCGATGCGCCCGACGGCCGCCTCTTGCTCCGCCGTGAGGGGAGGCGGCGGAGAGGGGGCAAATGACGCCGCCGCGTAGGGATCGCGGTAGACCTCTGTTTTCACCAGGCGCAGCAGCCCCCTTTCCGCCAGGGTCGTCACCGCACTGCGCGGCGCTCCCGTGGCGGCGAGCAGATCGGCCAGCGTCGGCGGGTGGGGGGAAGCCAGGAGGGCGTCGAGTACGGCGCGCTGGCGCACCGCCCGCGGATTGAGGGCGTCGCGCGCCTGTCGGAGCACCTCTGGGTCCACGGCCGGCACGACGCGCGTCACCGTCTTCGCACCCGCGCGGTCGACGGCGGTGTAGAACACGTCGAGAATGCCGTCCTCCACCCACCGCCGCACGAGGCCGGCCGCGCCGGGAAAGCGCTTCACGGCCTCATCGAAGGAAAGGTCTCCCCTGCGTCGGAGGGCCTCCACGAAGGCCGCTTCCTCAGCCGATGGTGCCAGAAGCGGCGGCGGCTCCCCGCGCAGGCGGAGGCGCTTTTCGGCACGCGCTTTTAGCGCCGTCGGAAGCATCGCCTGGTAGGCGGCACTCCGCGGGCACAGGTAGGTGTCGGCCATCCATTCCCCCAGGGCCACTAGCTCTTCTGTCAGCGGCGGCTCGGGATCCAGTACGGCAGAAAGGGCTTTCAGCCTCTTGCCGACCCCGTCCGGCTCCCCAGGCCCCTCGTCCACATCGACGACAATCCCCGTTACCTGTCGCGGACCAAAAGGAACCAGTACGCGGGTGCCGACGCGCACCAGGGGATGGAGCGCCGGCGGAACGGTATAGTCGAACGGACGATCCACCGCCGCTACGGGCACATCGACGACGACACGGGCGATCATGAGCTGCGCCGCACGCGCTGGGCGATGAGGGTGAGCAGCCGTGCGGCCACCTCGCGTTTGGGGAGCTTGGGCAGTTCGGTGACCCTTCCATCCCGTTCGAAAATGGTCACGATGTTCGTGTCCGTCCCGAAGCCGGCTCCCTCCTGCGTCACGTCGTTGGCCACGACCATGTCGAGGTTTTTGCGCCGCAGCTTCTCCCGGGCATACTCGGCTACGCGATCCGTCTCGGCGGCAAACCCCACGAGAAACTGGTGGGCCTTCCGCTCCCCAAGGGCCTGGAGGATGTCCGGCGTGCGCTCCAGCTCCAGCACGAGGGTCTCGGCGCCCTTTTTCAATTTCTGCGCGTGGACCGTCCTCGGGCGGTAGTCGGCCACGGCTGCCGCCTTGATCACCACGTCGACCTGCGGATACGCGTCTAGCACGGCCTCATACATCTCCTGGGCCGTGGTCACGCGCACCACCTGCACGCCCGCGGGCGGCTCCAGTGCCACCGGCCCGGTAACGAGGACCACCTCGGCGCCTCGACGGGCCGCCTCCTCGGCAATGGCGTACCCCATCTTGCCCGTCGAACGGTTGGTAAGGTACCGCACCGGGTCGAGGGATTCCTGCGTCGCTCCCGCCGTCACGAGAATGCGCAGGCCGGCCAGGTCGCGCTGGCGCGACAGGATCGCCTCGGCCGCAGCGACAATCGCCTCCGGCTCGGCCATGCGTCCCTTGCCCGTCCAGCCACAGGCCAAATACCCATCGCCCGGCTCCACCATGTGCCACCCCCATGCGCGCAGGCGCGCGAGATTGGCCTGCACCGCCGGATGATGGTACATGTTCACGTTCATCGACGGGGCAATGAGAACCGGAGCGCGCGTGGCCAAGAGGACGGCCGTCAGCATATCGTTGGCCAGCCCGCAGGCCGCCTTGGCCAAAAAATTGGCCGTCGCCGGAGCGACGATGACGAGGTCCGCGCGGTCAGCCAGGTCGATGTGGGCAATGACATGCGGGTCTTTTTCGTCCAGAACGTCGGTGTGCACCGCGTTGCGCGACAGGGCCTGAAAGGTGAGCGGCGTGACAAAGCGCGAGGCCGCTTCTGTCAATACAACGTGGACGTCGGCCCCCCGCTGCACGAGGCGGCTGGTGAGGGCCGCCGCTTTGTACGCCGCAATGCCCCCCGTCACCCCAAGAAGGATCGTCTTTCCCTTCACCGTATCCCGCTCCTTTTGCAAAAAAAGACAACCTGCCCAACCAGGTTGTCACGCGCCGTTGGTGTCATCGGCGACGGTGACGCGGCCAGCCTCAATTTCCTCGAGGGCCACGCCCACCGGTTTCGCCGAATACGGCTCTTCCACGAGCGGCTTTTCCCGCTCCTTCAGCTGGCGTGCCCGCTTGGCCGCAACCGTCACCAGCGTGTACTTGCTGTTGATCCGCTCCATGAGCTTGTCAATCGACGGGTACAGCACGGCTAGTTCCCCTCCGCAAGCAACTTCTGGTAGAGTGGCATCAAGCGGTCACGGCGGCAATGTTCCGCCGTCACGATGGCCCGAATGCGCTCGCAGGCATGCTCGACGCTGTCGTTGACGACCACGTAGTCGTATTCGGCCATCATGGCCAGCTCGGCGCGCGCCGTCTCCAAACGCTCGGTGATGGCCCCGCTTCCTTCCGTTCCGCGACCGTGGATGCGTCGCCGCAACTCCTCCATCGACGGCGGCACCAGGAAAATGAACACGCCGTCGGGAAACTGGCGTTTCACCTGCATGGCGCCCTGGACCTCGATTTCCAGGAGCACGTCCTTTCCTTGCGCCAACATCTCTTCGACAAAGCGGCGCGGCGTGCCATAATAGTTGCCGACGTACTCCGCCCACTCGAGCAGCTCACCCTGCTCGATCATGCGCTCAAACTCTTCCCTCGTCTTAAAAAAATAGTTGACCCCCTCCTGTTCCCCGGGGCGGGGCGGGCGAGTGGTAGCCGACACGGAATAGACGAGATCCGGGCAAAGCTTCCGCAGTGCCGCACACACGGTTCCCTTGCCAACGCCCGAAGGGCCAGACAAGACAATGAGCAAACCTTTCTCCGCGTTCATGTCGCGCTCTCCTTCTCCGTCGGGTTCCTTCGCTCGCAACCTCGTTTCTGTCAGCGGTTCACTCAACCCCCTCCTCGTCCTTGTTCTGCTGCCCTCCGAGGAGGCGCTGGGCAACGGTTTCGGGCTGCACCGCCGACAGGATCACATGTTCGCTGTCGGTAATAATCACCGCCCGGGTGCGGCGACCGTAGGTGGCGTCAATCAGCATCCCCTTGTCGCGCGCCTCCTGGATGATGCGCTTGATGGGTGCCGACTCCGGACTGACAATCGAGACGATGCGGTTGGCGTTAACGATGTTCCCAAATCCGATGTTGACCAAACGAATGCCCATCCTAAATCCCCCGTCCGCTTACTCGATGTTCTGTACCTGTTCGCGGATCTTCTCCAGCTCGCTTTTCGTGTCCACCACGAGCTGGCTGATTGCCAAGTCGTTGGCCTTGGCGCCGATGGTGTTGATCTCGCGGTTCATCTCCTGCACGAGAAAATCGAGCTGACGCCCGATCGGCTCGTCCCGTCTCATCAACTCGCGAAACTGCCGGCAGTGGCTACGGAGACGGGTGATCTCCTCTTCCACGTTGGTCCGTTCCGCAAAGAGGGCCACTTCGGTCAGGAGCCGTCCCTCGTCCACTGCAGCATCGGCCAGCAACTCGCGCACGCGGTTTTCCAAGCGATGGCGGTAGTTCGCAATCGCTTCCGGCGCCCGCGCCGCAATGGCGTCGATCCGCGATTCCACGCGGGCCACGCGCCGCTCCAGGTCTGCGGCCAGCTGCGCCCCTTCCGCTTCGCGCATTGCCCGCACGGCGCGCGCGGCCTCATCCACCGCCGCCAACAGCGCCGGAAGCACGCGCTCGCCGTCGAGGGCGCTCTCCCCGATGACGAACACGTCGGACAGCGCCAGCACGTCGCGCAGCGTCAACCGCTCCTCAAGCCCCAAGGCGTCCCGCACGGCGTCGATGGCGGCACGGAAACCGTGCAAGAGGCCCCAGTCCACCGACACGGTGCGCGGAACCGTCCCGTCCGTCGTCACGGAAACATAGACATCGACACGGCCGCGCGCCACATGGCGCTGCACGGCGCGCTTGATCGCCTCTTCGGCAAAAAGGAACTCGCGGGGCATGCGCACGGCGATCTCGCAAAATCGATGGTTGACTGTGCGGATTTCAACGGAAAAGGCAAAACCCTCGGCGCGCCCTTGACCGCGCCCGTATCCCGTCATGCTGCGGATCATGGTCATCCCTTCCACGTCCTTATTGTAGACAAAACGGGCGCGAAGCACAAGGAGAAGCGTGCAATCGTGAGAAAGAGCGAGAAAACACGGTCGTAGTCAAACTTAACGGCGAATTGCGTTCATACCATTTTCTCCCATCCACGTGCCCGTAAAAACGGTTTGGGCGGGTCCGGTCATGAACACGTGACCGGTTCGTTCATCCCACTCAATGTCCAATGTCCCGCCGGCCAGGTGCACCCGCACCGCCCGGGTCGTTCGACCGGTCAGCACGCCCGCTACCACCGTGGCGCAGGCCCCTGTGCCGCAGGCCAGCGTAGGACCGACACCCCGCTCCCACACGCGCATGTCCACCTCGTCCGGCCGGCGCACCGAGACAAACTCCACGTTGGTGCGCTGGGGAAAGAGCGGGTGCGCCTCCAGCTTCGGGCCCCACTCGTTCACGGGAAAGGCCGGGGCGTCGTCGACGAAGATGACGGCGTGGGGATTGCCCATCGACACCGCGGTCACGGCAAAGGTCCGCCCTTCCACCACCACCGGGTGATCCACCACCGGCGCGCGGTCGACGGCGATGGGAATCCTCCGCCCCTCCAGCACCGGCGGGCCCATGTCAACCTTCACCGCGGACACGCGCCCCTCCGCCACATCCAGCCAGATCCGCTGCACGCCGGCGCGCGTTTCCACGGTCAGCTCCGTTCCCCGGGCCAGCCCCTGCTCGAAGGCAAACTTGCCCACGCAGCGGACGGCGTTGCCGCATTGCTCTGCCTCGCTGCCGTCGGCGTTGAAAATGCGCATGGCCACGTCGGCCCGCTCGGACGGCAGGACAAACACCAGCCCGTCGGCCCCGACGCCGAAATGGCGATCACAGACGGCCTGGGCCAGGGCCCGAGGGTCGGCGGGAAGGCGGTCGGCCGCAACAACGACAAAGTCATTCCCCAAGCCGTGCATTTTATGAAAGTCCATCCCGTTTCGCCTGCCCATCGCCAAGATCGAACACCATTATAGGGAGCAACGAATCCGCCTGTCAAACGCCTGCGTGCCGATCCCCGTGCCTACCGCCCGCTCCCTCGGTAAATGAGAAACAGGGCCACCGCAAGGAGCAAGGCCCCGGCGAGCCGGTACCCGTTAAACGGAATCCGCCGCAAGCCAAGCAGGCCGAAGTGGTCGATGACCATGCTCATTGCCAGTTGGCCGACGATCACCGCCATCACAGCGACCCCCACGCCGATCCGCGGCACGGCAAACACCATCGCTGCCACGTACACGGCGCCGATGAGGCCACCCAAAAGCTGCCACTTCGGGACCCGCAGCACGTCGCCCAGCTGCCCGCCCCCGGCGAAGAGAACCGCCAGCATTAGAACGAGGGTGCCGACAAAAAAGTTGACCAACGCACCCTCCAGGGCCCCGATTTTCTTGCCCAACGTGCCGTTGATCGCCGCCTGCACGCTGAGGCACATTCCGGCCAGCAGCATGAGCAGGGTGGTGAAGAAGCCCCCCATTTTCCCCTCCTCCTTGTCCAGGCAATGTCCGTCGGCAGGCCGCCGCTCTGTCTTCCTCTTTATGCTATACTGGAACAGACGCGGTTTATGGGGCAACAAGGAGGATTTGCCATGTCCATCGACGGCATCGTCATTCGCAGCCTTGTTCACGAACTGGACGCCGCCTGCACCACCGGACGCATCGTCAAGATCCACCAGCCCACGCCCTTCGACCTCGTCCTCACCGTGCGCGCTCGCGGCGGCACCCGGCGCCTCCTCTTGTCGGCCAACCCCAGCGCGCCGCGCCTGCACCTGACGGAACAGTCCTTTGCCAATCCGACGGAACCGCCCATGTTCTGCATGCTTCTGCGCAAGCACCTCGAAGGGGGCGTCATCCAGGCCATCTCCCAGGTGGCGTTGGAGCGGATCGTCCACCTCGATGTACTGACCCGCGACGAGCTGGGCGACCCGGCCATCCGCCGGCTGGTGGTGGAAATCATGGGCCGCCACAGCAACATCATCCTCATCGACCCGGCCACGGGCACCATCCTCGACGGCATCCGCCACGTGACGCCGGCCATCAGCCAGTATCGCGTGGTGCTGCCCGGTCGCCCCTACGTCGCCCCACCGGCGCAGGACAAGCTCAACCCGCTCGAAGTGAGCCGCGATGCCTTTTTCGCCGCCCTCGACTTCAACGCCGGCAAGCTTGACCAGCAGCTCGTCAACCGTTTCCTCGGCATCGGCCCGCTACTGGCACGGGAAATCGTCCACCGCGCCGGGCTGCCGACACGGGAGGCGCTGTGGGAAGCCTTTTCCCGTCTCATGGACGACGTCCGCGCCCACCGCTACCGTCCCATGCGCGTGCGCACCGAAACCGGAAAAGACGCCTTCGCCGCTGTTCCGCTCTCCTGTATGGCCGGGGAGGCGATCACTTACGACTCGATCAGCCGCCTGCTGGACGACGTCTTTCGGGAGCGGACCGAGCGGGAGGCGATCCGGCAGCGTCTGGGGGACCTGGCCCGCGTGGTGAAAAACGAGATCAAAAAGGGCGAGCGCAAGCGGCAGCTCCTCCTTGACGCGTTGGCCGAAGCCCGCGACGCCGAACGCTTCCGCCTCTTCGGCGAGCTGCTCACGGCCCACCTGCACCAGATCCCGCGGGGGGCCAGCGAAATCCAATTGCCCAACTACTACGAAGAGGGCCTACCGATGGTGACGATCCCCCTCGATCCCGCCAAGAGTGCCGCCGAAAACGCCCAGGCCTACTTCAAAAAATACAACAAAGCAAAAGGGGCCGCAGAAGCGGCCGCCGCGCAACTTGCGCAAACGGAAGCGGAGCTGCGCTACCTGGAAACCGTTGCCCAGCAACTGGAAGACGCCACGCTGGCCGACGCCGAGGAAATCCGCGAGGAACTCATCGAGCAGGGCTACCTGAAGCCGGACAAGGGCGTGCGTCGCAAATCGCAACCCATCGCATCCAGGCCGGCCATGTTCCGCTCCACAGAAGGGTACACCATCCTCGTCGGCAAAAACAACAGCCAGAACGAGCGGTTGCGCCGGCAGGCCGCACCGACGGACACGTGGCTGCACGCCAAGGACATCCCCGGCGCCCACGTCATCATTCGCGGCACCGGCTACGGCGAGGCGACACTGCTGGAAGCGGCCGTGCTGGCCGCCTACTTCAGCAAGGCCCGCCACTCAAGCCGGGTGCCCGTCGACTACACGGAGGTGCGCCACGTGCGCAAGCCTTCCGGCGCCAAGCCCGGCTTCGTGATCTACGAGCGGCAGAAAACCCTCTACGTGACGCCCGATGAGTCCCTCGTGCGCCGGCTTTCCATCCGCGAAGGGGACAGCGCTGCGGAGGAAACCCGTTAACGGCGCCGCAGCGCGGCCTGTCCCACGGCCTTCGCCCGACCGTACAATAGGCCCACGGCAAACACGAATGCCGTGATCAGGGCCGACAGCAGAAACACGCGATCCAAGGCGTGCGCGAGGGCATCCTGCAGCAACTTCAGCAGGTCGACCGGTAGCGCCGCGCGCACCTCAGGCGAAAGGAGCGCTTGCGGACTGGTAACGTGTCCGACCTGATCGGCCATTCCCGGCGGAACGTGGGAAGCGAGGCGCTGTAGCTGCGCCTCCAGCTGGTGGTTGAGAAAGACGCCCATCACCGTCACCCCGACCGTACCCCCGACAGAGCGGAAGAGCTGCAAACTCGACGTCGCCAAACCGCGCTGGGTGGCATCCGTGGCGTTCTGAACAGCAATGGTCAACACCGGGTTCAACGGCCCCATGCCCAACCCGACAAGGATCATATACATCATCGCCACCCACAAGGGGGTCTCAACCCCCATGGTGGCGAGCAGCAGAAACCCGGCTGCGATGACCACCGAGCTGAACACGGCAAACCCCCGGTAGGTGACCTTGGTCACCAGGCGCCCGGAGACGATGCTGCTGACGATCGTCGCCAGCATGAGCGGCGTCAACACGTATCCGGCCAGGGAGGCGCTCACACCGATGACCCCCTGGACAAACAGCGGGATGTAGCTGATGGCCCCGAACATCGCCGCGCCAACCAAAAAGCCGAGCGCCAACGAAACGCCAATCACCCGGTTGCCCAACAGGGAAAGCGGCAGCAGCGGGTCCGCGGCTTTCGTCTCCACATACCCGAAGAACGCCAACAGGACAGCGCTGGCCACAAACAGCGAAACGATCTGGACCGAGCCCCACGGCCATTCAGTCCCCCCCATCACGAGCGCGAGTAGGAGCGCCGACAGCCCGCCCATCAGCAGCACCGCGCCGAGATAGTCGACGGGCTGGTTTCGGCCTCCCTTCGTTTCCGGAAGCCCGTAGGCGATCACGACCATCGCCGCCACGCCCAACGGAAGGTTCACCCAGAATACCCAGGGCCACGAGAAATGATCGGTGAGGATCCCGCCGATCGCCGGCCCGGCGATGCTGGCGATCCCAAACACGCTGCCAAACAGCCCCTGGACCTTCCCGCGCTGGTCCGGAGGGAACAGGTCGCCGATGATGGTCAGGGCAACGGGCATCAGCGCCGCCGCGCCCACGCCCTGCAGCGCGCGGAACAAGATGAGCTCCATCATGGTGGAGGCAAAGCCGCACAGGGCCGATCCGGTCACAAACAGCGCCAACCCCAACTGGTACATGCGCCGTCGACCGTACAAATCCGAAAACTTCCCAAAGATCGGGACACACACCGTAGACGTCAACATGTACGCCGAGAACACCCAGCTGTAGTACGTCAGCCCGCCCAACTCCGCGACGATACGGGGCATGGCCGTAGACACAATGGTCGAATCGAGAGCGGCCAGCAGCATGCCGAGCATCAGGGCGGCCAGCACCCATCGCACGCGCGGCTCGGCGCTCGAGACGGCCTCGCCGTGCCGTGGCGTGCGGGTACGCGCCAAAAGGGTCATGGTGTCTCCCCGTCCCTGTTCCTTGCTGTGTTCCATCGTCTCCCTTCCTTTCTCTTTTCCGGGTTTCTCCCCGCTTTGTTAGGTTACCAAATAATTTAGTGACTAAGATTTTGTCTCCGTAAAGCATACGACGAAGCGGCCGTCGCCGTCAACCGGATTTTTCAGCGGCACAGGCCGCGCGCAAGAAAGCAAGAAAAAGAGGGATGCCTTCCGCATCCCCGTTTCCAGCGCACGGTATCCTTTTGGTGTGCCTGCCACTCGACAGCAACGGCAGCGTACACCTTGCTGTGCCATCAGTTTGCCTTTTGCTCAAAATGGCGCTCAAGCGCATCGGCGACCGCGTGGATCACCGCGCTCATCTCGGCCACGCGAGCAGTCGGAACCTCTTTGAAGGCTTCGCTCAAAATGTGCGTGAAGCGCGCCCGCACCTGCTCGACATGCCGCTGCCCGGCGTCGGTCAGCCGCACGTGGACCACCCGCCGGTCATTCCGGCTGCGCACCCGCTCAACCAGCCCCTGCTCCTCCAGCTTGTCCACCATCCCCGTCACCGCACCCGGCGTAATGCCCAAGCGGTCGGAAAGGTCGGAAACCTTGCCTGTCCCGTCCTGGGCCAGATGAAACAACAGCCTGATTTGGCCCGGCGTCAACGCCCCTTCCTGGGCTACCGCCAGGAACACTCGTTTCATCTGCAGATTCAAACGGCGAATGCCATGGCCCAGCGCATGGAGCGCCTGCCCATGGTCTGGCACACGGTTCACGGTCATCGCCCTTTCATGCGAAAACTACCGGGCATCCTCCCGACGACGGTTTGCCTGTTTCCATGGTACGTCCCCTTCACCGATCCCGTCAACGACGGGCTCCGCACGTGCAAGAGAGAACGCGTCGCCCTCGCATCGCCCAAGTGGGCACACGCGCGCGACAGCCGTGCCGTGTAAACGAGGCCCATCCCGCGCACGCGCGGAGGGAACCTCCACTGGAGGCATCGCGTGACGTGGACCTGCTGAGCCATCTTGGATGGGGCTCCATCGTCTGACCTCGCCACCAAGGGCCCCTACTCTTCCTCGTCCCGTCGGTGCGGATTGCGGACGCCATGCAGAAGGATGTCCACCATGAGCGCAATCTCCTCCTCGTCGTCCAGCTTGATCCCCTCGTCCGGAAAGGCGATGTGCTTGAAGAACACATAGCCGGCCAGGAGGGAGAAGCCCACGCGGACAATGACCGCCGGCGGCAGGTTGCGAAACTCGCCGTCGCGGATCTTCTTCTCCACGAACGCCGTCATGAGGGCCCGGGCGCGCTTGGCAATATGTTCGATGATCGCCTCGCGAATCTCCGGATGGAAGGCGGCTTCCTGCAGGAGGATGCGGAACCGGTCCCAGTTCTGCTCCACCAGCTCGAGCCGATTTTTGTACACCCGCCGCAGGGTTTCCTCCGTGGACAACGACGGATCGCCGAAAATCGCCTGCACGTCGCGCAGCATCCGCGGCGACAGAAACTTCACCAGCAGCGGAACAACAACGGCCAGCAAGATGTCCTTTTTCGTCTTGTAGTGGCGAAAGATCGTCCCCTCCGCCACGCCGGCCTCCTTGGCAATTTCGCTGGTGGAGCTGGCGTGAAATCCCTTTTCCGAAAAGAGTTTCACCGCCGCCCGCAGGATGGCGCGCTGCTTGTCGGTCATCTCTTCCTCGTGTTCCAGCTCCGCCAACCATTTGGCCATCGTGTCTTCCCAACGGTCCACCCCGCGTTCCCTCCGTTACCCCAGTCGTTTGCGGAACCGCAGCACGGCCAGCCCGCAGAACAGCAGCGTAAAGGCACACAGGACGAGGGTTTCGGGCCACAGGACATCAAGGCCGACGCCCTTCAGGAAAATGCCGCGCAGGATGACGAGGAAGTGGGTGAGGGGGATCAGCTCACCAAAGGCGTAAATGGGCCACGGCATCGTTTCCCGCGGAAAGATGAACCCGGACAACAAAATGCTCGGTAGGATGAACACAAAGGTCATCTGCATCGCCTGCAGCTGGGTTTTGGCCACGGTGGAAATGAGCATGCCGACAGCCAGGATGGCAACGAGGTACAGCATCCCCAAGCCGATCAGGAGCGACACGCTCCCCTTCACCGGCACGCCGAACCACAGCACGCCGGTGGCCACCACCACGATGAAGGAAAAAAGGCCAATCGCCACGTACGGGGTCAACTTCCCGACAATAAGCTCCACCGGTCGCACCGGCGTCACGATGAGCTGCTCCATCGTGCCCCTCTCCTTTTCCCGCACGAGGGAAAAGGCCGTGAGCAGTGCGGTGACATTCTGCAGGATCAACCCGATCAGCCCGGGGATGTTGAACACCGCACTGTCCATATCGGGGTTGTAGAACACCCGCGTTTCCGCCTCAATCGGCACCGCCAGCCGACCAAGCCCCTCCTTGGCCATTCGCGCCTCTTGCACGGCACGCGCGTGGTGTTGAACGATCAGTTGCGCCGCGGAAAAAGCCGTGCGCGCGGCGGTTGGATCCGATCCGTCGAGGAGCACTTGCACCTTCGCCGGGTGGCCTTCCGCCAGACGTGCCGCGTAGTCGGGAGGAACGACCAGCGCGGCCTTGACCGCCCCGGCGTCGAGGAGCGCCTGGATGTCGCGGTAGCTCGCGGCGGTATACCGGATGTCAAAGGCACGACTTGCCTGGAAGGCGGCAATCAGCTCGCGCGACGCCTTTGATTGGCTCTGGTCCCACACTGCCGTGGGAAGCCGTTCGACGTCGGTGTTGATGGCGTAGCCGAACAACAGAAGCAGCCCCAAGGGCATGACGAGGGCAATGCCCAGGCTGGCCCGGTCCCGGCGGATGTGCAGCAGTTCCTTTTTCACAATGGCCCAAAAGCGGCGCCAGGACAACCCCCGGCCCCTCACGCTTCCGCCTCCCTTCGTTCCGCCGTCTGCATCAGTTCCCAAAAGACATCGTCGAGGCGCGACTTGCCCATCTGCTCCTTCAGCGCCTGCGGTGTTCCTTCCACCAGCAGGCGGCCGTTGAGGAAAAACGCCACCCGGTCGCACATTTCGGCCTCGTCCATGTAATGGGTGCTGACGAGGACGGTAATCCCGTCCCGGGCCAAGGACCGGATGATGTCCCAAAACATGCGGCGGGAGACGGGGTCAACCCCCGCCGTCGGTTCATCGAGGATGAGCACCCGCGGCCGGTGCAGCAGTGCGCAGCAGAGGGCTAGGCGCTGTTTCCAACCGCCAGACAGCTGGCCGGCCAGCTGGCGCTCCCGACCGCGCAAACCGGCCAGCGCAATGAGCTCCTTCTTGCGCCGGCGGGCGTTCCGGGCCGAAAGCCCGTAGATGCCGGCATAGAAGTCGAGGTTTTCCTCGACCGTTAAATCCTCGTACAAGCTGAATTTTTGCGACATGTAGCCGATGAGCGGTTTCACCGCCTCGGCCTGATCGGGAATACGGTAGCCCAGCACCTGCCCCGTTCCCGACGTGGGGGTGAGCAATCCGCACAGCATGCGGATCGTCGTCGATTTCCCCGCGCCGTTGGGGCCGAGGAACCCGTAGATGCTCCCCGCCGGGATGGACAAGGTAATGTCCTCAACGGCCCGCCGTTTCCCGAACACCTTGGTCAGCCTCTGGCACGAGATGGCCGCCTCCATCGGATCCTCCCCCTTTCCACACCGGCGCATCACGAGGCTGTGGACGGCTCGTCGGCGGGGATGATCACGTCGGCCGGCATGCCCGGTTTCAGTTCCTTCTCCCCTTCGGTCAAGGCCACGGTGACGGCAACCACCGTTTTGGCCCGCTCGTCGGGCGTCTGCACGTTATCGGGCGTGAACGCGGCACGGTTGCTAACGCGCACGATCTTCCCGGCGAATGTCCGGTTCGGATAGGCGTCGACACGAACGGTCACCGGCTTGCCCACCCGCACGCGGTGCAGCTCCGGCTCCGGCACGTAGACCGTCACCTCCAGATCCGTGGGATCGAGGACGGTGAAGAGGAGCGCCCCCGGCTGCACCACCTCACCCACCTCGACATGGCGATGGACGATGATACCGGAAATCGGCGAACGAACGGTCGTTCGTGCCAACTGTACCTTGATCTGTTCCATGCGCGCCTGGGCTTGGTCTTTCTGGGCCCGAAGCTGGCGCAGCACATGGGATGCCGCATGGCGATCCTTCGCCGCTTCCCACTGCGCCACCGCCGCGTCGCGGGCGGCCTCGGCCTCTTTCAATTGCCACGCCAAGAGGGCGTCGTCCAGCTTGGCCAGGACGTCGTTGGGCGTGACGGCATCCCCTTCGCCCTTCTGCAGCGCAACCACCGTGCCCGCCACCTGGGCCATCACCGGCACCTCGCGCCCTTCGATCGTGCCGGAAAAAATGTCGGAAGGGTTCTCGCTGCACCCGGCCAGCCCCATCACGGCCAGGAGAAGCGCCGCCCAGCCCGCGCGACGCCAAGTCCCTCCGGTTTTCCGCCACGTGCGTACCCGCCTCGTGCTGTGATCGTTCATGGCCCTCCCCCTTTGCCGATTGGCATCGATGATGCAAGTGAGTAATCACTCGCTTTCAAGTTCAACATACGTCCGCATGGTAAGACCGGTCAAGGAGAAATCCACACGGCGACGATAAAAAAACGATCCCTGCCTCACGCACCAAGCCTGGACACGTGCGGCAGGGACAGCAGGCGGGAAGGGTCGCACACACGTCAAGCCGCTCGAGGCAGCCACGCTACGCCAGCACCTTCGCCGTTTGGCTCAAGTTGTCTGCCAGTTGGGCCACCTGACCGGCAGCCGTGGAGATGTCGGTGATCACGCGATGGCACGACGCCAGCTCGGCCTCCAGTTTGTCCGTCTGAACACGGCTTTCGCCCATCGCCCGCAGGATTTCCTCAAAATACCGTTCCGTTTCGGCCATGCTGGCATTGCCGTCGTTCATCATCTGACTGGCCTCGTCGACCGACTGGGACAAGGAGTGGATCTGGTGCTTCGTCCGCTCGATGAGGTCGGCGATGTCCGCCGACGAGCGTTTGGCCTGGTCGGCCAGCTTCCGGACCTCGTCGGCCACCACGGCAAATCCGCGCCCGTGTTCGCCAGCCCGTGCCGCCTCAATCGCCGCGTTGAGCGCCAGCAGGTTGGTCTGGTCGGCGACGGACTCGATGAGGTGGACGATTTCGCCGATTTGTGTGGAGATGTTGTTCATCTCTTCCGACAGGTGGACGATCGTTGCCATCTTCTCCTGCACGCTTTTGAGGGTATCCCGGTGGTGTTCCATCTTTTGCTTGCCGCTTTGCGAATGGCGTTCCGCCGCTTCTGCCCGTTCCGCTCCCTGCCTGGCCAGCTCGACCATGCGGGCCACCTGCGCCGTCAGCGCCTCGATCGATGCGCTCGTCTCCTCAGCGATGCCGGCGAGCACCTCCACCGTTTCGTGAACTTTGCGTTCCACGTCCCGCTTCGCCTCTTCCTGCTCGGCGCGAAGGCGCGCGTTCTCTTCCTCATACGCGTTCAGCACCAGCTGCTGTTCCACGTTCAGGAGCTTGCTCGTGACATGCGCGGCGCGGACGAAGGTGTCCCGGTCGTCCAGCTCTTGATCAAGCACCGCCAAGAGGGCGTCGAACAAGATCTGGTACGACGCGATGTACCACTTGGTCGGCAGGCCAATCTTCACGTGGGCCTGGGCAATGCGGACGCGCTTGGCCACGAAGGCGTCGTCGATGTTCCCGGCAAACAGCTCCTCGATGTGCCGGCGCATGGTCTGCTTGAGCCGGTCCACCGTGCTGTGGTTGTGGATGATGTGCCGGAGTACGGGTTCCTGGAGGATGGTGGCATAAAAGCGGTCAACAATGGCGTCCAGGTGCCGCAGGACGATCGGCCGTAAGCGCTTGGCTACCGCCAGATCCTCTTCCGTCAGCCCAATGAGGGCGAGCTGTTTCGCCAGGTCGGTCCCAGGATCAACGGAGAGGGTTCCCTTTTCGCCACCCTCGGGCGCACGCTTCGTTTCGCTCCCGGGCGCGGGTGCCTTTTTCTCCAAAACCGCAAAGAGGCTGGAAAGCAAACGTCCCATCGTCGTCCCTCCGGTATGCCAGGGTGAAGGCAATCCTTCTCTTACGGTTATCGGCAGATGCCGCTCCTTTGTGAAGCACATTCGGCCCGCACCAGCCCCTTTTTCTTCGCCGGCGTTTGGGCTAGGATGAGGACAGACCCCATATCCCTTGGAACGGGTGAGTCGGGATGAAGGTGATCGTGACGACGCTGAACGCCAAATACATCCACACCTGTTTGGCCTTGCGCTACCTGAAGAGCTTCGCCGAGCCGGAGTTTCCGGTTACGATGAAGGAATACACCATCAAGGACCCGGCGATGAACATCGCCATGGACCTGTACAAGGAAGACCCCGATGTCATCGGCTTCAGCTGCTACATCTGGAACATCGAGCAGACGATTCCCGTCCTCCACATCCTGAAGAAAGTAAAGCCCAGCGTGAAGATCGTCCTCGGCGGCCCCGAAGTGTCGTATGATCTGGACTACTGGTTCCGGCGCATCCCTGAGGCGGACTTCATCGTCTACGGTGAGGGGGAAGAGACGTTCAAGGAACTGCTCGCGGAACTTGCGGGCGGGCGGAACTTTCAGCGCGTGCTGGGCCTCGCCTACCGCGACGCGGACGGCACCGTGGTGGTCAACCCACCGCGGCCCAAACTGGACCTGCGCCGTATCCCCTCGCCGTACCGCTTCCCCGAAGACCGCCCGCACCTCCCCAATCGCATCGTCTACATGGAAACGAGCCGCGGCTGTCCCTTCCGCTGCCAGTTCTGCCTGTCGTCCGTCGAAAACGGGGTGCGCTACTTCGACCTCGACCGGATCAAGGAAGACATCCTCTACCTCGTCCAGAACGGGGCCAGGACGATCAAGTTCGTCGACCGCACCTTCAACATCCACCGCACCTACGCCATGGAGCTGTTTCGCTTCCTGATCGATCACCACGGCGGATGCGTGTTCCAGTTCGAAATCACCGCCGACATCCTGCGCCCGGAGATCGTCGAGTTTCTGAACGCGTACGCGCCCCCGGGCATCTTCCGCTTTGAGATCGGGGTACAGTCGACGAACGCGCTCACCAACGCCCTGATCCAGCGGAAGCAGAACTTCGAGAAGCTCTCCCGCACCGTGCGCAAGATCAAGGAAGGCGGCAAGATCGTCCAACACCTCGACCTCATCGCCGGGCTGCCGGAAGAAGATTACGCTTCCTTCAAAAAAACGTTCAACGACGTGTTCGCCCTCGAACCGGAAGAGCTGCAGCTGGGCTTCTTGAAGCTCCTGCGCGGCACGGGCCTGCGCCGCGACGCGGACAAGTACGGGTACGTGTACACCGAGCACGCCCCCTATGAGGTGCTGGCCAGCCGCGTCCTTTCCTTCGACGACGTCATCAGCATCAAGCGGGTCGAGGACATCTTGGAAAAATACTGGAATAGCCATTACCTCGATGAGACGGTAAAATTTCTGACGCGCCACGCGTTCGAGACGCCCTTCGATTTCTTCCAGGAATTTGGCGACTACTGGGCCGAACGGGAGTGGAGCCGCATCGGCCACCAGCTGGAAGACCTGTTCCTGCGCCTGCGCGAATTCCTGGAGGCGCGGGGCACCCCCAACCTGCCGGTCATCGAGGGACTCATGAAATACGATTACCTGACCCATTACCGGCACAAGCCGCGGGCCGTCTGGTGGACGGCGATGGGCAAGGAGGAGCGTCAGCCCCTCCTCCGCCGCCTGGCCGAGGCGCCCGAGGCGGTCTCGGCGGAATTTGCCGCCCTCCAGCTGTCGGAAACGGAGTTGGCCAAACGCTGCCACGTGGAGGTGCTGCCCTTTGACCTTGCCCATTACCTGGAGACGGAGGGCATCCGCCACGAGCCGAGCTGCCTGATCGTTTACTATGATCCGGAAAAGGGGAAGGGCAAACCTTTCGCCGCTCCCCTCGCGCGTTTGGGCCTTCCCCTTTCCCCCACCGCCGCGCCATGACGCTGCGCGACCGGACAGCGCCCGCGAACGCGAAAACCCGGTTGCCCTCGAGGGCAACCGGGTTCCATTTTGCTTGCCGACCATCGCCCTTCCCCGCCCCTATCGCCCCCACCGCTCCGGGTTCTCGCGCCAGGCGCGAAGCACGGCCAGCTGATCATCGGAAACATATCCCTCGGCGCGGGCCACATCAAGGAGGGTCGAATAGCGGCAGAGGACCACCAGCGGTACGGTTGCGGCGGCAAAGTTTTGTTTCGCCGCCGGCAATTCGTAGGTGAAGATGGCGAACACGCCCACCACGTGGGCGCCCGCCTCGCGCAGGGCGGCCGCCGCGGCGAGGCTGCTTCCGCCGGTGGAGACGAGGTCCTCGATGACCGCCACCCGCTGCCCCGGGACCAGGCGCCCCTCGATGCGGTTTTGCCTGCCGTGGTCCTTGGCCTGGGCCCGCACGTAGACCATAGGCAGCTTTAGCTCCTCGGCCACCCACGCGGCGTGGGGAATGCCGGCGGTGGCCGTGCCGGCGATCACGTCGACATCGCCGTTCCCATCGCGGATAGCCGCGGCCAGCGCCGTCGCCACCCTGGCCCGCAGGTCGGGGTACGCCAGCAGCAGCCGGTTGTCGCAGTAGATCGGCGCGCGCAGCCCCGACGACCAGGTGAAGGGCGCGTCGGGGCGGAGCATCACCGCACCGATGGCGAGCAGGGCCCGGGCGATCTCCCGCTCGGTGAGAAGGGCGTTCGCCCCTTGCACCACTCGTTCGGTTGCCATGTCCACCGCCTCCTTTGTCGTGCAAGATGCTGGAAATGAACCCGACGGTTCTGGAGTCATGCGCCGTTGCTCCGCGCATGGCACCGACCCGCCCTGCCCTGGCTTTCTCCTCCATCGGCCCGTTCATCGCCCTGCGCCGCTTTCATTCCCTCCCGGTTCACCAGTGCTTCGGCCACCTCGGCCACCACCTGCACAAACGCCGCGCGCGGATCGGGCGATTCCGTCACCGGGCGGCCGACGACGAGGTAGTCGGCCCCGCGCTGAATGGCATCGGCCGGCGTCACCGTACGCGCCTGATCGCCCCGCGCCGTGCCGGCCGGACGAATGCCCGGCGTCACCGCAACAAAGGCGGGGCCGCACGCCGCCTTCACCGCCAGCACCTCCCGCGCCGAGGCGACGACGCCGTCGCACCCGGCGTCGCACGCCAGGAGAGCGTAACGCAGGACGGCTTCCTCCACGCTGCCCGCCACGCCGAGCTCCTCATTCAGCGTCCGCGCGTCGATGCTGGTGAGCACGGTAACGGCGAGGAGCAGCGGGCGGCGCTGTCCCGGCGCTAGGGCCCGCTCCACGCCGTCGCGGGCCGCCTCCAGCATCGCCCGGCCACCGGCGGCGTGGACGGTGACCATCTCCACGCCGAGACGGGTGAGGCTTTCCATAGCCCCCTTCACCGTGTTGGGGATGTCGTGTCCCTTCACGTCAAGGAAGACGGCCAGGCCCCGCGCCTTCAGCGACGCGATGTAGGCCGGACCGGCGGCGTAAAAAAGCTGCATGCCCACCTTCACGGTGCGGACGGCCCCATCCAAACGCGCCAACAGGGCGTCGGCCTCCTCCGCCGTCGGGACGTCGAGGGCGACAATGACGCGCTCGGCCGCCGCGCGCGCCGACGCCGCCGCGGCATCGCCGAAAATCCGACGTTCCGCCGCCATCACCGGCGAACCTCCGCAAGCACCCGCGTCTGGGGCGTCTCAACCGTCGGCAGGGCCACAACCGACAGCGTCATGGCCTCGATCACCTGCAGGAGGGCTCGCGCCGTGTCGAGGGAGGTGAGGCAGGGCACGCCGCGTTCCACCGCTTCGCGGCGGATGCGGAAGCCGTCGCGCGCCGGCGTCTTGCCCTTCGTCAGCGTGTTGATGACGAGGTCCGCCTCGCCATTGCGGATCACGTCGAGGAGGGTGGGTTCCCCTTCTTCCAGCTTGTTCACCCGTTCGACGCACAGGCCATGGGCGGCAAGAAAGGCCGCTGTGCCCCGCGTGGCCAGCAGGCGGAAGCCCAGGGCGCGGAAGCGGCGGGCGATGTCGAGGGCCTCTTCCTTGTCTTTGTCGGCCACGGTGAGAAGCACCGTGCCGGTGGCGGGAACGCGCACGCCCGAGGCGACGAGCCCCTTGTACAGGGCCTTCTCCAGCGTCACGTCGCGGCCCATCACCTCGCCGGTCGACTTCATCTCCGGCCCGAGCGTCACGTCGACGCGGCGCAGCTTGGCGAAGGAGAAAACCGGCACCTTGACCGACACGGCGCGGTCTTCCGGCCAGAGGCCGCCCGCGTAGCCCTGGTCGCGCAGGGTGCGGCCAAGGATCGCCTTCGTCGCCACGTTGGCCATCGGCACGCCCGTCACCTTGCTCAGGAAGGGCACCGTCCTCGAGGCGCGCGGATTGACCTCCAGCACGTACACCTCGCCGCCGCAGGCAACGAACTGGATGTTGACCAGGCCGACGATGCGCAGTTCCTTGGCGATGCGCGTGGTGATGTCAACGACGCGCGCCTTCACCTCCGCCGGCACCGTCTGCGTCGGGTAGACGGCGATGGAGTCGCCGGAATGGACGCCGGCGCGCTCGATGTGCTCCATCACGCCGGGGATGAGCACCTCTTCCCCGTCGCAGATGGCGTCCACCTCCAGCTCCTTGCCCTGCAGGTAGCGGTCGATGAGCACCGGCTTGTCCGGGCTCGTGCGCACCGCCTCGCGCATGTACGCTTCGAGCTCCGCCTCGCTGTAGACGATCTCCATCGCCCGCCCGCCGAGGACGTAAGACGGCCGCACGAGGACGGGGAAGCCGAGCTCCCGCGCCGCCTTGCGCGCTTCCTCCAGCGAGGTGGCCGTGCGCCCCGGCGGATGCGGGATGCCGAGGCGGCCCAGGAAGCGCTCAAAGCGCTCGCGATCTTCCGCCTCGTCGATGTGGGCGAGATCGGTGCCGAGGATCCTCACTCCGGCGGCATGGAGCGGGGCAGCCAGGTTGATCGCCGTCTGCCCGCCAAACTGGACGATGACACCCTCGGGGTTTTCCTCCTCGATGACGTTGAGCACGTCCTCGAGGTACAGCGGTTCGAAGTAGAGGCGATCAGCGGTGTTGAAATCGGTGGAGACCGTCTCCGGGTTGTTGTTGACGATCACCGCCTCGTAGCCCGCTTCCTGGATGGCCCACACGGCGTGGACGGTGGCGTAGTCGAACTCGATGCCCTGGCCGATGCGGATGGGGCCGGAGCCGAGGACGACGACGCGCTTGCGGCCCGTCTCCACGCGCTCGTTCTCCTCTTCGTAGGTGCTGTAGTAGTACGGCGTGGCCGCCTCAAACTCGGCGGCGCAGGTGTCGACCATCTTGTACACCGGGCGGATGCCCCAGGCCTTGCGCAGCGCGCGCACCTCACCCTCGGTACGCCCCGTCAGCTCGCCGATCTTCCGGTCGGTGAAGCCGAGGCGCTTGGCCCGGCGCAGCGTCTCGCGGTCGAGCGGGGCGTTGCGGAGCGTCTCCTCGAACCGCACAATGCCTTCGATCTTATGCAGGAAAAAGCGGTCGATCTTCGTCCGCGCGTGCACGTCGTCGACGCTCCACCCGCGGCGGAAGGCCTCGGCGATGAGGAAGAGGCGCTCGTCGTCGGCCGCCTCGAGCCGGCGGTCCATCTCCGCGTCGGAAACCGCCCGCAAATGGGGCAGCTCGAGGTGGCAGGCGCCGATCTCCAGCGACCGCACCGCCTTCAGCAGCGACTCCTCAAAGGTCCGCCCGATGGCCATCACCTCGCCGGTGGCCTTCATCTGCGGGCCGAGGGTGCGGCTGGCGTCGGTGAACTTGTCGAAGGGCCAGCGCGGGATCTTCGTCACCACGTAGTCGAGGGCCGGCTCGAAGGCGGCGTAGGTGCGGCCGGTCACCGGGTTGCGGAGCTCATCCAGCGTGTAGCCAATGGCGATCTTGGCCGCCATCTTGGCGATCGGGTAGCCCGTCGCCTTTGAGGCCAGGGCGCTCGAGCGGCTCACCCGCGGGTTGACCTCGATCACGTAATAGCGCGCGCTGTGCGGGTCGAGGGCGAACTGCACGTTGCACCCACCGCGGATGTCGAGGGCCTCGATGATGCGCAGCGCGGCGTCGCGCAGCATCTGGACTTCGCCGTCGGTAAGGGTCTGGCACGGTGCGACGACAATGCTGTCACCGGTGTGGATGCCGACAGGGTCGAAGTTCTCCATGGTGCAGACGACGATGCCGTTCCCCGCACCGTCGCGCATCACCTCGTACTCGATCTCCTTGTACCCGGCAATCGACTGTTCGATCAGGCACTGGCGGATCGGGCTGGCGCGCAGCCCCACGGCCACAATGGCACGCAGGGAGTCCTCGTCGCCGGCGATGCCGCCGCCCGTTCCGCCGAGGGTGTACGCCGGGCGGACGATCACCGGATAGCCGACGTCCTCGGCGAACGCGACGGCTTCCTCCACCGTGTGCACAATGGCGCTGTCCGGAACCGGCTCGCCCAGCTCCCGCATCAGGGCACGGAACTTCTCGCGGTCCTCGGCCTTCTGGATGGCGTCGAGGTCGGTGCCGAGGAGCTCCACCCCTTCGCGCGCCAGCACGCCCGCCTCGGCCAGCTCCACGGCCAGGTTGAGGCCAGTCTGCCCACCGAGGGTGGCGAGAAGCCCGTCGGGCCGCTCCTGGCGGATCACCTTCGTCACGAACTCCGCCGTCAGCGGCTCGATGTACACCCGATCGGCCATGTTCGTGTCAGTCATGATCGTCGCCGGGTTGCTGTTGATCAGCACCACCTCCAGCCCCTCTTCCTTCAGGGCCTGGCACGCCTGCGTCCCGGCGTAGTCGAACTCCGCGGCCTGGCCGATCACAATCGGCCCCGAACCGATGACGAGCACCTTTTTCAGATCAGCCCTGCGCGGCATGGCACACGCCTCCCTTCCGGCTTTGGGCGATGAGGGCGAGGAACCGGTCGAAGAAATCGCGCGTGTCGTGCGGACCCGGGGCGGCCTCCGGGTGGAACTGCACGGAGAAGGCGGGCAGCGTCTTGTGCCGGAGCCCCTCCACCTTGCAATGTTCCCGCACGACGAAGCCAAACACTGCCGGATGAACCGATTCAAAGTCGTCGCGGTTCACCCCGTAGTTGCCGATGAGCGGATAGGTCATCACGACGATCTGCCCGCAGTACGACGGATCGGAGAGCACTTCTTGGTAGCCGGTCATCCCCGTGTTGAACACCACCTCCCCGATCCGCTCGACCTTCGCGCCGAACGCCATGCCTTCCAAAACCGTACCGTCTTCCAGCACCAATCGCGCGCGCATGGGGATCACCCTTTCCATATGAAAAGGACGAAGGTTTTGCCTTGTCGTGTTCTTCCGACGAGTTTCCTGGCCGTTCCGTACCGGGTCCGCTTCCGGATGTCCCGTTCCGGCCCCCTTGGCCTAGAACCGCATCGCCGGCAGGGCGAACCGCGCCGGATCCTGCCACGTCACACGTCCTTCCAGCATCGTCAGCACCGGCCAGCCCTTCAGCCGCCAGCCGGCAAAGGGGGTGTTGCGTCCCTTGCTGGCAAAGGCGGCAGGATCCACTGCCCGCTCCGCCTCCCGGTCGACCAGCGTCAGGTCGGCCGCCGCGCCAACAGCCAGCCGTCCGTACGGCAATCCGTAGGCCCGCGCCGGCTTGACCGTCAGCCAGTCGACGAGCTGCTTGAGCGTGCAGATCCCCGTTTCCACCAGGTGCGTGTACAGGAGGGGGAAGGCCGTCTCCAGCCCGACGATGCCAAAGGGCGCCGCCGCCAGGTCCCGCGCCTTCTCCTCCGCCGTGTGCGGGGCGTGATCGGTAGCGATGAAGTCGATCGTGCCGTCGAGCAACCCTTCGATCAGTGCCTCCCGATCCTCCCGCGATCGGAGCGGCGGGTTCATCTTCCAGTTGGCATCCGGCGCGGGGATGTCCGCGTCGCACAGGAGGAGATGGTGCGGCGTCACCTCGGCCGTCACCGGCACGCCCAGCGCCTTGGCCTGCCGCACGAGGGCCACCGATTCCTTCGCGCTGAGGTGCAGCGCGTGGTAGCGGCATCCCGTCTCCATGGCCAGGGCGATGTCCCGCGCCACGTGCACCGCCTCCGCCGAGGCGGGGATGCCCGGCAGGCCCCAGCGGCGGGCGAAGGCGCCGTCGTGCACCACCCCCGCCCCGGCCAGGGCCTCGTCCTCGCAGTGGGCGGCCACGACGAGTCCCAGCCGGGCCGCTTCCCGCATGGCCGCGCGCATCACGGCGGCGTCCTGCACGCCGCGGCCGTCATCGGTGATGGCCAGGGCGCCGGCATCGCGCAGGGCGCGGAAGTCCGCAAGCGCCCGCCCGGCCTGCCCGCGCGTAATGCAGGCGAAGGGGAGCACGCGCGCGGCGCCCTCCCGCTCCGCCTTCGCGCGCACCCAGCGGACAAGCTCCGGCCGGTCGAGGGGCGGGCGCGTGTTCGGCATGCAGGCCACGGTGGTGAAGCCGCCGCACGCCGCCGCCCGCGTGCCGGTGGCGATCGTCTCCTTCGCCTCGAAGCCCGGTTCGCGCAGGTGCACGTGCAGGTCCACAAGGCCGGGCAGGACGAGCAGGCCCTCCGCGTCGACCACGGTGCATCCGGCGTCCGGCAGCGCCAGCCCGAGGGCAGCAATCCGCCCGTTCGCCACAAGCACGTCCTGGCGCGTCGGATTCCCGTGTTCGTCCAGCACCCAGCCGCCGCGGATCAGGAGACCCACCCGGCATCCCCTCCCCGCACGGCCCGCTCGAGAACGGCCATGCGCACGGCCACGCCATTGGTCACCTGGCGGAAGATGAGCGAGCGCGGGTCTTCCACCAGCTCGTCGGCGATCTCCACCCCGCGGTTAACCGGCGCCGGGTGCAGGATCACCGCATGGGGCTTCATCCGCCGCGCCCGCTCCACCGTCAACCCGTAGCGCGCCAGGTAGTCCTCCGGCACCCCCGCCGAGTCGGCGTGGCGCTCCCGCTGCACGCGGAGCATCATCACCACGTCGGCCGTTTCCACCGCCTCGTCGACGGACACCACCTCGGCCAATCCGCCGTGGCCGTGCCACATGAGGTGCTCGGGTCCGGCAAAGAGCACGCGGGCACCAAACTTCGTGAGGGCGTAGAGGTTGGAGCGCGCCACGCGGCTGTGCCGAATGTCACCGATGATGGCCACCGTCAGCCCCTCCAGGCGTCCGAAGTGCTGGCGAATGGTCAGGAGATCGAGGAGCGCCTGCGTCGGGTGCTCACCCGTCCCGTCCCCGGCATTGACGAGGCGCATCGTCAGGCGCGGGGCCAGCTTTTCCAGCGCACCGGTCTCCGCCAGGCGCACCACCGCCGCCGCCACGCCCATCGCCTCCAGGGTCCGCAGCGTGTCGTAGAGGCTTTCCCCCTTCTGCACGCTGCTCGTCGCCGCGCTGAAGTTGAGCACGTCGGCCCCGAGGCGCTTGGCCGCCACCTCAAAGGAGAAGCGCGTGCGCGTGCTCGGCTCGAAGAACAGGTTGGCCACCGTCCGGCCGCGGAGAAGATCGCACCACTCGTTCGGCCGCTCCGCCCACCATTGGGCGCGATCCAGGAGGGCTGCGATGGTGTCCTTGGACAGGCTCTTGAGCCCGATCAGGCCGTATCCGGCCGCCGTGGCAGACGCATGGTCTCCCCGCCCCGCGGCAGCCGCCCGTTCCCGGATCGTCCCGTCCGTGTTGGTCATCTCCGACCACCGGGTTATGCTTGCCCTGTGCATGGGTGCTCCTCCTTTCGCCCGTTTCGTTATGACGCGTGCGCTTTCGCCGGCGGCGTTTCCGCGCTGCGTTCCGCCGGCCGCTTCCCCGGCAGGACGGCCTGCAGCAGCATGCCGAGGAAGGTGGCCATGGCGATGTTGTCGATGGCCAGGCCCGGCAGCTCCAGCTTAAAGCCTCCGATGCCCGTCACCAGCACCACCGCGGCAATGGCCATGGTGCGCCGGTCGGCAAAGTCGGTGCGGTGCTCGACGAACATGCGCAGCCCCTGCACGGCGATGATGCCGAAGAGCAAGATCATCACCCCGCCCAGGACCGGCTTGGGCGTCTGCTGCAGCATCGTGCTTAGCTTCTCGCAGAAGGCGAGGACGAGGGCGAAGAGCGCCGCCAGGGCGATGACGTGACGGCTGAAGACGCGGGTGATGGCCAGCACGCCAATGTTTTCACCGTAGGTGGTGTTGGGCGGACCCCCGAGGAAGGCAGCCAGCGCGGTGGCCAGTCCGTCACCCATCAGCGTGCGATGCAGGCCGGGATCCTTCATCAGGTTGCGCTCCATTACCTTCCCTGTCACCAGCAGGTGGCCAATATGCTCGGCCAGGGTAACAAACGCCACAGGCACAATCACCAGGGCAGCAAGCCACGCGGCCGGATCGGCCATCGCCGCCAGCACCTCGCCGACGAGGAGCTTCTGCTGCACGAAGGTGACCGGGTTAAGGAACCACCGGGACTTGGCGATGGCCGCCGCATCGATCATCCCGGGGTGGCGCAGTGCGGCGTAGGCATACCCCCCGACGATGCCCACGAGGACCGGAATCAGGGACAGGAAACCGCGAAAGACGGTCATCGCGGCGAGGGTCACCCCCAGGGTGACGAGGGCCACCTCGACGGCCGCCAACGAATACCGTTCCGGATCGACCGGATCGTGCACGGCCCAGTTGACCGCCACGGTGGCCAGGCTGAGCCCGATGACCGTGACCACCGCGCCGATGACCACCGGCGGGAGCAGGCGGTTCAGCCAGCGCACGCCCGTTTTGGCCACCACTACCGCCACAGCCACGTAGACGAGACCTGCCAACAGGCTGCCGAGGAGCGCTGCACCCTTGCCGTGCTGCGCCGACACCGTCAGGATCGGCCCGATGAATGCGAAGGACGAACCGAGGTAATTGGGCACCTTCCCGTTCGTCAGCGCCAGGAACAGCAGCGTCCCGAGGCCGCTGGTCATCAGCGCCACGCTAACGTCGAGGCCGGTAATAATCGGCACGAGCACCGTCGCCCCGAACATGGCAAACAGGTGCTGCACACTCAGGGGAATCAGCCGGCCGAGGGCCGGTCGTTCATGGACATCGACATAGCCTTTGCCGTCCATACGCACATCCTCCTTCTGGTGTTGCATCCCTGCGCCCCGCGCCCTTCACGCCGGAGTCCGTGTGCGCCGCGCACGGTGCGGGTTTGCCGTCCCGCGGCCGAGGGCGCCTTGGGCACGAAAAAAACCTCTTTGCGCGAGGCGCAAAGAGGTTGCGACGGGGCATGCCGCCAGTGGGCATGCGAGACGCAAACGGTGGCCGCCGGCTCCGTCGAACCCCTTCTCAGCCTCACGGGACTGAATTAAAAGGGTTCTTTCCATCCTGAAGGTCCACGTCCGAACCTTCGATACCGCTGCTGCTGTCCTTATGCGGTTGTCTCCCGCTTGTGCAGCACTACCTGGTCCTGGCCGTCCACCTCCACGAGCTGAACAGCGACGATTTCGTTGCGCGCCGTGGGCACGTTTTTGCCCACGTAGTCGGGGCGGATGGGCAGCTCGCGGTGGCCGCGATCAATCAGCACGGCAAGCTGGATCATGCGCGGGCGCCCATAGTCAATGATGGCGTCGAGGGCAGCGCGGGCGGTGCGCCCGGTGTACAGCACGTCATCAACCAGGATGATCGTCTTTCCCGTCACGTCAACCGGGATGTGTGAACCGCGCACCTCGGGCTGGTCCCCGTTCTTGAGCGACAGGTCGTCGCGGTAAAGGGTGATGTCCAGCTCCCCTACCGGTACCTGCACGCCCTCAATGGCCGCGATCCGCTCGGCCAGCCGCCGGGCAAGGTAGATCCCGCGCGTGCGGATGCCCACCAGCACGCAGCCGTCGACACCCTTGTTGCGCTCCAGGATCTCGTGGGCAATGCGCGTCAAGGCGCGGCGGATGGCCGCCTCGTCGAGGAGCACCGTCACGGTTGTCACCTCCCTCTTGCGGGCACAAAAACAGCGCTTTCCGCCGCGAGGCAGAAAGCGCGTCCCACGCTGTTCCATCGCCGGCGCACGCCGCTTGACAGCCGGCACGCCGGATGGCATCCACCCGGATCCTGCTTTGCCGTGCGAATCGCTTGTGGGAATCGCCGCCTTTTCAGCCTCACGGGACTGAACTTAAAGGCGCTGCACGTTCTCCTGTATTATCGCACGCGCCCCGGCAGCTGTCAAGCGTGACGCAGCTGGTCGATGAGCCGTGCCATGTCCTCCGGCAGGGGGGCATTGAACTCCAGGTACGCTCCCGTGCGCGGATGGACAAACCCCAACACCCCGGCGTGCAGGGCCTGGCCGTCGATGGGCAGCGTCCGGCGCGGCCCGTACTTCGGGTCACCGACCACCGGGTGACCGATAAACTTCATGTGCACGCGGATCTGGTGCGTGCGCCCCGTCTCCAGCTTCAGCTCCAGGAGCGTGTACGCGGGAAACCGTTCCAGTACTGCAAAGTGCGTGACGGCGCGCTTCCCCGATTTCGGCAGCACCGCCATGCGCTGGCGGTTTTGTGGGTCACGGCCGATCGGCGCGTCGATCGTCCCGCGGTCGTGGGCCACCTCCCCGTGTACCAAGGCCACGTACCGGCGGGTGACGGTATGGTCCTTGAACTGCTTGGCCAACGACAAGTGGGCGCGGTCGTTTTTGGCCACCACGAGGAGGCCCGACGTGTCCTTGTCGATGCGGTGGACAATGCCGGGGCGCAACACACCGCCAATGCCCGACAGGTCGCGGCAGTGGTACAGGAGGCCGTTGACCAGCGTCCCGGACAGGTGGCCCGGTGCCGGATGCACCACGAGGCCCCGGGGCTTGTTCACCACCACCACGTCGCCGTCCTCGTACACGATGTCCAGATCCATCGGCTCCGGCTCAACGGCCAGGTCCTTCGGAGGCGGCACGCGCAGGACGATCTCGTCGTCCGGTTCGAGGCGGTAGCTGGCCTTTACCGGCTCCCCGTTGACCGTCACCCGCCCCTCCTTCAGCCATTTCTGCACCTGCGAGCGCGACCAGTCCTCCTCCTGGGCAGCCAAAAAGCGATCGATGCGCTCCCCGGCGTCCGGTTCCTCCGCCGTCCACTCGTACACCAGCTCTCTTTCCATCCTGCTCACGACTCCTTGCTCGTGACAAGGTTCGGAACGAAAAAAGCCGGGTGGCCTCACCCGGTTGCCTTGCGACTGGTTCTCCACATGTCCCACAAGAGCAGCGTCCCCGCGATGACAATGGCCGAATCCGCCACATTGAAAATCGGGTAATTGATGAGGCGTACGTCAAGGAAATCGACCACTTCGCCGAACCGGATGCGGTCCACCAGATTGCCCAAGGCTCCGCCCAAGAGGAGCGCCAAGGCCACCGTCCCGAGGGGGCGATCGCGTCGCACCCGGGGCAGATAGGCCGCCAATGCGATCACCACCAACGCGGCGATCAAGACAAACAGCCACCGCTGGCCCTGCAAGATGCCAAAGGCGGCGCCGCGGTTGCGGTGGCTCGTCAGGTGGAACACGCCGTCCCAGATCGGGATGCTCTCGCCGATCTCCATAAAGCGGATCACGGCCCATTTGGTGAGCTGGTCAACAGCCAAGACCGATGCGGCGACAACGTACGGCCACAATGCCCTTCCTCCCCGTCGTGGACAAGGTGACGTTGCCATTGTAGCACAACAGGGGAGGCGGGACAACGCGCTACCGCCCGTCGTCCATCTCCTCGACGCGCTCGATCAGGTGGCGGATGCGTGCCTCCTCGGCTCCAACCATGTTGGTCCCGTCGCCCTCGCCGGCCGCGACATAGGCGTCGTATACCTCGTTGCGCACGAAGTCGACGTCGCCCCTCTCCTCGTCGACGAAGGCAAACCCTTCCACCGGATCCACATAGCCCACGGGCTCATCGGCATTCAGGTAGAGGTGGTCGTAATCGTGTCCGTCTCGGAAAACGTCCGGGGGCTCCGACGTCCCGTAGCGGGCCACTTCCTGCCACGCATCCTCGCCGTCATACACCACGCTTTCGTTGCCTACGTCAAAGGTTTGGGCAAAGGGCGGCGCCAGCACCTCTTCCTCCACCGGCCGGCGCTCGGATACGTGGCCGTCGGCGGCGCAGCCCACACAGGTACGCGCCGTGGGAACGGCCGCGAGCCGCTCGAGGGGAATGGGCTTGCCGCACACATCACAGATCCCGTATGTGCCCTTTTCGATGCGCGCCAGCGCCTGCTCGATGGCTTCGAGCTGCCGTTCGTCATGCTCGAGCAACGCGATGTCCTTCTCCCGCTCAAACACCTCTGACCCCAGATCGGCCGGGTGGTTGTCGTAGGCCGCTAGCTCACCGGTGGTCATGGCCAGGGGGCTGGCTAGGCCGTAGTGGTCGTTTTCCGAAAGCCGCCGGCGAATGGCGTCGCGTTCCTGTTCCAGCTGCTTGCGAAAATGGGCCAGCTGTGCCCGATCCATGGTCGTCCTCCTCGTATCAGGATGACCCTAGTATGCGCCGTTTTCGCCGGCACCAACCGGACCGACCGCATGCCCCCCTTTCCGCTCCGCATCCGCGTGGTACAATGGCGTTACCGCGCCAGGCGCGGCAAACCTTCCCAACAAGGAGGCGGTTGCATGACCAAACGGGCGGTGACCCAAGCCCCCTTCGCCTTCGCCGTCGGCGACAACCTCACCCTCCGAGGCGAGGTGCGGGCCGTTGACGACGGGCAGCGGAAGCCGATCGTCATCCTCTGTCACGGTTTCAAGGGATTTAAGGATTGGGGTTTCTTTCCGTACGTCGGTGAGGAACTGGCCCGATGCGGGTTTGTCGCCATCACCTTCAACTTCTCCTGCAACGGCGTCAACCGCGTCGATTTTGACGAACTCGACAAGTTTGCCATCAACACCTATTCCCGCGAGCAGGCCGACCTGGCCGCCCTCTTTGCCCGCGTCACGAGCGGCCGGCTTCCCCTGGCCTCCCACTTTGATCCCGAGCGGATCGCCCTCCTCGGCCACAGCCGCGGGGGCGGCAACAGCATCCTTTTCGCGGCCGGCTGTCCCGGGGTCAGGGCCGTTGTGACCTGGAACGGCATCGCCGATGTCGACATTTTCGACGAAACAACGAAGGCGGCCCTCGCGCGCGACGGCATCGCCTACATTCGCAACGCGCGCACGGGCCAGCTGATGCCGATCCGGTCCGTTGTGCTGGACGACATCCGCCAGAATCGCGCGCGCTTCGACATCCCCCGCAAGCTGGCCGCCCTGACCATTCCCGTGCTGCTCATCCAGGGAGATCGCGACCACCCTCGCCTGGTGGAGGGCTTCCGCACCCTGCAGGCGGCCGCTCCGCACCACACCTTCCGCGTCATCGAAGGGGCGGACCACACCTTTGGCGCTGTCCACCCCTTCGCCGGACCCACGCCCCATCTGGAGGAGGCTTTGCGGCTGACGGCTGGCTTCCTCCGCCGCGCGCTAGCCTAAGCGGCTTATTTCGCCACGTATTTCGCCAGCGTTTTCTGCAGGGCGTGCATGTTCGTGCTGCTCTTGAATTCCTTGGTAATCGGTTCGGCCTGGCCAGAAACCCAGATCTTGAGTTCGGCGTCGGCGTCAAACAACCCGGCCGTTTCCACGGTAAAGCGGGTGATGCTGCGGTAGGGTATGGAGTGGTAAGCCGTTTTCTTCCCCGTCAGGCCCTGCTTGTCAATCAGGATCAGCCGCTTGTTCGTGAAGACGAAGGCGTCGCGCAGCACCTTGTACGCCTTCTCGATCCGCTCGTCATCGGCGAGGACCGGCGCCAGCTCCTTCTGCGCCACCGCGGGGTCGATCTCCTGGGCGTTGCCCATCAACCCGTTAAACAGCCCCATTCTTACTCGCTCCTTTCCCCGTAGGATGGCTTCTCCCCTTATCCTACATCCTACGCCCTGACAAATCACGCGCCCACCGACCGGGTTTTCCCGGAACGGTGGGCGCGTTGTGCCATCGATCGCGAAGATCGCAGCGCCGGAACGGGAAAATGGCGTTCCGGCCCGTGTCCGGCTGCCGCCGATTCTTGCCAATTATTGTTGTTCCTGCAGCACGTGGGCGTAGTGCGTCTTTACAATGGTGGCGCACCGCGGGCAGAGGGTCGGGTGGTCGGCGTCCTGCCCCACGTCGGGCGTCACCGTCCAGCAGCGCTCACACTTTTCGCCCGGGGCCGGCGTCACCTTCGCGGCAAGGCCCTCCAGCTTCAGGGCGTCGGCGGGTGCCACCTCGTCCGGCGCGTGCAGCGTCACCCTGGCCACGATGAACAGCTCGGCCAGGTTGTCAAACTGCCCCAGGAAGTCGTGCACGTGGGGCTCGGGATACAGGTCCACCGCCGCGCCAAGGGAATGCCCGAAGACCTTCTGGCGACGCGCTTCCTCGAGAGCCTTCATCACCTCGTGGCGCAGTTCGAGGAAGCGTTCCCACTTCTTCTCCAGCGCCTCGTCGAGCCGCTCGGCGCGCACTTCCGGCATGTCGGTCAGCTGCACGCTGATTTCCTCCACACCGGGGATGTGCCGCCACACCTCGTCGGCCGTATGCGGGATGATCGGCGCGATCAGCTTCACCTGGTCGAGCAGGATGTTGTAGAGCACCGTCTGGGCCGCGCGGCGCCGCGGGCTGGATGCCGCCTCAACATACAGCCGATCCTTGCACACGTCAAGGTAGAAGGCAGACAGGTCGACGGCGCAGAAGTTGTGCACGGCGTGGAAGACGGTGTGGAACTCGTAGGCGTCGTAAGCCTTCCGCACCCGTGCCTTGACGCGCTCGTTGCGCGCCAGGATGAAGCGGTCAAGCTCCTCAAGCTGGTTGTCCGGCACGCGGTCGGCGACCGGGTCGAAGTCCTTCAGGTTGCCGAGGAGGAAGCGGAAGGTGTTGCGGATCTTCCGGTACACCTCGGCGATCTGGGCCAGGATGGCGTCGGAGATGCGCACGTCGGCCTGGTAGTCCACCGAGGCTACCCACAGGCGCAGGATGTCGGCGCCCAGTTTATCCATCACATCCTGCGGGGCGATGACGTTGCCCAGGGACTTGGACATCTTCCGCCCCTCGCCGTCCAGGGTGAAACCGTGACTGAGCACCGCCTTGTACGGAGCCCGGCCGTAGACAGCCACCGCCGTGGTGAGGGAGGAGTTGAACCACCCGCGGTACTGGTCCGACCCTTCGAGGTACAGGTCCGCCGGCCAGGTGAGGTCCTCGCGCTCGCGCAGCACCGCCTCGTGGCTGGAGCCGGAGTCAAACCAGACGTCCATCGTATCCGTCTCTTTGCGGAAGGTGCTGCCGCCGCAGTGCGGGCAGACAAAGCCCGGTGGCAGGAGGTCCTTCTCCTCGCGCTCAAACCACACCGAGGAGCCGTGCTGCCGCACAAGCTCGGCCACGTGGTCGATCGTCTCGTCGGTGATGATCGCCTCGCCGCAGGCCTGGCAGTAGAAGATGGGGATGGGCACACCCCACACCCGCTGTCGGGAGATGCACCAGTCGCCGCGCTCGGCCACCATGTTGTACAAGCGCGTCTCCCCCCACTTGGGGATCCACTTGACATCCTGGATGGCGCGGAGCAGCTCCTGGCGGAAACCGTCGATGGAGGCGAACCACTGCTCGGTGGCGCGGAAGATGACCGGTTTCTTCGTCCGCCAGTCGTGGGGGTACTGGTGGGTGATGAAGCCGAGGTGCAGGAGGCAGCCCACTTCCTCCAGCTTCTGCGTAACCACCTTGTTGGCGTCGTCGTAGAAGAGCCCCTCAAAGCCCGGGGCCTCTTCCGTCATGTACCCCTTCTCGTCCACCGGACACAGCACGCCGAGGTTGTACTTCTTGCCGAGCTCGAAGTCCTCCTCGCCGTGACCCGGCGCCGTGTGCACGCAGCCGGTCCCCGCATCGAGGGTAACATGTTCGCCCAGCACGACGGGCGACGGCCGGTCATAGAAGGGATGGCGGCAAACGACCCCCTCCAGCTCCTTCCCCTTCCACGTGGCCTCCACCTCCGGATCGCGCCAGCCGACCGTTTGGGCCACATTCTCCAGGAGCTCCTTGGCCAGGACGACCCGCTTGCCGTCCGCGCGCACGAGCACATAATCGTACTCCGGGTGCACGGCGATGCCGAGGTTCGCCGGAATCGTCCACGGCGTTGTCGTCCAGATGACGACAAAGGCGTCTTCCGGCACCTTGCCCTTGCCGTCGGCCACCGGGAACAGGGCGTACAGCGACGGCGAGCGCTTGTCGCGGTACTCGATCTCCGCCTCAGCCAGGGCTGTCTCCGACGACGGCGACCAGTAAACGGCCTTCAGCCCCTTGTAGATGTACCCCTTCTTGGCCATTTCGCCGAAAACGCGGATCTGTCGCGCTTCGTACTCCGGCTTGAGGGTAATATAGGGGTTCTTCCAGTCGCCGCGCACGCCGAGGCGCTTGAACTGGGCTTTCTGCCGCTCCACGTAGGAGAGGGCGTACTCGGCGCACTTCTTGCGGAACTCGGGAATGGGGATCGCCTTGCGGTCGACGCCCTCCTTCGTCACAACCGCATGCTCAATGGGTAGCCCGTGGGTGTCCCAGCCCGGCACGTAGGGGGCGTCATACCCGCTCATCGACTTGTAGCGGACAATGATGTCCTTGAGGATCTTGTTCAGGGCGTGGCCGATGTGGATGTCCCCGTTGGCATACGGAGGGCCGTCGTGGAGAATGAACTTCGGCCGCCCTTTCGTGCGCGCCTGCACCTTTTCGTAGATGTCAATCTCATCCCACCAGCGCTGGATCTCCGGCTCGCGTTTCGGCAGATTGGCGCGCATCGGGAAGTCCGTCTGCGGCAGATTGAGCGTCTTGCTGTAGTCCATAGCCGTCCCTCCGTCCTGCAAATGGTGATGGAACCACCGTCAACGGAAAAACAAAAAGCCTTCGCGCCCTAGGGGCGAGAAGGCTTCCCGCGGTACCACCCTAGTTGGAAACGGCCCTTCGGAATGCGACGGGCCGCTTCCCCCTCCGCGATGCGTAACGGGCATCACCCGGCTCTCCCTACTGGGCGACAAACTGCGGGCATCGTCCGATCCAGCGGCCGCCGTTTCCGGCACCAAACGTGGCCGTTGCCTCGGACGATGGACGCACGCGCCGTTCGGGAGGCGACTCGTGGGGGATGTTCACCGCCTGCCACCGCCGGGCTCCCACCCTCCCCGGCTCGCTTGGGGTTGGCCACAGCGGCTACTCGTCCCACTCATCGTCGTTGGCCAATGCAGGTGGTTGAGTTAAAGAGACAATCTTCAGGATTGCCGAGTTTCTCCTATACTATACGGAAATCCGGCCGTTCGGTCAAGGATTCGCAATCGCTCAGCTAAAATCTAACCGAAGGGAGACTGGATCACTCACATCGAAATCTTACCGAGGGGGATGTGACGTGACCATGTCTCTCCAAAGCCGTCGCGAATACCTTACGCAAATCCGGAAATGGTATGCCAAAGCCTCGTCCCGAAAAGAAAAGTCGCGCATTCTCGATGAAGTCACGCGCGTGCTGGGGTATCACCGCAAGTACGCTATCCAGGTTCTCAACGGCCCGGAGTGGAAACCCAAACAGATCCGGCGCAAACGGCCCAAGCGGTATCAAGAAGCGCTCCCTGTCATCCGAACCGTTTGGGAAGCCCTTGACTACCCTTGTGCCGAACGCCTCCATCCGGTCCTCCTGCCGACTGCCGAGCATTTAGAACGCCATGGAAAACTTCGCTTAACCTCGCTCATCCGCCAGCAACTCGCCCAAATCAGCCGATCTACGCTCGCTCGGCGCCTGAAGGAATTCGATTCGCCCAAACCCAGACGCTTTATGCGCCCCAAACCCACCAATCGCTTGAAAAGGGACATCCCTGCAGGCCGGCTCCCTTGGAACGAATCCCGCCCCGGCGCCCTGGAAATCGATCTCGTCGAACACAATGGCGGCGACTCGTCCGGCCAGTTCGCCTGCACCTTGTCGGTTACCGACATGGTCACCGGCTACAGCCGCCGCCAGGCCATCCTCGGCAAAAGCCAAAAAGCCGTCTTCGCTGCCTTGGAATCCATCCTCTCGCAGTGGCCTACAGCTGTCCATACCCTCCACAGCGATAACGGTTCCGAGTTCTTGAACCATCATCTCCTCCGTTTCTGCAGGCAAAAAGGAATTGCGTTTATGCGCAGCCGTCCCTACCGCAAAAACGACAACCCCCATGTCGAACAGAAAAACCGCCAGTTCGTTCGCGAGATCGTGGGCTATGCCCGCTACGACACCCCAGAGGCTGTGGAGTGGCTCAACGCCGTCTATGCCCTCCTCGACCCCTACGCCAATCTCTTTTTGCCCACCCGCAAGGTCGTCGAAAAATCCTACGAAGGCAAGCGCATTCGCAAACGCTTCGACCAAGCCCGCACGCCTTTCCAACGCCTGATCGAAAGCGGCGCCTTAAAACCGGAGATGGAACACGTGCTCAAGGCTCAGTTTGAAACGCTCAACCCGCTCGATCTTCATGATCAGCTCGAAAAAATCGTGGCTCGGGGTCCTTGGGCTCCCTCCCCCGAGCCACCTAACCAAGAACCTCTTGAGGTCGGGTAGACCTCAACTCCATTTTCCTACCTGAGGGAGCCTCTTGCCAAGAGTATTCGGTTAGGTTTTTACGTGAGGGATCGGTTTCACTTCGGTTAGGTTTTTATGTGAGTTGACACGGGATTTGGGCGCGTCACGAGGCGTCTTCGTTCAAAATGAGCTGATCCCACTCGTCGCTTTCGAGCAGGTCGAGCTGCGCCTGCAGGAGGTTGCGGAAGCGCGTCCGGTACACCGCGGCACGCTTTTTCAGCTCCTCGATCTCCATGGCGATCTGCCGCGATTTGGCCAGGGCCTCGCTGATGATCCGGTCGGCGTTCTTCTCCGCTTCCTTGACGATGAGCTCCGCTTCCTTACGCGCGTTCATCTTCACTTCCTCGGCCGTCTCCTGGGCCACCAGGAGGGACTTGCCCAGGCTCTCCTCGATGTTCGTGAAATGCGCGAGCTTCTCCTCCAACTCACGCACCCTGGCTTCGAGTTCCTTGTTCTCGCGGATCAGGGCCTCGTAATCCTTGATCACCTGGTCGAGGAACTCGTCCACTTCGTCGCAGTCGTACCCGCGGAAGACGCGACTGAATTCCTTGTTGTGAATGTCCAGCGGCGTTAGGGGCAACGCTCGACACCTCCATCGCGAACGTTCGACGGAGAGTATTCGACAGGTTTTGAAAAACTCCTGCTGTCCTGCCGGTTTAGCAATACTTGGAAATCCGCACCACGAGGCGGCCTTTTCGCGTCGGGCCGCCTACCTCGGCGACGCGAAAACGGCCGAACCCGCGCACCGACACGACATCCCCCTCGCCCAACGTCTCGTCGGGGTCGTCGGCGATGCGCCAGTTCACCTTCACGTCGCCGGCACGGATGCGTTCGACGGCCTTGCCCCGGGAAAGCCGCCACACGGCGGCGACGAGGGCATCCAGGCGCAGCGAGGCGACGGTATGGGTCTCCTCCTCCGTTTCGGGCTCGGGGACGCGCAGGGCCTCGAGGGGGATCGGTTCCACGCGGACGCGCGTCTGGTGAATCCGCGTCAGGTGCTGGGTCACGTAGGGGGCAACGTCTTCCGCCACCAGCACGTGGCAGGTAGCCTCGGTGAGGAGGATGTCGCCGAACACGTCGCGCTTGAGGCCAAGGGACACGAGCGATCCCAACACGTCGCGATGCGTCAGGCGGACAAACCGCCGATCGGCTTCTACCGCGAGAGCGGCGACGCGAAAGTCGCTCGGCTCCGGCCACCAGAAATCGGGATGGATCAAGGCCCGTTCGCGCTCCGCTCCGTCGTACCCGCCAAAAAACGAGACGGACACCGGAGTCCGTCCGCCGATGAGGGTCCGCAGGATCCACTTTTCGCGGGGGTCGAGAAACAGCGTCAGCTTGGGCGTGCGCCGCGCGGCGACCGTCTCTGCCCATTCCAGGCACCGTTCGGCGAAGGGGCGTTCTTCGGGGCGAAAATGGGAAAGCCGGTCGCTCATACCGCACCGCCCAGCAGCAGGTTGAGCACGGTATGCACGCCGATGCGCGCAAAGTACAGGGCAAAGACGGCCACAATCGGCGACAGGTCAAACAGGCCGATCGGCGGGATCATCTGCCGGAAGGGGCGGAGGTACGGTTCTACCAACCGGCCCAGCAGCTCGCCGAGGGGTGTCTCCCGGAGCTGCGGCAGCCACGACATCAGCACATAGGCAAAAATGAGGAACATGTACACCTCAAAGGCGATGTCGACGATCTGGCGAATGACGTCAGCCATAAGCCACCTCACAGCATGCGTCGGTTATCGTTCCAACTTGTGCGTGTCGGGGAGGGTGATCGTCCCGTGCACCTCCACATTGTCCGGGGCGCACAGGAAGATTTGCGGCCCGACCTTCTGGATCAGCCCGTCAATCGCGTATACCGTTCCGCTGAGGAAATCGATGATCCGCTTGGCCATCTCCGGCGTCACCCGGTGCAGGTTGACCACCACCGTGCGGCGGTTGCGCAGATGATCGGCAATCTCCTGGGTTTCCTCATAGGAACGCGGCTCGCAAAGGATCACCTGCGCGCCGGCCGAGCGCACGGCGTGCAGGTTTACCACATTCCCCCGGCCCCGAACCGGCCGCGACACCACGGCGGGCGTTTCCTCTTCCTCCGCTTCCTCCTGGGTGATCAGGACGCGTTCCTCGGTCACCTCGTCCTGCAGCCCAAAAAATCCCATCAACCGGTTCATCATACCCATCGTTCGTCACCCCTCCTCCTTCTGCCCCGGTTCGCCCGCGGGCGTCCCCGGATCCGGCTTGTACAAAAGCGAGCCGATGCGTACAAAGGTAGCCCCTTCTTCCACCGCCACCTCAAAATCGCCGGACATGCCCATCGACAGGTGCACCGGGTCAACGCCCGGGATGCCCTGGTCGCGCAGGGCGTCCCGCAACTCGCGCAGCGCACGGAACACCGGACGGGTCTCTTCCGGATCGTCAACGATCGGCGCCATCGTCATCAGGCCGACCACGCGCAGGCGCGACAGCTTGGCCACCTCGCGGGCAAACTCGACCAGCTCGTCGGGGTGAACGCCGGCCTTGGTGGCCTCACCCGACACGTTCACCTGCAAAAAGCAGCGCACGACGGTATCCTTTTGCCGCGCCCGTTTCTCCAATTCTTCCGCAAGCGTCATGCGGTCGAGGGAGTGGATATAGGCGAAACGTCCAACGACGTCCTTGACCTTGTTCGTCTGCAGGCGGCCAATAAAGTGCCACACGCCGCGCCCACCGAGGGCTTCCCATTTCGGCACCGCGTCCTGAACGCGGTTTTCGCCGACATCGGTCACCCCGGCATCGAGCAGCGCGCGCACCGTTTCGGCGTCGACGTATTTCGTGACGGCCACCAGGGTAACCTCGTCCTCGCGGCGACCGCTGCGCCGGCATGCCTCCTGGATGCGGCGCTTGACGGCCGCAAGCCGTTCGGCTAGGGTCACACCGTTCACCTCGCACGGGATTTCGCGCGATGGAATCTCTTCCGTGAACCGTTCAGAGGCGGTTATCCGGTCCATGCCACAAACGCGGCCATGCGCCCGGCGCGCCCCTTTTCCGCACGATGGGAAAAGAAGCGGCCTGTCGCACACGACGTGCACACAGACGTGACTTCGATGTTTTCCGGCAAAATTCCTGCTCGTTCGCACAACTTTTGGTTCGCCCGGCGCAAATCGAGCCAGTAACGGCCCCCGCCTTTGGCGGTGAGCACCCCGGCGGGGACATCGTCGCCAAAGGTTGTCCGCAGCGCAGCGGCCACCCGCTCGTCCACTTCGTAGCAACACGGACCGATCGATGGTCCGATGGCCACGCGGAGATCCCGGGGCCGCGTGTCGTAGTGGACGGCCAGGCTGCGCACCATTTCCCCGGCCACGTCCAGCACCGTGCCGCGCCATCCGGCATGGGCAATACCAATCACCCGCCGGACCGGATCCAGGAAGAAAAGCGGCACGCAGTCCGCAAAAAACGCGGCCAGCAGGACATTCGGGACGTCGGTGTGCATTCCGTCGGTGGCGGAGAACGCCGTCTCGCGTGCCAGGCGTCCGCGCCCCCGATCCTGCGCCGTGACGCGGACGATGCGATTGCCGTGCACCTGCTCGGCACAGGTAAACGCCTCCGGCGGCAAGCCGAGCACCCGGCACAGGGCCTCCCGCCGGGCCACCACGCGTTGCGGGTCGTCGTCTACGTGCAGGGCGAGGTTGAAGGGTTCCGGCCCGCCGTCCGGACCCACGCGCGACGTCATGCCGGCCACAACGGGATAGGCCTGTTCCCATGCTGCAAGGCGAAAGAGTCCGTTTTCCTGCCACACAAAGGGTTCCATGGTCCCGCCACCCCCCTTCATTTTACCACACCCGCATGGCACGGCGCGGGAAGCGGTTGCACGCACGCCGACACCCCCGCGTCGCGGATCCTCCGGGGCGGGGGACATGGCCGCTACCCCTCTTCCTCGGGGGAACGGCGAATCGGTTTCTCCTCATACCCGCTGTCCAGGCGCACCAAGATGACGTCCTTGCCGATCTTCACAATGTTTCGCCAGGGGATGACGTACTCGTTACCACCTCCCCCCCAGAGGCCAAATCGCCTGCCCCCGCTCGGTACGATAATCGCCTGCACCCGCCCGCTGACCACATCCAGCTCTAGATCGTGGACCTGGCCGAGGCGCCGGCCGTCGCTGACGTTGACCACGTCCTTGGTCTGAAATTCCGACGCCTTGAGCACGGTAGGCCCCCCTTCTCCCACGCTGTCCCTTCAGTATATGTGGCGGAGGCGCCGGAATTGATCGCGGAAATCGCGCGTGCACTCCTGCAAAAAACAAAATCCGCACCCGGAGGCGGTGCGGTAGGAGGCATTATCAGTTCACGTATTTTTGCATTTGGGCGATGGCCGCTTTCTCCAGGCGTGACACCTGGGCCTGGGAGATGCCGATCTCTTCGGCCACCTCCATCTGGGTCTTGCCTTCGAAAAAGCGCATCGACACGATCAGCTGTTCCCGTTTGCTCAGTCGGCTCATCGCTTCGTGGAGGGCGATCTCCTCGACCCAGTGGACTTCCCTGTGCCGTTCGTCGCGGATCTGGTCCATCACGTAGATGGGATCGCCCCCATCCTGGTAGATGGGTTCGAAGAGGGAAACGGGATCCTGAATGGCGTCCAGGGCGTAGAGCACTTCCTCCGGCGGCACGCCAAGCACATCGGCAATTTCCTGGATCGACGGTTCGCGGGAGTGCTTGTTCGTCAGCTGGTCGCGCACCTGCAGCGCCTTGTAGGCAATGTCGCGCAGCGAGCGTGAGACCCGGATCGGGGTGTTGTCGCGGAGGTAGCGGCGGATCTCACCGACAATCATCGGCACGGCGTAGGTGGAAAACTTGACGTTTTGGGAAAGGTCGAAGTTGTCAATCGCTTTCATCAACCCGATGCACCCGACCTGAAACAGGTCGTCCACACATTCGCCGCGGTTGTTGAACCGTTGGATCACGCTGAGAACCAGCCGCAGGTTGCCGTTGATCAGCTTTTCCCGCGCCGACTCGTCTCCGCTTTGCAGCTCGCGAAACAGCTTGCGCATCTCCTCGTTCGTCAGGACCGGCAACGTCGAGGTTTCCACACCGCAGATTTCCACCTTGTTTCGACTCAATGTGCGTTTCCCTCCCAAAGCGGAGCGTTACTGGACAGTATCCCCGCGGGGAGGGAAACTATGCGTCCTCACATCATCTTGTTGAACTCCTTGCGCAGCCGCTTCAGGATGCGCTTCTCCAGGCGCGAGATGTACGACTGCGAAATTCCGAGCAGGTCGGCGACATCCTTTTGCGTCATCTCTTCGCCGCCGCGCAGCCCGAATCGCAGTTCCATGATCAGCCGCTCCCGCTCGCTGAGCTTCTCGAGGGCCTTTTTGAGCAGGGTGCGGTCCACCTTTTCCTCAACGTTGCGGTAGATGGCGTCGCTGTCGGTGCCGAGTACATCGGACAGGAGAAGTTCGTTGCCGTCCCAGTCGACGTTGAGAGGCTCGTCGATGGACACCTCGTAGCGCACCTTGTTGTTGCGGCGGAGGAACATCAGGATCTCGTTCTCAATGCACCGCGACGCGTAGGTCGCCAATTTGATCCGCTTCTCCGGATCAAAGGTGTTGACCGCTTTGATCAGGCCGATCGTGCCGATGCTGATCAGGTCCTCGATATGGATGCCCGTGTTTTCAAACTTGCGGGCGATGTACACCACCAGGCGCAGGTTGCGCTCGATGAGCATAGACCGCACGGCGGGATCGCCGCTCGGCAGGCGCTGCAGCAGGGCCTCCTCTTCCTCCCTTGTCAGCGGAGGCGGCAGGACATCGTGTCCCCCGATGTAGTACACCTCGTCGGATCGCAAACCGAACCGGAACAGCAGACGGAGCCACCACAGCCGGAGGCTCAAGCGGAATCGGGCGAACATGGTTGTCCTCCTTTCGCAAGGGACTGGCGCAGCAGGTGCGGGTGGACAATGGCACGAAACTGTCCGTCGCTGGAAAGAGGAGCCGATTGCCAACCGACAAGCACGTCAGTGGAATGATATGCTTGGTCGCCCTGGGCTATGACCACCCGGTCGGGACGAACCGTCCACAAGATCCCCCCACCGCCGGAGAGCGTCCGGAACCAAACAGGGCGCACCCGCGCCTTCCAGGCGTCGGGCAGGCGTTCCCACCAGGTGTCCCCCCTTTCGCTTTCCAAAGGCGGCGGGCATTGGGCCGGAAAGAGGGGCGCCAGAACTTCCGCTTCGGCGATCAGAACGGGGCGGCCGGACAGGGGATCCTGCAGCCGGTTGCCCGTATCGACCAGTCCGGGACAGGTGACCGCTTTTCCGTCGATCCATATCGTGACCCGGACGCGCGACGCCGCCTGGAGGCGGCCTGTCTCGATCGCTCCGTATCCTTTGCGGGCCAAGTATCCGATCACAGCCAGGCCGCCCACAATCCAGCCCCACTGCACGGCCGGATGCCCGCCCGTCACCAGGGCACCGTTTTTGACGGCAACGGGCGAATCGAACAAAAAGCGCAATCCGTACACCGCGCCACCGGCCATGAAGGAGACCATGTAGAAAACCCCCAGATCGGCAAAAAACGTCGGCAGGCTGCCCCGGCCAAAGGCCAGCGCGACGAGGGTGGCGGAAAACAGCACTTTCAACAACACCAGGGCCATGGCCGGCAGGGGTGGGAGCAGCACCACAAAGGCATAGGCGGCGCCCACCGTCGCCGCCGCCGTTAAGCGCCACAGGCGGACCGTTCGCTTGCGAAATAGCGCCGTGAGGTACAGGAGCAGCCAATCGGCCACCACATTCAGCAAAAACACCAGGTCGAGGTAAACGACCCCACGCCGTCACCCCCTATGCGCGTACCCTCAGCGTAGCACAGCGTCCCTGGGGCACGGAGGGAAAACGCGTCGAGCCGGGACAAAAAAAAATCGAGTCCTGATGGCAGGACTCGACGCCAATTTCCCTGTGCAAACCCGCAACCTCATTTGCGCCGGTTGCGGTTGCGCAGGAACGTCGGCACGTCGAGGTTGTCGGTCGCCGACGACAGGTGGCGGAAATCGCCGCGCTCCGGCTCCGACAGCGGCGTGCGGACCGGTGCAGCCGGTTTCTTGGCCTCGTCGAAGCCGGTAGCGATGACGGTGACGATGATCTCGTCCTTCAGGTCCTCGTTGATGACCGCCCCGAAGATCATGTTCACGTCCGGGTCGGCGGCGGAGGAAACGATGTCGGCCGCCTCGTTCACCTCGTACAGGCTGAGGTTGGTGCCACCGGTAATGTTCATCAGCACCCCCTTCGCCCCGTCGATCGACGTCTCGAGAAGCGGGCTGCAAATGGCCTTTTTCGCCGCTTCGGCGGCGCGGTTTTCACCCGACGCGATGCCGATGCCCATAAGCGCCGAGCCGCGCTCCTTCATGATCGCCTTCACGTCGGCAAAGTCGAGGTTGATCAGACCCGGAACGGCGATGAGGTCGGAAATCCCCTGCACGCCCTGGCGCAACACGTTGTCCGCCTCTTTGAACGCCTCAAGCATCGGCGTGTTGCGGTCGACAATCTCCAGCAGCCGGTCGTTGGGGATGACGATCAGCGTGTCCACCTTTTCCTTCAGCGCGGCAATGCCGCTTTCCGCCTGGGCCGCCCGCTTGCGCCCCTCAAAGGTGAAGGGACGCGTCACCACGCCGACGGTCAGGGCGCCCAGCTCGCGGGCGATCTCGGCGATCACCGGTGCCGCTCCCGTTCCCGTGCCGCCGCCCATGCCCGCCGTCACGAACACCATGTCGGCGCCACGCAGCGCGTTTTCGATCATCTCGCGGCTCTCCTCGGCCGCCTTTTTTCCAATCTCCGGATTGGCACCCGCGCCAAGCCCGCGTGTCAGCTTTTCCCCGATCTGCAGGCGCACGGGCGCTTTGGATAGCTTCAGGGCCTGCGCGTCTGTGTTGACGGCAATGAATTCAACACCCTGAACACCCACTTCGATCATGCGGTTCACAGCGTTGGATCCCCCGCCCCCAACGCCGATGACCTTGATCTGCGCAAGCTGATCCATTTCGAAATCGAGCTCGAACATAACGGTTCCCCCTTAAATAAACTCGCTCAACCAATTCTTCACGCGTTCAAACACACCGGACGATCCTTTGGCCGCGCGCTTCTTTGGCTTGGTGGCCGCCGCCTCGTACGCCCCGAGGCGGGCCATTTGCCTTGCCGCAAACTGGATCAGGCCAACCCCCGTGGTGAAGGCGGGGTCGCGCACGCCTATGTAGTCGGGGATGGCAACGCGCACCGCCGCGCCCAGCGTCTCACGGGCCAGCCGCAACACGCCGGGCATTGCCATCGAGCCGCCCGTCAACACGTAGCCGCCGGCGGGGTCTTTTCCGGCCATGTCCAGTACCGTTTTGCGCACGTGAAGGAAGATCTCCTCCATGCGCGGCTCGATAATTTCCGCCAGGTACACCTGGTTGTACTCCACCTCGTGATCGGAACCGATGCTGGTAACGCGAAACGTTTCGGTCTCCGACGCCTCGTCGATCAGCGCGCATCCATGCTTCAACTTGACCCGCTCGGCCTCTTCAGTGGTCGTACGCAGGCCATAAGCGATGTCGTTGGTCACGTGGTCGCCGCCGAGGGGCACCGTGCCCATCTTCACCAGGTCGCCGTGCTGGAACAGGGCCACCTGCGTCTCGCCGGCGCCCACGTCAACAAGCGCCACACCCAAATGGCGGTCATCCTTCGTGAGGGCGATTTCGGCCACGGCCAGCGGTTCCAAAAAGAGGCCGGCAAGCGAGAGGCCGGCGCGTTCAACGCAGCGGATGAGATTGTGGATCACCGTCTTGGCGCCGGTAATGAGATACCCATCCATTTCCAAGCGGACACCAATCATCCCCCGGGGATCGCTTACCCCGCGCAGACCGTCGACGATGAACTCTCGAGGGACGACATCGACAATCTCCCGTTCGGGAGGAATGGCCACCACCTTGGCCGCCTGCATCACACGGAGCACGTCCTCGTCGCGAATCTCCCGGTCTTCTCCGGAAACGGCCACGACACCCTGCGTGGAGACGAGTTGGACATGGTCGCCGGAGATGCCGACAAACACCTCGTGTATGGGAACCTCGGTCATCTGCTCCGCATGTTCGACGGCGGTACGAATGGCCTGCACCGTTTGATCTATGTCAACAATGGCCCCTTTTTTCAACCCTTCGGAAATCGCCGTGCCCACCCCGATGATGTGAATCGAGCCGTTTTTGACTTCTCCGATGATCACGCGAATCCGTGAGGTCCCGATGTCCAAGCTGACCAGATAGTTGCCGTAGCGCAATCGGTGGCACCTCCTACCCAACCTGCATTACTAGTACCATTCAACAGGAGCGGGCCTTTCCCCTCTTTTTTCCCATAAAAATCGCAAATGGCTCGAAGGTGATCACATTCGCGTTCCGTTCGGAGCCCTATGGTTGGATCGCTTACTCGTCTGCCGTCGAAGCCGTTCCTTCGTACCACATGGCGTCAAACAGGTAAAACGTGCCGCGCTCCTGCGGATTTTCCCGCAGGCGGTCGTCGAGGAGCCGGGGCAGCACCGTCAGCTTGTCCGCCATGTGCGCCAGCGACGTGTAGACCACAAACCCCTCGCGCGTAAAGAGGCGCACGCGATCCGGGTAGGCTGCCGTCGGGACCAGCTGGATCTCCGACAGTCGTTCCCGCACCGCTTGGGGAAGCCGGGCCAGCCCCGCGGCAAGCTGCGGAAGACGCCGCGGGTCCTCCCAACGGGTGACCAGGGGCAGGTCCTCATACGGCCCCTCTCCGGCGCGGGAGGGAAGGAGCACGCCGCCTTCGAGCAGAGGGACATGCCGGCCGTCCTGCACCACATAGGCCAGCACGGTCCGCTCCGTTACGGCGATCTCCACCTCGTTGGGCCAACGCCACGCCACCGCGGCCTCCTTCACCTCCGGAAGCCGGGCAAGGCGCTCGCGCACGCGATCCGGCGAGAAGAAGATCAGCGTATGGCCCGGCACCAGCCCCGATTGGCGGATCACTTCTTCCGACGAAAGAAACCGCGTCCCCGTTACGTGCACGGCATGAACCTTGCTATACGGCGAGCGGACAAACAGGAAGGTGGAAATGGAAAGAAAAAAGAGGGCCACGAAGATAAGCGCCCTCCGGTTCACCTTGCGACGGCGTACGGGTTTTACCTGAGGAATCCGTTCCATGTGCACCACCCTTTGGGAGCCAGGCAACGCGCGCTAGTTTCATTATAGCAACGCCTGGGCGGCACGCAAGGAGCCCTTTTTCCCGTTCTGCCACCGGACCTGCGTCACGGGACGCGCTACGCCGGTTCCCCGATGATGAGCACTTCCGGCTGCAGGAGCACCCCGAAGCGCTTGTCCACCGTTTCCTGCGCGTGCTCGATCAGGGCGAGAACGTCGCGCGCGGTGGCCTGTCCCAGGTTGACGATAAAGTTGGCGTGAATGGGAGAGATTTGCGCGTCGCCGATGCGATACCCCTTGAGGCCCGCCGATTCGATCAGCCGGCCGGCATAGTCGCCGGGCGGATTGCGAAAAACGCTCCCCGCGCAGGGCTGCTTGAGGGGCTGCGTACGCCGGCGCCGGTCCTTGTACTCGGCCATCACGCGGGCGATCTCCCTGCGGTCGCCGGCGGCCAGCTGGAACGTGGCTTCCAAGACGATGCCCGGCTGCTGCTGCAGAAGCGACGTGCGGTACCGGAACGCCAGCTCCCGGTTGGTCAGCGTGCGCACCGTGCCATCGGGAAAGAGCACCGTCGCCTCCTTCAGCACGCGCGAGACATCGGACCCGTGCGCCCCGGCGTTCATGTACACTGCCCCGCCGACGGACCCGGGAATCCCGCCGGCAAACTCGAGCCCCGTCAGCCCCTCTTTTCCGGCGAGCACGGCCAGGCGGATGACCGAAAAGGCCGCTCCGGCCCGCACCCGGTCGCCCTCCACGTACATGTAGTCAAACCCCTTGTCCAATTTCAGCACGACCCCGCGAATGCCTCCGTCGCGGACGAGGAGGTTGGATCCCCGCCCAATCACCGTCCACGGGACGCCGTGCGCGCTCACAATGGCCAGCACGCGCTGGAGCGCCGCGACATCTTTCGGCTCCACCCACACGTCGGCGGGCCCACCAATCTTCCACGTCGTATGGAGGGCCAGGGGCTCAGCCAGCGTCACCCGGCCGACATCCGCTTCCTTGAGTTCCCGTATCATCTGCTCGTACACCGCGCCATCCCTCCTCGCCGTACCGCACGCGTCCTCCCCCACGCGGTTTGGAATCATCGTATGTGGCCGCAGCCGATTCGTTCACGTCAGCGGATCCGGCGGCGCTCGGCCAGCAGGGTCTCCACTGCCGCCCATAGCCGCGCCGCCGCGTCGGGAATGCCGAGGCGCCGCGCCGCCGCACGCATGGCCTTCAAGCCCTCGGGGTTTGCGCACAGGGCCAGCACCGTCTCCGCCAGCCGCTGGGGCGTCAGTTCCGCTTCCCGCAACACGACGGCCGCCCCTTCCGCCTCCAGCCGCCGCGCGTTTTTCTCCTGGTGGTTATTGGTCACGTAGGGCGACGGGATCAGCACACTGGGCACGCCAAGAGCGGTAATCTCCGCCAGCGTCGTGGCCCCGGCCCGCCCCACGAAGAGGTCCGCCCCGGCCAGCACAGCGGGCATATCGTAGAGAAAGGGGACAAGTGTCACGTTCGGCGGAATCCTGCCGCCGGCCGCCGCCCGCACCGTATCGTAGTGGGCTTCACCGGTGACGTAGACAACGTGCAGGTCGCCGCAGCGGCCCAAGCGGTCCAGCGCCCCCAGCATGGCATCGTTGATCGGCCGCGCCCCGCGGCTGCCGCCGACGACCAGGACCAGCCGCTTGTCCGCCGGCACGCCGAGGGCGCGACGGCCCTCTTCCCCGTCGGCGCTGGCCACTTCCGTCGCCCGCGGATTGCCCGTCACCACCACGTTGCGCGCGCGGGGAAACGCCTGTTCCGTGCCGGGAAACGAGACGGCAACCAGGTCGGACACGCGCGCCAGAAAGCGATTCGTCAGCCCCGGTACGACGTTCTGTTCATGAATGACCGTGGGAATGCCGAGCCGACTGGCGGCGAACACCACCGGACCGGCCACGTATCCGCCCGTCCCCAACACCACATCCGGTGAAAATGCACGAAGGGTCCGCTTGGCCGCGTGGACCCCTTTGAGAAATCGCCACACCGTTTTTACGTTCTCCCAGGACAGCCGCCGGCGAAAGCCGCTGATCTCAATGGCCACAAATGGAAACCCCGCCTTCTCGACAAGGCCGTTCTCCAGCCCGCGCGCCGAACCGATGTACAGCACCTCGGTTCCCGGGATGCGGCGCTGCGCTTCGCGGGCGAAAGCCAAAGCGGGGAAGATGTGCCCTCCCGTTCCGCCTCCGGTTACCACCAAACGCATGGATTTCACCCCGCTTTCATCAGGGGCGCCGCCCTCCTGCTTACCGGGCGTACCGCGAAATGTTCAGCAGCACCCCGACGGCGGTCAGCACCAGGGTCAGCGACGATCCCCCATAACTGAGAAACGGCAGCGTGATGCCCGTGACCGGGAACATGCCGGTGACGACACCGATGTTGATCACCACCTGCAGGGCGATCATGCCCACGATACCCGTCGCCACCAGGCTGCCGAACAGGTCAGGCGCCGTGATCGCCGTGCGCATCCCCCGCCACAGGAGCAACATAAAGAGCACAAGCACGAGGGCACCGCCGAGAAAACCCAGTTCTTCGGCCAAAATGGCGAAAATGAAATCCGTCTGCGGTTCGGGCAAGTAGTAGAACTTCTGCCGGCTTGCCCCGAGCCCAAGGCCCAAGAGGCCGCCGGGACCAATGGCATAGAGGGACTGGATCAGGTGATAGCCCGCCCCCAGCGGGTCCTGCCACGGATCGAGAAAGGCGGTGATCCGCTTGATGCGGTACGGCGCGGCGAGGATGAGGGCAGCAAATCCGCACGCGCCGACCAGCGCCAGCCCGAACAGGTGGGCGAGGCGCGCCCCGGCGGCAAACAGCATGACGACGCAGGTGCCCAGCAGCACGGTCCCCGTCCCCAGGTCCGGTTGCAACATGATCAACCCGAAGGCCGCCCCGACAAGGAGGAGGGGCGGCAAAAGCCCGCGCCAGAAGGAAGTGATGCGCTTCTGTCGCTCCGACAGGTACCGGGCCAAGAAGAGAATCATCGCGAGCTTGGTAAACTCCGACGGCTGCAGAGAGAAGGCCCCGACGCCGATCCAGCTCCGCGCACCGCCGCGGACCAGCCCAATCCCGGGAATGAGCACGATGATGAGGAGCAGAAAACAGGCCAGCAGGCCAACCTTGGCGTAGCGCCGCCAGGTCCAGTAGTCGATGTTCATCGTCACGAACAGGGCCAGTACCCCGAGCAGCGCGAAGAGAAGCTGGCGCTTCAGGTAATACAGGCTGTCGCCATAGGCGTGGTGGGCCAGCACCGCGCTGGCGCTGTAGACCATGATCACGCCAATGGCCAAGAGGCCCAGGGTGGGCAGAAGGATCAGCCAGTCCGGTGCGGTGCGCGTCTTCATCCCGCCGCCTCCTTCTCCGGCCCGTGTCGTCGGGAAGCCGGTCGATGGGTACAGGCTCCTATTTCGGTATCAACCTATGCACCGCCGTCTTAAACATGCGCCCGCGTTCCTCGAACGAGGAAAATTGGTCCCAACTGGCGCAAGCCGGCGACAGGAGCACCACATCGCCCGGCGCAGCGAAGGAATAGGCCGCGACCACCGCTTCCTCCACCGTCTCGACCCGGGCGCGGCGGTCGACCCCCGCACGGCGGGCCGTTTCCAATATCTTTTCGGCCGTCTGCCCGTACGCCACCACAGCCTTGACGCGTGCCCGGAGCGACGGGATGAGGCTGTCGAAGGAAAGGCCGCGGTCCAGACCACCAGCGATCCACACGATCGGCGCGTCAAAGGCGTCCAGGGCGCGTTTCGTCGCCTCGGGATTGGTGGCTTTCGAGTCGTTGTAGAAGCGCACCCCGCCCGCTTCGCGCACAAACTCCAGGCGATGCTCGACGCCTCGGAATGTGCGCACCGCCTCCCGTATGGCCGCCGCCGATGCGCCGGCCAGGCGGGCGATCAGTGCCGCGGCAAGCACGTTTTCGACGTTGTGCGCGCCGGGCAGCGCGATGTCGCCGACGCCAAACAGGACCTCCTCCGGTCCGTCCCCGCGAAAGACCGCCGCGTCACCACGCAGGTACACGCCGCGTTCCACCGGACGCTGGCGGCTAAACGCCCACACCGTCGCCCGGGTGCCCGCCGCCAATTCGGCGCTCGCCGGACAGTCGGCGTTCACCACGGCGTGGTCGGCACCCGTCTGGTTGGCAAACAGCCGCCCCTTGGCCCGCTGATAGTCGGCAAAGGTTCCGTGGTAGTCGAGGTGGGCGGGGTATACGTTCAGCACAGTGCCAATCCATGGGCGGAACGTGCAGGTGCCGAGGAGTTGAAAGCTGGACAGCTCGGCAACCAGCAGTTGATCGGGTCGCACGTCCGCCGCCGCCGCGCACAGCGCCCGCCCGATGTTCCCGGCGACGACAACGTCACGGCCATCGGTGCGCAACATGTGCCCGACCAGCGTGGTGGTCGTCGTCTTCCCGTTGGATCCGGTGATGCCGATGATCGGCGCGGGACTAACCCAGTAGGCCAGTTCCACTTCCGTGATCACGGGAATCCCCAGCGCCAGCGCCTGCTGGACGGGCGGTGCCGAATAGGGGATGCCCGGGTTTTTCACCACCCAGTCCAGTCCGGCGTGCACAATCCCTTCCGGATGGGAGCCCAACACCACCGAGACGCCGCGCCGTTCCAGGTCGGTCACTTTCCACAGCGGTACGGCATCCCGCGGCTTTTGGTCGTTGACGACCACATGCGCGCCCAAGCGGCTCAGCAACACAGCGGCGGCATACCCGCTTTCCCCCAGCCCCAGAACGAGAACGCGCGCGCCCGTCAGATGCTTGACGTTTTTCATCCGGAAAACACCTCAAGATACAGGCCGGCCCCGGCAAAGAGCGCGGACACCAGCCAGAAAGTCACCACCACGCGCCATTCCGACCAACCGCTCAGCTCAAAATGGTGGTGGATGGGGCTCATCCGGAAGATGCGTTTGCCGCGGGTCTTAAAGGAAATCACCTGAATGATGACCGACAGGGCCTCGATGACGAACAACCCGCCGATGAGCGCAAGCAAAAGTTCCGTCTTCGTCAACACAGCCACAGCGGCCAACGCGCCGCCCAAGGCCAGGGAGCCGGTGTCGCCCATGAACACCTTGGCCGGGTGCGCGTTAAACACAAGAAACCCCAGCACTGCCCCAACGGTGGCCGCGCAGAACACGGCCACGTCGGCCATGCTGAAGGCCGAAGCGATCACGGCGTACGCGCCAAAGGCAATGGCGCTGGAACCGGCCAAAAGCCCGTCCAGCCCGTCGGTGAGATTGACCGCGTTGGCCGTCCCCACGGCCAGAAACAGCAGAAAGGGCAGGTAGCCCCAGCCCAGATCAACGCCCCAGTCGGTGCCCGGGACGTACACGGTCGTGGAATAACCTGTTTTTTGCAGCATGAGGAAAAAGAGAAAGGCCACGAGGAGTTGCCCGAACAACTTCTGCTTGGCGGTCAGCCCCAGGTTGCGCCGCATGACCACCTTGATGAAGTCGTCCACAAAGCCCACGGCGCCAAAGCCCAGACATACCAGGAGCAGCATTTTCAGTTCCCACGTTGGGTTGGCAAACTTCCACACCGACAGGGTGAGAGCAAGCAAAATGATCGTGCCGCCCATCGTCGGCGTGCCCGCTTTCTTGCGGTGGCCCTGGGGCCCTTCCTCGCGAATGCTTTGGCCAAACTTCAGGCGGCGCAGCAGGGGAATGAACAGGGGACCGAGCAATACCGCGATGAGAAAAGCAGCGATCAAGGAGAACAACAGGATCCGTGCGTCCATCTCTAGCCCCCCTCACTCAGCGGTGAGGCGCCGGACGATCGCCTCCAGCGCCATGCCGCGCGACGCCTTGACCAGGATCACCGTGTCCGCGCCCGTCAGCGGCATTACGGCGTCTGCCGCCTCGTCCGGCGTCTCGGTGCAGCGGATGCGCGCGGCAGGGAACCCCGCTTCCGCTGCCTCTTCGGCAATCCATCGCGCCCGCTTTCCCACCGTTACCAGCCAGTGTATGCGCGCCGGGTCGATGGCCCGCCCCACATCGCGGTGGAGCGCTTCCTCCTCCGGCCCCAGTTCCAGCATGTCGCCGAGTACGGCCACCCGCCGGGCAAACGGCAAGGCAGCGAGCAGCTCGAGGCTGGCGCGCACCGACGTGGGACTGGCGTTATAGGCATCGTTCAGCACCGTCGCACCGCCGATGCCGCGCACGCGCTCCGTTCGCATGCCGGTGATCGTGGCACCGGCCAGCCCCCGGCGGATTTCCTCCGGCGCAAGGCCCAGCGTACGACCGACGGCCACGGCGTACAGGGCGTTTTTCACATTGTGGCGGCCGGGTATCGGCACGGCATACGGCTCTTTTCCGACGCGAAACGTCATCCCGTCAAGGCCACGGAACGCCACATCCTGGGCCCGCCACTGGCAACGCGGTCCAAAGCCGCATCGGCTGATCGTCCCGGCAAAGCGCTCCGCCGCAAGATCCAACAGGGGCTCGTCGCCGTCGAGAAACAGGGTACCGTCCGCATCCAGCCCTTCAACAATTTCCAGCTTCGCCTCGGCGATGGCCTCGCGCGAACCGAGCTGGGCCAGGTGCGCCTCGCCGATGGTGGTGATCACTGCGAGCTGCGGCTCGGCGATCCGGGACAGGCACGCGATCTCCCCGCGTCCGCTCATGCCCATCTCGCACACCACCACCTCGGTGTCCGCCGGTGCCGACAAGAGGGTCAGCGGCAGGCCGATGTGGTTATTGAGGTTGCCCTGGGTCTTGTGGACGCGATAGCGCTGGGCCAACACGGCGGCGATCAAATCTTTCGTCGTGGTCTTGCCGTTTGAGCCCGTCACGCCGATCACGCGGGCGCCCAGCTCGCGACGATAGGCACGGGCGAGGCGCTGCAGCGCCGCCAGCGTGTCCTCGACAACAATGGCAGAACCCGGCGGCACCCCCCGGTCGCGCTGCCACAGGAAGGCGGACGCCCCACGGCCAAGCGCCTCCCGCACGAACTGATGGCCATCGAATCGCGTCCCCACGAGCGGCACAAACAGTGCGCCGGGCGTCAGCGTGCGCGTGTCGGTGGAAACGCCGCTGACCCACCGGTCCAGCTCCTCCGGTGTGCCCGTCCACGCGCCGCCCACCATGCGGATGACCTCGCGCAGACGACGCTTCACCATCCTCGACCCCTTAGGGCTTCCCGCGCCTCTTGTACGTCATCAAAGGGCAAGACGCGGTCGCCGATAATTTGATACGTTTCGTGACCTTTCCCCGCAATCAACACCAGGTCACCCGGTTTCGCGGCGTCGATGGCATAGCGGATCGCCGCGCGCCGGTCCGTGAGGCGGACCGTGCGCGTGCGGGCGTCGTCCGGCACGCCCGCCTCCATCTCGTCGAGAATGCGCTCGGGATCTTCCGACCGCGGGTTGTCGGAAGTGAAGACGGCAAGGTCGGCATACGCTACGGCAATGCGGGCCATCACCGGGCGCTTGGTGCGGTCGCGATCACCGCCGCAGCCGACCACCACGATGACGCGCCCCGACGTCAGCGCGCGCGCCGCCTTGAGCACGTTCGCCAGGCCATCGGGAGTGTGGGCGTAGTCGACAATCACGGTGAAGGGCTGGCCCTCGTCCACCTTTTCAAATCTCCCCCGTACCGTCACGTCGGCAAGGGCCCGTACGGCCGTCTCGAGGGGGATGCCCTCTGCCAGCGCAGCGGTTACGGCAGCCAGGGCGTTGTACACGTTGAAATGGCCGACCAGGGGCAGCTCCACGTCCGCAGCCCCGGCGAAGCTTTCCAGGCGAAACGACACGCCCGCCGGCGTCACCTGCACGTCGCGCGCGCGCACGTCACAGCCTTCGCCCATGCCATAGGTCAGCACCTGGGCCGCCGTCAGCGCGGCATATTCTTCCGCGACGGGGTCATCGGCGTTGAGCACGGCGAAGGTCTCGCGGCCATCACGGTAATCGCCGGCCAGCTGGGCAAATAACAGGCCCTTGGCCTGCTTGTAGGCTTCCATCGTCTGATGAAAATCCAGGTGGTCTTGCGTCAAATTGGTGAACACAGCCGTGCGGAACCGGCATCCGCGCACGCGTCCCAGGGCCAGGGCATGGGAGGAAACCTCCATCACCGCGTAATCGACGCCGGCGTCGACCATCGCCCGAAACGTGCGCTGTAGAACCAGCGCGTCGGGCGTCGTGTTGACCGCGGGCTCCTCCCGCCCCGCGTACCGGATCGCCATCGTTCCGATCAACCCCGGCGTGTGCCCCGCTTCTTCCAGGATACGTGTGAGCAAATGGGTGGTCGTGGTCTTGCCGTTGGTTCCGGTTACGCCGATCAGTTTCAGCTCCCGCGTGGGATGCCCGTAAAAGCGGTCTGCGGCAAAGGCCAGCGCCCGCCGGGCGTCGCGGACGAAAACCTTGGGCACCTCCACCGGAACCTCCCGCTCCACTACAAGGGCAACCGCCCCCTTCGCCACCGCCTCGCGGGCAAACTGGTGGCCGTCCGTCCGAAACCCGGGGATGCACACAAACAGATCGCCCGGACGGACCAGGCGGGAATCGGTTTGAATGCCGGTGACGGCGACATCTTCCCCCACCCGCCGGGCGGTGCGATAGGGCCCAAACAGTTGGCTCAACTTCATCGGCGGCACCTTCTTCAACCTCAGTATAGACGAATGGTACGCGATCCCAGACATTTCGTTGCGCGTATCCTGCCGCATGGAACAAGGCGTTCTCCCCCGCCTGTGGGCGGGATGCGTCGCGCACACGCTATCATTTTAATGAACCGCCGGCGGATTGTCATCCGGTTTCGGTTGCGACGCCCCTTGCCCCCCGGGCCCCAGGTACAGGCGGATCACCGCCCCGGGTCTGACCTTGACCCCGGGCTGCGGCGACTGGTACAGCACGGTGGTGCCGCTTCCTTCCACATCCAGGCGGAAAGTGTAGTAGCTGCGGCGCAGCTCGTCGATGCTCTCCCCGACCAAATTGGGCACCGGCACCAGCTTTTCGTCGCCGTAGCGGAACTTCCGCTCGAGCTGTTCCTTACGCGGCGTCACCTCCAGATAACGCAGCGTTTCATCGAGAATGTTCCGCACGATGGGCGCCGCCACCACCCCGCCGAACTGGATGCCCTGCGGGTTGTCCACGGCGACGTAAACGACAACTTGCGGGTCATCGGCGGGCGCAAACCCGATAAACGAAACGATGTGCTCGTTCGGCAGGTAGCCGCCGCCGGGGGCCGGCTTCTGGGCCGTGCCCGTCTTGCCCCCGACACGGTAGCCGTCGATGTAGGCATTGCGCCCTGTACCGTTGGCCACAACCCTCTCCAACGCCTCACGCACCAGTTTGGACGTCTCGGGTGAAATCACCTGCTGCACCACCTGCGGTTTAACCTCTTCCACCACCTTGCCGGTTTGCGGATCGCGCCACGCTTTGGCAATGTGCGGGCGCATCAATTTGCCCCCGTTAATGGCCGCCGAAACTGCCGCCACCTGCTGGATCGGTGTAACCGACACCCCTTGCCCGAAAGCGGTGGTGGCAAGCTCCACCGGGCCCATCCGTTCAAGGGAAAAGAGCTGACCGCGCTGCTCCCCAACCAGGTCGACGCCGGTGCGGTCCCCAAAGCCAAAGGTCCGGATGTAGCGGTACAGCCGTTCTTTTCCCAGCCGCTCGCCCAGCTCCACAAACCCGGGGTTGCAGGAGTTTTCCACCACTTCCCAAAATGTCTGGTGTCCGTGTCCGCCCCGTCGCCAGCAGCGCAGGCGCACCCCGGCTACCGTCGCGTACCCGGGGTCGTTAAACGTCTCGTCGAGGCGCACCACGCCTTCTTCCAGCGCCGCGGCGAGGGTGATGATTTTGAACGTCGACCCGGGCTCATACTGCCGCCAAATTGGCATGTTGCGATTGACCACCTCGACGGGATACTGGGCATAGCGCCCCGGATCGAAGTCCGGCATGCTGGCCATGGCCAGGATTTCCCCCGTTTTCGGGTCCATGGCCACCCCGATCACGTTCTCCGCCTGGTAGGTCATCTGGGCATGCTCCAGTTCGCGCTCGAGGATGGCCTGAATGGTGGCATCGATGGTCAGGACCAGGTCCTGCCCGTCCTTGGCGGGCGTATACCGCTGCCGCTCGTTGGGGATGGCCCCTCCTTTGGCGTCGGCGTAGAAGGAGACATAGCCGGGTACGCCGCGGAGCCGTTCGTCGTACACCTTCTCCACCCCGGCGAGGCCTTGATTGTCAATGCCCACAAATCCCAGCACGTGGGCGGCGAAAGCGCCGCGCGGATAGTAGCGACGGCTGTCTTCGGCAACGATGATCCCGGGCAGCCGGAGGGCGCGCACGGCTTCCGCTTTTTCTTGGCTGATCTTCCGCCCCTCCGGCTGGATGCGCACCATCAGCTGCCGCTTGGTAATCAGGCGGTACACCTTCTCCTCGCGCATGCCGAGGACAGCCGCCAACTTGCGGGCCGTCTCCGCCGGGTCGCGGACCTGCGCCGGCACGGCCAGCACCGACGGGGCACTGACGTTTTGGGCCAAGAGGCGGCCATGCCGGTCGTAAATCCGGCCCCGCTTCGGTTCGATGGGAATGTCGCGGCTCCACAGGTCCTCCGCCTTCCCCAACAGCCACGGCGACTGGTAAAGCTGCAAGTACCCCAGACGGAACAACAACGTCGTGTACACGAGCAGCCCGCCCACGAGAAGCCACACCAGCCGCCGGCGAACGGTCACGTTCGAGACACGCAAGGCCCTCCCCCCTGCCCCAGTGCCTTCCGGATATACCCTATTCCCGAAGACAAACCGGTAGAACAGGCCTTGGGGGGACGTTCCGGGCCAAAAAACAAAAAGGCCAAAGCGGCCTTTCAGACTGCAGACAAACTCCCTCGGTGCCAACGCAGCCGAGGGAGTTTTTTGTCGTCTGTGAGCAAAAAGGATACAGAAATTAAGGGCATGGCGCCCTGTTTTTCCTAACCTCCATAACCAATTCGCCAGCTTTTTTAAATTCATACAAGCAAAAACAAGCATCGCCTGCATTGTCACTTTTTCCAACCCACGTAAAGTGGTCCAACGCAAGCCATGCTTCTCCTTGAGATCCGCAAATACACGCTCAATCGTTTCCTTTCGGCGTGCATATAGGCGTTTATTCACTTCTGTATGGCGCAAGTGTTCCACTTCTTCCATGTAATGGGCCCAGATATGGCGGCTCACACGCTTAACCGCGTCGTGGCTTTCTGTGCACTGGGAGCGGAATGAACAAGATCGACAGGTCGTGGCATCGGAACGGTAGATTCGGTAACCCTCACGGGTCGTGGTTTCGTAGGTAAGCACTTGTCCGGCAGGACAAAGATAGCAATCGTAGTACTCATCGTACACGTAATCCTGCTTTCGATACCTTCCGTCTTTTGTGTGGGGACGGGTATACGGCATGACCGGACGGACCTGTTGGTCCAAGAGGTACTTGCTGATATAGGGTGTTTTATACCCTGCATCCACCGCGACAGCGCTGGGTTTTCCGACGTGCTTGACAGCTTGCTCGAACACATCCGGGAAAACCTGACTGTCATGAACGTTGGCGGCCGTGACGACGGCACTGACGACAAAGCCGTTTTGGTCGCTGGCCGCATGGAAGGAGTAAGCGAACGTCTGTTCCTTTTCGTTTTTGACAAACCAGCCGCTGTCCGGATCGGTGGTGCTTTTTTTCACCTCCTTCCAGACGGCTTTAGACTTTTTTGGCAACGGCTTTTTCCCGTGCGCTTCGCGGTCCTGGTTGATTTCCTCTTCGAGAAGTTCTTGATATTTCTTGCCTTCTTCCTGGACAAGCCGCTTGATGAATTTTCTCTTGTTGGCGTTGGCTTTGACATGGGTGGAATCGATATACAACACGGAAGGGTCGACCAGCCCATGATGGCAGGCTTCTTCAAGAATGCGCGTGAAGATCCTTTCAAAGAGGTCAGTACCCTTGAATCGGCGGACATAGTTTTTGCCAAACGTCGTGAAATGGGGGATGGGCTGGGTGAGATCGTATCCCAGAAACCACCGGTAGGCGAGATTGGTTTCGATTTCTTTGATGGTTTGACGCATGGAACGGATGCCGAACAGATACTGGATGAGCACCATTTTGATGAGGACAACGGGATCGATGCTGGGTCTTCCGTTGTCTGGGCAGTAACGATCTTCCACTAGTTCGTAGATAAACGAGAAGTCGATGGCGTTTTCGATTTTGCGAACCAGGTGATCCTGAGGCACCAATTCGTCCAACGAAACAACGGTAAGCTGGTAACGGCCTTCGGCCGATTGTTTTCTCAGCATGTGGCCACCTCTGCATGATGGGATAAGAACTCTATTCGACAAAAAAGCGTGTAGACCTTGTACCTCCCGGTACTTTGTCTACACGCTGAAAGGCCAAAGCGGCCTTTTCCTTCCCGAATTCCGGGTGCCTTATCCTATATTTTTTCTCTAGTTTTCGTCGGCTTCTCTGAAATCGGCCAACTCCAGCCGGACGCGCTTGTCCTTGGGCAGCGGCGCGCCCGGCGCTATGCTCTGGCGAACCACGTAACCAGACCCGTGGACCTCGGCCCGCAGGCCCATTTCGCCGCAGACGGCCAGGGCGTCGCGTAGCGACAACCCGCGCAGGTCGGGCATGTAGCCGGTCTGCCCGTCCCCATCTCCACGCGCTCCGGTGGCGTTTGCCGCGCCGGACGGTCCTGCCGGGCTCTGCGCCGCTTGCCCCGGCTGAACCGTGGGAGCACCCGCACCCGGCGCGCCGGGCTTGTCCTGGGGCACGTTCAGGTACAACAGGCTGTTGCGCATTATGGTCTTGAAGATCGGCGCCACCACCGCCCCGCCGCCACGCGCCGGGTCCACCTCCGGTTCGTCGACGACCACATAGACCAGCAGACGGGGGTGGTCCTTGGGGGCAAAACCAATAAAGGAGTAGACGTACTTCCCCGACAGGTAGCGACCGTCCGGTCCCACCTTCTGGGCCGTCCCCGTTTTACCCGCCACGCGCCATCCGTCGAGGGCGTAAGGCTGTCCGGTGCCGTCGGTCACCACGGTCTCCAGGATGTCGCGCACCTGTTTGGCCGTGGCCTCGGAAACGACGCGACGGCGAACCTCCGGCTGCATCCGGTAGAGCACTTGCCCGGTTTCGGCATCGCGGATCTCCTTGACAATATGCGGCTTGAGCAGATTCCCGCCGTTGGCGATGGCCGAGACGGCCACGGCCTGCTGAATGGCCGTGACGCCAACCCCTTGCCCAAAGGCCATGTTGGCCACGTCCGCCGGGTACATCTGGTGCGTGCGCTTGAGCAGGCCGGGGACTTCGCCCGGCAACTCGATGCCCGTCTTTTCACCGATGCCAAAGCGCATCACGTATTGGTAGAGGCGTTCTTTCCCCAGCCGCTGGTACCCGAGAATGACGAAGGCGACGTTGCTCGACTTCTGAACGCCTTCGAGAAACGTGATGCGCCCCCAGCCCCGGCGGTTGTGGTCGCGCACGGTGCCGAAGGGGCCGCTGATGCGTCCCGACAAATACGTTTCGTTCGGGTTGAACAGCTTCTCCTCGATCGCCGCAGCCAGGGTGATAATTTTAAAGGTGGACCCCGGTTCAAAGACGGAGGCGACGGCCCCGTTCAAAAACTGGCGGTAGTCCTTCACCTCCCAATACCGGTTCGGGTTGTAGGTGGGCCGGTTGGCCATGGCCAAAACCTCGCCCGTGTTCGGGTCCATGACGATCGCCGTCATGCTCTTGGGGCGAAAGCTTTTTTCCGCCTCGTCGAGGGCCTGCTCGACAAACGATTGGATTTGCTCGTCGAGGGTGAGCACGACGGTCTTCCCCGGCTTGGGCGGCCGCACATCCTTGAGGCCGTTTGGCAACACGTTGCGCTTCAGGTCTCGCCACACGGTCATCGTGCCGGGCGTTCCGGCGAGCGCCTGATCATACGCCTGTTCGATTCCCCCCACGGCCTTCCCGTCAAGGGACTGGAACCCGAGGACATGGGCGGCCAGCTCGCCGTTGGGGTAGTACCGGCGCGTCGTTTCCACCAGCGAGATACCCGGAATGCCCAGCTTGCGCACCTGGTTGGCCTTTTCCCGATCGATCTTCCACCCGCCGGGACGCAATTCCACCTGATAGGCGTCCCGTCGCGTCAGGAGGTCAAGGATCTGGTCCTCCGACATGCCCAGTACCGGCGCCAGTTTGCGCGCCGCGTCCTCCGGATCTCGCACGCGGTGCTCATCCTTCGGGCTGATGGTGGCCACAACCGTATACGCCGTCGCGTTCTTGGCCAGTTCCTTGCCGTTCCGGTCGAGGATGGCCCCGCGCTCCGGAGGCACTTGGCTCCCCGCCGCCCACATCCGCTCGGCCCGCGCCACCAACCAATCGGCCTCAACCACCTGGAGCCAGAACAGGCGCGCGAGCAGGAAAAAAAAGAGCAGCGTAACGACTGCTCCCATCAACAAGGCGCGCACCTTGATCGCCGTTTTTCCGTCCATGCGCGTCGTTCCCCCCTATGGACGGTCGAGCCACCGCACCGCGCCATCATTGGCCACAAGCCCATATTTCTTGGCAATCGCGTACACGCGCTGGGGCGAGCTGAGCTCGGCGATCTTCAGCTGCAGGGCAACGTTTTCCTCCCGGGTCTGGGCGATCTGCTTCTGGAGCGCCTGAATCTGGTAGTTATTCTCGACGATCTGGCTCTGCCGGTCCAGCAAGAAGACCAGGGTGGCCAGTACGGCGAGCAAAGCCCCCAGATAGGCCAGTTTCTCGCCCATGGACAGCCGCGTGCGCGTCCGCACGGCCACCGTCCGCTTTGCGTGTTGACGCGGTTTGGCCTGCGGCTGCGCCACGGCTAGATTCCCATAACCCAATCGCTTGCTCACCCGTGGTTCCCCCTCTCTCCCGTATGCCCACCGGTCGCGTCACCTACCCGCTCGGCAATCCGCAGCTTGGCCGAGCGCGCGCGCGGATTGCGCCGGACCTCCTCTTGGCTCGGCACGATCGGCTTTTTCGTCAGCACCCGCACCAGCGGCTTTCTGCCGCACGCACATACCGGCAAACCGGGCGGACAGACGCACCCGCGGCTCCACTCCTGGAACGCTTGCTTGCAGATGCGGTCCTCCAGGGAGTGGAACGAGATTACCGCCACGCGCCCGCCCACGGCAAGGTGCGCCACCGCCGCCTCCAGTCCTTCCCGGAGGGCGCCCAGCTCGTCGTTGACGGCGATGCGCAGCGCTTGAAACGTGCGCCGGGCGGGGTGCGGGCCGGTGCGCCGCGCCGGCGCCGGAATCGCGCGCTTCACCACCTCGACCAGCTCGCCGGTCGTCTCGATCGGCGTCTTGGTCCGTGTCCGCACAATTTCACGGGCGATGGCTTTGGCGAAACGCTCTTCCCCGTAGCGCCAGAGAAGATCGGCCAGCTCCGCCTCCGTCCAGGTGTTGACGAGGTCGGCTGCGGTGATGGACAGCTCGGGATCCATCCGCATGTCGAGCGGCGCATCAAACCGATAGCTGAAGCCCCGTTCCGCCTCGTCCACCTGCGGAGAGGAGACGCCCAGGTCAAACAAGATCCCGTGCACACGGCGAATTCCTTGTTCGGCCAAAACAGCAGCCAGATGGCGGAAGTTGCGCTTGACCAGGCGCACGCGATCGCGATACGGCGCCAGGCGCCTCGCCGCCGCTTCCAAGGCCGCATCATCTTGGTCCAGGGCGATCAGGAGCCCCTTGGGTCCCAACTGCTCGGCAATGCGCAGGCTGTGCCCGCCGCCGCCCACCGTGCAATCAACGTAGACGCCGTCGGGCCGCACGGCCAGGGCCCCGACCGCCTCTTCTAAGAGCACGGATTGGTGAACGAACACCACGCATCCCTCTTTTTTGGATATCCCGCACAACCGCTGCGACGAGCAACGCTACAAGTCCACATCCACGATGGCTTCGGCGATCTCCACAAACCGTTCCTGTTGCCGGCGAATGTAGTCTTCCCACTGCGCCTTGTCCCAAATCTCCACGCGGCTCCCCACACCGATGACCACGCAATCTTTGGTGAGGCGGGCGTACTCGCGCAGGTTCGCCGGCAGGTTGATCCGCCCTTGCCGATCCACTTCGCATTCCACGGCACCGGAAAAGAAAAACCGCGTAAACGCCCGCGCGTCCGCGCGGGTAAAGGGGAGCGTCCGGAGTTTCTGTTCGAGGGCTTTCCACTCGCTGAGGGGGTAGGCAAACAAGCAGTGGTCCAGACCGCGTGTCACGACGAAGGGAGACCCCAGCCCTTCCCGGAACTTGGCCGGGATGGTGAGCCGTCCCTTGTCATCGAGGGCGTGCTGGAACTCCCCCATAAACATGGCCCATCCCCCGTCTTGTTCCCCATTCTCCCCCACAGCTCCCCACTCTTCACCACGCTATACCCAATTCTCTACGCACAAGCAAATTCCTGCTGAGTTACGTAAATGATCCAAAATCGCGACAATCGACTCATTTCGACACGGCGGGAAGGGAGGGAAAAAGGCCTAAGGGGGGGGAGAATCGGGTAAGACCCGCGGCGGGACGTGCCGCCGTCCAACCAAAAAACGGCCGCCGGTCCAGATAATCGGACCGGCGGCCGTTCGTGCCCGGAATCCGTGTCCTTGCGTTACACCTTCCAGCTTTCAAGATACCGCTTTTGCGCGTCGGTGAGCTCGTCGATACGGATGCCCCGCGCCTCCAGCATGAAGCGGGCCACCTGCTGGTCGAGGGCATAGGGCACGTTCAACACGCGCGGGCCCACTTCGTGATGGTGTTCGTTGATATACTGGAGCGACAGCGCCTGCAGGGCGAAGGTCATGTCCATGATTTCCGCCGGATGCCCGTCGCCGGCGGCCAGGTTGACCAGGCGGCCTTCGGCGAGAAGGTAGAGCCGGCGGCCGTCCTCCAGGGTGTACTCGGTGATGTTCTTGCGCACCACGCGCACCGACCGGCTCAGCTTCTGCAGGTCGTTCTTGTTCACTTCCACATCGAAGTGGCCGGCGTTGGCCAAAATGGCCCCGTCCTTCATCTTGGGGAAGTGACGGGCGTCGATGCAGCTAATGTTTCCGGTGACGGTAACGAAGATGTCTCCCAGCGGGGCAGCCTCTTCGAGCGGCATCACCTCAAAGCCGTCCATGTACGCCTCGATGGCCTTGATTGGATCCACCTCGGTGACGATGACGCGCGCCCCGAGGCCCTTGGCCCGCATGGCCACGCCCTTGCCACACCAGCCATAGCCAACGACCACCGCCGTCTTGCCGGCCACGACCAGGTTGGTGGTGCGCATGATGCCGTCCCACACCGACTGCCCCGTGCCGTAGCGGTTGTCGAACAGGTATTTGCAGTAGGCGTCGTTGACGGCCACCATAGGGAAGCGCAGCCGGCCTTCCTTTTCCAGTGCGCGCAGGCGGATAATCCCCGTCGTCGTCTCCTCGCATCCGCCGCGGATCTTCTTGGCCAAGTCCGGACGTTCGGCGTGCAGAAGGGCCACCAGGTCGCCGCCGTCGTCGATAATCAGGTCCGGCTCGGTCTCCAGCGTCTTGATGAGGAACGCCTTATACTCGTCTGCCGTCACGTTGTACTTGGCGTAGACGGTGATGCCGTCCTCCACCAGCGCCGCGGCCACGTCGTCTTGGGTGGAGAGGGGATTCGACCCGGTAATGGCCACATTGGCCCCGCCCGCGTGGATCACCTTGGCCAGGTAGGCCGTTTTGGCCTCCAGGTGCAGGCAGATCGCCACGTTCAGGCCGGCGAAGGGCTTGGTTCGTTCAAATTCCTCACGAATACGGTTGAGGACGGGCATGTGGGCGGCGGCCCACTCGATCTTCAGATGGCCGTCTTTGGCCAGGTCCATGTCGCGAACGATGCTCATCGATCGGCTCCTCCTTCGGGGATCTCCCGTATCACGCTTACAACAACACGATGGCGTGGCGTCCGTCGGGCTCGCCGAGCGCGTCGAGCAGCTGGTCGACAAGCCCGTCGTACCGCACGAGGTAAGCGAAGACATTGAACACCCGCTCCTGAAGGCGGTCCTTCGGCCACAGCGACAAGCGCACGCGGCTCAGCTGGCGCAGGGAGGCCTCATGGCGCCCCTCCCACTCCCGCTCGACGCGGCGGCGCAACCACGCGAGGCCCTCTTCCGCCCGCGCGCGGCTCGCCCCCGTAAGATCGCGCGCCGCCTGGCCCAGCGCCTCAAGCCGCTCGGCCAGCCGTTCGTAAAGGGCGGCGAGGGCGGCCCCCGCTTCGGCAAAGGCCGCGTCGAAATCCGGACGGCCGAGCCCCCTGCGCCACGCCGCCTCCAGAACCTCGGGCCCGGCCAGCGCATCGAGGGGAGACAGGCCCACGCGGCGAAGCGCCTTCTGCAGCGTCCCTTCGACCAGGGTAACGCTGAGGCGGGGCACCACCGGAGGCATCTCCCAACCGCCCAGGGCAAACAGTTCCCGGTACAGTCCCCAGTACGCGATTTCGCCCGGACCGCCCACAAAGGCGAGCACCGGCAGCAGGACTTCCTGCGTCAGCGGGCGGCTGACGACGTCGGCGGAAAATTCCTCCGGCGCTTCCGTCACCCGCCGCGCCAGCTCCCCCGGCGGCAGGCGGAGGGTGCCATCGTCGGTGACAAAGATGCCGTCCCTTACCCACAGCTTCTTGCGCTCCCCCGCCCCGGTCCAGAACAAGTGGGCATCCCCCTCGCGCACGTCCACTTGGGGCGTCTGTCCCTGGGCCACAAACCACGCGGCATTACGGGCCAACGCTGCACGCAGTTCGTCGTTCTTCTCCACCACCGCCCGGAAGGCGTCCACCTTCAACGGAGCGAGGCGCACATCGCCTGAATCGAGCAGAACGAGACCGTGTTTCCCGAACAGCTCGGCCATCACCCGGGCAAAAAACGTCACCAGGGTGTCCGATTCGGCAGCGAAGGCGGTCAGCTTTTCCTGCCACGCCGGCTTGAACTCCGTGTCCGGTAACAAGGCGAAGACCCGCTCAACGAAGGCCTCCAGCTCCCCCGCCGGCAGGCGCCATCGCGTGACGCTGACGCGGGTCTCCGGCAGGGTTGACAGGCGCACCGTCTCCAGTGTGCGGTCGGGCGCCAGCACCGTCACATGCCCCGGTTCGGCCGCGTCGTGGTCTTCGCCGGCAATCCAGAACACCGGCACCACCGGCCGGCCCAGACGCGCTTCCTCCCGCCGGGCCAAGCGAATCAGCGTGATCGCCTTGTACACCGTGTACAGGGGTCCGGTGAGGAGGCCCGCCTGCTGGCCGCCGACGACGACCAGCGCCGTCGGGTCGCGCAGGCGCTCCACGTTGGCCAAGGCAGCGGGATGGTTGCCAACGGCGCGGTTGAAGGCGGCCAAGGCGTCGGCGAGGGCAGTTCGGCGCTCGGCCGGATAGTGCAAGCGGGCGGCGCGCACATTCAGCGCCGCCACGTCAAACGGTGGATAGACAAAGCGCGCGCGGGCTGTGGCGCGGCCGTCGAGGTAGTCACGCACAAAGGGAGACAAGTCCGGCCATGCGGTTTTGACAATGTCCAATTCGCGGCCCTCCCGGTTCGCCTGATCGTTCCTCTCGCAGTATAGCACGGGCACTGCGGTGAGGACAATTCCGATTGTTTATCCTGGATTACTTGGAAATTGCTTGCCCAGCGCTTCCTTGGCTCGGACCAGCCGGGCAAGGGTGGCGTTGACCGGCGCCGCGAGGCCCCGCCGGACGGCGCGGGAGGCCACCGCGCCGTTCAGATGAGCAATTTCTGTGGGCTGCCCGCGCGAAAGGTCCTGCAGCATCGACGAGAAGTTGGCCGCCGTCTTGCGGCAGACAGCGAGGGCCTCGGCCATCAGATCCTCGGCGATGGCGGCGCCCACGGTCCCGTCCCCGAGCGCAACGCCTTCGGCGGCCGCCACCGCCGCCACTTCCTCGACCACCGCGCGCATCACCGGATGCAGATCCGCCGCCTCGACCAATGCCCCGTTGGGCACGCCGAGGAGCGCGGTGAGCGGGTTAATCGCGCAGTTGACAGCCAGCTTCCGCCACATGCGCGAGCGAATGTCGGGCGTCACGTGCGCCGCAAAGCCGGCCTGCCGCAGGACGGCCACCAGGGCGGAAAGCGCCGCATCCCCTTCGGGCCGTGTCCCTGCCCTCGGGTTCATCGGGCCCAGATGCGTCTCGCCCCGGCCGGTGTGGCGCACGCGCACGGCGTCCATCCGCAGCGCCCCCTCCGTCGTCACCGCCGCATAGAGGCGCGCATCGTCCACCCACCGGGCCAGCACCTCCTCGTGGCCCAGCCCGTTAAGCCACGCCACCAGCCGCCCCGACGTCCCCAGCCACGCGGCGCACACCGGAGCGGCATTGGCGACATGACGCTGCTTGACGCACAGCACTCCCCACGCCACCGGGCCATCTGGCGGATCGACGGCGGCAAAAGTTGGAACACGCACATGAAGGATGGTACCCGCGGTTTCCACGAAGAGACCCTCGGCCCGCAGCCGATCACGCTGGTCCCCGGTGCGCACCACCAGACGCACATCGGCTCCCGCAGCCGCCAGGCGTCCGGCCAGCAAAAGCCCCAGCGACCCGCCACCGATCACGGCGATGCGCCCCGCAGCGGCGGCCGTCTCCTCTACGATCATGGTCGCACCTCCTGCGTTCGGTTTCCCTCCCCAACATACCGCTTTTACGCGCAACAAAAAAGCCCCCGGACTGCTCGTCCGGGAACCCCCGACCTCTCCCCTGCGACAGAGGGGGCACATCTCCTTCTCCCGCCCCCTCATACCGGATACACCGGCTTTTTCCGCTCGGAAAAGCGCATCTCCTTCGACCGATACATGGCAAAGCGGGCGATCAGCTCGTCGCGCAAGGCATCCGTCGGCACGATGGCGTCGACAATCAAGTCGGAAGCCAGGCGGTAGATGTCGATGTCCTCCTGGTATTCCCTGCGCTTTTCGAGGATGAAGGCCTGCCGCTCCTGGGGATCGGCAATGGCCTGGATCTTGTTGCTGTACACGGCGTTAACGGCCGCCTCCGGCCCCATGACGGCGATCTGCGCCGTGGGCAAGGCCAGGCAGCAGTCGGGCTCGAAGGCCGGACCGGCCATGGCGTACAGCCCCGCCCCGTAGGCCTTGCGCACGATCACGGAAATCTTCGGCACCGTCGCCTCGGACACGGCGGCGATCATCTTCGCCCCGTGGCGGATGATGCCGGCCCGCTCCACCTTCGTGCCGATCATGAAGCCGGGCACGTCGGCCAAAAAGAGGAGGGGGATGTTGAAGGCGTCGCACAGGTGGATAAACCGCGTGGCCTTGTCTGCCGAGTCGACGAACAGCACGCCGCCCTTCACCTTCGACTGGTTGGCCACGATGCCCACCGCCTCGCCGTTCAAGCGGGCGAAGCCGGTGATGATCTCCGGCGCAAACAGCTTCTTGATCTCGAAGAAGGACCCTTCGTCGACGAGGGCGTCGATCAGCTCGTACATGTCGAAGGGCACATTCTGGTCTACCGGCACAATGTCGGCGATGGGGCGCGCGTCGGCCCTGGGCGGACGCGGCGCAGCAGCCGGCGGGCGGCCCTTGTAGTTGTCAGGCATGTAGGCGAGGTACTGGCGGGCCAGGGCGATCGCTTCCTCTTCGCTCGCGGCCAGGATGTCGCCGCAGCCGCTCACCGAACAGTGCATACGCGCCCCGCCCATCTCCTCCAGCGTCACCTTCTCCCCGATCACCATTTCGGCCATGCGCGGCGAGCCGAGATACATGCTGGCATTGCCGTCCACCATGACCACCACGTCACAGAAGGCGGGAATGTAGGCCCCGCCGGCCGCCGACGGGCCGAAGAGCAGGCAAACCTGCGGCACCATCCCCGACAGCTTCACCTGGTTGTAGAAGATGCGCCCGGCGTGCCGGCGCCCGGGAAACATCTCCACCTGGTCGGTGATGCGCGCCCCGGCGGAATCGACGAGGTAGAGGAGCGGCACCTTGAGGCGTTCGGCCGTCTCCTGAATGCGCAGGATTTTCTCCACCGTCCGCGCGCCCCACGAGCCGGCCTTCACCGTGGCATCGTTGGCCATCACGCATACCGTGCGTCCGTGGATCTTCCCAACAGCCGTTACCACGCCGTCAGCCGGCAGGTCCCCCGCCATATAGTTGGCAAACAGCCCGTCTTCCACCACGTAGGCCCCGTCATCAAAGAGGAGCCTCAGACGGTCGCGCACGAACAACTTGCGCGACGCCTTCAGCTTATCGTGGTACTTGGGGGCACCGCCCTGTTGCACCTGTTCGGTCCGCTCGCGCAAGACCGCATCCAGCTGATGCGTCCCTGCTTTCACCTCTTGCACGCTCATTTCGGTACGCCTCCTTCCGCGTTTTCCCTTGCTCGCCTGCGTCCTCAGGCCGAACGCTGCCCGGCTGTGCAAGCGGCCAACACACGCGACGGGAGCTTCCGACCCAGCCGCTCCTGGATGAACCGCCCTGCGGCCACAAGGCGGTCGAGATCGATCCCCGTCTCGTAGCCCATCCCGCGCAGGAGATAGACCAGCTCTTCCGTGGCCACGTTCCCTGAGGCGCCAGGAGCGTAGGGACAACCGCCCAGCCCGCCCACCGAGCTGTCAAAGGTGCGGATGCCCACCTCCAGCGCCGCGCACACATTGGCCAACCCCGTGCCGCGCGTATCATGGAAGTGACCGGCCAGGCGCTCCGCCCCGAAGCAACGCACCAGTTCGGCAAACCGCTCCCGCACCTGCTTGGGCGTGGCAATGCCGATCGTGTCGCCGATGGACACCTCACGGACGCCCATTGCCAAGAGTCGCTCGGTAACGCGCAACACGCGCCCCAGCGGCACCTCGCCCTCGTACGGGCAGCCAAAGGCCGTCGACACGTAGCCGCGGACCGACAGCCCTGCCGCCGTCGCCTCCCGCACCACCTCATCCAGCACGGGGAAGGTTTCGTCGATCGTCTTGTTGATGTTCTTCTGGTTGTGCGTCTCGCTGGCTGACAGGAACACGGCAATTTCCGTCACCCCGGCGGCCAGGGCCCGCTGGAGCCCGCGCGCGTTGGGCACGAGGGCGGCATAGGTCACCCCTTCCCGCCGTTTGAGGCGGCGAAACACCTCGTCGGCGTCCGCCAGTTGGGGGATCCACCGCGGATGGACGAAGGACGACACCTCAAGGTATGCGAGACCGGCTTCCTGCAGGTGCTCGATCAGCGCCACCTTGTCCTCCGTCGGCACAAACGCAGCCTCGTTCTGGAGTCCGTCACGCGGCCCCACTTCGACAATGCGCACCGCCTCGGCCACGCTCTCACCCCTCCAGCTCCACGAGAATATCCCCTTCGTTGACGAAGTCCCCCTCCTTCACGTTGACGGCGCGTACCGTTCCCGCCGCTTCCGCTTGGACGGGAATTTCCATCTTCATCGACTCAAGGACAACCACGTCCTGTCCCGGCTGTACCGCGTCACCCACTTGCACGTTAATGCGGATGACGATGCCGGCCATGTGGGCAGCAATTGCGCTCATGGCTGTCTCGCTCCTTTCTGCTCCTGGGGTTGCAGCTCCTGTACCAGGTGCGTGGTGTACCGTCCCTGCACAAACGCCTCGCAATCCAGCACGCGCTGCAGGAACGGGATGTTGTGCTTGATCCCCTCGATGCGGTAGGCGGCCAGGGCCGCGCGGCATCGCGCCAACGCCTCCTCGCGCGTGGAAGCGCTGACAATCAACTTGGCGATCATCGGATCGTAGTAGGGCGTCACCGTCAGACCGGCCGCCACCCCGTCGTCGATCCGCACCCCCGCCCCGCCGGGCGGCTCGTAGGCGACGATCCGTCCCGGTGCCGGGAGAAAGGTGACGGGATCCTCGGCATAGACCCGGCACTCGATGGCGTGCCCCTTCCGCCGCGCCGTCACGTCTTCCTGGGTGAACGGCAGCGGCTTGCCCTCGGCGATGTCCAGCTGCAGGGCGACGAGGTCGAGCCCCAGCGTCTCTTCCGTGATCGGATGCTCCACCTGCAGGCGGGTGTTCATTTCAAGAAAGTAGAAGTTCTGGTCGGCGTCGACGATGAACTCGACGGTCCCGGCGCCAACATAGCCCACCGCCTTTGCCGCGGTTACGGCCGCGGCGCAGATGGCCTGCCGCGCCTCCTCGGTGAGGAAAGGGGATGGCGTCTCCTCGATTACCTTCTGATGGCGTCGCTGCACCGAACAATCGCGCTCGAACAGATGGACGACGTTCCCCTGGGCGTCGGCAAGAATCTGCACTTCAATGTGCCGCGGCTCGTCGATGTACTTCTCCAAAAAGAGATCACCGCTCCCGAAGTAGGCCCTGGCCCGCGCCGCCGCCGTCCCGTAGGCGGCCTTGAGCTCTTCCGGCGTGCGGCACACCTGCATCCCGATACCGCCTCCACCGGCGCTGGCCTTCAGCATCACCGGGTAGCCAATGGCCGCCGCCGCTTCGAGCGCCGCCTCCACCGAGGGCAGCGGGGCGTCGGTTCCGGGGACAACCGGAACCCCCGCCTGCTGCATTTGCCGCCGGGCGTTCACCTTGTCGCCCATGGCGGCAATCACATCGGGATCAGGCCCGATGAACACGAGGCCTTCTTCCCGGCAGCGGCGGGCAAAGGTCGGGTTCTCCGACAGAAACCCATACCCCGGATGAATCGCGTCGGCCCCCGTTTCTTTCGCAATGGACACGATTTTTTCGATATTCAGATAACTTTGCGCTACGGGGGGTGGCCCCACCAACACCGCCTCGTCGGCCTCGCGTACGAACGGCCAACCGGCGTCGGCTTCCGAATAGACCGCCACGGTGGCCACCCCGCGCGCCCGGCAGGTGCGAAGGATCCGACGGGCAATCTCCCCGCGGTTGGCAACAAGAACCTTCCGAATGATCACGAAGGCCACTCCTTTCTGACTGAGCGCTCGCTATTTTGTGCCACGCGTGTCCCCCGCTCGACCGGAACCGCGTCTCCCGCTTTTATTATACACGATTAAATCAATTTCGAGAATTTCGAAGGAAGGGAGCAATAAAATGAGCCCCGCTACAGGGCTCATTCGATCCGCTCCAGATTGCCGTTTTCGTCCATGCGGAACACTTTCTGCTCGACCGCTTCCCCGTCCTGCAAAAGGGCCATTTTGCGCGCGCGGTTCATGATCTGGATCAGCGTCTTGTAGTCATCGTTCATGGCGTGAAAGTCGGCGCGCATGTTGGACAGCTCGCCGCGTAGCCGTTCATTCTCGTCCTGGAGCTGTTTGAGCACCGTCTCCTTTTCCTGCAGCTCCTTCTCGAGGTGTTTGACTCGCCTTTGCCATTCCTGCACAGCCTGCCGCTGCTGGCGCAGAAAGCGAATGACCGCATCGTATGAAATCGAATCCGCCGCCTCTCCTTCCTCCCGCTGCTCGCGGGATGCCCGCGACTTCTTGAGCTGTTGCCGCTGCGCCTTGGCCATCCGAATCGCTTCCTCGTACTGCTTGCGCACCGTGTTGTTCCAGCGGAACCCACAGGCCGCCGGAGTTCGTCCCAGCCGTTGCGCCGCTTCTTCAAATGCTTTCAACTGGGTGCTGCCCTCTCGGATATGGCGAAGCGTCACCTCAGCAAGCAGCAGGTCATCATCGGCCGTCCAGGCATCCTGTCTCGTCCCAGGCAACGCCATCCTCCTCCCGAAACGCCGCAGGCGGTGCGCCTTGCACCCGCCGTGTCCGTCTATTCTCGTAATACGTGCCGTTTTTTCTAGTATAAGTTATGCCCGCCCGGACGCAGATTATACGAGGAGAACGGCCGATTCGGCACAAACATCACACAGTTTTCGTTTACACCCGTTTCCTCCCTTGCTATAATGGACAACGTGAACCGACGGATGGCCAAACGCCACAAAGGAGGGACCGCGCATGGCACGGATGTACCGGGTGCTGGCCTTCTGGACGCTGGTGATCGGGCTCATGTTCGCCTGGGGTGAGCTGTGGGGCCCCGCCATCCTGTTCTTCGCCCAGACGGCCGTGTTCCTCACGGTGAGCTACATGGGACTGTCGGAGCGCGCCTACCTGCTCATCTTCTGGGGCTACATGATCCTCGCCTTCACCGGCATCCTGTACTGGTCGTTTTTCCGGTTGGAGCCCGGCCAAAGCGAGCAGGCCCTGTCCACCCTGCTGGCCACGTTGGAAAGAGGTGTTGGTTAACCGACACCTCTTTTTTTCATGTCTTGAAGAAACGCGAGAGCGTCCGGCGCGTCTCCCTTGGCCATGAGCAAAACGCGAAACCGCTCGCCCATGCCCCCACCGAGCACCAGATGGCGAATGGCGCGGTTCTGCCGCGCGGCCGGGCTAAAGGGGTCCGCGCCGGGCGCTTCGAGGTACTTCAGAATGCCGCAGGCGATAAGAAAGGCGCCTTGCGTCCCGTACCACACGGTGCGCCAGCCGGCCTCGGCTCCCCACTCCATGATGTCGGAGAAATCGACGTCGGCGGTGAGGTCCTGCTCTCCGGGGCGCGCCAAGACCGCCTCCGTCACCGCATGTCGCCAGAAGGCGCGCAGCGTCCCGCGCACCCGCTCGGGCGTAATCCGTTCCGCCGTTGTTCCCCCGTAGTCGATGAGCAGCAAAAACCCGCGTGCGATCCCTTCCCCCCACGCACGAAGCGCCGCGCGCGCCGACGCGTGCACCTCGACGCGTTGCCCCTCGGCCACGTCGCCGCCCGTTGCGCGCAACCGTGCGCGCAGCCGCTCCCAATGCGCCAGCATCTCCGCGTCGGTGCACGGACGCCACACCTCGACAAACCGCCCGCCGTCCCATCCCACGTGCAGCTCCTCCACCGTCCCGCCGACCCGGCGCAGGACGCGCACCGGAAGAGCATCCAGGACTTCGTTCGCCACAAGGACCGCCTGTCCCGCTCCGCCGACCACGTCGGCCACCGTATCTCCCCACCGGACCTGCCGGCGATGGACAGCGAGCGTTTCCGCCTGGGCGCGGCGGAGGGTCGGGCTGCGTTCCACGATGCCGTACAGCACATCCGGGTAAACATCGGGATGCTCGGCTTGCAGCGCGTCGAGCACAGCGCGGGCCAGGGCCCCGGTTCCGGCTCCGATTTCGACGAGCGGGGCCCCGCCCAGCGCGTCGCGCATCGCGTGCAGTGCGCTGGCCAGAGCTTTTCCGAACACCGGATGCGCCGCGGGCGCGGTGTAAAAATCGCCGGAACGCCCGATCTTGTCCCCGGCGCGCAGATAGTATCCACCCTGCGGGTCGTAAAGGCACGCCTCCATAAACGCGGCAAAGGAAAGGGGCCCGTCCTCACGGATGCGGGCCGCCAAGCGGTTCGCCAAATCGACATCCTTCACCTTTTTTCCTCTCCCGCTGACACGTTTTCTTGACAGGTTAGACAAGCTTCGCTACAATTATGCCAGATACACAATCCCCCACCCAACAAAACGACCTCCCCCGGAACAACCTTCCCCATCTCGCGGAAGGTTGTTTTCTTTTTGGGCTCGCACCGGCCGGATCACCGGCCCGGGGTGTGGGTATCGCTTCCGGAACCGGTGATCCGTTCCCCAGTGTAGACAGCCGGCCGATGTGCCATACCGTCTCAGCGCAAGATGCCCGTCACGAAGGGATTGGTGTCCTTTTCCGCGCCAACCGTCGTACGCGGGCCGTGTCCCGGCCACACGACGGTCTCGTCGGGCAGGGTGAGGATCTTATCCTGAATGCTTCTCATCAGCGTCGTGTAGTCGCCGCCGGGGAGGTCGGTGCGGCCGATGGATTGTGCGAACAACGTGTCCCCCCCGAAGAGATGGCCGTCGACCAAAAATGAACAGCTACCCGGCGAATGCCCCGGCGTGTGCAAAACCGTCAAGGTCATTCCGGCCAGGTTGAGGATCTCACCGTCTTCCAGCTCCCGTTCCGCCGGACGGGCACGCATTTCCCCAAACATCGGCCACAGGCCGGACCCGTTTTTCATCGGGTCATGCAGCCACGTCTGCTCGGCAGGATGAATGTAGACCGGGGCACCTGTCGCCTCCCGCACCTCCTCGAGTCCCCCCATGTGATCAAAGTGGGCATGGGTGAGAAGGATCGCCTCCACGGTGTATGGTTTCACCGCGGCAATAAGCTCGTCGGGGTACATGCCGGCATCCACCACAACAGCCCGCCCCTCGCGCTCGTTCACCAGCACGTAGCAGTTGGTCTGCAGCGGGCCGAGCACAAAGGAAAGGATTTCCACGTCGCACGGCCTCCTTTTTTTGAACCTTTCGGCGTTTTTTCCGGCATTGTCCGTACGCTGCTCTTATTTTACACTAACGAGGAGACCAATCAACCCAAACGCGCTTTGGTAGCAAAGGAGCCGATGTGATGAACCCGCTTTCTGACATTGCCATCACACCGTCGACGTGGTACCCCCTTTACCAGCGGTACGCGTTCGCCGCCGGTCCCTACAGCCCGTACATCGGCGCAGCGCTGCCCGATCTGCTCGCCCGGCTCGACGGCGAGGCCATCGAGTCGACCGGCGCCCCGATCGGAAATTCCGCCTCGCCGGCCAACATGGTGGACAACCTGCGCCATGCCCTTCCGGACTGGGACCCGTCACCCTCCCATCTGCTCCTCGTTGACGTCACGGCGGACGAAGGCGTTCACATGGCGCATGCCTTGCTCGCCCAGCGCACCTTTCCCGTCCTCGCGTGGCCCGGGCCCTTCGGATCGGACGCGGCGCGCACCGAACTAGCCCGGCGCCTCGTCCCCCTCTTGTCGGCGGCCGCCGAGGCCACCTGCTGGGGGTACGCCCTCCTTCTGGACCGTGGGCGGCTCAGCGCCGGACGCTTCCTCACCGAGGATGACTTGCCGACGGAAGAATGGCTGCAACAGGCCCAGGTCGATACCGTAACGGTGTGGACCCGCGAGATGACGGACGACCTGGCCACCTACCTGTACTACTTGGAGCGTTACGGCTTTGCGGTTCGCCGCCAAGCCATCCCCTTGATGCGGGAGGATCGGGAATGAAATACGTGCGCGACGCAATGTGGAAACCCCAGAGTGATGCCTCCACCGCCTGCCATGCCCGCTGGCTGACGCTGGGCGCCTTTGTGCACCCCTCCCGCCGCCGCTTCTGGTACGTGCCGCGGCGACGGGAGATTGCCCTGTTCGTGCAGCTGGCCCAGCACGTCATCGGCCGGACCGATCCCCTCGTCGTCGACGTGGGGTGCGGGCTCGGCCTTATGAGTTACCTGCTCGCGCAAGAAGGGTGCCGGGTGATCGCCCTTGACGCCTCCGCCCCCGCCTTGGACGCGGCTCGGGCGCTGTATGGCGACCATCCGCGCATTACCTTCGTGCAGGGGGACGTAGCCGAATTGCCCCATCGCTGGGGGCACGAAGCTGACGCGTTGTTCGTGTCATGGGTCCCCCCTTACAGCCGCTGGGGGGCGTTCCTGTTCGGCTCCGACGCTCCTCTCGTCTATGTGGTTGGCGAACCCGAAGCGACGGGGTCCGCGTCTTCGGCAGAGATGGGCCGATACGTTCGCGTGCTTTCCTACCGCACGCCCGCATGGCACGAGGTCCTGGGCTGGTTGGCCCTCCTCGCGCGCGGCGAGCGGCCTGATCCCGACACGGCCCTGACAGCTTCAAACCAGCACCAGCTGTTCCTGCGCGCCGACCAGGAGGCGCCGCCGTCCTTGGATCTTCCGGCGACGGTGCCCTACCCGTGGGAAGCGGAACTGGACGCCCTCGGCCTGGTGCCCGGCACCCCGACAAGGGACGGCGTCATTTGGCCCTATTGATGGCCGGGTCTGCACCCTTAAAGCAAGTCTGCCGCCAGTTGGGCCAACGCGGAGCGTTCACCTTTTTCAAAACGAACGTGTCCGCTGAGGGGCTGCTCCTTGAACCGCTCGACCACATAGGTGAGCCCATTGCTGTAGGCGTCGAGGTAGGGATGGTCGATCTGGTGCGGGTCGCCCATCAGCACGATTTTGCTTCCCTCGCCCACCCTCGTCAGGATCGTCTTCACCTCGTGTCGCGTGAGGTTCTGCGCTTCATCGATGAGGATAAACTGGTTGGCAATGTTTCGTCCGCGAATGTAGGTCAGCGCCTCTACCTGGATGCTGCCCATCCCGTCCAGGATGCGGTCCAGGTCGCGGCGCTGCTTTGCATTAAACAAATATTCTAAATTATCGTAAATCGGTTGCATCCACGGGCGCAGTTTTTCCTCCTTCTCTCCCGGCAAATACCCGATGTCCTTGCCCAGAGGCACGACGGGACGCGCGACGAGGAGCCGCTGGTAACGCCGTTCTTCCTCCACCTTGTGCAGGGCGACGGCCAGCGTCAACAGCGTCTTTCCGGTTCCGGCCTTTCCGGTCAGGGTGACAAGGGGAATCTCGTCATCCAGCAACAGGGATAGGGCCATCTTCTGCTGCACATTCCGGGGTCGAATCCCCCATACCGGCTCCTGGCTGGACGGCAGGAGGTGCGCCCATTCGCACCCGGCGGACACGCGCACCACGGCTGAGGCGGAACCGCCGGCCAGGCTGCGGAGGATGAGGAATTGGTTGGGGTACAACCTCGTGCTCGATGAGGCAAGCTGGGCGGTGGGCACCTTGCCGTGCTGGTACAGCACGTCGAACACGTCCGGTTCCACGTAGATCGCGGCATACCCGGCATACAAGGCGTCGTCCTGAACCACCCGGTCCGAACGGTAATCTTCCGCCCGCAATCCCAACGCGTCTGCCTTTACCCGCACCAACGCATCCTTGCTGACGAGGATCACCGGCGGCGGCGGATCGTGCTTGGCCGCCTCTTCCTGGAGGTTGAGGGCAACGGACAAAATGCGGTTGTCGTTGGTCGCTTCCAGGAAAATTTCCTGCATTTTGGCAAAAGATCGGTGATTCAGTTCGACCCGCAACCGCCCGCCATTTTCGAGGGGCACGCCGCTGTGCAGCGGGCCGCGGGCCCGCAGACTGTCGATGAGGCGGGACACCGTCCGCGCATTGCGGCCAAGCTCGTCCATGAGCCGTTTTTTGGCGTCCACTTCCTCCAACACGACGGCCGGGATCACCACCTCGTTTTCGTTAAACGCGAAGATAGCCCGCGGATCGTGCAACAGGACGCTGGTATCGAGCACGTAAATTTTCAATCCTTTCGCCCCCTACAGAACAAATGGTCAAACCCCCTTGCCCATCCACCCCTAGTACAGCGTAGTATAGCGTATGCCGTTCTATACGGCTTGGATTGGATGCCGCGCGCATTCCCAATACATGAACAAAAATCCCCCGGCCCATACTACAACCGACAAGGACTCCGCAGGAAAGGACGATCCCGGTATGCGAAACCTCCTCGTCATCGGCCTGTTGATGGTCGCCCTTGCCGGCTGTCGACCGGCCAACGAACCGCCCGCCAACGAAGCGGTTCCTCCCCAGGCACCGAACGAAGACGTCCGTGTGCGCCAGACACAACCGGCAGCACCGAAAAACCAGAGTGCGCAAGCCACGGCCGAGCGGCTGGTCCGCCTGGCGGTAAAAGTTCCCGGTGTGCAGGACGCGACCGCCGTGGTGGCCGGCAAGTTTGCCGTCGTGGGAATCGACGTCAGCGCCACGCTGGACCGCTCCCGAGTGGGCACCATCAAGTACACCGTGGCCGAAGCCCTGAAAGAAGACCCTCAGGGGGCCAACGCCATCGTCACGGCCGATCCGGACATTGTCCAGCGGTTGCGTGAGATGGCCGCCGACATTCGCCGGGGGCGGCCCATCGGCGGCGTCGCCGAGGAATTGGCCGACATCGTCGGTCGGATCGTTCCCCAACCGACACGGGAAGTGGAACGGCGCGAACGGCCCGCCGATCGCGAATCACAAGAGCGGTTGAATCAAACCCCGGAACCGAAACCACCGGGTCGCTGACGCCCTGTCCCGCAGGAAAACAACCGATGCCCAAACACAAAAGCCCAGTCGGCCCATGCACCGACTAGGCTTTTTTCATCGCTTCCAGTACCTGCTGATCCAGTTTGGCCGCCGCCTGCGGGTTGTAGGTCTTCTCATACCGGGGCTCGACAGCGACCTTCGCCCCATAGAACATGACGTCGCGTACCTCGGATACAGCGACCTCCACCAGCGCCAGCTTGAGGGGCACCCCCTCCATCGTCTCCTGCAGGATGCGCGCCTCGCCGGAAATGGACAAGATCGATTCGTGGGCAAACACGGCCAGCGCCACCCGGCTGTTTCGCCGCACATTCTCCACGATCCGCGAGCGGTTGGCCACGGCAAACCGCACGCGACGTGCATCCGGCGCGTACACCCACGAGATGGCGCTGACGTTTGGCGCGCCCGTTTCGTCAACGGTCGCCAAGAGCACGAGATGCTCCTTGGCCAGCAGCGTTACCAGTTCCGGGGTCAACGACGTCGAAAGCGGTTCGGTCATGGGCGCCCTCCTCCCCTGCGCGGTTTCCTCTAGTTTACCATAGATGGCGATCCCGCTCCACAGATGGGCTGCCCGCTCTCGCTCACGGCTTCTGCGCCGCCGTCACCATCTTCCCGGCCAGTTCGGCCTGGAGAATGTGGCTGACACGGTCGAGGGTGTCACGCGGAATGATGGTGAATCCGGAATCGCGGTCCCAATAGGTACCGTCGAGGGTCAGACTGAAGATATCCTCGTCCTTCATGCTGCGGAAGGTCCACGCCAGCGCTTTCATCTGCGACGGTGTCAGGTCGGTGCGAATGTGTTCGCCGGCCACATCCAGAAGCTCGGCGAGGGCTGTTAACACGCCGATGGATTGGGCCTTTTCCACCAACGCGCGCAACACCTTCTGCTGGCGCACATTGCGTTCAAAGTCATTGGAGTAGTATCGCCAGCCGCGGTCGTCCAAGCGGTGGCGAACGTAACCAAGCGCCTCCTCGCCATCGAGGTGCTGGAACCCTTTCTTCAGGTTGATGCGCGTCCCATCCGTTGGGTCATGATAGACAAGGTCACGCTCCACCTCAATGTCGACTCCGCCGAGGGCGTCAACGGCCTTCACAAAGCCCTCAAAATCGATCAGCACGTAGTAGTCAATCGGGATATCTAGGAGCCGGCCGACGGTTTCCTTGGCCATCGTCGGACCGTCTACCTCGGGCACCTCGCCGCGCTGCAGGGCCCGTTCCTTCTTCCATTCGCCGTAGGCGAAGGCGTAGTTGGCTTTGTGTGGCGCGCGCAGCCCGGGAATCTTCACCTTGGTATCTCGCGGAATCGACACCAGCGTTACCTTGTGCATCTTCGGATTGACCACGCCGACGATGATGACATCCGTGTTCAGCGATCCCGTCTCGGCACGCGTATCTTTCCCCAGCAACAGCACGGCAAACGGCTTTTCGGTAATGCGGCTGTCGGTTGGTATGCTCACCACGGACGTCCCCGGTGGCGACGGCTGGGTGATCTTCTGCAGCGCACGTTCCATTTTCCAATACAAATACCCGGCATAGGCCCCGACGGATAGAATGACCATAAGGAAAAACGAGAGCAGTACCTTTGGCCATCTCCGGCGCCGCTTTCGACGTGACGGTACTTGAACGGGCTGAGCGGCCACCGCCATACGCCTTCACCTCCAACTGCCGATTTGCACAATTCCGTTTCCGGTGCCCCATATGAGATGCGTTTTCCCTGCTCGCCTACCCCGAAGGAGGACAGTTTCATGCGACGCTCCGACGATGTCCGCGAATTGCTCGATACGCTTGATGTCCTTGCCGAGCGGCTCGAGGCGGTGGAAGGCCTGCACAACCGCCTGGAACGCTTGGCCCTCGCGGCCGAACGCGTGCGCCTGGGTGAAGTGTTGCTCAACTATACGCGGCCGCGGCGGATTTTCTGGCTTCATTTTCTCAGCGGGCTGTCCCGCGGGCTGGGCCTGACCGTGGGCACGGCCATCGTCATCGGCATCGCCGGCTATGTGCTGAGCCAATTTGTCAACGTGCCGGTTATCGGCGAAAAAGCGGCCCACGTGCTCGAGTGGATCGAGTACTACCGTGCCCAGTATCACGAGCCCTTTTCTCCCTGACCGGCGCACGTGGTATACTGGGGTGGGCAATCCGCCCGAGCCCGAATTCGCGGTACGAAAGGAGCGACCCTGCATGCGCGTCACGTGTTTTCTGTGTGACCGCGTGGACGAGATCGACGACAACAGCCTGCTGGCCAAGCGGATCCGCAACCGTCCCCTCACCACGTACCTCTGCCCGGCCTGCCACGACCGCATTGCCCAAAAAACGCTGGCCCGCCGGCAACAAAAAGAAGCCCGTGGCGTTGTGCAGGCCGAGAACGAACGAGACGCAGGCGATTCCGCCAGTCACACAAATGGACGACCGTGATGGTTTCAGTCACGGACCGGCTTTTCCAGTTCCATCACGTCGCGCAACAGCTGTTCCACCGCTTCACGATCAAACCGCTGCAGCCCCCGCTGGCCCCCGGCCACAAAGCGCACCGTGTACATCGTCTCGTCGACGGTAACCTCCAGGTGGTCGACGCGGTGATCGCGCCGCAGCAGGTCTTCAAAAAATTCTCGCGTCTCGGCCGCGGCCCGATCGCCGGGCCGGGCATCGGACAGCACCTTGCTCTGCAGCCAGTTGAAGAGGGCATCCGCACGGTTCATGCAGTGGGTTCCTCCCGCTTGCGACGCTCGGATGCGCGCCGCCGGATTTGTACCACCGTCAGCAAGGCCACACCTACGAGGAGTGCGGCGACGATCGGCAGCCCGAGGGCATAGAGAACGGTCAGCGGTATACAGCCGATGGCCAGCAGCAGGTACACGATCACCGTCTTGAGCAGCGGCAGTTTGCGCGCAAAGCCAAGGTTATAGATGATGACGGTCAACACCAGAATGACCGCGTAGGCGTGGTCACGTACAAACGCCGCAACGGCCTCCCACGCCGCGATTCCCACCGGTCGTTCACTCCCTTTCCGCAAGCCACGAACGCAACAGCGCGATCTCCTCGGCGTACTCCCCTTCTTCCTCCACCGGCGTCTCCAACACCGCCGGCAGATGGGCGAGGGGTTCGGCAAGCAGGAACCGTTTCAGGGCATCGGCGCCGATTTCCCCGCGGCCAATTTTTTCGTGCCGATCCTTGCGGCTGCCGAACGGCGCCTTGCTGTCATTGACGTGGATGGCGACCAGGTGGTCGAGGTAGCCGGTCTCCTCCATGGCCCGCACCAGCTCGTCCACCGTGTGCCCGTTCCACAACCCCGCAGCAAAGGCATGGCACGTGTCGAAGCAAAAGCCGACGCGCTCGGGGTGCCGCGTCGCTGCGCGCACCTCCAGCAGGGTCTCAAACGTCTGCCCCAGCTCCGACCCTTGCCCCGCCGTGTTTTCCAGGAGCAGCTTGGTCGGACCCTCGTACAGCTCGAAAATGGCGTCGATCGCCTCCACCATGCGCCGCAGCCCATAGGCTTCGCCCTGGCCGACATGCTTGCCGCAATGCACCACGGCTCCCACAGCGCCGTACGCTTCGGCGATCCGCAGGTCCTCGGCGATGGAACGGACGGTGACATTCCACAGCTCGTCATCCGGCGTGGACAGATTGGTCACATAGGGTGTGTGCGCAACGAGCACCATCCCGTGCTCGCGGCAGTATGCCACGCCCTCTTCCGCATCGCGCGGGTCGATCTTTTTGCTGCGCAGGCCGCGCGGATTTTTCGTAAAGATTTGAAAGGCATCCGCCCCCAGGGCTCGCGCGTTTTTCGCCGCCTGGGCGAAGCCCTTAGCAACACTCACATGGCACCCGATCTTCACGTCCTCACCTCAATTGCCCGTCCCTCTGGTTTCGGGGCCGTTTCGGCCTCGTGTTGGTGCGAACCCGCACCGCCTCATTGCACATCTTCTATTAATGTAGCGTGTTCTACGGCCATCCGACAAGAGAAAACCCGAAATTTGTCTAAAACGGTCGTACAATCATCAAATTCGGCCGTTCAGCAGCCGCCTGCCATTTTCCCACACTGTCCGCCGCACGGCCGCCTCGTCAAGCCCCAACAGCGCGGCGACGGCCGCTCCAACACGCGGAATCCACGCCGGCTCGGCCGGCTGTCCGTCAAAGGGCCACGGCCCGTCGGTCTCCAGCAACAGTTGCGCAAGCGGCACGCGTCGCACCAGGTCCCGGTCGCGCGCGCGCACCAGCACGTCGGGCGTGACGGAAACGAAATACCCCTCGCTTAGGATGCGCGCCAGCACGTCGGGCTCCGCCTTGAGCCAGTGGAAATGGGCCCGCGCCACACCGGCGCGGCGGAGACGCTCCAGCGCGATGGACGCCCCATGGTAGACGGCGTGCAGGAGCACCGGCTTACCCAGCCGTACGGCGGCATCGAGAAAGGCGTCCAGCACCTCGACGGCCTCCCACGGGGGCCGGGCGCGCTCGGTTTCCGGCAGGATGTAATGCGGCAAGCCCACCTCGCCCACCGCGTCCACCTCGTCGGCGTGGGCCTCGAGCAGTTCGAGCACACTTTCCACCTCGTCGCGGTTCCATATCTTCCGCTCGGGATGCAGCCCAAAGGCAATGCCGACGCGGCCGGGAAAACGCCGCTTGAGGGCGAGCAGGCGGCGGCAGGAAGCAGCGTCGGTGGCCACGGCCAGAAGAAAGGCCACGCCCGCCGCCCGGGCACGCGCGAGCACCGCCTTGGGATCGCTGTAGCGGTCGAGGTGCACGTGGGCATCCCACCACGGGCTTGCGGGGCAGTCGCCGCAACGGTCGCCTGTCGGGGAACCCTTCTCCTCGCCGCCAGGTAAAGGCGCTTCCGGCGCAAAAAAGGCCCCGGTCATTTGCCGGGGCCCGAAGGCCGTGTCCGTCTGTCGCATCACCATGCGCTCACCCCCGCCGGCGTCCCTTGACGAGGAGGGCATGGTCCACCTTGATGCACCGGTCCATCACCACGACCAGCCCGCCCTCCTGGGCAATGCGCGCCGCCTCCTCGTTGTACACACCCTCCTGCAGCCACAAGGCCTTGGCGCCGATTTTCACCGCTTCCTCGGCGACAGGGACGGTGTGCTCGCTGCGCCGAAAGACGTTGACGATGTCGACCGGCTCGGCAATCTCCGTCAGGGAGGCGACAGCCCTTTCACCCAGCACTTCCGTCACGTTGGGATTGACGGGGATAATGCGGTAACCCGCCGCTTGGAGCGCAGCGGCAATCTGATGGCTCGTCCGCTCCGGGTTGTCGGAGAGGCCCACCACGGCGATGGTTTTCGCCTCTTCCAGGAGTCGGCGGCGGACGTCATCGGGGGGATTGTGAAAGGCCATGGGGATTCCTCCTTTCCGCCCGTCTGCACGCCCGGCCCTGCGCGCGGGTGCGCAGCGGGCAGGCGTCCTCACTTGAAGACCGGGTCGGCCAGTTCAGCCAGCCGCTCGAAGGACGACTTTTCCACGTCCTCGTGCAGGCTGTTGCCGTGGGCGTCCATTGTCACCACGGCGGCAAAGTTTTTCACCCGCAGGAGCCACATGGCCTCGGGAATGCCGAATTCCTCGAGGAAGTGCACCCCTTCGACCGCCTCGACGCAGTCGGCGTAGTACTGCGCCGCGCCGCCGATGGCGTTGAGATACACCGCCCCACATTCCTTGAGGGCCGCAAGGGTTTTCTTGCCCATTCCGCCCTTGCCGATTACGGCGCGGATACCAAACTTGCGGATGATGTCCGCCTGGTAGGGCTCTTCGCGGATGCTCGTCGTCGGGCCGGCCGCCTTGACCTGCCAGTTGCCCGCCTCATCCTTGATCATCACCGGACCGCAGTGATAGATCACGCCGCCGCGCAGGTCCACCGGGCTGTCGTGGTCGACCAGATACTTGTGCAGCGCGTCGCGACCGGTGTAGACGAGCCCGTTCAGAATTACCACGTCGCCGACGCGCAGCTCGCGGACCTGCTCTTCGGTCAACGGCGTCGTGAGCACAACAGTGCGGGTACCGCTTCCGCCCGCGGCGGCCAGGTCGTTCGACACCGCCGGCATCTCCACCTTCTCGTCCCGATACAGCCACTGCTTGATTCTCCCCGTCTGTGCGTCGATGACCACGCCCATGCGGCGGAAGGCCCAGCAGTTGTAGGCCACCGACACGAAGAAACTGGCCGGCAGACGGTTTAGCTTGGTGATCTTGCAGCCGAGGAGCGTCGTCTGTCCGCCAAAGCCCATCGTCCCGATGCCCAGCTTGTTGGCGTGTTCCATGATGTACGCTTCCAGCTCCCGCAGCTGCGGGTCGGGGTTGACGTCGTCAACGGGCCGGAAAAGCTGTTCCTTGGCCGCCTGGTAACCGGTGGTACGGTCGCCGCCGATGCACACGCCGATGAAGCCGGCGCTGCATCCTTGCCCCTGCGCCTGGTAGACGGCATGCAGGATGCACTTGCGCACCCCGTCGAGATCGCGGTTCGCCCGGCCCAGCCCCGGCAGCTCACAGGGCAGGCTGTATTGGATGTTCTTGTTCTCGCAGCCACCGCCCTTGAGCAGGAGGCGCACCTCGATGTCATCGCGTTCCCACTGTTCGAAGTGGATGACCGGCATCCCCGGACCCACGTTGTCACCCGTGTTCTTGCCGGTGACCGGGTCAACGGAATTGGGGCGCAGCTTGCCGTTCTTCGTCGCCTCAGCCACCGCCTCGCGAATCGCCTGCTTCATCTCGATCTGGTTGGCCCCCACCGGGCACTTGATCTCAAAGGTGGGCATCCCGGTATCTTGGCAAAGGGGCGAGACGTTCTCTTCGGCCATGCGGATGTTGTCGACGATGGTCGTCAGGGCCAGAGCCGCGCGCGTCCCGGCATCCTCGCGCTCCTTGGCACGCAGGATGGCCCGACGCACGTCGGCAGGCAGGTTGGTCGACGTCTCGACGATCAGCTCATAGATGCTTTCCTTGAATTGCCGCAGATCCATATGCATACCCCTTTTCCGTAATCTTTCGACGGAAACCGAAGCGGAGTCACATCTTTTCCATTCATCAGTATAGCACAAATTCGCCCCTTTGGCGGTCAGCCGCAATCGCTCAGCTAAAATCTAACCGAAGGGAGACTGGATCACTCACATCGAAATCTTACCGAGGGGGATGTGACGTGACCATGTCTCTCCAAAGCCGTCGCGAATACCTTACGCAAATCCGGAAATGGTATGCCAAAGCCTCGTCCCGAAAAGAAAAGTCGCGCATTCTCGATGAAGTCACGCGCGTGCTGGGGTATCACCGCAAGTACGCTATCCAGGTTCTCAACGGCCCGGAGTGGAAACCCAAACAGATCCGGCGCAAACGGCCCAAGCGGTATCAAGAAGCGCTCCCTGTCATCCGAACCGTTTGGGAAGCCCTTGACTACCCTTGTGCCGAACGCCTCCATCCGGTCCTCCTGCCGACTGCCGAGCATTTAGAACGCCATGGAAAACTTCGCTTAACCTCGCTCATCCGCCAGCAACTCGCCCAAATCAGCCGATCTACGCTCGCTCGGCGCCTGAAGGAATTCGATTCGCCCAAACCCAGACGCTTTATGCGCCCCAAACCCACCAATCGCTTGAAAAGGGACATCCCTGCAGGCCGGCTCCCTTGGAACGAATCCCGCCCCGGCGCCCTGGAAATCGATCTCGTCGAACACAATGGCGGCGACTCGTCCGGCCAGTTCGCCTGCACCTTGTCGGTTACCGACATGGTCACCGGCTACAGCCGCCGCCAGGCCATCCTCGGCAAAAGCCAAAAAGCCGTCTTCGCTGCCTTGGAATCCATCCTCTCGCAGTGGCCTACAGCTGTCCATACCCTCCACAGCGATAACGGTTCCGAGTTCTTGAACCATCATCTCCTCCGTTTCTGCAGGCAAAAAGGAATTGCGTTTATGCGCAGCCGTCCCTACCGCAAAAACGACAACCCCCATGTCGAACAGAAAAACCGCCAGTTCGTTCGCGAGATCGTGGGCTATGCCCGCTACGACACCCCAGAGGCTGTGGAGTGGCTCAACGCCGTCTATGCCCTCCTCGACCCCTACGCCAATCTCTTTTTGCCCACCCGCAAGGTCGTCGAAAAATCCTACGAAGGCAAGCGCATTCGCAAACGCTTCGACCAAGCCCGCACGCCTTTCCAACGCCTGATCGAAAGCGGCGCCTTAAAACCGGAGATGGAACACGTGCTCAAGGCTCAGTTTGAAACGCTCAACCCGCTCGATCTTCATGATCAGCTCGAAAAAATCGTGGCTCGGGGTCCTTGGGCTCCCTCCCCCGAGCCACCTAACCAAGAACCTCTTGAGGTCGGGTAGACCTCAACTCCATTTTCCTACCTGAGGGAGCCTCTTGCCAAGAGTATTCGGTTAGGTTTTTACGTGAGGGATCGGTTTCACTTCGGTTAGGTTTTTATGTGAGTTGACACGTCAGCCTCAGGCGCTGGCCCGTTTCCCTGCGCTGCGCGCGCCCCTTTCCCCCACCGTCCATACACTATAACGTGACATCCTCTCGCACCCGAAAACCGAAGGAGGGTTTGCCATGCCTGCAGCACGAAAACGGGCGAACCGTGCGCGCACCGGACCGGGTCGCCCCCCCGTATCCCTGCGCGAGATGTATCGCGCGGTCACCGAGGCCCGCGAACGGATGGCCCGCATCGAGGAACAACTCGGGCAAATGAACCATCTCCTGGAACGCATCGACGAAATTCGGTATTATGTGGTACCACCGCGCCGGCGACGTCAGCTCGGCGCGCCTCCCGGTGTCAGCCCGCCGAAACCCGGCCTGCGGCGTTCGCCCGAACCGGATCGTTCCCGAACCCCTTCCACACCGCTGAACCCCAGCGAACTGGTCAAACAGATGCCCGCCCTTGCCGAACTGCTGAAAAACCCCCTCGTCCGCACCTTCGTCCGTTCCTTGCAGCACCGCCATTAGCCCATCTTTTCGCCCGTTCGCCTGCACGCGAATGCCCGGAACGGCTGGCCTCGTCCAGCGCTCCGGGCATTGTCGCGCAGGGATTCCGGCAGGCGTGGCCAACCGCTTCCCTTTCCCTCCGCTTACGGTACGCGCGGTGGAGAAAAATAGCGCAGGGGCTCCTCAAACTCGATCCAATCGACATTGACCATGAGCAACAGGTACCGCTTCCCCGTCCTCGGATCACTGATGATGATGTGGTCCTTCCCTGCCGCCTCCAGGCGCCCGCGGAACACCTTGGCGTTCCATTGCGTGTTGTTCTCAAAGGTCATGTAAATGGTGGCCATCTTGCCCAGGTTGAGACGCAAGATGTTCTCAATGTACGACTCCTCAAGCGGAAGCTGCGGCGGCACACCCGGCGCGGGGGTGGGGATTGGGCGTCGGCCCTCCATGCCCGGCGGACCTGGATTCTCTCTCCCCGCGATGGGATACCCTTGCGGCCAGCAAAACGGGTAGGGAACGTAAGATGGATACATCGCCGCCCTCCTCCGGTTTGCGTTTGCGCCATCGTCGGCCAGTCACGCGTCAGTACGTTCCGTAAACGTTGGGGCAGTTCTGGGGCACCGGTTGGAAGAAACAATGCGCCTTGAACCGCCCGCTTAACGGTTGGCCGAACCACTGTGGCGGACACGTCTGCGGGGGACGGTGAAACCACAGGGCGAACGTGGCCGGGTGAACCCGCCGGCCGTTGACGGCCTGACGGGCCAAGCGCATATGGTGTTCGCGCGGGTGTTGGTAAAAATATGAAAAGCGCACCGCTTCAAACCCGCCCGGCGATTGGAAAACCATTTGCGCGATCGTGCGAATGCCTCGGAAATCGAGGCAATCCGCGCGAACCCGGTTCACGCCGACGTTGCCCACCATGAGCATCCCCAACTCCCCCTCGCCTTCGGCCTCAGCGCGGATCAACTGGGCCAACAGCCGGATGTCCTGTTCTCTCGCCCGGATAACCGCCATCACCCCACTCCTTTGCCAACAAGATCACTGACTAGGATACTGGGTGATCGCACAAAAGGTGACGCACGGGGCAAAGAAAACCGAGCAACGGAGCCGCCTCAGAGAGGATCCCGGTCTACACGTGGGCGATACCGTGGATCATGGGGTCGCAAGCAAACCCATCGAGATGGTGGATCCAGCGTAACCCTAACGCCGCCTCCGAACAATCAGGGCTGCCGACACCAGATGTCGGCAGCCCTGTTTTTCATGCCGGGTGCTCCTCCTCCGCCCGTCCCCGCCCGCCTTATCAGGACAGGCTCCGGCTGTCCAGACCCGTCGCCGTGTCCGCCGCACGACCGACATGCGCGCACGCATCCGCCAAAGGACAATCAGCACAGCTCGGCGCATTCTTGCGGCAAACGGCTTTTCCGAACTCCACAATCAGGGCGTGAAACAAGGCCAGTTCGTCAAGCGCAAACCCCTCGGTAAGGACGGCGCGGCGCACGTCGCCGTAGGCAAAGGGCCGCCCCCACAGCCGTTCGGCCAGGCGCCGGGTGTAGGCATCACCGATGAACGACGGCAGGCCAAAGACATAGAGGAGCAGGGTATCGGCCGTCTCCTCGCCGACGCCCTTGATCGCAAGCAGCGCGCGGCGCAAGGCCTCGACCGAAGCCACGTCGGACGGCTGCACGAGCGGCGTGCGCCGCAAAAAGGCGGCCAACCGTTGCAGCGTCGATGCCTTCTGGCGGTAGAACCCGGCCGGACGAATGGCTTCCTCGACCGCGGCGCGGTCGGCGATCTCGAGCGCGTCCGGTGCGGTGAGGCCACGGACACGCAGCCCCTCCAGGGCCCGCCTGGCGTTCGTCCACGCCGTGTTCTGCACCAGCACCGTCCCCCACGCCCGCTCGTAGGGATCGGTGATGCCCCACCACCCGTCGGGGGTGAGGCCGGGCGCCCATGCCGCCAGTGCGCGGTACAGCACCCGCCACGTCAGGGCCGCGCGCCGGGTTCCCGCGGGAGCGTCTCCCGCATCGGCCGCCGCCCCAGAACGGCCTGCGGCACGCTTACTTCCCGCCATCGTCCTCCACGCGCACCTCCACGCCAACCGCTTTTTCGAGCGGGCGGATGATTGCCGCCACATCTTCCCGCCCATGTCCCTGCTGTTGCGCCTCGCCGACCATCGTCTCGGCCACGCGCCCGAGGCGCAGCGGCACGCCCAACTCCTCCGCCAACTGGGTAGCGATGCGCATGTCTTTGTACAAGAGATCGATGGAAAAACGCTGGGCAAAGTCCCCGGCCTGGATGAGCGGAACGGTGCGGTCCATCATGTAGCTGTGGCCGGTGCTATGCTTGAGGATCTCGTAGAGGACGCGCGAATCGATGCCCGCCTTGGCTCCCATCACGAAAGCCTCCGACAGCGCCGCCGTGTGCACGCCGACGAGCAGGTTGTTGATCAGCTTGACCACGCTCCCGCTGCCTACGGGGCCGACGAGGACCACAAATTTGCCCATCGCCTCGAAGACGGGTTTCGCCTTCTCAAAGGCTTCCAGATCCCCGCCGCACATGATCGTCAGGGTGCCCGCCTCGGCACCCATCGGCCCCCCGCTCACCGGCGCGTCGAGAAAGTGCACCCCCTTAGCCCGCGCCGCCTCGTAAATCTTGCGGTTCAGCGACGGGCTGACCGTGCTGTGGTCGGCCAGGATCGTGCCCGGTCGCGCACCGGTCAGGAGGCCGTTTTCCCCGAGGTACACCTCCTCTACCGTATCCGGCATGGGCAAGCAGGTCAGCGCCACGTCCACCTGCGCAGCCAGGTCGGCCGGGCTGGCCGCTTCCTTCGCCCCCAGGGCCACCGCCTTCTCAATGGGCCCCCGGCTGCGGCTGACCACGACCACCTCGAACCCCGCTTTTAGCAAATTTTTCGTCATCGGCAGCCCCATCGTCCCGAGTCCGACAAAACCGACCTTCATCTCGTACTCTCCTCCTTGCGGTCTGCGGGAACGAGACAGCCGGCGCGCGCGGCGCCGGCGTCCTCCCCGTTACTTCCCGCCGAAGCGGATGGCCAGTTGCGTGAGGGTGCGTACCGCCACACCGGTGGCGCCGGCCGGATAGTGGCCGCGGTCCTTGTCGGTGTCCGCCGTGCCGGCGATGTCGAGATGCACCCACGGCGTATCCTCGGCAAAGGCGCGCAGGAACAGCCCGCCCTGGATGGTGCCCGCCGGGCGGCCGGCATCGTTCTTCAGATCGGCCACATCGCTTTCGATGTACTCCTCGTACTCGTCAAAGAGCGGCAGTTCCCACACCTTTTCGCCGGCGATCTCGGCCGCCTTCTTCACCTCTTCGGCCCACTCGGCATCGTTTGTCATCAGACCGCTGGCCGCCTTGCCCAAGGCAACGATGACCGCCCCGGTGAGCGTGGCCACGTCGACCAGCTTCGTCGCGCCGAGGTGCTTGGCGTAGGCAATGCCGTCGGCCAGGATCAGGCGGCCCTCGGCGTCGGTGTGCCGCACTTCGATGGTCTTCCCGGAGAAGGAGGTGATCACATCCCCCGGCTTGAAGGCGCGCCCGGAAACAAGGTTTTCACAGGCCGGGATCACCGCCACCACGTTGACATGCGGCTGCAGCGCGCCGATGGCATCCATGGCCCCGAGCACTGCGGCGGCGCCGGCCATGTCCATCTTCATCTCGTGCATCCCCTCATCGGGCTTGATCTGCACGCCGCCGGCATCGAAGGTAATCCCCTTGCCGATAAAGCCGAGCATCTCCTTGCTGTCCGCCGCCCCCTTGTACTGCAGGACGATCAGCTTCGGCGGCTCGTCGCTGCCCTTGGCCACGCTGAGGAAGGCGCCGAAGCCGAGGGCCTCCAGCTCGTCCCGCTCGAGCACGCGAAACTCCAGGTTGCGCCGGCGGGCAATCTCCGCCGCCTTTTCGGCCAGTACCGTCGGCGTCATGCGGTTGGCCGGCGTGTTGACGAGATCACGCGCGAAGTTGGTCGCCCGGGCAAACACCTCGCCCCGCTCCACGGCCACCGCCGCGGCGCGGTCGGATATGGAATCGTCGACAACGACGGTCAGCCGCTCCAACGCCAACTTTTCTTCCTTTTCGCCGGTTTTGTAGCCTTGATACCGGTATGTACCGAGCAGCACCCCTTCCACAAGGCTCTGCACCACGTCAACCGGATTCCACTTTTTGTCATGGTTCTCCAGGACGGTCAGCGTCAAGTGGTGCACACCCACGTCTCGCGCTTTGCGGGCAGCGATGCCAAAGGCATCGCGGATCTTTTCCAGCGTGAGCTTTTCCTCTTTCCCCAATCCCAGAACGATCGTGCGGCGAGCCGGGATTTTGCCCCAGTTGTGCAAGATGGTCACTTCCCCGAACTTGCCGCGTACCTCCTTGAGCGCCATCAGCTCGGCAATGCGATGCCCCAGCGCCTCGTCGACCATGCGGGCAAACCCTCGCAGGGCCTCGTGGCCTTCACACACCGTGACCACCAGCGCATCAGTCGTCAGCTTCGTCGGATTTTCACGGGTAACACGAATCTCCACCCGTCTCCCTCCTCGACTTGTCCAGTGTCCGTTCCCGTTTTTCATTATACGAGATGACAGGGATGGAAGGCACGCGAAAAAACGGAACCGTAGGCGCTTTCACGCGGCCGCAATCCACAAAAAAACGCGCCCCACCGCGATGACACCGGTGTGAGACGCGCTACAGTTCCAGAAGCAACATTTCTCGCCGCAACGCCTCCAATCGCTCTTTGCACGCTTCGATGGTTTCCAGGTCTTCACACATAATCGCGTGGTGCAATTTGGCCAGCTCCTCGTCAATCTCCCGACGAAGTAGGGGAATGCGCCGTTCGGCGTCGGTACGCTTGAACGCCCGAAGCACTTGCTCCATGGTCACGCCTTGGCCTTTTTTAGGGAAAGGAGTCCATGCGAATCCCTCACTTTGCCGTTGGAATGGCCGGATGCCAGTCACATCCTGCAGTCCGCGTTCCGCCCCCGGAAATCCGTCCCCTCCGTTTCCCGTGCAACTGACGCTTTTTTGTCCAGTATATGCCGGTTGTGTTATAGTGATAGCAAGTGTATGCGCTGAGGAGGTGTCTCATGTGCCAGCCTTTACCGGCTTCACCGCCGCCGACTTCGAGGCCATGACCGTTCCTGGCTTGGAGGCACGGATGCGCGCGATCAAGGAAACGGTACGCCCGAAGCTGGAGGCCCTCGGCCAGCGGCTGGCCCCTGCTCTGTCGGCGATGAGCGGGGATCGGTTTTTCGCCCATGTGGCCAAGCACGCCCGTCGCACCGTCAACCCGCCCGACAGCACATGGGTGGCCTGGGCGGCCAATCCGCGCGGCTATAAGAAGGATCCCCACTTCCAGGTGGGCCTGTGGTCCACCCACCTGTTCGTCTGGTTTGCCCTGATCGAGGAGTCGCCGCTTAAGCCGCATTTCGCCGAAAACCTCGAACGCCACCTGGACAAGATCCGTGCCGCGATCCCCGCCCATTTCCGCTGGTCACGAGACCACACGGTTCCGGAGAGCACGCCGCACGCCGACATGACCGACGAGGACTTCGTCACGCTCATCCGTCGGTTAAAAGAGGTAAAGAAAGCTGAAGTGCTGTGCGGCATCACCATTGATCGCACCGACCCCCTCCTCACCGACGGCGATGCCCTGTTTGCCCGCATCGAGGAGACCTTCCAGACGCTGATGCCCCTGTACCGGTTGGCACGCTGAGACGGCCACGAAAACGGAGACGGCCAGGGACACATCCCTGGCCTTCAGTGGTTTTGCCGCCGCGTATCCCCTTTTACCACAAGCAGTTGAGCCGATCGCGCACCGCTTCCGCCTCGGCCACCATCCGCTCGATCAGTTCCTGAACCGATGGAATGTCGCGGATGAGCCCGATTACCTGGCCCGCCCAGCCGTAGCCCTCGTCCACGCGCCCTTCATGGATGAATGCGCGGTTGGCCGCCCGATAATGTAGTCCTTAAGCTCCTCGTACCCCACGCCTTGCCGCTCCAGCTCGAGAATTTTTTCTGTCCATGCGTTCCTCAACACGCGCCCCGGAGCACCGAGCGAGCGCTTGATCACAACGGTATCGGTCTCGGCGCTCTCCACCAGGGCTTGTTTATACCGCTCGTGCGCGTGAACACACTCCTTTGTGGCGATAAAACGTGTGCCCATCTCCACCCCCTCGGCCCCCAAGACCGGGGGGGACACCAGCACCCCATCCGCTCCCACATTTCCCGCATGGTGATTCGGTTTTCCGCCTAAGACGTCCGATCTCCGTTTTTGAACGCGTACGGACCCGAAGTGGAGGCGTACGGTCTTAATTATAACGGGAAGGGGACGGGGCTAGGGAGAAAGGGTAACGAAATTTTTGTTTCGTTACGGGAACTTACGTTTGTTAAAAAATGGTAAATATCTTTAACGTTTTTAAACTGTTTAGGAAAGATACTTTAAAAACAGCGAAACGGAGAGGAAATGAAGGCATGAAGAAATGGATGTTGTTGATGTTGGCGTTTGCACTGGTTCTGACCGGTTGTGTGGACCAGAATGCTGATTCATCGAAACAAGTGGACAAGCATCATATAGCAGGACATATATTTGTAAAGGAACCGAAGGATGCGGAGGAGGTTCAGTTTGTGGAGCATGTCGATGGGGACACAAGCAAATTCCGGATTGACGGGAAAGTAGAGACGGTTAGGTACCTGTTGATCGATACACCGGAGACCAAGCATCCCGAATTGGGGGAACAGCCGCTGGGGAAAGAGGCCAGCGAATTCACCCGAAAGATGCTGGAGAATGCAAACCGGATCACCTTGGAGTATGACGTGGAGAAGCGGGACAAATACGGTCGGGTGCTGGCTTATGTCTATGCTGACGGAAAAAACGTTCAAGAAGCTTTGCTGAAAAAGGGTTTGGCTAGGGTTGGGTACATATACGAACTCCCGCCGGCATTTGGATGAATTCAGAAAAGCGGAGGACATTGCACAGGAGAAGAAGATTGGTATCTAGCAATGTCCGGGATACGCTACGGATGAAGGGTATGTGGTAGAGAAGTGGTGTAAGGGGAAATTGAACGGATCAGTGCCGAAACCGAAAACCACGGGTTATAACGGTCCCTTTGATCCCTTTGGTCCTGATCGGGACTGTTCGGACTTTAAAACCCAAAAGGAAGCGCAGGCCTTCTTTGAAGCGGCAGGAGGACCAGAGAAAGACCCACATCGGTTGGATCCGGATAAAGATGGGGTGGCGTGTGAGTCCCTGCCGTAGTGGAAAACACCAATAAACAAGCCCAACCATGTGTGGTTGGGTGAGGCTGTTGACAAAGAAGGGTCAACAGCCTGGGGCGGTCTTTCTACCCGCCCGAGACTGCTGACAAACCCTGCATCCAAGGGGGCGGGACGCGATCTTCCCCCTTCGCTCCGGCGCAGAGGCGAGTCGCTCGGCGAAAATCGGTCCATCCCGGTCCTTTGTCATCGACCGAAGAACTTTCTCCGGTTTTCTCTTTCTTCCGAAAATCATTCCCCTTTGTTCGGCTCACCGTGAAGCGCTTTCCGGAAAACCCAACTGGTTCTCGAATATCCCATCTTCTCCTCATAGAAGCGGTGCGCATCCTTCCGCTGAACACCCGAGGTCAGCTCCACCAGCTGGCAGCCGTTGTCCCGGGCGAAGGCTTCGACATGGCGGAGCAGTTCGGCGCCGTACCCCTTGGAGCGCTCTTCCTCCCGCGTCACCAAGTCAAAGAGGAAAAGATACCGGCCGTTGTAAAAGTTGGTCATCACCGCCGCACCCGCCAAGGCGACGAACCGGCCCTCCTTCTCCAGGGCGAACAGCTGGTAACCCTGTGCCCGCATCTCCGACAGCAGGGACAAGTAGGTTTCCAGATCCAGATGGGTGCGCAATTCCTTCATGACCGGAAAAGCGGCGATCCATTCCTCTTCCGTCGTCAATTCGCGGATCATCGTCTTCCCCCCTCGTTTTCTCCCCATCATCGATGGTAACTTACCCACCTCTTTCAAAAAAGAGGCAGCAAGCGGTTGCGCTTGTGAACAAATACCGGAAGATGTGAGAAAGCCCTTCGTTCCTTTCCTCCGGTCCGGCGGGACCGCGCGGGAAAACAAAAAAGCGATCCGTATCGGATCGCTGCAGCGTGTAGACAAAGTACCGGGAGGTACAAGGTCTACACGCTTTTTTGTCGAATAGAGTTCTTATCCCATCATGCAGAGGTGGCCACATGCTGAGAAAACAATCGGCCGAAGGCCGTTACCAGCTTACCGTTGTTTCGTTGGACGAATTGGTTCCTCAGGATCACCTGGTCCGCAAAATCGAAAACGCCATCGACTTCTCGTTTATCTACGAGCTAGTGGAAGATCGTTACTGCCCAGACAACGGAAGACCCAGCATCGATCCCGTTGTCCTCATCAAAATGGTGCTCATCCAGTATCTGTTCGGCATCCGTTCCATGCGGCAAACCATCAAAGAAATCGAAACCAATCTCGCCTACCGGTGGTTTCTGGGATACGATCTCACCCAGCCCATCCCCCATTTCACGACGTTTGGAAAAAACTATGTCCGCCGATTCAAGGGTACCGACCTCTTTGAAAGGATCTTCACGCGCATTCTCGAAGAAGCCTGCCATCATGGGCTGGTCGACCCTTCCGTGTTGTATATCGATTCCACCCATGTCAAAGCCAACGCCAACAAGAGGAAATATCTCAAGCGGCTTGTCCAGGAAGAAGGCAAGAAATATCAAGAACTTCTCGAAGAGGAAATCAACCAGGACCGCGTAGCGCACGGGAAAAAGCCGTTGCCAAAAAAGTCTAAAGCCGTCTGGAAGGAGGTGAAGCAAAGCACCACCGATCCAGACAGCGGCTGGTTTGTCAAAAACGAAAAGGAACAGACGTTCGCTTACTCCTTCCATGCAGCCAGCGACCAAAACGGCTTTGTCGTCAGTGCCGTCGTCACGGCCGCCAACGTTCATGACAGTCAGGTCTTCACAGATGTGTTCGAGCAAGCCGTCAAGCACGTCGGAAAACCCGGCGCTGTCGCGGTGGATGCAGGGTATAAAACGCCTTATATCTGCAAGTACCTCTTGGACCAACAGGTCCGTCCGGTCATGCCGTATACTCGTCCCCACACAAAAGACGGAAGGTATCGAAAGCAGGATTACGTGTACGATGAGTACTACGATTGCTATCTTTGTCCTGCCGGACAAGTGCTCACCTACGAAACCACGACCCGTGAGGGTTACCGAATCTACCGTTCCGATGCCACGACCTGTCGATCTTGTCCATTCCGCTCCCAGTGCACAGAAAGTCACGATGCGGTTAAACGCGTGAGCCGCCATATCTGGGCCCATTACATGGAGGAAGTGGAGCACCTGCGCCATACAGAAGTGAATAAACGCCTATATGCACGCCGAAAGGAAACGATCGAGCGTGTATTTGCGGATCTCAAGGAGAAGCATGGCTTGCGTTGGACCACGTTGCGAGGATTGGAAAAAGTGACAATGCAGGCGATGCTTGTTTTTGCTTGTATGAATTTAAAAAAGCTGGCGAATTGGTTATGGAGGTTAGGAAAAACAGGGCGCCATGCCCTTCATTTCGGTATCCTTTTTGTTCTCAGACGACAAGAAAACTCCCTCGGCTGCGTTGGCACCGAGGGAGTTTGTCTGCAGTCTGAAGCGATCCGTATCGGATCGCTGAGAGTGCTTTATATAACTTGGAATGGGGCTCTAAGTCAATAACTGTGGATGGGAGGTCAACCAAGCCAAGGGCATAAAAGCGAGGAGCATCTTTCGCACATAGATTTCGCGGTTGCGGAACCCGTAGCTGATTCGTTTGAGCAGTTTGATCTTGGTGTGCACGCCCTCCGTGTAGCCGTTTGAAACACGCCAGGTGTGATAGGCCAGAATCGCCTCGCGCCAGCGGCGGAGCGTGCGTCCCCACTGCAGGAGCGCGGCATCGCTTGCCGACTGGGTCTCAAAGATCACGCGGTCCAGGATGGCTGTGGCTTCGTCTCGATTGGAGGCGCGGTAGACGTCTCGCAGCTGCTCTTTGACCCAGTGAAAGTGGGCCACGTTTTTGTGATGCTTCCGAATGGCGGCAAGCTGGGCAGCTTGGCGTTCAGTGAGATCGTCCTCGTTCTTCAAAAGCGGCCATCGAGGCAGGCGTACCCCGGTCACCTGCTGTTCCACAAGCCGTGCTTCGTCAACCCGCCGATTCGCGTCCTGGATAACGTGAAACGGATCTGCCACGATGACAGCGCCGGGCAAAGCGCGCTTCACGGCATGGCGCCAAGCATCCTTCAGGTCGATGCATACGGCCCGAATGCGCCGACGAACCGTATCCGGCAACTGTCGCAAAAAGCGCTCCAGCGTTTTCATGCGGTCATCCGGCAAGATGGCCAAAAGGCGCCGTTTTGGCCACACGCATGTGACCGTGACCATCATGTCACGGCCGCGATAGCTGTGTTCATCGATGCTCAGCACGAACGCATCAACATCCCGGAGGGCTTCCTCGAGGTTTATCTGCTGGCCTACGCACCGGAAAAGCAGACGGCGCAAGGTGCTGGTGCTTGTTCCGCTTTCCTGGGCGGCACGACGAAAACTGCCTGCTTTCAGGCGCTGGAGCAAAAGGGCTTCGGCCCGTTCGGTCCTGCGTGCCCAGGGGCGAATGCCAGGGAAGCGTTCGGTGAACACTTTTCGACAGGCCGTGCACTGGAAGCGCCGGGGACGTACCCAGAGGTAAACCGGTTTCTCGTTGCACCAGGTGTGCAGCTTTCGTTTCCATTCGCGCGCACGATCGTAGACGCGGCGTGTCAGCTGTCCACAATCCGGACACCGCGCTTCCTTACGCGGCCGACCTGCGTAGACGTGGATGCTGTCGGATTGATGGACGGTACGGTAAACAATCCACGATTGTAAGCCGAACATTTCTGCGGTAAGCTTGTTCATAGGCGGTCGCGAGCCTCCTTCGGGATGTGGTGCGCTTAACTATCCCTTGGCTCGTCGACCGCCTTTTCCTCTTAGTTCCCACACTTTTTAGCGTAGAGCCTTGGAATGGTTGACATTTTTGTACTCGTTCTTTATAATTAAAGCATATTAAAAATTTTGTCTATTGGAGGGATTTTGTATGAAGAAGTTTTTTATCCGGAGTACATTAGCAGTAGTAGCACTTTTGATCATGGCAATGCCCGTTGCTCTTGCCAATAGTTCAAGTTATTCCTTCACGATGGACTATCGTTATGTTAACGGAAAGGATAACGGGGTAACTCATGGACTCAGTGCAGGTTCCCTTACGAATTCAGGTAGTCTCTGGGCTTATAGAAAAGCTGCAGGAGCGGTTGGTCCGTACTCCGTAACAATTGCAGTTGTAAAAGACGAAATCATCGATGACACAATCTGCACAGTGTCTGTAACACCATCCACTACGTTGAATGAGAAAAAATCTTTTTCCAAAGCGTGTGGTAGCGTACCAACGGGCGTTTATTATATCGAAGCATGGAAAACAAACGATGACGGTTGGGACATCAAGGCACAAGGCACATTAACCACCCGTTAAAAAACACATTAGTTAAAAAACACATTATATATGGCCTGGCAAAGGTTTAACCTCTGCCGGGCCGTGTCACATATAAGGGAGGGGTTTTTGTGAGAATCGATATCGAAAGTATCATCCCGCTTGCTGTCATCATCCTTGTTTCACTTCTTATCTATTTAAAGAAAAGGAAAGGGCGAACAAGCGGTTATTTGATATGCTTTACCATCTTCTACATATACCTGACTTATGTAGTGGGATACACTATCCTGCCTCTTTGGTTTGATCCAGAAGTACTTGAATTCCTTAGGCGTGATGCAAATCTGATGTCCAGTATAAATCTCATTCCTCTCCGGGGAATGTCTATTGACTATTTGCTGTCTATCCAGGGTGTTGGAAATATTGTTCTTGGGATACCATTTGGATTTGGATTGCCGTTTCTCGTTAAAAGTAATTATAAGTCAATTTTGCTAAGAGGATTATTTTTTACGCTCACGATTGAGCTTGTACAGTTGGTAATATCCTTGCTATACAGATTTCCTTACAGAACCATTGACATCAACGATGTTTTGTTGAACCTTTCGGGTGTATTAATTGGATATGCGCTGTTTTGCTTTTTTGCCTGGATTTACCGCAAATCTGTGTCTAAAGACGAACCCACCAAGGGTGTATGGAGCCACATCCACAACGTCCTGACGAGTCAAAGTGTAAAAACCATTGACTAATTAAGAGGCAAGATACTAAAGGGGGCTTTATACTCTTCCAACAGCTTTCTTACTTCTTCACGGAGTTCATCATCTTCAATCAATCCAAGGGATTTTCTGGTGTTAAATACAGAAGCGCATTTCTGTTGAAAGTCGCAATGCTTGCACTCCCTTGCTATGGGATCGTAATAATACCCGAAGCACTCGGATTCTTCAAGTGGAGCATCTTCTATTTGATACGGGAGGGTTTGATTGATGTACATCAAAAGCAAACCCTCCTTTTCTTGTTTCCACACATACAATTCAGTTTATTCGGTTCATTTTTGTTACAACCGAATATAGTTGAGTCCATATTCTTGTGTAAAAAGGACTCTCTGAAAAAAGTCAGAGAGCCATTTCCAATCCCCCTCGGTTAGAATGGAGCTTGAACCCACAAAAACCAAAAAGGGAGAGGGGATCGAAATGGCTCACTATCAGATTACCGTAGATGCACAGCTTTTGCATCAACTTTTTCTCCGCGACACGAAAGACGATGCGCTCGCCAAGCTCCTGGAGTCCGTCTTGAATCAAATTTTGCAAGCTCAGGCCACGGAGCAGCTGCGTGCAGAGCCCTATGAACGGACGGAAGAACGCCAGGGATACCGCAATGGGACGTATCCGCATCAGCTCACGACCCGGGTGGGTACCCTCACGCTTCGGGTTCCGCGGTTTCGAAACGGGAAGTTTTCGACGGAGCTGTTTGCCCGTTATCAACGGAGCGAACAGGCGCTGGTGTTGGCCTTAATGGAAATGGTGGTGAACGGGGTATCGACGCGCAAAATTGAACAGATCACGCAGGAGCTGTGCGGTACGGAGTTCTCGAAATCCACCATCTCGGAGCTGTGCAAGCGGCTGGATCCGGTGGTCAAGGCATGGAACAACCGGTCGCTTGAAGAGAAGGCCTATCCCTTTGTCCTCGTCGACGCGCTGGTGCTGAAGGTACGCGAAGAGGGGCGCGTCCGGTCACGCGGCGCGCTTATCGGAATTGGCATCAACACCGAGGGATATCGTGAGGTGTTGGGCCTGATGCTTGGCGACAGCGAGTCGGAAGCCAGCTGGGGCGAGTTTTTCAGCTGGTTGAAAAGCCGCGGGCTGCATGGTGTTGATGTGGTGGTGTCGGATGACCATCGCGGGCTCGTACGCGCCATTCGGCGGCACTTTCAGGGCGTAACCTGGCAGCGGTGCCAGACGCACTTTGTGCGAAACATTCTCGATGCTACACCAAAACCGCTGCAGGAGGAGGTCCATGGCCGGGTACGGGCCATCCTGGAGGCACCGGATATGGAGACGGCACGGCAACTCCTGAAGCAAACGCTGAAGGCGTACGAGGAGAAGGCACCGAAAGCGATGGCGATCCTGGAAGCCGGTTTTGAAGACGCGACGGCGGTCTTGGCGTTGCCAGAAAAGTACCGGAGGCGGCTGCGCACCACCAACGCCGTTGAACGGCTGAATGAGGAGATTCGGCGCCGTGAACGAGTGATTCGGATCTTCCCCAACCGCGAGTCCGCCTTGCGGCTTTTGGGTGCTTTGCTGATGGAGATTGACGAGAAGTGGGCCAGCGGCAAAAAGTATTTGGGCATGACCGAATACCTGGAATGGCGTGCCGCTCAGGAGGCCGAAGCGTCTGCGAAAGTGGTGCGGGTCAGCTAGGGGCCATTCCCTTACCGACCGTATGTAATTTCTTGGGATAAGCCCGTTCGAGCCGAGGGGCAATTTTACACAGAAATTTGGACTTGATCCCGAATATCCCGTAGAGGACTGAAAGCGGAATGTTGGCGTTTAACGTCCACTTCGGTCATGTTGATGTATCGTTTAACCATCGACATGTCGGAGTGGCCAAGGATTAACCGGAGGGAAAACGGATCACCACCATTCAGGAGGTAGAGAACCGCTCCGGTGTGTCGGAATAGGTGCGGCCGGATTCGCTTATGCTCCAATCCGGCGTTCCGTGCATATTCCTGTAACCGCTTTCTCCAGGTATTGGCTTTGACCGGGGTGCCGTCGTAGTTAAGAAAGAGCTCATTCCGGCCAAAATCATTGGTTTCAGCGATGTATTCCAGAAGAAGCTTTTCCGTTTTATCGGAAACGGGGACGGTTCGACCACGCTTTACCTTCGTGTCCTGAGCATCTAACCGGATCGATCCACCTCGCACGTTTGACCGTTTCATCTTCAACAGTTCGCTGATTCTTACCATCGTATCCAGGAGGATGCAGATCATCACATAATCCCGGAAACCTACGTAACGATTCGTGTCGATAACGGAAAGAAGCTTCCTTATCTCCCTTGGGGTCAGTACATCGATTTCCGTATCGGGTTCCCGAATCTTTGTCAGCCTTTCGTGAAGGGGTTCGCTGAGATATCCCTCCCGTTCCAGCCATCGCAGGAAGGTCCGAAGGGTGCGGATTCGGATATTGATGGTTACGGGGGACAGCCTCTTTTCGTCTTTCATCCATCTTACGTATCCCAGAACCGCGTCACTGGTCAGATCGGAAACCGATATTTCCGGGTTGAAGTAATACAGAAGGTAACGGAAGTGCTCCCGGTACATCTGCATCGTGCTTTCGTTTAATCCTTCGGCATCCTTGTGCGACAGGAAGAGGCTCATTGCTTTTTCCATCGGCAACTTTCCCTTGACGAAGTGATGACGCACTTGGTAGGAGCTAACACCAATTTGACCGAAATTTCTGACGTATTTTCTCATAGTAAACCCCTCCCTCAAGCAAAAAGCTATTTTCTTCGTTTTGCTCACCCATTCGCACGTTTACTCCCTCGGCGAAATCAGAATTATTTCCTATTTGTTGATTATAAGTTGAATATTGGTTTGAGGGGGTGCTGTTGAGGGAAAAGATCAACGAACTTCCATTTATTAGGCCGTTCCTAGGCCTCCCCTGTTTTCCCTCGCAGCTACCCTCCCATATCTCACGGAGTCTTGTGCCCACCACATTCCTTCGTCCAACCTGTCGAGGGAGGAGGCCACGTTTGCTCCTAGGCAGGGTCTCAGCCCGAATGGATTGAAATACCGGCTCTCTGCGTGCACGAATGAGCGAGAACGGATCAAGGCGTTCGTCACACCATCAGGAGCATTCCTGACCCTAGGCGACGAGACCTACCGTCGCAATGGATTGCGGAGGTTTGGGCATTCGGCTGGCATCGTAGCGGATCTTGCGCGTCCCCAGAACATAGAGCAGGCGAATCAACCGGCAGCACAACGCAACGAGAGATTGTTTGGGTTTCAGCGGGTTTGGGCGTTCCTTCGTGTAATAGCGGTGCAAGGCCCGGAACTCCGCATTTTTGGCCACCAGCACGAAGACACAACGGTACAGAAGCGCGCGCAGGCGCGCACGTCCGCGCTTGGAAATGCGCGTTTTGCCTACGTGTTTCCCGGAACGGTTTTCGACGATGTTCAGCCCTGCTAGCTTGCGAATTTGCCGCCAGTCGCGGTATTGGCGCAAGTCACCCGTCTCGGCCAGAAACCCCGCCACCGTCATTTCGCTGACGCCGGGAATGCTCAGCATTTCCATAGCCCCGGGAATGCGCTTGAGGAGCTCTGCGATTGCCTGCTCAATCTCCTCAAGCTGCTGGCGCAGGAGGTCGTATTCCTGCAGCCAGCAGCGAAGCGAAAGGCGCGCGGCATGCAGGCCTTGGGTCAGACCGATGGAACGCTCGGCGCTTGCGCGCAAGGAACGAGCGCGCGAAAGTCCCACGGCCCGCTGTACCCCGTGTTCTCGCCACAGGCGAACCAGCTCTTCGGGCGTATACGCACACACATCTTGCGGAAGCGGGAAGAGACGAAGCGACACGAGGGCCGTTTTGCTTTCCCAGTCCGGGAACACATCGAGGAACTCCGGGAAGTACTGGTCCAACCAGCGGCGGATGCGCGCGTGCAGGCGCTGAAGGTTCTTCATGAGCTGGTAGCGGAGATGGACAAGGCCGCGCAGCTCGGCGAAATCGCCTTGCGGCCATGTGGGAATGACGAAATGCCCGTCTTTGATAAGCTTGCCAATGACCAAGGCGTCCTTGCGATCGTTTTTGGTCGGCGAGTTCTCTACAAACTCTTTGGTTTGCTTGACATGGAAGGGGTTGACAAGGACGACCGGGACATCGCAAGCACGCAAATAAGCGGCAAGGTTCAGCCAGTAATGACCGGTCGGCTCCATGCCGACCACGACCTCTGAAAGCCCGTGTTTCGCCTGCAGCTGGCGGATCCACTTTAAGAACCCCTCAAACCCCTCAAGTCGGTTGTCAAAGATCAACGGTTCGCCAAGGATGTGCCCACGCCAGTTAATCGCACGTGCCACGTGTTTCTGGGACGCGATGTCAACGGCTACGATGAGCGTGGAATCGTGAATGGTGGCAAGCTTGCGATTTTGTGCTATCATAGGGGTACTACCTCCTGATTTTCGTGGTGGTGGGTGCTTCTTCTGACACCACCACGATATCAGGAGGTTTTCGTTTTGTTCAAACCCCCGTTTGTTTCATTACAGGAATGCTCCTTAAAAGACACGTACGGTCTCGGTATAAAGTAACCCCCTCGTACTCCGATAAAATGTTCGGGAGACCGCACGTGTTTTCGGTTGGAAACCACATCGATTGACATTTCAGAATATCAAAATATTAACCTCGGTTTTGAAGGCCAGCGCCGCCACGAGCCCCCGCCCGTCGCCGATTCCGCCACTGGCGAGCACGGGAATGGACACCGCGTCCACCACGCGAGGGATGAGCACCATTGTCCCCACGTCGTCGCGCCCGAGATGACCGCCACCCTCCTGCCCCACGGCCATTACCGCGTCAACCCCGATCTCTTCGCACTTCTTGGCCTGCCGCACCGAGGAAACGAGCACCAACACCTTGATGCCATGGGGCTTGATGGTTTCCACCAGGGGCGTCGGATTGCCGCCGGTGACGGAGATGACGGGCACCCGCTCCTCAATGGCAACCTGCAGCAGATCTTCATACGGCCGGCCGTGCTGACCGATGGCAAAGTTGACGCCGAAAGGCTTGTCGGTCAGCCGGCGTACCTTGCGAATCTCCTCGCGCAACGCTTCGGGATCCCCGATGGTCATGGCCGTGATCTGTCCCACCCCACCGGCGTTCGAGACGGCCGCCGCCAGCTCGGCGTAGGCCAAGTAGGCCAGCCCGCCCTGTACAATCGGGTAACGAATCCCCAACAGTTCCGTCACGCGCGTCTTCACATCGCGTTCCTCCCTTCAGACCATTCGAAATCGTTTGCCTACTCGTTGGTTATTTTACCATGCGATTGTCACAAATTCCTCTTGCAAACGGGGGGGAATCTGTTATACTCTACCTTGATTTTTAATAAAGCGAGGAGAGAGCCATGAATCGGCAGGCGCGTACGCCGCTATTCACGGGTCTGTTGGAGCACGCCAAGCGCAAACCGCTGCAGTTTCACATTCCAGGACACAAGCGCGGCGCAGGGATGAACCCCGAATTTCGGGACTTCATCGGGGAAAACGCCCTGTCGATTGACCTCATCAACATTGCTCCGCTCGACGATCTGCACAACCCGCATGGCATCATCAAGGAAGCGCAGGAGCTGGCGGCCGAGGCCTTTGGGGCCGACCACACCTTTTTCTCCGTGCAGGGGACAAGCGGTGCCATCATGGCCATGGTGATGTCCGTCGTCGAGCCGGGAGACAAGATCATTGTCCCGCGCAACGTCCACAAATCGGTCATCACCGCCCTAATCCTCGCCGGGGCCACACCGGTGTTCATTCACCCGGTAATGGACGAGACGCTGGGCATCGCCCATGGCATCACCACCGCCTCGGTGCAGCGCGCCCTCGAGCAGCATCCCGATGCCAAGGCGGTATTGGTGATCAACCCCACCTACTTCGGCGTGGCGGCCAACCTGCGCGAAATTGTCAAGGTCGCCCACAGTTACGGCGTTCCCGTACTGGTGGACGAAGCCCACGGGGCCCATATCCACTTCCACGAGGAGCTTCCCATGTCGGCCATGGAGGCGGGCGCCGACATGGCGGCCACCAGCCTGCACAAGCTGGGCGGATCGCTGACGCAAAGCTCCATTCTCAACGTGCGGGAAGGGCGGGTCAACCCGCAGCGCGTGCAAACGATCATGAGCATGCTGACGACGACCTCCACCTCGTACATTCTCCTCGCTTCCCTCGACGCGGCCCGCAAGCAGCTGGCCCTCCACGGCCGGGAAATGAACGAGAAAGCGCTGCGCCTGGCGCGGCGGGCCCGCGAGGCCCTCAACCAAATTCCCGGCATTTACTGCTTCGGCGACGAGCGGATCGGCGAGGAAGCCATCTACGATTACGATCCCACCAAGCTGACCATCCACGTGCGTGAGCTGGGCATCACGGGGTACGAGGCGGAAAAATGGCTTCGCGAGGTGCACAACATCGAGGTCGAGCTGAGCGACCTGTACAACGTGCTCTGTTTCATCACCGCCGGCGATAGTGAAGAGACCGTCAACGCGCTGGTGGCGGCGATCCGCGATCTGTCGCAGACCTTCTATTCAAAAAGGACTGCCCGCGAGGTTCGCGTGGTGCTGCCGAAGATCCCGGTGCTCGCCCTCTCGCCGCGCGACGCCTTTTACGCCGAAACGGAAACGGTACCGCTCGACGAAGCGGTGGGCCGCATCATGGCCGAATTTATCATGGTCTACCCCCCGGGCATTCCCATTGTCATGCCCGGCGAAATCCTCACCGAAGAAAACCTGGCCTACATCCGCGAAAACCTGGCCGTGGGGCTGCCCGTAAAGGGGCCCGAAGACCCCACCATCCAAACCGTCAAGGTGATCAAAACACATCGCGCCATTCGGTAGGCATCCGTTGCCCTTGGGTTCTGCCGACGCATCCGACCCGGATCGATCCGGGTCTTTTTTGATGGTCAAACCGGCAACAAAAAAGTTCCCCCTTCCGGTGGAAGAGGGAACCATGTGGAGTGTATGGAAACAGTATGGCAGGCTCGCACACGTCAGAGGCTCGGCGTCTCCTCCTGCTCTTCCTCCACGCAGGCCGCACAAACGCCGAAGAGAACGTTCACCTTTTCGTCGTCAACATGCGCGATAACCCGATCGCAACATTGACACACAATCGTCCCCATCAATTGGACCTCCTCGCCCGTATCGTTCACACCAAAGCGCATAATCAACAAATTGTGTCACATTTTTATCGTAATCGTGCTATGCTAATGTTGTCAAGAAAAAATCGCCCATGAGCCAGGTCACGGGCGAGGAAACGGATCAGTACTCCGATTCCAGGGGAACAGAGGGGAGTATCTTTTGGAAGAAGTGGGAGAGAAATTCGGCGTCCTCGCGATGCTGGATGGCAAAATGCTGCTGGATGTAATCGACGTTGGCCGCCTCGTCCGCACAGAGGGTCGTGGCGCGTCCCGTTTGCATGCAGATGACCAGCGGCTTGCCAAAAAACTTGCGCGTAAACAGGATGCCAAAATCGTAGCGGGTGTGTTCGGTGGTAAACCCGATAAACCGGACATGCACGTTTTCCATTTCATCGTACAACCGTTCAAACTGCTCCATCGGCCCCGCCTCCTTCAACAATTTCTAATTTTTAGTAAATAAGGCAGTGTACCTGTTGTTCCGCGATCGTTGCAACCGTTTCCCACACGCGGTATAAAAAATGGACGGACGAGTGACGACTAGAAAGAACGGAAGAAGTAGATAGTATTTTACCATAGCCAGGGTCACCATACAAGGGAAAGGGGCAAACCCGGCAGGTCGTTTCCTTTTCCGAAACCGTCGACGCCATCTTGCCCAACGGCCGGAGCCGGTCCGTCACCTTTACCGTCTATCCCCAACCCATCCGGTCGCACGGGTTTCGCCTGCTTCCCCGAGTCGCCCCCGGTCCATTGTAAAGGAGGCGGCAAAATGGTAAGATGAGGGCGAACACATTCCCCACTACGGGAGTAGGAGTGAACACCGTTGGGCGAAACGGCAACCATCAAACTGGTGGAAGGCTCGACCCAGCAGGCGATCACCCTCGAAGAGGTGAAGGCGCTGCTCGAGCGGTACATCGAGCAGACAACCAAGACGGGCCAGCAGCTCGGGTGGAACTACCAGGAGCACGCGTTTCCCTATACCATCGAAACGCGACCGGAAGCGGAAGGGAAATGGTTTCTGTTGCGCGGGAAACAGCCGGGTTACCGCGCCATTGTCATCGGTGTGGGGACCGAACCGTACACGGTGACCATCGAACAGCCAAAGGAAGGAGCAGACGGGGAAACGGACACCGTCACGGAAACGCGCCAGCGCGCCTACATTGCCGTGCACCTGCCCGACGTCAGCACCCACGGCGACAAAGCCAAGGCCAACGAGTTTTGCAAATATTTGGCCAAGACGTTGCAGGCGGAACTGCACCTGTTCAACGGGCGCGTCATGTACTACAATCCGCGCAAAGGATAACCGCGCAAGTTGGAAACAGAGAGGGCGTAAAAAAACAGCAAGTCCGTGTGACTTGCTGTCAGACTGCAGACAAACTCCCTCGGTGCCAACGCAGCCGAGGGAGTTTTCTTGTCGTCTGAGAACAAAAAGGATACCGAAATGAAGGGCATGGCGCCCTGTTTTTCCTAACCTCCATAACCAATTCGCCAGCTTTTTTAAATTCATACAAGCAAAAACAAGCATCGCCTGCATTGTCACTTTTTCCAATCCTCGCAACGTGGTCCAACGCAAGCCATGCTTCTCCTTGAGATCCGCAAATACACGCTCGATCGTTTCCTTTCGGCGTGCATATAGGCGTTTATTCACTTCTGTATGGCGCAGGTGCTCCACTTCCTCCATGTAATGGGCCCAGATATGGCGGCTCACGCGTTTAACCGCATCGTGACTTTCTGTGCACTGGGAGCGGAATGGACAAGATCGACAGGTCGTGGCATCGGAACGGTAGATTCGGTAACCCTCACGGGTCGTGGTTTCGTAGGTGAGCACTTGTCCGGCAGGACAAAGATAGCAATCGTAGTACTCATCGTACACGTAATCCTGCTTTCGATACCTTCCGTCTTTTGTGTGGGGACGAGTATACGGCATGACCGGACGGACCTGTTGGTCCAAGAGGTACTTGCAGATATAAGGCGTTTTATACCCTGCATCCACCGCGACAGCGCCGGGTTTTCCGACGTGCTTGACGGCTTGCTCGAACACATCTGTGAAGACCTGACTGTCATGAACGTTGGCGGCCGTGACGACGGCACTGACGACAAAGCCGTTTTGGTCGCTGGCTGCATGGAAGGAGTAAGCGAACGTCTGTTCCTTTTCGTTTTTGACAAACCAGCCGCTGTCTGGATCGGTGGTGCTTTGCTTCACCTCCTTCCAGACGGCTTTAGACTTTTTTGGCAACGGCTTTTTCCCGTGCGCTACGCGGTCCTGGTTGATTTCCTCTTCGAGAAGTTCTTGATATTTCTTGCCTTCTTCCTGGACAAGCCGCTTGAGATATTTCCTCTTGTTGGCGTTGGCTTTGACATGGGTGGAATCGATATACAACACGGAAGGGTCGACCAGCCCATGATGGCAGGCTTCTTCGAGAATGCGCGTGAAGATCCTTTCAAAGAGGTCGGTACCCTTGAATCGGCGGACATAGTTTTTTCCAAACGTCGTGAAATGGGGGATGGGCTGGGTGAGATCGTATCCCAGAAACCACCGGTAGGCGAGATTGGTTTCGATTTCTTTGATGGTTTGCCGCATGGAACGGATGCCGAACAGATACTGGATGAGCACCATTTTGATGAGGACAACGGGATCGATGCTGGGTCTTCCGTTGTCTGGGCAGTAACGATCTTCCACTAGCTCGTAGATAAACGAGAAGTCGATGGCGTTTTCGATTTTGCGGACCAGGTGATCCTGAGGAACCAATTCGTCCAACGAAACAACGGTAAGCTGGTAACGGCCTTCGGCCGATTGTTTTCTCAGCATGTGGCCACCTCTGCATGATGGGATAAGAACTCTATTCGACAAAAAAGCGTGTAGACCTTGTACCTCCCGGTACTTTGTCTACACGCTGACAGCAAGTCCGTGTGACTTGCTGTTTTGGTTTTAGCGGCTCTTGATGAGCAATTCGATCGCTTCCTGCACCACCTTGCGCGAATCGCCGCCCCGCGAGAACTCCTCAAGGATGCACCGCTCCATGTTTGTCGCCACAAGGTAGGCGATGGCCTTGTCGAGTGCCGTGCGGGCAGCGGTAAGCTGGGTGACGACGTCCTTGCAGGTGGCCTCTTCCTCCATCATGCGCAGGACACCACGGATTTGCCCCTCCACTCGTTTGAGCCGCATCTTCAACTTGTCGTCGTAAAGGATCGTGGGCACGGCGGATCACCCCCTTCGCCATCCGGCTGCCCTTATCCTACCGCAACACGAACGAACCCTTCAAGGATCCTCTGCCCTTCTCCTCAAATGAACAGGTTTAGCTTGGCGTCGTAGGCTTCGCCCAAGTATGCCGCCACGCCGCCAAAGTCGACGCCGTCGATCAGCTCCTCGGGTCGAATGCCGAGCACGTCCATCGACATGGTGCAGGCCACCAATTTCACCCCTTGCTCCCGCGCCATCTCAATCAGCTGGGGCAGCGTGGACACGTTTTTGCGACGCATGGCCCATTTCATCATCTTGGCTCCCAGTCCCCCCATGTTTAGCTTGGACAACCCCAAGCGTTCCGGTCCCTTCGGCATCATGGCGCCGAACAGCCGCTCCATCCAGGGCTTTTTTCCGGGAGCGGCGTTCTCTTTGCGCAGGATGTTCAGCCCCCAAAAGGTAAAGAACATCGTCACCTCGCTGCCCATGGCCGCCGCCCCGTTGGCGATGATGAAGCTGGCCATCGCTTTGTCGAGATCACCGCTGAACACGATGATCGTCGTTTTGTCGGCCACGGTTCTCCCTCCCGCTTCAGGATTTCTGGAACAAGAACAGGTTTCGGCTTCGCCATGACGGCAACCGGATACGCGCCTGCCGCTTCTCCGACCCGCGCGTTGTGAGCGTTCGATGCGGGTATCTGGATTCCTCGTGGAACGAAAGACAGGGGGCGAGTGCATACCCCCGCCCCCCCTGTTGCTTGAAACCCTTAGCCTTCTCTTCAACCTTTTTGGATCCGGAACCGGTATTCGCCGTTCCGCTCCTCCACCGACAGGACTTCGTGCCCGGCCTGTTTCGCCCAGGCCTGTACGTCGTTCACCGATCCCTTGTCGGTGGTGATCAGCTCCATCACTTGCCCGGGCTGCAGGGAATCAATTCCTTTTTTCGCCTTGACAATCGGCATAGGACATGACAGCCCACGGGCATCGACCACCAAATCGGCCATGAAGAACCACCTCCCTTTTGCCACTTCGCGCCATTTCGAGATATGCTACACCGTTTTTTAAGCGTTTGGCGTGCTGTGATGAACGGCGCAGCGGTTGGGACCGAGTTCCAACTCGTTGGCTTCATCGGGTGTAACCGCCTTGAGGCCGCGGTTGATTTCGATGATCGTCTCAAAGTTCGGCGGCTTCTCGGCTTGGGCCGAGGCGGCTACGGTTTCGGTGAAGGTCTCGCGATCCTGTGTCCGCATGATCTCGTTGCTGCGGCGAATGTCGCCCAGCAGTGCGCCAACGATGCCGCGGTCGTTGATCTCTTGCACGTCGGCGTAGTGGGCCGGAAGCACGTAGACGTCATCCGGCAGGTTGGCGATCGTTTTGAACACCGTGTCGTAGAGCATCTGCGCCCATTCCTTGGCCTTGCCGCCCAAATCGGGCCGCCCGAGGCCGCCGACGAAGATGGTGTCGCCGGACAGAAGGTACTTCTTGTTCACCAGGAGCGACGTCGACCCCGGCGTGTGCCCCGGCGTGGGGATGGCCAGCACCTCCACGACCACCTTGCCCATGCGAATCTGCGGATGATTTTCCAGCGGCTCAAAGGTGATCGTGCCATCCTGCACGTCGCTTGAGGGCACGTAGTAGGTCGCCCCGGTGCGCCGGGCCAATTCGGGACCGCCAGAGATGTGGTCGGCGTGCACGTGGGTGTCGACAATGTGCCGGATCATCGCCCCATCCCTTCGGGCAAGCTCCATGTAGACGTCAATATGGCGGTTCGGATCGACAACCAGCGCCTCTCCCTCGGAGATCAGCACGTAGGACAGACACCCTTTAGCCAGGCGATTGACCTGATACAACTTCAAGTTCTCGTCAACGACGACCAACTCGGGGTGATAGAACTGACTCCACGCCAGCATGCCGCCCTCGAGGTTCACGGCGTTGTACCCCCGCGCGCGGAGCTGCTCGGCGACATACTCCGACGCGCCGCCCTTGGCGCAGACGACAACGATGTCCTTGACGTCTTTGGGAATGGCCTCCCAAACGGACGCATCTTCTTCGATGAAGGCGAAGTACGGGACGTTGATCGAGGTCACATGTTTCCCCTCAATCTTCCAGTTCGCGTATTCGTCCTCGTTGCGCACGTCGAGGATGAAGACGGGCTGACCGGAAGCAATCTTCTCATGCAATTCCTTGGACGTAATCGAAGGCACGTTGCCCATGGCGATCCCTCCTGCTCCCGAATGCGGAATTTAAAAGTTCAGCGTCACGTCGGCGTCAAAGGCGAAGTCGAGGAACGTCGCCGCGCCGCCCACGTCGACGCCGTCGATGAAGTGGGAACGGTCGAGCCCCATGACGTCCATCGTCATCTGGCAGGCGATCAGCTTGACGCCGGACTCCTTGGCCATGTTGAGGAGCTCGGGGATGGTCGGCACGCCGGCTTTGGCGAAGTTTTCTTTCAAGTGCTCCTTGCCGGGCCCCAGTTGCAGCATGGACGCGGCGTCCTTGTGGATGATGGAGAGCCCGTCGAAGGTGAAGAACACGCCCACCTCCGCGTCAAGGGCTGCCGCCGCCGTGGCGATGTTCAGCACTTTGTAGGCCGTCTCGAGCCCGCCCGTCGACGCGATGATGGCCACGCGCTTTTTCTTGTCCGCCATAGGAATCCTCCTCCCTCAAACGATGAGATGATGTGATGATGGAGAATCGGTGTGGGTCTTGCCTTACACGCGGGTTTCCACGGGGCCTTCCCACTTGGACATGCCCGGAAGCACGTTTTTCACGCGGGTAAACCCCTTTTCGGCAAGGAGTTGGCAGGCCAAGTCGCTGCGGTTCCCGGTGCGGCAGATGACGTAGTAGGTCTCGTTGGGATCCAGTTCGGCCAGCCTCTTCTCCAGCTCGCCGAGCGGAATGTTGATCGCGCCAGGAATGTGGCCAAAGGCGTACTCGGCCGGCTCACGAACGTCGAGGACCTTCACGGCCTCGCCCGCCGCCAGTTTTTGCGCCAGCTCCTCGTTGGACGCGGTGTGCGGAAAGCGCGTTTCCGGCTTTTCTTCCTCTGCCGAGGCCCGGCGGATGTAATGGTGGTACTTCCCGTCTACTTCCTTCACTCCCAGGTAGTGATGGCCCACCCGTTGGGCCCAGCCTTTGAGGTCGGCGAGGGATCCGCGGTCAGTGGCCACCACCTCCAGCACCTGTCCCGGAGTGATCTCTTCGATGGCCTTCTTGGTTCGCACCACCGGCATCGGGCAGGAAAGCCCCTCGCAATGGATGGTTTTGTCCACCCGAATGGGCATCACGCCGCTCCCCCTTTCCCCTTCGGTTTCCTTCTACGCCAACATGCCGCCTTGCAGGTTGCGGACGCGAAAGCCGCGCTCGGCCAAAAACGCGCACGCTTTGGCGCTGCGGTTGCCGCTGCGGCAGACCACGATCCACTCGCGCTGGGGATCCAGTTCGCTCACCCGCAACGGCAGCTCTTCCAGCGGGATGTGCGTCGCCCCCGGAATGTGCCCTTTGGACCATTCCTCCACTTTGCGCACATCGAGCACGCCGAAGCGGTCCTGCTCGCGCGCCAGCAACGTTCTGGCTTCGCGCGGTGTGATGTCGCGAACCGCAGTGGTTATGAGGTTTACCCCTCTTTCTTTATCCATATACCCGTATGGGTATATACTCTACTTTCAGTATGGGGAGACGCCGGCAATTTGTCAAGAGGGGAGAACGAAACATCTCCACGCTGTAGTCTGTGCCGGAACCTGCCGAAACATTCCGGGAAAGCGATGGGAACCCTCATTCCACACTAGAAACAGGTTGACAAAACCACGCCCCGACGATAAAAAGGAGGGCTCAACGTCTATGCTTCGACGTCGATGGCGCGTTCTTTTGGTTGTGTCCCTGCTCGTCGCCTTCGCCACCCCCGCGTCCGCCGTCCCGAAAACCGGCAGCTGGGCCATCGACGTGGTGCAGCCGGGCGACACCCTTTCGGCCATCGCCAACTGCCATGGCACCACCTGGCAACGCCTCATGCAGCTTAACGGCCTTACCCGCCCCGACATTGTACCGGGGCAAGCGCTAATCGTGCCGCGTTCGCCCCTTACCGTGCGCGCCGGCGACACGCTCTGGGAACTGGCCGTGCGTCACGGCACCACCACAGGCGCGCTGCGCCGGGCCAATGGCTTGTGCAGCGACTCGATCCTTACCCCTGGGACACGTCTGCGCATCCCGCAAGATGCGCGAATCCCGATCGATGCCGGGCTGTTTTACGTCCCTACGGGAAACGCGGCAAAAGACCGCGCCCTAATGGCCCGCTACCGATCAACGGTTCGCCGCGTCGGGCTGTTTGACGTGCGCATCACGAAAACGGCACCCTTGCCGTGCGCGCCTTTGGGCCCGCAACTGCTCTCGTGCGGAAGCAGGGGCAACTGCCCTACCCCGTCATCACCAATTTGACGGCCAATGGGTTTGACGCCGCGCACATGTGACGCATTCTCGCCGATCCGGCGAAACGGCACATCCTCGTCGAAAGCATTTGGCATCTGCTCAAGGCCAACCGCTTCCCCGGCGTCATGCTGGACATCGAGAGGCTCAAACCACAAGACCGCGCGTTGTACACGCAGTTCCTGCGCGAGCTCCACGCGAAATTGCACCCTTCGGGAATGGAGATCGCCGTCTCGGTGCCCCCCAAGCAAGGCCCCAATACCCCCGTCCACGCCGGCGGCTACGATTACGCCGCAATTGGGAAGTACGCCGACTGCGTGTTCGTGATGGCCTACGATTGGCACATCCCGCCCTTTACCGGCCCTGGACCTGTTGCGCCGCACGCCCAGGTCAAGGCCACAATGTCATACGCGTCAACGGTCATTTCGCCCAAAAAGCTGTATCCGGGGATTCCCATGTACGGGTACGACTGGAACGTGTCGACCGGCAAAGGACGGGCGCTTTCCCAACAAAAAGCCCTGGAACAAGCCATTGACCGCAGGGCGACGATTCGGTTCGACCCCCATTCGCGCACCCATATTACCGTTACACAACAAACGGGGAACGGCACGAAGTGTGGTTTGAGGACGCCCGCAGCCTGGCCTCCAAGTTTGCCCTGGTGAAACGGCACAAATGGGCGGGCGTGGGAGGCTGGCAGATGAACCTGTTCTTCCCGCAGGGCGAGACGCTGTTTTGGTCAATGTTCCGGGCGCTGTAGCCAGCATTGGATGACATGGCACAGGCCGTTGTGGTGCTGCCCTTCCTTCCGCTCGACCTCGCCCCAGAACCAGTGCCGAACCCGCCACGCCGAAAAGGCAAACCAGAACTCTGCCGGGTGGTACAACAGCGCCGGATCTTCCGGCCCCCCGGTGCCGTACCGGAGCTGGTGCAGCGAAAAGACCTCCATCACCACGTGACCTCCCGGCTTGACCGCGGAAGCTATGTGGCTGAGGACCGCTTGGCGCTGCGGCGCGGGGAGGTGCAAATAGGTGCAAACCACCACATCAAAACGTGCCTTCGGCCAGGTGGCCTTCGTCACGTCGACCCACTCCGTCACCACCCGCACCCCGCGCGCCTCCGCAAGCCGTCGGCACTTCTCGAGGCCCGCCTGTGCGTAATCCCACATGGTCACCTCATGCCCCAACTGGGCCAAGTAAACGGCGTTTCGCCCTTCTCCATCCGCCACAGCCAGCGAACGCCCCTTCGGCAGGTGCGGTGCCACCTGCCGCACAAAAGCGTTGGGCTCCGTTCCATAAACGTAGGCTTCCTGTGCAAACCGGCTTTCCCAAAACGCGCGGTTGGCCATCCTCTCTCCCCCTCAACATTAGATTTAGAAGAGAATGTCCACCCAGATTTTGAGGGCGGTGGCCAAGATCAACGCGGCCAAAATGCCTTTGAGAATCTTCGCCTTCACGCGCTTGGCCACACGCACGCCAAGGGGCGAAGCCAGCATGCTGGCGATCACCATGATCACCGCGGGCCAGAAGAGCAGATGGCCTGTCAGCACCTTTCCCACCGTCGCGCCAATGGAGGAGATGAACGTGATGGCCATCGACGAGGCGATCGCCACGCGGGTGGGAATGTTGAGGACCACCAGCATGATCGGGATCAGGATGAACGCGCCGGCCGCCCCGACGATGCCCGACAGCAGTCCTACGACAAAGGCGGACAGGGCGGCAATGGGCTTGGAAAACGTCACCTCTTCGTAACGTGCTTCACGTTCCGGACGCGGAATGAACATCATCACCGCCGCAATCGCCGCCAGAACGGCGTAGACGAAGTTGATCGTCGCATTGTCCAAAAACTTGGAACCAAAGCCGCCGAGAAAGCTGCCGAAAATGATCGCCGTCCCCATGTAGGCAACCAACTTGGGGTGAATGTACCGGTCTTTGCGATACGCCCATACGCCGGCCAACGTGGCAAAGAGCACCTGGACGGCGCTGACGGCGGCCACCTCCTGCGCCGAGTAGGACGCGACTCCGAGAAGCGGGGGAATATACAGCAACATGGGGTATTTGATGATCGAACCGCCGATTCCCACCATCCCGCTGATAAAGGAACCGACGAACCCGATGGCGAACAGCGTCAACGCTTCCGCCCACGACATGAACGTCACCTCTTCGCTTCGGATTTTACCTATACCCGTATATGTACTTTAACGCGCGGATCAAACGCATTCAACCCGGATTGGCCGCCTGTTCGCCTCCGTCGTTATTTTTTGCGGTGGCCTTCTCGTTGATTTTTTGCGGTGGCCTTCTCGTTGTATGCTTGCCTTTTCTCCACACCTGCGTTAATATACCCCTAGGGGTATAAAACCAAAAGGAGGTTTCTTCCATGTCCGTGGTCACCGTAACCGATCGGAACTTTGACCAAACGATCCGCCAAGCCAAGCCCGTTCTCGTCGATTTCTGGGCCCCGTGGTGCGGGCCGTGCCGCATGCTGGCTCCCGTGCTGGACGAGCTGGCGCAGGAGCTGGGCGACCGTGTCACCATCGCCAAGTTGAACATCGACGAGAACCCCTACACGGCAAGCCGCTTTGGCGTCATGAGCGTGCCCACCTTGAAGCTGTTCCGGGGCGGGATTGAACTGGGCACCAGCGTCGGCTACAAGCCGAAGGACCTGCTGAAATCGTGGGTGGAATCGTACCTGGAATCGTAAATTCATATCCCGCGTCGACGCCCGGGAAGCCCACGAGTACCGGTCAGGGAAACCAAAAGGCCGGGACACGCCGCGATAAGCAGCATGTCCCGGCCTTTTTCCCCGCCGGTTAACAGCAAGCAGGCGCTTGCTCACGCGCCCTTCACTCGTAACAGGCGCAGGCTGTTCGCCGTCACCAGCAAGGTCGCCCCCATGTCGGCCAGGATAGCCAGCCACAGCGTGAGCCAACCGGGAACGACAAGGGCCACGGCAACCAGCTTAGTCACGAGTGAGAAGGCGATGTTCTGCTGGATGACCCGCAACGCCCAGCGTCCCAGGCGCACCGTTTCGGGCAGCTTGGTCAGGTCGTCGTTCATCAGGACGATGTCGGCCGTCTCCAGCGCCGCGTCGGTGCCCCCGCCGCCCATGGCAACGCCTACCGTCGCCGCGGCCAGCGCAGGCGCGTCGTTGATGCCATCACCAACCATGGCCACCGTCCCGTAGCGCCGGCGTAGCGCCTGGATCCGCTGCAATTTGTCCTCCGGCAAGAGTTCGGCATGCACCTCGTCCACGCCGACCTGCCGCGCCACCGCCTCCGCCGTCCGGCGATGGTCGCCCGTCAACATCACCGTATGCGCCACCCCAGACCCTTTCAGCGCGCGGATCACCGCAGCGCTCTCCTCCCGCGGCAGGTCGGCCACGGCGATGAGCCCCAGCAGCCGCTCTTCTGTGCCCACCAGGATGGCTGTTTTCCCCTGTTCCTGCCAGGCGGCCAGCGTCGCCTGGGCCGCCTCCCAGGCGACACCCCGCTCAGTAAACAGCCGCGGGCTTCCCACCAGATACGTGCGCCCGCCGATCTGTCCCACGGCCCCCTTGCCGGGGACGGCCGAGAAGGATTCGGCAGGTTCGACGGCGATCCCGCGCGCGCGAGCGGCATCGAGAATGGCGCGGGCCACCGGGTGCTCCGACAGCGCCTCCAGCGCGGCGGCCACCGCCAGCACGTCGCGCACGCTTTGGCCGCCAAGAGGGAGCACATCCGTCACCGTCGGTTGGCCCCGGGTGAGGGTGCCGGTCTTATCAAAGGCCACGGCGCGGATGCGACCTGCGGCCTCGAGATGGACCCCACCCTTGATCAGCACACCGCGGCGCGCCGCCGCGCCAATGGCAGTCACGACGGCCACCGGTGTGGAGATGACGAGGGCGCAGGGGCACGCCACGACAAGCAGGGCCAACCCCTCGTAGACCCACCGTTCCCAGCCGCCTCCGAACAAAAGAGGCGGCACGAGGGCCACACCCAGCGCCAAGGCGATGACCACCGGCGTGTACACCCGGGCGAAGCGGTCGACAAAGGCCTGCACCGGGGCCCGTCGGTTCTGCGCCTCCTCGACGAGGTGAAGGATCTTGGCCAGCGTACTCTCCGCCACCACTTTGGTGACGCGCACGCGCAGGGCGCCCGGCCCGTTCAGCGTGCCGGCGTACACCGGGTCGCCCGGCCCCTTCTCAACAGGCATGGCTTCCCCGGTAATGGGTGCCTCGTTGACCGCCGACGTACCCTCCACCACCTCGCCATCGACGGCGATGTTTTCCCCCGGCCTGATCAGAACAAGATCACCAACCGCCAGTTCCGCGACGGGGACGACCGTCTCCCGCCCGTCGCGCAGCACGGTGGCCTCCTTGGGCATCCACTCCACCAGCGAGCGGATCGACCGCCGCGCCCGCTCCATGGCGTACGCCTCCAGCCGTTCGCTGAGGGCAAAGAGAACGACCACGACGGCCGCCTCGTTCCACTCGCCGATGGCCAGCGCGCCCGCAACGGCCACCGTCATCAATACGTGCATATCGACGCGCAGGCGCACCAGGTTGCGCACGCCGCGAAGAACGAGCGGGTACCCTCCCACGGCGACGGCGGTGAACAAAAACGCCCGGTTCACCGCCGTCTGCGACGGAAACACCAGGGCAAGGAGCAACGCCGCCAGCGCGACCAGCGTGCGCCACAGGTGCCGGTCGGCCGTCCACGGCGACGGGGAGGAATCAACACTTCCCGCTCCCTCGGGATGAAGCGTCACGGCTTCAACCTTGCGCGCCTCCCTTTGCAAGACCTCCGGCGCGATCGTTCCCACGACCGTCAATTTGCCGGCCGCAAAATTCACCTCTGCCTCCTGAACGCCGGGCAACGCCCGGACGTGCCGCTCCAGCTTGGCGGCGCAATCCGCTCACGTCAAGCCTGTGAGGCGATACACGCGCTTAACGGCGGTGTCCTGCACGGGATTCCCTCCCTTCTGCCCCATTGGACAACGCCAGCGCCTCCTGCACGATCCGACGCACAATCGGGTCAACGAGCCGGTAGTAAACCATTTTGCCGTCCCGACGGCAGGCAACCACACCCATGGCGCGCAACAACCGCAGGTGGTGCGAGGCGGTTGCCGGCGAGGTGCCGATCAGCGTGGCCACGTCGCACACGCACAGCTCCTCCTCTTGGCACAAGGCGACAATCACCCTGAGCCGCGTTTCGTCCGCAAGCGCCTTGAACAGCGGCGCGAGGTCCGCCGCGCGGTCAAGCCCTTTCTGAAGCCGCGCCACCTTTTCCGCGTTGTAGGCAAACACGTCGCACATGTCCGCCGCAGCGGGCGTCGCGTGCCGTGCGGCTTCATCCCCACGCGCCATCCTCTCCCCCCTACTCTACAACATTTAAACAGTTGTTTTCCTATTGGTAGTGTAGTCACGAGCTCTTGCCGCTGTCAATGGAATCCCCCTTTCCCGTGCCGCAACGGGTGAACCGACGACTACAAGATATTTTTTTCTTACATGGTATTCAAATCCTTTTCATGTACCTTGGCCGCGGATTATTATAGAAAGGGAGACCTTGCCTGCGAAAGGAGGATCATCATGGCAAAACGCGTCCTCATGCTCGTAACCAGCCACGACAAGATGGACGATGCGCACCCCACAGGCATCTGGCTGTCGGAGTTTGCCGAGCCTTACGAGGAATTTCAAAAAGCCGGCTACCACATCACGGTGACGAGCCCCAAAGGCGGAGCGGCACCGATCGACCCGCGCAGCCTGAACGAGGAAAACGAGCGGCGCTGGGCGGCGGCCATCGAACGGCTGAAGGATACCGTTCCCGTAACCGCGGTCAACCCGGACGAATACGATGCCTTGTTTGTCCCCGGCGGCCATGGGACGATGTTCGACTTCCCCTTTGACCCGAATGTGCAGCAGCTCGTGCGCCACTTTGCCGAGGCAAACAAGGTGATCGCCGCCGTCTGCCACGGCCCGGCGGCCCTCGTCGGTGTTACCCTGTCGAACGGGCAACCCCTCGTTGCCGGCAAGCGGGTGACCGCCTTCACCGATGAAGAAGAGCGCGACGTCCAGCTGGACAAGCTGGTGCCATTCCTCCTCGAAACGCGCCTGCGGGAGCTGGGGGCCAATTTCATCGCCGGCGAAAAATGGGCGGATCACGTAGAACAAGACGGCCTGCTCATTACCGGGCAAAACCCGCAGTCCGGGATTTCCACGGCCAAGGCCGTCATCCGCACCCTCGAAAGCACAACCGGCGCCTGAGCCCCGCCAATGCGCTAGGGGACGCGTGTCGTCCCTTACGCGTATCCGTCCGCGTCCGTTGACGCGGGCGTTTTTTTGTTTGCCCCGCGCGTTCCGTCGGTTGTCCAAATTCTTCTTCCCCTTTTCAACCGGCGTCCTCTGGCGTACACTAGAACTGTAATCGAACATCTGTTCGTATGGAGGGAACGGACATGCGGCGCTTTGTGCGCACCGTCCTCCTCGCCGACATGGACGCCTTTTTCGCCAGCGTCGAGCAGGCGCACAACCCCGCGCTGCGCGGCAAGCCGGTAATCGTCTGCGGCGACCCGGAAAAACGGCACGGGATCGTCCTCGCCGCCTCCTACGAAGCCAAGCGCTGCGGGGTCAAGACGGCCATGCTGGTCGGCGAAGCCCGGCGCCTGTGCCCGGAAGCCGTGTTCGTACTCCCGCGGATGGCCACCTACGTTCAAATTTCCAACGCCATCCTGGCCATGATGAAGGAAATCACGCCCCTTGTTGAACCGTTTTCCATCGACGAGGCCTTTCTCGAACTGCCCGACGCCACCGACCTCGTGCGCGACGGCGTGGAAACGGCCCGTCGCCTGAAAGACCGCATCCGCCGGGAAATCGGGGTCAGTTGCTCCATCGGCGTGGGCCCGAACAAATTGCTGGCCAAAATGGCTGCCGGCCTGGAGAAGCCTGACGGCCTCACCGTGCTCACCCTCGACGATGTGCCCACCCGGCTATGGCCCCTCCCCGTGCGGGAGCTGTTCGGCGTCGGCCCGCGCATGGAGCGCCACTTCTATCGCATGGGCATCCGCACCATCGGCCATCTCGCCCAAGCTGATCCCGACCGGCTGGCGCGCCGCTTCGGCCTTATGGGGCGAGTGCTGCACCTGTCGGCCAACGGCATCGACTACAGCCCTGTCGACCCGGGTTCCCTCGCTGTCCGCCGGTCCATCGGCCACATGTTTACCTTGCCGCGCGACTACCGCACCCTGGACGAGCTGCGCGTGGTGCTCCTCGAGCTGGTCGACGACGTCTGCCATCGCGCCCGCACCCGCGGCTATGTGGGTCAGACAGTCTCCCTTACCCTGCGCTTTGCCGACCTGTCCGGCCTGCATCGCCAGAAGAAGCTGGAGGCCCCCACCAACGTGACCCCGCCCGTTTTTGCCGCCGCCTTCCACCTGCTCCAGCGTTTCTGGAACGGCCAGCCCGTACGGATGGTGGGGGTAAGCCTCGGCAACCTCATGCCCGACACCGGTTTTCAACTGGATCTGTTCGGCCGCGAGGAACGCCAGCGACGCTTAGCTGCCGCCATCGACCACATCCGCGCCCGGCACGGCAAGACGAGCCTCCTTCGCGCCGTTTCCCTCACCCCGCCCAGCGTCTTCTTCGACCGCGCCGGCAAAATCGGCGGGCACCGCAAGTAACCGGCGCCCATTTCTCGCCGCCCTGGTGTCGCCCGCCCGAGACGGCGAATACCGTGGGTAATGGCTCCGCGATTCCTTAAAGAAGGAGGAGAACGCACCCATGCTAAAGCATCCGTATCCGCCGTACATGAGCCCCGTCGCTCCGCCGATGCGCCACACCAACTTCAAGACCTGGCGCCCGTACATCAGTCCCTTTGATCCCTGTCCTCCGGAACGGATAAAGGTGTACAACACGCCGCCGAACCTCTATCTTGGCTTCCAGCCACCCAATCTCCCCCAGTTCCCTCCGCGGGAAGCCCTCCGGCGCGGCACGCTATGGCCGGCCCTGTTCAGCCCGTACGAAGGATACAACCGTCCAGTCGAACGGGAAGGAGATGGCTGCGATGGATTGTCATCGCGATAACGAGCACCGCAAAATGCCGGAGGAATATTATCAACTCCTCGAGGAGCTGCAAGCCCTCGATTTCGTCCTGCTGGAGCTGAACCTGTATCTCGATACCCATCCCAACGACCTGAACGCCGTCCGCCAGTACAACGACCTCGTCAAAAAGCGAAAGGCCGTCAGACGCCAGCTGGTGTCGATCGCTGGGCCCCTGTCGCATTTCGGCCACGACTACGTCAGCTGCCCGTGGAACTGGGACGATACACCGTGGCCCTGGCAGGTTTAACACCCGACATCCCCATACCCGAGCAACGGCCAGAGGAGGACCGCCATGTGGATCTATGAGAAAAAGCTGCAGTACCCTGTTCGGGTCAGCAAATGTGACCCGCGGATGGCTAAATACCTCCTGGAGCAATATGGTGGAGCCGATGGCGAGCTGGCCGCCGCCCTCCGCTACCTCAACCAGCGCTACACGGTGCCCAACAAGGTGATCGGCATATTGAACGACATTGGAACGGAAGAATTGGTTCACTATAGTTATCAATGATAAAGTGCACACAATTAACCCCTAGGGACACAACCCTGAGGGTTTACTCGTCTTCCGCCCACCACGGCTCTGATGGCTGCTCCGGGTACTTCGGCCTCCCGCACCGGACACAGCGAAGCACACCGTCGATCCACCGCCATTTTCCACGAGCGAGGCACCGGCACACGTCAGCCTGCCCCCAGTAGGCCAGGCGTATCGGGTCGTACTGCGGCGCGCGGTCGTCCTGCTTCACGCAGCACCACCCTCCTTGGCCGGCATGGCCGCGAGGATGTTGGCCAGGCTGAACGTGCGCACGGCGAGTCGCTCGTAGCAGTAGGCACGGAGGACCGCATGAGTCCGCTGATCGTCGCAGCCGCCCGGTTGCTCGGCAAAACGGATGTGGTGATCGCATCCAGCGGAAATGCGGGTCTTTCGCTAGCGGCGTATGCAGCGGCTGCCGGTCTGACCCCCCATGTCATCGTGACCCCCAGAGTTCCAGCGCAGGTTCAGGACTGGATACGGAGCTACGGCGGCAACGTGTGGATGGTCAGCAGGTCAGATGAGCGGTGGCCGCTGATGGGCAAACTGGTGCGGGAGCGGGGGTTTTGGCCAGCGGGCAATTTCCATGTCCCGCCGGTGGGCAGCAATCCCTTCGGGGTACAGGGATTGAAAACCATTGCTTATGAGCTGGTGGAAGAGCTGGGTGAAGCGCCGGATGCTGTGATCGTCCCCACCTCCCGGGGCGATTTAATCTGGGGAATCTGGGAAGGGTTCAGAGAGTGCCGGACTCGGGGGGAAATTTCACATCTTCCTCGCATGGTGGCGGTGGAACCTTTCCCGCGTCTGACCCGCGTGCTTCATGGTGAGGATTGGCGCGGGCGGTTCGAAGGAAGGACCTCGTTGGCTTCCATAGATGGGTCCACCGTGACCTATCAGGCAGTGGCCGCGGTAACGGAATCGGGAGGGACCGCCGTATCCGTGACAGATCGGGAGGTGGCGTGGGCTTGGAAGGAAGCAGCGCGATCCGGCCTGCTACTGGAATCTTCCTCGGCGTCGGTTCTGGCTGCTGTTATTCGGCTGGTTGACTCCGGATGGCTGAAAAAAGAAGAGTCCGTGGTCGCAATCGGAACTTCCCACGGTTTTAAGGAGAGGAGCCCTCATGAACGAGATCAACGAGTTTGACGTGCAGGCGTATCTCAACCTTTTAGGCATCCCTACTTCGCAAAAACCCACCCTTTCTTTCCTCAACAAACTGCATGAACGCCATCTTCTCACCGTCCCGTTCGAAAACCTGGACATTCATCTGGGTCGGCCGATCCGTCTTGACATCCCGTCCCTGTTCGACAAGATCGTACGCCGGAAGCGGGGAGGGTTCTGCTATGAACTGAACCATCTGTTCCATGCGCTTCTGACCGCACTCGATTTCGATTCCACGCTCATTTCGGCACGGGTGAAAAAAGCGCAAGGCGGATTCGGGCCTGAATTTGACCACCTCGCCCTGATTGTGCGCCTTCCCGAGCCGTACTTGGTTGACGTAGGCTTCGGCAACTCGTCCCGCCACCCCCTTCCCCTCAGCGGGGAACCCCGTGAAGACATCAGCGGCACTTACCGGGTGAAGCAGCTTGAAAACGGCGAATTCAGCATGCAAAGATGGGTCGAGGGAAACTGGTCGGATGAATATCTGTTCACCCTTGTGCCCCGCACCATCGATGAATTTCAAGAGATGTGCCGCTATCACCAAACGTCGCCCGCATCCCCTTTTACGCGCAACAAGATCTGTTCGCTTGCCACCTTAACCGGTCGGATTACGCTCGCCGGCACGGAGCTGAAGGTAACGGAAAACGGCAAACAGGAGGTATTTCCCGGCAAGTCGGAAGAGGAATGGAGCCGGCTGTTAGCAGAACATTTTGGCATCCGCCTGTAACCCCTGTCCCCCACCCCATATCCCGGTACATTGTTCTGCCTACAAGCTGAGGGGCCATAAGGGCCCCTCCTCTTCCAATCTCTGAACGGCAGCAGCCGTCCAGTCGGTCGATACCCGGTATTAATTCACCCGCTTGGTTTCATCATCGTTACGCTGCAAACTCTCAATGATCGCTCACCCGGCGGCGTACATCTCATCGAGCACTTTCTCGATCTCCTCCGGCATCCGGGCGCACCATGCCACCCCACAGGATACAAACATAAGTTTGTATTTCATCACATACGAAAGCCCTGCTTAATGGCCGGGCTTTTTCTCCGAAACCAAAATTGGCCAAACAAACGAAAATGGCCGAAAATCGGCTTCGATACGCACGACCATTATGGAATGTTACGGAAGTATCTGGAAAAAGGGGAAACGCAAAAGAGTGCAAGGTCTCCCCGTTGGTGGCCACGCTTTATGGCAGCAACGTGGCTTGCACCTGGCGCACCACGGCCTGCACGTTGCCGAGGCAGCACGCCCCCTGCGGATTGTTCACCTCGCACCCGCAGCGGCCCGCCTTCACATGGGTGGCGATGGTGGCGGAAGCGGTGCTCTTACCCATTTGGGCGAGCTCGTCGCGAATGCGCCGGCGCGTCCACCCGAAACAGTAGCACACAGGCACGTCTTCGCCTAGGTCCTTTTGGTAAACAGGAACCTTCACATCGGCAGTGCGAAAGGGCGCGCTATCGGCCGCAAAATACACCACGTCACACTGTGGCGAAGCACAAAACGCATAGGCCGCATGCGGATCCAACCGCTCAAGGGCCTCCGGGCGAAGCAGGCTTTTGAGTGTCACCAGGCCAATCGGCTTCCCTTCCTGACCACATTCGGGACACTGCAACACCGCCGCAACAGGATTTCCGTTTCCAACGGCACAGCAATCGCTCATTCGCTACCCCCCCCTTATCGATTGGTACGGCGGCATTCACCACATTTTCCATACGGGAGAAGGGCCCGAACGGAACGTAATTGCAATACTGCTGTTGCGAGTGACGAAGGTCACACACCATCAGAACGCAGCGCCAGCTGCGGCCACCTCGGACCGGGGAATGCTCACAGCGTCCAGTACGTGACCGTGTCCAACAACCCGATCAGCACGAATACCGCCCCCACCGCGCGCGTTAGGCCGTGTCCAAACCGCCGCAACGCGCGGACGAAGGAGCGCGATGCGCCCGTACCATACAACAGGCCGAACACAAACAACAGCGGAACCGCCGTTCCAATGGCAAAGAGGGGCGGCAACACCGGACCGGAAGCGCTGGAGAACATGAGCGGGATGAGGATCCCAAAAAAGAGAAGAAACATCGTGGGACAAAAGCCGAGGGAAAAGGCGATGCCCAGGAGAAAGGCCCGTCTTCGCGGCGCAAGCAAGAGGGCCAGGCGCGCCCCCCACGATTCTAACCGTCCGCCGATCCCCTTCGTCCAGCGCACCCAGCCGAGCATTACCAGTCCCGTGAGCAAAAACAACGGTCCCAACGCTTTTCGCGACCAAGAAAAAAGCGGGATCAGCTGGTTGCCAAATTCCTTCCCCAACAGGTATGCCGCAACCCCCAAAACGGTATATACGGTCATTCGCCCTACGAGGTACCACACCAGCTCGCTCGCCGAGAACTTCTTGCATGCCGCTCGCCCGGAAAAATAGGCCAAGGCGCCAAAATGGGCCGTCAGCTGGCACGGTGCAAAGGCACCCACCATTCCCAACACCAACGCGGAAAGCTCAGGAATCGTGGTCGCATGGGACATTTGAAGAAACGGCTCCGACAACACGCGACTGACCGCGCTCAGCCATTCGTACCACACGGATCCCTTCCCCCCCTTTCCGGTTCCCCTCTTCGCGCGCACCGGACGACGTTCGGTAGCACTGCCCATTCCTCGGACTGAATGTGTCCCGCGTGCCTCACGTCGGGCTGAGGGGCAGCCGGACAATGAACGTCGCCCCTTTACCGCGTTCGCTTTCCACGCCCACCCGTCCGCCGTGCAGTTCGACGATGCGCTTGACGATGGAGAGCCCGAGCCCGGAGCCGCCGTGGGTCCGCGAACGCGATTTCTCCACGCGGTACAGCCGCTCCCAAATGCGCGGCAACTCCTCCGGTGGAATGCCCTCCCCCGTATCGCGTACCTCGACCACCGCTTCATCCTTTTCGCGAAGTAGCCGCACCGTCACCCGTCCTCCCGCCGGGGTGTGCCGACGCGCGTTGTCCAGAAGGTTGATCCACACCTGTTCCAGCCGCGCCGCGTCGCCGTCCACCCACAGCGGCTCACCTGCCGCCTCCACCGTGAGCACAATTCCCTTCTCCTGAAAGGCCGGCGCCATGCGCGCCACCACCGCTTCCACCGTTTGGGCAAGGTTGACCGGCGCCCGTTGAATCCGAAACGACGGCTCTTGCATCCGCACCAACGCGAACAAGTCTTGCAAGAGACGGGTCAACCGGCTCGCTTCCCGGTGGATGGTCTCCGCCATCGCTCGACGCTGGGCCTCGTCCCCGTAGCCTTTCTTGAGCGCCTCGCTGTACCCTTGAATGTACGTGAGCGGCGTGCGCAACTCGTGGGACACATCGGCCAAAAAGGCCGACTGTTGCGCGCGGTACGCCTGCAGGCTGTCGGCCATCCGGTTGATGGACGCGGCCAAGCAGGCGATTTCGTCGTTGCCGCGCACGCCGACGCGCTGGGAATAATCCCCTTCGGCGATAGCGGACGTCACGGCCGTCATTTGGCGAAGCGGCTGGGTCAGCCGTTTGGACAACACGGCCGTCAGCGCCAAGGAAAGCGCGACCATAAATGCGAACGCAACACAACCGGCCCACCTAAAGGCCGCCAGGGCGCGCCGGAGAGGTTCCGTCGGTTCAAACAGCACCACGGTGGCCGCCCATTCACCGTTCCGATACACAGGCGACCACGTGACGATGTACGGTTCTGTCCGCCAATCACGCGTGACGATAACCCCATCCCGGTGCGCAGCGGCGCGCGCGTCCACCTTCAAATAGCGAACCTGATCGGGGACCAGCGGGTCCGACTGGGCCAGCACCCTTCCCGTCCGATCCACCACCGCGGCAATGAGCGCCGTTTGCCGCTCCATCTCGGCCACGTGGTGCAACGCCTCCTCCCCCCACCGACGGCCGAGTACCTCGGCATGGCCATGTCCGCGGTGGAGTAAATCCTCCGCCACTTGAGTCACCAGCGAACGGTTGAAAATGGTGTAAAGCAACACCACCAGCAACAGGAAGAGCGCGCTGATAAGCACAAACAACAGCAGTCCCAACTTGGTGGACAGGCGGAGCCGTATCATGGTCACTCCCCACCGGACCGCGCGGTTACAGGGACAAAGCGGTATCCCACACCGCGCACGGTCTCAATCAGGTGGCGCGAACAGCCAGCGTCCGCCAATTTGGCCCGCAGCGCTTTGACGTGGGTGTCCACCGTGCGCATGTCCCCCTCGTAATCCCATCCCCACACCCGTTCGATGAGCTGCTCGCGATCGAAAACCTGGCCCGGATGGCGCGCGAGCAGCCCAAGAAGGTCAAACTCTTTTGGGGTCAAGGCCAGACGCCGCCCGTGGCAATAGGCTTCCCTGGCGCGCAAGTCGACGACCAGGGGCCCGGCCGCAAACCGTTCGCCGCCATTTTTGGCGCGGCGCAGCACCGCACGGATGCGGGCCATCAGCTCCTCCTCGGCAAACGGTTTCACCAGATAATCGTCCGCCCCCGCATCGAGGCCGGCCACCCGATCGCGGATGTCGTCACGGGCAGTGAGCATGATGATCGGCACATCGCTTTCCTCCCGGAGCATGCGGCACACCTGCCATCCGTCGAGGCCTGGCATCATAATGTCGAGGAGGATCAGATCCGGCTGCTCCGCACGGGCGCGCGCCAACGCCGCATGCCCGTCTTCCGCCTCGGACACCGCAAACCCGTTTTGTTCGAGAAACAGCCGAAGCAACGCGCGCATAGGCGCTTCATCGTCCACCACCAAAATGCGCATGATATCCTCCCCCCACGATTTCCACGCATCGTCACGCATCTGTCAACGCGTTACCGGACCGCGTCACCGCGCCATGCCTCCCTCCAGATTGACCACACGCGCATATCCTTTTTCAACCAAAAACTGCGCACCCGCTTCGCCCAGCGGCCCTGTATGGCATACGAAGACGATCCGCTTATTGGGGTCCAGCTCCCGATAGCGTGCCTTGAACTTGAACATGTAAAATGGAATGTTGATCGCGCCGGGAATCGTGCCCGTTCCGATACAGCTTCGGTTCACCCAAGTCGACAATGACCATCTCGCTTTTCCCCAGTTCGTTTTCCAGTGCTAATGGAGAAAGGGAATCCCATGCTGTCGACGAAAGAGAACCGGTTTGTTGCGCCACAACGACAACCATTTCCATGACGACAACCAACAGCAAGCCCAATAAGGCGATCCACAGGATTCGGATGGACATCGATCTCAACCCGCTTCCCTGTAGATTAACCCGGGTACAGTACAAACATCACGCTACCGAAAGCAAGAAATGTTGCAGCCCACAACACCGCCACATGCGTCATCGGCACCACATGCCAACGTTTCCATGTTAGATAGTGGGCAACGACCAACAAGCCAACACTGATGCCCACAAACCACGATTGGTATTTCGCCAAAAACGCCATCGTCGAAAACAGCGCGCCGCTCAGACCGAGCGAAATAACCAAGACCGGAAGGATTCAGGCCAGGCAGGCCAAGCCGGATGTAAGCACGGCGGAGAATCGCGCCAGGCGATCCTTCAACGGCACCACAAGCCGATCCTCCTTTCCGCCACAAACGCACGCGTTTCCGGATCAAGCGACCCCATCAATCATGAAACGAGATACGGTGGTTGTGGTCAGAGCGGTCGCCATGCCCCGTGTGGCGACCATGAAACAACAGGTGGGACAACGGGCAAAGCAAGACTATCCCGAGCAAGGCGAAATCCCTCTTTCCCATCGCGCCAATGGCCAGTATGCCAACCAAGGCGGCCGCCAAAATCCACGCCTTCCCCGTTTTCCTCATTCCGGTTCCCTCCCCGTTGGCTTGTCTTCGCTTCTCCCTGCGCCCCGTTCCTGCGCTCCGCTTCTCCGCGGATTGACGTTTTCATCCAGCAGGCGGCGATGGCCGTTTTTCGTCGAAGAGGAGAAGACCAGGGAGAGCATTCCTCTCCCTGGTCGTCCCGATTCCGCACACAAAGACATTACTCGGGTTTGTCGTTCGGATCCGGCTTCACCTTCGACTGATACCCGTCGTAGCGCACCTGCGTCACCATGCCCGCCGCGGCGTGGTGCAACACGTGGCAGTGGAACATCCAGTGGCCGGGGTTGTCGGCGCGGAAGGCGACCACGTATTCTTCACCAGGCTTGACGTTCAGCGTGTCCTTGATCACCGGGGCGCCGGTCAGCGGCTTGCCGTTTTTGCTCAGCACCTGGAAGAAGTGGCCGTGCAGGTGCATCGGGTGCTCGTCCATCGGGGACCGGTTGATGAGGCGCACCTTGACCAGATCGCCTTTCTTGACGCGGATGGGCGGCGTGTCGGGGAACGTTTTGCCGTTGATCGTGAAGACCATCCCCGTTTTGCCCATCGCCGTGCCCAGTTCCATCGTGTATTCGACGTCGTACTTCTGATCCAGCGTGAAGGGGCCTTTCTCCGCTTTCCCGTAGTTGAGCAAATCGACCCCCGGCAGCTTGGCTGTTTCGTTGGGCCGGTCCGTTTGCTTCGATGCGCCCTCGTATTGGATCGCCACCTTCATGCCCGGGGCGGCCGCCGTTCCCTCATCGTGGGATTCCAGGTACCAGGTTCCGGGATTGTCCGCCGTGAAGGCGATGTCGACGCGCTCGCCCGGCGCGACGGTCACGAGCTGGTCTTTCATCGGCCGCGGTTCGGCAACGCTCTGGCCGTCGCGCGCCACGACGGTGAAGGCATGGCCGTGAAGGTGCAGGGCGTGCGGCAGGGTGCCGATGTTGATCAGGCGAAGGCGCACGCGCTCCCCTTCCTTCACCTTAAGCGGTGGGATGAGGGAGCCCGATTTGCCGTTGACGGTGAAGATGTCGTACAGCTTCATGTGCTGCCGCATCATGTCGGTCATCGACATCTCCTGCGCGGCACCGCCGCTTCCTCCGTGCATGCCCTGCATGCCTTGCGTCCCCTGTGTTCCGTGCATGCCCTCCATGTTTTGCCCCGCCGTGCCGTCACCCGATCCGTGCATCATGCCGCCCATTGCCCCGTGGTCCATGCCGCCCGCGTTGTCGTCTTTCATCCACTCGTCCAGCATCAGCGTGTAGTCACGATCGTAAGCCGACTGGGGTTCTTCCACCACGATCGCGCCATACAGTCCGCGGTCGACCTGGTTGGCGCTGTCCTGGTGGGAATGGTACATGTACGTCCCGGAAACGGTCGCCTTGAATTCGTACACGAACTCTTCGCCCGGCTTGACGGCGTTTTGCGTCACGCCGGGAACGCCGTCCATCGCGTTGGGCACCGGCAGCCCGTGCCAGTGGATCGTCGTCGGAACCGGGAGCTCGTTTTTGAAGCGCACGCGCACGGTCTCGCCCTGCTTGACGCGGATTTCCGGGCCGGGCACGCTGCCGTTGTATGTCCACACCTCTTTCACGACACCGGGGGCAACTTCTTGCTTCGCTACCTTCGCCACCAGCTGGATTTCGCCGTTTTGGTCGGGACGCAACACGCGCGTCGGCTGGGCCGGCTCGCTCGAGACGGTCTGCACCGGCGCCGCGCCGTGGCCGCCAACGTGCTCCGTTGTGCCGCCCTTGTCGGCGCTCGAACAGCCGGCCAGCACCGCCAACGCCAAAACCAGAAGCGCCACCTTCCACTTCCCGTGGAATGCGCGCATGGTCTCTCCCTCCTCAAGGAAATGGTGAACGTTCGCCTCTCTTGTGCCGGTTCACCGGAAACGGGGCGAAACCGCCCCTTTCGAAGCGGAACCCGCTTTTGCCGTCTATCGTAAAGGGGCTGTGTGAGAAACGCGTGAAGAAAATGTGGCGGAACGGTGTCCGGAAAAAAGGGACTACCCGTCGGCCCGGCGCCATACACATGGATACCACATCGCCTGATGCGGGAGGTGGCGGCATGCCCGCCCTGATGTGGACCACGCTGCTGCTCGTCACCCTCATCAGCCTAGGCGTGACGGCCTGTTGCCGGCGGTGGCGCCGGAAGTTGTCCATGGAGTCGGCCCGCATGGCCGCCATGACCCTGGGCATGGCGGGAGGCCTGACCGTCGGCGCCGACGCAGCTGCGCTCACCGGCAACCTCTTCTCCGCCTTGTGGATGGGAGGCGGCATCGGTATGATTCTCGGAGCGTTCCCCGCGGTGGCTTCCTCCCCCATGGCCACGCTGGAAGGAATCCTGTCCGGCCTCATGGGCGGCATGATGGGGGCTATGACCCACGACATGTTGCCACCCGAGCGAACCGACACCTTCCTGAAGCTGGCGTTCACGCTTTTCGCGTGCGTCACCGTATTGCTTATGGCCTTTATGGCCGAGGAAGCCCGCCCGCGTTTCTTCTCTCTGTTTCGCCGGCCGTTTCTGCTTTCCGGCGTGCTGCTCTTGTTGCTGCTGGCCTATGTACGCCTGGACTCGCCCCTTTCCCTGGCCGCCAGAAACGACCACCCGCGTCCGCTTCGGTTTGAAATTGTCGCCGTCGATTTCGCTTATCGACCGAAGACGCTCTCCGTACCATCCGGCCAACCCGTCACCCTGTCCCTCGTGAACCGGGGCGCGGTGGAGCACGATCTTCACCTGGCAGGCTTCCGCGCAAAACCCCACGGCGATGGTTCGCCTCGCTCGCACGCGCAACACGGCGCTGAAACCTCCGCATGGCACCTGCACGCCAAACCGGGTGAAACGGCCACGATGACGTTCATCCCGCTTGAGCGCGGCACGCACGCCTTTGCGTGCACGCTGCCCGGACACGCCGAACAAGGCATGACCGGCACGCTCATCGTGCAGTGAGCGTTACAAAAACGCTCACGGCGTCAAACGTGGGCTCGTGCGCTTTCGAACAACGGTGCAACCAGTAAAGCAGAGGCACAATTTTTTGCTGAAGATAAGGCAACCTTTTGCCGCACCCCCTCGATGCCAAGACCTTCAAGTCACCGATTTCGGAGATTTTTTAAGTAGCTAGACCCTATCGTTCACGCATGGTGAAAGCACGGGGTAGGGGAATGGTGCGGCCACGGACATGATGATTGCCGTTGGGGAAACAAAGAAGATTATCACGAAATTTCTATCGTGTGTGAGCAACAGCGAATCGGAAGCAAATTGGACCAAATTCCTTTGCTGGTAAGGTTTTCTCGTCGGACATGGCAACGGCACGGATACTGCTCGAGGTGATTGGGAACGAGTTTGTATCGTCGGCTGCACATGACAAACATGTTCGAGCAGTTAATTGAAGAAATACGGCGATGTGAGCGGGTGGTCCGTATTTTTCCGATAGTTTGCTTCGGCGGAACGGGTGCTAGGGAATGTCCTCACGGAAATCGACAAGCAAGATGCCAAATAACACCACTCCTGAAGCCAAAGGTATTTTACACCAAAATTTTTATATTTAATTCTTGTTCATATTTCTTCCAAAAAACCGTCAAAGATTCGAACAGAGTTGGTGTTCTAAGGGTGTGCTAAGATGGAATTGGTGAAAGGTGTCTCACTCAAAACGTCTTCCTCTTAAACGTGGGGCGCAATCATCTTGGTTCGAAAGGAGTGATTGAGATGCAAAAAAAGATGATGTTGGGCGTATCGTTAGCCCTTGCCACTGCTTTGGTTACGGGAGGAATAGCAGTTGGCGCGGGATCAGATGACAACAAAGCAAACAATCTCACTCAGAAAATGTGTCACGCTATGAACACCAAGGAAGTCCAGGAAATGGTAAAGGCTTGCACAAAGTTTATGGAATCCTACAGCTAAAATTTCGACGGGTCTAAAATCGAGTAGAGTTCCAACATTTCTTCAAATGACCAATCTCGCTGATGTTGCCCTGTTTGCACAAATGGACAAAGAACATGCGTGGCCATGTGCGCAAATGAGGGACGTCGTTTCTCAACGCGTAACACCTGCATGTTTAACTGATGCATGGTCACTAAGTGTCAATAAAGTTATACCTACAGCCACCCTCATTTAATGTGGCTGTTTTTCTTTTTTAATGTGGGTGTTTTTCTTGTTGCGATTCCAAACTTCACGAAATTAAAATAGTTCATGGTAATTTTTATAACATGTATTTAAAATATCTTTCCGAGAGCGTCATAAAAACGCCCGCGGCATCGACCGCGGGCCTTAACATTCATTCTGTTACGTGCAGCTTCTTCTGCTCTATACGCAGCAGGACGGCCAGCGCCACGAGGGCAAGGAGGATGATGACCGCGCTGGTCCACTGCGCCGCTGTCCAATCGAACAGGTACCGCGGCGAATCGCCGCGCAAAAACTCCAAGAAAAACCGGCCCACCGAATACAGGATGGCGTACGCCAAAAAGATGAAACCTTTCGGCCACGCGCGATTTTTCAGCATGAGCAGCAGGCCGAACACGATCATGTCCCATTGCCCTTCCCACACTTCCGCCGGCCAGAGCGGCTGCGAACCGTACGCGTCGTAGGCGGCGGTTCCCGGCGGATACACGAGGCCAAAACCGGAACCCGTCGGCGAACCGTAGGCGTCGCCGTTCAACAGGCAGGCGACGCGGCCAATTCCCTGTCCGAACACCAGCGCCGGGGCAACGAGATCGCCCAGCTCCCAAAAATCGAGCTTGTAACGCCGTGCATACAACAGCACAGCAACCAACCCGCCAACCAACGCGCCTTGAATGGACAGCCCACCTTCCCAAATCGCCAACACCTCACCGAGATGGCGCGAATAGTAGTCCCACTGAAAAAAAAGCACCTCCCACAGCCGCGCCCCCAACAGCCCGCCCACCACGGCATATAGGGCAAGGTTGGGGATGTGCGGCCGGTATGCGGTGCCGCGGGACAAATAGCCGGCAACGCCCATCGCCAAGACAATCGCCAGCGCAACCACGAGGCCGTATGTCCGAACCGGAAAATCTCCGATCGTAAACAGAATCACCTTCATCCGAAACCCTCCCCTCCTGATTGGCGCTTTGATAATCTCCTCCATCCTACCGCCGGAATGTGAGGAATTTGTGTGCACACGACAGTGCATCGCCCATCAACAGCGATTCCGTCATGCACAAAAGGCAATCAAAAAGCCCTTCTCCCGAGGGGAAAGCCCCTCGGGAGAAGGGCCGGATGAAAGGATGGTTACACCGGTTTCCACCGGCGGAGCAGCAGGGCGTTGGTGACCACCGACACGGAGCTGGCCGCCATCGCCGCGCCGGCGAGGATCGGCGTCAAGAAACCAAAGGCCGCGATGGGGATGAGCACAACGTTGTAGGCGAAGGCCCAGAAGAGGTTCTGGCGGATCTTGCGCATCGTCGCCTTCGACAGCCGGATGGCGTTGACGATGCCCATGAGGTCGCCGCGCATGAGGGTGATGTCCGCCGCCTCGATGGCCACGTCCGTGCCCGTCCCGATGGCGATGCCGACGTCGGCCGCCGCCAGCGCCGGCGCGTCGTTGATGCCGTCGCCCACCATGGCCACCACCTTGCCCTCGCCTTTCAGCTTCTCGACCATGGCCGCCTTATCCTCGGGGAGCACCTCGGCCAGGACGCGGTCAATCCCCACCTGCCGGGCGATCGCCTCGGCCGTGCGGCGGTTGTCGCCCGTCATCATGATCACGTCAATGCCCATGGCCCGCAGGTGGCGAACCGCTTCCGCCGACGTCGGCTTCACCGTGTCGGCCACGGCGAGAAGGCCGACCGCCACGCCGTCGACGGCCACCAGCATGGCCGTCTTGCCCTGCGCCTCCAGCGCCTCCTGCGCCGCGCGCAACGCGGCGATGTCAACGTTGCGCGCGCCCATCAGCTTAGCGTTTCCGATGAGCACCGCGCGCCCGTCCACCTCCGCTTCGATCCCGTGGCCGGGAATGGCGCGGAAGCGGGACGGTTCGGCCAGGGCCAGTCCCTTTTCCCTGGCGGCCTTGACAACCGCCTCCCCCAGCGGGTGCTCGGAACCCCTTTCCGCGCTGGCCGCCAGGCGCAGGAGCTCGTCTTCGGCGTACGCGCCGGCGGCGACCACGTCGGTCACCTCCGGCTCGCCCTTGGTGATCGTGCCCGTTTTGTCGAGGATCACGGTGGTGATGCGGTGGGCGTTCTCCAGGTGCTCGGCCCCTTTGATCAGGATGCCCGTTTCGGCCCCTTTCCCCGTCCCCACCATCACCGCCGTCGGCGTGGCGAGTCCCAGTGCGCAGGGGCACGCGATGACGAGGACGGCCACGGCGCTGACGAGCGCGGGGGCGACACCGCTCACGGCGGCCGTCACGGCAAAGGTGAGACCGGCAATGCCGATGACGATGGGCACGAAGACACCGGAAATCTTGTCGGCCAGCCGCTGGATCGGCGCCTTGGAACCCTGCGCTTCCTCGACGAGCTTGATGATTTGCGCCAGGGCGGTGTCCTTCCCCACCTTGGTCGCCCGGAACGTGAACACGCCGTGCTTGTTCAGGGTGGCCCCGATCACCTCGTCGCCCACGCCTTTGGGCACGGGCAAACTCTCGCCGGTCAGCATCGACTCGTCGACCGTCGTGCTCCCCTCGACGATGACGCCGTCAACGGGAATCTTCTCCCCCGGACGGACGACGACCAGGTCGCCGACCCGCACATCCTCCAGCGGCACGTCTACTTCTTGCCCGTCGCGGATGACGCGGGCCGTCTTGGCCTGCAGGCGCATCAGCTTTTGGATCGCCGCCGACGTCTGCCCTTTAGCCCGCGCTTCGAGCAATTTCCCAAGCAAGATCAGGGTGAGGATGATCACCGACGCTTCAAAGTACAGCTGGTGAGGGGCACCGGCCACCACGGCATACAGGCTGTAGCCGTACGCCGCCGACGTGCCGAGGGCCACCAGCACGTCCATGTTGGCGCTCCCCGCGCGCAACGCCTTGACCGCGCCCCGGTAAAAGCGCATCCCCACCGTAAATTGGACGACGGTGGCGAGGACAAGCTGCAGGAAGGGAGGGAGGTGGAAGCGCCAGGGCCACTGCGGCGCAGCCTGCGCCGCAAAGTCGGATAGCATCTGCACCACAAAGGGGAGGGACAACAGCGCGCTGGTGAGCAGGGCCCGTTTCTGCTCGCGGTAGGCGCGCTGTCGGGCCTCTTCCTCGGCGTCCGTCCCCGCAGAGACGGCCGCGTCGTACCCCGCCTTGCGGACTGCGGCGACGAGGACGTCAACATCCGCCTTTCCGGACAGGTAGTCGACCGTCGCCGTTTCCGCGGCCAGGTTAACACGGGCGTCCAGCACGCCCGCCACCTTCTTGAGCTGCCGCTCGATGCGGGCGGCGCAGGCGGCGCAGGTCATCCCGTGCACGGCGAGGGTTACCGTCTCGCCGCGGACGTCGTACCCGATGCGCCGGACGGCGTCGATCAGGTCTTCCACCGACGTCCGCTCCGGGTCGTAGGTAACGGTGGCCTTCTCCGTCGCCAGGTTGACGGCTGCCGCCTTCACGCCGTCCACCTTGAATAAACCCTTTTCGATGCGCCGCGCGCACGCGGCGCACGTCATGCCCACGATGCCCAGTGTGACGTGCTCGCCCCGCTCCGCGTGTGTTGAACGGGATGCGGCTTCCGTGGTCATGGGCGTTCCCCCGCTTTCCGCGGTCATGCGATATCGTAACCCGCGTCTTCAATTGCTTCCTTCATTTTCGCTTCCCCAACCAATGCCTCGTCATACGTCACCGTTACGGTTCCCTGTGCGAGATCGACCTGAACGGCGGAAACGCCGGAAAGGCTCTTCAAGGCCCGCTCGATGGCTTGTACGCAATGGTTGCAGGACATCCCCTGCACGTTGAAGATTTTGGTGGTCATGGGTTTCACCTCCTCACGACTTCTTGAGAGCAAAGGTTGTAAATACCCCATGGGGGTATTTTACCCCCATGGGGTATTATATCGCTCCGTCCCGCTTCCTGTCAATGACATTCTCACGAGAAAAAACGAAGGGCGCCCCTCCGGGCGCCCTTTCCTTCGAAAGCACATTACGCCGCCATCTTCCGGCATTCCGCAGCGCATTTGCGGCACACCTCGGCGCACGCTTGGCAGTGCGCATCCTGGAACTTGGCGCATTCGGCCGCGCACGCCTCGCACAGGTTCGCGCACAAGGCGCACACCTGTTTGGCATACGCGCTGTTCCGCGCCATGTAGCGGGAGGCCATTGCGCAGATCTCCGCGCAGTCGCGCAGCAACTGGATGCACGCCACGCGCGCCTGGACATCCGGTTCGTTTAGGCAGGACGTCAGGCACTGTTCGCACGCCTGCATGCACGCGTTGCACGCGTCAATGCATGTCTGGAAATGTTCCACATGGGTTTGGACAACGGTGGGCATGTTGGAAACCTCCCAAAATTGGATTAGTGGGACGGATTGCCCTACGGGGTAATGTTCCTCGTGCCACGGGCGGTTATGCGCGGGTCCTTCACGGTCACGGAACAACAAACAACACGATCACGCCCATTTTTGCCGGTTCCTTTCCCTACATGCCATCATACACGCGGACTGGGGAATCTCCGCGGCGGAACACACTCACGTACATTCAAACGGCTGTCACCATTTCGCCGCATTTTCCTCACCGTACTCTCACACGGAATGTGCATGATGAGAACGAAACGGCACAACGTTTTTCGGGAAACGGACAAGGGAGCGGTGATCGGTGGCGAAAGCGAATCGAGCAACCAAACGCAAAACCCATCCCTTTTTACTGTGGGGAACTGTCGGCGTCTTGGTAGTCCTTCTCCTCGGCGCGGCGTTTCTGTGGCCCGGCAGGTGGGGAACAGGGAAAGCAGTCCAATTCGAACACCTTCACGGCCTGGGGTACTCCCCCGACGGTCAGCGCTTGCTCTTACCCGCCCATGACGGGCTGCGGGTGTACGCGAATGGCAAATGGACCCGACCGGACACGCCGGCGCACGATTACATGGGATTTGCGCCGGTGAAAGACGGCTTTTACGCCAGCGGCCATCCCGCGCCGGGAAGCAACCTGCCGGATCCGCTGGGACTGGTCAAAAGCACCGACGAAGGGGCCACTCTCAAGACCTTGGGATTGAGTGGCGAAGCCGACTTTCACGTCATGGCCGCCGGGTACTACTCGCGCGTCTTGTATGCGATTAACACCGCGCCGAACAGCAAAATGGATTCCCCGGGACTCTATTACACTGCCGATGAAGGAAAAACGTGGGTCAAAAGCGCGATGAACGGGCTGCCGAAAGAGGCCCTCACCGCCCACAACGCGTGGGTGGCTTTGGCCGTTCACCCTACGGACATCGCGGTGGTCGCCGTGGGCGTGGACAGCGGGCTTTATCTCTCCACGGATCATGGCCATCGCTTCCAACACGTTCTTCCCCAGATGCCCATCAGCGCCTTGGCGTTCACCAAAAAGGGAACGCTTCTCGTGGCCGGATACAGGAACGGTCCGTTCCTTTACGAGATGGACCTCGCCAACAAACAGCCCCGGAAAATCCGCATTCCGGTGGCAGACGACGACACGATCGTCTATCTGGCCCCCAATCCGGTTCACGAAGGCGATCTGGCGGTGGCCACATTCAATCGGGACGTGTACCTTACGCGGGACAAGGGTGTGAATTGGATCCAAATCGCCGATCAAGGGGAAGGAACAAGCAAGTCTTCCTCATCAATAACCAAACACGATGCTGCAGCTTCAGAAGGGGCACATGCAGCACCTTCTAAAGCTTTGTTTTCCTCGGTTACAGATAGGAGTTACCTTATTTTTTATGTTAAAGCCGCGCGCATGGCCGACCACCGCCGCAAAACCATCAAGCCCACTACTGTAATTGCAGCCAGGGCGGCGAATAAATACCAAGGCCATGTTGGGCTTTCCAGTCGTTGTGCGGCCGCTACAGCTTGATCACCCACAAGATTGCTAAGGACAGTACCCAGTTCCCAAATCAGAATGGCGGGTCGGGTTGTTTCTCAGTCGGTCAATCACTAGGCCAAGGACCCATAATCCCACCTCCCGTTATCGGGTTCGGCAATATGTCGCGTCATTTCTGCCAAAACACCATCCTGGTTATTTGATCAAGTCCAAATTTCTGTGTAAAATTGCCCCTCGGCTCGAACGGGCTTATCCCAAGAAATTACATACGGTCGGTAAGGGAATGGCCCCTAGCTGACCCGCACCACTTTCGCAGACGCTTCGGCCTCCTGAGCGGCACGCCATTCCAGGTATTCGGTCATGCCCAAATACTTTTTGCCGCTGGCCCACTTCTCGTCAATCTCCATCAGCAAAGCACCCAAAAGCCGCAAGGCGGACTCGCGGTTGGGGAAGATCCGAATCACTCGTTCACGGCGCCGAATCTCCTCATTCAGCCGTTCAACGGCGTTGGTGGTGCGCAGCCGCCTCCGGTACTTTTCTGGCAACGCCAAGACCGCCGTCGCGTCTTCAAAACCGGCTTCCAGGATCGCCATCGCTTTCGGTGCCTTCTCCTCGTACGCCTTCAGCGTTTGCTTCAGGAGTTGCCGTGCCGTCTCCATATCCGGTGCCTCCAGGATGGCCCGTACCCGGCCATGGACCTCCTCCTGCAGCGGTTTTGGTGTAGCATCGAGAATGTTTCGCACAAAGTGCGTCTGGCACCGCTGCCAGGTTACGCCCTGAAAGTGCCGCCGAATGGCGCGTACGAGCCCGCGATGGTCATCCGACACCACCACATCAACACCATGCAGCCCGCGGCTTTTCAACCAGCTGAAAAACTCGCCCCAGCTGGCTTCCGACTCGCTGTCGCCAAGCATCAGGCCCAACACCTCACGATATCCCTCGGTGTTGATGCCAATTCCGATAAGCGCGCCGCGTGACCGGACGCGCCCCTCTTCGCGTACCTTCAGCACCAGCGCGTCGACGAGGACAAAGGGATAGGCCTTCTCTTCAAGCGACCGGTTGTTCCATGCCTTGACCACCGGATCCAGCCGCTTGCACAGCTCCGAGATGGTGGATTTCGAGAACTCCGTACCGCACAGCTCCTGCGTGATCTGTTCAATTTTGCGCGTCGATACCCCGTTCACCACCATTTCCATTAAGGCCAACACCAGCGCCTGTTCGCTCCGTTGATAACGGGCAAACAGCTCCGTCGAAAACTTCCCGTTTCGAAACCGCGGAACCCGAAGCGTGAGGGTACCCACCCGGGTCGTGAGCTGATGCGGATACGTCCCATTGCGGTATCCCTGGCGTTCTTCCGTCCGTTCATAGGGCTCTGCACGCAGCTGCTCCGTGGCCTGAGCTTGCAAAATTTGATTCAAGACGGACTCCAGGAGCTTGGCGAGCGCATCGTCTTTCGTGTCGCGGAGAAAAAGTTGATGCAAAAGCTGTGCATCTACGGTAATCTGATAGTGAGCCATTTCGATCCCCTCTCCCTTTTTGGTTTTTGTGGGTTCAAGCTCCATTCTAACCGAGGGGGATTGGAAATGGCTCTCTGACTTTTTTCAGAGAGTCCTTTTTACACAAGAATATGGACTCAACTGGTTATTTCCTCTTAGTCCCAAGCGTACCTTTGTTGAAGCCAATGATCACCGTGGCTCTTTACGTAACCATTAGTCCCCTTTGCCCGAACAGTCACCGTCATTCTTCGGCGACGCTGAGGCACTGATGAGGACATAAAGCAACCGGCCCGCCTCGGTAGAGAGGCAGGCCGGTCTCGCTCCGTTCGCCTGGTACTCTCGTTCTTCTTGGCTTGCACTAAATCCTACATTGGTCTCTCCATGTTGTCAATTCTCCCGACTCCTCATCACTGCGAACAAATGTTGATTTGTTGTTCCGGCACGTGTTACCATGATATGGGGCGTGTTTCGCCTGCCCCGTCGGTACGCTAGTTGGGGCTAGTGTGCTGGTGGATTAGCATCCGAGGGCAAGACGGATGGCATCAACGCACCGGTGATAAACCGGTGCGTTGATCAGACTGCAGACAAACTCCCTCGGTGCCAACGCAGCCGAGGGAGTTTTCTTGTCGTCTGTGAACAATAAAGAGAAGAAATTAAGGGCATGGCGCCCTGTTTTTCCTAACCTCCATAACCAATTCGCCAGCTTTTTTAAATTCATGCAAGCAAAAACAAGCATCGCCTGCATTGTCACTTTTTCCAACCCACGTAAAGTGGTCCAACGCAAGCCATGCTTCTCCTTGAGATCCGCAAATACACGCTCAATCGTTTCCTTTCGGCGTGCATATAGGCGTTTATTCACTTCTGTATGGCGCAAGTGCTCCACTTCTTCCATGTAATGGGCCCAGATATGGCGGCTCACACGCTTAACCGCGTCGTGGCTTTCTGTGCACTGGGAGCGGAATGAACAAGATCGACAGGTCGTGGCATCGGAACGGTAGATTCGGTAACCCTCACGGGTCGTGGTTTCGTAGGTAAGCACTTGTCCGGCAGGACAAAGATAGCAATCGTAGTACTCATCGTACACGTAATCCTGCTTTCGATACCTTCCGTCTTTTGTGTGGGGACGGGTATACGGCATGACCGGACGGACCTGTTGGTCCAAGAGGTACTTGCTGATATAGGGTGTTTTATACCCTGCATCCACCGCGACAGCGCTGGGTTTTCCGACATGCTTGACGGCTTGCTCGAACACATCCGAAAAGACCTGACTGTCATGAACGTTGGCGGCCGTGACGACGGCACTGACGACAAAGCCGTTTTGGTCGCTGGCCGCATGGAAGGAGTAAGCGAACGTCTGTTCCTTTTCGTTTTTGACAAACCAGCCGCTGTCCGGATCAGTGGTGCTTTGCTTCACCTCCTTCCAGACGGCTTTAGACTTTTTTGGCAACGGCTTTTTCCCATGCGCTACGCGGTCCTGGTTGATTTCCTCTTCCAGAAGTTCTTGATATTTTTTTCCTTCTTCCTGAACGAGCCGCTTGATGAATTTTCTCTTGTTGGCGTTGGCTTTGACATGGGTGGAATCAATATACAGAACGGAAGGGTCCACAAGCCCGTGATGGCAGGCTTCTTCGAGAATGCGCGTAAAGATCTTTTCAAACAGGTCGGTACCCTTGAATCGGCGGACATAGTTTTTTCCAAACGTCGTGAAATGGGGAATGGGCTGGGTGAGATCGTATCCCAAAAACCACCGATAGGCGAGATTGGTTTCGATTTCCTTGATGGTTTGACGCATGGAACGGATGCCGAACAGATACTGGATGAGCACCATTTTGATGAGGACAACGGGATCGATGCTGGGTCTTCCGTTGTCTGGGCAATAACGATCTTCCACCAGGTCATAGATAAACGAGAAATCGATGGCGTTTTCGATTTTGCGGACCAGGTGATCCTGAGGAACCAATTCGTCCAACGAAACAACGGTAAGCTGGTAACGGCCTTCGGCCGACTGTTTTCTCAGCATGTGGCCACCTCTGCATGGATGAGATAAGAACTCTATTCGACAAAAAAGCGTGTAGACCTTGTACCTCCCGGTACTTTGTCTACACGCTGCCCCTCCCCTTGTTTAGGGGAGGGGATTTTTTCAGCGGGAGGTGAAGAGCTGTGTGGGTTGTGCTTTTGTACTTTTGAAATCACCCTACCGGCCCTGATGATGGCTAGGTCAGCCTGGCCGGGGCCTGGCAAAACCATAAAGTGATCGACGAAGTGGATGAGTACGGGGCCATCATCAGATACCGCTATGAGCTAAACGACGATTTGAGCCCCGAGCAGGCTGCCTGGGAGACGTGGAGCAAGAACGTCTCCAATTTCACCGAGTGGGCAGGGTTTGGTACTGTACCGCAGTTCCAGCGCACCTGGGATAACAAAGGGATCCAATGCACTGTAACCCAGACCGTGCGCATGCAAATATCACAGACTGTTGTGAACCGTTTGCTTGGAGAGGTCCCAGATGTGAAGGTCCAGGTACCGGTGCGGTGGGTTGCGAAGGCGTTGCCATACGTAGAGGAGAATTAACTGGAACGGGCCCGGAGGAAAACCCGGGCCCCCGTGTTTCTTAAAATTTGACAAACTCGGCGTAATAAGATGTAATAATGGGAGCAGGCAAAGGATTTCGTTTACCTAGCAAGCGGCATGTTAGTGGGCGGCTAAAGGGTATCAGCGTGGAGTATCATTAATCCCACGCTAACGTAAAACTAAAGTGGAGGCAACCAAAGGGGCCCGCCTCCCCCGGAATTCTGACTCGCTAGTTGGGGCCTAGCGAGTCAGAGGAAGAGAGGGACAAGCGGACGAGAAGCGCAATGATCTCCAGTACCGTCTGGAAGATCATTACGATGAGGATCGAATATCGCGATCGCTCATGAGTCTCACCTCCCTTCGTCAAAGACTCCGGGCAGGCGAGACTCCTTCCCTTTGGTGCCTCCACGACAGTTCTAACATATTTTGACAAAAATATTAAAGCATCGCAATTGAGGCAGTAGAAGCTGCTTTTTATTTTTTGCTTGGAGCGTATCTCGGGCCGACCGACTACCCGCTGGGCTTGAACCTGCTCCACCACGAGCAGGGCGAAAACATTGACGCGGTGGCCAAGGAAGTCCTGCACCTGCTCAAATTCGCCTATGCCGGGGACACACCGCGGATGGACCGGCTCGTCGAAAACGCCCTGCTGACCCTCCTCGAAGACCGGAGGCCCCACACGATCCTCGGCATTGTCCCGGTGCTGACGGACGAAGACTGGCGGAACCGCATCCTGCCAAACGTCCGCGACCCCATCGTCCGGCAGTTCTGGGAGCACGAGATCGAGGGCCATGCCATTGACCCAATCCTGAACCGCCTGTCGCCGCTGCTGACGAACCGCACCATGCGCCGCATGTTCGGTCAGAAAAAGTGGAGCCTGGATCTGCGCCGGTACATGGACGAGGGGCACATCTTCCTGTGGGACCTCCTGAACGTCTCGAAGGAAAACGTGAAGCTGGCCGTGGGGCACATCATCACCCAGTACCACCAGGCGGCCAAAACCCGCAGCAGCGGGGCCAAAGTGCACATTCTTGCCGTCGATGAGGCCCACCTGGTGCAGATCCCGGTCATGACCAAGATCATCGCGGAAGACCGGAAGTTCGGGCTGTGCCTCGGACTGATCACCCAGTACATCGGCCAGTTCGAGCCCTGGCTGGTGGACGCGATCACGGAGAACGTCGGGACGATCCTAACCTGTACGCAGGGCCCGAAATCGGCCCCGACCATCAGTGCCATGACCGCCGGTGCCTTTGACAAGGAGTTCCTTCAGAAGCTGCCGGAACGAAAGGTGGCCGTCTACACGCGCACCAAGAACGAAAGCGGTCACAGCGAGATCACGACGTTCATCGTGAAGTCGGATCCGCCGTACATGTACTTGCCGAACGGCAAAATCGCGAATCACCGGAATGAGCGCGAGGTTCAGGAGGCCATCCGGTGGGCGCTTGCAAAGGGGAGGGAGCTGCAAGCCCGGGACGGGACGCCGGCTGCGGTGGTGGACCGGGAGATTGAGGAATACCTTGCCGGCAGGACGTTACTTCAGGAAGCCACACTGGGCCGTGCGCGTGACGACGAGCCCAGCGACGACGGACCCGCTTTCTTCGAGTATTGAAGAAAATGGGGCTCTGGGATGGGACAGGATCTGTCCGCTCCCAGAGCCCTTTTTTCTCCCGCCCCCTGTATGGGATAGAGAGCTACGAAAGGGGAGACACGTATGATCTTCAATTGGCTGGACCATCCGTCGTTTCACCGGGACGAGCAACTCATCGCCATTCTCTACGACCTGGGGATGGCCTCTAAGCGGCAGTTGCAGGTCATTACGGGGTGGCATCCTCTTACCTTGAAAGACAGATTACGGCAGATTCGCAAAAGAGGAAGGACCAAGGAGGAAAAAGACCTCTGGCTCAAGGCGTACCCCATTCCCGGCCAGAGCCGTGATGTGGCCTATTCGCTCGGCCGGCTGGGTTTGGAGTATGCCCAGGAGATGGCCTTACAGCTCCATCGCGTGAGGGAAGCCCCCCAAGCCCAGGTTGCCCATTACATTGGGATCAATGACATACTGGTCCGGTTGCTGGAACAGGGAGTGTCGAGGGACAGGATTGTTTGGCTGTCATCTACTGAGGCGACCGATGTTCTGCTGCGCCAATGGGATCGAAAACAAAAACAGAAGCTGGACCGTCGGGACTTGATTCGCCCGGACGCGCGGCTCATCCTCGACAACAAGCACCGGTACTGGATCGAGTACGACAACAACACGGAAGGCCCGCGGCAACTCGAACGCAAATTTCACGCTTATGTGAAAACGTTGATGCCGATTAAGGATACCAGTCCGGTTGTCTGGGTGGCATTCACCGAGAATAGACGGGACTACCTAAAAGCCAATTGGGAAGCGTTTGTAAATTTATTCTACAAAGATGAATTTGTACCCCAAATGTACTTTTTTATTCCTGGTGAAGATACACAGTTTTTCCTGTCGAATTTGCAGGCATGACCTGCTTTTACTTACATCCGTTTATACCTCCATTCGTACCTCCTCATATACCTCCTTTCATACCTCCTTTCGCCCCTCCCCACACCTGTCACAATCCCTGTTCCTCACTCGAATCGCTGAACTGACTTGGTGCTCTATAGCACCCTTTTCGTTTTCAAATTCATCCGCCTTTCTCCATCTGACCGTTTCCAGTTCCCCTTCTGCTTGCTTCTTTTTTTTTTGTTTCTAGTTGGTCTCTTGCAGCGCTGGGCGCTGCTTGCTGGGTTGCCCTCTGCGTGGAGGTCGGCTTCGTGCACGTGGCGCCAGTCGATCCGCTACGAGGCGTGCTCGTGTACCTGCACTTGGGTTGTTTAGCATTGCGGCGTCAAGAACACGGTGCAGTCTCGATGAAACGACGATGCCCCCGGCGTTGTACCGGGGGCATTTTTCTTTTCAAAAGGGTTTGCAACCTTTTAGTCCACTGACGAGCGAGAAAGCCCGGCTCACTGGCCGGGCTTTTCTGTTGCCCTGGTTTGGGGTAAAATACGAACAGATGTTCTAAGAACATGTGTTTGGTGAGGTGCCATGCTCCGCGATCTCCAGCGTTACCTTGCCCGTCGTCAACAAGCTTGTTCTGTTCACCTTCCCGTTTAATGAGGCGGGACAGCGCCTGTACCGTAAGTGTGGGTTCCGGGAGGTCGGCGTGTTTCAGAAACAGGGCCGACTCGACGGCTGCTTCGTCGACGTCATGGCCATGGAAAAGCTGCTGGTCGAAGAATGAAAGCACGCACGCGACCACATTCAAAAAGCCCTTGGCATTGCCGTGTTGGCAAGCCAAGGGCTTTCATTTGCCTGCGACCGGTTCGGGCGTCACGCGAAGCCCCTCACTTCGAGTTCCTCGGCGAAGCGCTTAATGCGCGCTTCGATTTCGTCGCGCACGCGCCGGAAGACCGCCAGGCGTTCTTCTTCGGTGCCCGTCGCTTTGGCCGGATCGTCGAACCCCCAGTGCTCGCGCGTGACGTTGGGCGGCGTTGCCGGACAGCGATCGTTGGCATCGCCGCACAGCGTGATGACATAATCGGCTTTGGCCAGTAGCTCCGGATCGATCACGTCAGACGTCTGGGCGGAAATGTCGATCCCCTTTTCCGCCATGACCTTCACCGCCATCGGATTGAGGCCGTGCGCTTCAATCCCCGCGCTATAGACCTCAAACCGATCGCCAAGGTATTTTTTCGCAAACCCCTCCGCCATTTGGCTGCGGCAGGAGTTGCCTGTGCACAGGAAATACAGGATTTTCTTTTGCATGATCGCACCCCCTTCGCACGGCTTCTCTTCAAACAACCGCATGTTAACTCCCTTTCATGGCGGCGCTCGCGAAATATTTTCGTCGCAGCCAGAAGGCCACGTTGACCAACCCAATGAGAACCGGCACTTCAACGAGCGGACCGATTACGGCCGCAAAGGCGGCACCGGAGTTGATGCCAAAGACGCCGATGGCAACGGCAATGGCCAGCTCAAAATTGTTGCTGGCGGCCGTAAACGAAATCGACACCGTCTGGGAATAGTCGGCCCCCACCTTTTTGCCCATGTAGAACGATACAAGAAACATGACGACAAAGTAAAGGACCAGGGGAATCGCAATGCGAAGGACGTCCAGCGGGAGCCGCAGCACCAACTCGCCCTTCAACGAAAACATGACCACGATTGTGAACAACAAGGCGACCAGCGTGAGCGGGCTGATCACGGGAACGAAACGGGTCTCGAACCACTCACGGCCTTTCCACCGGATCAACACAAAACGCGTGATCATACCCGCAAAAAAGGGAATGCCGAGATAAATCAACACGCTTTGGGCAATCTCGCCCATGGTGATCGCCACTACTGCGCCTTCCAGCCCGAGCCACGCAGGCAAAACGGTGACGAAAAGATAGGTGTAAACGGAATAGAAGAGGACCTGGAACACGGAATTGAACGCCACCAGCCCCGCCGCATATTCACGGTTTCCGTCAGCCAAGTCATTCCATACGATCACCATGGCGATGCATCGGGCCAGGCCGATCAGGATGAGCCCGACCATGTATTCGGGTTGGTCCCGCAAAAAGAGGATCGCCAGGACAAACATCAACACGGGGCCGATGACCCAGTTTTGGAGAAGCGACAACCCCAACACGCGAACGTTGCGAAACACCTCGCCCAACGCCTCATAGCGCACCTTGGCCAAGGGCGGATACATCATCAAGATCAGGCCGACGGCGATGGGAATGGAGGTGGTTCCCACCTGAAAACGGGTGAGAAGGTTGACCACATCCGGAAAGAGATACCCCACGCCGATGCCGGCAATCATGGCCAAAAAGATCCACAACGTCAAGTAGCGATCTAAAAATGACAGCCTTCTCGCCACTCCGTTCACGCTACCACTCCCTTTGGTTACGTTCTCACGCAAATTCAACTGTTACCGGCATACAACTCTTCGCCCTCTCTGTTTGAGTTTTTCTACCTCTTCCCGCAAATCCGGAAGCATCCGTACAACGTCATCAAAAAACGGGTATATCGAGCCGTCCAGCGAATAGAAAACCCATTGGCCTTGACGTCGCTCCTTGACTAATTTCGCCTGTTTCAACCGCCTCATGTGTTGGGACACGGCCGGCTGCGTCATCCCCAAAATGTCCACCAGCTCGCAAACGCATAGTTCTTCTACCTTTAACAAGGCCAGAATGCGTAGCCGCGTTTTATCGCCAAGCGCTTTGAAGCAATCCGCTAGCAAGTCCCATTCCATGTTTTCACCTCCATCGATAATTAAGCATATGCTTATATAATTGTCAATAGACGTCACACACTTCCAAACCAGCAGAGGTAGGAAGTCGGGGGGGTAAATAAGGGTCGAATCCCACTGAGTGGCAGCAGCCTTGCGTGCCTCCAGCTCCATCAGCAGGCTGGAGTTGCGGAGTCTGTATAAAAAAGGATACACGGAGTCCGAAAAGGCTGAACCGCGACGATCTGATAATGTTGTTTGACGTCTGACGTGTTAGAACAGCCCGGCTCAATGGCCGGGGTTTTCTGTTGCCTTTGTTTCGGGTAAAATACGAACAGATGTTCTAAGAACGCATGTATGGTGAGGTGCGATGCTCCGCGATCTCCAGCGCTACCTCGTTCGTCGACAGGTGGTGGACATCGTCTACATGGACCGTGCCGGCCGGCTCAGCCAGCGCCGCGTCCGGCTGCTGCGCGTCGATGCCCACCACGTCCGGGCCTACTGCTATGAGCGGCGCGCCGTGCGCACGTTCAGCTTGGCCAACATCCTCGCGGCCATGCCGGCGAAGGAGGGCGGCGCCGCGTGAAACAGGACGACCGTGCGCCGCAGTACGACCCGATACGCCTGGCCTACTGGAGTCAGGCCGACGTGTGTCGGTGTCTCGCCCGCGGAAAGTGGCGGTGGATCGACGGCGAGCTTCGCTGCCTGCGGTGCGGGAAGCCCAAGTAGCCCGACCCGGCAGCGGGAAAGCCGTGGTGGGCCGTCGAAGATTGAGGGCACTCCTACAAAAAAAGACATCAACGCACCGGTTTATCACCGGTGCGTTCAGCGTGTAGACAAAGTACCGGGAGGTACAAGGTCTACACGCTTTTTTGTCGAATAGAGTTCTTATCTCATCCATGCAGAGGTGGCCACATGCTGAGAAAACAGTCGGCCGAAGGCCGTTACCAGCTTACCGTTGTTTCGTTGGACGAATTGGTTCCTCAGGATCACCTGGTCCGCAAAATCGAAAACGCCATCGATTTCTCGTTTATCTATGACCTGGTGGAAGATCGTTATTGCCCAGACAACGGAAGACCCAGCATCGATCCCGTTGTCCTCATCAAAATGGTGCTCATCCAGTATCTGTTCGGCATCCGTTCCATGCGTCAAACCATCAAGGAAATCGAAACCAATCTCGCCTATCGGTGGTTTTTGGGATACGATCTCACCCAGCCCATTCCCCATTTCACGACGTTTGGAAAAAACTATGTCCGCCGATTCAAGGGTACCGACCTGTTTGAAAAGATCTTTACGCGCATTCTCGAAGAAGCCTGCCATCACGGGCTTGTGGACCCTTCCGTTCTGTATATTGATTCCACCCATGTCAAAGCCAACGCCAACAAGAGAAAATTCATCAAGCGGCTCGTTCAGGAAGAAGGAAAAAATATCAAGAACTTCTGGAAGAGGAAATCAACCAGGACCGCGTAGCGCATGGGAAAAAGCCGTTGCCAAAAAAGTCTAAAGCCGTCTGGAAGGAGGTGAAGCAAAGCACCACTGATCCGGACAGCGGCTGGTTTGTCAAAAACGAAAAGGAACAGACGTTCGCTTACTCCTTCCATGCGGCCAGCGACCAAAACGGCTTTGTCGTCAGTGCCGTCGTCACGGCCGCCAACGTTCATGACAGTCAGGTCTTTTCGGATGTGTTCGAGCAAGCCGTCAAGCATGTCGGAAAACCCAGCGCTGTCGCGGTGGATGCAGGGTATAAAACACCCTATATCAGCAAGTACCTCTTGGACCAACAGGTCCGTCCGGTCATGCCGTATACCCGTCCCCACACAAAAGACGGAAGGTATCGAAAGCAAGATTACGTGTACGATGAGTACTACGATTGCTATCTTTGTCCTGCCGGACAAGTGCTTACCTACGAAACCACGACCCGTGAGGGTTACAGAATCTACCGTTCCGATGCCACGACCTGTCGATCTTGTTCATTCCGCTCCCAGTGCACAGAAAGCCACGACGCGGTTAAGCGTGTGAGCCGCCATATCTGGGCCCATTACATGGAAGAAGTGGAGCACTTGCGCCATACAGAAGTGAATAAACGCCTATATGCACGCCGAAAGGAAACGATTGAGCGTGTATTTGCGGATCTCAAGGAGAAGCATGGCTTGCGTTGGACCACTTTACGTGGGTTGGAAAAAGTGACAATGCAGGCGATGCTTGTTTTTGCTTGCATGAATTTAAAAAAGCTGGCGAATTGGTTATGGAGGTTAGGAAAAACAGGGCGCCATGCCCTTAATTTCTTCTCTTTATTGTTCACAGACGACAAGAAAACTCCCTCGGCTGCGTTGGCACCGAGGGAGTTTGTCTGCAGTCTGGGGGAAGAAAACTACTGCACCAAACGCAAACCGGAGATCTTGTCAACGAACTGGAACCCGTCATTGCTCGGGTCGGAATTCTCAAGCATCCCCAGCTCTTCAGAGTCCGGCGGAGGCGGAACCGGTTTAATCCGGGCCGATACACAGTAATCGTATGGATATTTCAGCAGCCGTAACCCCGTCGATCAGTGAATTCATCCCCTTCGTATACTTCTTGAATATCAAAGACATCATACTTGTCGAGATAGTCCAGGGTCTTGTTCGCCACAACATCAACAAAATACGCTTCCCAGCTGTCGAGGATGGCCGGACGCTCGTCGATTCCTGCCAACCCCGACCGCGACAGGTCGCCAACAAGACGATCGAAACGTTGGCCATACGGAATTGAAGGATCACCCCAGGATGGAACAGCTGCTGCAAATGCAGTGTTCGTCAAAATCAAAGATACAACCAACATCAAAAGAAAAAGAGGCCGTAGAGCCTTCATTTTAGCCCAAGCCCCCTTAAAATAGCGTCAAGAGTGGTTACTTCATCATCTTCTCCTTTTTGAGATTTGCTTTGGTCGAGCATTCCCTTCCATACCGCATCCCCCTTCCACCCAATAAGGGGAGCGGGAGAAAGAATCGCCAACCATTCATCAACACAATCTGGCCGTATTTTCATCGTCCCGTTAGAATAACGTTAAGAAGTAGCGCGAAAGGAGGAACAACCAAATGCCTCGCCGACGCCTCACAGCCGCCATTACCAAAGAAGGCAAATGGTACGTAGCCCGTTGTCTTGAAGTCGAAGTCACCAGTCAGGGCGAAACGGTGGAAGAAGCTATCACCAACCTTCGCGAAGCCCTAGAATTGTACTTCGAAGATACGCCATCCGTCATCTTACCGGACGCCGGCCCAATCATCGCTCCCGTTGACATCGAGGTGCAAAAAGCTTGAGCCCGCATCTGCCAATCGTATCCGGAAAAGAAGTGATCGCGGCACTAAGCCATGCCGGCTTCGTGAAGGTGAGCCAAAAGGGAAGCCACGTCAAGGTGCGACACAAGGACGGTAGGCAGGCCATTATCCCTTTACACGACGAGCTGGCACCCGGTACTCTCCGGTCAGTGCTCAAACAAGCCGGCATATCCGTCGAGGAATTTCGTAAACTGCTGTCCAAATGAACTGTCCTTTCGTCTAAACAAGAAGTACGAGAGAAAAATCAGATGGTTGCCCTCATTACCCCACGCTCTTATCACCGGCCCACCACTCCCGCCATGAGCCGACCGGAATCTCCGGACATCCGCGGGAATCCGGCCACACATACACCCATCCTTCCCGGTCGTCCCGGGCATCCTGTACCCATACCCTCTCATAGAAATTCTTCTGGCCAGGCCCCCGATATCCTTCCAGCCGATCCATCGCCCGCAGCCCCTCGGGGGTAACATCGAACCATCCCCCCTCAATCTCAGGCCCGTCCGGATCTAACACCAATGCTGGAAACGCCCCTACATCGTACAGCCGACCGCGCACCCGCCCCGGCCGTACACTGAGCAGGTGGGGAGCCGCCACCCGGTGGTTCCACTCACCAACCAGCAGGGTTCCGTACACGAATACACTGATCATGACCGGCTTCCCTCCTCTTTCCTTCTCTGCTCGATCCACTCCTTCGCCCAGGCGATCCCCATCCTTATCCCCATCTCAATCCGCGTCGCCACCGCTTCGTCCCGCACATCAATCATCTGGCCCTCGTACAACACGTAATCGGTCTTCCATAACTCGGCGATGAGATCGACAGTTCGGGCGGGCGGCTTAATTTCCCCAACAAGGTCCTGTATGGGCAAGCCATACACTTCGGCCATTTTGAGCAGCAGGGCCCCACCGATTCCCTTTATGTCCCGTTCGATGTTGCTCAGGTGACCGGTGGAAATCCCCAGCAAGGACGCTGCCTGCTGGAGAGTCAATCCCTTTTTCTGTCTAAGCTCGCGGAGGTATGCCCCGCTGAGCTTTATGCCTTTTCGCTCGGTTTTGTCCATGGAAAATCACCTCTTTTTCTATAGAATATACCATCAAAAAACAAAAGGCAAGCCGACGAAAATCATCAGCTTGCCTATTTTTCCCGTCCTCCTGTCTCCGCAACGAGCGGCTGGCGCGAGCGAAGCTTTCGTTCGAGCGACGCCACACTCGCCAGGTCCTCCTCCAGCTCCAGCGGCACATCCTCGTCGTTCTCGATCCACTCCCGGTACTGCGCCTCGGCCGTCTTCTTTTTCTTCTTGAGGTGTTCCAGGGCCTTGTGGGCCGGCTCTACCCGCACATGCAGCGCCACGTCCACGGGAAAGGGTGTGTTTTCGCACACCCCGGACACCCACTCGTATCCGGTCGGCTGGTTTTCCGGCGTGGACTGTAATGGTCCGCCGGTTCGGATCTAAGTCGTTAACGTGCAGGTTCACCACCTCGTCCACGCGTAGCCCACAGCTGAGCATCAGCTGGACGATGGCATAATTGCGAGCCCGTTTCTTCTCATTGGACTCGTTTTTGACCTCATGCAGCAGCCAGCTCTGCGCCTTGCGGTCCAGCCATTTCGGTTCCAGCCTCTCCGTGGTCGTTTGCTTGCGCCGGAGGCCGTCCGTAGGGTTGATGCTGGCATAACCCCGTTCAACCGCGAATCGCCTGAAAGCCTTCAGCACCGCGATCTTTTTGTTGATGGTCTGCGGCTGCTGTTTCAGCGTAGCATCCAGCATGGCCCGGTATTCCTGAAGATCCAGCGCCGTCACCTTGTCTGGGTCGAAGCTCTTCCCATTGCAATCTCCATCAATTTGTGATGGTTAATGTTTTCCAGAAACGCTTCCACATTAGAGCCATAACAGTGAAAATCGGTGAAAGCACCATAGCCAAAATACCACCGGGCCAGACAGCATCAGATGCAGGATAGCGATCCCATTCAGTGATGTTTGGTCCATAAACCTCAGGAAACCACCGGGTAAACAACAACAGCACGCTAAAATTGATGAGTGGGGTCAAGACAGATAAGCCGATGGACTTCCATGGGGAACGAACAACAGGGATCCAGGAGGTAGCAGCAACAACAGTCATGAACATGAAGATAGCCGTCGCATCCCAAATCCAATACCGATAGATCACGCTTTCCTGGGCGATATTGCCGATGAGTAAGGTACCCGCAATGAAAAGGAACGTTCCGATGCCCATGAACTTTAACGGTTGTAATTTATCATTTTGTCGTATTGCAAAGAAAACGGATGTCACACCTGCCGCTCCACCAAGTACTCCCCAAACCACAGCCGATAGGCCAATAGGGTAGATGATCCTTGCATCATCTCCGTCTTGAATGTTAAAGAAGTTAAAGATAGGATGGACAGGCTCATACATAAACCTTATAAATGGTCTGAATGTTTGTCTAAACCAATCGAAATCAACGGATATAAAAGTTAAAAAATTGATAGTGCCTAACAACATAAAACCAAACAAAAAAACACCAAGAAAAAAAGAAAACGCTTCATGTATGTTCCTCCTTTCTCTAATGGAGAAAACCTTCTCTTCATAAGTTCACAGCTATGCTTTATGGGAGTGTTGAGCACAATTCGGAAGGATGGACTGAAAAAGTTCATCCTTCTCTTACTTTACATGATGTTCTTTACTTGTTTCGATAGTCAGGAAGGGTCCAAAACAGGTGAGGAGCAAATCGGTGTTTCTCTGCTCCAGAAACCCGGCTATCTCCGGTAGGATCAATCGCAAGAACATTGGGGTTGCTACGGACTTTAATGGCATCGGCGGGATTGATCCTACCATACAGGGCTACTACCTTCAGATCTTCTGCCGTTATATTGGCGTCAACTTCTTTCTTAAGGAGTCGCACAACGTCGTCAATATCATTCGCAATGCTTCCTGTAGACTTCCGGTGAACTGTTCCCTTACCGACCATGGCATCCCAGGCAACAAGCTCAAGCCCGAGCTCACGAGTCAGTTGGTCGGCAGCATCCCAGGAAAGACTGCGGCGCAGTGTCACCGTAACCCGTACATCTTGTGCCTTCTGTGCTGCCAGTCTGCTTAGGTTAGACCAAGCTGTATCAATGTAAGAATTTCGTATCGTATCATTTTCGACCATCTGATGGTACGCAGGGAGCGGTCTTGTTACCTCGGCTGAGGTACTGAGAGATATCATCCCAAAAGAACCAAAGAGAAGCAAAGACAGCGTAATACCTGCATAACGGTTAATCTTAAGCATGTGCTATCACCACCAAGGGAAAGTTGAGCGTGTAAAGTTTCAGTAGGAACACGGTGAGGAAAAAACGAAAAGAGACCTCACCGCAAGTTGTCTGGCCAGGCAACTTGCCCCGACACGAAGTCGAGGAGGCGGTGAGGTCTCATGGAATGGATTCGCGAAACCGTGCAAGAAATCCTCCTTCTTGTGCAGGAAATGGCTGACCTCCTGAAGCAAAGCCCGGATTTTGAGGCATTGGAGAAGGGCATCTACCGGCTGGTGCAGCAGGCAACCCTCCGGCTTTTGCAGGCGGCCTGTGCGGAGTTGGATCAACAGTTTATGAAAAACCGGGATCGGAAGCATTTAAAGATCGTGCATCGCAAGGAGCGCACGGTACTGACGCCCTTTGGTGAGGTGCGTATTGAGCGGCGGTACTACGTGGACCGGGAAAGCGGTCAGGGCCGGTACCTTCTGGATGAGGCGCTGGGCTTGGCACCACGCCAGCGGCTTTCGCCGTGGGCAAGACAGTTGGCCGTAGCCCTGGCGGTGGAGATGCCGTATCACCGGGCAGCGGAAGTGCTCAAGCACGTGACGCTTGGGAATGTGGACATCCGGGCCATGAGCATCTGGCAGGAGGTACAAAAGGCCGGTAGGGAATTGGGGCAACAGATCGAACAGCGGCGGCGGGATGTGTTTGAACGGGGCGTAAGCCCCAAAGGGCAACGAAAGAGCTCGGCAGTGTATGTGGAAGCGGATGAGGTTTGGGTACCAGCCCGGCGTTCGGAAGGGAAGCGGGCAACGATTCCCGTTAAGGTGGCGGTGGCCTACGAGGGAAAAGGGGACGTTTCGGCCCAGCGGCGTCGTTTGCAAGAACGTTGTGTGCATGCCGGTGTAGCAGAAGGGACGACCTTTTGGGAAGAGTGCGTGGCGAAGTTTGGTGAACATTGGGATTTCGGCGCAGTGGAGCGATGGTATGTGGGGGGTGATGGAGCGGCGTTTGTAAAAGAAGGGTGTGCGTATTTTCCGGGAGCGCAATACCGGCTCGATCCGTTTCACCTTCGTCGGAACCTGGTGGAGAGTCTTCGACATGACGAGAAGGCGTATCGGGAGGTTTGTGCTGCGCTGGCAACGTCCGATTGGGAAGGGGTTGAGCAGGCTCTGAAAGCAGCCGAACATCGCAGCCGCGGGGCACAGCGGCAGCGGGTGGTTCAGTTGCGGCGCTATCTGCGGACCAACTGGGAAGGCATTCGGGAGTTGGGAGTGCCCGTGCGATTAGGGGCGATTGAGGGACAAGTGTTTCATCACATTGCACGGCGGATGAAGCGTCATGGAGCGCGTTGGAGCGTCGAGGGGGCCGGCCGGTTGGCGCGGCTTTTGGCGTCGCGGGCAAATGGGGAACTGGCTGAAGTGGTGAAAACCAAGTGGACAGCCCAACCGGAAAGATTGAGCCATGTGTTTGGCAAAGGAGCGGCGGAGGAAAGGGAAAAGAGTTGGAGAGAAGACATAGAGGGATGGCTGCGCGCAAGGATTCCGGCCCTTAACGGGCCTGGATCCGGTGCGCCTTGGGTAAAGTATGTGCTTCGTGAGCTTGTGCGGACGATTCCAAGAATGGTTTAAATTGACCTAATTTTTGTGTCGGGGCACCTACTGAAAGTTGACACGCACGGGAAAGTTTTGCTGAAGTGAAATTCGTAATCGACTGTGTTATACTCCCCTGTTAAGCTACGCTCACTTAGCTGGCTGTTCCACTCAAAAGTCGTGCCACTGGTTTTGTACACTGTCCAGTGGGTAATGAATTCGTATGCCTGATCCACGTAAAGTAAATCGGGACGGGTCATTGTCACCTCGGCCTCATCGTTATAGTCATTCCCAAAAGGCCATGGATCATCTTCTACATCGAATACAGGTCCCGGCAGATTCGTATAGTATGTTGACTCCCAAGCGCTCATGGTCACGTCATTATCATTGTTGACGGCTATATCAATGGTGTAGTATTGACCATTGTTCTTATAGGAGAGCAGATTATTCTTCTTGGTCTGGTTCCATTTCATGTTGTATGCCTTAGCCATTAATTCTCGGTGAACGTCGTCGTATCCGAAAATGCCGCTAATGTAATATGGAGAGTAAGCTTTTGACGTTGAGCTGTCATTTGAGGCTGGACTGTAGGAGTATGCTGCAAACACATTGGTGGAAGCAAGCAGGAAAATAGAAAGTGGCAAGATCGCCCGAATCATTAACTTACGTGCACTCACGTTGATACCTCCTTCGATGTACGAAGAAATGGATCAACCATAGTGGATTCTGAGACAACATGCACCACGTCATTTAGAATATTTTTTCTTTTTACTTCACACCTCCTTTTCCTTCATGCCCTAGGGGCCAACTACAATCTAATACATCTTCTCCCTGCGATTATATAGTACAGCTCATAGACTGGAAAAATCAATAAAAATTTTCGGACAAAATCCGACAGCATATCTTGACAAAAGGGGTATACCAATCGGCTAATCAGGGCAAACCTCGTATGTTAATAGGAAACGGAAGTTAACGAAAGGTTATCCGATCACTCGAAGGGTAAAAAAAATCTACTACGTATCCGGTGGACAGTTTACAACAAAACCAAATCGGAGTACCGTTACTGCAAGAAACACTGGGTTCCGGCCGTCTAAACGGTAACTTTTTACCCCCAGGGCTTCTCCTGAGGGTTTATACGTCTGGGCTCACCATGGCATTGATGGATGTGTCCGGATACTTCAGCACGACCTCAAGAGTTAGTTACAGACCAGGGTCCACCATGTTCTAACCTCTTTGATTGGTCACTCTGAGATTTTAACAACGCATTTTTTGCTCGTTAGGATTCCATTTTTTAGTTGACGAGAGACAACAACACAAGGGGTTGGTTGCCGTGGCTTATGCCAGAATAACATTAAATCCCGATTTTACGCCGGATTTATACGACACCACGGCCCGGGTTCCCGCCCCTCGCTCTCCCAATCTTAGGCGGCAACCGCTTCGGCACCACCTTGCCCTCCTCCGCGATCTCGTACCAGCCCGGCGCCAGTCGGCGACCCCGGTGCTGTACCGTGACCACGCCCTTCCGCACTTTAATATGGGCGGGCACCCGCAGCTCCAGCTGCGTCACCCGCCCCTTCGCCGGGAGGCTGCCTACCCGACCGTCTTCCACGAGCGCCACCCGCACCCGCCACAAAACGGTCTCCGGGCGGCCCTTCGGGTTTGGCCGGCTCTCCCATCCATCGTGCACCTTGGCACGCACCAGGTACCGCGCCCAGTCATACAGGAACGCCACCACGGTCTTACCGGCGGGATCCAACTTCCCGAGCTGGTAGCCGATGTAGCCGGCCACCGCGAGGCCGGTGAGAAAGGGACTGAGCGGCATCCAGCGGGCCAAAAGCGGCCCGACGAGAATGGAGCACGGCAGCTACAGGACGGCGGTGAGCAGCACGGTGTCCACCGTGATCTGCACGCCCCTCGGCAACCGGATCCGCTGCCGTCCCTGCCCGATGCTGGACAGGGACGGGCGGATGCGGTAGAGGTTCCGGTACGTGCGGTACGCCATCGCTCACTGCCCCGTCCCGGCGCCGCCGCCACCGCCACCGATCTTCGAGGACGCGCTGTCGGTGATGCGGTCGAAGATGTTGAGGATGCTGTCCGGGTTGTAAATGAACCAGAAAGCCACAAGAAACAGCAGGAGCGTCGCGGCCAACTGCGCGTACTCGTGGCGGTGGAGCATCCGGAGCATCCGACCGCTCATCATGACGACCAAGGCGGCCACGAAAATCCCCAACACCAACCGCACAAAGTTGTCAATCGGTCCAATGCCCGTCTGCATTTGATCATCCCTCCTTATCGGATCCAGGTTTGAATGGCATATGGCATCATGTGGAATATCACTTCTGCAACTTCACTCACAACCGGCCCCATCAGCGGCAGGTGATCGACAGCCGGGTGCACGTACAGGAAAAGCAGCACGTAGCTGACGGCAGTCATCACCCCCCTCAGCAGGGTTTCGGCAACGGAATCCACCGGGATAGCCAGGATTCCCGGCAAGAGGCGCACCCGGACGCGTAGCGGCCAGAACAGTTCCACCCCCTGTTCGTTGAGGAGGTCCATGAGCGGGTGCGTAGCGTACCCGATCCAAATGGCCCATCGCACCACCTCCGGTATCGGTAAGAGCTGCAAGGCCGCCCACAATCCGGCCAGAAAGAGGAGCGAATGGGTGAATGTCCGGTGCCGAATGCCCAACGCATTCAGCGCCACGGCCAGCGGCCATACCTTCCGGCCCACATCCGACTGCGGGTGATCCATGTCGGCTATGGGCCCCGCAAGGTAGGCCCCGAGCAGAGCCGCGGCCGCCTGCCACGAAAGAACCGGCTGGTGCGTGTGCAAAAGCCACAGCTCGGCCCCGATGAGGGCCGCGACATGGTGGGTTTTGTAGTTCAAGGTCCATCCCCTCCAATTAAAAAGGGGGCCGGGAGAAAAACCGGCCCCAAGTGATAGAACAATCTTCGCTACCTGTCTTATATTCAGCACAAGAAACACTATGCACATCGTAACAACCACGGAGTCGCTTATCCCATTAAGGTGCTTGTGGGGTATCAGCACGGCAGGATTTCATTCATGTCATATCGAAATTACGATTAGGAAAATTTATACCACCTGCATAATGGGGGGATAAATCGTGTTTAACCACAAACACTATGTACCCATCCTTAAGGGGCGAGCTGGGGAATTTGGCGCTCTTCGTACCATGGATCCCAACAGAAAACTGCACCTAACTCCCTTGTTGGAAATCCCAGCAGTACCTTGGGACTATGAAAACGAGACACCAAAGAAAGAACTGGAAACCCATCTCGATCACATCGTCAAATACATCGCTGACTCGTGGGAAAAAGAAAGACCTTTCTTTATAGACCTTTTATGGGATGCTGAAGACGAGCACACAGAAGATGGGCGGCACCCGCTGAAGTATCTGAGTGACAAAGCACTCGAGAACGGTCTCCACATCATTCCTGTAGTCGACATGTTGCGCGATGAAGAATACGTATCCGCTGTGAAACAAACTTCGGCAGCCCATGGGTTTGGAGTCTGTCTACGTGTTTTCCAAAGCGACCTTGAAAACCCTGATCAATTTAGTACCGAGCTTGACAACCTCTTGCAATTCCTCAACGTTGTTCCAGAAGACGCAGATTTAATTCTTGACTTGAAGGATGTTTCGTCTGGTCAAGTCACCATCCTAGCTCGGGCAGTTGTATCACTGCTGGAAGACTTGCCGTATGTTAATCGGTGGCGCACATTGACACTAGCCGCGTCGGCATTTCCGATTAACATGACCGGTCTTCAAGAGGGGTTTAACTATGTCGAGCGAAAGGAATGGAAGGTTTGGAAGCACATCGTCACGGCATTGAAAGAGCGCGTACCTAGACTTCCAACCTTTGGAGATTATGCTGTACAACATCCTGAACCTCCAGAACTGCCGCCCTTTATTCGGATGACAGCTAACATCCGGTATACGACGGACAACCACTGGCTTATTGCCAAGGGTCGAGTTCTTAACAGCGCTAATCGAGCCAAAGACCAATACCCATTGCTCTGCCAACAACTAATTAAACACCAAGCGTATTGTGGAAAGTCGTTCAGTTGGGGGGATGAGTACATCTATAAATGTGCACACAATCAGGGGGGACCTGGCAACGCGACTACTTGGCGACACGTCGGTACCTCCCACCATCTCGCTTTTGTGGTCGATCAGATCTCCAGTTTGTCCTACGCTTCAGTTGTTCCCTCACGAGGTTCCTAAGTTGTGAAGCTGGCACCAATTCGACCAACCGTTCCCAGATCATCCACCTTGGTTTGCTTAACATGCCTCGTTCTGCGCCCAGGCTCTTGAGAATATCCAATGCTTCATTTCGCCATAGCAATTGAACCAATGCTGCTGGATCGACACAGGGATTTTGACGGGGAGAACGAACCGATTCGATGCGTATCCCGGTTGAATCTTTTAAAGCCTCCCATATACCCCACCATTCAGGAACTAAATCTACCACTTTCTCAAGATGGCGAGGAGCCACTACAATTACAACTTGGTCCAGCACAGAGCTGTAAATATGGGTTTGATGAGCCAGACGCTCAAGGGTATCCCTGTCACTCTTAATCTCGTACCCCGCCAAGATACCATTGACGACCGCAATATCAACACGCGCTTCACCCTCACAAAGACCCAGTTCATCGATTATGAGCGTCTCTGGATCTTTCTCATATTCCTTACTGAGGTATCGATGGAGTGCGCTGCGAATGTCTGCGTCACGCACCTTGTTTCTCCCCCTGATCACGTTAGGTACCGAATAACTCTCATAGCTTGAAGTTTACCCGTGACTGTCAGTTCGGGTCAACGATATGGTCACCCACAGCTGCTGCAAGGGCGCCCTCCACAGTGGAGGCGCCCTTTGCAATCTTTATAGTTCCCTGCGGTTCGCAAGCACCCATCGGCTCCAGAAGCAAGACGGAACCGGCAAACCGGTTCAATGTTGCCATACCTTGACCACCTCCAAGCGTCCTTTTTCGTCTTGCCGAAAGTCCACCAGGAATTGCGACGGCAAGACCGCCTGCGTGACCGGATCCCGGACGTGCACGATGGCCACCGCCTCGTAATGGCCGTCGCCCAGGTCGAGGATGTCCAGACGGGCCACCTCGCGGAACTGGACAAACCCACCCATCGGCTCAATCGTCACCCCCGGCGCGACCATGTTCACGAGGTCCGTCGGGTTCGTGGACGTCAGGTAGGTGCGCAAGAAGTCGGTCACAAACGGCTTGGCCACCTCCACGACCTCCTGCGGCGCGCTCTGCGACGTGGGCGGCGGCGCTTGCCCCAGGGCGGGAGGCGGGACAACCGTCGGCGGCGCCGTGATCACATACCCCGTGTCTGCCCGCAGAACCGGGACGTTAAGCACCAGGTGCCGGGTCTGCGACGTCTTTCCGTCCGACACCTCACACCAGGCTTCCACCGACACCACGGCGAAGTCCCCCGCCGGCCGGGAGATGTCCCGCACGTACAGTTCCCGCGGCGTCTGGCCCTGCGCCGGCGGCACCCAGCCCTGCAGATCGAGATCCGGCCAGTACTTCTCGACGGCCTTCTTTCGCTGCTCGGCCGTCTCCCCCTTGTTCCACGTCAGCCACACGTTGGCGGCGTGGAGGGCCAGCGCCGAAACCTCGTGGTCATCCTGCGGGACCACCACGTCCGCCTGGACGGGGGCAAAGAACCGGGTAAGGGTCCCGATCCCGCCGAGGGCGCCCAGGGCCAGCAGGATCCACAAAGCCGTGCTGGTCAGTTTCCGGATCAAATGAAAACCCCCCTTTCACCAAGAAAGGGGGGCGAGAGAACAACGCGCTTGGTTTTCCGCTAGGATGCCGCCTTGCACGCCTCTTTGAGGCCCTTTCCAGCCTTGAAGGCCGGCACCTTGGTGGCCGGCACCTCAATGGGCTCCCCGGTTTGCGGGTTGCGCGCAATTCGCGCCGCGCGCTCCCGCACCTCGAACGTCCCGAAACCGATGAGGTGCACCTTTTCACCTGCGGCCAGGGCCTCGGCGATCGCATCCAGCACCGCGTCTACAGCCAGTGCAGACGCTTTTTTGCTCAACCCCGATTTTTCCGCCACCTTTGCAATGAGCTCCTGTTTGGTCATTTTACATCATCTCCCTTTCTGAAAAGTTTTTCGTGCAGTTTGGCGCGATACGTGGGACTGAGTACGCTCGCGCCTTCCCAGATCAGCTGGGCGTATTCGGGGGATGGCGCAATCTCGACCGGAGCCTTGTCAACCACCTCATACGTCCACGCCCACCGCCACCGGCCGCCGAGGGCCTTCGGATACACCCGAACCCGGCGGCGCCGGTAGAAAAGCGGCGCGCCCTCCCGCCGGTCGAGCAGCTCGAAATCCGGCACCTCGTACAGAACCCCCTCCACCCATTCCCCCAACGCGCGTACAATGTCCGCAACACCCCCTCCCCTACTAAACGAGTAGCGGGAGAACGCCAGACGGAAGTTTCGGAGCACGGCCGGCCCCACATACACGGCCCGCGGCTCGCTCCGTGCAAGGTCCGCTTGATTCATGCAGGAACCATACGCGAAGTACAGCGCCATGGCGCTCTCCCCCTTTAGTGCTGATTACTCCACCTGTTCCTCCTGCCGCCGGAAGCCTACGTACTCCTTCGTCCGCCGCTCCGGCGGCGTCCAGTCCGGCTTCCAGTCCGCCGGGTCCGGGAGGTCTTCGGGCCGCACCTCGCGGTAGCCCAGATAGGGGGCGCCGCATGTGATGTACGGGCAATTCGGCCCCACCTTCTCTTCCAAGAGCTCCATCTCAAAGCAGTGGCAGTACATCCACTCCTCGCCGTCCTCTACCACCACGTCGCCGCGGAAGATGCAGCCCTGGCACCGCTTCTGCTTCTCCTTCCCGTCCCCGCTCCAGGTCGGGTACTTCTCGTACAGCTTGATGTACCCGGCCCGGATCAGGCTGGCGACCACGGTCCAAGAGTCCCAGCCGTCCAGAATCACGGGGTCATCGGGGTTCACGAACGCAAGCTCGCCCGCCTCTTCCTCCTCGTCCTTGTACCGGCTGATGGCCGAGTCGTAAACCGGGCCCACGCCGTCGTAGACCCGGGCCCGGATCCCCTGCATGGCCAGCGGGCCGGCCGCGATGTCCCGCAGGCGCAGCACGCCCAGCAAATAGAACGTGTGTGGGTCGGTCACGTCACTGAAAAACTCGTGGATAATGAGGTCCATGAGCCGGGAGGGGTTGGCCGCCTCCCCCCGCCGGCCGTCGGCAAACACGATGTAGTACGGCATCCGGGGCTCCTGCCCCGGCTCCAGCCAGTGACGTCGTTCCTCGATGTTGACGAACTGCACGTGGGGCTTTTCGGGCATCGTGTCAGCTCCCTTCTTAAGAAAGCGAACGTCTTTTTCCTATAGAATAATATTTCGTTTTCCTATTGTCAACTACTCCTGAGACACCCGTCCCCGAAGCCACAGCCACGTCGCCGCCAGGCGATCCGCTGGGTTGGCCAGCACGTCGAGAAACTCGCGGAAGTTTTGTTTTTCCATTTCCGCGGACACGTCGTCAAAACGGCAAACGTGTCTGTCGTATTCGCTGAACCGCGGCGTAAACGGCGACTGGGGCGAATCGTTGCGAATCACCGCCGCTGATGCACGACGGCATTCGCAACCTGGATCTGGGCCTGGATCTGGCGGTGGTCCAGGGTCCCGTTGGGGTAGCGAAACTCGATGGCCGGCCGCCCGTACACGCGGTCAATGTTCGTGGTGTTGAAAATCGTGTAGCGGCCATCGACTGCGCTGATTCGCCGCCGTGCCTCTGCCGCCGACACCCCTCCGCCGAAGCTCAGGTTTCGCGGAAGCGGCTGCGCGTATCGGGTACCCCGGTGAACGCCAGGGAGGCCCTCCCGACGGTACCTTTCTGCATCTGCGGCGCCCATCCGGTAGAACTGGCGTTCGAAGGCCACCCCGATCCGGGGGCCAGCCGCTTCCACGTTTCCGTCCTGCGCAAAGTCCATGGCCCACACCACCATAGCAGATTGGAGATGACCAATGGCCGTAGAAAGGGAAACTTTTAATAGTCGAGCCAATATCTTTGTCTTCGTTGGGTATCCTGAATTAAGGCTCCATACTTGCTTTGTGCTCACCGCTCAGTGGTGGGCTTTTCTTTCTCCAATTTGGCAATGACTGCTAGTGTAAACAGTACCGCGAACGTGAATCAAAGAACCGCGGCCAAAGCTTGTCCATGTGTGAGAATCACGCCGGAAAAAACCGCAAGAATCAAGCACATAAGTATCAGGCCCTTCATTCTTTTGACACCTCCCACGGAATCAACGCTAATACGTCAGCATCACAATTCCTCGTACGCCGCAGGATCGGTAATGTAGACCGTCGAAGCCGTTAAAAAATAGTGTAGAGGGAACAATAAGCTTAGTGTAGAGGGAACAATAAGCTTGTCCCACAGCTCTGGGCCCGGGATTACCCCGTGCCCGTGAGACCCATGGCGTAGGTGGCGGTGGTGTCTTGCTTCTGATCCTTAAGTGGACACACCTTCAGCAAGGCACTCACTTGACCGTCTCATTTCGTTGCAGGCTCTCAATGATCGCCCACCCGGCCGCGTGCATCTCATCGAGCACCTTTTCGATCTCCTCCTGAGTCCGGGCGACGAAGTCGTCACATATCCGGATCGTCGTGTTGCCGATCTGGGTGGTATACACGACGTTTCCTTCCCGCTTAAATTGGCGCCGCTTCGGCATCGCCGCATCTCCCCTCGTGACGAGGGTATGCGACGATGCGTTAAGGACTGCCCTCTGTACAAGAGAGGTAATCGGGGTATCACTTCACATCACTCCGGTTAATCTTGATCCTCACTAAATAACTCAATGACTGATACGTCTAATGCCATAGCCAACTTTTGTAAAACCCTAACAGTAGGACTCATCCAACTTATCGAAACGGCCAGGCAACTAACGCCGGAAGAACGGCAGAAGTTTACCGAACTTCTCAAGACCTTTCTTGAAAGGGGAACAAGATAAACCCGTTAGGAGCGGCGATTCCAAACTCCGTGCTCATACTGTTACCCCCTTCTTCTCATTACCAACTGGTAAAACACCATCACGACAAAACAGGTCATCAAACGTCAAATCACCGTCCGTTACTTCGAGCAACTTAGCAACGGAGGAAGCACCGACTCCCCTTTTACCACGCAACGCCCGGTAAACGGTGGTGTACGAAACGCCCATGTGTTCAGCGAGATCGCGCTCAGTCCAGTTTTTCTTGGCTAAGAACTCCCTCAAAACCGGGACGTTGAGCCTTAGAACCATTCTTTGTTCACCCCCATTACCTTCTGGCAAACTACTTACGGTAACGAAACGGGAGTGCCGCAGAAGACATCCCCATCATTTTGCAAGAAGAGCACCGATTTTCTTCTCGAACGAGGCTAGCCAATTCCGGGGTGGTTGCTATGTACAAGCTCCCAGACGGCAAATACTGCGCATACCTCCGAAAGTCGCGCGCTGATCTCGAAGCCGAGGCCCGCGGCGAAGAAGACACCTATGCCCGCCATGAGCGCATTCTGCTTGATCTGGCCAAACGGCACGGGATCCTAATAACGAAGATCTACCGGGAAAAGCCGATCACGGGTGAACGCATCTCTGCCCGCCCCGAGATGATGAAACTCCTCGAGGATGTAGAGGCCGGCCGTTGGACAGGGGTTCTCGTGGTCGAAGTTGAACGTCTGGCCCGCGGGGATACGATGGACCAGGGGATTGTGGCCCAGGCATTCAAGTATTCGAATACCCTCATCGTGACGCCCATGAGGGTGTATGACCCGTCAAATCCGGACGATGAGGAATACTTCGAGTTCGGCCTTTTCATGAGCCGCCGCGAATTCAAAACGATCACCCGCCGCCTGCAAAGCGGGCGCATCGCATCGGTGAAGGAAGGGAAATACGTGGGAAACAAGCCGCCCTATGGGTACATACGGGTGAAGTGCCCGAACGGAAAGGGATATACGTTGGAGCCCCATCCCGAACAGGCACCAGTAGTGCAGCTGATATTCTCACTGTACACTAACCCAGACCCGGAAAAACGAATGGGAACTGGACGAATTGCCCGGTATCTGAACGAGGAATTGAAAATCCCGTCCGCTATGGGGCGAAAATGGACCGTAGCTTCAGTCAATAACCTTCTTCGTAACCCGGTTTATGCCGGATACGTCCGTTGGGGATTTCGACCACAGATTAAACGCAGGGATGGAAGAAGTCGTCCAAGAAAACCGGAAGACGATTGGATCCTGGTGAAGGGATTGCATCAACCCCTAATCGATGAGGACACATTCCGCCGGGCCCAGGAGATCATGAGCGAAAATAGTCACCCACCGGCGCCGGCCGGTAAGATTAGCAATCCGCTAGCCGGTCTCATACGATGCGACATGTGCGGTGCTTCCATGATCATGCGGCCCTATACCGGCAAGAATACCTTACCCACCATCATGTGCCCCACTCAGGGTTGTCGAAACGTCAGCTCCTACTTCCATCTGGTAGAGGAGCGACTGCTCAAGGCTCTTCAGGACTGGTTGATCTCTTACAAAGCCCAATGGGAGCAAAGAAAACCTCAGATCCGGGAAAGCGACGAAACCAAGCTGCAGGCCCACGAGAATTTGGTGAAGTCTCTCCGACGGAAGCTGGAAGAACTGCACGAGCAGAAAAACACGCTGCACGACCTCCTAGAGCAACGCATCTATACGGTTGAGGTTTTCTTGGAGCGCTCCCAGATTCTCGCGCAGCGTATCGAGGAAACAAAAGCTGCACTCGCCAATGCCGAACAGGAGTTGGAGATGGAGCGCAAACGGATAGAAGCTCGGGCGGAGACAATCCCGCGGGTAGAGCATGTCTTGGACGTGTACCACCAGACCGACGATCCGGCAAAGAAAAACGCGCTTCTCAAATCGGTTCTTGAATACGCTACCTACCGTAAAGAGAAAGGTGGCCGGTGGTCGGGAGCCATGGATCAGTTCTCACTCACGCTGTTCCCCAAGCTTCCCAAGTGATCACCGACAACATTTTGGAGCCAATGAATTAGCCCATCTCGAGATGATCGCCACGATGGTCTACAAGCTGACCAAAGACGCCACGCCGCAACAGCTGAAAGAAGCCGGGCTCGGCGAACACTACGCCAGCCACGACAAGGCGCTGTTCTATCATGATGCCTCCGGCGTACCCTTCACAGCCGCGTACATCCAGGCCAAGGGCGATCCCATCGCCGACCTGTACGAAGACATTGCCGCGGAGGAAAAGGCCCGCGCCACGTATCAGTGGCTCATCGACCTGACCGACGATCCGGACCTCAAGGACGCTCTGCGCTTTTTACGCGAGCGAGAAGTGGTGCACTCCCAACGTTTCCGGGAAGCAGTAGAAATCCTGAAGGAAGAACGGGACCGGAAAAAGTACTTTTGACCCCGTATACCGCGAATGCAAAGAAAACGCCAGCGGCCCTTTGCGGACGCGCTGGCTTTACGTTTTGTAAAGCATTATATTTGCAAGCTTGTCATTTGGTAAGGTGGACAGAGCATCGGAAAGACAGGAATAGGTGATTTACCGGCGACACCCGGTTGACCGGTCGCCGATGGCCTGTCTTGTAATTTGATTTAATTTTCATAATAGATAGACTACAAACCTGATCCTCTCGCAGCGCTGCGGTGCAGCAGATCGTGAGCCTCAATTCCTCACGAAGTAGACTCCAGACGAGCAGCCCGGCCAGTGAACCGGGCTTTCTTGTGCCCGTTTCAATTTCTCAATCGTTTCAAATCCGAAACTTCATAGGTAGGCTTTAAAAGAAAATAGCCACCCACCGGCGCCGACCGGAAAAATCAGATTTCAATTCCTCATTAGATAGACTCCAAACAGAAAGGAACTCGCACCGAAAACGATCAAATCCATACTGTTTCAATTCCTCATAGGTATACTCCAAACATTGACGCCTTCAAGCAGGCGTTGGCCAGTGAGGGTGCGTCTCAATTCCTTATAGGTGACCTTATAGGTAGACTCCAAACGGTACAGGTACCAGACACACATCCGGCGCGAGAAGCGTGTTTCAATTCCTCCCTCAAGCAAAAAGCTATTTTCTTCGTTTTGCTCACCCATTTGCACGTTTACTCCCTCGGCGAAATCAGAATTATTTCCTATTTGTTGATTATAAGTTGAATATTGGTTTGAGGGGTGCTGTTGAGGGAAAAGATCAACGAACTTCCATTTATTAGGCCGTTCCTAGGCCTCCCCTGTTTTCCCTCGCAGCTACCCTCCCATATCTCACGGAGTCTTGTGCCCACCACATTCCTTCGTCCAACCTGTCGAGGGAGGAGGCCACGTTTGCTCCTAGGCAGGGTCTCAGCCCGAATGGATTGAAATACCGGCTCTCTGCGTGCACGAATGAGCGAGAACGGATCAAGGCGTTCGTCACACCATCAGGAGCATTCCTGACCCTAGGCGACGAGACCTACCGTCGCAATGGATTGCGGAGGTTTGGGCATTCGGCTGGCATCGTAGCGGATCTTGCGCGTCCCCAGAACATAGAGCAGGCGAATCAACCGGCAGCACAACGCAACGAGAGATTGTTTGGGTTTCAGCGGGTTTGGGCGTTCCTTCGTGTAATAGCGATGCAAGGCCCGGAACTCCGCATTTTTGGCCACCAGCACGAAGACACAGCGGTACAGAAGCGCGCGCAGGCGCGCACGTCCGCGCTTGGAAATGCGCGTTTTGCCTACGTGTTTCCCGGAGCGGTTTTCGACGATGTTCAGCCCTGCCAGCTTGCGAATTTGCCGCCAGTCGCGGTATTGGCGCAAGTCACCCGTCTCGGCCAGAAACCCCGCCACCGTCATTTCGCTGACGACGGGAATGCTCAGCATTTCCATAGCCCCGGGAATGCGCTTGAGGAGCTCTGCGATTGCCTGCTCAATCTCCTCAAGCTGCTGGCGCAGGAGGTCGTATTCTTGCAACCAGCAGTGAAGCGAAAGGCGCGCGGCATGCAGGCCTTGGGTCAGACCGATGGAACGCTCGGCGCTTGCGCGCAAGGAACGAGCGCGCGAAAGTCCCACGGCCCGCTGTACCCCGTGTTCTCGCCACTGGCGAACCAGCTCCTCGGGCGTATACGCACATACATCTTGCGGAAGCGGGAAGAGACGAAGCGACACGAGGGCCGTTTTGCTTTCCCAGTCCGGGAACACATCTAGGAACTCCGGGAAGTACTGGTCCAACCAGCGGCGGATGCGCGCGTGCAGGCGCTGAAGGTTCTTCATGAGCTGGTGGCGGAGATGAACAAGGCCGCGCAGCTCGGCGAAATCGCCTTGCGGCCATGTGGGAATGACGAAATGCCCGTCTTTGATGAGCTTGCCAATGACCAAGGCGTCCTTGCGATCGTTTTTGGTCGGCGAGTTGTCTACAAACTCTTTGGTTTGCTTGACATGGAAGGGGTTGACAAGGACGACCGGGACATCGCAAGCACGCAAATAAGCGGCAAGGTTCAGCCAGTAATGACCGGTCGGCTCCATGCCGACCACGACCTCTGAAAGCCCGTGTTTCGCCTGCAGCTGGCGGATCCACTTTAAGAACACCTCAAACCCCTCAAGTCGGTTGTCAAAGATCAACGGTTCGCCAAGGATGTGCCCACGCCAGTTAATCGCACGTGCCACGTGTTTCTGGGACGCGATGTCAACGGCTACGATGAGCGTGGAATCGTTAATGGTGGCAAGCTTGCGATTTTGTGCTATCATAGGGGTACTACCTCCTGATTTTCGTGGTGGTGGATTCTTTCGACACCACCACGATATCAGGAGGTTTTCGTTTTGTTCAAACCCCCGTTTGTTTCATTACAGGAATGCTCATAGGTAGACTCCAAACGCGAACAAGTGGATAAAAGATCTGCGATCGGCTGTGTCGTTTCAATTCCTCATAGGTAGACTCCAAACATTTGGATGCGCGGCGGCTGAACGAATTTCGTCCAGGTTTCAATTCCTCATAGGTAGACTCCAAACGCGACATAATCGAGCAGCGTACCGGTGGATCAGCCGCGTTTCAATTCCTCATAGGTAGACTCCAAACGCAGGCGCTGGCCAGCGAGGGCATCAACAAAAACAGTTTCAATTCCTCATAGGTAGACTCCAAACAGCTCGCGTTCGTTCTGCTCATCAAACAGCGCGCCAATGTTTCAATTCCTCATAGGTAGACTCCAAACGCGCGGACTGATTGCACCGGTTCACCTCCCGACTGCCTGTTTCAATTCCTCATAGGTAGACTCCAAACGTGGAGGGCGAGGACTGGGACAGGGACTACAGCCGGATGTTTCAATTCCTCATAGGTAGACTCCAAACTAGTCAACGTCAACATGTGCGGAACGTATCCCTCATGTTTCAATTCCTCATAGGTAGACTCCAAACCCGGCTAGGGGCCGCTCTGTTTGTTAGCCTGCATTGGTTTCAATTCCTCATAGGTAGACTCCAAACACATGCTGCGCTTCCTCCTTCCGCCACGCGATTCGGTTTCAATTCCTCATAGGTAGACTCCAAACCTCCGGCGTCAGGTTTGGTTCTGCTCGCGCTCCGGGTTTCAATTCCTCATAGGTAGACTCCAAACTGCGCCGACGAGGATGGGCGGCACGCCGAACACGGCGGTTTCAATTCCTCATAGGTAGACTCCAAACTGAAACAGATGTTCTTGAGCCTGATCAACCCGACGGAGTTTCAATTCCTCATAGGTAGACTCCAAACGCCATCAAGTCCTTTTTGTCCCAGACGTGGCAGGCCAGTTTCAATTCCTCATAGGTAGACTCCAAACGTGCTTCGACACGCCGCATGCGCTGGGGTTTTCCTCGTTCGGGTTTCAATTCCTCATAGGTAGACTCCAAACCTACGGAGCAGCAATCCAAAGCGATCCACGCCATTGCGTTTCAATTCCTCATAGGTAGACTCCAAACCCGCACATCATCACCGAAGAAGACAGCGTGCTCATAAGTTTCAATTCCTCATAGGTAGACTCCAAACAGGAGTTAGGAGTAAGCCGGCAAGCCATCTCGGCGTAGTTTCAATTCCTCATAGGTAGACTCCAAACGAACGGCCGTCGGGCGTGTTGTTGACTTTGCCGACCAAGTTTCAATTCCTCATAGGTAGACTCCAAACCGGCTCCAATGTCGGCAGCTACGCGCTGTCGGAGGATGTTTCAATTCCTCATAGGTAGACTCCAAACGAAATCAGCGGTTGTTGAGAACCTGAAGAGCTACATGTTTCAATTCCTCATAGGTAGACTCCAAACTCGACGATGTGCTCAACGACCAATTCATTGAGACAGGTTTCAATTCCTCATAGGTAGACTCCAAACCCCCTGTGGCGGCGGGTCGATTAGTTCCTGTACCCTGTGTTTCAATTCCTCATAGGTAGACTCCAAACTTCGGAAGCGGGATGAGGCGCTCACCGGTCAGCACGTTTCAATTCCTCATAGGTAGACTCCAAACATTACAAATGCCACCAAATCATATAAGCCACCAAACAGTTTCAATTCCTCATAGGTAGACTCCAAACCTTGTCCGGTTGGGACCCGCTCTTGGATCGTCTTTTGTTTCAATTCCTCATAGGTAGACTCCAAACCCGGAAGTGCAGGACCAGTGGAGGCGTCTGTTTGAGGAGTTTCAATTCCTCATAGGTAGACTCCAAACCCAAAAGCCTTTGACGCTGCCGAGTAATGCAAATACACATATTGTAGGAATGGAATCTTCTGAACAGCATTCTATACAACAAAAATCCATATGGCAAGCGGATTGTCCGGGTTATGGTTCCAATTCACAAATGTCGTCGACCCCCCGGGGTTTTTGCATTACTGGAGGTCGACGACAACCCAAGCGGCACAGCCTTATGCACACCGTTCGCTGAAGAGGCAACGGAAACCACAACAGAGTGGTTTCGCACGCATCACACCCAACAAAATGTTCTCTTAAATTATGATAAATTTTCTTCCCCATTGGGATCCCCTTCACCTATCAGGTCCGGGGACATGTGCAGCATGGCCGCGGTGTTTTGCGGTCGTCCAACAGGAATTCGCCCCCTTTTGTCGAAGAAGATAGAGAACAGGAAGGAGGAAGGTGTTGTGCGCCCCGACATTCTCGCACGCCTGGTGCAACTGCAGACCATGCGCGAGTTGCCCGCGCCAGGTGCACCAAAGTCCGTAACAACCAACGACGAACTGTTCGCGTCGCTCCTGAACGAACTGCTGCGACAGGTTACGGCTGAGAATGTCGTGGCAGGCCAAGAACCACCGCAAAACATCGCGCGCACCGGTACTGTTGTGCCATCGCTTCCGCCGCCGGCAAACACAGCGACAGCAATACAAGCGGAAAGAACGCCGGCCACTGCCCAGTCTGTGAACACGTCCGCCAAGGCAACCCGTAATCCGTCCACCTTCGACGAACTGATCGCCCGTGCGGCTCGCAAGTACGGTGTCAGCGAGCGGCTCATCCGCAGCGTCATCCAAGCCGAATCGGGTTTCAACCCCCGCGCCACATCGCGAGCGGGCGCGATGGGCCTGATGCAGCTCATGCCGGCGACGGCCCGCTGGCTTGGCGTGCGCGACCCCTACGATCCGGCACAGAACATTGACGGTGGCACGCGCTACCTCCGATACCTGCTGGATCGTTACAACGGGAACGTGGAGCTGGCATTGGCGGCATACAACGCCGGACCAGGCGCGGTCGATCGCTACCGCGGCATCCCGCCGTATCCGGAAACGCGCGCCTACGTGGCCAAGGTATTGGGACAAGCCCTCGACGCGAGAGGATAACCATCCATCAAGGAAACCGATCAAATTCACTCGTAAGGCGAATCTCGACCGCAGCGGGTCGAGATTCGCCTATATTTAATTCGCCTATATTTAATTATATTTAATGATCAGTTTTTCCTCCCCTTCACGTAATGCGCAATCGCCTGGTACAGAAACTCGGGTAGCCCTTGCGCCTGGTACCTGGCCTAGTACATGGCCACGAAGTCCGGGTGCTCTTTGTATAACCGTCCAACGCCAAGCAAGGTTTCATATGAACAATCATAGTAATTGTTCAGCCAATCGTGGAGGCGTGCCACCTGCCGCTGCACCTCTGGATGGTCGTATCCCCGGTCCATGTGCGCACGGATCGTAGTGATAATCGAATCAAATTCCTGTTGCAACTGCCGCATCTTTTCCGGGGAAAATTGTCGCACCCGCTGTTCGGACTCCGCCACCACCTCCTTGCCGAACAGTTTTCGGGCTTCCTGTCTGTACTTCTCGATCTGTTCCTCACTGAAACCGCCGAAATACTCGTTTTTCTCCATGTCCAACTCCCCCTTCATGTTGCGGATGGTCTTGTCGATGGTGGCGATCAGTTGGTTGAGCCGTTCCACCTTGCTTACGAGCAGTTTCCGGTGCGCCTCAAGCGCTCCCAGCATATCGAAATCCGGTTTGTCAAGGATCTTCTTGATTTCCCGGAGGCTGAAATCCAGTTCCTTGAAAAACAGGATCTGTTGAAGCCGCAACAGCGCCTCCTCGCCGTAATACCGGTAGCCGTTTTCGCCATAGTACTCCGGCTTGAGCAAGCCGATTTCGTCATAGTAGTGCAAGGTACGGACGCTGACGCCGGCGATCTCCGAAAGCTGCTTGACCGTGTAGGGCATGGGTTCACCCCCTCAAGGTCAAGGATAAGGGATCACGTATGCGTGAGAGTCAAGAAAAAAGCCCCGCCATCCCCCACGAATACCGTGAAGAACCCCGGCAGCCCAATTTCGGGGGATGGAAGGGGCACATTTTTACCGATGAATCGGCTCCTGCAACTTACGCGTCACCCGCACCACCAGTTTGCGCGGGGCGAGCCGCTGCCCTTGTACGAGCAGCTTGTTCGACCATCCCGGAATGACGAGGGATTGGCCGGCCATCATGCCGCGGTATCCGGCGGCAGCCACGGTCGACGCATCCGCCATCAGAAATCTCCGCTTGAACAACTTGGAAGCCCCCAGGCGGGCGCGCCGATCGAAGTTGGTCTTCGTGGGTCCCGGACACAGCGTCGTAACGGTCACCCCCGTGCCTTCCAATTCGGCGGCGAGGGCCTCGGAAAAGGACAGCACATACGCCTTGGTGGCGTAGTAGATGGCCATGAGGGGCCCCGGTTGAAAGGCGGCCATCGACGCCACGTTGAGAATTCGCCCCTCTCCCCTGTGCACCATGTCCGGAACCAACAGCTTGGTGAGGTGCGTTAAGGCAACGACGTTCACCTGCAGCATCTCACGCTCGATGGACCAGTCGGTCTCGACAAAGGGGCCGTACAGCCCAAACCCCGCGTTGTTGACGAGGAAATGAACGGGGATGGCCCGCTGCTGGAGGGCATGGTATATCTCCTGCGGCGAATCGGGGCGGGCCAGATCCACTGCCAACGCGACAGCCTTCACCCCATAGCGTTGCTCCAGTTCATCGGCCACAGCCGCTAACTTCTCCTCGCCGCGCGCCACCAGCACGACATCGTGCCCGTCGCGGGCAAACAACTTGGCCAACTCGTAGCCAATGCCGCTAGACGCTCCAGTAATCAGCGCCGTTTTGCCGCTTGCACCCACGGTTCTCCCTCCCTTTTGGTTTTCGCTTTCCCTCCCCTCCAAGTCTACGCCAAATTTCGCGCGGCTTGCCCAACGGGTCAACGCCCCCGTTTTCCCGTGGGTAGAAATGCGGTTCCGTGCGTAAAGCGTTACCTGCCCGCTTGTCTGCGGCGGCGCCGAAACGCCTCGCACGCGGTCACCCAGCGCTCGGCGATGCGCGGGTGGGAAGCAAAATGCAGGTGGGTGTAGCCGGCGAGAACCGAACCGTTGGCATAGCCTTCTGTGCGCGCACCGAAGCGCGACCGGACACGATAGGCATGGGGCCAGGTGTCGACGGCGTCTGGCTCCGGCTCGAGCACCGAATAGTGAAACGCGTGGCCGCGCGCCGTCTCGCCGGCGGCCAACAGCGGCGTGTCGCGTACGGCACACACCTCGCGATAGCCAAGGGCGGCAAGACGCTCCTGCATGCGCGCGCGAGCCGGGATCAGGCCGACCATCTCGTGCGTTTGCCCGTCGGTGGTGGTGACCGATCGGCACAGGTACAGGTAGCCGCCACACTCGGCGAAGACCGGCATGCCGGCGGCCGCTGCGCGGCGGATGTCGGCCTTCAGGGCGTGGTTTTTCGCCAGTTCGGCGGCATAAACCTCGGGGAAGCCGCCGCCGATGTACAGGCCGTCGACGTCCTCCGGAAGCCGCTCCCCGCACGTCGGGCGAAAAAAAACCAGCTCGGCGCCGCAACGCTCGAGCAGCTCGAGATTTTCAGGGTAGTAGAAATTGAACGCCGCATCACGCGCCACGGCGATGCGCGCGCGGGGTGTCCCGCTGGGACGTGCCGCAGGGAAAAAGAGGCACGGCGGTTCGTTCGGCAAGGGCGGGGCCGACCGGGCCAGGGCGAGGACGGCGTCAAGGTCGACCGTTTCCGCGATGCGCTCGGCCAATCTGGCAAACAACGGGGTCAGCTCGCCCCGCTCGACGGCTGGAATAAGGCCGAGGTGCCGCTCGGGAATGTCCAGCGCCGCGTCACGGACCAGGTAGCCGACAACCGGCACACCGCACACGCCCTCCACTGCCTCGCGGATGAGGTGGGCGTGACCGGCGCTGCCCACCTGGTTGGCGATGACGCCGGCGATGGCAAACCCCTCGGCCATCGCCTGACAGCCCTTGACGACGGCCGCTGCCGTGCGGGCCATGCTCGCCGCGTTGAGGACAAGGAGCACCGGGGCGGAAAGCAGGCGGGCGATGTGCGCCGTGCTGCCCTCGTCGTCGGTGGCCCGCCTGCTGTCGAAGAGGCCCATCACCCCTTCAATCACGGACAGTTCCGCGCCGGCACTGGCGCGGAGGAAAATCTCCCGCACCGCCGCGGGCGAGGTCATCCACACGTCAAGGTTGCGCGACGGGCGGCCGGTGATGGCCGTATGATAGGTCGGATCGATGTAGTCCGGCCCGCACTTGAACCCCTGCACGACAAGGCCGCGCGCTTGGAATGCCGCCATCAGGCCGATGGTCAGCGTCGTTTTGCCCACCCCGCTGCCCACACCGGCGATGACCAGGCGGGGTCGGTGGACACCGGCGGCACCGCCATGAGCCGCCGGCTCGACATGGGGTTGCGCATTCGTCATCGCGGCCCCTCCTTTCCTGCCGATTCTCCCATCCTTGCCGCCCCACGAGCCGGTGCTCCCCATCGCGGCGGGCCATAGTCGACGAGGGCCACGGAAATCGTGCAGTTGCCGCACCGCTTTTTCTCCAGCACGAGGGTCTCGGTGTTCGCCGAGCGCTTGGCCGCCGGCTCGCTCACGCCATAGGCACCGGTGTAGCGGTACACCGTCGCCGACGGATGGGCAATGGGCACAGCGTTGAGCTCCGCCGGTGTGTAGGTCTCGAGGGGCCAGCCGTACTTGGCACACACGGTCATCAGGCCGGGTTCGTCCTTTTTCCGGTCAATTGTCGCTACGTTCCGCACGCTGTCTACGGAAAAACGCAGCTCGGCAAGCGTATCGTAAATTACCCCCTCGATCTCCGCGGCACTCGTGCCGCGGTTGCAGCCAAAGCCGAGAACGATGGAACGGGGACGGTACAGGACCCCGTTTTCCAGGACGGCCTCCTCGTCGGGATCGAGCAGGCGGTGCGTCACGACGAGATAAGCGTCGGCGCCGGCGGCGAGGGCCTCGCGTACCGAGCGGTACACGGCAATGTTCGGGGGGAGGGGGTGGGGGTGCTCCCACCAGTCCGGCTCCCCCGACTCCTGCACCACGGCAATGCGCTCCCCGTTGACCACGGCGGCGCTGACCGGCGTCACCTTGTCCCAGTTGACGAGGCGCCAGCCAAAGCGGCGGCCGAAGAGATCCACAGCGATCGTCCCTTGCACGTCGGACGCCGTGGTGATCACCGGCCGCGCGCCCAGACGGCGCGCGATGTCCCGCGTTAGCACGTTGGCTCCGCCGAGGTGGCCCGACAACACGCTGACGACGTGCTCGGCCCGGTCGTCGATGACCACGACGGCCGGGTCGGTCTTCTTGTCCGCCAGAAGCGGGGCGATCATGCGCACCACGGCACCGAGGGAGATGACGAGCACCAGGCCGTCGTAGCGGGAAAAGAGGTCCGGAAGCAGCCGGCGCACCGAGCCCTCGAACAGCCGGAAGCCTTTGCCCTCCTCGTCGCCGCGGGCGTGCTTTTTCATGTAGAAGACGTCGACGGCCGGGGCATCCGGATCGTGCCGGTACGACGCCGCCAGATGCCGCACGATATCCGCGCCGTGGGTCGTGATGGCCACCAGGGCCAGGCGGCGATGGGGCAGGCCGCCGCCCGGCGGTAGCCGGTGGTGCGCAGTTGCACCCGGCGCGGCGGACGGTCGAGCAGCCGGTTGGTCAGCATGCGCCATCCTTACCCCTCCCCCTTTCCTTTGCGGAAGCCGTGCGTGAAGGCGGGATCGTACAGGCGCGAGCGAAACGCGCCCGAACGGGCCAGGGCCGGATCGAGGGCCTGTCCAGCCAGAATCATGGCGTGGCTGCGGATACCGGCGCGACGCACGGCCGCATCTAGCTCCCCGAGGGTCGTACGGATGATCCGCTCATCCGGCCAGGTGGCCTTGTACACCACGACAACCGGCGTGTCGTCGCGCCACCCGGCGGCACGCAGCTCGGCCGTCACCGCTTTCGTCAGCGCGGCGCTCAGAAAGAGGGCCAGCGTGCCGCCATGGCGGGCCAGGTCGCGCAGCCGTTCGCCCTTCGGCATCGGGGTGCGCCCCTCGACGCGGGTGAGGATTACCGTCTGGCACACCTCCGGCACGGTCAACTCGACGCGCGCGGCGGCCGCAGCAGCGAAGACGGCCGAGACACCGGGAACGATCTCATAGGGAATTCCCTCCCGCTCCAGCGCAACGATCTGCTCCAGCACCGCCCCGAACACCGACGGATCACCGGTGTGCACGCGCGCCACCGCCTTCCCCGCGCGGGCGCGGTCGACAAGCACGGCGACGATTTCCTCCAACGTCATGCCCGCGCTCTTGAGCACCTCGGCGTCGGGGCGGGCCCGAGCAATCAGCGCCTCGCTGACGAGGGAATCGGTGTACACGACGACGTCGGCCTCCTGGATGATGCGCAGCCCCTTCACCGTGATCAGGTCGGGGTCACCCGGTCCGGCACCGACAAACCAGACTTTTCCTTCCCGTCCCTTCCCCCTCGCCCCCGTCATTTGCGCACCACCATCAGCGACAGGTATTCCAGCTCCTCTCCTTCGAGGGCGGCCACGTCGGTGACAATGCGCTCGGCGCCCGGCGCGGTAGCCCTGGTGATCACCGCCGCCTTGTCGAGGAGGTCCCGCTCGCGCAAGAGGCCGAGGATCGCGTCGAGAACCTTGGCCACCTTGAGGAAAACCACGCAGTCGAAGGCATCGAGCAGTTGTCCCATCGCCGTGAGGTCCTCGGTGGCCGGCACGACGACGATCCGCTCGTCGCCGTCGGCCAACGGCAGATCGAGTCGCGCCGCCGCGCCGTTTACCGACGTGACGCCGGGGACGACTATGACTTCCACTTCCGGATGGCGCCGCTTCATCAGCCGACTGAGGTGAATGAACGTGCTGTAGAAATAGGGATCGCCTTCCGTGACAAAGGCGACGTCCTTCCCTTCGGCCAGCACGCGCCACACCTGGGCGACGACCGCTTCCCACTGGGCCTCCAGCACGGCGCGGTCACGGGTCATGGGAAAGACGAGGCCGAGCAGCTCCTGTCGCTGGGGATCGAGATACCGCTCCACAATGCCATAGGCGTAGCTCGGTTTGCCCATGCGCGTCTTCGGATAGGCGACCACGGGGACCTCGCGCAGGATGCGCAGCCCCTTTACTGTGATCAGTTCCGGGTCGCCCGGCCCGACGCCGATGCCGTACAGCGTTCCCACGCGCGTCATGTGGGTTCCCCCTTTCGGTACGCCGTCAATATGAACACGGGATTGAGCCCTTCGAAACGCGTCATGTCCAGGATCGGCTTCGAGCGTGCTACCTGCACCAGGCGCACTTCCACCGCAAATCCCCGCGCGGCGAGCCCCGCGTAGGCCTCGTGCAGGTTTTCCAGCGTCGCCGCATTCAGCACGACGCGGCCGCCCGGTTTGAGCCGTGTCGCCACGACATCGAGAATGGCCGCCATCTGTTTCCCCGTCCCGCCGATGAAAACGGCGTCGGGATCGGGCCACGCGTTGAGGCCTTCCGGCGCCGTGCCGTGGACGACGGTTACCCGCCGCCCAGACCGGCGCACATTTTCGCGAAGGTTGGCCACGTCCTCAGCATTCTTCTCGATGGCGAACACTTGTCCTTCCGGCGCCAATCCGGCCGCCTCAATGGCCACCGAGCCGGTGCCCGCCCCGATGTCCCACACCACGCTGTCGGACCGGATGCGCAGTTCGGCCAGGCTAATCACGCGCACCTCCTTCTTTGTGATCAGCCCCCTGTCCGGTTTGCGCTGGGCAAAGGCATCGTCGGGGATGCCGAGGAACGCGAAGGCATCCGGAACTCCGGCTGGAGGACGTTCGGCAGGCCCGGCAGCCGCCGGCGGCCGGGCGTCCGCCACGGAGAAGGCCTCACGTTTTCCCGTCGCCTTCGCCTCCTTCCGCAGCAGCACGACGACATTGAGGGGGGCAAATTGGGCCTCGGCCAATGCGCGCAGGTCGTCCCACCACGTGCACCGCTCGTCGGCGGCACCGAGGTTCTCCCCGACAAAGGCCCTGTAGCCGTCAACGCCAGCCGCAAGCAAATGGCGGGCCACGGCGGCCGGTGTGTTGACGTCGTCGGTGAGGATGGCCACCTTCTTGGCGTGTTGCACCTTCTCCGCCAGACCGTCGAGGGACCGCCCGTGCGCGCTGACGAACACGGCGTCGTGCCAGGTTTCCCCCATGCGGGCAAAGGCCAGCTGCACCGCGCTGAGGTGAGGATGGATCTCGACCCGCTCGCGACCCAGTTTGCTTACAAGATACGCGCCGATGCCGTAAAAGAGGGGATCGCCCGAGGCGAGGACGACGACCTTCCGCCCCGGCGGCAGGGCGGAAAGCCGCTCCACCACCTCGCCGAGGCCGTTTTTGAGCACCCACTTCTCCCCGCGAAACTGCGGAAAGAACGCCAGCTGCCGCTCGCCCCCGACAAGGATGTCGGCCTCCTCTGTCCACCGGCGGTAGCGCTCGCTCCAGCCCGCCGGACCTTCGGCACCGATGCCGAGAACGCGGATGGGGGCACGGCGCTGTGCCCCGCCCTTCCCGCATCCCTTCCCTCCTTTCTGCGCAGGAGCCGTTCCCACCCCGAACGCGTCAGTCCGTTCCACTTGTCGGTTCTGTTCCATCGACAACCGCCCTCCCGAGGTCTTCGCCGTCCAGCGTCACGAGCACCGTCTCGACGACCAGGCCACCCCCCACGTGGCGCAGGCACTGGCGGCTTATGGCCTCGGCCAGTCGCGCGAAAAAGGCGGCGCAGCCCGCCTCACGCATGAGATCGCCCACCTGGTTCGCCGTGTTCGCCGCGCGCACCGCTTCGACCAGCTCAGGCGGCGCCCCGGCCTCTGCGGCCAAGCGGGCCAAGAACGCGAAATCGACCGGTGCGCTCTTGGCGTGCACCATCATCACCCCGCAGGCCACCTTGGAAAACTTCCCCATCATCCCCACGAGGGAAACGCGGGCAACGTTTTGCTTGCGGCAGTGCTGGAGGGCAAAGCCCACGAAGTCGCCCATTTGGATAAAGGCCACCTCGGGCAAGTGGGGAAAGCGGGCGCGAGCATAGGTTTCGCTGCGTCCGCCGGTGGTGAGGACGAGATGGTCGCAGCCGTTGGCCTTGGCCACGCGAATGGCCTGGGCCACGCTGGCCTTGTAGGCGGCGGTGGAATAGGGCACAACGATGCCCCGCGTGCCGAGGATGGAGATGCCGCCAACGATGCCCAGGCGCGGGTTGAGCGTCTTCTGGGCCATCTCCTCGCCGCCGGGGACCGAGATCACCACGCGCACGCCGCGCCCCACCCGGTGGGCGGCCAGCACCTCTTCCGCCGCCTCGCGGATCAAGCGCCGCGGTACGGGATTGATGGCCGCCTCGCCCACCGGCACCGGCAGGCCCGGTCGCGTCACCCGCCCCACCCCCGGCCCGCCATCGATGTCGACACCCGGCTCATCCCGCCACGCCACCGTGGCATAGATGCGCGCCCCGTGGGTGACGTCGGGATCGTCGCCGGCGTCCTTCACCACACAGCACCGGGCCGCGTCGGCCGAGTAGGACAGGTCTTCCACCGGAAAAGTCGCCTCGATGCCGGCGGGGAGGGGGATCGTCACGGCCGCCACCGGCCGCTGCGTCACCAGCGCCAGCGTCGCCGCCTTCGTCGCCGCGGCGGCGCAGGCCCCCGTGGTGTAGCCATGTCGCAGCGGTCTGGCCGACGGCTCGCCGCCGTCACCCGCGCCGGCAGCGGCGCGTCGCTTCCCCAACGCGGCCGTGGTCTCGTCAGCACCTGCCCTGGGAATCGCCATGCCCCCTCCCCCCTTCCCTCCGCAGTACGCTCACACCCGGTGATCGGGCACGTCGGCAAGGAGCGCCAGGGCGTTGACAATGGCCACGGCCACCGGGCTGCCCCCCTTGCGGCCGATGTTCGTGATATACGGCACGTCGGCCCTCAACTGGCGCAGCGCTTCCTTCGACTCCGCCGCCGACACGAACCCCACCGGCACGCCGATCACCAGCGACGGACGCACGCCTTCCTCCTCGATCAGGCGAATCAGCTCAAGAAGCGCCGTCGGGGCGTTGCCGATGGCGAAGATGGCCCCGTCCGTCTCCCGCGCCGTCTTACGCATGGCCGCAATGGCCCGCGTCGTGTTCAGCCGCTTGGCCTCCTCCACCACGTCGGGATCGGCGATGTGCACGCGCACCTCCCCGCCATAGCGGGCCAAGCGCGCCTTGTTGATGCCCGCCTGGACCATCTGCACGTCGGCGATGACCGGCTTGCCGGCGCGGATGGCGCGGATCCCCGTCTCGATCGCCCGCGGGTGGAAAACGAGGCTTCTCCCCAGCTCGAAATCGGCGGTGGCGTGAATGACGCGCTGGACGACGGAAAACTGTGCCGGGGTAAAGGGGTGGGGTCCCAATTCCTCGGCGATGATGGCAAAACTCCGTGCTTCAATCTCCTTCGGCTGTGTGGTCGGGGGCTTGAACGCCATCGGCGGTCCCTCCTTCAAGCATGCACCGATGTTCTTTCCAGGCTCATCAACCATTGGACGATCGCCAGGTCCTCTTCGGCGGAGCCGGCCTCGGCATCCGCCGCAACCTGCGCCCGCCACGCGCGACGCAACCAATACCCGTGGGGAACACCCAGGCCATACCGTCGCAACACGTTGGGATGCGAAGCCAGGTCGCCCGGAGGTCCCTCATGGACCGCACGCCCCGCATGCAGGACCACGATCCAATCGGCCCAGGCGAACGCCACGTCGACGTCGTGGGTGGCCATGAGCACGGTGGTCCCCTGGCGGTGAATCTCCGCCAGGTGAGCCAATAGGGTGGATACATGGGGACGGTCCAGAAACGCCGTCGGTTCATCCAGAAGCAACACGTCCGGTTCCATGGCCATCACCCCGGCCAGGGCCACCCATCTTTTCTGCCCGAGGCTGAGCCGGTGGATCGGCCGGTCGGCCAGGGACGTCAGGCCGAACCGCGCGAGGGTTTTTTCGACCCGCCGCGCAACTTCGTTTTCCGCAATGCCCAGATTGAACAGGCCATACGACACATCTTCCGCCACCGTGTTGGCGACGATCTGCTGTTCCGGATCTTGAAACACCAACCCCACCCGGCGGCGCAGGGCCGCCAAGGAACGGCGGCTGTACCGCAAAGGCGTCCCGCGGAACCGTACGGTGCCGCGCTGCGGACGTAGAATCCCGTTGGCGAGGAGAAACAGGGTGGATTTTCCTGAGCCGTTTCGGCCGAGCACCGCGCAGCGGCTTCCAGACGGGACGCGCAGGGAAAGGCCGCGGAAAACCGCCACTTCCTCGCCATCGGGGTACGCAAAGTCCACATCGTCAAATTCCAAGATCCACGTCATCCGTTCATCCCCTCCAGAGCACCCATAGGGCAAGCACGACCAACCCGGCGATCGCTTCCATCATGTAGCGGGGCGCGGGCCGGCAATAAGAGCGGGGGAGGACGCGAAACACGCCGGTGTCGTTGCGGGAGGCCAGCCCCAATGAACTGCGGTAGTACTGCCACTTCACGTCCTGGAGCAGGTGGGCAGCCAACCGGCTTGCGTCCCGCAACGAGCGCCGGCCCCCGGGAAATCCGCCCCGGGCCGTCATCGCAACGTATCGCCGTTCCGAAACCTCGAGAAGGACAAACACAAACCGGTAGGTCCAGCTGAGCAAATCGGTCAGCACAGCCGGCACGCCCCATCGGCGCAAAAGGGTGACAAGATCCGTCACCGGACAGGTCAGCAACAAAAAGTACAGGCACGTGACAGCGGCCATCGCCCGGAGGACCGCTTGCCCGTAAGCCTGGAGTCCCTGGAGGGACACAGACCATTCCCACCCCAAAGCGGTCCACGCGGCGAGAAAGGCCCCCGCGGTCCCGGGGGCGACGCCGGGCGCGGAGACGTGGAGCAGAAAGGCCGGCGCGCCGGCCGCCAGAAAGGCGGCGGGCAACAGCAGCAAGCGCACGTAGACCTTGAGCGGAATGCCGGCGTATCCCACCGTCCACACGCCCATCCACAGGCCGATCAGGGCTTGGACGAGGCAATCGCCGGCCAGGCAAACCGTGAGGGTGGCGAGGGCAAATCCCGCTTTCCAGGCGGGAGACCAGCGGGTGAGGCGGTTGAGATACGCGAGACCGTCAAGCTGTCGTGCCCGCATCGCCGGTTTCTTCGTTCTCCTTCCGAGTCGACCCCCTCCCCCGGTACCACCCCATCACGTAGCCGAGAATGCCGCCACCGATCCCCGCTTGCAGGGAAAAGAGCAGGGTTTCCACTTCACTGCCGGCGGGTTCGAACAACGGCTGGACCCAGGGCGTATAGCCCGGGGCGGCGGACCGGATCGCTTCCATCGCCCGTTCGTCGGTCCCGGAAAATTCGGCGCCGCGGGCCCACCACAACGGCCCGAATCCCAACAGGAGAACCAAGACAATGCCGAATCGGATGGAGGTGCGAGACATCTCACCCACTTCCTCCTTCCTGTTCGAGGCGCCCCCTTATCGCCTCAAGTTGGTCGTGTTGCGGGTGCTTCGCAACCCAATCCAGCAAGAGAACGGTGAGCACCCCCTCGCTGACGGCGAGCGGGATCTGGGTCACGGCGAAGATCCCGGCAAATTTCAAAAAGGAGGCCGTCACACCGCCGACCGGGGAGGGGAAGGCCAACGCCAGCTGCAGGGAGGTGACCAAGTAGGTGACCAGATCGGAAAGGAATGCCGCCAGAAACCACCCCGCTTTGCGACCTTTGGGTTGTTGTGACAGAAGCCGGTAAGCCCCGTAGGCCACCAGCGGGCCGACAACCGCCATGGCGAAGGCGTTCGCGCCGAGGGTCGTGAGCCCGCCGTGGGCCAGCAAGAGCGCCTGAAACAACAGGACGACGGTGCCGAGGACAGCCATCGGCAGAGGTCCAAAGAGCACCGTGCCCAGCCCCGTGCCCGTCGGATGCGAACTGCTGCCCGTCACGGAGGGGATTTTGAGCGCCGAAAGGACGAACATGAAGGCGCCGGCCAGGGCGAAGAGCAGTTTGCGCTCCGGGTGTTGGCGGATGGTTTTGCGGACGGCATACAGCCCGGCGAGAAACCAGGGCAGAAAAAGCGCAGCCCAAACGAGACACCACTCCACCGGCAAAAATCCTTCCATGATGTGCATGGCGTGCGCTTCAGACGGAACACCCATCCCCCACCAGAGGGCAAGTCCGAGCGCCAAGGCCCATTTGCCGGGATGAAGGCGGTTCATCGCCCCTCCCTCCGATTGCCATAGAAATGGGAGACGGCCTCCAGCACCGCGTCGAAGGCGGTGTACACCCGGCCGTACGAAAGGCGCGGGCGGCGAATGAGGATGACGGGAATGCCCATCTCCCGCGCCGCGCCGAACTTTTCCGTCACCGACCCTTCCTTCCCGCTCTCTTTGGTGACAATCACGTCCGGTTTGACGTGTTCGTACAGGGCGCGGTTGAGGGCTTGGGAAAAGGGTCCCTGCATGGCGATGATGTTCTTTTGTTCAATGCCAAGCCGACGGCACAGCTCCAGGTTCTCCACGGTCGGCAACACGCGCACGACAAGGCGAATGGCCGGATCACCCTGGAGCTTTTCGGCAAACAAGGTCAGCGTCTTGCTTCCGGTGGTGAGGAAAACCGTTCCCTTGCGCCGGCGCGCTTCCTCCGCCGCCGCTTCATAGGAGTCGACGACGGTGACGAGGGGATCGTGTGCCACCTCGTCCTCCTGCGACGGCCGCTCGTAGCGGAGGTAGGGGATGCCCACCGCCTCGGCCGCCCGCATGGCCGTCTTGTGCGCCTCCTCGGCGAAGGGATGGCTGGCATCGAGGACAAGGCGCGCCCCGCGCGCTTTCAGCAGGGCAGCCATGGCTCGCTCATCGAGCCGGCCCCACCGCACCGCCACGCCGTCCTTCTCCAACTCGCGCGCCCCGTTTTCGGTGGCCGTGGAGGCGAGAACGGGAAAGCCCGCACGCACCAGGCCCACGGCAAGCTGCCGCGCATCGCTCGTTCCGGCGAGCACAAAGATCATCGGGCCTCCTCCTTTCCCGCGACCCTCTCCCCGTGAGGGTGCGGATGGGGATCATGATGGTCATGGGCATGGTGGGAAGAGCCGGCTTTCGCGGCCAACCGGTATGCGCACAGGTCGCAACTCATGCGCACTTCACCACGCAGCGCCTCCTCGGCCCGCTCGAGGAGGATGTCGCCGATGAGGGGATGCAGCCCGAAATACCGCGCCAATCGAACCTGCCGGTCGGGATGCTGCGCGGCGAAGGCCGCCACCTGCTCGGCCATGCGCCGGATCAGGACACCCGTGAACAGGAAATACGGCACGACAAAAATGCGTGTGGCTCCCAGACGCACGCAGCGTGCCAGCCCCTCCTCCAGAAGCGGCGCCGTGACGCCGGCGAAGGCCGTCTCCACCCACCCCACGCGTGTCCGTTCCCACAGCAGCCGGCTGATTTTGAAAAGATCACTGTTGGCGTCGGGATCGCTCGACCCGCGCCCCACCACCAGCACCGCCGTTTCCTCCCGATCGGGATCGTCGGGGGAAAAGCCCGCCTCACGCAGGCGGTCGAGCAAGATGGCCAGCACCTTATCGTGCACGCCCACGGGACGGGCGTAGGTGAAGCGCACCGACGGATACCGCTCCCGGGCCTCGTCGATGGTCGCCGGGATGTGCAGCTTGGCGTGGCCGGCGGCAAAGAGGCTAATCGGCACGACAACCACATGCGCCGCCCCACGGTCAACGCAGCGCGCGATCCCCTCGGCAATGGTCGGTCGCGTCAGTTCCAGAAACCCCGTCTCAACAATGGGCACAGAAAGGCGCGAGGCCAAGGCGGCCGTGAACCGCAACAACTCGGCGTTGCCCTCCGGGTCACGGCTGCCATGCCCGACAAAGAGGACCGCCGTTTGCTCCGCCTTCGCCTGCGCCAAAAATCTCCGCGCCCCTTCCAAGCCCCCCGGCCGCTGCGGCGCCGCCCATGCCAGTGAATGGCTCATACGTTCCGCTCCTCCTTCCTCCGTAACCGTCCTGAGCCCATTGCCCCTCCGGGCTGCTCCGGCCCCCTTATTCCCCGCACACGGGCGCTTCGGCCTGGGCGGTTCCGACATCGGACTGCCAGCGGAACCCCGCCGCTCCCCGCCGCTTGAAGAACTTGTGGAAGCGTTCGCCGGGATGGGCATGGGTTCGGTACGCCTCCACGATGCGTGCCACCAGGTCGACCAGTTCTTCCGGCGGGATGCCCTCGGCCACCTTCTGCGCCGGGTGAGCGGTGCGGCCCACGGTCTTGCCCCCGAGAAACAGGTCGAAGGCTCCACGCCGGTAGACAATGCCGATGTCCTCTTGTATCGCGCCGTAGCAAGCCATGCCACAGCCGTTGAAACCGATCTTCAGCTCCTTTTCTACCGGCAGGCCCTCCAGGCGCCGGGCCAGCGCTTCGGCGTAGGGAATGGAATCCGCCCTTTTGCCGTCGCAAAAGTCACACGCCTTCACCCGCACCACGTTGCCGACGGGCAGCACACGCAGGCCCGCCGCCTCCAGCCGCCGGCGCACGGCTTCCCCATCCGGCACGTCGGCGAGGCGCAGCACGATGCAGTGGTCCGGCGTGTACACCAGTTCGCCCCGTTCGCCGGCCAGCTCGGCAAGGAGCAGGAGCTGGTGCGGCCTAAAGCGCTTGTTCGCTACACCCGGCGAAACGGCCATCTCCAGCACGGTACGCGGCTCGTCCGAAGCGGTGGTGAACGCTCCAGGTGATAACGCCACGGTTGCGGCGGAGCCGTTCGGTACCGTCGCGGCCGCGGCCTCCCGCGTTCCACCACCCGTCGCGTCCCGCTCCCCGCCGATACGGGCCTCCAGCGACCACGGTTCCGCCTCCGGTCGCAATCGCTCGTGGAGCGCGAGGGGCTGCTCGTCGCGGGAGAGGGTGTACTTGCGCTGGTACCCCCGCGGGGTGATCATCAGCCCCGCATGGACGAACGTGGTGGAATTGCCGATGATCACGGTGGTCAACATGCCGATGTCTTCGTCGAGCAGGTTTTCCAGTGTGGTGATCGCCACGCGCTGCCGCTGGCGGTAGGCGCTCTTCACCAGGCCCACCGGCGTATCGGGACGGCGGTAGCGGAGCAGGATGCGTTGCGTTTCCACAATCTGCCGGGTTCGTCGACCGCTCTTCGGATTGTACAGGACGATGACGAAATCGCCCTGGGCCGCCAGTTCCACACGCCGGGCAATCAGTGACCATGGCGTGAGGTGGTCGCTGAGGCTGATGCAGACGAAATCGTGCATCAAGGGTGCGCCGAGGAGCGAAGCGCACGACTGGGCGGCGGAAATCCCCGGGATGACTTCAACGTCGGGGTTCTCCCCCGGCCGCCAGCCTTCTGCCACCAGCACCTCAAAGATCAGCCCGGCCATGCCGTACACGCCAGCGTCGCCACTCGAGATGACGGCCACCGTCTTGCCTGCCTTCGCTTCGCGCACGGCGGCCCGTGCCCGGCTCACTTCCTCGGTCATCCCCGTGCGGATGATTTTCTGGTCAGCCAGCATGTCGCGAACCAGGTCAACGTAGGTGTTGTAGCCGATGACGACCTCGCTTTCCTCGATCGCCTGCCGCGCCCGTTCGGTCATGTGCGCACGGCTTCCGGGACCGAAACCGACGATAAGCAGCTTGCCATGTGAAGTTCCGCGTTCTGCCCTCATCTGCCCTCCTCCTTCCTCGCCGTCACACCCGGATTCCCGGTTTCCCGCTGCCACCGGTTAACCTCCAGGTGGCCCATGTTTTTCCTTTATGTTAAAAATCTTTACAAATAATTGATAATACCTAATCTTCCGTCGAACTAACCTGACCGCCGCTCCCACCTCTCGGCCGTCCACGCCGCCACACAAACGAAAGCGAGCCTATCCAACCGGGAAAGGTGGATAGGCTCGCAACGGATGCGCAAAACCGCACGTCCCACTCGATTGTTGCCCAGGCAACAACAAGCCGTGCTGCCCGCAACAAAGCCGGGCGTTGTCCCATGCGAGCACCTTTCCCTAGGATCCCGTAGGTTAAAGGTGCCGTCGAAGCAGGCAGGTCTCCTGGCTCGTGGATCCTCGCTCCCCGCGCCTTCCCGCGACCGTTGTCGCAGTGGCTGCTCGCGGTTCGCTCCCCACTCACAGTGGCGGGTCCGCGCCGGATTTGCACCGGACTTCCCTTTTCACCCGTCGCCGCAGCGACAGGCACCTGCTTCTACGCGCCTTCCTCTATCGTTGTCAACGCTGGATTGTATTCTCATCTTATCACGGAGCCGACCGCTTGTCTACCCGTGCGTGTCCTGCAAGACACGCGAATCCCTCGACCGTTCCGAGCGGCTTTCCCGAGATCCGCCGGTGCCCGTGCCCGGGGGTTGCGGCGGGTTTCCGGGCTTGGGCAACAATCCGCTCTTATTCTCCGGGGGAGTTGACGGCGGTTGATTCGGCGGTTGTTGGGGCTGCGTTTGACCGGGCGACCGACCCAGCCCCGGCGACGGTTGCCCCGGTGACGGCTGCAGATTGTCGCCCGGTTCTGCCGGTTGGTCCTCTTCTTGCAGCGGTTGATCGCTCGGCATCTCCGGCGCTGGCGGCTTCAAGGTGCCGTCCGGAGCCAAGAAGGGCGCGAGCGACAGCGTGATCGGCCCGGCTGGCGGCCCCTCTTTGTTGGTCTCCGGATTCACCGCCACCACTTCAAATCGGTATTCCGACTGTATGGTGGGCGTCTCGTACGACCATACGCCGCCACCGGTCTCGCCCCGTGCGATCCGCCGGCCATCGGACGTCAGCTCGTACACGCGATAGCGCACGCGCTTGTCGTCGAAGGGCGTCCAGCGCAGGGTGATGTGGACCGTGAGATTCGGCGTCACCTTGATCTCTCCGGTAAGGCCGCTTACCGGCTTGAGCGCCACGGGCGGATTCAGCGGCTTGGTGCCTTCCGGGCGCTTGAAGTCCTCCCATTTCGTTCCCCGCAGCGCCTCACGCATCACGGCCCGGAAAATGGGCGCCGCCGTTTTCCCCCCGTTAATTTCCACACCTTCTACGTTCTTGTCAAATCCGGTCCACACCGCCCCCACCCATGTCGGCGTATAGCCGACGAACCACGCGTCGCGGGAATTTTGCGTGGTTCCGGTCTTGCCGGCCAGCGGGCGGCCGAAGTAGGCAGATTTCCCCGTCCCGGAGCGAACGACCTCCTGCAGCATTTCCGTCATGTAGTACGCCGATTTGGGGGACAACACCCGGCGGGTATCCGGTTTGGCCTCCACGATCAGCTGTTCGTCGTGGCTGGTGATCTTCCGAATGGCGTGGGCTTCGGTCCATACGCCCCCGTTGGCCAATGCCGCGTACGCCTGCGCCATGTGCAGAGGCGAAACGCCGACACCGCTGCCCAATGCCAGGGAGTAATGTTCCGGGTTGGCGACGTTTTCCGGCAAGGGGAGGCCAAAGGCCCGACCATACCGATAGCCCGTCTCCACCCCGATCTGGTTCAGCAGCCACACGGCGGGTACGTTGATCGACATGCGCACGGCCTCGATCATCGTCACTTGGCCGCGGTACCTGCGGTCGTAATTCTTCGGCTGGTACTTTTGACGCCCAAAGGTCATCGGCTTGTCAGGCAACAAATCGTACGGCGACCAGCCCTCTTCAAGAGCCGGGGCATACACAACGAGCGGCTTGATGGCCGAACCGGGGTCGCGCTTGATGTCCACGGCGCGGTTCAGCCCTTTGCGCACGTAGTCGCGACCGCCGGCAATGGCGGCGATGCCGCCCGTCTTGGCATTCAGGATGACCATACTGGCCTGCAGCGGTTCCTTTTCGCGCTTTTTGTACCGGAACAGCGAGTCGTCGCTGAACTTCTCGTACACCACCCGCTGCATGCTCGGCACCAGGTTGGTATAGATGTGGTAACCGCCGCGAAGCAGCTCCTCTTCGGTAATGCCGTAACGCTTCTCGGCTTCCTCGATAATGTAGTCAAGGTAGGCGTTGTACGGCTCGCGCTCCTTCTTCGGCCTGACCACGTGGATGGGCTGCTGTTCGGCCTGTTTCCGTTCGGCCGGGGTGATATACCCCTGTTCCTCCATCAGCCGGAGGACGAGATTGCGGCGTTCCTTGGCCGCCTCGGGATTCTTAAAGGGGTTGTAGCGGTTCGGCGCTTTGGGCATGCCGGCCAACAGCGCCGCCTCGTCGAGGGTCAGCTCGGAGACATCTTTCCCGAAGTAGAGCTCCGAAGCGGCTTGCACGCCGTAGGCGCCGTTCCCAAAGTAGATGTAGTTGAGATACATCTCGAGGATCTCTTCTTTGGAGTAACGGCGTTCAATGGCAAAGGCCAAAATGGCCTCCTTCGTTTTTCGCAGCCACGTCTTCTCATACGACAAGAACGCGTTGCGCGCCAGCTGCTGGGTAATCGTGCTGGCCCCTTCCACCTTCTCCATGGCCAGAATGTCCTTGTACAGCGCGCGCATCACGCCCCACAGGTCGACACCGTAATGCTCGTAAAACCGGCGATCCTCCGTGGCAATGACCGCGTTTTTCAGGTGGTCCGGGATGCGGTCAAGGGAAACCTTCTCCCGGTTTTGCACGTACAAGCGGGCCACTTCCTTGCCGTCGATATCGTAGACCACCGACGCCTCGGCCGCGTCAAGCTGGCGTTCGTCGAGCCACGCGTTGCCCAAGGCGTAGACGGCCACCACACCGCCCGCCACAACCAAGAAACACGTCACCATGAGCGCCAATCCAATCAGGACCCAGCCCCTCACGGTTTCCCTCCTTTCGCGCCGTCCCGTTGTAACGCATTCGAACGGGGGCGCCCGATTTCCGGGGGGAACCCGCCACACATCTTCTCACCGGCCAACCACCGATCCAGGTGGTTCCGGAGATCGTAAAGCCGTTGGCGGTTGACCTCGTAACACACCCAGGTGCCCTGCTCCTGGGCCAAGACCAGGCCGCTTTCGCGCAAGATCTTCAGATGATGCGAGACCGTAGACTGTGCCAAGCCCAGGAGGGCCACCAAGTCACCGCAAAACCGTCGTTTGGCCAGCAACATGTCAAGGATGCACACGCGGATGGGATGGCCTAGCGCCTTGGCCAACTTGGCCACATCATCAATGGGTTCCACCCCGCAACCTCCCTTCTCGTTCGGTTGACGGCTCCACCGTATTCCATTCTGACACGAATTCCGCACACGGGCAATTGCCACTGGCGGTGACAAAAAAAGCGCCTGTCACCGTGGACAGGCGGATTCGGCAACAACCGTTCAGGAGGAGAAGTGGTGGGCAACACTCAACGCTTCTTCAAGGGGGTCTGTCTTTAGCATAAACAAGCGAAATATCGATATCAATAGTAATTTATTGTTATTATAGGAAAAATACATACTTAGATTTTTTTTATGCGCCAGGCGTCCGGGTAGAGATTTTTCTGCCGGCCCGGCAATTGGCGCAACCAACCCAACGGATACCCGTCAACCGTCACAAGATTCCAGCCGGGAAGAAGGGTGCGCGCGAGGGGTTCTCCGCGCAGGTACGCCATCACCTCGTCCGCGTCGGAAGGCAAGTGGACACACCGCTCCGGCTGCACGTCGTCAACGGACAAGGCCAAGGCCAGTGCAGAGGACGGACGGTAGCGATCTTTCTTCACATCGCCGATCAGCCAACCCGGGCGCACCAGGCGCACCGCCGACAAGTCCGGCAGGTTGGGCGGCATGAGGAACAGACGCCGCCCAAACCGGACCAGTGTCCGCTCGTTACCGGTCAGCACCGGGCGCGTAAAGTGTCGCGCTTCGAAACGAGCCACCGCCTCCGCCATCCACGGGTCGGGCGGCGTCACCTCAAGGGCTTGCTTGCCCAAATGCGGCGGAGGCCCCGTGCGTTGCGCGCGAGCGGCATCGACGGCGGTTTCCGCATCCCCGCGCTTCTGCAGCACAGCGACAAAGTGCCCCTCACCTCGTACGCGATGCGGCCACAGGCGAATGCAGCGCGCCAGTTCGGGACGGCCGCCGTCCACCCAATCAGGACGACCGCTCTCCCATCCCGGCTGCCGTGGCACCTCTACGAGCTCAAATTCGGGATGACGGCGCAAGAACCATTCGATGATCGCCTCGTTTTCCTCGGGGTTAAACGTGCACGTGGAATAGACCAAGCGCCCACCCGGCTTGAGCATCGTCGCGGCATGGCGCAAGAGGCCCTTTTGCTGCTGGATGCACCAGGTGACCAGCTCCAGGCTCCACTCGTTTATGAGGGCCGGGTCCTTCCGGAACATGCCTTCCCCCGAACACGGCGCGTCGACGAGCACCTTGTCAAAAAACGCGGGAAACACGCGGGCCAAATGGGCCGGATAGTCGTTCGTCACCACGGCGTTTTTGACACCGTGCACTTCCAGGTTGTGGACGAGGGCCTTGATGCGCTTGGGATGCACGTCGTTGACCACCAGCAAGCCGCGGCCGCCCAAGGCAGCAGCCAACTGCGTCGCCTTTCCGCCCGGGGCCGCACACAAGTCGAGAACCCGCTCGCCGGGCCGAACGTCGAGCAGCGTGGCCGGGAGCATGGCGCTCGGCTCCTGAAGGTAGTACAGGCCGGCAAAATAATATGGATGCCGGGAAGGCCGTTCTCCTTGACCGTACACAAAACCATCGGGGGCCCACGGAACCGGCTCGAGGGAAAAGGGCAGGCGCGCCGCCAGCGCCTCCGGGGTCACCTTCAGACGGTTGGCGCGCAGACCGTGCACGCTTTCGGCCTCCAGCGCCTGGCGAAAATCCGGGTACTCCGCCCCGAGCCATCGGGCCATGCGCTCTTCAAAGGACTGGGGCAGTTCCACTCTCCATCCCCCCTCACTGTCCCTCGCCACACGCCTTGATCGTCTGGTTAGCGTGGGCGCACATTTGGGAAGACAAGCAAAAACTGGTGGATAGCACCAGCCAATTCCTCGGCCAAGCGCGTCCGTTCAACCGGAGAGGCAAGCCGCTGGCGATCCTCCGGGTTGCTCAAATACCCGGCTTCGACAATCACGACTGGGCTTCGTACCGCATTGAGCAAAAAGTATGTGCGCGCAGGTACAGGGCGCCGCACCAAACCGTAATGCCGGTTCAGCGCTTCCTGAAGCAGCGTGGCCAACATGAGGCTTTGCCCGTTTGCCGGATACAGCACCTCCCCACCGCGTGTGGATTCGCTTTTCGCCCAGTTGGCGTGCAGGCTGATGACCACCAGAGGGCGCAGCGCATCCGCCAAACGCTTACGCTGCAGCAAATCGCGCGCGTGGCGTCCCCGTCCGGTTTCCGGTGTGTCGTCGGACAGGGCCCGGTCGGTGGTGCGGGTCAGCACAACGTGGTACCCCAACGCGCGCAGGCGATTGCCCAACTCCATCGCAAGGGCCAGGTTGACATCTTTCTCCTCAACGCTGCCCACCACACACCCGCTGTCGATGCCGCCATGACCGGCATCCACCAGAATATCACAGGGGACGAGGGGGAGAAAAGGCCGTCCATCTGCCGCAGCGGCCGCAGTGCCGATCCACGCAAGCACCATTGTGAGGGCGGCGCAAACCGCTGCTCCCATTCGTCTTCCGTTCATCCTCGCTCATCCGCTTTCCCGTTTCCGATCGTGTTTTCGTCCATCAGTCGTTAACGTTCCTCCGAGAAGCCTGCAGCTTGTATGCCAGGGCGTGTGAAGAGCTGGGTGCCCATGCGGCCCTTTCCACACATAACGTCCGTGCGCCGCCAGCCACACTAACCGTGGAGGTGAATCCGCTTGAAAAAGCTGTTGACCCTTGCCGTGCTTGCCGGCTTGACCGGGACGCTGGCGGCGTGCCAAACAGCGGCGCCGCCCGACACCCGCCCGAACGCGGACATGCGCACGGCACCGTACACGGCCAACGAGCGCATGATCCCCGGGCCCGCCGCCCCGGACCGTGCGTCCCCGTACACCAGTCGTTCCTTTATGCGCGACGGCCTGATGTATGACCGAAACGACTGGTCCGTCGCCCCGTACGGAACGCGGACCGGTCCCTGGGCCAACCGGAGCGGTCCCGACGGCGCCACCGCCCTCACCAACCGGCAGTTGGCCAGCCGCGTTGACGCGGTCGCCGAACGCGTGCGCGGAGTGCAGAACGCCACAGTCCTCATCTCCGGCAATAACGTGGTCATCGGCATTGAGCCTGCGCGGCCGTTCCGAAATGCGGGCGACGTGCGAACCATGGAACGGAACGTTCACAAAAATGTGCGTTCCGTGGTTCCGGCCCAGTACCGGGTGTACGTGACGGCGGATCCAAAACTCGTGCGGCGCACCCGGGATATCGCCAACCGCATGGGCGACGGTACGATGGCCCGCATGGTCGTCAACGACGTTGCCGACCTGATCCGCGACATCGGGCGGACGGCGACGGCCCCGCTGCGGGGTTTGCGGTAACGGATCACCTCCGGGCGGAAACATCGCGTTTCCGCCCTCTTTCATTCCTTCGCCTTCCATTCCGGTTCGCTTCGGCCCATCCACAGCGCGGCTCCGACGAGCGCCGAGCTGGTCAGCGCCAGATAGGCTGCAAGGAGCGTCAGCGTCTCGCGCCAGGCCACGAGCAGCAGAAACCCCGCCACGCTGAGCACGCGCCCAACGTTGAGGGCCAGTTCGCGCATCACCACGTACTCGGTACGATCGCGCACCGCGTGCGGGGCGGCGCCGATCACGTCAAAGGCCGTCGAGGTCACGGGAACAATGAACAACGGGTATGCGATCGCCGTACCGACGCCGAGGACCACCAGCGTGGCAAAGGAAACCTCGGCCAAAAGCGGGAGCACGGAGGCCGTCGCCAGCAGGCTGCCCACGAGAGCCGCTTGCCGGCGCCGGTGCGGCTTTACAAAGCGTCCCACCACACCATAGGACGCGAGGGACACCAGCGAGGAAAGGGTGGCATAGAGCCCGAGGCGCCACTCACTTCCCGTGGCCACAACGACCAGCACGCCCACCAGAAAGGCAAAGACCCCTTCGCGCAGGCCTTCCAGGAGCATGGCCACTATCACCGCGTGCCAGCGCGTATGCCGCGACCACGAGGCACGCCATACCGGCCTTAAGTGAAACCCGTCGGCGTCGGCGCGGGGACGCAGAAGACCGCTGAGAACCGTGGCCAGCGCAAAGATGCAGAGCGACAGCCCAAACACCCAACGGTATCCGGCAAAGGTTTCGCGCCCGATCAGCCAGCCACCCACAAGAGGTGCCACGATGCCCATAGCCGACATAACGAGACCGTTGGTACCGTTAAAACGGTCACGGTTTTCCGGATCGGTCACGTCAAACAAAATCACGTTGTAGCCAAACCAGAAAAAGCCCATGCCCACCCCCAAAAGCAGGCCAAGGGGGAGGGCATAGGCCGGCGCGTGCCGCTCAAGCTGAAGCACGGTCAGGTAAAAGGCCACATGGGCCAGCATTCCCAGGCGCAAAGCCCATACACGGTCGCAGCGGTTGGTGAGATAGCCCGCCGTGACAAATGCCAGTCCCATGGCGACCGACTGGGCCAAATTGAACCACCCGAGGGTGGCAAACTTGCGTTCCAGCTTCCACAGGTACGCGTTGACGAAGGTGTTCGACAGCGCTGTGGCGCCGACATACAGGCCGCTGATGGCGACGAGGAGCCAGGCTTGCCGCGACATGCCGTCCCCTCCCTACAAGCCATTAGCCTGCCCAGCTCCCCCCGCCAATAGCCACTTTACAGGAATTTCCTTATCCGTATCAGGCGCACAACGGCTTGGGTCAGGCTCGTAAGGGCGAGGACGGCCAGCGTGGCCAGCCCCAGCTCAAACACCCCGCCGACAAACAGGACAAACATCCTGCCGTCGCGGTTGGCCAAAAGGTACCGTACCCAGCCGTCATGAACATCGGGACGGTAGAGGTCACCGGTCATCGCCCGATAGCGGTCCTTGATCATCATCGACAGCGGCGAGCCAATCAGCGCCAAGGCGCCGAACAGCAGGGCCCAACGGCTCTCCGTGGCCGCGTATGTGCCGTAGGTAAGTCCGGCGAGGAGAAGCCCGTCGCCGATGCGATCGAGGATGGCGTCGAAGAGCTCGCCAAAGCGCGACCGCAAGAATTTCAAGCGCGCGATCTCCCCATCGACACCGTCCAGCACCGACGCCACTTGCGCCACGACGCCCCCTGCGGCAAACGCCCCCACCGCGAACAGGCCGGCGGCCAGCGCGGTCAAAAGGAACGTCGCAAACGACAGCTGGTTGGGTGTCACGGCAAAGCGCGCGAGGAATGCGCTGATGGGCACCGACAGCTTGCGGTTCAGGTGGCGCGAGATGAGGCCATCGCGCGGCGTGGGCAGCTGCTCGAGAAGCATGCGCCGCGCATAACGCACCGCCGCCGGATCGTCCACGTCGCACCAACGGGCGTCGCCAATGTCGCAGGCCAGGGCCCGTCCCGCCGCGGCCAGGCGACGCACACCATCCGACAGCGTATGCCGCCCTTCCGCCGCGCATTCCCGGAGGGCGTCCAATAGCCCGCCCGTGGCATGAAACACGCCGCAATCCACACCGTCAAAAGCGGTCAGGTCTTTGCCGATGGCCACCACCGCCGGCCGGACCCCGCGGGCGGTCGCCACGGCGTTCGCTGCAGGCGCCGCGGCAGCAGCCGTCTCGGCGTACGACGCCAGCCGATCGGTCTGCACCTTTGTCGCCTCATCGAGGTCCGGAACGCGCCCCGGATTGAAGTCAACCCCGACGGCAACGCCCCCCTCCGGCGGTGCGCATTCCGCCACCCGTTTCACCAGCTCCGGTGTCACCAGGTGGTCGGCCATGAGCAGCAGCCACGACCGCTCGCCGGCCACATGCGGCGCCGCCGCAAGCACCGACGCCCCGTTGCCCTTCTCCCAATCGGGGCACTCGGCATACGTCAGGCGCACACCCCATCGCGCGCCGTCGCCAAGCGCCTCGCGCACTTCGTCGCCGCGGTGCCCCAGCACCACGACAATGTCGGTAATCCCCGCTTCGCGCAGCGTGCAGAAGGTCCGAACGATAAGCGGTAGGCCCAAGAGCGGAAAGAGGGGCTTTGGCCCCGGATGGACGCTCCGAAGCCGTCGCCCCTCCCCCGCGGCGAGCACCACGGCCCGCACGTTACGCCACCGGTGCTTTGGACCGCTCGCGGATAAATTCTTCGACCTTCTGCTTCGCCACGCTGTCGGTGATTTGCACCGGCGGAGACTTCATGGTGTACGCGGAAATCGCCTCCAGGACACCGCCCTCGTTGTTGTCGAGCGCCAGCTTCATGCAGCGAATGGCATCGATGATCGAACCGGCGCTGTTGGGCGAGTCCTCCACGGACAGCTTGACCTCCAGCTCCATCGGCACCTTGCCGAAGCCCAGACCCTCCAGGCGGATGTACGCGATCTTGTTGTCGTTCAGCCACGGCACGTAGTCGGACGGGCCGATGTGCACATTCTTCTTGTCCGGTTCCACGGCCATCTCCGACGTAACCGCCTGGGTCTTGGACTTCTTCTTCGACTTCAGGCGGGCATGGTTCAGCATGTTCAGGAAGTCGGTGTTCCCGCCGAAGTTGAGCTGGTAGGTACGGGTGATCTTCACACCGCGGTCTTCCAGCAGCTTGGTCAGCACGCGGTGGGTGATCGTCGCCCCGACCTGGGACTTGATGTCGTCGCCGATGATCGGGATGTTCTTCTCCTTAAACTTGCGCGCCCACTCCGGATCGGAGGCGATGAACACCGGAATGGCGTTGATGAAGCCCACGCCCGCATCCAGTGCTGCCTGGGCATAGAAACGCGCCGCTTGCTCCGAACCCACCGGCAGGTAGTTGATCAGGATCTCCGCACCGCTCTCTTTGAGGACCTTCACGACGTCGACCGGCTCGGCCTTCGCCACAACGAAGGTATCGTCTTCGGGATAATCCTTCATGTGCTCGGAGACACCGTCGAGCACCGGCCCCATCTGCACGGTCACCGGATAGTCCGGCAAGTTCGGATAGAACACCTTCGTGCAGTTGGGCTTGGCGAAGATGGCTTCCTTCAGCGGCTTGCCCACCTTGCGCGCATCCACGTCGAAGGCAGCCACCACTTCAATGTCGCCCGGCTCATACCCGCCCAGATTATAATGCATCAAGCCAATTGGGTCGTCCTTCAGACTGGGGTCGTTTTTATACAGCTCGATCCCTTGAAGCAGCGCACTGGCGCAGTTCCCAACCCCAGCAATGGCAATTCGAATCTTGCCTTTGCCCATGGTTTACCTCCTCCCTCCAAACCGGTGTTTGTTTGGTCTGAAAGAAGCAACCGCGCATCAGCAAGAACCGAACGCTGAGGGGGGCGCCGACCGCTTCTCGTGCGTTGCTTCAACCGGTGCGGCGATCGATCGTGGATGGCAATCCCATGCACGAATGGGTCGGCACACCTCTAATTTTACATAAGGATTAGGGAATATGTCAACAAATTCTTAGCAGCCAATCAAGATGAGTGCTAACGAGACGTGGGTAACCGTGGATGGGAACCCGGATCGGCGGGAAAACTGAAGCTGAACCCCGGCAAAGGAGGGGCTTCCGTGTACGTTCCCACATTGCGGTGCGCGTTCCGCACCGTCGGCGAGCACGCTCCTGTCCTGGACAAACCCGTGGTTGACTACCTGGCCCTGCGGCAAGCCGTGGCCACCGCCCTGATCAAGCTGGACGAAGCAGCCCATCGCGCGGCCGAAAGGTTCCAGATCCGCCCGGACATGGCCTGGGAAGGGGTTATGCCTGACGACCTTTGCCTGGCCCGCGAACGGCTCGTCTGGGCCCTGCTCAAATTGTCGGCCTGGCGGCGCAACGCCGCCCCAACGCCACGCGAATGGGCGCATCCGGTGTCGGCGCGACGGGAAAACGAGGCTCGGCGGTAACGCGCGGGTTTTCCCCGCGAAAAAAAAACGCCTGTCCCCCTGGGGGACAGGCTCCACGATGGGTCGTCCGGTTGGTTCACGCCGGATCAGAAATCCATGTCCGGCATGTTGGCGTTATTGTTGTTGCCTTCCTTCTTCTCCGGCTTGTCCGCCACGACCGCTTCCGTGGTCAGGAAGATGGCCGCGATGGACGCCGCGTTCTGCAGCGCCGAGCGCGTCACCTTGGCCGGATCGACGATACCGGCGTCGATCATGTTCACCCACTCGCCCGTCGCCGCGTTGAAGCCAATGCCCAGCGGCTCCTTCTTCAAGCGCTCGACAACGACGGAGCCATCAAACCCGGCGTTTTCGGCGATCTGGCGCACCGGCTCCTCAAGCGCGCGCAGGACGATTTGCACGCCCGTTTTCTCGTCGCCTTCGGCTTCCACTTTGGCCACAGCCGGGATGACGTTGACCAGGGCCGTACCGCCGCCGGAGACGATACCCTCTTCCACCGCCGCGCGCGTCGCGTTGAGGGCATCCTCGATGCGCAGCTTCTTCTCCTTCATTTCCGGCTCGGTAGCCGCGCCGACCTTGATCACCGCCACACCGCCGGCCAGCTTCGCCAGGCGCTCTTGCAGCTTTTCACGGTCAAAGTCGGACGTGGTTTCCTCGATTTGCTTGCGGATCTGCTTGATGCGCGCTTCGATCTGCGCCTTGTCGCCCGCGCCGTCGACAATGATCGTGTTGTCCTTGTCGACCTTCACTTGGCGCGCACGACCCAGCTGACGCAGGGTGACGTTCTTGAGGTCCATGCCCGTCTCTTCGGACACCACTTCGCCGCCGGTCAGAATGGCGATGTCCTGCAGCATGGCCTTGCGGCGGTCGCCGAAGCCCGGAGCCTTCACCGCCACAACCTTCATCGTGCCGCGCAGCTTGTTGACGACGAGGGTGGCCAGGGCTTCGCCTTCCACGTTCTCAGCGATGATGAGGAGCGGCTTGCCGGTTTGCACAACCGCTTCCAGCACCGGAAGGATGTCGTGCACGGCGGAGATCTTCTTATCCGTGATCAGGATGTACGGATCGTCGAGGACCGCTTCCATCTTGTCCGGATCGGTGATCATGTACGGAGAGATGTAGCCGCGGTCAAACTGCATCCCCTCGACGACTTCCAGTTCCGTCGTGAAGCCCTTGGACTCCTCGACGGTGATAACGCCATCCTTGCCCACCTTTTCCATGGCGTCGGCGATCAGTTCGCCGATCGTCTCGTCGGCCGCGGAGATGGACGCCACGTGGGCGATGGATTTGCGACCCTCAATCGGCTTGGCGATGCGCTTCAGCTCCTCGACAGCCGCGTTGACCGCCTTTTCAATCCCGCGGCGGATGGCCATCGGGTTGGCGCCAGCCGTGACGTTCTTCAGCCCTTCACGGATCATCGCCTGGGCCAGGACCGTCGCCGTGGTCGTCCCGTCGCCGGCCACGTCGTTGGTCTTGGTGGCCACTTCCTTCACCAGCTTGGCGCCGATGTTTTCATACGGATCGGCCAGCTCGATTTCCTTGGCGATGGTCACACCGTCGTTGGTGATGAGCGGAGCACCGAATTTCTTCTCCAGAACAACGTTGCGACCCTTCGGACCCAGCGTCACTTTCACCGTGTTGGCCAGGTAATCAACCCCGCGCAGCATGGCCCGGCGGGCGTCTTCACCAAAGCGAATTTGCTTGGCCATCAGTCATCCCCCTTCTCACGGCGATTTCCAAGGTGGAATGCGTGTCCGTTACTGGACGACGGCGAGAATATCGCTCTCGCGAAGGATGATGTACTCTTTCCCTTCGTACTTCACTTCCGTACCCGCATACTTGGAGAAGATGACGCGATCGCCCACTTTCACTTCCAGCGGGATGCGTTCCCCTTTTTCGATGCGGCCGTTGCCCACCGCGACAACAACGCCTTCCTGCGGTTTCTCCTTCGCGGTCTCCGGCAACACAATGCCGCTTTGTGTCTTCTCCTCGCGCTCTTTCGGTTCCACCACCACGTGGTCGCCGAGTGGCTTCAGCATGGGCACTCCTCCTTCTGGCGTGGTTATGTAACGCCTGTTAGCACTCGGAGTCATTGAGTGCTAACAACCACTTTCAATAGTGCCATAACCCATTGTGCTCCGCAAAAGGAACCACTATGTATTTTTCCTTCATGGACAAAGGGAGTCTGGGCAGATCGCCATTTTTTCTCGGTTTTTCTCACGCTTAATCTCATTTTTTGCGATTTCTTTCGCTGGTATCGCCTTGGGGGGGAAAACGCGCTACAATAGGGAAAACGGTATCCCGATCGCGAATGGGATTGCACCGCCTACCGTGGGAGGAACCGCCATGGCCTATACCCTGCGCGTGCTCGTCCTGTGCGACTATCTCCCCCCACTCGTCCGCCTCTATCAGGAACTGGCGGACGAAGGGTTTCATTTTGGCGTCTGGCCCGGTCCCGACGATGCCGAGGCCGCGTCCGGTGACTGGACGGAAGCCGCCGTGTACCACGCGCCCGATCGCGATCCCTTCACCCTCACGCGCTTGACCCCGGAGGACGAGGACCTGGCTGTAGAGCTGAAGGCCCTTCGGGCGTCCCTCGACGCCCTGCCCCCGACGGACGCCGCGGAACAGGCCCGAGCCGTGGTGGCGCAGACCCGGCAGCTTGTGCGCGTTTCGCTGCCCCGCGACTTGACGGAGGCCGACGAAGGGGCCTGGACCCTCCTGGACGCCATTCTCCACTTCTTCGTCTGGCACGGCAACGGCTACGTTCACGCCGACCACGACGGCCTTTACGATCATGACGGCCGCCTGCTCGTCACGCTGTCGCATCCTGCCGACTAAGCAAGACTTTTGTCGTGAAAGGGATTCGTGTAAAATAGAAGTGCCCCCATGACCGTATTTCTCCCCGCAAAGCGGGATAAAATATGAAAAGGCTGGTATGCTACGGCATACCAGCCAGACCTATCCGTTCGGAAGGTCAGCCACGGTCTGGCCTTCTCTCTTTATCCGGAGGTGACCCGATGGAACGCGTCATGATCTTTATTGACGGCAACAACTTTTATCACACGTGCCGGCACTACCTGCAGCAAAACCCGAAAGTCGACCTGGAAAAACTGGCCTATCTCCTCGTCAACAAGCGGCCGGGCCGTCATCTGATGCGAACCTATTTTTACACCGTTGACGAACCGCAGCAGCAGGGAATTATCACCGCCTTGAAGTACAAACCCCGGTTTCTGGTGGTCACCGGAAAACTGGTCAAACACCCGATCCCCGGACACACGTTCGACCCGATGGATGCCAGCACCTACTGGGCAGAAGAAAAAGGGACCGACGTCAATCTCACAACCGACATGATCGTCGGTGCGTACATGAACAGCTACGACACGGCTGTCCTGCTCAGCGCGGACAGCGACTACAAACGGGTAATCGAAGAGGTGCGCAAGACGGGGAAGATTGTCGAGATTGCCCTTCCGGAAGGACAACGCTCCGAACTGAAGAAATATGCCGACGAAGTGATCGAGATCAACGAAGACGACTTCCGCAGGTGCTGGATTGGTCCCTATACCTCGCAAATCTCGTCGTAAGAGTTGCCGATCGCCAAAAACCCGCCGTCGCGGCGGGTTTTTTTGCTGGCGCGCCCACTTTTCTCGCGCAAGGCCGTGCATTCAATTGGCCGGCGTGATGTACACGATCTGCTCCACGCGAACGTGACATTCCCTTCCATCCACCACGAGGAGAAGGTGGTCCGAAAAGACGCCACGCAGCTCGCCCACAAGCTTGCACGACGTCGTTCCCACTTCCACGCGCCGCCGCATCATGCGCTGGGCATGGAGGAGAAAGGGCTTGTAGAAGTGGTGCGAATACCCTGACGAACGCGTGCAGGATTCCTTCCTTTTCGGCTCGTCATGCATCGATTCGCGCGTCGACTCCCGGCTCGTGGAATCCCGGCGGAGTGGAGCCGGCTCACGAACCGGCAAGATCGGTGGGATCCCCACTTGCAAGGAAAAGCGGTACGGCGGCACCGGAGGCGGTCCGTACATTCGCACATCCGCTCCTTTCCGGTAACATTCATGCATGTTCACGGTATGCAGGGATGCCGGCCCCTCGTGTGGACATCCGCCTGGCCGAACGGCAGATTGGGCGTCCTACGGCCCAACAAATCCGTACAGCACTACACGCTGCGACCGATGTCCCATCCCCAAAGGTAGCGGGCGATCAACGCCAAGCCCAACACCCCGCCGTCCAACCAAGCTGCCCACCACCACCGCGACATACCGGGGCCAACGGGTCGGCGCTGGCGATTCCGTCATCCGCTCATCCGGAACATACGGCGATGCGTTGAAACGAAAGACCACCCCACGAAACGCTGCCCCTTTTCCGCACCGCCTTTACTTAAGAGGTATGCGCGTCCCCCGGGAACATCCGTGCAGGTGGCCCGGATCTGCCTCCAAACGCGTGCGCCGTGGTTTCGGAAGCGCCGGGAAAGAGGCCCCTCACTCCGAATCGGGGTTCACGGCAGCTTCCCGGCGCTTAGTCAGGTACCCCCACGCCACGACGGCAAGGGCGCTGACAACGGGCAGCCAATTGAAGGGCAGGGTGACGAGGCGCTCCAGATCGTGGATGATCATTTCGCCCGCCGTCCATCCCAGGATGGCCGCGCCCGCAGCGATGATAATCGGGTAGCGCTTCATCAACCCGGAGAGCAAGTTGCTGCCGTAGACCACCAGCGGGATGCTGACAGCCAAACCGATGAAGATGAGCACCCAATTCCCTTTTGACACCCCGGCAATGGCCAACACGTTGTCCAGGCTCATGATCACGTCGGCAAGGATAATCGTGCGCATCGCAGCGATGAAGGACTGGCTTTCCGCGTGTTCATGCGGCTTCTCCTCTTCATCCTTCATCAGTTTCACGGCGATCCACAACAGCAATACGCCCCCCACCAGCTGCAAGAAGGGAATCTTCAGCAGCCATACGGCCACCAGCGTCAGGAGTCCACGAAAAGCCACCGCCCCGGCCGTGCCCCATAGGATGGCCATCTTGCGCTGGCGTGACGGCAGCCCCCGCACCGCCATTGCGATCACCACGGCGTTGTCCCCCGCAAGAATGAGATCGAGGAGGATGATTTTGAAAAGGTCGGCCCACCAGGCGGCATCCAACAGGAACGGCAACCGTATCCCCTCCTTGTTTTCCCGCATCGTTTAGTCTGCCCCGACAGCAAACAAAAACGAGACCTTTGCCTTTACGGCAAAGGTCTCGCCTGCCGCTACGGGCCCTACAGGACCGGGGCACCGGCACATCACCGCCACCCGTTTTGACGATCCTGTAACCGGTAGCACCGAAGGCTCCCGGGGCTACTCCCCTTCGCACGAGCAATACACCGTGCACTGTTGTGCCGTTTTGACCGGTTGTGGCTTCAGCAACAACATATCATTTTACCACGCTTCCTGACAAGATGGTTCGACCGCACGCTTACCCTGAAAACAAAAAGCCCTTGGGGACCCAAGGGCTTTTTCCAACACCCTCCGCTTTTGGGAATGCCGTCACTTGTTGAACGGCTCGTCCGCAATCTTAATCGAGTCGGTCGGGCACCCCTCGGCGGCGTCGTGCATGTCATCCCACAGCTCTTCGGGGATCTCGACCGTGCCCGTGTTGTTGTCGCCACCGTAAACGACGTGGGCCAACCCTTCCTCGTCGTAGTCATAGATGTCCGGCGCCGTCGCACCACAGGCCCCACAAGCGATGCAAGTCTCCTTGTCCACCCACGTATACTTCGGCATCTGGTTTCCCTCCTAAACATGATGACCCATCCGACAGGCTGGCAGCGACCCCGCAAGACCGCCGACCCGCCTTCATCCTCCAGGATTCCCCTCAAGTTGTTGCTTCTACTACAACACTATAGTGGGAACGGCGCGATTTGTCCACCTCGAATTCACTCAATCTTCCATCGTCGACAGGTCCCCGGTGGGTAACCCCAGTTCCCATGCTTTCAGCACACGGCGCATAATCTTGCCGCTCCGTGTCTTGGGCAGCTTATCGCGGAACTCAATTTCGCGCGGGGCGGCATGGGCGGCCAGGCGCTCTTTCACAAAGCGGGCGATGTCCTGCTTGAGCTCTTCGGAGGGCTCGTATCCGTCCCGCAGCGCCACAAAGGCCTTGATGATCTCGCCACGTACGGGATCCGGCTTGCCGATGACGCCCGCTTCCGCAACAGCCGGGTGTTCCAGGAGACAGCTCTCCACCTCGAAAGGCCCGACGCGCTCACCAGAGGTGTTGATGACGTCATCGACACGACCTTGGAACCAGAAGTAGCCGTCCTCGTCGCGATAGGCAGAGTCCCCAGAAACATACCAGCCGGGGATGCGGAAGTACTCCTGGTACTTGGCGTCGTTATTCCAGATCTTCCGCATCATCGACGGCCAGCCGACCCGGATAGCCAAATGCCCCATCCGGTACGGTGGAAGTTCGTTTCCGTTGTCGTCGATGATCGCCGCTTGGATCCCCGGGAACGGTTTGCCCATCGATCCGGGCTTGATGTCCATGCACGGGAAGTTGACGATGAGCATGCCGCCGGTCTCCGTCATCCACCAGGTGTCATGGATGCGCTTGCCGAACACCTTCAGACCCCAGCGGATCACTTCAGGATTGAGCGGTTCACCGACGCTGAGAATGTGGCGCAGGGTTGACAGGTTGTACTTTTTCGCCACCTCTTCGCCCGCGCTCATCAGCATGCGGAAGGCCGTCGGGGCGCTGTACCATACGGTCACCCCATATTTTTCAATGGTGGCGTACCAATCGTCGGGGTTAAAGCGGCCGCCGCGCACCACACACGTCGCCCCGTTGAGCCACGGGCCGAAGATCCCGTAGGACGTGCCCGTCACCCACCCCGGATCGGCCGTACACCAGTAGATGTCCTCGTCCTTGAGGTCGAGCACCCACTTGGCCGTCCAGTAGTGTTGGATCATCGCGTTGTGAACATGGAGGACGCCCTTGGGCTTGCCCGTCGAGCCGGAGGTGTAGTGCAAGATCAGCCCGTCTTCCCGATCCACCCACTCGATGTCCAATTCTTCAGACGCCTCGGCCATTTCCTTGTGGTAATCGTAATGGCCTTCGGGCAGTTCGCCCTCCGCCCCAACGAGAATGACGTGCTTGAGCGCCGGCAGGTCCTGGAGCGGGACGCGCGGCAACAGCTGCGGATTCGTCACGATGGCCACGGCTTCGCTGTCCGCGAGACGATCGCGCACCGCCCCCTCCATAAACGCTTCAAATAGCGGGCCGATGATGGCGCCAATTTTAATCGTCCCTAAAACGCTTACATAGAGCTCCGGAGAACGGGGGAGAAAGACAAACACGCGATCGCCCTTTTTGACGCCCAGCTTCCGCAGCACGTTGCCAAACTTGTTCGACAAGCGCTTGAGCTCGTAAAAGGTGTATTTCTCGTCGCGGCCGCTCGGATCGCTGTAGTACAGGGCCACCTTGTTCTTGCGCGGCCCCTCGCAATGGCGATCGATGCATTCGTAGGCCATGTTCACCCTGCCCGTTTCAGCCCACGAAAAGACCTTTTCCGCCTCTTTCCACGAAAAGGTGCGATAGGCCTCCTCGTAGTCCTTCAGGTTGTAGTCACCCGGAATCGGCGCGATGCGCTCGTCGTGTTGCAACATGTGGACCCTCCTCCCGCACGATGAAATGGGAACGGTCTATATTTAAGAATAATAGAAATCAATGCAACGATCAAACACTTCCGCCGAACCTTTCCCGGTTTCCCTTGGCAGACGTGCATGATATTTTGACTGGCATTGCACATGATAGATGTGTAAAATGCTGACTTGCATGAAGGAGAGATGGATCCGTGTGGTTCTTGCTTCTCCTTATCGGCCTGCTCACCCTCGTGGTGTATGGCCATCACAACACGTACCGGCTTCAGCTCAATCGCATCCATCTGCCCTTGAACCGGCGTGTTCCGTGCCCTCAGGGCCTGACCATCTTGCATCTGTCGGACTTGCACATGGAAAACATCTCGGTGACCCCTGAGGATTTGTACGAGCAGCTAAGAAGCGAGCGGATTGACCTGATCGCGCTCACGGGCGACTACCTCGACCAGCCCGCGAACATCGGCAAGTTCCTCACCTATGTGGACGCCCTGCAGCGCCTCAAGCCCACCTACGGCACCTACGCCGTGTTCGGGAACCACGACTATGTGCTGCCGCCCGAGAAGCTGGCCTATCTGAAACAGGAAATGATGCGTCGCGGCGTACACGTGCTGCAAAACGAATCGCGCACCCTCTCCATTGGCGGGCAAACGTTGACCATAATCGGTGTGGACGACTTCAGCACGCGGCGCAGCAATTTGGCCCGAGCCTACGAGGACGTCGACGGAAACAGCGTCTGCCTGGTGCTGACGCACGACCCCAACCTGGTGCTCCATATGGACGGCTATCCGTGCGACTACCTCCTGTCCGGCCACTTCCACGGTGGACAGATCCACTGGCCGAAGCCGTTCCACCTTGCCAAAATGGGAGCGCTGCCGCGGCGCAACATCATCCGCGGCCTGCACATATGGGGCGAAAAAGCCTTCTACATCAACGAAGGGCTGGGCCAGACCGCCCTGAACATCCGCCTGCGCTCGCGGCCGGAAGTGACATTGCACACGATCTACCAAGCTCAGCACAGCGCATAAGCGGCCTCCCGTTTCGTTGACGAATCTTGTGCCAATTGGTACACTTCGAAGTAAAGGAATACGCGGCAGGTTCACGCCACTGGGGTTTTGCGCGGAAGGTGCGCGAAACGGGCACCTGTCCGCCTGAATGCGATTGGGGACAGGGAAATCATTACGGCGTCCGCAGTGGATGCCGTTTTTTCGTGTCCATCGGGAGGTGACCCGCCATGACCCACGTCTTGCACGTGATCACCGACGGCAAAACGCCGCTCGACGGGGTATGCGCGCGCCTCCGCCAGATCCGGGACAGTGTCGACTACGTACACCTGCGGGAAAAACATCGCCCGGCCGGCGAGCAATGGACGTGGGCCTGTCGCCTGGCCGACGCGCTGGGCGACCCGAAACGGCTCATCGTCAACGACCGCGTCGACGTGGCCCGCGCGCTTGGCGCCTTTGGTGCCCACCTTCCCGCCCACGGGCTGCCGCCCAGCGCGGCGCGCCGCGTCCTCCAAAGCGAACAGGCGGTGGGCGTTTCGGTGCACAGCGTCGAGGAGGCCGAAGCGGCGGAAGCGCAGGGAGCCGACTACGTGCTGTTTGGCCACGTCTTTGCCACGGACTCCAAGCCCGGCCTGCCGCCCCGCGGCCTCGAGGCCCTGCGCGACGTGGTGGAACGCGTCGCCATCCCGGTGATCGCCATCGGCGGCATTACGGTAGAAAACGTGGGCGCGGTTTTGGAGACGGGCTGCGCCGGCATTGCCGTGATGTCCGCCGTCTGGTCCACCGACCGGCCGGCTGCGGTGGTGAGCGCCTTGCGCGAGGTCATGGCCGGTTGTACCGTGCACCCGCGCACTGCATGGCGTCCCCACCCAAGCGGCGCGCCGCCGCGAACCCTTTAGGGAAGGAGGTAGCCTCCATGCCCATTACACAGCCGTCCGCCGATGTCGTCATCGTTGGCGGCGGGATCATCGGTTGCGCCATCGCCTACTCCCTGGCCAAGGATGGTACGCGCGTGACCATCGTGGAACGCGACACCGTCGGCGCCCACGCCTCCAGCGCCGCGGCAGGCATGCTGGGGGCGCAGGTGGAAACGACCCACCCCGGTCCCTTCGTCTCCCTTTGCCTGGAAAGCCGCGCGCGGTTTGCCCGCCTCGCCGACGAACTGTACGCCGTTACGGGCATCGACGTCGAGCTGAACCGCGCCGGACTCTTGCGCCTGGCCCAAAGCGAAGAGGAGCGGCAAGCTCTCCTGGCGCGCGCCGAATGGCAGCGGGCCTTCGGCGAGTCGGCCGAGTGGCTAGACGGCTCCGCCCTGCGGGACATGGAGCCGGCGGTGTCCGATGCCGTCGTCGGTGCCCTGTCCATCCCCGGCGACCACCAGGTGAACGCGGCCAAGCTGACGCGCGCCTTCGCCGAAGCGGCCGTGCGCAGCGGTGCGCGGATTGTCGAGCACAGCGCGGTGGAACGCTTCCTTATGGACGGCAAGCGCGTGGTCGGCGTGGAGACGGAAACGGGCGTGCACCGGGCCGAGTGGACCGTCCTGGCCGCCGGCGCGTGGAGCGGCGTTCTCGGACGGCGGCTCGGGCTTCGCCTCCCCGTTGGGCCGGTGAAAGGGGAGTCGCTGTCCGTCACGTTGCCCGCCGTCCCCTTCCGCAAGACCCTGTTTGCCCATGGCTGCTACCTCGTGCCGAAGCAGGGCGGACGCGTCGTGATCGGGGCGACGGAAGTGCATGCCGGCTTCGATCGTACCGTCACGCTGAAGGCCCTCGCGAAGCTGGGGGCGGCGGCAAAGGCCCTCGTGCCGGCCTTGGCCGAGGCGACCTTCGAGCGGGCCTGGGCCAGCGTGCGGCCCCACTCCGCCGACGGCCTGCCCTTTTTGGGAACGGTAGAAGGCCATCCCGGACTGGTCGTGGCGACAGGCCACTTCCGAAACGGCATCCTGCTGGCCCCCATCACCGGCGAGCTGATCGCGGAGCTTATCCGCACGGGGCAGACACCCGTCCTGCTCGCACCCTTTTCGCCCAACCGCCTGTGGGCGTCAGCAAAGGAAGTGTCCGCGGCAGCGGAGGGAGGTGACACGCCGTGAAGCTGACGATCAACGGCGAGGTGCACGACGTGCCCGACAGCGTGCAGACGGTGGCCGATCTCCTTCGCCACTTTGGCCTGGAAGGCAAGCTCGTTATCGTGGAGCAAAACCGCCGCGTGCTCGACCGCGACACATACGCAGAGGTTCCGGTCCGCGAGGGGGACGTGCTGGAGCTGGTTCACTTTGTCGGAGGAGGATGATCGCCATGACCGCCAACCCTGCGGCCGTACAAGACGACGTGCTGCAAATCGGTCCCTACACGTTTCGCTCCCGCCTGTTTTTGGGTACCGGCAAGTTCTCCGACTTTGACGTGCAAAAGCGCGCCGTAGCCGCCTCGGGTGCGGAAGTGCTCACCTTCGCCGTGCGCCGGATGAACATCTACGACCCCAATCAGCCCAACCTGCTGGAAGAACTGGACCTGTCGCGGTTCAAGCTGCTGCCCAACACCGCCGGGGCGCGCACGGTGGAAGAGGCGGTACGCATCGCCCGGCTCGCCCGCGCCTCCAGGCTGTGCGACATGATCAAGGTGGAGATCATCGGCGACCCGAAGACGCTGCTGCCCGATCCGGTGGCCACACTGGAAGCGACGAAGATCCTCGTCGAGGAAGGATTCATCGTCCTGCCCTACACGAACGACGACCCCATTTTGGCCCGCAAGCTGCAGGAAGCCGGCGCCCACGCGGTGATGCCCGGCGCGGCGCCGATCGGCACCGGCCTCGGCATCCTTAATCCGCTCAACCTCAGCTACATCATCGAGGAAGCAACAGTACCCGTGATCATCGACGCCGGCATCGGCTCACCGGCCGATGCGGCCAAGGCGATGGAACTGGGCGCCGACGGCGTGCTGCTCAACACCGCCGTCTCGGGAGCCAAAGACCCGGTGCGGATGGCCGAAGCCTTCAAGCTGGCCGTCGAGGCCGGACGCAAGGCGTATCTGGCCGGCCGCATCCCCAAGAAACGCTACGCCTCAGCCTCCAGCCCAATGGAAGGCCTCATGTTTTGATCCTCGCAGGATGCGCAAGCCCTCGGTATACGACCGAGGGCTGTTTATCATATGAAGATATTGAATTGAGATGATTCAACCTATACGGCACCGGTTAGAAAGTCAAACAGCAAACGATGAAAGCTGTCCCGATGCTCCACTTGCGTCCAATGGCCGCACTGGCCGTACACCATCAGTTTCGCGCGGGGAATGTGCTGCACGAGGAAATAGCTGGTTTCCAGGGGAACAATGGGATCGTCCCGCCCGTGCACGAGCAACACGGGATGCGGGATGCGCCGCAGGGATGCCGGCGGCACGACCAGCGCATCCAGATGCTGCTGGCGCGGAGGGGGAAACATTGCTTCATACGAACGGCGAACGGCGGGATCCATGGCGGCCGCAAAGCGCATCTGGCTGATGTGCTCCAGCTGATCCCCCACAATGCGGTCGTCGTACGCGAACCAGCGAATGAGTTGCGTCATCGTGGACGGAGAGGGATCCGCATAGAACCCCCAAACGCGGTCAAGTTCCGGGGTCAACCGACAGGGAGCCCCCGCCGAACCCATCAGCACCGCTCGGCTGAACCGTTCCGGCGCTTCCACCAACAAATGGAGGGCAATGGCGCCGCCTAGGGAGTTGCCCACCACATGGGCGCGCGCAATGTCCAGTTCGTTCAGAAGATTGAGAAGTTGGTCGAGCCACAGCCGCATCCAGGCGCGCATCCCTTGGGGAGGCGCAGGCGGGTGGTCGGTCTGCCCAAAACCGACCAGGTCCGGCGCGATGCAATCAAACCCTTGCTCGCTGAAGTACGGCAGCGCAAATTGCCAGTTGGACCAGGCCGTCGCCCCCGGTCCCGAACCGTGAATGAACAGAATGGCCTCACGGTTTCCCTCGCCCGCACGGTTCACATACGTCTCGAACGCGCCGGTCTGTACCCGAAAGCACGCCACATCGCCCATTCCTCTCCCTCCTCCGGTCTCGCTCAAATCAGGACAACAATTGTCCCTTATTGCCCGCGATCTCGTCCGCCCACGTTCGCGGCGTCCTTCACGAGGGCCAGGTAACGGGCAAACGCCCGCTCCTTTTGCGTACGCACCAACCGTTCCAGTTCTTGGGCGTTCCGTTTGCGCAACGTCTCGATCATCGCTCGGTGCTCCTTCTGGGATGCGTGCATGGAATCCGGGGTCTGCACGAAAATCCACCGCGAGCGAGCCGAGCGCTCCCAGACGGTGATCACAATGCGGAAAAGCTCTTTCCACGGCGAAAACTCGTAAAGGGTGCGGTGAAATTCGTAGTTCAGGCGGCTAAACTGCGCAGCGTCATTCTGTTCGATGCACTTGTCCATTTCGTCTACCAATTCTTCCAACCGATCGATGCCTTCATCCGTAATGGCCTGCACGGCCGTCCGGGCCAGAATCGGCTCCAAAGCCAGGCGGATGGTGAAGAGCTCTTCCAGCTCTTCCACCCGCACCGGCGCCACCCGCGCCCCTACAAACGGCTTGTTCTCCACCCACCCTTCAGCTTCCAGCCGCCGCAACGCCTCCCGCACCGGTATTGGACTGGTGCCTAGCTCACGGGCCAGCTGGTCAACCACAAGGCGTTCCCCCGGCGCAATCTCCCCGGAGAGAATCGCTTCCTTCAGCTTTTCATAAACCCATTCAGAACGGGTGATCGGCATCCGCACCATCCGCACGACCTCCTACCGGAAAGCCCTTCAAGCGATTTGCCCCTTCGTTCCAACCCTTGCGAACGCTGTACCATATCGTATATTGTATCATATTCCAAACCTGTACAGAGAAGGGCCGCAATCTCCTCACGTTGCTTCGATCACAAACGGAACCCGTGCAGATGCCGTTCTGTCCAAGAGAAAACCCGCGCGTTGGCCGCGCGGGCGCCACCGCCGTGATCGCGTCGGCCACCTGGTTCGGCTTCAGGTCGAAAGCGTACAGGTGGCGTCCCACACGCACCGCAATCTCCGGCTCCACCCGCGGGTGAATTCACTTCCCCCGCACCTCAGCAGGCGAACCTCTTCCTTCTTCTCGTTCCCTACACCGGCAACCCATCCAAACCGCCCAAAAGCGCCCAAGCCTCTTCCCGTTGTCCCGCAGCAATGAGCGATCGGATCCGGGTGGACGAGATCACTTCACCTCGGGTGCAGCAAACGGGATCCATCACCCGAACAGAAAAGGCAACCGCTAACTCATCGAGGCCGCCCTGGCGACCCCGGCCAAACCGGAAATTCCGTCCAACCCAGATCTCGAGCGGATGGAGCGCGCGCAACTCTTCGATGAACACCTCGGCGCTTCGGGACATGTATGCCTCGTTGAAGTTGGCCACGACAACGTGGTCAACCTCCAACTGCGCCAACCGCCGGACCTTCTCTTCTAAGGGTGTCAATATGGGAACCCGTTGAAGGTAGCAGCGAGGTGGCGGATCAAAGGTATACACGACGGACGGAACACCCAGGGTCCGGGCCCGTGCGACGGCCTGCCGAATGAGGACCTGGTGGCCCAGGTGCACACCGTCAAACGCGCCCACCGTCACGACAGACGCCGGGAGCACCAGCGTGTTGGCCGGGTGAATGCGCATCCGCTTCACCTCCTTCCGTTCAGGGGGAAGACCCGGCAAGAGAATGCCACAGCCGCACCGGAACACCCGACCCGGTGCGGCCGCTGAAGGAACAACCGTACCCCAACGGGATCTGGGGTGGCAAAAACGTATGGTCACGTCGTCACACCGGTAAAGCCTTCGATCCATTCTTGGCGATGGTTGAAGTAGAAGATGCCCCGTGCCAGTTGGTCAACCGTCCACTTCACCACCGGCATGTCGGGATAGGCGATGTACCCGCCGGTGAACACCTCGTTGCGGTTGCCCGACGGATCGAAGTAATAAATGGTCTGCCCGCGGGTGATCCCGTGACGCTCAATCCCGACATCAATCGGCACATCGTGCTTGGAGAATACGTCACCGGCCTTGCGCAGCTCATTAAATTCATCCAGCCAGAAGGCAAAATGGTGCAACCCTTCGTCTTTTCCCGGAATGATCGCGATGTCGTGCGGCGTGTTGCTGCGGAACAGCCAGGCCGCAATTGGCGTCTCCGAATTCTCGTTTTCCACCACTTTCTCGCTCATGTAGAAGTTCAGCGCCTTCATGAGGAAGTCAATGGTTTCCACCGGCTTTTCCGCCGTGATGAGCAAATGGTCAATCCGCGGCGCCCCCACGCCGATCAGCCCCTCCGGCCACGGCGCCGGGTTCACCTGCGGCAGCGCTTTGCCCTTGTATTCCATTTCGACGAACAGCTCCATCGTGTGTCCCGACGGTAACTTGAACCGCAATCCCTCGCCCACCTTGTGGTTCTCGCCCTTGGAGACGCGCGTCACCGATGCGCCATACTGCTGCAATTGTTTCTCCAAGCGCTCCATGTCCTCGTAGGTGTGCACCTTGAACGCCATCTTTTCCAGCCCGGCGCGGTTCGACTTCCGCAGCACGATGGAATGGTGGTCGTACTCGTCCCATCCTTTCAGATAAATCGCGTCCTCCGTCCGGTCCGTCACCTCCAGGCCCATCACGTCCACGTAATGCTTGCGGGCCGCCTCCAGATCCGTCACCCGCACCTCCACAAACCCGAGCCGCAAGATTCCTTCTCCCATAGCCGAGTCCTCCTTCAGAAGTTTTCAAATGTTTACCACCTTACATTGCCCTCCATACTCGGACAAGCGGTCCCTCGCGCTTCACAATGCGTATGGCCAAATCGGAACGCGGATACGCCTGACACGCCAGAATATACCGCTGCTCCCGCTCCGCATCGGACAGCGCGGCGCGGGAATAGACGTTGCGATGGTCCACGTCTCCGGACAGGAGCTCCGCTTTGCAAGCGGCACACCCGCCCCGACGGCATCCGGAAAAGGCGGGACGGCCATCCCGTCCGTAATAGTGGTTCATCAGGGCCTGCAACACCGTTTCCCCTGCCCGCCCGATCACCTCCTTTCCGTGCGGTTCGACACGAATACGGAAGCGGTCATCCATGGTTCTGCCCTTCCTTGACCACTTCCAGCGCCGCCCGGCCAATCGCCTCATCCTCGTCCTCCGATGCCCCGCTCACGCCAATGGCGCCGATGACTTCCCCGTCGACCTCAATGGGGAACCCTCCGCCAAAAATGGTGAGATCGGGCGTGTGCGGAATGCCGTGCAAGAGACGGGGATTGTCTTTAATGAGGTCATACCAGTCCCCTGTCGGCATGCGGAAGGCAGCGGCGCTGTACGCCTTGCGCTGGGCAATGCCGATGGACAGGAGGGGAGCCCCGTCCATGCGGCGAAACGCCTTGAGATGACCCGCTTCGTCGGTGATGGTGATGTTCACCGCCACGCCCAGCTCCTTCGCCTTGGCGACAGCCCGTTCCAGCATGGCTACCGCAAGGGAATCGGTAATGCGCCTGACGGTGCGGTACAACTCCACAGGCTCCCCCTCCAATTCCTCGTTCTCCTCACCGGACGCCCATCTTCCGGTGGAGGTTGATGTCATCCGGATTGATCAGATCGCTGACCGTCCACCCGTCCAGGTTGTATTCGCTCATCATCTTTTCGGCAAAGCCGATAAAGCTGTCCATATCGCCCAAGGCCTGGGCCGTCAGCAGCGTTTCAATGCGAATGTTCTCGTAGTTCCCGGCGTAGTTGCGCTCATAGAGCTCATGCCGCCCGCCGAATTCGCTGCCAATGGCATCCCACAGCGCCTTCATGACCTTCATCTTCGCTTCGGCGTCATAGCCGTTGGACCCCCGCAAGTACTTGTCGAGATACGGACGGAGCTCGGGCACCTTGAAGTCGACGGCATTGGAATTCATGTAGATCAGGGCGCTGGCAACGTCCGTCTCGATGATCTCCTTGATCCGCGGATAGGCCAGCGGGGCAAAGACGCGATAGGCCAATCCATGGCGAACATCCGGATTGACATAGTCCCCCACCCAGGGCACCGGAGCGTGCACCATGGCTTCGGTGATGGCGTAGAACAGGTTGCGCCAGGCAATCACCTCGCCCAAACGGGCCTGCACACCGCGGAAATCTTTGGCCCCCGTTGACTCGAGCGCCTTGGTGAGAAGCCCGGCGATAAATTCCAGCTTGACCACAAATCGCGTACAGCCATGGAATGTAAAGCGCTCGGTAAAGCCGGAGCGCGGGAAGAAGGTGTTCACCTTCTCCACATCGCGGTAAACCAATACGTTCTCCCACGGAACGAAAACGTTGTCAAAGATCAGCACCGCGTCATTCTCATCGAGGCGGCTGGACAACGGGTAATCGAACGGGCTTCCCATCACCGCGGCGGTGTATTCGTAGGAGGGACGGCAGATCAACTTGACCCCCGGGGCATCCATTGGGATAATTAGGACCAGGGCGAATTCTTCTTTCTGGATCGGCAGCGGCCCATAGTGGGCCAAGAAGTTGGCATGGGTCAACGCCGATCCTGTTGCCACCACTTTGGCACCGCTTACATAAATCCCACCATCGGTCTCCTTCGTCACGTGCATGAACACATCGCCAACCTCGTGTATCGGTTTGTTCCGATCCACGGGCGGATTGACAATAGCGTGATTCATGAAGAGAACCTGTTCCTGTGCGCGCTTGTACCAAATTCTTGCGTTTTCCTCAAAGGGCGTGTAGAACGCGGCATTGGCGCCCAATGTGCCCAGGAAGCTGGCCTTGTAGTCCGGGCTGCGCCCGATCCACCCGTAAGCGATCCGCTGCCAGGCCATGATCGCATCGCGCGCGGCAACCAGATCCTGTGCACTCTTGGGGGCTTTGAAGAACGGATGGGTTTTGCCCCCGTTGCCCGTATCGGTGTCCGTGAGCAAAACGCCTTGTTGTTTGGGATCGTGCAGCGCGTCATACATGCGCGCAATCATGCGTGCCGTATTGCGAAACGCCGGATGGGTGGTCACGTCCTGCACCCGTTCCCCGTAGATCCACACTTCCCGCCCATCCCGCAGGCTTTCTAAGTACTCCGCTCCCGTCAGCGGGCGATTTAAGGTTTTGCTAATGGTCATCGGGATACCCCCTTCGTTTTCGATCTTGTCCGCGTAAGGAGGGCGACAGGGTTCCGTTTTAGATTGAATATACAGAATATTCCGTTAAATATACCTCACCTCCTTATCAGGTTCTATCCGGTACCTTCCACCGTCCACTACAGCCCCCTACGCCTTGGTCGCATGTTCCTCGTCTCCGGGCACGGCTCGCCCGCGGATCAGGCTGGCCGGCACGCCGGCGATTCCCCAGTTCTCCGGCTCCAGTTCGACGATGAACACGCGCACCGTCTCCCGTTCCACACCAAGGGCAGTCGCCACCTGTTCCGTCAGGTCGTGCAACAGTTTACGCCTCAACTCCGCGCTGCGGCCGCGTAGCAGGTATACACGCACGATGACCATAGCCTCTACCTGCCTTGCGCAACCGCTTTCCGCTGCGCCAATTCGTAAGCCACCTGGATGATCTGGTCTTCCTGTCCGCCCACCGTCTTGCGCCGGCCCAGCTCGATAAGAATGTCCCGCGGCTCAACGCCGAACTTCTCCGCAGCGCGCCGGGCATGGAGCAAGAAGGTCGAGTAAACCCCTGCGTATCCAATCACCAGGGCATCACGGTCGATTACGATGGGTCGGGGCAAGAGGGGCTTGACCACCTCTTCGGCTGCATCCATGGCCGCATAGAGGTCGACGCCCGTCTCCACCCCCAGCCGGTCGAGCACCGCCACAAGCACCTCCAGCTGGGTGTTGCCGGCACCCGCCCCCAGGCCGCAAAGCGAACCGTCGAGCCACGTGGCTCCTTCTTCCATGGCGACGAGGGTGTTGGCCACCGCCAAGCCAAGGTTGTTATGCGCGTGGAACCCCACCTCACAGGTGAGGGCATCCCGCAGGGCCCGCACCCGGTCGCGGACCTCGTGGGGGAGCAGCGCCCCCGCCGAATCCACCACGTACACCACGTCGGCGCCGGCCTCCTCCATGATGCGGGCCTGCCGGGCCAGCTCCGCCGGCGGCACCATGTGAGACATCATCAGGAAGCCGACGGCGGTCATCTCCAGTTCCTTGGCCATGGCGAGGTGTTGCGGACTGATGTCTGCCTCGGTGCAGTGGGTGGCCACCCGCACCACCGACGCGCCGGCCTTGCGCGCCTGCTTCAGTTCCGTGCGCGTGCCGACTCCCGGCAGCAAGAGAACGGATACACGCGAACTTCCTGCCTGCTCCACAGCCGTCCGGATCCAGTCCAGCTCCGGTTCCTTCGACAGGCCAAACTGAAGCGAGGATCCCCCGAGGCCATCGCCGTGCGTCACTTCGAAGACCGGAACCTTGGCTTTCGCCAGGGCAGCCGCCACCCGGCCGACCTGCTGGGCGGTAAACTGGTGCCGAACCGCATGGCTGCCGTCCCGCAGCGAGACGTCGACAAGCGTGATCGTCTTGTTTACCGTCATTCTTCTGATCCTCTCCCTTTGTCATTCGGCTCCCCTTAGGACACCGCCAGCCGCTCTTCGGCCAGCTTTTCGGCCACCCGCACGGCCGCAGACGTAATGATGTCCAGATTGCCGGCATATTTGGGCAGGTAGTCGCCGGCGCCTTCCACCTCGATCATGAGGGTGACCAGCTTGCCTTCTCCGATCGGAGAATCCTCAACAAGCGGCGGCACCTTCAACCTGTAACCGGGCACATACCGCTGGACTTCGGCCACCATCTCCTCGACGGAACGGACAATGGCCGCCTCATCCGCCTCGCGCACCAGGGCGTAGATGGTGTTGGTCATCATGATCGGCGGCTCGGCCGGATTGAGGATGATGAGCGCTTTCCCCCGCTTAGCGCCACCCACCCGCTCGAGGGCGCGCGCCGTGGCCTGCGTGAACTCGTCGATGTTGGCCCGCGTCCCCGGACCCGCGCTCTTCGAGGCCACCGTAGCGACGATCTCGGCGTACTCCACCGCGGCCACCCGGCTCACAGCGTAGACCATAGGCACCGTGGCCTGGGCACCGCAGGTGATCAGGCTGATGTTGTCCGGCGGCAGATCGGCGTTACGGTTCACAACCGGCACCACCGGGTCTCCCACCGAAGCCGGGGTCAGGTCGATGGCGATTTTCCCCGCCGCTTTCAGGAGCGGGGCGTGGCGCAGATGGGCCTTGGCCGAGGTGGCGTCAAAGACGATCTGAATCTCCTTGTTGGCCAAAATGGCGTCGATCGATTCGGTGCTGGTGGGGATGCCCAGGTCACGAGCCCTGGCCAGACCATCCGACTGGGGATCGATACCCGCCACCAGCGCCAACTCCAGGGAGGAGCTGCGCAGGATCTTGTACATCAGGTCCGTCCCGATGTTCCCGGACCCCAAAATTCCGACTTTGACCGGCATGGTTCACGCTCCCTTTTCGTCCATGGTGGGGAATCGCAGCATGACAGCGTCGAGACCGGCAATCTCCAGGCGCACGTTCTGGCCCGGCTGAACCGGCACCGCGCCAGCCAGGGCCCCTGAGAGGACGATGTCTCCCGCATCGATCCCCTCGCCCATCTCACCCAGCTTGTTTGCCAGCCAGGCGACGCACACGGCCGGATGGCCCAGGGCCGCCGCCCCCGCGCCGACCGCCTCGATGCGGCCGTCGACGTACAGGACCATCCCGGCCAGGGCCAGATCGAGATCCTGCCAGCGGGTGCGCCACGGCCCGATGGCGTATGCGCCGCACGAGGCGTTGTCGGCCACGGTGTCGACCAGCTTGATCTTCCAATCGCGAATGCGGCTATCCACGATCTCGATGGCCGCCGCCACCGCCTCGGTGGCCTGGAACACATCCTGAACGGTCACCCCCGGTCCGCGCAGCGGCTTGTTGAGCAGAAAGGCGATCTCGCCTTCCACACGGGGTTGCAGCAGGCGCCCCACGTCCACCTCCCCCACACCGTGGTATACGGGCACAGACAAGCTGTCCAACAGCGTGCCGTAATCCGGCTCGTGAACCCCCATCATCTGCTGCATCGCGCGGCTGGTCAGGCCGATTTTTCTTCCGGTAATCCGGTCACCGGTAGCCAGGCGTAACCGCACCCACGCTTGCTGGATCGCGTACGCCTCCGCTACATCCTGAAGGCCGTACGCGTCGCTGAGCGGTTCGATGGGCTCGCGCGTCCGCCACGCCCGGTCCAGCTGCGCGGCGATCGCTTCCACCGGCAGCGTCATGGCGATCCCTCCACAACCGTCGGCAGGTGGGTAAACGTTCCGGTGTAGAAGATGAGCGGCTGTCCGTCGCGATAGTGGAAATTCGTGATCTTCCCAAGGTAGAGGACATGGTCACCGCCATCATAGGCCCGCCACGGCACACACTCGATCCACGCGAGCACTCCTCCCAGCCGGGGTGCCACTTCCCCTTCCTCCCACTGCAGGACAAGCGCCTCCTGCGGACGCCCCGCAAAGTGGAGCGCCACATCCTGCTGCTCCGCCGACAGGATGTTCACGGCAAAGGGCGTCCCCTCCAGCTTGCTGCAGGCCTTGGCCCTCCGGTCGATGGAAACCAGGAGCAGGGGCGGATCCAGCGATACCGACGTAAAAGCGTTGACCGTGATGCCGTACCGTTCTCCTCCCACGGCGTATGTCACCACGGTGACACCGGTTGCAAAGCGACCGAAACAGGAACGCAGTGCTCGCGTGTCCATTTCCCCGCCTCCATTCCCCTTTGCGCCCGTTAGACCGCGACGCAAATGTTCATCGCCTCGGTGTAAAACTCCATGCTATAGTGGCCGCCCTCGCGCCCAATGCCGCTGTGCTTCATCCCGCCAAAGGGAACCCGGAGGTCACGAACAAAAAAGTCGTTCACCCAAACCGTACCGGCCTTCATCGCCGCCGCCACACGGTGGGCCCGGCTGACGTCGCGCGTCTGCACCACGGCGCTGAGCCCGTATCGGGTTCCGTTGGCCCACGCGATCACTTCCTCTTCCGTCCGGAAGGGGGTCACCGTGACGACCGGGCCAAATACCTCGTCCTGGCAAATCCGGTCCTGCGGCTTTGCCGCGATGACCGTCGGCGCCATGAAGTTGCCCCCGCTCAAGGCGCCGGAAAGGCGCAGCCGCTCGCCACCGGTGAGAATCTCGTTCCCATCGTCGCGAGAACCGCGAACAAACCCCAACACCCGGTCCAGGTGTTCCGGCGAGATGAGGGCGCCCATTTCGGTTTCGGGATCCATCGGATCGCCGACCCGAATTCCCTTGGCCACCTCAACAAAGTCGGCCACAAAACGGTCGTAGATCGACTCGTGGACAAAGATGCGCGAACCGGCCAGGCAAAACTCGCCCTGGTTAAAAAAGGCCGCCCGCTTGGCAATCTGCACCGCCCGGTCGAGGTCGGCATCTTCGAAGATGATGTTGGCACCCTTGCCCCCGAGCTCGAAGGAGTACCGCTTCAATGTGGCCGCGCCGTTGCGCATGATCGTCTGTCCCGTGATGGTCTCACCGGTGAAGGAGATGAGGGCCACATCGGGGTGGGTGGTCAGGAATTCCCCGGCGCTGTTCGGCCCATGGCCGTGGACCACGTTCAGGACGCCGGGCGGCAGGTCCGCCTCCTGCGCCAGCTGCGCCAGTTTCCAGGCCCCCAACGGGGTCCATTCCGCCGGCTTCAACACAACCGTGTTGCCGAAGGCCAGGGCCGGGCCGATCTTCCACGTTTCCAGCATCAGCGGGACATTCCACGGCGTGATGAGGGCCGCGACGCCGACCGGCTGGCGAAGCACGTAGTTGACATACCCGTTTTCCATGGGGTAGCATTCCGACCCCACCATGGTGGCAAAATCGGCGAAAAAGCTAATATTGGCCGCCACCCGCTCGATGTAGTGATGGCGATTTTCCGAAATCGGACGGCCCACGTCGAGCGTTTCGATCCGGGACAGTTCGTCGGCATGCTGGCGAATGGCGTCGGCAAACCGGTTGAGGATGCGCCGCCGTTCCGACGGCTTGGTTCGGGACCACTTCTCAAAGGCCTGTTTCGCTGCTTCGACAGCGGCGTTGACCTCATCTTGCCCGCCGTCTGGTGCCTTCCCAATCACTTCGCCCGTAGCAGGGTAGTACACCGAGAAACGCTCTCCCCCATCGACAAATTTCCCGTTGATATAGTGTTGAACGTCAAACGGCATCATCGGGTTCCTCCTTTGGTTGTCGTTCAGACAATCGGCGCCACCAACCGGGATCCGGCCGGCCCTTCCGCTGCCAGCATGCGCGCCTCTCCGATTCGCGCCGCCGAACAGGGCGCACCGAGCAACACCATATCCCCCGCCCGGATGCCACGGCCCAGCCGGCGGGCCTGCTCTGCCGCCCACACCAGCAGTGCCACCGGGTCGCCCAGGTCTGCGATCGTCCCTTCCGCCCACGCGCGCGCATCCAGCGAGACCCGCAGCGCCCCTTCCTGCCGCCACAGCACTTCCGGGGGCAGCACCCGCCCGCTCACCACAACGGCTCCTCCCGAAGCGTTGTCGGCTACCACGTCGGCCGCCGTAAAGCGGTAGCCGTCGTAGATGCTGTCCAGCACATCCACCACCAGTTGCACATAGGCAATGCAAGCCAACAGGTCGCCGGCCCGGAAATCCTCTGGCGGCGTGCGATCAAACACGACTGCCAGTTCCGGTTCCACACGGGGCTGGATGAAGCGGCGGCGCTCGATCGCCTCGCCCGGCTGGATGAGCATCGAACGGTGCAGATGACCGATGATCGGTTCGGAAACCTTCATCTGCTCCTGTTTGGCCCGGCTAATAAGCCCAAGCTTGTAACCGATGACCGGATCGCCATCCGCCTCCCGGGCGCGGGCCAGCTCCACCTGCACCTGATAGGCCTCCTCAAGGGAAAGCGGATGCTCTACTGCAATCGAGCCCCGCGCCGTCAACTGGTGACGGCATTGCCGGATGGTGGTCGCCACGGCGTTTCGGGACATTTCACCTGAACCTCCGTTTGTCCTGTTTTCCCACCGCGCCTCACGGTTCAACGATCAGCTCTCCCGGTGCTGTTTTTGAGCCGTCAAACAGGTTTCCCGCGGGAATCTCGTACAGGACGATGCGGATCTGTTCCGGCTTCGACTGAAGAACCCTTTTCACGACGCCGGCAACCCCCTCAACCAACGCCTGCTTGGTCGCCTGTGAAAACTTTCCGTCTTCCAGGATCACCTCGATAAACGGCATGACGCCCTCCTGATCATATATCTTATACGATCTTACTTGCCTTTATTTTTTGACATATTTGATCCGACGTCACGCCCAAAATTGACGCGAAATTGCGGTTTACAGGCGATCTACAACGATTAGGACGTCCTATCGTCCTTTTTCTCATCTTTTTATGATTTTTTCGTCACATTCCGCAGCGTTTCGCTGCGGGCTCACCGTCGTGCGCAGACCGGGTAAAATGCTTTATAATTACGAAGGGCAACAGCCCAGTCTACGAGCAAGAGGTGTTGGATCATGACCACCGAGTTGAAACTGTCGGTCGTCGATGCGATAAACGAACGCCACAGCGTACGAAAGTATCAAAAGGGTGTGGAGATTCCCAAGAAGGACCTGGAAGAGATCCTTGAGCTGGCAGCGAAAGCTCCGTCCTCCTGGAACCTGCAGCACTGGCGTTACGTGGTGATCACCTCACAGGAGATGAAGGAGAAGATCCTGCCGATCGCTTACAACCAAGAGCAGGTGGTGGATTCCTCGGCCGTTGTCGTCATTCTGGGGGACCTGGAAGCGGACAAAAATGCCGAGGACGTGTACAAACCGGCGCTGGAAGCGGGACAAATCCCCCAGCAGGTATACGATATCCTGCTCGGCCAGATCAAGGGTGCGTATGCCAACAATCCGCAGTTCGCCCGCGATGAGGCGATCCTCAACGCCTCCCTGTCGGCCATGCAGTTGATGCTGGCGGCCAAAGCCAAAGGATATGACACGTGCCCGATGGGCGGGTTCGACCGGCAAAAGCTGATCCAAGCGCTCAACATCCCGCCGCGGTACATCCCGGTGATGCTGATCTCCATCGGCAAAGCGGCCGCTCCAGCCCGCCCGACCAGCCGATTCCCGCTGGAAAAACTGGTCGTCTGGGAGAGCTTCTGACGGTACCCTCAAGGATGCCCGTCCCCCGACGGGCCCTTTTCCTTTCATTTTGCCGGAATAGTTTTTCAACAACGAGGGATGCCGGCTTCTGCAAACAAAATGAAAAAACTTCCTCTGCCCAAAAGCAGAGGAAGTTTTTTGCCTACCGGTGCGCTGTTCTGGCTCGAGGAGACAACGCACCGCCCCGATCACGCGCGCGCCGTCTCCTTGGCCACCACGGGCACGCCTTTCAGCGTGTCCTTGACCGGGCAGACGCGCTGCACATGGTCCAAGAGCGCCTGAATGCGTTCCGACGCCGACGGCGAATCGATCTCGATGTGATAGCGGATCTCCAGAAAACCGGGACGTACGTTGGGGTTCCGTTCGGTAAAGCCGTCGGGATCAAGGTCACCTTCCACTTTCACGCGCACGCCGCGTAGCTCGACGCCGTGCAGCTTGGCAAAGCTGGCAATGAGTACGTTCAGGCAGCCGCCAAGCGCAGCAAGGATCAGCTCCACCGGATTGGGGCCCAAATCGTCGCCGCCCAGGGACGGCGGCTCGTCGATCACCACCTGCTTGTCACGGATGTGGGCTACGGAGCGAACCCCCTCGCCGGTCCATACCACGTCGGAGGAAAACGTTACCTTGGCCATGCATACCTCTCCTTTATATTTTTTAGCCTCAGGGTGAGCGCATCCTCCGCTCACGCCCGGCCAACGTATTCACCGGTTTGCGTGTTCACGATCACCTTATCGCCCACGTCGACGAAGAACGGCACCTGCACGACCAGGCCCGTCTCCAGCTTGGCCGGCTTGGAACCGCCCGATGCCGTATCGCCGCGGATGCCCGGCTCGGTCTCCACCACTTCCAGTTCCACGGTGTTGGGCAGCTGGATCCCGATGGTCTGGCCTTGGAAAATGACGAGGTGCACGTTCATGTTTTCCTTCAGGAAAAGGATTTCCCGCTCGATTTGCTCCTTGTGGAGGGTGATCTGCTCGTAGTTTTCCATGTCCATAAACGTGTACTCGTCGCCACTGGCGTAGAGAAACTGCATCGGTCGCGTTTCGACGTGGGCTTTGTTCACCTTTTCCCCGGCGCGGAAGGTGCGTTCCTGGATCGCCCCGGTGCGCAGGTTGCGCAACTTGGATCGGACAAAGGCCGCTCCCTTGCCCGGTTTCACGTGCATGAATTCAAGCACTTGCCACGGATCGCCGTCCAATTCAATGGTCAATCCGGTACGGAAATCGTTCACCGAAATCATGCGTATGCCCTCCCTAAACGTACGCAAAAAAGTCCTACGTCACCATAATCAGGTCTTTTGGTGCGCGTGTCAAGCATTCGCTCCCCGTGGCCGTCAGGACAACGTCATCCTCAATCCGCACGCCGCCCACGCCGGGGAGGTAAATGCCCGGTTCCACTGTCACGACGGCTCCCGCCGGGAGCGGCTCCTCACTGCGCGCGCTCAAGGACGGCGCCTCGTGCACCTCCAGGCCAATGCCGTGCCCCGTGGAATGGCCGAACTGCTCCCCGTACCCGGCGGCGGCGATCACGTCGCGGCACAGCGCGTCGGCCTCCTTCCCGGTCATGCCCGCCTTCACGTGGGCCACGCCACGCTCCTGCGCCTGCCGGACGATCTCGTAGATCTTCTTTAGCTCTTCCGGTGGCTCGCCCACCGCCACCGTCCGCGTCAGGTCGGAGCAGTATCCCTGGTAAACAGCGCCGAAGTCCAGCGTTACGAGCTCCCCCTTGCCGATAACGCGGTCGGAGGCCACCCCGTGTGGCAGGGCCGAGCGCGGTCCCGAGGCCACAATGATGGGAAAAGCCGCCCGTTCCGCTCCCTGTTTGCGCATGAACGCCTCCAGTTCCCACGCCACTTCCCGCTCGGTGAGACCGGGGCGCAACACGGACAGAATGTGTTCAAAAGCCGCATCGACAATGGCTGCCGCTTTCCGAATGAGGGCCAGTTCCCCGTCGTCCTTCACCACACGCAGCCGCTCGACGAGCCCCATTCCGCCCGTACCCATAGGCACCAGCTCCACCCCTTCCGGCAGCGCCTCGCGGTAAGCGGAATAGGCCGCATAGGTCAGGCGGTGCGCCTCGAAGGCAATCCTCCTGACGCCCCGCTTCTGCGCTTCCTCGGCCACGGTGCGGCCATACGTGGTGTGCGTCACAGGCACCACCCGAAAGTGTGGGGCCTGCTGGGCGGCCTGTTCAACATACCGGGCGTCCGTCAGTAGCAGGGCATCGTCCGGGGTGATCAGCAACGCCCCGGCACTGCCGGTAAACCCGGAAAGGTACCGCCGGTTGGCCTCCCCCGTCACCAGGAGCGCTTCGACCTGCTGCTCGGTCATCAGCGCCCGCAACCGCGCCAAGCGATCCGTCATCGCGACCCCTCCTTCGTTCGCCCGTTCAGATGGTGGATGAGGGCCCTGAGGGCGAGCACGTACCCATAGGGCCCAAACCCGCAAATTTGGCCGAGGGCCACCGGCGCAATGACCGAGACATGGCGGAACGGCTCCCGCGCGTGGATGTTGGACAGGTGCACCTCCACGGTGGGCAGCCCCACGGCGGCGACGGCGTCGCGAATGGCGTAGCTGGTGTGCGTGTACGCGCCCGGGTTCAGAATCAGGCCGTCCCGGTTCCCGCGCGCCTCGTGGATCCAGTCGATGAGCTGTCCCTCGTGGTTCGACTGGCGGCAGTCAACAGATACGCCCAGCTCCGCCGCGGCCCGCTCGATGCGCGCGTTGACCTCAGCCAAGGTTTCCCGCCCGTAATGCTGCGGTTCCCGAACCCCCAACAAGTTCAGGTTGGGGCCATGGAGGACCAAGATGCGGTACATGCCGTTTCTCTCCATCCCATGGGTTTTTACGGAATCCGCTAGCATTGTATCACAGGCCGAACATCCTGAACAGCGGGCGGCTTACGCAACCGCCCCGGGGCACCGGAAGCCGGAAACGTCACGATGCGGTTCGCTCGGCGCGAAAGCGGTCGGACAGTGAATGCCCGACAAACAGCCCGTAGACGAGGAACAGTGCCAGCTCCGTGCTCAACGTGTCGATATCCAGCTGGCGGACGTCCGGCACGAACCCGAGCATGGGGCCGCCGATAAACAAGAGCACCCACAGCACCACCCCCAGCGTCACGCCGCCGCCAATCGGGTTGAGGCGCTCGCCGGCCACCCGGTCGTACAAAACGGCCACGGCCACCGACAGCACCGTCCAGACGGCGATACTCAAGAGCAGCCCGGCCGCCGCGCGACCAAAGGGCTTTCCCATCCCCCACTCGATCCACAGTGCGGGCGAAACCGAGGTAAACCGTAACAAGTACGCCAGGTAGTGAAGGGTGCTAAAGAACAGCCCCCCGGCGATGCCCACCGTCACAGCCGTTCCCCAACGCCCCTCGGCGCGCACCCGCTGGTCCTCTTGCTGCTCGGACGGCATTCCAAGCCGTCGTCGGTCGTCCATGCGGTATCCTCCCTTGCCGGAACGAGTTTCCGTGCGCAGTTTTTCCATAGGGGTAGTATGACCGGCCGGCCACGGACTTACCCCGACCGCGCATCACGGTGGCATCCGGCTGGGCTTCATGATACAATGAAAACAAAATCCAAATGTGGGAAGGTGGGGCGCGTGCGTCGGGAATCGTACGCCACATACGGTGGCCAAGCCGTTATCGAAGGCGTCATGTTTCGCGGCCCTCAGGTTGCCGTCACCGCCATTCGGCGCAGGGATCGCCGGATCGAAACCTTTGAGGTCTTCCTGTCGACCCATCCGACGTGGCAACGTTTGCGCCGCATTCCCTTCCTCCGCGGGATCATCGCCCTCGTCGATGCAGCGGCAAACGGCGTCAAACACCTTCAATTCGCGGCCGAGCGGTACAGCGCCGACGAGGACGGGGAGGCCGCTTCCCGAAGCAAACCGTCGCGGCTCACCCTAATCCTCGGGGTGGCCGTATCCGGTGTGCTGGCGTTCTTTGCCGGAAAAGTGCTCTTTACCGCCATTCCCGCCTTCCTGGCCGGGGTGCTGTTCGACCCCTGGGTGGAAAACCGGCTCCTTAACAACCTGCTGGAAGGCGCGCTGAAGTTGCTGCTCCTGCTCGGGTACTTGGCGGCCATCGGCCAGACCCCGATGGTGAAACGCCTCTTTCAGTACCACGGCGCCGAACACAAGGTGATCAACGCCTATGAGGCTGGAGCTCCGTTAACCGTCCGAAATGTTCAACAATTTTCGACCCTTCACTACCGCTGCGGAAGCAGTTTTGTCCTCTTTACCATTTTGGTCGGCGTGGCCGTCTATTCCTTCTTTCCGTGGGAAACCGTGTGGGAACGCGTTGTGCTTCGCATTGCGCTGCTCCCCGCCGTCATCGGGATCTCCTTTGAAGTGCTGCAGCTGACCAACCGTTGGCGGAACGTGCCGGTTCTGCGATACCTCGGCTATCCAGGACTGTGGTTGCAGAAGCTGACCACGCGCGAGCCCGACGACGAGCAAGTGGAGGTGGCCATCGCCGCGTTTCTGCGCATGCGCGAACTGGAGCAGGCCAAAGGTCAACCGGCCGGAGTTTGTCAAGCGAGGTGAACATGAAGTGGCCGCAAAACCCCAGGCGCTCGTCCTGTTCATCGGCATCCTCGCCGCCATCGGCTTTGCCGTGACGTTCCTGTCCCGCCCGCTAGCTGTCTTCGGCACGCTCGTGGCCCTGGTCCTCGTGGGGTGGCTGCTGACCCGCTCGCAAACACGCGCGCGGCAGGCGGGACGACGATCCCGCCCGCAGCGCAAGGAGAAAGGGCGGGAACGGCCGCTTCGCTGGAAGCGCCGCTCCCGCTCCGACATCCCCTTCCGCGTCATCGAGGGATACAAGGACAGGGACAAACGTGAGCGGCGGCTCCAGTAACGACCGTCTGGACCTTGGGGTTGAGACCGGAAACGTCTCAACCCTTGTTTTTTTCCGCCTCGGGTACAAAAAAATCGGTTGTTGGCAGATGGCCTGCCAACAACCCTGCAATCCGATCGATCCCGTTTCCGCGAAGGGAGACACCTGCCGTCAGGCCTTCTGACGGCGGCGGCTGTACATGTCCACCCACACAGCCAACACCAGGATCGTTCCCTTGACGATGTATTGCCAGAAGGTTTCCAGGTTCATGATGCTCATGCCGTTGTCGAGGCTCGCCATGACCAAGGCACCCAGCACCGCGCCGAGGATCGTTCCCGAACCGCCCATCAGGCTGGTGCCGCCGATCACACAGGCGGCGATGGCGTCGAGCTCGTACATCGTGCCGGCCCCGATCGTGGCCGCGTTGACCCGAGCCGTTAGCACAATCCCGGCGAGGGAAGCCAGCATCCCGCTCAGGACGAAGACGGTGAGGATGCGCCTCCGGATGGGAATTCCCGACAGACGCGCCGCTTCCACGTTGCCCCCGATGGCATACACGTGACGGCCGAACGTCGTCCGACGGGCCAGAAAGGTAAACAGCACGGCCAAGGCCAGCACGAGGACGATGGGGACCGGGATGCCCTTGTACTGGTTCATGAGGAAGACAAACAGCAAAACCAGGGCGGCAATGGCCGTCGTCTTGGCCATGTCAGCGGCCAGCGAGGGAACGGCAAAGCCGTACCGCTGCCGTGCCGCACGCCGGCGGAACGCCGCAACGTACAGGAGCACGACAATCGCGGCGGCGGCCATCCACCCGACGGTCGCCGGAACATACGTCTGGCCGATGGCTTTGAAGCTGTCCTCCAGCGGCGCGACCGTCTGCCCCTTGGTGATGCCCATCAGGATTCCCCGGTAGGCCATCATGCCCCCGAGGGTAACGATGAAGGCGGGCACCGCCTGATAGGCCACCCACCATCCGTGCACGAGGCCGATGACGATGCCCAGCAGGATGGTGACCACCACGACAGGCAGGGTGGGCCACCCGTACCACACTTGCAAAATGGCCGCCACTCCGCCCGTCAGACCGACAATCGACCCGACGGAAAGGTCGATGTGGCCCGCCACAATGACGAATACCATCCCGATGGCCAAAATGGCCGTCACCGACATCTGCAGGAACAGGTTGGACAGGTTGCGGGGCGTCAAAAAGGCATCGTTTAAAAGGGCAAAAAAGACCCAGATGACGACGAGGGCCAGGATCATCGTGTAGGCACGGAGATCGAACCGTCCCACGAGCGCCCGGAGGGAACGCCTTTCCTGGACGAGGGGTTGCGACGGCACCGACGGTTTCATGCGCCAACACCTCCCGTTGCGGCGAGCATAATGTTCTCCTGGGTCGCGTCTTCCCGGTTGAAGGTGGCCACGATGCGCCCTTCGCGCATGACGAGGATGCGGTCGCTCATGCCGAGGATTTCCGGCAGTTCCGACGAGACCATCACGATGGCCACCCCGTGCCGGACCAGTTCGTTCATGAGGGTGTACAGCTCGTATTTGGCCCCGACGTCAATGCCGCGCGTCGGCTCGTCCAGAAGCAGAACTTTGGGCTTTGCGAGCAGCCACTTGCCGAGGACCACCTTCTGCTGGTTGCCCCCACTCAGGGCACCGACGGGCGTCTCCAGCGACGCCGCTTTGATGCGCAACTCCCGGACAGAGGTCTCGGCCGCGCGAATCTCCTCGTTCTCGTTGATCACACCGTAGCGGGACAGCCGTTGCAAATTGGGCATGCTGATGTTCGCCTTGACGTCCATCCCAAGCACGAGGCCGAGTTGCTTTCGATCCTCCGGCACGAGGGCCAACCCGGCAGCAATGGCGTCACGGGGGCTGGCGATCCGGACCCTCGTCCCCTCCACGACGACTTCGCCCTCGGTCCGCCCGGGAAACGCGCCGAACAGGCTGCTGACCAGTTCGGTCCGCCCGGCCCCCATCAGCCCCGCAATGCCGACAATCTCTCCCTTGCGCACGGTAAACGAAACGTTGTCGATCACCCGCTTGCGCGGATTGTGGGGATCATACACGGAAAAATGGCGCACCGACAGCACCACATCTCCCGGATGTCGCGCAACGCGGGGAAAACGCTCCGTCAGTTCCCGCCCGACCATCAGAGCGATGACGCGGTTTTCATCCAATTCGGCGGCCGGGTAGGTTCCCACCGTTTTGCCGTCGCGGAGCACCGTGATGGTGTCGGCCAGCCGGAACACCTCGTTCAGCTTGTGGGAGATGTAGATGCAGGTGACCCCCTTGGCGCGGAGGTCCTCCAACAGGCGCAGGAGCCTTTCGACCTCACTCTCCGTCAGGGCCGCCGTTGGCTCGTCGAGGATGAGGATGTCCGCTCGCTTCGCCAGCGCCTTGGCGATCTCGACGAGCTGCTGCTGGCCGATGCCCAATTGGGCCACCGGCGTGTTGGGGGAAACATCCGAGAGCCCAACGAGATCCAGCCACCGTCGCGCCTCGGCGTACAGACGCGGCTCGTCGATGATCCCATAGCGGGCCGGTTCGCTGCCGAGAAAGAGGTTCTCGGCAACGGACATCCCCTGAACGAGGGCCAGTTCCTGATGAATGATGGCAATGCCCGCCCGCTCGGCGTCCTTGATGCCCTGAAACCGGCGCACTTCCCCGTGGATCACAATTTCCCCTTCGTACGAACCGGCCGGGTAGAAACCGCTCAACACCTTCATCAACGTCGACTTGCCGGCGCCGTTTTCCCCGCACAGGGCGTGGATCTCCCCTTTGCGGACGTTCAAGTTGACATGGTCCAACGCCTTGACGCCGGGAAAGGTTTTGGTGATGTTTCGCATTTCCAGGGCATATGCGTGCATGGCCTCCCTCGCCTCCGTTCCCCGCACCGCGGTCCGCCGCGGCCACGGGCGGAGCGGGGCGGACGCTCCCCGCTCCTTCCCCCGCACAGCCGCGTTCGTCGTTTCAGCCGTTGCCGTCATTGCACCTTCGGCCACTGGTCCCTGGGCACGTTGCGGTAGACGTCCTCGAGCTTGTGGTAGCCGTCCTTGATCACCGTCTCCACCATGTTCTCTTTTGTCACCGCAATCGGTTCCAGGAGGATCGACGGGACGTCAATCTTCCCGTTGTTGACGGTGGCAAACTTGGCTCCCTTCACCGAGCCGGCCAGTTGCTGCACCGTCTCGCCCTTGGCCAACCGGATGGCCAGCTCCGCCACCGTTTCCGCCAACCGTTTGACCGGTTTGTAGACGGTCATTGTTTGCGTCCCTTCCACGATACGCTGGCAGGCCGCCAGCTCCGCGTCTTGGCCCGAAACGGGGATTTTGCCGGCCAACCCTTGGGCGGCGAGGGCCTGGATGACGCCGCCCGCCGTGCCGTCGTTGGCCGCGATGACGGCATCAATCTGGTTGTTGTTGGCCGTCAAGGCATTTTCCATGTTCTTCATAGCGTTCTCCGGCGCCCATTCCTTCGTCCATTGGTCGTAGACGATCTGGATGTCGCCTTTCTCCACCAGCGGCTTGAGCACGTTCAGGTGGCCTTGTTTGAAGAGGTGGGCGTTGTTGTCGGTGTCGGCCCCCTCGATCAGAACATACCGGCCCTTCGGAACGCGCTCGACGATGGCCTTGGCCTGCAGTTCGCCTACCTTAACATTGTCGAAGGACACGTACAGGTCGACGTCGGCGTTGCGAATCAAGCGGTCGTAGGAGATGACCTTGATCCCTTCGGCATGGGCCTTTTCCACCGCCGCGGCGGCCGCTTCGGCGTTGTGCGGCACGATGACCAGCACGTCGATGCCTTGACTGATCATGTTCTCCACTTGGGCCAGTTGGGCGGCATCGTCCCCATTGGCGGCCTGAACGAGAACCTCGGCCCCCAATTCCTCGGCCTTGGCCACGAACAGGTCGCGGTCGCGCTGCCAGCGCTCTTCCTCCAGCGTGTCAAGGGAGAAGCCAATCACGATGTCGTCATCGCCGCCTGCACTTTCCGACCCGTTTTCGCCCGCCGGCACGCCGGTTTGGTTCCCGCACGCCGCCAGCGAGAACACGAGAAGGGTGCACAACGCGAAACGGGTGAGACGGGGAATCGCTTTCATCATTCCGGGTCTCCCTCCTCCTCCGCATGGTAACGCTTTCGATTTTCATTGAACCACGAACATTCCGTCGCTTCCCGCGTCCCGTTCTTTCCTTTTTTTTCGATCGTCTCTGCTTTTTTGTTCTCCCCTGCCCCTCGAGGCAAAAAAACCGGGATGCCCGCACAACGTTGGCGTCATCCCGCATTTTTTTTGCCGTGGTGTCCACCGGGGTGGTCCCGCTCGGAACTTGCCCGTCCATTCCTCACGTCCGGCCGCCAAACCGCTGGCGAAATTCGGTCGGCGTAAGGCCGGTCGCCTTTTTGAACACCCGGCTGAAGTAGTTGGGATCGCGGTAGCCCACCTCGAAACAGATTTCCTTCACGCTGCGCGCGGAGGTTAGCAGCAGCTGCTTGGCCCTCTCGATCCGCACCTGCGTGAGGTAGTCGATGAACGTGAGGCCGACACGCTCCTTGAACAGCTTGCTGAAATAATACGGGCTGAGGTGGACGCGGTTGGCCACCGTTTCGAGGTGGAGGTCGTCATGGAAATGCGTGTCAATAAACGCTTTGGCCTGGTGGATGAGGTCCCGGCCACGCGCAAGGGCGGCGTCCACACCGGCAACACGGTTGACCCGTTGCATCAGCAAGGCGTGGGCCGTCTCGCGGATGTCGGCCACCGTGGCCGCCCCTTCGAAGCACTCAAACGGCGAAACCGATGGCCCCTCGCTCTCGGTCGCACGCGTGAGCACGGCAAACAATTCGATGGCGTAACGCCGGATCGCCTCCGCATCGCCGCCCGACGAGGCTTCCACCTCATCGAAGATCGACGTCAGCAGGGCACGACTCGCCTCGGCGTCGCGGCGGCGTACCGCCTCAAGCAACGCTTTTTCCTTTTCCAGCGGCGGAATGCGGACCGATGCGTCCGCTTCCAGATCCTCGTACATGCGCACGGCTGCCGGTTTGGCCAACACGTCCCGCGAGGCCAACAGGGCCTCGTGGTAGGACGTCCGCAGCCCCTCCAGGGAGGCGTACGCCCGCCCGACACCGGCGAAAACCCGCACCGCGCGCGTCACCTCCTGTGCCGCCAGGCGGTCGAGAAGCCGACGGACGAAGACGGCGGCGTGCGCTTTCCCCGACAGCCCCTTCTGGCGCCGGTCGGCGTCCAGGAGCACGAACAGGGGAAGGTGCCAGCCGATCATCGGGCCCACAAGGCAGCGGAGCAGGCGCTTGGCCTGGCCCTTGACCGCCGTGTACACGTTCCACTTGGCGGCGGCATCGAGGCGCTCCGCCTCCTCGCCCCACAGCCGCAGCACCACGGCGTATCCCGCGTCGATGCGCACGCCCAAGAGCTCGCTCAGTTCCTCCATGGTGATCTCCTGCACCTGGTCGAAAATGACGGAGGCGACCAGTTCCGTCTCCACGAGGGGCAGGACGCGGTAGTAACGCTCCTTGAGCTCGAGGAGCTGGCGACGCTGCCGCCGCTTGTGGGCAACCGCGTCGAGGGCGCGGCGCAGAGCCGCCACCATTTCCTCCGGCTTGCTGGGCTTGAGCACGTACTCGCGCACGCCGAGGGAAAGGGCCTGGCGCGCGTAGTCGAAGGTGTCATAGGCCGAGACCACGATCACCTGCGCATCGGGGAGGATCGTCCGAATCTCGCGGACCGCCTCCAAGCCGTCGATTCCGGGCATCTTGATGTCCATCGTGATGATGTCGGGGCGCAAGCGCTCGGCTTTCTCGATCGCTTCCCGTCCATTCGCTGCTTCCTCCAGCACCGTCACCTCGGGTACGTGCCGGCGGACAATCATCCGGAGGGCTTCGCGTTCAATGCCCTCGTCGTCAACGATGAGGAGCCGATACATGACCCTCCCTCCTCTCCTCCATCGCGGATCGTTCGGTGGGGAAGCACCAGGCGTACCGTCGTCCCGCTCCCCGGCGTGGCGTGAATCTCCATCACGTCGTCCCGCCCGTAAAAGAGGCGCAGCCGGTCGCGGACGTTGGCCAGGCCAATGCCGGTAGAATGGCCCGTTTGCCTTTCCCCTGCCGGGGGCTCCTCACCGCTGGTGAGGGCCGCAAGGGTGGCCTCATCCATGCCCACGCCATTGTCGGCCACCTCCACCACCACCCCGTTCGCCGCGCGCCGCACGGTCAGCCGGATACGCCCGTTGCGCTCCAACGGCTCAATTCCGTGGATGAAGGCATTCTCCACCAGCGGCTGTAGGGTGAGGGAGGGGACCGCCTGCCGCAGGCATCCCGGGTCGACGTCGAACTCCACGGCAACGCGGTCACCAAACCGCGTTTTCTGGATGAAGCAGTAGTCCTTCACGTGACGGAGCTCCTCCTCCAATGTCACCGGCCGGTCCAGCCCGCGCAGCGAGTAGCGCAGCAGACCGGAGACGGCGACAATCAGCTCGCTTGTCCGCTCCGCTCCTTCCAGGTAGGCCATCCTGGCCACCGTGTTGAGGGTGTTGAACAAAAAGTGCGGATTGATCTGGTTCTGAAGGCTTCTGAGCTCGATCTCCTTGAGCAGGCGGTCCATTTCGACGGCCTTGAGCTGATGCGCGTGCAAGGCCTTCTCCAGCTCCGCTTTCTGCTTCATCTCGTCGATCAGCCGGCGCAAACTGTCGCGCATGCGGTTGAATGCCTCGGCGAGCAAGGCCACTTCGTCACGGGTGGGCACCTCCACCACCGGGCCATCCAGCTTCCCTTGCGAGATCTCCTTGGCGGCAAGGGCCAAGCGGCGGATCGGACGCGCAATCCCGCGCGCAAACAGGTAGGCGAAAAGGACGCTCAAGAACAGGGTGGCCCCGAACACGAGCGCGCCCATGGTTTCGTAGGCGCGGTGGGTGTCGCGCAGCTGGGCATACACCTGGTGGTAGGCGGTGAGCTCCCGATCGATCAACTGCAGGGTGGTTTCCAGTATGTACAGGGCAATGTTCTGCGCTTCCCGGTAGTGGTCCGAATAGCGGTCGATATCCCCCTCGGCAAAGACGCGCAGCGTCTGGTCGGTTTCCTCAATCAAGCTGGTAATCAGGTTGCGGTAATTTTTCACCGTCACCCAATTTTCCGGTGTCGCCAGCGTACGCGTGAGCGCGTTCTGGTCGGCTAGGAGCACGCGTTTGTGCTGCTCATACTCCCGCAGAATGTGGGGCGACTTGTCCACCAGATAGGCGTTCAGGGCCTGCATCAGGAGCTGCGTGCGCTGCGAGATTTCGTTTACCAGCAAGAAACGCTGCACAATGGTGTCGTACAGGGCGATCGACCTTTGGGTGCCGTAGTGGAGGAGGGCGAATACGCCGGACAACAACAACAGCAGGGCCAAAAAAAAGGCCAGCAACTTGCTCTGGATGGTCTTCATGGCCGATCCGCCTCGCTTTCCCGGGAGGCCGCGGCGCGGTGGAGGGCCAGCGTGTCGCGCGTGAGGATGTACGTGTCCGTGTAGGTGAGGGGCGGCACCGGTTTGCCTTCCAGCGCGTCAACCAACAGGTGCACGCTGCGGTAGCCCATGGCATAGGGGGCTTGCACCACCGTGGCGGTAATGACGCCTTTCTCGATGTACGCCAGCGTCTCGGCCAGGTCATCAAAGGCGATCACCGTCACGCGGCCCGCAAGTCCCCTCTTCTCCAACACCTCCGCGATGCCCAACCCGTCCAGCGCGCTGGTGCCGACCAGTGCCGTGAGATCCGGGTGGTCCTTCAACATGCGCTCGGCCCTTTCCGCGGCATAGATGCGGCTGATGTTGGACGACTCGACGGCGACCACGCGGATCCCCGGTGCATGCTTGACGGCGTCACGGAATCCTTTCAGGCGCTGAATCATATTCTCGGCCTCAAAACTTCCGGTGATGACGCCAACGGTGGCCTTCCCACCGGTGGCCCGGATCAGCGCCTGCCCCGCCTGCACGCCCGCTCGGTAATTGTCGCTGCCCACGTAGGCGAGGCGTTTCGTCGCGGGCGCGTCGGTGTCGATGGTGATGACGGGGATGCCCTTCTCACGGGCCTTATTGATCACCGGGGCAAAGGCCTTCTCCGTCAGGGCCTGGGTGATGATCCCGTCGACGCGGGACGCGATCGCCATGTCGAGCAGTTTGACGTGCTCCTCGATGTCCGTCTGCACGGGACCGCGTACCTCGATGAAGGCGTTGCGCTCCCGCGCCGCCGCTTCGGCGCCGGCTTGCACCTTCTGCCAATAGGGATTGCCGCGCTCCTGGGCGATCAACACGATGTGGAAACGCGGCGCAGGCAAGACGGTCGCCCGCGGAACGGGGTCATCGCGCAACACGCCGACGGCCAGGGCGATCACGCCGGCCACCGCAACACACGAGACGAGCGCACACAAGGCCCAAAGCGCCTTTCTGTCCATGGCCATGCCACCCCCGCCGATTCGATGCACCGTGTTCACCGTGGGCCGCGACGATGCGGTCCGGTTTTGCGCCGTCGGTTTTGTCAACTTCATTATAAAATTCAGTACCGGCATCCAAAAAAAGCACGACTGCGCCGTCGGCAGTCGTTTCCTCGACACGCACCGGACTCCCCTCCCTTGCCCCAACCCCACGTTACACCAACACCGAATCGGTGCGGTACACCCGCACGTAGCGCTCGAAATCCCAGCGGGACAGAAACCGGCTCGCCGCCTGTACGCCCGCCTGGTACAGGTTCTCCTTGTCCGCATCGGTCAAGTCAAACTGCGTGGTGCGGATGCCGCAGTCGGAGATGAAAATGGTGCGGACGGCGTCAGCCTTCTCGACATACCGCTTGTCGTGGGCTTCGAGCATCGTGTAGATGAGCGCCTTCACGTAGGACACGGGCCCGGTGATGGTGCGCGCCTGCCCCTCATGCTTCGCCACCATGCGGAAGCCAAAGGTCGGCCACCGCGGCCGGCCTTTGACGTCAAACAACCACACGGGAAAATTGCTGAGCAGGCCGCCATCGACAAACACGATGCGCCGGCGGCCGGTGGTGAGGATCACCGGATCAAAGGCAAAGGGCAGGCTGCCGCTCATCCGCACGGCGCGGGCAACGGGAAAGCGTTGCGGATCGACGCCGTACTGTGGAAGGTCGTCCGGTAGCACCACCACCCGACCGTTGGTAATATCTGAAGCCACCAAACGCAACTTGCCCGCCGGCAGATCGCCAAAGGTAACCACCCCCTTTTGCTTGAGCGTCCGGTACGTCCATGCCTCCAGGTACTGTCCGGTATACAGGCCAAGGCGACGCCAGAAGCGCAGGGCCACACCGATGCGCCCCCACCGGTGCCATACCGTGGGCGCCTTCAAGCTGGGGAAAGAAAATTCTTTCAAAAGATTCTGCATCTCTTGTGCCTGGTACCCGGCGGCCAACAGGGCGGCCACCAATCCTCCACCCGACGTGCCGGCCACCCGTTCCCATGTGTATCCGTTTCGCTCCAGCTCCGCCACAGCTCCCACAAAGCCGATGGCCTTCACCCCGCCACCCTCAAACACCGCGTCTGCGCGCATACGCCTCCCCCCTGGCAAAAAAACCCGTCAGCCTTCGAGGCTCGACGGGTTTGCTTCGCCCGAGTCCATCTCCTGCTCGTCCGCTTCCTTGAGCCGGCGCAATTCCTGGATTCGCTCGGGATTTGCTTTGAAGTACTGCACAAGGTAGCCGATGCAGGTGATGGAATCCCAGCTGAGGTGATGTTCAATCCCTTCGACATCGGCGTAGATCTGGTCCTCATTGACGCCGATGATGCGCAGGAATTCCTCGAGAAGCGCGTGGCGGTCAACCAGGCGCTTGCCGATCTTCCGCCCCTTGGGCGTCAGCACGAGGCCGCGGTATTTCTCGTAGACGAGGTATTTGCGCTGGTCCAGCTTTTGCACCATCTTGGTGACCGACGAGGGATGCACTTCCAACGCCTCGGCGATGTCGGACACACGGGCGTATCCCTTCTCCTCAATCAGGCGGTAAATGCGTTCCAGGTAGTCTTCCATGCTGGGCGTCGGCACGATCATCCCTCACTTCCTCGCCGGTCTTGCTACACGCAAATCGATCATAGCGGTTTTTCTTGCAAACATCAACCCGTTCACCAAATTGTACCCAAACCCGCCTTGTCATGCTCGCGATCCGCGCGCATTCCTCCGGCGTCGCCGCCGTCGAGACGTCGCCGTTTCTCCCATGTTTATGCACGCCACCGCATCGTTCGCGCGCTTCATTTCGTTGGCGGGAACAACCGCGCCAGCGCGTCGCGATACGCGGCAAAGTCGTTGGCCGAAAAGAGCACCATGCACACCTCGTCAAAAGCGTCGGGATGCGCCGCCACAAAGTCGGCGATGGCCTTCAGGGCGATCGGCGCCGCCCGGTCGATGGGGAACCGGTAGGCGCCGGTGCTGATCGACGGGAAGGCCACCGTCCGCGCCCCGCAGGCGATAGCCTGCCGCAGGCTGTTTTGGTACGCCCGGCGAAGCGTTTCGTCTTCCCCCGCCGTGCCTCCCTGCCAGATGGGACCCACGGCGTGAATGACGTGCCGCGCCGGAAGGTTGCCACCGCTCGTCACCACCGCCTCCCCCGGCGGGCACTCGCCTTGCCGTTCGCGAATCGCGCGGCATTCCTCGGCAATCACCGGTCCGCCGGCACGGTGGATGGCCCCGTCGACCCCGCCTCCGCCGGCAAGATGGCGATTGGCGGCATTGACAATCGCGTCCACCGCCTGCTGGGTGATATCGCCCTGGACGAGGCGGAGCACCGTCTTGCCAATCTGCACCTGCTCCATCTCCATCCCCCGTTCCTCATGTGGCCTTTTCTCCTTTTATCATAGCGAAAGGGGCAGCCGCTAAAAAACCTCTGTTCCGCCAGAGGGAACAGAGGTTGGACCACCGCGTCACGAGACGGACATCTTCAGCTTTTTCAGTTCCGGCAGCAGTTTCTCGTTCAAGATGCGGATGTAGGTGCCCTTCATGCCCAGGGAGCGCGATTCGATGACCCCCGCGCTTTCCAGCTTGCGCAGGGCATTGACAATCACCGAGCGGGTGATGCCGGCGCGATCGGCAATCTTGCTGGCAACAAGGAACCCTTCCTTACCCTCCAGCTCTTCGAAGATGTGCTCCACGGCGGCCAGCTCGCTGTAGGAAAGGGTCTCCAGGGCCAGCTGGACCATGGCCCGGCTGCGCGCCTCTTCCTCAATTTTCTCCGCCCGCTCGCGCAAGATCTCTGTCCCGACTACCGTCGCCCCATACTCGGCGAGGATGAGGTCATCCTCCGTAAACGGTTGGCTGATCCGCCCCAAAACGAGTACCCCCAGGTGGTCACCGCCGCCGACAATGGGCACGATCGTCGTCCAGCCTTCCGAAATCACGTCGCGCAGCTCCACGGGGAAGACGGTCAGTTCATGCGCAATGGGGATGTTGGGCGTCGTCTCCTCCACCTTCATCGCCTTGCGCACGTACTCTTCCGGAAACTGCCGTTCCTCCAGCATGCGGCGCAGGCGCTCGTTGTCGATTTCCTGGGCAATCGCATATCCGAGCATCTTCCCTGTCCGGTTCAGCACGAACACGTTGGCCGACAGCACGTCGCGCAGCACGTCAGCCATCTCCATAAAGTTGACGGGATGCCCTCCGGTTTTTTGGAGCAAACGGTTAATTTTGCGTGTTTTCTGGAGCAAGCTCATCTTCCACTTCAACCTCCATGAATGAATTTCCAGAAACATCTCATAACCTGTTTTTAGCATTATGACCATTTTGCTTCGTTTTCATTCCACACAAAACGGCACCTGACGGCAACGCCATCAGATGCCGGATTGCGCCACATTCAGTTGCACTTGGCGTAGCCGCAGGCCACGCAGCGCTTGCATCCTTCTTCAGCGATCAGCGCCGCCGCGCCGCACTCGGGGCAAAGGTCGGCTTCCACGGCCAGATCGCCGTCTTCGTCGCGCACAGGCGCGTATCCGGCATAGCCGGTGGCTTCCTCTCCCGCGTTGCTGCTTTCCTCGGCTGCCTCCTCCGCCGTGCCGCTGAGGTGCAACTCGAGGGCCTTGGCCACGGCGTCGGGGATCGACTCGACGCGGTTGGGCCCGAAGCCGACGGCACCGGATCCGCCGATGCCCTTCAAGTGCTTGATCAGGAGGCGCGCCTTGTTGCCGTCGGGGAGCTCCCCAAAGCGCAAAAACAGCGTCGACACACGGCCAAGGGCCTCCGACATGGCAAAGACGTCGCTGCCGGCTTTGCCGACGTTGACAATCACCTCAAAGGGTTTGCCGTCGACGTCGTTAATCGTGATGTACGCCTTGCCGAGGGGCGTGTTCATCTTGTACGTCGCCCCGCGCAGCACCTTCGGTCGACGGCGGTACGCTTTGACATCGCCTGTGCCGCCGGCGGCCGCACCCTTCTCTTCCTTCGCCTTATCGTCCTTCTTCTTCGTGTGCAGCACCTGGGCGTCGCGGCTGCCGTCGCGGTAAATGGTCACGCCCTTGCAACCAAGGTCGTAGGCCAGCTCGTACAGCTTCTTTGTCTCCTCAATGGTGAAGTCGGCCGGGGCGTTGGCCGTCTTGGAAATGGAGCTGTCCACCCACTTTTGGATGGCCGCCTGCACGCGGATGTGGTCCTCCGCCGTCAGGTCCATCGCCGTCACGAAGTAGTCGGGCAGCGGTTCGCCCGGGTGCTGATCCATCCATTCCTTGGCGATGGGCACGTACTGTTTGTCGAAACCGAGGCGGCTCTGCCGGTAGTACTCGAAGGCGTAGAAGGGCTCGATGCCCGTCGACGTGCCGACCATCGTCCCCGTCGAACCGGTCGGGGCCTGGGTCAACAGCGTCACGTTGCGGATGCCGCGGGTGCGGATGGCCTCCTTCACGTCGTCCTCAAACTGCTGGACGAAGCGGCTCTGCAGGAACTTCTCGGCGTCGAATTTGGGGAAGGGCCCCTTCTCGGCGGCGATCTCCGTCGACGCGAGGTACGCCTCTCGGGCAATGAAGTGGTACAGCTTGTCCAGGAACGCGAGGCACTCCTCGCTGCCGTAGCGGATCTTCAGGCGGATGAGCATCTCCGCCAGGCCCATCGTGCCCAGGCCGACGCGCCGCTCGCCCTTCTGGTTCTCCTCGTTCTCCTTGAAGTGATACGGGGTGATGTCGATGACGTTGTCAAGGAAGCGCACGGCGTAGCGAACGCACTCCCCGAGGGCCTCCCAGTCCACCTCGCCATCCTTCACAAACTTGGCCAGGTTGATGTGGCCGAGGTTGCACACGCCCCACGCCGGCAGGCCCTGTTCACCGCATGGGTTGGTGCATATGATCGGGTTGTAGTACCAGCTGTTCGACATCTTGTTGTAATAGTCGATAAACACGACCCCCGGCTCGGCGCTGCGCCAGGCCGACTCGATGATTGTATGCCACACGTCGCGGGCGCGCACCGTCTTGTACACCTGGATCGGCTTGCCGAGAGCCTTCCATTTCTCCAGGTTGCCGTCCCACACCTCGTCGTAGTCGGGGTCGGACGTGTCGGGGAAGACCAGATGCCACTCCTTGTCTTCCTTCACCGCCTGCATGAAGGCGTCGCTGATGCAGACGGACAGGTTGGCGTTCGTGAGCAGGCCCATCTGCGTCTTGACGGTGATGAACTCGAGAAGATCGGGATGCCAGTCGTTAAGCATGAGCATGAGCGCGCCGCGGCGCGACCCGCCCTGTTCGATGAGACCGGTGGTGTAGCTGAACAGGCCGCCCCACGACACGGCGCCGCTCGAGGAACCGTTGACGCCGCGCACAAGGGCCCGGCGCGGGCGTAGCGACGACAGGTTGATGCCCACACCGCCCCCGCGGGACATGATCTCCGTCATCTGCGTCAGCGTCTCCATGATCCCGCCTCGGGAGTCCTTCGGCGAGGGCAGCACATAGCAGTTGAACAGGGTCAGCTCCTCCGTCACCCCGGCGCCGGCCAGGATGCGCCCGCCGGGCACCATCTTCCAGTCGTCGAGAAGGTAGCGGAACTTCTCCTCCCACTCGGCACGCTTTTCCGGCGCCTCGGCGGCGGCAACGGCCTTGGCGATGCGGTCCCACATCTGATCGGGCGTCGTCTCCAGCGGCTTGACCAGTTTCTCCTTGTCGACAACGATTTCCTGGCCGCTGCGAAGGCGTACGCGAACCTGCTCGCGCACGACGCCCCTGACCGCGTCCCCCGTCAGGCCCACCTCGATCACTTCGCCCACTTCTTTTTGCGGAAAGCGCGGGTCGTCCTTTGTCAGCACAAGCACCGTATCGCCCGGTTCGAGCCGTTCCGGCTTCAAATCCTTGCGCGCGTAGCGGTCGAGGAAGATTTTCTCGCTCAGCCCTTCCAGGCGAACCGTCTTGCGCTCGAATTTCCGCGTCAGCGTGCTCTTCTCCATGCGGGCACCCTCCAGGATCAAGATAATGACCGGGTCGGCACCGGTCGGTGATAGGGGTTCCGTGTGGCGGTGCGGATTTCCCCGATCGGTAATACCGTCCCCCGCCCCCTCGCCGACCGTGCGGAAAGGAGGGGGCAGGACAAGCTTATCACACCCTCCCCCAACAATCAATATATTGGGGTGTTTAATATTTTTCGACACTACATCTTGTGCAGACCCACCACCTTGGCGGCCTCAACGATCCCCAGTATAATGGGACTATCCACAGTTTGCCAAGCCATTGAAAGGAGATGAAGCCGTTGCTTGTTCTGTGGAACGGACAGCTCCTCCCGCGCACCGAAGTGCAGGTTGACCTGGAGGACCGTGCCTACCAGTTTGGGGACGGCGTGTACGAAGTGATCCGCGTCTATGGCGGCCAGCTGTTCCTGCTCAACCCCCACCTCGATCGCCTGGTACGGAGCGCACGGGCCATTCGCCTCGACCTTCCGTGGTCTCCGTCGCAACTGGCGAACCAGTTGCGGGAGCTCGTGGCCGCCAACCGCCTCGTCGACGGCGCCGTCTACCTGCAGGTGTCGCGTGGCGTCGCGCCCCGCGCGCACGCCTTCCCGCGCGCCAGCCAACCGGTACTGGTGGCCTATCCGCTCCCCGCGTCGCGGCCGACCGAGGCGCAAGAGAGGGGCGTGCGCGCCACCTTTGTCGAGGACATTCGCTGGCTGCGCTGTGACATCAAAAGCCTGAACCTCCTCGCCAACGTACTCGCCAAGGAGACCGCCGTCGAGCGCGGGGCCCAAGAAGCCATCCTCCACCGCGGCGAGACGGTGACGGAGGGCAGCGCTTCCAACGTCTTCATCGTGCAGGGCCGCGTGTTGCGCACCCATCCGGCCAACCATTTGATTCTCGACGGCATCACGCGCCGCTTCGTGCTGGACCTGGCCGCGCGGGAAGGCATCTCCACCGTCGAGGCGCCCTTTACCCGCGAAGACCTGCTGAATGCCGACGAAGCCTTTTTCACCAGCACAACGCAGGAAATCGTGCCCATCGTTGAGGTGGACGGCCACTCAATCGGGGTCGGCGTGCCCGGCCCGATTACGCGCAAGCTGCTGCGGGCCTTCCACGCAGCGGTGCAGGCAACAACCCAGCAAGAGGTCTAGGTTCCCGGCGGCTGCGCCCTGTCGAGCGGCATGCGGAGGGTACCGCCCCCCGCGTGCCGCTCGCGTTTTTGGGCCAGCCGTTGGGCGCGGGCCAGCAAGTCCTGTTCCTCCGGCGTCGGCGCACGTCGGCGCGCAAGGCGTCGGCGCTGGCGCACGAGCCACAGCGCTTCTTCCACCACGGCCGCGGCCGCGTCATAGTCCTTCGCCTGGTGCTCCAGGTACTTGGCCAGCTCGACATAGGGGGTGAGGGAGCGGTTGTCCGGCTCACGCAGCCACGCCTCCCACAGCGCCACGGCCTCCTCCCAGCGCTTCAGCCGTTTGTACAGCACCGTGAGCGCTTGGCGCGCTTCGCGCCGGTAACCGGGCACCTCGAGGAGCCGCTCGTACAGGGCGGCGGCTTCCTCCCATCGCCCGTCGCGCTCCAGTATGCGCGCCAGGCCCAGGCACGCGCCGGGCGACAGGTCCCCCGCCCGCTCGGCATCCGCCAGGCCGCGCTCCACCGCTTCCAGCAGGCGGCCCAAGCGGACCAGGAGGGCCACGAGGGCCAACACGTCGCGCTCGTTGTGGCTCAGCACCCCCGCCAGATGGGCGGGCTCGCCGGTGGCCAAATAGCGACGATAGTACTCCGGCACGAGGGCGCCGGGAACGTCGCCCGCGCGCGAGGCGCCGAGCTGGAGCCGCTCCAGCGTGGACAGGTCGCAGGCGTGCTCGGCACGCCAGAGCCGCCGGGCGGGATACAGCAGGTCAAGGTGCACCTGGGGATCGCGTGGTGCGGCCACGCCGCACAGCACGCAGCGGGATACCAGCTGGTTCCAGTCAAACGCCTTGCCGTTGAAGGTCACCACTCCGCCCGCGGCCTCCACCGCTGCGCGCACCGCCTCGAGGGCTGCCGGTTCCTCTTCCGGCGCGGGCACGAGGAACTGCTCGAGAAGCACGTGGTCCCCGGCAAAGCGGGCCAGGCCATAGAGAAACGGAAACGTCCCCGCTCCGCTGCCCAACCCCGTCGTCTCGGCGTCCAGAAACACGAGATCCCGCGGTGCAACAGGCATCTGGGCCGCACCGCCCAGCCGGCCTACCGCCTCGGGGGACAGGGCCAGCACATCGCCGAGCCGCACGCGGCCGTAGCAGGCGTCCAGGGAAACGGCCATACGGCGGACGAGAACCCGCCGGCCGTTGATCGCCGTCTCGCGAAGGCCCAGTGCCGCCCACCGTCCGTCGGTCTCCTCCATGGCGCCGTCCGCCTCGCCGCGGCCTGCACAGGAACGATCGCCCCTTTCCACCGGCCGCACCGCAGCGCCCCCTTGCGACCGGCCTCCCGCCCCGAGCATGCGCCGGAGCCGGTCACGCAGGCTGGCCATGGGTGGTCCCCCGCACCGCCTCCAGCAGCGCCAGGGCATGCCGCTTGCCGAGCGGGCCCACTTCCTGCACCGGCCCCACGCAGGCCGGGCATCCGCCCTCACATCCGCAGCCGCGAATGAGGGTCTCGGCCTGGGCAAGGAGCTCCTCGTGCCGTTCATACAGCCGCTCGGCCAGCCCCACGCCGCCGGGGTAGCGGTCGTAGAGAAAGATCGTCGGCCGTCCCGTGGCCACCGCTTTCACCTGCGGCACGACGCGGATGTCGAGGGGGTCACACATCAGAAAAAGCGGGGCGGTATGGACCAGGACGTTGGCCAGTCCCAGAAGGGCAAAGGGCAGGTCGGCTTTGGGCAGCGCTGCCGTGGCCGCGTCGTCCAGGGCGATCCAGTAGGCCGTCGTGTGCAGCTCCTCCTCGGGCAGGTGAATGGGCCCGGAACCGACGTTCTCGTGAGTGTGGAAGCGGATCTTCTTGAAGAGGGTGGCCATGGCCGTCACCATCACCTCTCCACAGCCCTTCGTGACGCTTCCCAGATGCTCCTCGCGGTCCACCGTCAGCACCTTGAGGTCGACGGCGAGGTTGGCGTCGGTGTAATAGTCCACCTTCACCCGGCGCACGTAGGCCTTCTTTTCCTCGTAATCGAGTTTTTCCACCTGATACTGGACACCGTCGTGAATGTAGATGGCCTCCTCATGGACAAGCATCGGGGCACTGAAGCGATCCACCTCGCCGATCACCTTGGCCCCCTCCGTGATGTCAACGATCACCACGTTTTCCCGCGCGGCCGAACGCAGGCTGATCTCGTGGGCCGGAAAGGCGTCGGCCATCCAGTACCACCGATCGGGTCCCGCGTGCACCACCTGTTCCTCGGCAAGGTAGGACAGGATTTCTTCCAGGTCCTCCCCGCCAAAGGATTCACCGCGCCGGAAAGGCAGTTCAAAGGCGGCGCACTTGATGTGGTCGACCAGGATCATGAGGTTGTCGGGATCGATGCGCGCCTCTTCCGGCGATCGCCCAAAGAAAAAGGCGGGGTTCTGGATAAGGAACTGGTCCAGCGGATTGCTCGACGCCACGAGGATGGCCACGGATGTCCCGTACCGCCGCCCGGCGCGCCCGGCCTGCTGCCACGTGCTGGCGATGGAGCCGGGATAGCCGCTGAGGATGCACGCTTCCAACTGGCCGATGTCAACACCCAGCTCGAGGGCGTTGGTGCTGACCACGCCGAGGATTTCCCCGCTGCGCAGTCCCCTTTCGATTTCGCGGCGCTCCTTGGGCAAGTAGCCGCCGCGGTAGCCACGGATGCGCGTTTTGCCCACCTTGTGCTTGAACGCTTCCTGAAGGTAGGAGGTGAGCACCTCGACACGCACCCGGCTGCGGGCGAACACGATGGTCTGGATCTCCTTCTTCAGCATGCGCAACGCCAAGTCACGGCTTTCCAGCACGCTGCTCTTGCGAATGCCCAGGGGCTTGTTCACCACCGGCGGGTTGTAGAAGATGAAGTGCTTCTCCCCGCGCGGCGCGCCGTTTTCGTCGATGAGCGTCACCGCCTCCTCAATAAGGGCCTCGGCGTGCTGGCGCGGGTTGGCGATGGTGGCCGATGCGAGGAGAAACTGCGGATTCGACCCGTAAAACCGGCAAATGCGCTTCAGCCGGCGCAAGACGTTGGCCACGTGGCTGCCAAACACGCCGCGGTAGGCGTGCAGTTCGTCGATGACGACAAAACGCAGGTTTTCGAACAACTTCACCCACTTGGTGTGGTGCGGCAGGATGGCCGAGTGGAGCATGTCGGGGTTGGTGACCACAATGTGGCCGGCATTGCGGATGGCCTGGCGCGCGCTGGCGGGCGTGTCACCGTCGTAGGTGTAGGACTTGATGTCCACACCGAGCCGGGCAATTAGATCGTTCAGCTCGGCCATCTGGTCGTAGGCCAGCGCCTTGGTTGGGAAGATGTACAGCGCCCGCGTGTGATCGTCCTCCAGAATGGCCTGCAAGACGGGCAGGTTGTAGCACAGGGTCTTGCCCGACGCGGTGGGCGTCACGACGACGATGTGCTCGCCCCGCCGCGTCGCGTCGAAGGCCGCGCGCTGGTGGGTGTACAGCGCGGAAATGCCTTTTTCGGTTAGCACGTCGACCAATCGCCGATCCAATTCGGCGGGGAACGGCGCCAGGCGCGCCTCCCGCGGCGGCAGCACCTCCCAGTGCGTCACGTTGGCCATGAAGGCCGCATCCCGGCGCAGTTCCTCTAGAACAGCCCGCACGTCGCCCACGCGCTTCCCCCCCTTCCAATGAATGGCGATCCCCTTCGCGTAGGACTATCGCCGCAAATTCCACGCCTCCGTCCCGTAGCGCGTGACTACGAGCTCGGCGGCCAGCGCCTCTTCTTCCGGCGTCAGGGCACCCGGCACCAATTCCACGCCCAGCCCCTTGGCAAAGCCGGCAAAGAAGGCCGTCTTGGCCTCCTCCAGCGTGACCGGACGCGGCGCGACATCATTGATGGCCACCGCCTTGCGCGTAAAGTCCTCCCGCAGGCGCGCCCGGACACGCTCGGAGGGAAAGCGCAGGCAGGAGAACAGCTTGTCCACATCCAGCTCAAGGAGGATGGATCCGTGCTGCAGCACGACGCCCAGTTGGCGCGTCTGGGCACTGCCGGCCACCTTGCGCCCCTCGACCACCAGCTCGTACCACGAGGGGGAATCAAAACAGGCCGCTGAGCTGGGCGCGGCGAACTTCTTCTTCTCCTCCGGGTCGGACAGGGACACCATCTCCGCCCGCAGACCCAGAGCGCGAAACCCTTCAAGGAGCCCCATGCTCAGGACGCGGTAGGCTTCCGTCACCGACGGCGGGATGAGGGGATGGCTTTCCCGCACGACAATGCTGTACGTCAGCTCCCGGTCATGAAGCACCGCCCGCCCGCCGGTGGGCCGGCGCACAAACCCCAATCCCATCGCCCGCACCGCCGCCAGGTCCACCTCCCGCTCGGCCTTCTGAAAGTAGCCGATGGACAGCGTCGGCGGGTCCCACGTGTAGAAACGGACCGTCGGCGGCACTTTCCCTTCGGCATGCAGCCGCAGGATGGCCTCGTCAATCGCCATGTTTTCCGCCGGGGAACGGCTTCCGGTGTCCACAAATCGCCACTGCTCCGCCATTTCCGCTCGCTCCTTCCGCACTGCCACCGAAACTCGTCTTCCAGCTTCCTTATTCTATCATGAACCGCCGCTTCTTCGTCCGCCGCGCACGGCACCTGGCGGGCGGAGGCAGTGAAACCGATTGGTCAAGGAAGGGGCGAAAAAAAAAAACGGGGGCCCCCCTCCCGCACCCGGGACCCCAGCCATCAAAGGGCTTGCGGTCGGCCAACGGTTCGCAACTCCCGCTCGCGGGTTTCCGTAGCGAGGAAAACGGCCGCCAGCGTGACCAATGCCATTCCGCTCACGTACAAGGCAACCGCCCAGGGCGCCCCTCCCGTCCAGGCCAACAGTGCGGTCGCCACCAGCGGCGCGAGACCCCCTGCAAAAACGGACGCCAGCTGGTACCCAATGGAGATCCCGCTGTACCGCACCTGTGTTCCAAACAATTCTGCGAGAAACGCCGCCTGGGGCCCATACATCGCCGCGTGTCCAACGGCCAGCGCCAATACGATCGCCAGCCAGATCAGCGGCAGGCTCTTGGTGCCCATCAGCCAGAAGAAGGGGAACGCGAACAGCGCCGTAAACGCGGCGCCGGCCATGTAGACCGGTCGGCGTCCGATGCGATCGGACAGGGCCGCGAACAGCGGAATCGCCAGGCATTCGAGGGCGGTCGCGAGCAACACGCCGTTCAAGATCGCACTGCGGGGCATTTCCAAGTATTTCGTTCCGTAGGACAACACGAAGGTGCTGAAGATGTAAAACGCGCCGTTCTCGGCAAACCGCGCGCCCATGGCCAGAAGGACCTGCTTCGGATACGTGCGCAGCACTTCCACGACCGGCATGCGGCTTTCGCTCCGGGCTTCCTTCACCTGCTGGAACGCGGGGGTTTCCTCTACGCGTAGGCGAATGAACAGCCCCACGACGACGAGCGCGAAGCTCAGCAGAAACGGCACGCGCCATCCCCAGGCCAGAAACTGCTCTTGCGGCAATGCAGAAAAGGGGGCAAACACGGCCGTCGACAGCAAGAGCCCGCCGGGAACGCCCATCTGCGTCCAGCTTCCGTAAAGCCCCCGCTTGCCCTTGGGGGCGTGCTCGACAGCCACGAGGGCGGCTCCTCCCCATTCTCCCCCCACCGCGAACCCTTGCAAAATCCGCAACGCCACCAGCAGGACGGGTGCCCAGATTCCGATGGTCTCGTAGGTTGGCAGAATCCCGATGAAGGCGGTCGCCATCCCCATGATCAACAGGGTGAGGACAAGCATCGATTTACGACCCAGCCTGTCGCCAAAGTGCCCGAAAAGCATTCCCCCGACCGGACGGGCAATAAACCCGATGGTAAACGTGCCAAAGGATTGAAGCGTGCCCACCAGGGGGTCGGAATTGGGGAAAAACAGCTGCGGAAACACCAGCGCCGCAGCCGTACCGTAGAGGAAGAAATCGTACCATTCGATCACCGAACCCACGAAACTGGAAAGCGCGGCTTTCACCGCCTGAGGCCTCCGTTCCATTGCCCCTCTCCTCCTGCTTCCTCATCCGGATTGTGGGGGATCTACGTTTCCGCCGAAAAATCGTAAGCATAACAAACCTCGTAAAGCCTGATGATCTCTTCCCGCGTCGGCACGCGAGGGTTGTTGGCGGGACTGCCGCTGGCCAAGGCGTCGTCGGCCATCTTGGTCGCCTTCTCGCACAAGTCCTTTTCCGCCACCCCCCAAGCCTGCAGGTTGGGGATGGCCAAGTCCCGGCACAGTCGTTTGATCTCGCGGATGGCTTCGTCCGCCGCTTCCTCGTCGGAGGCGCCGGATGCGTCCGGACACATCGCGCGGCCAATGACGGCCAGGCGCGCCACGCATGCCGGTTTGGTGTACGCCAACACAGCAGGCATGAGCATGGCGTTGGCGATGCCATGCGGAACGTGAAACAGCGCGCCCACGGGCCGCGACATGCCGTGCACCAGCGCCACGGAGGCATTGGAAAAGGCCATGCCCGCCTCCATCGCCGCCAACGCCATCGCCTCACGCGCCTCCAGATCTTGGCCGTTGGTATAGGCGCGGCGCAGATGGCCCGCAATCCGCCGCACCGCCGTGAGGGCCAGCCCATCAGTCAGGGGCTGTGCCCGCCGCGAGAGGTAGGCTTCAATGGCGTGACACAGGGCATCCATCCCTGTGGCCGCCGTCACCGCCGGCGGAGACGAGACCGTAAGCAAAGGGTCGACCAGAGCCACCGTCGGCAACAGCGCCGGATGCTTGATCATCATCTTGACGGCGGTGGCCGTGTTCGTGATCACCGTTACGTCGGTTACTTCGGAACCGGTCCCGGCCGTCGTCGGCACGGCAATCAGCGGTGCCGCAGGACGGCAGACAGGCCGTGCCCCTGCGTGGTAGTCGGCAATGCGTCCCCCGTTTTCGGCGACGAGGGCTACCGCCTTGGCCGTGTCGATGGCGCTGCCGCCGCCAAGGGCAATCAGGTGATCACACCCTTCCTCCCGGTAGCAGGCCAGCGCCTCGTCCACGTAGGTGTCGACCGGTTCCGTGTTGACGCCGGCGTAGACGGCAACCTCCACACCCACCTTCGCCAAATGGGACCGGCATTGGGCCACAACCCCCAAGCGCTCCATGGCCGCGTCGCAGACGATGAGTGCCTTAACGCCGAGCCGCCGCGCTTCTTCCCCGACGCGCCCCAAGGCGCCGCGCCCATACACCACCACCGATGGAATCCGAAACCGGGCCACGCGTTCCATCGCCATTCCTCCCTGGGTTCTGTTTGAGGCCGATGATCGGTTTTCCCTGCCTGCCATCCGCGCCTTACCAACGCGCGGTAACCATCTTCTTGCGTGTGTAGAACTCCACCCCGTCCATCCCATTGGCGTGAAGGTCGCCGTAGAAGGAGTCCTTCCACCCCGAGAAGGGGAAAAAGGCCATCGGCGCCGGCACGCCCACGTTCACGCCCAGCATCCCCGCGTCGATCCCTTCCCGGAACTTGCGCACGTGACCCCCGTCCCGCGTGAAGATGCACGCCCCGTTGGCAAAGCGCGACCGATTGGCCACGGCAATGGCCTCGTCGAGGGTGTCGACGCGGACGACAGACAAGACCGGCGCGAAGATCTCGTCCTTCCAGATGGTCATCTCCGGCGTCACGCGGTCAAAGATGGTCGGGCCGACGAAATAGCCCCTGGCGCACGTGGCCGCGTCGCGGCGCCCGTCGCGCACCAGGATGGCCCCCTCCTTCTCGCCCAGCTCGATGTACCGCACCGTCCGCTCCCGGTGCGCCGCGCGGATAACCGGCCCGAGGGTCACCCCCTCCTCCAGGCCGCTGCCCATCTCGATGCGGTCCGCTGCCTCCACCAGCCGGCGCACCAGCTCGTCACCGATGCCGCCCACGGCCACGACGACGGCGCAGGCCATGCACCGCTGGCCGGCCGACCCGAAGGCGGCATTCGCGATTTCGCGCACGGCCAGGTCCAGGTCGGCGTCGGGCATGACGATGGTGTGGTTCTTGGCCCCGGCGAGGGCCTGCACCCGCTTGCCGTGGGCCGCCGCCGTCTTGTACACGTATTCGGCCACCGGCTGGGACCCGACGAAGGAGACGGCCCGGACGTCCGGGTGCTCAAGCAGCCGGTTCACCGCGTCGTGGGCGCCGTGGACGACGTTGAACACGCCGTCGGGCAGCCCCGCCTCCGCAAGCAGCTCCGCCAGCCGGTTGGCCAGGAGCGGCGTGCGCTCGGAGGGCTTCAGCACGAAGGTGTTGCCGCAGGCGATGGCCAGGGGGAACATCCAGCAGGGCACCATCATTGGGAAGTTGAACGGGGTGATGCCCCCCACCACCCCCAGCGGGTAGCGGTACAGACCCGACTCCATCTCGGTGGCAATGTCGGGCAGCTGCCGGCCCATCATCAGCGTGGGGGCGCCGGCGGCAAACTCCACACACTCGAGGCCGCGCTGCACCTCGCCGTGGGCTTCCTTCAGCGTCTTACCGTTTTCCAGCGTGATCAACCGGGCCAGCTCGTCCCAATGCTCCACCAAGAGCTGTTGGAAGCGAAACAGGATGCGCGCGCGCTTCGGAACCGGCGTGCGGCTCCACGCCGGGAACGCCTCCTTGGCCGCCTCCACCGCGCGGTCGACGTCGTCCTTCGTCGCCAGCGGCACGTGGGCCAGCACCGCTTCCGTGGCCGGGTTGACCACCGGCTGGGTGGCGGGCGCCTGCGCCTCCACCCACCGGCCGCCAATAAAATGCTTCAGCACCTTCACCTCGATGACGTTTGCCATGGGATCTCCTCTCCTTTCCCAAGATGCCTTTCACGCCAGCACGACGAGTTTCCCCGACGGGGCTAGGCTACTGGGCCGTGTACCCGCCGTCGACCACCACAGCCTGGCCGGTTACCCCACTCGCCTTGTCGCTGCAGAGAAACAGGGCGTAGTCGGCCACCTCCTGGGGGGTAAGCAGCCGTTTCTGCGGAATCAGGGGGTACAGCACCGTTTCCATGACGCGCTCGACAGGCACCCCCCGCGCGCGGGCTAGATCGGCCAGCTGGTTGCGCACCAGCGGCGTGTCGACGTAGCCGGGACACAAGGCATTGACGGTGATCCCGTATGCGGCCCCCTCCAAGGCCGCGACCTTGGTCAGGCCGATGACCCCGTGTTTGGCACTGTTGTAGGCAGCCTTTCCGGCGAAGCCCACCAGACCGTTGATCGAGGCGATGTTCAGGATGCGCCCATAGCGCTGCCGCTTCATGACCGGAAAGGCGCGCTTGATGGCCATAAAGGGGGCCACCAGCATCACGTGCACCAGTCGCCGGAACGCCTCGGTGGGAAAGGCATCAATCGGCGCAACGTGTTGCAGACCGGCGCTGTTGATGAGCACGTCCAGACGCCCGAACCGTTCCACCGCGCGGTCGATGCATGCGTTCAGCGCCGTCTCGTCGGTGACGTCACACACCAGACCCAGCACCTCCCTGCCGCCGGCCGCCAGTTCCCGCGCCACTTGGGTCACGGCTTCCTCACGATGGTCCAACAGGACGCATCGTCCTCCCTCGGCGACAAAGGCCTCGGCCATGGCCCGGCCGATACCGCTGGCCGCGCCCGTAATCAGCACCACCTTGTCGCGCATCAGGCCCGCCATCCCCCTCGCACCTCCCTTTCCGTTTCGTTTGGATGCACATCCAACCCGCTCTGATTACGGAATAGTGCAAAAACAATGCCAACTTGAGCCGGCTGCCGAGGGCCTGCAGATGCCGCATCGCCCCCTATCCGGTGTCGGCTATCCCCGACACGTGTCGGAAACGTGTCGGAATCAACCGACAAACCAAACCCTCACCGGATCCGTTCGCCCACAAAAAAAGAGCCCGTCGGAGGGCCGTCGGGAACCTCGATTTGTCATGTTGCCCGTTTGGCTGGCGGAGCTGCGGACGGGAGCAAGCCGTATTTCCGCAGCTTCTCGTACAACGTGGAGCGGTGAATGCCGAGTAGCCGTGCCGCCTTGGCCTTGTTTCCCCCTGCCTGGGACAAGGCCTCCACGATCCGCTCGCGTTCCCGCTCTTCGGCCGCCCGCTTGACGTCCTGCACGAGGGACCGATCTCCCTTCGCCTCCTCCGCATCCCGGCAACCCGGCATCTCCGCCGCCGAACGGATATGGGGCGGCAGATCCTCCGAACGAATGACCGGACCGTCCACCAGATTCACCAGTGCCTCAACAGTATTCACCAGTTCGCGCACGTTTCCCGGCCAGGGATAGGCCATGAGGGCGGAGACGGCTTCCTTGGTAAAGGATTTCGCCGGCAACCGATAGCGACGAACAATCCGTTCCAGATAATGGGAGAGCAGAAGCGGGATGTCCGAACGGCGCTCGCGCAACGGTGGAAGGTGCAAGCGAATGATGTTCAGGCGATAGTAGAGGTCCGCGCGGAACGCCCCCTTGCGTACCATTTCCTCAAGGGAGCGGTTGGTAGCGGCCACCACCCGCACCGTCACCGGTCGGCTCGTCACACCACCCACCCGCTCGACCCGACGTTCCTCCAAGACGCGAAGGAGCTTTGCTTGCATGGCGAGCGGCATGTCCCCGATCTCGTCCAGAAACAGCGTTCCCCCATTCGCCAGCTCAATCTTGCCCGGCTTGCCGCCCTTGCGCGCCCCGGTAAAGGCCCCCTCCTCGTACCCAAACAGCTCCGCTTCCAACAGGCTCTCTGGAATCGCGGCGCAGTTGACGCTGACAAACGGGCCATTAGCAAAGGGGCTGGCCGCGTGGATGGCACGGGCAAGCAGTTCCTTGCCTGTACCGCTCTCTCCCGTAATCAACACCGTCGCCGGCGTGCGGGCCGCCTTGCGGGCCAGGCGTTTGACCGTCTCCAGCGCCTCGCTGCGCCCCAAGAGCGTGGCAAAGGGATCGCGCCCCTCCCGGTTCCCCACCGGAACGGATACCACCTTCGATTCGTCCGAAGCGTTTGCCCTCGTCTCCGATTCAGCCCTGATCGTCTCCTGGATCCGCTCGAGCAGGTCCACCAGCTCGCTGACGCTCCGGAACACAACCATGCCAACGCCCCCGATCACTTTTCCGCCATCCCAGATGGGAATGCGGTGCACCACAACCTCTTGGCCCCGCACGCGCTGGACACAACCGCGCTCCGGAATCCCCGTTTGCACGACGATGTGCATACGCGTGTTGTCGATGACTTCCGTCACGTGGCGGCCGACCGCCTCTTCCCGCCGGACACCCAGAAACCGGCAATAGGCGCTGTTGATTTCGCGAATGATGCCCTGCGCGTCCACGACCACAATGCCCTCGTACGCCGCATCGAGGACAACGGACAGGGTGTGCACGGAAGACAGCACCGAGTCGATGCGCACCGACGTTCGGCCAAGCTCGTGCAACACGGCGCGCAACGCATCGCCGAGGGTCAGCACACCGACAACCCGTCGCGCGTCATCGACAACGGGCACCACGGTCCCGGGTGTCGGCAGGACGGCTTCCAGCGGCGCATCGGGGCCCACCGCCGTCACGTCGGTCTCCATTACCGCTTCCACCGGCGTACGCATGTCGCCTCCCTCGGCAATCCACGCCAGAATCCGCGTTTTGGACACCACGCCGACCAGCGCGCCGGAGTCATCCACCACGGGCACCGCCTCCTCGGCCGAACGGGCCAAGCACGCCACCGCCGCAGACAGCAGCGCATGCGCGGGAACCGTCAGCGGCGGAGCGGTCATCCACGTGCCAGCGCGGATGCGATCTTCCGTTACCGCTTCATCACGGCCATCGATCCCCGCGTTGCCAGACCGTTCCGCTCCCGCCGGATGCGAAGCAGAGCAAGAAGCAGGAAAGGATAGTGCCGGGCGACGCAAATCCACCCCTCCTCCCTAAAAGAAAATTTATTCAAAATATTCGATAAAAAATGAGTATGATGGCCCAGTTCCTCAAGCGAACTGGGCCAGCGCGCGCTCCAGGGCGTCGACGGTGATGTCCCAATGGGATGCGTGCCAGCGGACGGCACTGTCTTTGACCAGCAGGGCCTGCGGCGACTCGTGCTTCACCTGGGTCCGTTCGGCCACAGCATTGGAAATCGGCCGATCCTCCACCACATAGACCACGGCATAGCGCGCCCGATCGGGATGCGTCCGGGCAACGGCCTGAAAGGCGTCGTGCGCGGCCGCGCTGATGGGACAGCGCGTGCTGTGCTTCAGCAGCAACGTCGGCCGCTCGCCCGATGCGGCGAAAACAGTATCCAGCTCCTCGAGCGTCCGAATCCGGTGAACCATGCCTGTCCCCCTCCCCTGGCGGCGGTATTGCTCACCCGTTTCACCCTAAGCATAGCGCATCGGGGAGCATTCGGCCAGCACCACACGGGGCGGCAAACCGCTACTTTTTATAGGGAAGATCCAGGAGCTCGGGAATGGTCACAAAGGTCACGCCGTCGGCCTTCAAGCGGCGGATGATTTCGGGCAGCGCGCGGACGGTCCCCTCCAAGTCGCTGCCCTCGCCACCGGCGCTATGCAGCAGGATGATCGACCCCGGATACACATGGGCCAAGACGTTCGTCGCCACCTGTTCGGCCGACAGCCCTTTCCAATCGAGCGAATCGACATTCCAGTTGACAATAGTGTATCCCAGGTCACGGGCCTCCAAGATGCCCGATTCCTGAATCGACCCATACGGCGGGCGAAACAGCCGCGGGCGATACCCCGCCACGCGGTAAATCGCGTCCTCGGCGCGCACGAGCTGCTCCCGCACCTTGTCCGGGCCCAACTTGGCCAAGTTGGGATGATCCCACGAATGGCTGCCCACCACGTGCCCCTCGCGCACCATGCGCGCCACCACGTCGGGATGGGCGGCAACGCGGTTGCCAATGACGAAAAAGGTCGCCTTCACGCCATGCTCGCGCAACACGTCCAAAATGCGCGGCGTAAAGGTGCGGTCCGGCCCGTCATCAAAGGAGAGGGCCACCTGCCGCTTGCTCGACGGCCCGTTCAGGATAAAAATATTGGGATATTTGTGGCGCAAGTCGGCCAGCGTCATGGGTGCCGGCAACCGTACCGCCCGTTCGGGTCCACCGGCAAGGCGTGGCGTGGAGGGTTCGCTCCCCCGGTTCGCCGCCTTCTTCCCATCCACGGACCGGTCGATCCGTTGGTCGGAAGCGTGGGGCTGTGTTTCCTCCCGCGACGGCACCGGCGCGCACGCCGAAAGGGCAACGAAAAGGACAAGGACACTGAACAGCGTCAGGCGTCCCATACGCCTCCGTCCCTTCACCTTCATTCCCTCCCATTTTGTCGGCTATTTACCTAGGCTGCTTTCCCGCGGCAGAAAGTATGCACGACACGTACGGAAAACCACTCCCGGACCGGCCTCGGAAACGGCACGCCCATATGTATGACGAATGTGTGACGAATGTCACACCATCGGGCGACGAACTTCTCTTTGCTTCCCGATTTTGATAAGATTAAGTAAGGGTATGGGTCCTAAATTTCGGGGTGAAGCGGGCTTAAAAATTTATAAGAGAGAGGTGGGAACCGTGGAAGGAAGCTTGTTCTTACCGGCCGCGCTAAGTGAAACGGCAAAAGATGTCGACGTGCTGTTCTACATCCTCACCGGCATTGCCGTGGTCATCTTCCTGCTGGTGTGGATGCTCCTGCTCATCTTTCTGGTGCGGTATCGCCGGAAGCATCCGACGAAACAAGGGCTTCGCCTCTATGGCAACACTCGTCTGGAAATCATTTGGACGGTCATCCCCGCGCTCATCCTTGTCGTCTTGGGAATCTACAGCGCGCAGATGGTGTACGCGCTGCAGAAGCCGCCGGCCGACGCCTACGAAATTCAGGTCACGGCAAGCAAATGGAAATGGGAGTTCACCTACCCCGACGGACCCAACGGCGGTTTCACGACGCTAAACGACCTGCGCCTTCCCGCAGACAAACCCATTCTGTTCCGCATCACCTCGACAGATGTCATCCACAGCTTCTGGATTCCGGAACTGCGCATCAAGATGGACGCGGTTCCGGGACGCGAAACACGCGTGTGGGTAAAGCCGCTGAAGGAGGAAGGGAAATTTAAGGTGCTGTGCGCCGAGTACTGTGGCACGGCCCACGCCAACATGGTGTCCGACGCGCTGGTCATGAAGGAAGAGCACTTCGGGAAATGGGTGGCCTCCGGCGGCAAGGTCGACCCGAGCGGGCAGCCGCTTGACGGCAAGCAGCTGGCCCAGCAGTTCGGCTGTCTTGCCTGCCACGCCATCGACGGCCGCGAACTGGCCGGTCCGTCGTGGAAGGGCATCTACGGCACCGAACGCGAGCTGGTTGACGGCAGCAAGGTCAAGGTGGACGACGAATACCTGAAGGAGTCGATCGTCAACCCCAACGCCAAAGTGGTGAAGGGTTACGCCCCATCCATGCCGGCGTATCCCCAGCTGAGCGACGCACAGCTGCAGGCTCTCGTCGACTACATCAAGTCGCTCAAGTAAACCCGCTCCGTTCGCGTGCCGGCCACAAGCAAAACACGTAAAGGGGTGAATCATCGTGGAGGCGGCACATCGTTCCTCCTTCCTGCGCGAATGGATCCTGACCGTCGACCACAAGAAGATCGGGATCCTCTACGGCATCACGTCCCTCGTCTTCCTGTTCCTCGGCGGGCTCGCCGCACTTGTGATCCGCACAGAGCTGTTCTGGCCCGGGCAAGACGTGGTGACGCCCGACACGTTCAACCAGCTCTTTACCATGCACGGGACGATCATGATCTTCGGCTTTGTCATCCCGATGCTCACCGGCGCCTTCGCCAACTACCTCGTGCCGATCATGATCGGGGCCCGCGACATGGCCTTCCCACGCATGAACGCGCTGAGCTACTGGCTGTTCCTACTCGGCGGTCTCGTGCTCCTCAGCAGCTTCTTCATTGGCCATATGCCGGACATCGGGTGGACGGCATACCCGCCGTACAGCATTGAGTCAAAGGGGCTCGGCCTTGACCTGTGGGTTACGAGCGTGCACATCCTCGGGCTGTCGTCGATCCTCGGGGCCATCAACGTCATCGTTACCATCTTCAACCTGCGCGCCCCGGGGATGACGTTCAGCCGCCTGCCGCTGTTCGTGTGGTCGTCCCTCGCCACCGCGTTCATCCAGCTGTTCGGGGTTCCGGCCCTCGGCGGCGCGGTGACGACGCTGCTCCTCGACAAGCACGCCGGCACGATCTTCTACAACGTCGCCGCCGGCGGCGATCCGATGCTGTACCAGCACCTGTTCTGGTTCTACTCCCACCCGGCCGTGTACGTCATGATCCTGCCGGCGATGGGGATTGTGTCGGAAATCATCCCGGTGTTCGCCCGCAAGCCGATCTTCGGCTACAAGGCGGTGGCCTATTCGAGCTTGACCATCGCCCTGCTCGCCTTCTTCGTCTGGGCGCACCACATGTTCGTCGCCGGGATGCAGCTGTCCGCCGGGATTCCGTTCATGGTCACCTCGATGATCATCGCCGTTCCGTCGGCGATCAAGGTGTTCAACTGGCTGGCCACGCTGTACCGCGGGCAAATCGAGTTCACGACGCCGATGCTCTTCAGCGCGCTGGGCTTTGTGGGCCTGTTCACAATTGGTGGCTTGAGCGGCCTGTACCTGGCCAACGTGCCGTTGGATCTGCACCTTCACGATACGTACTTCGTCGTCGCCCACTTCCATTACGTCATTCTCGGCGGCAGCTTGATGGCCATCCTGGCCGGGGTGCACTACTGGTTTCCGAAAGCCTTCGGGCGGATGTACAATGAGACCCTCGGGAAATGGACATTCGCCCTGTTCTTCATCGGGGTGAACCTGACCTTCTTCCCAATGCATTTCATGGGCATGCTGAACATGCCGCGCCGCTACTTCGACTACTCATATGATCCGAGCCTGACCCTGCTGAACCAGCTCTCCACCATTGGGGCGTACATCACGGGCCTGGGTGCGATCCTGCTGGCCGTAAACCTGGTCGTGTCGGCCGTGCGCGGTGCAAAAGCCAGCGCCAACCCGTGGGGTGCCCTGACCCTCGAGTGGCAGACCTCTTCGCCACCGCCGCATGAGAACTTCGAGGAAATTCCGGTCGTCACCTCGGGCCCGTACGAGTACGGCGAACCGGAAACGCCGCGCAAGCGGTTCAAGTACGGGCAGACCGTCGGCGGCGAGACGATCTCGGGCTAATCGTCAACTTGGAACGCGACGCGGCGTCCGGACCGTTTCCGGCGCCGCGGCCGCGTATCGGTGAAAGGGGGGGTTTGTAATGAATCAACGCGCCAGCTACCACCCCCACGCGGACACGTTCCCCGACATGGAAACAGGCCCCGGTGCGATGCCTCAGCGTCAAACGTGGAAGGATTATCTTGCGGTCACCAAGCCCAACCTAATTGCACCCAACCTCCTGACGACGTTCATAGGGTTTTGGCTGGCCTGGAGCGCGACACAGTCTGGATGGCCGGACGTTCCCCTGCTCCTCGTCACCCTGTTGGGTACGGCGCTTGTCATCGCGTCCGGGTGCACCCTCAACAATTACCTCGACCGCGACTTCGACCAGCGCATGGAGCGGACGAAAAACCGTCCCTTGCCCGACGGCCGCCTCGCGCCCCGTGTGGCCTGGCGGCTGGGCGCGGCGCTCGGAATTGCCGGTGTCACGATACTGGCCTTGTTCGCCAGTCCGGTCGCGTCCTTGCTTGCCCTCACTGGCCTGTTCATTTACGTCTGGGTGTACACGGCGTGGCTCAAGCGCACGTCGACACTGAACACGGTGATCGGGGGCATCTCGGGTGCCATCCCGCCCATGATCGGTTGGAGCGCGGTTACGGGAACGCTCGACCATCCCGCAGTGTGGGTGCTGTTTGTTCTGATGTTCCTTTGGCAACCGCCGCATTTTCTCGCGCTCGGCATGTTGCGTGCGGACGACTATCGCGCCGCCGGCTTTGTCATGCTGCCGGTCGTCGCCGGGTTTGCGGCGACCAAGCGGCAGATTCTCCAGTACGTCGCAGCCATGATTCCCGCCTCCTTCTTCCTTTATGGGTTTGGCGTCGTCGGGAAGCTCTACTTCATCGGTGCTGCCCTCTTGGGACTGGCGTACCTGGTGATGTCATTGCGCGGTTTTCACGTCCATGACGACCTGCGTTGGGCCAAGCAGATGTTCGCTTTCTCGCTGGTTTACTTGAACGCCATCCTTGCTCTCATCTTCGTCGATTCGCTGTGGCGGATGGTCAATTGAGACGCATTTGTCGCGAAGGAGGGAGAGCACGCCATGCATGACTACACGCCGGGCACGGGGATCAAGGACAACGCCCAACTCGCCACCTGGCTCGGGATTATCGCCTTCACCTTCTTCTTCGGCACCTTCGTCGCCGCCAACGTCTACCTGCGCGGCTGGTCGCCGGAGGTATTCAACGTCGATTTTGCCGGAAAAGCGGGGGACCTTCCCTACCTGAACACCCTGATCCTCCTCGGTTCTGCCGTGCTGGCGCTGATCGCCGGCCAGGCTTTCCGCAAACGGATGAACGGCGCGTTCATCGTGACCCTTGCATTGGCCACGCTGCTCGCCTTGGCCTACGCCGTGCTGGGGGGGCAGCTGGTTCTGGAAATGACCGGCCTCGGCAAAGCGGTGTGGACGGCGTACTTGACCGTCTACGGACTGCACTGGTTGCTCGGGCTGTTCAACTTCATCCTGCTCGCCGTGGCGTTGGTCTTCGCCTTTGCCGGGAAGGAGCAAGCGCTTAAGCGCCTCGTGCCAACCGGCATGAGCGTGTGGTTGTACACCGCGATCACGGGGTTGGCCGTCTTTGTCATCACCGACGTGGTCTCGGTGAGCGAGTTCGCCGAGTGGTGCGGCACGAAGCTGACCGGCGCGTTTGGCAAGTAAGGAGGGACGGAAAATGGGACTCATTGGCTTTGCGCTCGGCCTTTTCGCCTTCGTGGCGGTGATGTTCGCCATCTTCTGGTACTCGTCGAAACTGGCCACGCGCGATTGACAAACAAAAGGCGGGCCTCAACGTGGAGGCCCGCTTTTTTCCTTTCCCCTTTCCGTTCGGTTTCGTCTGCCACGAATTGGTCACAAAATAGCCCCTTTGTGTCATATCCACGCGTGTTTTCACGCCTACAATCAAGGATAGAATCAATCGGGTGTCCCGCGATGCACAGGCGTGGGACATCCTTCGCAACGGCGTGGGATCGCCATGGGATCACCACTGTTTAACGCAAAAGGAGGGATCCGCTCCGTGGCCACCTGGTTCCGAAACTACCGCTTCGCCCTTCTCGCCGGCGTCCTGGTGCTCGCCGTCGTTGGCGGCATCGCCTACAACATCTGGTGGGGCTCAAGCCGGCTGCCCGTCATCGGGCGCGTGCCGGACGTGACCCTGACCCGGGTTGACGGTCAATCCCTTTCGCTGCGCGATCTGGATGGAAAGATCAAACTCGTCAGCTTCATCTACCTCCGCTGCCCCGACGTGTGTCCGCCCACGACAGCGAAAATGGCCAAGCTGCAAAATGAGCTCAAACGCGAGGGGATTTTTGGCCGCGACGTTGTGTTCGTGACGATCACCATCGATCCGGAACGTGACACGCTCGACGCGTTAAAGGAGTACGCCGGGAAATTTGAGGCCGATCTCAGCGGTTGGTATTTCCTGCGCGGTTCGGCGGAAGCAACCAAGTCAATCACCAACGGGTTTGGGTTTGTGGTCCAGAGGCAAGGGGACCTCGTCATCCACTCCAACCGCACGTATCTCGTCGACGGCGATCACAACATCCGCAAGATCTACGGCATGGGCGACACCTTCGACGAAGAAGCCGTGAAACAGGACATCATGAACCTCCTCGAGGACTGACCCGTTCCCTGCACGTTTGCGCGCCGCCGGGCGATCAATGCCCGGCGGCGCGCTTTTACGCTTCTCGGCAGGCGCTCACGCCCACCCTTTTCTCGGCGCCTGCGCAGCACGGGAATCCGCCCCTCGTTCCCCTTTTTCCCATCCCCCTTTCAGCCATGGGCTCATCATCACAGCCGCTCCGACCGCGGCACAGACAACGCCGGCAAGGAGAAGGGTTTCCCGGTTGCCCAGGGTGGAGGCCAGCCATCCCCCGACGAGCATGCCCAGCGGCAGGCCGACCTGCTCCAGACTCGTGGTGAGACCGAAGACCCGGCCGCGCAGGTGTGGCGGCACGAGGCGCTGCTCAAGCGTGACAGCGACAACGTTGTACGGGGATACCGTCAGCCCGGCCAGAAAGAGCAGGACCATACCCGAAACGGGATCGTCAGCCCAGAAGAGCGCCCCGGTGAAGATCCCCCAGGCCACCATGACACCGCCAAGCGTGTGGGCGGGTTCCCACCGCTGGGGCCACCGCGTCCACAAAGCGGTACCGACAATGGTTCCGATGCCGAGGGCCGACCACAACAGCCCCAGCGTCTCCGGCCCGGCGCTCAAGTCATCGCGCACCAGCGCCGGAAGCGCCGGCTCCAGGGGACCATAGGCGAAGTTGAACAGGAGCGAGGCCAACGTGAGCGCCACCAGCGCCGGCGACGCGAGGAAAAACCGCAGCCCATCGCGGAAGGAAACGCGGTCGGCCCGCCCGCAGTCCCGTTCGCGTTGCCGGCCTTCAAACACCTTTGCCGGAATAGCGGTCAACATCACCGCCGGCACGACAAACAGGGCGGCGTTGACCAGCATGGTGCCCGGCGCGCCGACGAGGCCGGTGAGGGCGCCGCCGACAGCCGGGCCGACGAGAACTGCCAGCTGCCAGGACAATTGGCTGAAGGCATTGGCCGCTTCCAACTGGTCGGCCCGCACAAAGTTAGGCAACACCGATTGGCTGCCAACGGTCGACAAAGGAGCAAGAAGGCCGGCAAGCGAGAGGAGGAACACGAGGAGCGGATAGGACAGCAGGTCGGTCCAATGGAGCAACGGAACGAGGGCATACAGGAAACCGCGGGCAACGTGATCGACTACGAGAAGGCGTTTTCGTGCATAGCGGTCAAAGAGGTATCCGGCCAACGGACTGGCCACGACGGACATGACAAGGTACATCCCCATCAACCCGCCGATGGCCAATGACGAGTTGGTCTGCTGTAGCGTGAACCAGGCCAGCGCCACCCACGACAGCTGGTGGCCCAACATGGCAACGGTACTTGCCGCCCAAAACTGGCGGAACGCCCGGTTCTGCCACAGCACGTGAACCGTTGCGCGGAAAGACGGCATGATGTCACCCTTTCACGCGACTGATACACAAGTGGGGCAAAAAACCCCGTCACCCGGGTGGGCGCGGGGTTTTTGGCATTCGGTTGTGCACTTCCAATTTACCGCTCAGACTTTCGCCAGCGCAAGATGGGTTTTCGCGCCGCCCTCACCTCGTCGAGCCGTTTTACCACAGTGGTATGCGGCGCGCTCAAGACGATATCCGGATTTTCCTCGGCTTCCTTGGCGATCTGGATCATCGCGTCGGCAAACGCGTCCAACGTCTCCTTCGACTCCGTTTCCGTCGGCTCGATCATCAGGCATTCGTCGACAATGAGCGGGAAGTAGATCGTGGGGGGATGAAACCCGAAGTCCAGAAGGCGCTTGGCCATGTCCAGCGTGCGGACGCCCAGCTTTTTCTGGCGGCGCCCGGAAAGGACAAACTCGTGCTTGCAATGCCGGTCGTAGGGCAGGTCAAAGTAGGGGGCGAGGCGCCGCATGAGGTAGTTGGCATTCAGCACAGCGTTCTCCGCCACCTGTCGCAGGCCGTCGGGGCCCATCGTGCGGATGTAGGCGTAGGCCCGCACAAGCATGCCGAAGTTGCCGTAAAAGCCCTTGACGCGCCCGATCGACTGCGGGCGATCGTAGTCGAGCCGGTAGCGGTCGCCCTCCTTGACTACCACCGGGACGGGCAGGAACGGGATGAGGGCCTTCTTCACGCCGACCGGCCCCGCCCCCGGCCCCCCGCCTCCATGGGGGGTGGTAAACGTCTTGTGCAGGTTGAGGTGCACGACGTCAAAGCCCATGTCGCCGGGACGGGCGATGCCCATAATGGCGTTGGCGTTGGCCCCGTCGTAGTACAGAAGGCCACCAACGTCGTGGACAATCTTGGCGATTTCCACGATCTGCTCTTCAAACAGCCCCAGCGTGTTGGGGTTGGTCAGCATCAGGGCGGCGGTGTTTTCGTCGGCAAGGCGTTTCAAGGCTTCCAAGTCCACCAGTCCGCGTTCGTTCGAGGGAACGGTGACCGTCTCCAACCCGGCCACCGTGGCGCTGGCCGGGTTGGTCCCGTGGGCCGAGTCGGGGACGAGCACCTTGGTCCGTTTCTCCCCCCGCGCTTCGTAATAGGCGCGAATCATCATCAGCCCCGTCCACTCACCATGGGCACCGGCAGCCGGTTGTAGCGTCACGGCATCCATCCCGGTGATCTCGGCCAGATATTCCTGCAGGTGCCACATCAGGGCCAGGGCCCCCTGCACCGTCTCCTCCGGCTGCAGGGGGTGGACCTCGGTGAACCCCGGCAGGCGGGCAACATCCTCGTTCACCTTCGGGTTGTATTTCATCGTACACGAACCGAGCGGATAAAACCCGATGTCAATGCCGTGGTTGCGCCGCGACAGCTCGGTGTAGTGGCGGATGAGGTCCAGCTCCGACACTTCCGGAAGCTCGGCAGGCGTCCGGCGCAAAAGATGCGGAGGAATCACGTCGGCCACGTTCACCTCGGGGACATCGGGGGCGGGCAGGCTATACGCGATGCGGCCCGGTTTCGAGCGCTCGAAGATCAGCGGCATGTCGGCGTTGCCCGTTTGCTCCTTCGTGACACTCATGCCAATCCCTCCAGCTCGCGCGCGAATTGGTCGATCTCCGCCTTCGTCCGGGCGTCGGTGACGGCGACGAGCAGGTGGTCCTCCAGCTGCGGATCGTCACGCCCAAGGTCGTAGCCCGCCAGAATCCCCTTCGCGAGCAGGGCCTGAATCACGTCGCGGGCCGGACGAGGCGTCCTCACGACGAACTCGTTGAAAAACGGCGCCGAAAACGGAACAGCGTACCCGGGGAGCCGCTCGATTTGCTGTTTCGCGTAGTGCGCCTTGTGCACGTTCAGAAGGGCCAACTCCTGCAAGCCCCGTTTGCCAAGGGCGCTGAGAAACACCGCCGAAGCGAGGGCCATGAGGGCCTGGTTGGAACAGATGTTAGAGGTGGCCTTCTCGCGGCGAATGTGCTGCTCGCGCGCCTGAAGGGTCAACACGAAACCGCGCCGCCCCTCCCGGTCCACCGTCTGCCCGACGATACGGCCGGGGATTTTGCGCACCAGCGCGCTCTTGACGGCGAAATACCCGCAATGCGGACCGCCGAAGGACGGAGGGATGCCCAGCGGCTGGGTGTCGCCGACGACGATGTCCGCCCCGAACGCCCCCGGCGGCTCCAGGATGGCCAGGGCGAGCGGATTGGCGCTGACCACAAAGAGGGCCCCCTGCTCGTGGGCAATCGGCGCGATGGCCGACAGGTCCTCAATGCAGCCAAAGAAGTTCGGGTACTGGACGATCACCGCCGCCGTTTCGCCGTCCACCGCCTCGCGCAGGGCCTCCAGGTCGGTCAAGCCATCCCTGGCCGGCACCTCCACCACCGTAAAGCCCAGCCCCTTGGCGTACGTCCGCAGGATTTCGCGGGCCTGGGGGTGCACCGTCCGGGAGACCACCATCTTGGGCCGCTTGGTGTGCCCAAAGGCCAGGTTGGCCGCCTCGGCGATGGCGGTGTACCCGTCGTACACCGAAGAGTTGGCCACGTCCATGCCGGTGAGCTCACAGATCATCGTCTGGAACTCGAAGATGGCCTGGAGCTCCCCTTGGCTAATCTCCGGCTGGTATGGGGTGTAGGCCGTGTAGAACTCGGAGCGGGAAATCACATGGTGCACCACGCTGGGAATGTAGTGCTCGTAGACGCCGGCCCCGAGGAAAGACACGATTTGGTGCAGCGTCGTGTTCTTCGCCGCCAGCGCGCGCATGTGGCGCACAAGGTCCGGCTCGGCCAGCGGTTCGGGGAGGTTCAGCCGCCCGGTAAACCGCACCGCTTGCGGAATGTCCGCAAACAGGTCCTCGACGGATTCCACCCCAATCGTGGCCAGCATCGCCTTCTTGTCGTCTTCCGTCATGGGCAGGTACCGGAACTTCACGGTGTTTCCCCCTCACTCCTCGCGCATTATGGTTCCCGGCTTCCCTACGCCTTGGGACGCCGGTAGAACGGCGTCTTCACCACGACGGCCTTGAGCTTTTTGCCGCGCACGTCTACGCATACCTCGGTGCCCACGGCGGCGTGTTCCGCCTTTATCAGCGCAAGGCCCACGTTCTTCTTCAGTGTCGGCGACTGCGTTCCGGAGGTGATCCGCCCCACCGGCTCGTCGCCGACATACACCGGATAGCCGGTTCGCGGGATGCCGCGGTCGACCATCTCCAGGCCGACCAATTTCCGCGGCGGACCTTGCTCCTTTTGCGCCTTCAAGGCTTCCTTGCCAATGAAGTCGACCGGCTTGTCGATCTTGACGGCGAACCCCACGCCAGCCTCGATGGGCGAGATGTCGGGACCCAGCTCCTGGCCATAGAGGGGGAACCGCGCCTCAAAGCGCAGGGTATCCCGTGCCCCCAGGCCACAGGGCAGCACCCCGGCGTCCTTCCCTGCCTCCAGGACGGCCTCCCACAACGGAATGGCTCCCTCGTTCGGCAGGTAGATCTCAAACCCATCTTCCCCGGTATAGCCGGTTCGGGAGAGGATGAACGTCTCGACGCCGGCAACCGTGGCCTCCTGGACGAAGCGGAACGGCGCCAGCTCCGCTAGCGGAACGTCGGTCAGCTTTTGCAGCACCGTTTCGGCCAGCGGGCCTTGCAAGGCCAATTGGGCCATTTCCGCCGAGCGGTTCGTCACCGTCACGTGGCCCTCGGCGTGCTTCTGGATCCATTCGACATCCTTGTCGGTATTGGCGGCGTTCACGACAAGCAGGTAGCGGTCCTCGGCGAGACGGTAGACGAGGAGATCGTCCACCGTCCCACCGTCGGGATAGCACATGAGGCTATACTGGGCCTGGCCGATTGCGAGGACCGACGCGTCGTTGGTTGTAAGTTTCTGGATGAGCGCCAGCGCATCGGGACCGCTGACCTCGATCTCACCCATGTGCGACACGTCGAACAGGCCTGCGCGGCTGCGCACCGCTTGGTGTTCCTCCAGAATGCTGGTAAACTGCACCGGCAGCTCCCAACCGCTGAAGGGGATGGTCTTCGCCCCGTGCTTGGCGTACACCGGATAGAGGGGCGTACGCTTCAGTTCGGCCATCGCCGCACCTCCCTTTTGGTCATATCCATCGTACCCGAAGAAAAGCGTTTCCACTCTTCAGGAAACAAAAAAGAGCGAAAGGCACACGACAGGGCCGTGCGCGCTTTCCCTCTGTCCGTTGACCTGAGAGTGTCTCCCGCGTACCCACGCGGGATTCCCCCTTTGGCGGCCCGCCCGCTGGCGGACACTCTCCAGAGTTGCGTCCGGCAGGAGTCCTTTTGCCTGAGAGATTCACCCGGTCGCGACTTTGCCGGGCTTGCTCCTTCGGCGCCGCCACATAGGCGGTCTCTCCCCCTGCCATCCTCCGCCGTATGCCAATTTTCCCGATTAGCCATACTAATTTCATCCTATCACAACCCGCGGCGGGCAGCAAAGAACTTCCCGCACAACGGGAGGTGCTCACGTGATGCGCATCCGCCCAATCTTCGACCGCAAGTGGCTGGAGGAGTTTTCCGCGCGCGTGCGCGCCGATTCCCCTTGGGACACCTGGGCCCTGTTTCAACTCGCCTACGAGGCCGCCGAGGCCACCCTGGTCCCCTCGTTTGACGACCTCGAGTGCCTGCGGCACCTTCACGCCTTCACCCCCTTGCCCCACCAAGTGGAAACGGCACGCCGCGTGGTAAACGAGATGCGCGGACGGGCCATCCTGGCCGACGAAGTGGGCCTGGGCAAAACCATTGAAGCCGGGCTGGTGCTGAAGGAATACCTGGTACGGGGGCTGGTCAAGAAGGCACTCATTCTCGTGCCGTCGTCCCTCGTGACGCAGTGGACGGCGGAGCTGAACCAGAAGTTCGCCATCCCCGCCGTGGCCCAAAAGAAAGCCTACATGTGGCGCCAGTACGACATCCTCGTCGCCTCCCTCGACACGGCCAAGCGCGCGCCCCATCGTGAGCAGGTGCTCGACATCGCCTACGACATGCTGATTGTCGACGAGGCCCACAAGCTGAAGAACGCGCGCACCCAAAACTGGGCCTTCGTCAACGCCATCAAGAAAAAATACTGCCTGCTCCTCACCGCCACACCCGTTCAGAACGACCTGACGGAACTCTTCAACATGATCTCCCTCTTGAAACCGGGCCATCTCGGGAACGACGCCACCTTTGCCCAGAATTACGTCGTCCACAAGCGCCTGCCCAAAAACGAAGAAAAGCTGCGCGCCGATCTGGGCAAGGTGATGATCCGTAACCGGCGCGCGGACGGCGGCATCGCCTTCACCAAACGCCACGTGGAAACCCTGGCCCTCGAGCTGTCCCCAAAGGAACGGGAACTGTACGACGCCGTCACCAACTTTGTGCGTGAGCGGGCCCAAGAAACCCGCTCGCTGCGCAGCGCGTTCACCCTGCTCACCCTGCAGCGGGAAGTCTGCTCCTCCCGCGACGCGGCGATGGTTTCCCTTTTCAAGTGGTACAAACGGGCCGAGGACGGTTCGCCACTCAAGCGCCGCCTGCGCGAACTCCTCCTCCTTGCCAAGGAGGTCAACACGCACACCAAGGCGTGCAAGGTGGTAGAACTGTTGCGCCGCCTCGACGGCAAGGTTATCCTGTTCACCGAATACCGGGCAACCCAGGAATTCCTGCAGGCCGAGCTGGCCAAGCAGGACATCACCACCGTCCTCTTTCGGGGCGGATTTGGGCGCAACAAGAAGGACTGGATGCGCATGCTGTTCGAAAACCGCGCCCGCGTGCTCATCGCCACCGAGGCCGGCGGGGAAGGGATCAACCTGCAGTTCTGCCACCAGATGATCAACTATGACTTGCCGTGGAATCCCATGCGCGTCGAGCAGCGCATCGGCCGCATCCATCGCCTCGGCCAGACCCGCGACGTGACGATCTTCAACCTCGCCACCAAGGACACGATCGAGGAACACATCCTCAACCTGCTGACGGAAAAGATCCGCCTCTTTGAACTCGTGGTCGGGGAGTTGGACGCCATCGTGTCCCAGGCCAACCTCAGCAAAACCTTCGACCGCACCCTGGCCGACATCGTCCTCCGCTCCAAAGACGACCGCGAAGCGGCCGAGAAACTGCGCCGGTTTGGGGAGGCGCTGGCCAGGGCGCGGGAGACGGCTGGTTCCGCGTGGACCGGTGCGACAGCGGAAACGGGGGGATGACGCCGTGGAGCACGCGCGCGTGACCGCCTTTGTCCGCCGCTACATCGCCGCAATGGGCGGGGAAATCCTGGAGGACACCCCCTCCTATGTCCGGGTGCGCCTCACCCCGGACATGGACAAGGACTTGATGAACCGGCCCTTCTACTGGAGCTACGTGGAGCAGTTCGGCCTCGAACCCGTTCCGGCCGTGCTGACACTGGTGTTCGACCCCGACCGCCCGCCGCCCGACGGTCGCGGCGAACCCATCACCTTTGGATCGATGCGCCTTGCCCAGCTCTTTCGCTCCGCGCAAAAGCGGGGACGGTTCGTCCGGCTGTACGAAGTGCCGGCAACAAGCCCCGCATCGGAGCCGGCCGTCCGCCTCGTCCCGTGGCTGGCGATCAACTATCGCATCAGCTTCCGGTGCGACCGCAAGAAAGAGCGCCTCCTGCCCGTCGGCGTCAACCTCGAGACCGGCCAAGTCGCCCAAGGCTTCTATCCGCGCATCGCCGCGCGACCCTTCACGCCCGTCATGCCGCCCCACACCGTAGTGGCACCCTGGAGCCTGACGCTGGAGGCAGCGGTCGATCGGGCTGAGGCGGCGGTCACCGCAACCGTTGCCGCCGAGGATAACCACTGGGCGCGCGACGCCCTGGCGCGCCTGGCCGAGGAACAGGCGCTGCTGCGGGCGTACTACGGGGAGAACCCTCCGGAAGAACGGCGCAACGAGCTGGAGCAGCGGCTGGACGAACTGCAGGCCCTGTTTACGCCGCGCATTGAAGTCGACGTGGTCAACGCGGGGCTCTTTTACCTGTCTACCCCTGTCGCAACGGCAGACGAAAGGGGAGAACTTGCGGCGGACACCTGACAGCTCCCGACATCTCTCGCAGCTCCGGCCGCCTATAATGGAGCCAAACTGTCGGGAGGTGGCCCGCGATGGTCTTCAACCCCTTCAGGCCCCATCGCCCGCCGTGGGGCCGGGCACTGGTCTTCGCCGCGCTGCTCGCGTTCGCCGCCTGGACACTGGTCGCCGAACCTGGAACGGGCGAGCCGCTTATCCCCAAGCAGCAGGCCCTCACCGCCTTCCTGCAGGGATGGACCGCACAGCTCGCCCGCTCCGATCCCCGGTTTTTTCCCCTTTCCGCCGCGTCGGCCGTGGCTGTGGAGCCGCTGGCCCACCCGGCCCACACGTACCGGTTGCGCCTTCAACCGGCGCCCCCGTCGCCGCCCACCACCCCTAGGGCCCACCTGGCGCCCGTGTACGCCATCGTGAGGCAAGACGCCCATGCGCCGTTTGCCGTTGCCGTCCTAGAGTACGGCGTGGGCACCCCTGTGCCCTTCGACGCCCCTTCCTCCGCCACCCCGGTCCCCTGGACGAAGGCGGCGGAAAAGGTTTACGGCGGCTTGGAAAGCTTCTGGCGCGCCGGAGAAACCGCGGTCGACCCGGTAACCGGTGAAACCCTCCCGGTGCCGGCGCATTTTACACCGCCGGAGGTCCCGGGATACCGCCTATCCGTGCTCGACGCGGCGCGCCGGGCAAAGCGGCCGGACGGCGACGCGCTGGCAGCGGTGGCTGGCCGAAAGCCTGGCGCGCATCCGCAGGCCACAGACTTTGATCCGCGGCGCCCCCTGCCCTGGACCGGCTATGCCGCCTCGCTGTATGCGGGAACCGTGACCGCCTTCTACTCCCTTGACGGCTTCCACCGCTGGGACGGGGGCACGGTCTTCGTGGCCTTGCGCGACCCCTGGGCCGAAGGATTGGTTCGCTTCCTCCCGCTGCCGGAGCTCAACCGACGCGGCGGGTTTTTTCCCGGAGGGACAACGAGGCGCTAAGCCGAACCCTTACGCCGTCGGGCTTGTCGCCGCAAACTCCGGGTCTTCATACGGATGGGCCACCCAGCCCGACGGATCGATAAACAGCCGCACGGCCACGACGCGCCGCTCGTCGGTGAGGGTGAAAAAGTGCGGTGTCCGCTCCGGGACGGAAATGACGTCACCCGCTTCCAGTTCGCAGTCGAAATAGCCCGTGTCGCCCGGGCCCTTGATCACGAACACGCCGCTCCCGGCGACGATGGCGCGTACCTCGTCCTCGGTGTGGGTGTGCACCTGGGCAAAGGTGCGCAACAGCTCCTCGAGATTGGGCGTCGCCTCGGACAGCGCCACCACGTCCCACTTGACGTAGCCGCGGCGTTCGGCCAGGGAACGGATGTCCGCGTCAAAGGCGCGCAAGATTTCGTCTTTTTCGGCATCGGTCAGGTTGAACTTGCCGCGCAGATGGGCCGGCAGTTTCCCCGTGTCCCAGCGTTCGTACAGAACCCCTTGCCGATCGAGGAAGGCTCGCACATTTTCGGCCCCCGTAATGGTTTCTCCCGTTTTGCGCACGCGAAGAATGGCCATGCGAAACTGCCTCCTTTTCAAGTTATGGATGCGCTCGTTTCGGGTAACGGCGCGCTAGACGCCGACCAGCGCCGCCCGGCATTGCAGCAGCGCCAGGCAGTACTGAAATAAAAATTCGAACGCTTCCAGGTGGCGCTTGGCCGCGAGGGGGCTTTCCCCCCAGGCATAAATGCCGTGGTTGCGGATCAGAACCCCCGGCACGCGCGGGTTGGCCACCCGGGCCACCGCCTCAGCCAAGCAGGAAATGTCGGCGAAGTTTTCGACGATGGGCACCTCAATCACGGCGTCCTCGTCCCAGATGCCCAGACCTTTGATCAGTTCCTGCGGCCCAATGCGAACGCGGCCCCGTGAAAAGTAGAGTTCCGATATGACATTGTTGGCCACTGTGTGCACATGAAAGACGGCACCCACCTCCGGGAAGGCGCGGTACAGGGCGGCGTGCACGCGCGTTTCGGCCGAGGGGCGATTCGCCGTCGCCTCCACGGGCTGACCGTCACCGTCGACCAGCAGGAAGTCGTCTGGTCCCGATTCCGTCTTGTCTTTGCCGCTCGCGGTCACGAGGAACACGAGCGGGTCCTCCTGCACCTTCAGCGAGAGGTTCCCGCTGGTGGCCGGAAACCAGCCCCGCGCCGCGAACTGTTCCTTGACGGCAGCCAGGCGCATCCACGCCTGTTGCCGCGCCTCCGTCGTCAGCGCTCCGCTCACGAGACCTTCCCCTCCTCCCCCTTGCCGCCTGGACACTGCAACGGTGCAGCGTCAAGCAGCCGCGCAAGAACCGCCACCACGTCGTCAAAGGTGGCAAAGGGCACATGCGGCAGCCCGAGCTCCCGGCACCGCTCCAGCAGGTAATCGCGCGCGATCACCAGGTCGGCCAGCCGGGCCCCGGCCAGGTCGGTCACGCTGTCCCCCACCACGATCCGGTAATGGTGCGCCGGGTCAAAGCGGCGGATGATGGACACCTTGCACAGCCCGCAATCATTGGTGCACGCCTCGTCACACGGGTGAGGCCATGTGATGCGGATCCGCTCGCCGGAAACGTCGCTCCCATTGCAGAAGATCCGCTCCCGGGGAATGCGAAAGGGGGCCAGCAGCGGGTAAACGAAGAAGTCAATCCCCCCGCTGGTCACGTACCATTCCACGCCCCGCGCCGCGGCATACTCAACGAAGCGGTCAAACCCCGTACGGATGCGCGTCGTCTGGCGGACAAACGCGGCGATGTCGTCACGTTTGGCGCTGGGCAGGAGGGCAAACAGCTCGCCCACGCCCTGGCGCACGCTGATCTGCCGGGCAAGAATGGCGTCCTTGATCGCCTCCCACCCGGGCGGGGCAAAGGCCTCCATGATGGCAACGATGCAGTCCCGCTCGGTGATGGTGCCGTCAAAGTCGACAAACAACACCGGCGCGCGGCCCTCCAAAGGCGGCAGCATCATACCAGCACCCCCCATTTGGCCAGCGCCTTGTCCAGCGCCGGGCACGTCTTGGCCCGCTCTTCCAGCGACACTCCAGACACCGCCGCCTCGATGGCCGCCGTAAAGGCCTCGCCACCGCCGCGCGGCCCGTCGGGATGGCCGTGGATGCCACCGCCGGCGTTGACCACGTGGTCAAGGCCGAAGTCGGCCAGCAGGCGCGGCACCATGCCCGGGTGAATGCCCGCCGACGGCACCGGGAACGCCGGGGCCAGGCCGGCGAAGGGCTCGACGAGACGGTCGCGCAGGGCAAAGGCTTCCGCCGCGGCGAGGGAAACGGTGCCGTAGGGCGCCGGGAACAGCACCAGGTCCGCCCCGGCCAGGCGCATGAGCATGCCCAGCACAATCGGCGCCGCGATACCATGGTGCGGTGAGGCGTACAGGGCCCCGGACAAGGCCGGATGGGCGAGAATCGGAACGGTGATCTCCGGGTCCTCGCGCAAGCGCTGCAGGATGTCGTACCCGTACGGCAACACGTTCAGCAACAGGGCTGTGGCCCCCTGCCGCACGGCCTCCCGCGCCCGGTCCACCATCTCGTCAACCGGGCCGGTCAGGTTGACGGCGTATAGCACGCGGCGGCCGGTCTTCGCCTCATGGGCGTCAAGCACTTCGCGAAAGAGCGCGATGCGCTCGAAAAAGGGCGCCCGGTCGTCGACAAAGAAGATCTCATCGTCCTTCACCAGGTCGACGCCGCCCTCCACCTGGGCGACAAACTGCGCATGCAGTTCGGCGAGGGGCAGGCCGATGCACGATTTGAAGATGCTCATGAGGAGCGGCCGGTCCCATACCCCAAGCCGCTGACGCACGCCCTTGATCCCCAGCCGCGGGCCGGGAAAGGCACGCACGAAGGTATCGGGCAATTTGAGGTCGACAAGGCGAATGCGCCCGTCCATCGACAGCTTGCCGAACACCGTCGTGAGCAACGACGGGATGTCCGCGCGCAGGTTCCGCACCGGGTAGCCGATCGCCAGATGGGCCACCCGCGAGCCGTCGGCGGCCACCTGACCGCGGCGGATGTCCATTACCACGCCCTTGTATGGCTCCAGTTCCGCGCGACGGGCGGCGGGAAGGTCCGTCCAGGTACCCACCGTGAGCCCCATGGCGATCGACTCGGCCTTTCGGGACAGGTCGCCGTCATCCGGCACCTGATAGATGGCCACAACCCACTCGTTCGTCATGGTCCTTACCCCGCTTCGCGACGATGATGAAAAACGAAAACGCCTCTCCCGTATCCGAGAGAGGCGCGCAACGCGTTGACGTTCCGCGGCTCTCATCTCTCGGAAAACGGGTTGTCCCGTCTTCCGCAGGAGTTAGCACCGTGCACGCCATAGCGGGCGCGCCGGTTGCCGGGCTTCATCGGGCCAGTCCCTCCGCCTGCTCTGGATGAGATCCGGGCTTTCCTGCTTGCGTATTCGATTGATTCAAAAAGTACTAAAGGATCGGCCTCTTGTCAAGAGAGGAAAGGCTCTACGCTAAAAAGTGTGGGATCTAAGAGGAAAAGGCGGTCGACGAGCCAAGGGATAGTTAGGCACATCACATCCCGAAGGAGGCTCGCGACCGCCTATGAACAAGCTTACCGCAGAAATGTTCGGCTTACAATCGTGGATTGTTTACCGTATCGTGCATCAATCCGATGGTATTCACATCTACGCCGGTCGGCCGCGTAAGGAAGCGCGGTGTCCGGATTGTGGACAGCTGACACGCCGCGTCTACGATCGTGCGCGCGAATGGAAACGGAAGCTGCACACCTGGTGCAACGAGAAACCGGTTTACCTCTGGGTACGTCCCCGGCGCTTCCAGTGCACGGCCTGTCGAAAAGTGTTCACCGAACGCTTTCCTGGTATTCGCCCCTGGGCACGCAGGACCGAACGGGCCGAAGCCCTTTTGCTCCAGCGCCTGAAAGCGGGCAGTTTCCGTCGTGCCGCCCAGGAAAGCGGAACAAGCAGCAGCACCTTGCGCCGTCTGCTCCTTCGGTACGTAGACCAGCAGGTAAATCTCGAGGAAGCCCTCCGGGATGTCGATGCCTTCGTGCTTAGCATTGATGAACACAGCTATCGTGGCCGTGACATGATGGTTACGGTCACATGCGTGTGGCCAAAACGGTGCCTTTTGGCCATCTTGCCGGATGACCGCATGAAAACACTGGAGCGCTTTTTGCGCCAGCTGCCGGAGACGGTTCGTCGGCGGATTCGGGCCGTGTGCATCGACCTGAAGGATGCTTGGCGCCATGCCGTGAAGCGCGCTTTGCCCGGCGCTGTCATCGTGGCGGATCCGTTTCACGTCATCCAGGACGCGAATCGGCGGGTTGACGAAGCACGGCTTGTGGAACAGCAGGTGACCGGGGTACGCCTGCCTCGATGGCCGCTTTTGAAGAACGAGGACGACCTCACCGAACGCCAAGCTGCCCAGCTTGCCGCCATTCGGAAGCATCACAAGAACGTGGCCCACTTTCACTGGGTCAAAGAGCAGCTGCGAGACGTTTACCGTGCTTCCAATCGAGACGAAGCCGCAGCCATCCTGGACCGCGTGATCTTTGAGGCCCAGTCGGCAAGCGATGCCGCGCTCCTGCAGTGGGGACGCACGCTCCGCCGCTGGCGCGAGGCGATTCTGGCTTACCACACCTGGCGTGTTTCGAACGGCTACACGGAAGGCGTGCACACCAAGATCAAGCTGCTCAAACGAATCAGCTACGGGTTCCGCAACCGCGAAATCTATGTGCGGAAGATGCTCCTCGCTTTTATACCCTTGGCTTGGTTGACCTCCCATCCACAGTTATTGACTTAGAGCCGAGAGGAAACAAAACAAGGCGGGCGCCCCCGCGCATGCCGTCCACCTTGTTGTCTCCGAACCTGCTCTCCCGCAGGTGGGTGTCCGCACGCTGGCTTCCGCTGTCCACTCGAAGGCGGCATAGCGTCCACCAGCGGATGTAAGACTCCCTTTGTCATGGCTGTGGTTCGAGACACACAATGGTGTGACGCACATCGCAGGAAGCGCCTTGTGCGTGTTACTAGTATGGCACGGAGAACGGCTGCGCGTCAAGGATAAATGTGCGTTTTGGGCCATATGCCGGCCGGTTTTCGGCCGTCCCCACCGGTGGGGGTATTTGGTACACTGAGAGGGAAACCAAGTGAGGTGACCGACCGTGCACGTGTTTCGGGTAGACAAACGCCTGGGCATTGAAGTGCCGGCCCTCGAAAAGCCGTGGGCCGCCTACACCCGAGAAGAGCGCGAGGCCATTCTTGAAAAGTGGGAACGCATTCGCGGTACCATTCCCGACCGCATCAAGGAGCTGGAAGCCAAAATCGAGGCCTTGCAGGCGCAGCTTCACGCAGCCGACCGGGAAGAGGAGATCGACCGCCTGTGGGCGGCGGTGTGCGACTACGCCAGCCGCATCAACGATCTGAACAACTGGTACCGTACCCAGCCCGACGTCGAACCGGACCCGGACATCGCCGCCGAACACCGCGAGCGGGAGAAATGATGCCGCGCCCGCCTAGGTCAGCATGTCCTGCCGGGTGAACACCCAGAACGCGGCAAGAAGTGCGGCTGCCCCCCAAACACCGAGCACGGCGAGGGAGAAGGGCAGGGTCATCCCCTCAATGGGCGGGGCGTTCCCCGCCAGGTAGTCCGTCAGCTGCAGGTTGACCACAAACAGGTATTTGGCCGTCTGCCACGAGGAGACCATCTCCGTCAGGATGACACCGGCGATGAGGGCGGACAGCATCGTTCCCATGGCCGCCGCTGTGCTGCGCAGCAGCACGGACAAGAGAAACGACAGCGTGGCCACGACGGCCGTGGCATACCACACCAGCCCCGCCTGCATCAGCAGGTACAGCCCCTGCGGCAGGACGTGGACCCGATCGGTCAGCACCCCCTCGCCGGTGACTTGAAAACCGGTCAAAACGGGCATCGTCCAACCGCCGTACCCGAACACCACACCGGAGATGAGGTACGCCAACAGCACCGTCACGGCGATGATCAACGACACGAAAAGCTGCAGGGCCAGGTATTTGCTCAACAGGATTTTCCACCGCCGCACCGGGCGCGTGAGCAGCAGCTTGATCGTCCCCCCGGTGTGCTCGCCCGAAACCATGTCCGCCGCGACAACAACGACGAGGAGCGGAACGAAGAGGGACGCGGAACGCTCCAAAAAGACGCGGGCGAAGGTCACCGCCCCGGGGGCGAGGGGGTTGATGTCGTGCTCCAGGTAGTACTGCCGTTGCTGGAGCCGAATCTGGAGGAGGCGCCGCCATTCGTCCGACAGGCGGGCGCTGGTGAGCCGGTTTTGCAGATCGACGATCTCCTGCTGCACGATGATCCGCCAGTCCTTCGTCCCCAGGCGCTCCTGCTGCTCCACCGTTGTCTTGTATTGGGCGTACGTAAACACGGGAATCAGGACGGCCAAGATGGCCAGCACGACATAAAACCGCTTCTTCCGCACCACCTTCAGGATTTCGTTGTACACCAGACCGAGCATCACGCGATTCCCTCTCCCTCCGTTAGGCGCAAGAACCATTCTTCCAGCGACGGGATCTTGCGCACGATCCCGTAAACCGCCACGTGCGCATTGGCAAGCCGGCAGTTGGCCTCCGGAATGCGGTGATAGGGCATGTGGCACACGACGGCCTGCTCGCCGCCCGCCGCTCCCTCATCCCCTTCGAGCACCTGCACCTCCGGAACAGCGGCCAGTACCCGCCGCGCTTCCTCGGCGTTGTCCACGTGCCACACCACGCGTCCTTCCTCTCCGGCCAACAGCTCGTCCACCCGGCCGACGCGCAGGATCCGCCCGCGGTGAATGAGGGCCACCCGGTCGCACATCAGCTGCACCTCGGACAGGAGATGGCTCGATACGAAGACGGCCAAGCCTTCGGCCGCCAGCGACCGGATCAGCTCGCGCATTTCGCGGATCCCTGCCGGATCCAGGCCGTTGGTCGGCTCGTCGAGGATGAGCAGTTCCGGACGGGCCAGGAGGGCCTGTGCGATGCCGAGGCGCTGGCGCATGCCCAGGGAGTAGGTCTTCACCTTGTCGTCAAGGCGCCGCTCCAGGCCCACAATGCGCGCCACCTCATCGATGCGCGCAAGGGACACGTCGCCGATCATGCGCGCGAAGTGGAGCAGGTTTTCCCGCCCCGTCAAGAAGGGGTAAAGTTCCGGGTTCTCCACGATGCATCCGATGCGGCGAAGGGCCTCCTCCGGCTGCCGGTGCACGTCATAGCCGGCGATCGTCACCGATCCGCTTGACGGACGGATCAGCCCGACCAGCATGCGGATGGTCGTCGTCTTCCCGGCTCCGTTGGGCCCGAGGAACCCGAGCACCTCCCCCGGGTACACATCAAATTCCACGCCCTCCACAAGGGGGCGCCGGCCAATCCGCTTGGACAACCCCCGCACGGACAGAACGGGGGTTCGCGATTTGCCTGCGTTCATGGACTCCCCTCCTCGCTGGCCGATGCTTCTCACCGCACCACCTGCCAGAGGCGTTCGGCGATGGCGGCGTAACCGGCGTCATTCGGATGAAAGCGGTCAACAGCCAGGTACTCGTCGAGGTGAAACCGGAACACGTCCACGAGCGGCACGACGGCCACGTTGGGAATATGGGCCGTCCGCGCGGCCACTTCGGCGTTCCACCGCTCGATCAGCGCCGTGATCGCCTCTCCCTCCGGCCAACGCGCATACGGATTGTACAGGCCGACGTAGACAATCGGGGCGCGGGGATTGATCGCCCGCAGCTCCGTCACAATCTGTACCACACGCACCAAAGTTTCGTCGAAAACGCGTTGGGCATGGGCCAGGTCAACCCCCGTCTCCTGGGCGGCCACGCGCAAATCATTGCCGCCGATGGACAACGTGATCAGGTCGGCCCGGGCGACCGTCTGGCGGAAGGCGGGTTCCGTCCGCAGACGGTTGAGAAGCTGGTCCGACCGGTATCCGTTGACGGCCAGGTTGTGGACGTACACGGGCTGCTTTCGCGCCTCGGCCACCTGCTGGCGCAACCGTCCGAGGTACCCGAGGCCTTCGGGATCCCCGGCCCCGCGCGTCAGGGAGTCCCCCAGCCCCACCAGGCGAATAGCTGTGTCGGAACCCGGCGAGATGGCCGACGAGGGGCGCTCGGGCGGAGCCGCCGGCGGATGCGCGGAAACCACATCGTACACGGCAAAGGCAAAGCCACCTGCCCAAACGAGGGTCAGCACCAGCGCAACCATCCCCAACGCGATGATCCCTGGACGATACACGGTTTCCCTCCTCCTGCAGCACGCAATCGGGTCATCGTCCTCATTTTCCCGTGTCCCCATTTTCCCGTAAAATTTTTCTCCTCGCAAACCGATATAAAGAGTAAGGCCTTCTTCGCAGGTACGACAGCGTCCGACCGCATCGGGATGCCTGCCCTTCCCAACATCACCAGCAACAAGGGGAGGAACAGACAGGAATGGATCGCACCACACTGCTCGGCATTGTCATTGGTATCACCTCGCTGGTCCTCGGTTTCGTGCTCGAGGGCGGTCACGTCAGTTCACTCTTTCAGCTGACCGCAGCGCTCATCGTCTTCGGCGGAACGATCGGGGCCGTCACGGTCAGCTTCCCCTGGTCCCAGCTCAAAAACATCCCGCGCGTGTTGAAAGAGGCCTTTACGGAACCCAAGCGGGATCTCCATCAACTCATCGAGGAGTTGGTGGAGCTGGCCACCGTGGCGCGGCGCGAAGGGCTGCTCGCGCTCGAGTCGCGCGCCATGGAACATCCCCACCCGTTTCTGCGCGAAGGGTTGATGATGGCCGTTGACGGCGTCGATCCGCAAGCGCTGAAGCAGATTCTCGAGCTCACCATCGACACGAAGGAAGAGGAAAAACTCCGCTATGTCCGCATTTTCGAGGCGGCCGGCGGGTTCGCCCCTACCATGGGCATCATCGGCACGGTGATGGGGCTTGTCCACGTCCTCAGCAACATCAACGACCCCAGCAACCTCGGCCCGGCAATCGCCATGGCGTTCATCGCCACGCTGTATGGCGTCTCCAGCGCCAACGTGCTGTATCTGCCCATCGCCAACAAACTCAAAGCCCGCCTGCAGGAAGAACGGCTGGAACTGGAAATGATGTTGGAAGGCATCCTCTCCCTGCAAGCCGGCGAACATCCGCAGCTCATCCAGACGAAGCTGGCGGCGTTCGTGCAAGGACACATCCCGTCCAAAGCAGAGACGGAGGAGAAGACCTATGCGGCGCAAGCGCAGAGCTCCCGAAGCGCATGAAAACCTCGAGCGCTGGCTGATCACGTATGCCGACCTCATCACTTTGCTCATGATCTTTTTCGTCGTGATGTACGCGCTGAGCAAGCTTGACCAAAACAAATATGCCGTGTTCGCCCAGTCCCTGCAGGCCGAATTCCAGAGGTCGGACGCGATCATGGAAGCCCCCTCGGCCTCCGCGTTTCTGCCAACCAGCCCGGTGGATGTTGCGCCGACTCCCCTAACGGGAGAAGGTCCCGATTCGATCCCGTCGGAGCGGAAACAGCGCCTGCTCCAGCGGGAACGGGAGCTGCAAGAGACCCAGGCGGAGCTCGAGAAAGCCATCCGTGCCCACGGCCTGGAAGGACAGGTTTCCGTCGCCAACACCCCGCGGGGCATCGTCCTGCGCCTCAACGACCTCGTGCTCTTCGAATTGGGAAAGGCCGATTTGCGTCCAGAAGCGCGTCCGCTGCTCGACGAGATGGCCCGGCTGTTCGCCCGGATCCGCGGCACCATCAGCGTGGAGGGCCACACGGACAACATCCCCATCGGCCCGCGCTCCCCTTTTCGTGACAACTGGGAACTGTCCACCGCCCGAGCCCTGTCTGTCGTCCGGTATTTCACAGAAACCAAAGGGTTAGACCCGCACAAATTTGTCGCCGTCGGGTACGGGGAATACCGTCCCCTCGTCCCCAACACATCCGACCACAACCGGCAAATGAACCGGCGCGTAGAAATCGTCATCCTCCGGTAACGAAAAGGCAAACGCGAACACACAACCCCGGGCCAAGCCCGGGGTTGTGCGTAGGGATGGACGGCGGCGTCTTCCGCCCGTTAACGTCGCTGTTCGAGGCGCCGCACGCGTTCCTCCAGCCGGTTGACACGTTGATTCAGCCGGTTGACCTCTCGTTCCAACCGTGTCACGCGGCGTTCGAGGCCGGGAAAACCGGGGAAAAAGGGCGGCTGCTGAACGGGAACGAAAGAATGGGCAGGGGGAATATACAGCATTTGGCCGGCCGACAGCGCATACGGGTCGAGCAGGCGGTTCGCTTCCAGAATCACCTCCACCGGCACTCCGTATTGCGCGGCAATCGCCCACAGGGTTTCACCGGGTTGCACAATATGCTCGATCACGTGTATTCCCTCCTTGGTCTGGGCGGTTCCACCGCCTTGTTCCCTTTTACTGTATGGCCTCGGCCGGTTCGTATTGATGGTTGTTTACCTAATTCAAGGAAAATGGTTGATCACCCACATCGGTTTCGCCCCGCGGAAAAGAAACAAAAGGCATAATCCCGGAGTGAACGAAAAATAAAAGAAGAGCGCGCGTTCTCGCCACGCGCGCCCCCCATTATTCGAAGGGTATGGAAACGGGAAAGCAATCCTGTAAGCCGGGTTCTGTTCCCCGAGTGGTTCAACGGCCTGCAAGCCTCCCACCCTTTGGGGCGGCAACCATCTATCTGGGCCGTCCATTGCTGAACGGCTCAAGCGGCCTACCCAGGGACCACGCGGGCCACGTGTGCCGCGCGGAATGCGCGGCTGTCCCTCTACTAGGCCTTGCTCCGGGTGGGGTTTACCAGGTCGACAGTCGCCAGTCGACCTCGTGAGCTCTTACCTCACGGTTCCACCCTTGCCTGTGCGACCGAAACCGGTCGCCATCGGCGGTCTGGTTTCTGTGGCACTATCCTTCGGCTCGCGCCGACTGGGTGTTACCCAGCACCCTGCCCTGTGGAGCCCGGACTTTCCTCCAGCGGGGGCTTGCGCCACTCCGCCAGCGGTTGCCCGGATTGCTTTCCCGATTTTCACAAGAACAAAAGCGCGGTCTTTCTCGTCACCGCGCCATGATTAGCTTACCATAAAGCAGGCCGTCGAACAAGAGGGGGGTTATGGAAGGGGTCACTCGATCACGTACACCCGAACATTTTTCTTCACGCCGAACGCAAGGGCTTCTCCCACGTCGTCCATGAACACGTCGATGCGGTTCCCTTTGATCGCGCTCCCCGTGTCCTGGGCAACGCGATACCCCAGGCCTTCGATGTACACCAGCGATCCCAGCGGAATCACCTGCGGATCGACGGCGATGGTTACCCCCTCAACCGCCCGTTCCCCGCTGGCCGTAATCCCGTACGCCGGATGGCCGGGACGTTTACCGGTCGACTCCGGTCCGGCGGTATAGGCCGTCAGCGTCATGGTGTACACTTTGGCCTTCTCGCCACCGGATCTCGACGGGGCAGGCAACGAAGCGGCCCAAACGGTATGCCGATCCCCTTTTTCCTCTAGCCGCGGCTGAGGCGTTACGCCACCTTCCGGGTTCGGGATACGCAGTTTCTGGCCAACACGGATCAAGGCGTCGGACGACAGGTGGTTGGCTGCCACAAGGGTCTCAACGGTCACGCCATACATCCGGGACAGCCGAAACACCGTCTCCCCCGGCTGCACAACGTGCACGACAGCCGCATCGGACGTTTGGGAACGCTCGCCTGTGGCCAGGCCGACCTCTTCCACGCATCCTCCCTCCACATAGGGAGCCGGCGCGCCATAGGCGACCGTTCCCAACACCAGCGCCATGCAGGGCGTTGCAACCAGAAGCAGCCGAAACACACGCATCTTGAACATGGTATGCATCACCTCTTCTGGGCTTTGTTACATACCATGTCCAATTTGTGCGAAAACTATACCGTTTTCTGTTCCTTCCGATCGCCCGTCTGTCCGAAAATGCCAAACGCCCCGGCGTCAACCGGGGCGTCGCGCAGAAGGCGTTGCCCGCTGTTCGGGTTCGGCCGAACCGTTCCCCCACGCCAACCATGCCTGCAGTACCGCCTCGGCGTGTTCGTGCAGACCGGGCCACCGGCCGCTTTCCTCTTCCCTCCCTTCAACCAGTCGCCCGGCAGCCGTACACGGCATGCGCATGCCTCCTCCTGTCCCTTCCGCCCTCGCCCCGCGGGCGGACGCGTTCCCATCCGGCATGACCCGCACGGCCAGACGCCGCGAGGTTGCATATTCGCCGTCCAGCGTCTCCTCCGGCGCATAGACGGGCGTCAGACAACAATCCACCCCGCGCGCGAAGGCCGCCCATTCATCCCGTGTGCGCGCGGCAAATAGTTCCGCCACGGCACGGTACACGGGATTGTCGGGATCGGCCGGGGCAAATTGGTGGGGCAGCCATTCCGGACGGCCATTCGCCTCGCAAAAGGCACGCCAAAATTTTTCTTCCAACGCGGCCAACGCGACGTGACGTCCATCGCGCGTCGCGTACACGTTGTAGCACACCGTGCCGCGCAAAAACCGCGCCAGCGCCTCGGAACCCCCGCTTTGCGCCAGCAGGATGGGCAATGCTGCCAGCCCCATCAGGTGGTCGGTCACGGCAATGTCCAGATGGGCCCCTTCCCCCGTGCGTTCACGGCGCACCAGGGCCGCCACAATGGCCTCCGCCGCCGCCATCCCACCAATCAGATCGGCCAGCGGCAGACCCGGCACCGACGGCGGCGCCCCCGGGCCGCCCAAGGCCGCCAGGAGGCCGCTTGCCGCCAGAAAATTCAGGTCATGACCCGGGCGATCCGCCCATTCACCAGATTGCCCGTACCCGGTGACCGAGCAATAGACCACGCCCGGATTGACAGCCCGGACGGCGGCATAATCAAGGCCCCATTCGGCCATCTTCCCGGGGAGGAAGCTTTCTACCACCACGTCGGCCGCAGCTGCCAGGCGCAGGGCCGTATCGCGATCCGCCTTCTTCCGCAAGTCGAGACAGATGCTCTTCTTCCCGAGGTGGCTAACCGCAAACAGCGCGCCCACTTCACCGACGCGAGGTCCGATGTGGCGCCCCGGGTCGCCGCCGGGCTGCTCCACCTTCACCACCTCCGCACCCATTTCGGCCAGGCGTCGCGTGGCAAAGGGCCCCGGCAGGTGACGGGAAAAATCGAGCACGCGAATGCCGCTCAGCAGCCCCTTCCGGGAAGGCCTCGTTTGCAATTGGACCGAATGTTCAGTCATTTCCATCCCCCTTGCACGCTGTAGTTGTGATTGCCTCTACCGCCATTATGGAGGCAATCGCCCGCGGAAACAAGCGAAGCTCCCGTTTTTCCAGTTTGTGCGCGATAAAAAAAGGAGTTCCCCGCCCGGAGAACTCCTTCCGCCGGCAGAGCGGCGCGCACCGGTGTTCCCGTTTTGCCGCGAGACCGGGAACGGCCCCGCCCTCACTGCACCGCCTTTCCACGGGCGCCCTGTAGGTGGTTGAGCAAATCCTGCACGAGGGTAACACCCTGCGACAGGGCCACGCCGCCTCCGAGGGCTGCGGCCACGGCAACGACCTCCTCGATCTCCTGACGCGTGGCCCCGTGCTGCACGGCCTGATCGGTGTGGTAAATCATGCAGTACTCGTCCTGCGTGCACAGGCTGATGGCCAGCCCCATCAGGTGCTTCGTCTTCTGATCGAGCGCACCCGGGGCAAAACAGGCGCCAGTAAAGGTGTGGTAGGCGTCCACGACCTCGGGCATCCGCTCGCGGAGGCTCCCCAGCCCCTCGCGATAGTCGCGGATCGCCGCTTCAAACGGATTCATGCACAAATCCCCCTTGTTCGTCTGGAAGATATGATGCTGCCCCCTTAGGTTGCCCCGCCGGATTGTTCCGTTTTCCCCTCTTCCAACAAGACGGTTCCGAATTGCTCGCGCAGGAGGTATTTCTGGATCTTGCCGGACGGCGTACGCGGAATGCGGTCGACGAACACCACTTTCTTCGGCTTCTTGTAGCTGGCCAGGTGTTCCTTGCAGTACGCGATGACATCGGTTTCGGTTAGCTGGGCACCCTCCGCTTTGACGACAACGGCACATACTGCCTCGAGGTACTTCGGGTCTTGCACGCCGATGACAGCCACATCTTTAATGGCCGGATGACGGATCAGCACGTCTTCGATTTCGGCAGGGTAGATGTTTTCCCCACCACTGCGGATCATGTCCTTCTTGCGTCCCGCAACGATGAGGTACCCGTCTTTGTCGATTTGGCCCAGATCGCCGGTACGGCACCAGCCGTCGAGAAACGTGGCCGCCGTGTCCTCGGGTTTCCGCCAATATCCTTGCGACACGGCAGGGCTCCGTACGCAAATCTCGCCCACTTCCCCTACCTCCGCCCTTCGCCCGTCGTCGTTGACAATGGCGATCTCCGTCAGTGGCATCGGCTTGCCGACCGTGTGCCCCTTGGTCACCGCGTCTTGCGGATCAAGGCACGCAGCGATGGGCGTCCCTTCGGTGAGACCGTAAATCTGCACCAGGCCGATGTGGGGGAACCGCTCGCGCAATCGCTCGATGGCCCATGGCATTACCGGGTCGCCGCCGGACAAGATGCGACGCAGGGACGTCAGCCGGAAGTCGTCAAGGCGAGGCGACCGGAGCAGGTCGTAGATCATGAAGGGGTAAAGCAGGCAGTCGGTCACGCCTTCCCGCTCGATGACATCCACCACGCGCTCGATGGAAAAGCCCCTGCTTTTTGTCATCACCACCGTACCGCCGGCAAGGAGGGTGGGGAGGGCGAGATCTTCCAAAGCTCCCACGTGGTAAAGCGGACCGGTAGTCATCGCCACCGTATCTGCATCTAGGCGCCATTTCATGACCTGCATGGCGCAAAACCACATCGTGTTCGCATGGGTCCATAATGCCCCTTTGGGTCGTCCGGTCGTCCCCGAGGTATACATGAGCATGACGGGATCGTTCGGGGAAATCGAAACGTTTTCCACCTCGCCAGGGTCTCCCGCCTCGAGAACGTCCCACGGCAGCGCCCAGGCGGGAACGGGATGACCATCATGGGGCAGGCCCACATACGTTATCACGGGAACGTCGGCGCGAATCGGCGCCAGCCGCTCAGCGAGGCTGGTGTGGAAGCAAAGCACCTTGGTGCCGGAGTCGCTCAGGGCGTACGCGAATTCCGGGCTCGAGAGGCGAAAGTTGAGCCGCACGGCGATCGCGCCCAGTTTCGCCGCGGCAAAGTACAGCCCCCAGTACTCGAGGCTATTGTAAAGCAAGATCCCCACGCGGTCTCCCTTGCCGATACCGAGTTGGCGAAGGGCATTGGCATACGCGTTCGAGCGCTGGTGCAACTCCGCATAGGTCCATGCTCGCTCGCGTTCCAGCTTGATGGCCCACTTGTGCGGATCCAGTGTCCCCCAGGGACTGCGAACGCGACGTGTCAGGTAACCGACGTCCACCACGATCCGTCCTCCTTTGGTTGGATTTTTCCTTGTAGCCGTTATCCATCGAGAATCCCGCGCAGTTCGACACTCGACTCTTCCGTCGCGCGATGGGTAACGAGCGACACAACGATGAAAACCGCGATGGAAACCGCCAGGGCGAAGGCGCCGTTCACCACGTCTTCCGGAAGCAGGTGTAGCCCATGCTTGGCCCCCACTTCCAAAACAAAATTCAAAACGAGGCTGATGACGATGCTGGCCACGGCTCCCTGTTTGGTTGCCTTCCGCCACACCAGACCGAGTACGACGGCAGGAACGATCGCCGCGGCAAACGTCCCCCAGCCAAAGACGCCAAGCAGTGCCACCAACGTGTCCATGTAAAACGAAAACAAGGTCGAGAGGACAAGCAACGCGGCAACGGCGACACGACTCCAGAGGAGCTCCCGTTTCACTTCCCGGCCGAAGGCCTTCGGCAGATCACGCACGAGGCTGGCCGCACTGAGGGTTACGAAGCTTGAGCCCGTTGACATGATGGCGGCGAGCAGCCCGGCAATTACCAATCCGGCAACGATCGGCGAAGTGTAACGCATGAGGAAAACGATCAAGGCATCGTCGGCCGACGGGAGAGCGGGAAGCGTTCCTTGGGCGGAAAGCGCTGCCGCGGCCAGGCCAATGCCGATAACGAGCAGTGTTGTGATCATGTACGCCAGGCTGGCCGTGAACGCTCCCCACTTGAGCTCCTTCGTGTCGCGGACCATCAAAAACTTGGTGATCAAATGCGGCTGACCGGCTGCGCCCAGGCTAAATAGGAAGAACCAGCAGGCGATCGTCAGCAATGGAAATGTACCGAAGGGGGAGACCAGAAGCGGATCTTTCTGCGCAAGGGTCTCAGTGATCGCCGCCATTCCTCCCCCTGCTTGGAGAGCCGCAAAAAAGACGAGCACCGACACCACAATCATCAAAACCCCTTGAAAGAGATCGGTATACACCCCGGCAATCATCCCGCCGCCTACGCAATAAAAGGCGAGAATGACCAGACCGATGATTGCTCCAACCTCCGGAGACACGCCGAAGATCGTGTTCATCACCACGCCCATGGCCTGTACCTGTGTGCCGAGGTAGCCGATGACGCCCAGGGCGACAGCCGATGCGATCCATCCGCGCGCCGCCTTGCTGTGGTAGCGCCGTTCCACGATATCCCCCAGTGTATAAACATCCCCGCGGCCGCCCAGCGCCCAGATGCGGCGGCCCACGAGGTACCACGTCAAGGCAAAACCAAGGGGTGCAGCCACCATCACACCGGCGACAAAACCCACCCCCCCTTGAATGTCAGCGCCGTGCCGCCAATGAGGCCAAAACCGCTTTGCACCGATGAGAAGGCGGCGATGGCCATGACAAACATCCCCAAGTCGCGACCGGCAATGTAAAAATCGCGGCTCGACTTCGTTCGTTTCGTCGCCCATGCGCCGATCAGGATGCAGATCAGCAAGTACACCGTGCCGACGAGAAAAATCGTTATCTCCATCCGGTTCCCCCCGCATTGCTCCAAAAGAATGGCGAGGTGTTGTCAATCGTCTTTGCATATGTCGGACATCTCCGCCGCCCGGCTGGCGTGGTCAAACGTCCACGCATAGAGCAAGGTAAGGACGAGGGCAAGAGGCCAGATGCCCAGCAAATACAAGGCGGTGCTTGGCACGAGGCCAAAAACGGTGCCGCTCCCGCCGGTCGGCTCCTTCACCGTCAACACATCGAGGACGACAAAGAGCGCCAGATACAGCACCGGCACCGCCACCGGCAGGGCGATGAGGTGCTTCCACCGGCAGATCGCCTTGACCAACCCGACAGCCAGGCAGAGGCCGATCACGACGAGGTAGGGGTACAGCACCGCCCGCCACGATCCCGTAAGCATGCCGATGAGCATCACAACCATGAGGACAAGGAGCGCAACATCGCTCGGTCGGCCGCACGCACCAGCACATCCCTCCCATCCCGTCATCCGCTTTGCCATTTGGCCGTCCGTAGCCTTGTGTAGGTTCATGTATTCGCCGTGTGACAAAAATAGACCAGCTTCGAGCTCGGAAAGAAAGGACAAGGCGCTCTGCCGCCCGGCAGATATCGAAAAAAAACGTCCTCACCCGTGCAGGTGAGGACGTGCTCGCCTTATCGGTTGGCGACAGATTCGTCAAGCCGCCGCAGGAACTCCCTCATGAACCCGGGAAGGTCGGGCCAAGCGTGGGCCGACACCAAGTTGCCGTCGACATGGAGCGGCTCGGTCACGTAGGACGCGCCCAGGGCCTCGACGTCCGGGCGGCAAGCCGTGTACGCCGTCAGTTTCCGGCCGGCCAAATGTTCCTTGAGCCGCGCAAAGATCAGCGCAGCATGGCAAATGGCCCCGATCGGCTTGTTGGCCTCAAAGAAGTGGCCCACGATGCGCGGCACGTGTTCATTCAGCCGGATGTATTCCGGCGCCCGGCCGCCGGGCAGGATCAGGCCGTCGTACTGCTCCGGCTTGACATCGGCAAAGGCGATATCGGCTTCCAGGCGATACGCTTGTTTTTCCGTAAAGGTCTCCCACTCAGGCTCGAAGTCATGCACAACCGTGCGCAGGGTTTTCTTGGTCGGCGCCGCCACATGAACCTCGTGTCCCGCTTCCTTCAGGCGGTACAACGGGTAAAAAACTTCCAGCGCCTCAACGGCGTCACCGGTGAGAATCAAGACCTTGGCCATGAACCATCCCCTCCTCCGACACAATTCGACGGTGGATGACCAGCCAGACGGTCACACACCCGTCGCGGACTCCATTATATCATTGTAAAAAAACGGACGGTACATCTTCAACCGCGAAACGTGCTCGAACGGTATCGCGTCGCCGGATCGCATCTGCTAGGCACCCACGAGCCGCTCCAACTCATCGACAAGGCCGGCAAACACGGCCAAGGCCTTCTCGATAGGCTCGGGACGCGTCATATCAACACCGGCGCGCTGCAAAAGGGCAATGGGCGTGTCGGACGAACCCGCCTTGAGAAACGCGAGGTAGCGCGGCACAGCCTCCTTCGGCCGCTCCAGGATCCCCTGCGCCAGGGCGATGGCCGCCGCATAGCCGGTGGCGTACTGGTACACGTAGAAGGGCGAGTAGAAGTGGGGAATGCGCGCCCACTCGTAGGCGATCTGCGGATCCACCGTCACCGCCGGGCCGTGGTATTCCTCATTGAGCTTCCGGTACCGGGCGCAGAGCGTCTCGGCCGTCAGCGGCTGGCCGCCCTCTACCTGCTCGTGGGCCCATTTTTCGAATTCCGCGAACATTGTCTGGCGAAACACCGTCGTGCGGAACTGTTCCAGCTGGTGGTGAAGAAGGGCCAGGCGCTCGGTGGGATCCGTGGTCCGTTCCAGCAGGTAGCGAACCAACAGGATCTCGTTCACCGTGGACGCCACTTCGGCGACAAAGATGCGGTAGTGGGCATACACGTAGGGCTGGTGTGTCCACGAGTAGTGGCTGTGGAGAGCGTGACCCATCTCGTGGGCCAGCGTGAACACGTCGTGCAGCGTTCCCTGGTAATTCAAAAGGATGTAGGGGTGCGTGCCATAGGCGCCCCAAGAATAGGCCCCGGAACGCTTGCCGCGGTTTTCGTAAACATCAATCCACCGCGAGGCAAAGGCTTCTTTCAGCACCCGCACGTAGTCGTTCCCCAGCACCGCCAGCGCCCGCGTCACCAGCTCGGCCGCCTTCTCGTATGGCACGGTCCGCTCCAGGCGCGCCAGGGGGACGTACAGGTCATACATGTGGAGCTCATCAAGGCCAAGGGCCTTCTTGCGCAGCGCCAGGTAGCGGTGGAGAAGCGGCAGGTGGCGGCGCACGGTGTCGATGAGCTGCGTGTAGACGGCCACCGGAATGCGATTCGGCGTGAGCGCGGCCTCGAGGGCGGAGCGGTAGTTACGGGCGCGGGCGAAAAAGACATCCTTCTTGACGCTGGCCGCAAACAAGGCGGCAAAGGTGTGGATCTTGCTCTCGTAGACCCGGTAGAGGGCGGTAAAGGCTTCCCGGCGCACACGCCGGTCGGCGCTTTCCAGAAAGGTGAGGTAGCGCCCCTTTGTCAGCTCCACCTCGTCGCCGCGTTCATCGCGAATGGTCGGAAAGCGCAGATCCGCGTCGGACAGCATGCCGTACACCGTACGTGGCGCGTCGGCCAGCTCGCCGGCCTCGGCCAGGAGCCGCTCCACCTCCGCCGAACGCACGTGGGGTTTGAGCACGAGCAGGTTTTCCAGCGCCGTCTGGTAAAGGGCCAGGCCTTCCACTTCCTCGAGCCACGTCCGCAGCCGTTCTTCAGGGATGCTCAGGATCTCCGGTTCGAGAAACGAAAGGGCCGCCTCTGCCTGCACGAGAAGCGTGGTCGCCCGGTCACTCAAGGCCTGGTGCTCGGCCCGCGTGGCGTCTTCGTCGCGGCGCATGCGCGCGTAGGCATACAGCCGCTCCACCCGCACTTCCAGCTCGTCGCGCAGCCTGAGCGCCTCGAGGAGACGCTGCCCCGACTGGCCCAGCGTCCCGCTGTAGGCGGCGATTTGGTCGATGAGCGCCTGCGCTTCCCGAAACACGCGCTCCCACTCTTCCCGGCTGGCAAACAGGTCTTCCAGCCGCCACTTGTACCGTTCGGGAATCTCTTCCCGTTTGGGTAGTGTTTTGGACTTGGCCGCCTCCTTGGCCATGAACGGTCCCCCCCTTGACCATGCGTCGCCACCGCCGCCGTTCACACAAACTGGAACGGCTCGGTGGATACCTCCGAGGCAATCACCTCGGTGTCATAACCCGCGCGCCGGAGCTGCTCGGCAAGGTACGCGCGCAAGGCGTCCTTCATGATGCGCTCCACGTTGTGTCCCGGGTCGATGAGGGAAAGACCCAGGGCCAGCGCATCATGGGCCGTGTGGTAGTAGACATCACCGGTAATGAGCACGTCGGCGCCGCGCCGGGCCGCCTTCGCCACAAATTTATTCCCGTCGCCGCCCAAAACGGCCACCGTTTCCACTTGGCGGTCGAGGTCGCCGACAACGCGCACGGCGGGCACATCAAAGACCGCCTTCACCTTCTCCGCCAGGGCACGCAGGGAAAGGGGCTTGGGCAGCTTGCCGATACGGCCCAGTCCATAGACGCGTCCGGCGTTTTCCACCGGGTAGACGTCGAACGCCACTTCCTCATAGGGATGGGCTTTCAGCATGGCTTGGATGACGCGTTTGAGAAGCGGCTCGGGCACAATCGTCTCTAGGCGAATCTCCTCAACCGTCTCCAGCTTCCCCGGCTGCCCGATGAAGGGGTTGGCCCCCTCCCGCGGAAGAAACGTGCCCGTCCCTTCCACGTTGAACGTGCAGTGGCTGTAGTTGCCGATCCATCCCGCCCCGGCGTCGGCCATGGCATCGAGCACTTGACGGTGGTGGGTTTTGGGCACGAACACCACGATCTTCTTCAGCTTCTCCTCATGGAGCGGGTCGAGCACCTCCGTCTCCACAAGCCCCAGTCGCTCGGCCATGAGGTCGTTGATTCCGCCGGGAGCGACGTCGAGGTTGGTGTGGGCCACGTACACGGCGATGTCGTGCTGGAGCAGCTTCGCCAAGAGCCGCCCCTGGGGCAGATCGGTGCGCAAGGAGGAAAGTGGGCGGAAAATCGGCGCGTGGTGGGCGATGATCAGGTCCACACCCTTGGCGATGGCCTCGTCGACAACCGGCTCCAGCACGTCGAGGGCGATCATCACCCGTTTCACGTCCTTGTCCAGCGTCCCCACCTGCAGCCCGATGCGATCGTCCGGCACGGCCAGGTGCTTGGGCGCAAACGCCTCGAGGTATTGGACCACGGTTTGTCCGTGGCAGACGGCCATCGGCATCGCCTCCTTCGTGTAGACTCGCGTCTGCACATTTCCCCTTCCCCCTGCATAGGGTAACGGTACCTGCACCGAACCCTATCCTCGGGGAGGGACAACCATGGCGCAGCCCCTGAAAACGGAATACCTGATGTTCTGCCCCTCCTGCGACGAGTACACGCTGCTTCATGATTTCGATCCCAAAGCTGGGCGCTTCCGCGGGGAGTATTCCCTCCTCCACAACGCCTTCACCGAAAGCACCGAGCTTTTGTGCCGTTTCCTGCTTGCCCATACCGGACACCTGGTGCGCCTGCTGCCCAACCGCACCAACGATTACGGCCGCATCCTCCGCACCGGCCGACGCTTTGCCGAAGCCGACATTGACAAGTACGTGGAAGCGGCCCTGGCGCAGAAGCAAGCCGCGGAGCAAGAAAAACGTGGCGACCAGAACCTGGGGAAGCTACAGCTGGCCATCCTCATCCAGTACCTGGAGCAGGAACAGGAACAGGTCCGCCGCACACCGGCGCGCACGGCGGGCGAGCATCAGGTGTTGTTGGGGCAGGAGCTCGGCTTGCGCCGATCGATCGAAATCGCGCGCCAGCTGGTTACCCATTTTGAACGGATATACGGCCCCTAGTCCATCGGGTACCCTTCCGGTTCAGGGGAGGGCATCCCGCCCGGGCGGGGCCGCTTCTTTTTGCTGCAGGAGGGCCATCCAACGGTCGAGGGCCGACCGCTGCCGCTCCAGTTCGGCCCGCTTGGCCACCGCTGCCGCGCTTTCCGCTCGCGCCAACTGCGCGCAGATGCGGGCCAGATGGTCCCGCTCCGCCTCCCACTTGCGCAAGAGAAGCGGCGCGGCTTTGCGCCACAGGTGCGGGCCGACTTCGAGGAGCTCCTCCTCGGGCAGCTCCCCATCCCGGTATGGTGCACGGCCGTCGCCCGGTTCGGCCACCAACACCTCATAGAGCCGGCCGTCCTCTTCAAGGAGCTCCTCGTCCACCAGGCAGAAACCGTGATCGCGGAGCCACCGCCGTACCCTAGCCGCATCGGTGTTGGGCTGCAGCACGAGGCGCGTCACCCCGCGCAGGCGATCGGGGTGGGCGGACAGGATGCGCTCGATGAGCATTCCGCCCATGCCGGCCAGGACGATGACGTCGGCCTCGTCCGGCAACAGCACGGACAAGCCGTCACCCAACCGCACGTCAATGCGCCCCTCCAGGCCGTGGCGCGCCACTTGCGCGCGGGCCGCCTCCCAGGGGCCGCGGTGCACGTCGGTAGCCACAACCTTTGTCGCGCGTCCCGTCTGCACCAGATACACCGGGAGCAGCGCATGATCGGTGCCGATGTCGGCCACTCTGCTCCCGGCGGGCACAAAGCGAGCAAGGGTCTGGAGGCGTTTCGAGAGGGTAACGGCGGCCATGACCATCCTCCTTTTTCCTGTTCCGCTCCCATTATAGCATGTCGGGTTCCAGACCGCAGCGCGGAAGCGGGGCGCGAAAAAAGCGCCCCGCTGCCAAGGCGGGACGCCAGCCTCCCCACGGAACACCCCGGTGGCGCGCGAATCTGGCCCCTTCGCGTTCACGCCGTCTCGATGTCGCTTGCCGCCTCCAGGCCCAATTCGCGAATGGCCATCTCGCGCAGTTTGTACTTTTGCACCTTTCCTGACGCGGTCATCGGGTACTCGTTGACAAACTTGATGTATTTGGGGATCTTGTAATGGGCGATCTTCCCCTCGCAGTAGGCACGCACCTCGTCCTCCGTCATCGTCTCCCCCGGCTTGAGGCGAATGAAGGCCATCACCTGCTCGCCGTAGACGGGATCCGGCACCCCCACCACCTGAACGTCCAGAATTTTCGGGTTTGTGTAGAGAAACTCCTCGATCTCCCGCGGATAGATGTTTTCCCCACCGCGGATGATCATGTCCTTCAGCCGACCGGTGATGTTGACGTAGCCCTCCTCGTCCATCACAGCGATGTCGCCCGTGTGCAGCCACCCCTCGGCGTCGATGGCCTGGGCCGTCTGCTCCGGCATCTTGTAATAACCTTTCATGACGTGGTACCCCCGCGTGCACAGCTCCCCGGGCACGCCCGGTGGCAGCGTCTGGCCCGTCTGCGGGTCGACGATCTTCACTTCGGTGTGCGGCAGCGGCCGCCCGACGGTGGTAACGCGCCGCTCCAGCGGATCGTCAACCGACGTTTGGGTGATGACCGGCGAAGACTCGGTCTGCCCGTAGGCGATGGTGATCTCCCGACAGCCCATTCGCTCGACCACCTGGCGCATGATCTCGATCGGGCACGGCGACCCGGCCATGATGCCCGTGCGCAGTGACGACAAATCGTAGCGATCAAAGTCGGGATGGGCCAGCTCGGCAATGAACATCGTCGGGACACCGTAGAGGGCCGTGCAGCGCTCTTTTTCCACCGCCTCCAGCACCTTCTGCGCGTCGAAGGTGATGAGCGGCACCATCGTCGCCCCGACGGAAACGCAGCCCAGCGTACCCATGACACAGCCGAAACAGTGGAAGAAGGGCACGGGAATGCACAGCCGATCCTCGTGGGTCAGGCGCATCTGAGCAACGACGAGGCGCCCGTTGTTGACGATATTGACGTGGGTGAGCATCACGCCCTTGGGAAATCCCGTCGTCCCCGACGTGTACTGCATGTTGATCACGTCATCGGGGTCGAGCTGGGCGGCGCGCGCCTCAAGCTCCACGTCGGAAACGTCCGCGCCGAGGGCCACCACGTCCGACCAGTGCAGGTAACCGGGGCGACGTGGCTCGTCAAGGAGCACCACATGGCGCAGTTTGGGCAGGCGCCGGCACCGGACGGCACCGCCGGCAACTCCCTCCGGTGGCTGTGCGTCCGCGGCCAGCTCGGGGCACAGCTCTTCCAGCATGGCCACGTAGTTGCTACGCTTAAAGCCGTTGGTCAAAAAGAGAGCCACGCTGTCCGACTGTTCAAGCAAATACCCCAGTTCGGACGTGCGGTAGTTGGTGTTCACCGTGACCAGCACGGCGCCGATGGTGGCCGAAGCAAACTGCAGGATCACCCACTCGGGAACGTTTGGCGCCCAGACGGCGATATGCTCGCCCTTTTGGATTCCCAACCGCAAAAGCCCCTTGGCCGCCTCGCGCACACGCTCGCGAAACTGGCGGTAGGTCAGGCGCAACCCCAGCTCCGGATAAACGAGCGCTTCGCGGTCGGCGAACCGCTCCGCCGTCTCGTCGAGCAATTGGCCGATGGTCTTGTGCACCAACTCCGTCATCTTTCGAACCTCCTCCTCTACGCGTGAAGGTCCCGCCCACACCGCCCCGTGTACGGGCCGCCCTCAGTCGTCGAAGCACCCGATTTCCCGGGCAATGACCATGCGCTGCACTTCTGATGTCCCCTCGCCGATTTCCAACAAGCGCGCGTCGCGGTAGAGACGCTCCACCTCATAGTCGCGCATGTACCCGTAGCCGCCGTGGATCTGGATGGCCTGGTGGCACACCTCGGTGCAGATCTCCGAGGCATACAGCTTGGCCATCGCCGCCTCCTTGGTGAAGGGCCGCCCCTGATCCTTCAGCCATGCCGCCTTGTACACCATGTTCCGCGCCAGTTCGATCTTCATGGCCATGTCGGCCAGCTTGAACTGGATGGCCTGGAACCGTGAGAGCGCCTGACCGAACTGGCGGCGCTGCTTGGCGTAGGCCAGCGCGCGTTCAAAGGCTGCCTGGGCGATACCCACGGCCATGGCCCCGATGCCGATGCGCCCGCCGTCAAGGGTGGCGAGGAACTGCTTGAACCCTTCCCCTTCCTTGCCCAGCAGGTTCTCGACGGGGACGCGGACATTTTCCAGGACCAGCTCCGTCGTGTTGGACGACTTGAGGCCCATCTTCTCGTAGTTGGCGAGGACGCGGAAGCCGGGCGCGTCTGTGGGCACGATGATGGCGCTGATGCCCCGCTTGCCCTTGGCCTTGTCGGTCACCGCCGTCAGGGCCAGGAATTTGGCGTAGCTGGCGTTGGTGATGAAACACTTCGTCCCGTTGATGACCCATTCATCGCCTTCGCGCACCGCCGTCGTGCGCGTTCCCCCCGCGTCGGACCCGGCACCCGGCTCGGTCAGGCCAAAGGCGCCGAGCGTCTCGCCGCGGCACAGGGGAACCAGGTACCGCTGCTTCTGCTCTTCCGTGCCAAACTGGTAGATGGGGGCCGCCCCGAGGGAAATGTGCGCCGAATAGGTGATGCCCACCGAGGCGTCGGCCCGGCCAAGCTCTTCCACCACGATGGCAAAGCTGATCGTGTCGGCCCCGCCTCCTCCGTACTTCTCCGGAAACGGCAGCCCCATCAGCTCCAGCTCGGCCATCTTCGCGAAGATCTCGCGGGGAAACCGTCCCGTCCGGTCCCGCTCGTCGGCCCCGGGGGCCACCTCTCCTTCCGCAAAATCCCGCACCAGGTTGCGGATCATCTTCTGTTCGGGGGTAAGCTCGAAATTCATCCGGGTCTCCTCCTTTCCGTCGCCGGTCCTGCCTGACTGAGCGTTTGCTCAGAAACGGTTCCCACCCTCGCGGCAATCGCTTACAATACCATTATAATTCCGTAAGTTCGTGTATTCAAGAATATTCAAAACTACATGGGCGAATCGCCGATTCTGTCAATTTTCCGCTAGGCGGTGTAAACGCTTCAATCTGCCCACAGACGGGCGAATTTTTCCCCTCCCCGTCACAATTGAGATTTGCAATAGCGACCAAAACCCGGTAAAATGAGAACCAAAACGGAAGAAATCTGGCAAGACAAACAAAAACGGACGGAACCTCACGTCCGTCCGCACGGATCCACCGACAACCGAGGAAAACGCAAGAAGAAAGGCCGCCAACGCGCCGGAAGGACACATCGGCGGCGCGCCCGTCGCCGGGCGATTGCTTACTCCAGGAAATCCTTCAAGCGCTTGCTTCGGCTTGGATGGCACAGTTTCCGCAGCGCCTTGGCCTCGATTTGGCGAATGCGCTCGCGCGTGACGCCAAAGACCTTCCCCACTTCCTCTAGCGTCCGCGCTCGCCCGTCGTCCAACCCAAAACGCAGGCGCAACACGTTCTCCTCGCGCTCGGTCAGCGTGCTCAACACTTCTTCCAATTGTTCCTTGAGGAGTTCATACGCGGCGGCATCGGCGGGTGCCGGTGCGTCCTGATCCTCAATAAAATCGCCGAGGTGCGAGTCGTCTTCTTCGCCGATCGGCGTCTCGAGGGAAACCGGTTCCTGGGCAATCTTCATGATCTCCCGCACCTTTTCCGGCGTCATCCCCATCTCCTTGGCGATCTCTTCCGGCGTGGGTTCGCGCCCGAGTTCCTGCAGCAGTTGGCGGGAGACGCGAATCAGCTTGTTGATCGTCTCCACCATGTGCACGGGAATGCGGATGGTACGTGCCTGATCGGCGATGGCCCGCGTGATGGCTTGCCGGATCCACCACGTTGCGTAGGTGCTAAACTTGTAGCCCTTGCGGTAGTCGAACTTTTCCACGGCCTTGATCAGGCCCATGTTCCCCTCCTGAATGAGATCGAGGAAGAGCATGCCGCGTCCCACGTATCGCTTGGCAATGGAAACGACTAGCCGCAGGTTGGCTTCCGCCAGCCGCTTCTTCGCTTCCTCATCTCCTTGTTCAATTCGCTTCGCAAGCTCGATTTCCTCCTCGGCGGTCAGAAGCGGCACACGTCCGATCTCCTTCAGGTACATGCGAACGGGATCGTTGATCTTGATGTCAGCCGGCAAGTTCAAATCGTCGTAATCAAAGGACTCGTCAAGATCGAGTGCTTCTTCGCTGCCTTCCAGATCGATCGGCCCGTCCCCCTCGCCGACCACTTCAATACCCTGTTCGTTCAGGTACTCAAAAAACTCGTCGATCTGGTCGGGGTCCTGTTCAAAAGGAGAAAGCCGATCCATGATTTCCTGGTAGGTCAGCTCGCCGCGCTTTTTCCCTAATTCGACCAGCTGCTCTTTGACCTGCTCCAGGGTTAGTTCTTCGTCCCGTTGTTTCTTCTCTTTCCCTTTCGCCATGATACTCCCTCCTTCCCGGGTTTATGCAAGCGCTTCGCCCGATTTCATCCGCCGCTTAAGGGCAATAATCTCCGTCCCGATGGCCGCAGCCCGTGCAGGATCCCCCGCCCGCTCGGCTTCCCGCTGCGCTTCCTTGAGCCGGGCAATTTCGCGTTCAAGGGGGTAATCCAACACGCGACGGATGCAATCGTGAACCTGGCGCTCGTCAACGGTTTCGACACCCTCCAGCATGGCCAGTTCCGACGCGAGTTCAAGCAGCGCCTCGTCGCGAAGCGTCTGCAGGAAGCGTCCGGGATCGGGTTCGTTGCCGGACGCATAATACGCGTACAAATACGCTGCAAGCGCCGCGTGTTGATCCAAATTAAACGCATCGCCGATTTTCTCCTGCACGAGACGCGCAACCGACGCATCCCGCATCATGAGGGCGAGAAGCATCCGTTCGGCGTTTTGGAAAGCCGGATAGGTCGGTTTGACGACCAAAGAACCACCAGGATTTCTACTAGTATTCCCTTCACTAGCAAGATTAACCCTTTGCGCCTTCGCTTTCAGGCGCTTGTACACTTGCCACTGCTCGCGCTTCAGGGCGTCCAGTGAGAGATGGAATTCCTCCGCCAGTTGGCGGAGGTAGTGGTCGCGCTCGACCGCGCTCGGTACCTGGGCGAGTTCCGCCAAGCAGTCCCGGATGTATCGCATTCGCTCAACCTCGTCGCGCAGATCGCGACCCTTGCGCAGGTAACGCAGGGTGAACGCCATAAAGGAGACAGCTTCTCCCAAGATGCGGTCCCGAAAATGCGCCGCCCCGCGTTCCCGGATGACGTCGTCGGGGTCCATGCCATCCGGCAAGAGAGCCACCTTGACCAAGCACCCCGCTTCACGCAGGAGAAGGCCGGCCTTGCGCGCCGCCTCCATCCCCGCGTCGTCCCCGTCATAACAGATTACCACCTGCTCGGCATTGCGTCGCAGGATGCGCGCCTGCTCCGGGGAAAGCGCGGTGCCCAGCGTGGCTACGGCGTTTTCGACACCGGCCTGGTGCGCGGCGACAACATCGAGGTAGCCTTCCATCAGCACCGCCTGCTGCTTTTTGCGGATCGCCTTGCGCGCCCGATGCAAATTAAAAAGCAGGGCGCTCTTTTGAAACAGCGGCGTCTCCGGGCTGTTCAGGTATTTCGGCTCCCCCTCCCCGATGATCCGGCCGCCAAAAGCGACAACCTGCCCTTTCCCGTCACAGATGGGAAACATCACCCGGCGGCGAAAGCGGTCGACGTAGGTTCCGCGCGAAGCCGAGCGGAACACCAGCCCCGCCTTTTCCATGAGCGGCAGAGAAAACTTTCGGCGGGCAAGGAACTTGGCCACGGCGTCCGGCGCATCCGGCGCGTACCCCAACTGGAACGCCGTGATCGTGTCATCCGCCACACCGCGCTGGCGCAGATAGGTACGTGCACGTTCCCCATAATCTGTATGCATGAGGAGATACTGATAGAACCGGGCGGCAAACTGGTATGCCTCGCGCATGGACGCCCGTTCCCGGTCGGCGCGTGTTTCCCCTTCCGTCCCTTCCGGCTCCGGAAAGGGCAGGCCCGCCTTGCGCGCCAACACGCGCACCGCCTCGACAAAGTCGAGGTTCTCGATCTCCATCATGAAGGTAATGACGTTCCCACCGACGCCACACCCGAAACAGTGAAAGATCTGCTTTTCGGGCGACACGGAGAAAGAGGGCGTTTTCTCGGCATGGAAGGGACACAGGCCGAAATAGTTCCGCCCGCTCCGTTTGAGGTGCACGTATTCGCTGACCAGCTCGACAATGTCCACACGGTTGCGGATTTCGTCAAGGAACGACTCGGGAATGCGCGGCACCGGTTTCCCCCCTCTCGTGCTGGAAGGGGAGCGAACACATCAAAACCGTACCCATACAATTCGGCGCAACACGGGAAACTCCTGCTGAAAACCGTTTCCAACGCGGGAAGATCCTCAAAAACACACCCCACAACCAAATCCAGGGGCTTTAGGTTATAAGGTTATTCTACGTCCCCCGCCCGATTACCTCCTGACCGATATAAGTTTCAATGTTTTCAATTTTCCATAATATAGAGGGGGAAGCGCCCGCATTTTGTCGGGCGCTTCCCCCGCGTTTGTCGAACCGGCACGACGTCTCGGTGCGCCAATCCGGCAAACCGCCTCACGTTGTCGATCCGTTCTCGTAGCGCAGCCGGGCCTGCGCCGCCGCCAGACGTGCCAGCGGCACGCGGTACGGCGAGCAGCTGACGTAATCGAGGCCGACACGGTGACAAAAGTCGATTGAACGCTTTTCCCCGCCGTGCTCGCCGCAAATGCCCGCCTTCAAGTCGGGGCGGGTCTTGCGCCCTTCGGCGACGCCCATGGCAATCAGCCTGCCCACACCGCGCTCGTCAAGGGTGATGAAGGGGTTGTCCGGCAGGATGCCGTGTTCCAGGTAGTGCGGCAGAAACTTCCCTTCGGCGTCATCACGGCTGAACCCAAAGGTCATCTGCGTCAGGTCATTGGTGCCGAAGGAGAAGAAGTCCGCCTCACGGGCAATCTCATCGGCGGTGAGAGCCGCCCGCGGAACTTCGATCATCGTCCCTACGGTGTAGGCCACGCGGGTGCCCGTTTCCGCCATGACCCGGCGGGCTACCTCTTCCACCACCTTGCGCAACCGCGCCAGCTCGTTAACGTGGCCAACGAGGGGGATCATCACTTCCGGCCGCACGTCGATCCCTTCCTTTACGAGCTGCGCCGCGGCGCGGAAGATCGCCTCCACCTGCATCTCGTAGATCTCGGGAAACACCAGGCCGAGGCGGCACCCGCGATGACCCAGCATGGGGTTGAATTCGTGCAGCTTGCGCACCTTGGCCAGAAGCGCTTCCTTCTCCATCCGGCGCTCCGGATCGGCGTGCGGATCCTGGCGCAGCTTGGTCACCTCGACGATCAGCTCTTCCAGGTTGGGCAAAAACTCATGCAGCGGCGGATCGAGGAGGCGAATCGTCACCGGTAGACCCGCCATCGCCTTGAGGATGCCGTAGAAGTCCCCCTGTTGCATCGGCAGCAGCTTCTTCAGCGCTGCCTGCCGCTCTTCGGGTGTCTCGGCGAGGATCATTTCCTGCACCACCGGGACGCGGTCGGGGGCCATGAACATGTGCTCGGTCCGGCACAGCCCGATGCCCTCGGCACCAAAGGCGCGCGCCTTGGCCGCGTCTTCCGGCGTATCGGCGTTGGCCCGCACGGCGAGGCGGCGAACCGCGTCGGCCCAGGCGAGGAGTTCGTGGAACTCTGGTGACAACTCTGGATCGACAAGCGGCACCTCTCCGGCAAGCACCTCGCCCGTCGCTCCGTCGATGGTGATCACGTCCCCTTCCCGCACAACGCGTTCACCGACCGTGAACGTCCGTGCACGCAGGTCGATCTGCAGCGCCTCGCACCCGCACACGCAGGGCTTGCCCATCCCGCGGGCCACCACGGCAGCGTGGCTCGTCATGCCCCCACGGCTGGTGAGGACCCCCTGGGCGGCGACGATGCCGTGGATGTCCTCCGGCGTCGTTTCCGGCCGCACGAGAATGACCCGTTCCCCACGCTTCGACCACGCCTCGGCATCGTCGGCGTCGAACACCACCCGGCCCGTGGCCGCGCCCGGCGACGCGGGCAGGCCCTTGGCCAGCACGAGACGCGGCGCCTTCGGGTCGATGCGCCGGTGTAGAAGCTGGGTCAGTTGGTCGGGGTCGACGCGCATAAGCGCCTCTTCGCGGGTGAGGATGCCTTCCTTCACCAGGTCGACGGCGATCTTCACCGCCGCCTGGGCCGTGCGCTTGCCGCTGCGCGTCTGCAGCACGTACAGGTTCCCCCGCTCGATGGTGAACTCGATGTCCTGCATGTCTTTATAGTGGCGTTCCAGTCGCTCGCAGATGGCGGCAAACTGCTCGTACACCGCCGGCATCGCCTCGCGGAGGGCCGCGATCGGCTGCGGCGTGCGGATGCCCGCCACCACGTCCTCACCCTGGGCGTTGATGAGGTACTCGCCATACAGCCGCTTTTCGCCGGTGTTGGGATCACGCGTGAAAGCGACGCCGGTACCCGAATCCTCGCCCATATTGCCAAACACCATCAGCTGCACGTTAACCGCCGTGCCGAGATGGTCGGGGATGTTGTGGATTTTGCGGTAGATGATCGCCCGCTGGTTGTTCCACGAGTCGAACACCGCCTGCACGGCGGCAAACAGCTGGGCCCTGACGTCCTGGGGAAACGGCTCGCCGGTGTGGCGCTGGATCAAGGCCTTATACCGTTCAATGACCGCCCGCCAGTCGTCGGCCGTAAGCTCGGGGTCGTGGCGCACGCCGCGCCGCTGCTTCACCTCGTCGATCACCTGCTCGAAGCGGTGGTGCGGCACGCCCAGCACCACGTCTCCGAACATCTGGATGAAACGGCGGTAGCAGTCGTAGGCAAAACGTGCGTTGTTCGTCAGGCGGGCCAGCCCCTCCACTGTCACGTCGTTGAGGCCGAGATTCAGGATGGTGTCCATCATGCCGGGCATGGAGACGGGCGCGCCGGAGCGGACGGAGACGAGAAGGGGTCGTTCCGGATCGCCAAAGCGCTTGCCCGTCTTCGCCTCCAGCTTCGCGAGGGCTGCTTCGATCTGCCCCTTCAGCTCCTCGGACAGGGTGCGCCCCGCTTGATAGTACCGGTTGCACGCTTCCGTGGTCACGGTGAAGCCCGGCGGTACGGGCAGCCCAGCTCTGGTCATTTCGGCAAGATTGGCGCCCTTGCCGCCCAAGAGGTTGCGCAGACCGCCGTGGCCTTCCTCGAACAAGTAGACCAGTTTGTCTACCATTATCCATTCCTCCTGCCCCGGAAAAGGTCGAGAATAATCGTAGCGGTTTCTTCGATGGCCTTGTTGGACACGTCGATCACCGGGCAGCCGATGCGCTTCATGATCTTCTCGGCATACGCCAGTTCTTCCAGAATGCGCGACATGCTGGCGTAGTTGGCCTGGGCGTCCAGGCCCAGGGCCTTGAGCCGTTCCCGGCGAATCTCGTTCAGTTTTTCCGGGCTGATGGTCAGGCCCACCACCTTTTTCGGCGAGATGCGGAACAGCTCTTCCGGTGGCTCCACTTCTGGGACGAGGGGAACGTTGGCCACCTTCAGGCGCTTGTGGGCCAGGTACATCGACAGCGGCGTTTTCGACGTGCGCGACACGCCGATGAGCACCACATCGGCGCGCAACAGCCCCCGCGGGTCGCGGCCGTCGTCATACTTCACGGCGAATTCGATGGCCTCTACCTTGCGGAAATAGTCCTCGTCCAGCTTGCGCACCAGTCCCGGCTGCCGTTTGGGCGGCATACGCATCACGTTCTCCAGGGCCTCGAGCATCGGCCCCATGATGTCGACTACGGGGACACCCGCCTCCCGCGCTTTCTCCCGCAAAAAGGCGGCCATTTCCGGGACCACCAGCGTATAGGCGATGAGCCCCTGCGCATCCTTGGCCATCTGCACGACGTCGAGCAGCATCTCCTGGTCCTCAACGTACGGCACACGCCGGATGTCAACGCTCATCCCGTTAAACTGGCTCGCCGCGGCACGCACCACGAACTCGGCCGTTTCCCCGATAGAATCGGAGACAACATACACAATGGTTGGGTTTTTCCCGTCGATGGCAGATCCCTCCCCCGTGTCAATTCGGAAATGGCAGCATCCCCGCCGCTAGCGATCGGATTGCCCCAGTTCGACAAAGGCACGGGTGATCGTCGTCTTCGTGACACGGCCCACCACTTCGAAGGCGCGCGGCCCCTTTTCCTTCACCTCGACGATCACCGGCAAGGAGTCGACCTCGTAGTCAATCAGCTTCTTGGCCGCGTCGTACAGCGAATCCTCCGGCGTCACGGTGATGATGTTGGGCATGCGCGTCATGATCACCCCCACCGGCAAATCCTCCAGCCGCTTGCCACCCAGCGCGGCGCGGAGCAGGTCCTTCCGGGAGACGACGCCGGCCAAAAGCCCCTCCTCGTTCACCACGTACAGGGTACCCACGTCCTCGAGAAACAGCATCGTGATGGCGTCGTAGACCGACGACGCCTCTCGGATCACGACGGGGCGCGCCTTGTAGTCGCCCACCTTCATTTTGCGCAGGCGCTCGGCCAGGAGCTGGTTGCCCGTTTTGCCGGCGTAGAAATAGCCCACCCGTGGCCGGGCATCCAGGTAGCCGGCCATGGTGAGAATGGCCAGGTCGGGCCGCAGCGTGGCACGGGTCAGGTTGAGTTTCTCGGCAATCTTTTCGCCGGTAATGGGCCCTTCGTCCTTGACAATTTGCAGGATCTGCTCTTGGCGCTTGGTCAGCTCGATGGCGGGTCACCCCCTTGCGTTACCGCGTGAAAATGTGTCATACTATATCGCTCCAAACCACTTTTAGTATATAACATAACGCCCCCACCCAATCAATGCTTGGTTCGCGTTCGGAAACCGCTTGCACCTTGACGAGACGCCACAGAGCATGGTATCGTCTTGCAGAACGCATGCCGCACCTATTCTGCCGAACTATGCCGCACCAAAAGGAGGAACCGCACGTGGCACAACGAACGCGCAAATCCTTTGGCTTGGCCGCGCAAATCGCGGTCGGACTGGCTTTCGGCATTGCGGTCGGGGCCGTGTTCTACCAAAACGCCACGGCCATCGCCATCCTGAAACCGATCGGAGACCTGTTTCTCCGGCTCATCAAGATGATCGTCGTCCCTATCGTCGTCTCCACCCTCGTGGTGGGCATCGCCGGTTCGGGGAACCTGAAAAATGTGGGCCGGCTGGGCGTCAAAACCCTGTTGTACTTTGAAATCATCACCACCATCGCCATCGTCGTCGGCCTGCTGGCCGCAAACCTGGTCAAGCCCGGATCGGGCATCAACCTGTCCCAGTTGACGAAGACCGACATCCAGAAATACGTCGACACGGCGGAAACGGCGCGCCACAGCATGGTCGACACCTTCCTCAACATCGTGCCGACAAACATCGTGGAGGCTCTGGCCGACGGCAACATGCTGGCGATTGTCTTCTTCTCCGTGATGTTCGGCCTGGGCGTAGCGGCCGTCGGCGAGAAAGGGAAACCGGTGCTGCGCGTCTTTGAAGGCGTGTCGGCAGCGATGTTCTGGATGACGAACCGGATCATGGCCCTGGCCCCTCTTGGCGTCTTCGCCCTCATCGGGGTAACCGTGGCCCAGTTCGGCATCGCCTCGCTCCTGCCGCTGGGCAAGCTCGTGCTCACCGTGTACGTCACGATGGCCTTCTTCGTCCTCGTCGTCTTCGGCGCCGTCGCCCGCTGGTGCGGCATCCGGCTGCGCCAGCTGCTGGCGCTCCTGAAGGACGAAGTGCTCCTCGCCTTCTCCACGGCCAGCTCGGAAACGGTGCTGCCGCGGCTGATCGACAAGATGCAGCGGTTCGGATGCCCCCGCGGCATCACCTCCTTCGTCATTCCCACCGGGTACACCTTCAACCTGGACGGCTCGACGCTGTACCAGGCCCTCGCCACCCTGTTCATCGCCCAGATGTTCGGCGTGGACATGCCCTTGAGCAAGCAGATTCTCGTCGTCCTCGTCCTGATGGTGACGTCAAAGGGCATCGCCGGCGTCTCCGGCGCCTCGCTGGTCGTCTTGCTGGCCACGCTGGGCTCTGTCGGGCTTCCGGTGGAAGGCGTGGCCTTCATCGCCGCCATCGACCGCGTGCTGGACATGGCCCGCACCGCCGTCAACGTGATCGGCAACGCCCTGGCCGCCGTGGTGATTGCCAAGTGGGAGGGCCAGTTCCACCCGCCGGCGGCCCACGCGGTGGCGTCGGAACCCGCAGGGCCTGCCCATTCCTAAAACACCATTACGACTGGCAGCACAGCCGCCACATGCCCACAACAAAACGGCGCGTCTTGCCTCACGCGGCAGACGCGCCGTTTCGCATGTCCTCTTCGTGCCGTGTTCTCCCGCAGTCGTTTGGGCCGGTCTCCGCGGCAAACCGTTGTTCAGCGACCGAGAACGCGCTTGACCGTCGCCACCACGTTGTCCGCGGTGAAACCGAACGCCTGCATCACCCGCGCCCCCGGCGCCGAGGCGCCGAAGCGATCGATGCCGATCACCGCCCCCTGCGGACCGACGTAGCGCTCCCACCCCATCGGGTGGGCCGCCTCCACCGCCACGCGCGCCGTCACCTCCGGCGGCAGCACCGCGCGGCGGTACTCCTCGGGCTGGGCTTCAAACAGCTCCCAGCTCGGCATGCTGACGACGCGGACGGCAACGCCCTCCGCGGCAAGGCGCTCCTTGGCCTCCAGGGCCAGGCTGACCTCGGACCCCGTGGCGATGAGAATCGCGTCGGGCGTCCCGCTCTCGGCGTCGGCCAGCACGTAGGCACCGCGCCTCACGCCGTCGGCGGCCCGCTCCGCCGTCCCCGGCAGAACGGGAAGGTTTTGCCGCGACAGCACGAGGGCCACCGGTCCCCGCGCGTGGGCCAGGGCATAGCGCCACGCGGCCACCGTCTCGTTGGCGTCGGCCGGGCGGATCACGGTGAGGTCGGGAATGAGCCGCAGTGACGGGATGTGCTCGATGGGCTGGTGCGTCGGCCCGTCTTCCCCCACGGCGATGCTGTCGTGGGTCAAGACGTACACCACCGGCTGCTTCATCAGGGCCGACAGGCGGATGGCCGGGCGCAGGTAGTCGGAGAAGACAAGGAACGTCCCGCCGTACACCTTCAGCCCGCCGTGGAGGGCCATTCCGTTCAGCGCGGCGGCCATGGCGAACTCGCGCACACCGAACCAGATGTTGCGACCGGCATAGTCATCGGCGGAAAAGACCGGATACCCCTTCAGCGTCGTCTGGTTGGAGCTGGCCAGGTCGGCCGATCCGCCGATCAGCTCCGGCATGCGCTTGGCTACGGCGTTGAGGGTCTGTCCCGACGCCGCCCGCGTGGCCAACTGGTCGCCCGGCTTGTAGGACGGCAGGTCTGCGTCCCAGTCCGCGGGCAGCTCACCGGCCATCACCCGCTTCAGCTCGGCGGCCAGTTCCGGATAGGCCGCCTCGTACGCGGCCAAGCGCGCGTTCCATTCGGCTTCAAGGGCCTGCCCCCGTTCCTTCACCTCGGCAAAATGGGCGCGCACCTCATCGGGAATGTAGAAGGCGGGTTCCTGCGGCCAGCCGTAGAACTCCTTGACTCGCTTCACCTCATCGGGACCAAGGGGAGCGCCATGGGCGGCCGCCTTTCCGCCTTTGTTGGGGCTCCCGTACCCAATGACCGTCTTCACCTCGATCAGGCTCGGCCGCGTCGTTTCGGCCCGCGCCGCCTCGATGGCTCGGGCGATCGCCTCCAGGTCGTTGCCGTCGTCGACGCGCAGCACCTGCCAGCCGTAGGCCTCAAAGCGCCGGCGCACGTCCTCGGTAAAGGCGAGCGCCGTTTCGCCGTCGAGGGAGATGTCGTTGGAGTCATAGAGCACGATCAGCTTGCCCAGCTTGAGGTGGCCGGCCAGCGAGGCCGCTTCCGCCGCCACCCCTTCCATCAGGTCGCCGTCACCGCAGATGACGTAGGTGTAATGGTCGATGATGGCGTGCCCGTCGCGGTTGAAGCGGGCAGCCAGGTGACGTTCGGCCATGGCCATGCCCACGGCCATGGCAATGCCCTGACCGAGGGGACCGGTGGTCGCCTCCACACCGGGCGTGTGGCCGTACTCGGGGTGCCCCGGCGTGCGGCTGCCCCACTGACGAAAGTTTTTCAGCTCCTCCAGGGGCAAATCGTACCCGCACAAATGGAGCAAACTGTAGAGCAGCATCGACCCGTGACCGGCCGAGAGCACGAAACGGTCGCGGTCAAACCACTTCGGGTTGGCCGGATTGTGGCGCAAAAACTTTGTCCACAGCACATAGGCCATGGGGGCCGCGCCCATTGGCATGCCCGGATGGCCCGACTTGGCCTGTTCGATGGCGTCGATGGACAAGGTGCGAAGGGTGGTGACGGCCAGCTGTTCGATTGAACGGGATGCTATCATTCGGCGCTTCCTCCTTTGCCACGAATCCTCCTTTATTTTGTCTCACAAATCGACCACAAAGGGCAAGGGGACAACGCGATGAAGGTGAAACCTTTTTCACCTCCCACCCGTCTGTAAGGGTGAACATCCGTCACGGAGAAAGGAGGAACCGCCGTGCCCCGCATGACGCGTCCATCGAGACGAAGCATGGTGACCGGGTTTTTGGCCGGCAGCTTGCTCGTAGGCGGGCTGGCCTTTGCCGCCGGCGAAAACGTCATCCATCTCCCGGTGACCATTCCGGCATTCCAATGGCGGGTTGACGGACAGCCGGTGCAGCCGAGTGACCGCCCGAACTTCATCTATAACGGAACCGCATACGTGCCGAGCGCCTTCCTGTACAACGGCACCACCTACGTGCCGATCCGTTTCGTGAGCGAGCTGCTCGGCCATACGGTTACCTACGACCCGCAAACGAAAACCATCGCCATCGACACGAAGCGAGGGGGAGCGGAAGCCATTTCCTGCCGTGTGATTCCGCGCCACGAGGCACCGCCGAACGTCCAGCAGTGGATCGACCGCCATTTCCGGGAGGAAGGGACGTATACCTATCGCACCGCCAACGCCCTCTACGTCCTCATTTCCCGCGGGGAAAAGCCGACGGCCGGCTACGGGATCGCCGTCCAAACGGTGGCCCGCGATGACCGGGGAGTCGTGGTGACAGTGCGGACCACCGATCCCCAACCGGGTGACATCGTCGCCGAAGTGATCACCTATCCGCACGTGGTGGTGGAGCTGGAGCCCTCTTCGCAACCGGTGCGCGTCACCACCACCGACGGACGGGAAATCCCGCTCCGGTGAAGCCGACGGCACGGGAAGGGAACCGAACCGGTCGTCCCCTAATCGGAATCAACGGCCAGAGGGAAACTCCTCTGGCCGCGGACTCATGACAAGCTGCGAAAGGAAAGGGCATGCGGGCTGTAGGTCGAGGTCGACTTGCATTACGTGCCGAATGCGCGGTGGCGGTACGCCTCCCACATCTCGCGGTTCGACGTCGTCACCGCCGTGGCCCCGGCGGCCAGGGCACGCTCGACGTCTTCCTCCGTTTCGATGAGCCCGCCGGCAAAAACGGGCACCTTCGCGCGCTCGGCGATGCGGCGGATGGCGCGGGGAATCACGCCGGGCAGCACTTCCACACAATCCGGGTGGGCGTGTTCCAGAAGCTGAAAACTCGTTTCCAGGGCCATCGAGTCGAGAAGGAAGATGCGCTGGATGCCCAAAACGCCATGCTTTCTTGCCGCCTGCACCACCTGCTTGCGCGTCGAGATGATCCCCGCCGGCTTGACCTGCTGGGCGAGAAACACGGCGGCCGCCTCGTCGGGCTTGAGGCCGGCGATCAGGTCGGCATGGAGAAGCAACTCCTTGCCCCGCTTTCGGGCATACGCCACCAGCTGCTTCACATGGCCGAGATGGGCCTCTAGCAAGATGAGGTAGCGGTACTCCATATCCATCAGGCGCTCAAAGTCCTTCAGCTTCCGGATGGCCGGCACCAGCCGCTGCGTCCATTGCATCCTCATTGCGCCCCCTTCGTTGGCGTTGCCCCTTCCTCTCCCTCCTTCTTCGACGCCTCTTGGGCCATTCCTGCACGCCGCGCGTGGTCCAGCTCGCGCGCCAGCTCCCGGCGATGGCGCGCGACCTCCTCTGCCGACCACCCGAGCAGTTCGGCCATCCACCGCACCACGCCGTCGGCCACCACCTCACAGCGCGGCCGGTCAAACAGGAGCAGGCTCGTGCGGCGGAGGAGCACGTCGACCGGCGTGACGGCCATCTCCTCCTCCACCCCGTACAACACTTCCAGGGCCAGGTCGAGCGGAAGGTTGTGGCGGGCAGCCGCTTCCCGGGCCCGGCCAATGCCCTTTAGCACCGCCGGCGTGTTGGACCCGTACCGCCGTGCCAGACGTTCGGCCTCCGCAGGAGACAGCCCCTGCGTTTCCCCGTCGCGGGCCCAGCGTCGGACGGCGGCAGAGAGCCCCTCGGGCCCACCCACGTCGCCACCGGACAGGGGCATGCGGTCGGTGATGCACGGGCCAAACCGGCGGCCGTCGGCTTCGGCAAGCCGCCGGCACACGAGGTCGACAACGCGCTGGGCCATCTTGCGGAAGCCGGTCAGCTTGCCCCCGGCAATGGTGATCAGCCCCGTCGGGGAGAGGAATATCTCGTCGCGGCGGGACAGCTCCGACGGCGCCTTCCCCTCCTCGTGCAGGAGCGGCCTGAGGCCCGCCCAGCAGGACTCCACATCCTCGGGGCGCAGGTGGACGGTGGGAAACATGTCCCCCACCGCCCGCAGCAGGTAGTCGCGATCTTCCGGCGTCACCTCGGGGTGTTCCAGGGGGCCGTGGTAGTCGGTGTCCGTCGTCCCGATATACGTCTTGCCGTCACGGGGGATGGCGAAGACCATCCGGCCGTCGAAGACGTCGAAGTAGACGGCCTGGCGCACGGGAAAGCGCTCATGGGGCACCACCAGGTGGACGCCCTTCGTCAGGTGCAGGCGCTTGCCCACCAGTGAGCCGTCCTTTTCGCGCAAGCGGTCCACCCACGGCCCGGCCGCGTTGACCACACATGCGGCGCGCAGCTCGTAGTACTGACCGCTCAGCCGGTCGCACACCACGGCGCCGGCGATGCGCCCTTTCTCGTAGAGAAAGTCCACCGCCTCGGCGTAGTTGACGGCCAGTGCTCCCCGGGTTGCGGCCGCCTTGAGCACCTCCAGGGTCAACCGCGCATCGTCGGTGCGGTACTCGGTGTACAGGATGGCCCCTTTCAGCCGCTCGGCAGGGAGCAGCGGCTCGACGGCCAGGGCCTCCTCGCGCGACAGCACGCGTCGCCGTTCGGCCTTGTTCACACCCGCCAGCCGATCATACAGCCACACGCCGAAGGAGGCGCTGAAGCGTCCCAGGGACCCGCCCTTGACCACCGGCAGGAGCATCGGTTCGGGGTACACCACGTGGGGGGCGTTGCGGTATACAATGGCCCGTTCCCGCCCCACCTCGCGCACAAGCCTGAACTCCCCCTGCTTGAGGTACCGCAGCCCGCCATGAATCAATTTGGTCGAGCGGCTCGACGTTCCAGCGGAAAAGTCCTGCTTTTCCACCAGCCCCACCCGCAGCCCGCGCAGCACCGCATCCCAGGCAATGCCGGCACCGGTAATCCCCCCGCCGATGACGAGGAGATCGAGGGGCTTGGCCGCCATCTCCTGCAAAATCGCCGTCCGTTCCGTTGCCGCCAAACGAACGCGCATGGTCCTCCCTCCCAAGGATCGGCCGAATGGGATACACCATGGGTCTCCATGCAAAAAAGGCCACAATCGCCCCCGGTGTGAGAGCGCTGTGGCCTTCTCCACGTCTCCACACGATTATGTTGTCCTCTGCCTTTTCAGGATACGCGAGGGGACGGCAGGCTGTCAACGCGCCGGGGCGAGAATTCCGCACCGGGCCAGCCGGCCTGCCCCGACGCGCCTGCCCCTTGCCCAGCACTCCAGGCTAGGAGCGCGCCTCCCCGTCCTCTTCGCTTGCCCAGCGCATCACCCGCTCCACGGCCTTTTTCCACCCGGCGTAGCGCTTCTTCCGTTCCGCCTCGCCCATGGCCGGGACAAAGCGCGTCTCGGCCGTCCACCGCGCTCCCAGCTCCGCCACATCCCACAACCCAACCGCCACCCCGGCGAGCGCCGCGGCGCCGTAGGCCGTCGTCTCCACGATGGCCGGTCGTTCCACCGGCACGCCCAGAATGTCGGCCTGAAACTGCATGAGCAGGTTGTTGGCCGCCGCCCCGCCGTCAACGCGCAGCGCGGCAAGGGGCACCCCGGCGTCTTGCTCCATGGCGTCCAGGACGTCCTTGGTCTGGTACGCCAGCGCCTCCAGCGTGGCGCGGATAAGGTGCTCCTTGCGCGTGCCGCGCGTCAGGCCGAAGATGGCCCCGCGGGCATACATGTCCCAGTACGGCGCACCCAGCCCGGCAAAGGCCGGCACCACATACACCCCTCCGGAGTCGGGCACCTTGGCGGCAAAGTATTCCGAGTCGGCCGCCGCATCAAGGATGCGCAGCCCATCGCGCAGCCACTGGATGGCCGCCCCGGCGATAAAGACGCTGCCCTCGAGGGCGTAGGTCACCCGCCCCCCTACCTCCCAGGCGATGGTGGTCAGGAGCCCGGCCTGCGACGGGACGGGCCGGTCGCCGGTGTTCATGAGCAGGAAACAGCCCGTACCGTAGGTGTTCTTGGCCATCCCCGGCCGAAGACAGGCCTGACCGAACAGGGCGGCTTGCTGGTCTCCGGCCACGCCGGCGATGGGAATGGGGACACCGAACAGGTCAGGACGGGTGTGGGCCAGCACGGCGCTCGACGGCTTCACCTCTGGCAGCAGGGACGGCGGGAGGTCGAGGGCGTTGAGCAACCGCTCGTCCCAGGCGCGGGTGTGAATGTCAAAGAGCATTGTCCGTGCGGCATTGGTCACGTCGGTCACGTGCACCTGACCACCGGTGAGGTTCCAGATCAGCCACGTGTCGATGGTACCAAAGGCCAGTTCACCGTTCCGGGCCTTCTCCCGCGCCCCCTCCACGTGATCCAGCAGCCATTTCACCTTGGTGCCCGAAAAGTAGGCGTCGACCACCAGCCCGGTCCGCGCGCGGATGTGGTCCGACAGGTCGGCGTCGGACTTGATGGCATCGCAGATTGGCGCAGTCCGACGGTCCTGCCACACGATGGCATTGTAGATGGGGCGGCCAGACTTGCGCTCCCAGACCACCGTCGTCTCCCGCTGGTTGGTGATGCCGATGGCCGCCACCTGGCGCGGGTCTACGCCGGACTGCAGCAACACCTCCCGGGCCACGCCGATCTGCGTCTCCCAGATTTCCAGCGGATCGTGCTCGACCCATCCCGGCTGGGGAAAGAGCTGGGCAAACTCGCGCTGGGCCATGCCCACAAGCCTGCCATCTTCGTCGAACAAGAGGGCTCGCGAGCTGGTGGTGCCTTGGTCAAGGGCCAGCAGGTACCGCATGCGATCGCCTCCCGTGCACAGATCTGGTATCCGTTGCCGTTACCGTGACGAAATCGCGTCCGTTTGGATAACGCGCCGGGCTGTCCGCTCCTGCCTAACACCGGCGAGAACCACCGCCAGATTGTTCATATGTATGCGCTTTCAACCTGCGCAAGACTTGTGCACGCGGGATGCTGCTGATCGCCTTCGTCGCGTCGCGCTCTCACCCTCCTTGCGGCTTCAAACGAAAAAGAGAAGACCTCCCCTCTCCTTGCGCAGGGATCCGGTCTTCTCTCCACGTCTCCGCCCATCTGAACTTTTCAACAATTAGTGTAACCCCTTGTCACAGAAATGTCAAGAGGGCTTTATCCTCTCTTCTGCATTCATGCTTCGATAGCGGCCCCATTACGAAATGTAATGTCTTGTACCATTCAAAGCGGTTTCCACACCCGTTTATACGGGGCATTTACTCTTTCCAAGTTCCATGTTAAAATAGATGAGTTTGAGACCCCCATACTTCCTTCCGACATGGCGCTTTCGCTCAACCGGAGAGGCCATCACGCAACTCGGGCTCAGCTGAGATTTCCCTTTCACCAGACACCCAGGGGGATTGTAAGATGGAACAATTGCTTCGCAATCGCGTCGTTCAAGTTACCGTCCTGTCCACGTTATTCTTGCAGATCGGGGTTTGGGTACGGAACTTCGCCATTCTCCTGTTTGTTGTTGACCAGACCGACGGAAACCCGATCGCCGTTTCGATGATCTCCATTGCCGAGTTTTTGCCGATTTTCCTTTTTTCCTTTATCGGTGGCGCCTACGCGGACCGCTGGCGACCAAAACGGACAATGATCTGGTGTGACGCGTTGAGTGCCGTAACCACCCTCCTCGTGCTGATCGCGATCCTGTTCTTTTCGTGGAAAGCCGTATTCTTTGCGACCCTCATTTCCTCTATTCTCTCCCAGTTCTCCCAACCTTCGGGAATGAAGCTGTTTAAGATGCATGTTCCGGCGGAACTGACGCAGATGGGGATGTCGTTGTATCAAACGGTCATCGCCGTGTTCATGATTTTTGGTCCGATCCTGGGCACGGTCGTCTACGAAACGTTCGGCATCCACGTGGCCATCGCCATCATGGGGGTCGCCTTTTCCTTGTCTGCGGCGGTCCTGTTTGGGCTGCCGGAAGACCGCAAGAAGGAGAAGACCGAAGACCAGTCGATTTTACAAGACTTGGCTGCTGGGATTCGCTACGTGCTCTCCCACAAGCCGTTGACGCTGCTCAGCGGATGCTTTTTGTCTGCAGGGCTGGCGCTGGGGTTGACGCAACCGCTGGCCGTTTTCCTGGTAACCGAACGGCTGGGGCTCGAAAAGGAGGCCTTGCAATGGCTGTTGACCGCCAATGGAATCGGGATGATTCTCGGAAGCGCGGTGGCAATGGCGGTGTCGAAGGCGCTCGCCCCGCAACGGCTGCTGATGCTCGCCATGGCCCTCATCGCAGTGGGCATTGCAGGGGCGGGTCTCTCCACCATGCTCTGGCTTACCCTACTGCTTGAAGTGCTCGTCGGAATTGCCATCCCGTCGCTCCATATCGCCATTAGCACCATGATTCTGCAATTCACAGAAGAAGCCTTTGTCGGAAGGGTAAACGGCATCCTCAACCCCCTCTTCATGGGGGGAATGGTGGCCACGATGAGCATTGCCGGGGTCCTCAAGGCTCAGCTGCCGATTGAGGTCATTTATGTTTTGTCCGCGCTGCTCTTTTTCCTCGGCTCCCTGTTCCTATTGCCGATGATTCGGTTGCCGGCCGCGGCCAATGCACCGGAAACCTTCCCATCGAAGGACCAAGGCTGATCGCTTTTACGCACAGGGATTTGCCACCCATCTCAAAGGGGCGCCCGTCGCCCCTTTTTCTTTTTTTGCGAGACGCGCCCCTCTTCCACACCCATGCGCGCCGGTAGACAGCGTTGTTCATCGGCAGGGCCCAAGGATAGCCCAGGAATTCAGTTCACTCTCCGGAGGCCCTTCATAGCCCATTCGCTTGCTATGCCCCCAGCCCAACTGACGAAGTTTCACCAAAAACTCAGCAAACTTAACCGGAGCCACGACCGCGTCCACGACCGGTACGCCGATTTCCTGCTGAATCTCCTGGTAAAACCCGAATTCCGCCGTGCAACCCAATACGATCACGTCGGCGCCGTCCCGTTCAACCGCCTCGCGGGCCGCTTCCACAATCCGCCGTTTCGTTTCGGACGGACACGTCTGGAAATCATGGACGCCCATATTGAGGACCTTAAATGCGGCTAATTTCTCTTTGTACCCGTATTTGTGCACGTTTTCCTTCATCTCCGGGATCCATTTCTGCCGCCCCACCAAGATGGCCATCGATTCACCCAGGGTAGCGGCAATGCGGAGGCAGGCTTCCGCGGGAGCCGTGACGACCATCCGCTGGGTTAGCTCCCGCGCGGCCCGCAGGCCGGGATCGTAGAAGCACCCGATCACGGCCGCGTCGTAACCCTGTTGCTCCGCCCAGCGCACGGTTCTGAGCAACTGGGGCATCATCCACATTTCGTAGCAATTGTACTCCAAATGCGTAGGGCCGGGCGGGGGAAAGGAGACGACGTTAATTTCCGTGCCCGGTTCTTTGACCGATTCGAGATAGATGCGAATCGGCTCGTCGTACACATTCGTCGCGATGGGATTGATCCACAGCAGTTTCACAGCCTTCACCTCCATACTTGCTTGCATCACGTCTTGTCAGCCTGCAACAACGGTCAATGCAAGATGTCGCCCTCGGTTTCCCGCAGGAACAGGGCAGCGATAGCGGTCACCACGAGGAACAAAGCGATAAAGGCGTTGGTCACCAGGAAACTTTGGTTCGACGCCAAAAAGGCTCCAATCACCGACGGTGCCAGCCAGTTGGCCACGCGCTGAGACATCGCTCCCCATGAATAGGCTGCAGTCCGCGTTTCCGTAGGATACAGCTCACCCATCCAGGTGTCCCAGACGCCCCAACCGCCCAGATTAAAGAAGGAGAGCATGGCCAACCACGCCAGCAGCACCGCAGTCGTATCCGACGCCGCGAACCCGAAAGTCCCGACGGCCGCCCCCAGCACAAAGGCAATCATCACTTTTTTGCGGCCAAATCTTCCGGTCAAAGAGGACGACGCGATGTAGCCGGGGAACTGGAACAAGGCCGACACGACAACAAAACCCAGGCTGTTCACAAAGGCAATCCCTTTGGATTCAGCAAGCATGTAGGGCATCCACATAAAGAGAGCCCAATACCCCCACGAGTAGCAAAAATTGATAAGCGTTTGCAACAGCGTGGTATTGCGCACATTGCGCCGGAAAATGGACAGATAGTTGCCGGTTTGTTTCCCCTCAACAACAAGGGTTACGCCGTCCTCAACCGCCATACGCCCGGCCGACAAATCGGCCAAAACGGTCTTCGCCTCCTCTTGTTTTCCTTTCGCCACCAGCCAATACGGCGATTCGGGTACATAACGCCAGACAACCAGAAACCACAGTGCCGCAAGGGAACTGACAAACAGAATGGCATGCCACGACCAGTCCAACTTCATCCCCAAATAGCTGACCGCCACCGCCAGAAGCGTCCCGATGGGCCAACCGGAGGCCAGGTATACGGTGGCACGGCCGCGCTGTTTCACCGGCAGAAGCTCCTCAAAGTAGGGAAAAACGGTAATGAAGCAGCCGCTGATGGCCAAACCGGACAAAAACCGCGTCGCCATAAGCATGGCATAATTGACGGAAAAGGCACTGATGCCCGACAAAATCCCGTACAAGATCAACGACCACATCACGGTCCGCTTTCGCCCCAGGCGGTCAACAAGAAGCCCCCACAACAAACACCCCGGGATCATCCCCAGAAAGATCACGCCCATGAGGGAGCCAATCTGCACCTGATTCAAACCGAAATCTTGGCCAATCATCCCCGCCACATAAACAATGACCATCAATTCCCACGCTTCAATGACAAACGTGAAAAACAGGCCAAACCCTGCTTGCCAATGCCGCTTGGTTAGCGGCATTTGCGCAAACAAGCGTCCAACCGGAATCTGGACGTGCTCACCTTGTCCTTTTTGCCCGTACGCCTTGGACAACACCATGTTCAAAATCCCTCTCTATTCACAGAATTTTAGGAAAGATGATCGGATGGAGGAGCAACCCCTGCCAGGTTGCCCCTTCCATTGCCCCCGCAGACAACCTTAACGTCCCCGCTGAACCAACGCCCACACAACTTCCAAAGGTGCATCGCCGTCGTTGAGCGCCCAATGGGCCGCTCCGGCGGGAATGAGCAGTCCGTCCCCGGGATGAAGACGAACGGTTTCCCCTTGAACGTGAACAAGAGCCGTCCCTTTCACCACATAGGTGTACTCGTCACAGTCGGCGTGCACGCTTACGCCGCTTGCGGGAATCCGGTCGCCAGGGGGGAGTACCGCGATCCCAAAGGAGGCTCGTCCACCCGGCACGTCTCCTTCCGCAAACAGCGTGGTCACCGGCGCATCTGCATCTTTCTCGGGTTTTCGCGCGATGCGCATCATCCATTCGCCTCCCGTGCGGCGCGCTGTGGCGTCACGCCTTCCACGGCAAACGTCTCCGGGTTGACCCGCACGCCGTACAGGTCGCGGGCCTGCTCCACGGTGATGTATCCGTTTTTCACGTCCTCGGCCACCCGCTCCGGCGGACGGTTGAAGGGATCGCCGTACCCGCCGCCCGTCGCGGTGATGAGCCGCACCACATCGCCCTTGTTCAAGGGAAGCCGCGCGCATTTGCCAAACGGTCCAACGACGGTGCCGTCAGCGCGAATCACCACGATCTCGTTGCGAGACCCGTTATGGCCGCCGCCGGCACCCCACGTCACGTACTTGTGGCGGCCAAAGGTGGCCGTCAGAAACTGCCCGTCCGTCAGCGCGCGGTAGGCACGAACGACGCCACAGCCGCCGCGCCACTCGCCGGCCCCCGCCCCGTCGGTGCGCAGCGCATACTCCTCCACCAGCACGCCGTACCGCGTTTCGGCCACCTCCACCGGGACGTTATAGGTCTCGCCGTCGCCGATGCAGAATTGGCCGCTTTGCCCGTCCATGCCCCGGCCGGCCCCCCATCCGCCGACAGAAGGCTCGACAATGAGGAAGGGCTCACCGGTGTCGGGATGCGTGCCGCCGAGAATGACGGCGCAAACCGACAAGAGATGGCCGGCGGTAAGGCGATCGGGAAGAACCGGAGCGAGTGCCTTCCAGATCACATCCGCCCCAAAGATCATCGATTCCCAATACGTCGACACGGGCGCCGGCCGCTTGGCATTGAGCACCGTCCCTTCCGGTGCGATCACCTTGAGGGGGCGAAACACGCCGTCGTTCACGTCCTGAGACGGATTGGTGACCGCCAAAAACACGGTGCGCACGGCGGAAACCAGTCCCGTATACGAGCAATTTATGGGGCCCGGTACCTGCGGATCGGTCCCGGTAAAGTCGCAGATGAATTCGTCATCGGTGATCGTGACCTTCACCTTGACGCGGATCGGTCCGTTGCCCAGCCCGTCGTCATCAATGAAGTCTTCCGCTTCAAAGACGCCCTTCGGCAGCTTGGCCAGTTCCCGGCGGGCCATCTGCTCACCGTAGTCAAGGAGGTAGTCGATCGACGCCTTCACCGTTTCTTTCCCGTATTTGGCGCACAGCTCCTGAAACCGCTTCTCCCCGGTCCGCAACGCCGCCACTTGGGCCCACATGTCGCCCAGCGACAGATCCGGGAAGCGGACGTTCGCAGCAATGATCTCCACAATCGCCTGGTTCAATTTGCCTTCCTCGTACAGCTTGACACAGGGGAATTGCAGCCCTTCCTGGTAAATCTCCGTCGAATCGGTCGTCCACGAGCCGGGGTCCTTGCCGCCCACTTCGGTCCAGTGGGCCTTGTTGGCAGCAAAGGCAAGAAGCTCGCCGTCGACGAAGATGGGCAGAACCAGCCCGACGTCCGACAGGTGCGACCCGCCTCCACCGTAAGGATCGTTGATGAGGAACACGTCACCCGGCTTGATGTTCCCCGTCGCGCCGTACTTAGCCAGCGTTTCCTTCACCATGAAGGTAAGCATGCCGATGAAACCGGTAACGCCGTTGCCTTGGGTGAGCAGCTGCCCCTTGGCGTCGGTCAGCCCGCTGGCAAAGTCGAGCACCTCGTAAATGATGGGGCTCATCGACGTGCGGGCCAAGGTGTAAAACATCTCCTCGCCGATGGCGATCAGCGAGTCTTTCACGATTTCCAGCGTAAACGGATCCACGTGCGTCTTCGCCACAGCTCAACACCTCCTGTTGCTTCGCCTTAGGCGCCCGTTTCCACGATCAGGTTGCCGTACGGATCGACGTGCAGCGTCTGGCCGGGATAGAGCACCGTCGCCGTTGTGGGTTCTTCCACAATCGCCGGCCCTTCAACCATCATCCCCGGGCCCAGGCGGTCGCGCTCGTAGAGCGCCGTCTCCACCCAGCCGACCTCCTCGAAATACACGGGACGAACGCCTTTCTTGGCTTCCTCTACGCTTCCGGAAGCGGGCGGAAGCTTGGCCAGTTCAGGCTTTTGCACCCGTCCAAAGGCCACCACGTGGATGTTTACGATCTCCGTTGCCATGTGTTCGAGCTTAAAGGAGTACCGCTTCTCGTGGGCCGCATGGAAGCGCCGCACCACTTCTTCCACATCGTCCGGGGTCAGGTTGCCGCCCGGAACCGGCACCTTCACCGTGTGCTCTTGGCCCAGGTACCGCATGTCCGCATGGCGCACGAACACCACCTGGTCGTCGGCAAAGCCCTGTTCACGGTACCACTGGAGCGCCTCGCGTTCCATTTCGTTCCACAAGGCGTTCCATTTGTTCAAATCCAGATCCTGCACGCGCCGGATGTCCGTGCGCAACCAGTCGCGGCGCAAATCGGTCATGAGCATGCCCCACGCGGAGAAGACCGAGGCAGCCACGGGAACGATCACCTTCTTCACGCCCAGTTCCCGGGCCAGGGCTGTGGCATGCAGGGCCCCGCCACCGCCAAAGGCAACCAGGGCAAAGTCGCGCGGGTCGTACCCTTTGCGGACGGAAATCAACTTCAGCGCGTTCAGCATGTTGGCGTTGGCGATACGCAGGATCCCCAGCGCCGCTTCCTCCACCGAGACGCCGAAATGGCGGGCGATCTTCTCGTCAATGGCCCGGCGCACCGCGTCCATGTCCACGGGCATGTGGAAGTTCGCCGGATTCAGGCGGCCGGTGACCAAATTGGCATCCGTTGTGGTGGGCTCCGTTCCGCCCCTCCCGTAGGCTACCGGCCCCGGATTGGCCCCTGCCGATTTCGGTCCCACCTTTAACGCCCCGGCCTCGTCAATCCAGGCGATGGACCCGCCGCCGTTGCCAATCTCGACAATGTCCACTACCGGTACCTTAATCGGGTACCCGGCGTGCCGCTCGTCCCGTTCGATACGGTATTCGGTGGTGATGGTCACCTCGCCGTTGTCCACCAGCGAACACTTGGCCGTCGTACCGCCCACGTCAAAGGCGATCACATTGGGCTGGCCCAGCAGTTTCCCCAACATGGCAGCACCGAAAATGCCGGCCACCGGCCCCGATTCCACCATGTTAATGGGGGTTTCCTTTGCCTGGGCAAAGGTGGTCGTTCCACCGTTGGATTGCATGATGTACAACTTTCCAGGAACACCCATGTCCCGCAGTTTTTGTTCCAGGCGGTCCACATAGTTGGCCGCAATGGGCTTGACATAAGCGTTCAACACGGTCGTGCTCGTCCGCTCATACTCACGCCATTCGCGCGTCACCTCGTGCGACGCGGTAACCGCCACCTCAGGCCACCGCTCGCGGATCAGCGCCACGGTCTCGCGTTCGTGCTCCGGATTGGCGTAGGCATGGAGATACACCACCGCAATGGCCTCCACGCCTTCACGTTTGAAAAATTCAATCGCGCGAAGAACATCTTCACGGTTGAGCGGAACCAGTACTTCCCCTTTGGCATTGATGCGCTCTTCCACTTCGAGGCGGAGATAACGCGGCACAAAGGGAACGGGTTTTTGGTAGCGCAGGTTGAACAGATCCGGGCGGTTCCCCCGGCCGATTTCCAGCACGTCGCGGAAACCCTTGGTGGTGAGCAGCCCCGTCTTGACCCCCTTGCGCTCGGTCAGGGCATTGATGATGACCGTCGTCCCGTGGATCAACGTGGTGGCGGAACGCGGGTCAATGCCCGAATGGCGGAGGACGTTCACCACCCCTTCCTCAAAATCAGACGGCGTGGTGTCCGCCTTGGCCATCCCCACCCGGCCTTGCTCATCCAGGTACACCAGATCGGTAAACGTGCCACCAATGTCCGTCGCCACGCGCATGCTACAATCCCTCCCTTTGCGTTCCTGCAATTGGTTAAAAAATGGCGGGCGTCAACACACACAGGACCCGTGCCGGCTGGTCGGAATCGTTCCGCCAGGCGTGGGGAAGGGTAGAGGGAAAGTGGATGGAATCGCCGGCCGAAAGCTCATAAGATTTTCCCTCTACCTCCAGGACGACGCGCCCTTCGAGCACAAAGTAGAATTCTTCTCCGGGGTGGGAAAAGGGCATCTCTTGCGCTTGACGGGGCGCCAATTCTACCAACAGGGGCTCCAAGGCACAGCCGGAAAATCGGCCGCTCAACCGCACGTAGCTCGCCGGCGATCCCTCAATGCGAAACGGTTTGCGCTCTCCGACCCGAACCACGTAGCTCGGATTCTCTTCGGTTTGAAAGAACGTGACAATGGGAACCCCAAGGGCCTCGGCGATTTTTTGCAACGAGGTGATCGCCAGCGAGCTGGTTCCGCGCTCCACCTGCGACAGAAAGCCAATTGACAGCCCGGTGCGCTCGCTCAACTCCTTCAGCGTCATGTTCTTGGCTCGGCGCAGCGTGCGAATCTTACGGCTGATCTCCTCCATTCGGTCCTCCTGAATGGATTTTGATATGAGTAAAACCATTTTAGTTTGACTAAATTATTAGACGGAAAAGAGGATTATGTCAAGAGGAAAAAAAACTCGGCCATTCACGAGGCCGAGCAATCACGGTATTCGGCACGCCATCAATCTCGGCACATCCCCCCAGGACAACCTCCAATGGGCATGGGCCACCTTCTGCACCGCAGGTAAGGACACCGACAGGAAAGAGCGCTTACGAAAAACTAAGCCCCGCAGGAAAGGCCACCGTTGCCCTTCCGCTGCGGGGCTTTTTTTCTTATGGCAAGTCACTGTAACGAACCCACACCCACGCATTCTGCAAATAACCCAACCCAAGCTTGGCCGCAACTTGCGGGGTAAGATCAACGCCCGCCGGATTGGTTACCGTTCGGCCAAATTGGTCTTTCCCGCCATTGTATCCTCGGAAATAAGCCGCTTCAGCCTCCGGTTCACCCAATGCCAAATCCGTAAACTTTCGTCGGGGATTGGCGTCGTCCGCTGCATCCCAATAATTGTCGTCTTCATTCCACGGGCCTACTTCCCGAACCAGCACATCAAGAACAGCTTTATTCGTCGGTTCGTAATAAACATTCGCCGTATACGGCGGGTTCTTGTAATAAGGTTCAATGGTATCGGGAATGTTGCCCCACCACCCGAGATTAGCAAACTTCACATATTTGTCGGGCAGTGCAATCTCATTTTCAGTAATATCCGTTATATTGTGTCGCATAGACCAGCTCACGATCGTCCGTAGCCATTATTCCTATTTCTTCCTTTACTTTCTTTCGCTTTTCCGCCAACCAATTTAGGCGATATGTTTTCTCATCTTTCCACCACGCTTTGATCCATTTGCGGAATTCATTGTACTTTTTCCCTAACAGAACTTTGACTTCTTTGTCGATACCTGCGAAAATTTCGTTAACGTTCTGGTTAAAAACTGCCGTATTTTTGTGATGTTTAGTCTTTGCAACTTGCTGGTGTTCTTGCAACGCCAGTTCCTTTAATTTTTCCATTTGCTCATCCGTCAAGCCCAAATCCGATTGCAACTTTTTGACATCGGCCTCAAGCTTCTCATCCGCCGTCCACAACAGATAGTTGAGGACTTCTTTTTGTCCCCAGGGATCTTCCTCGTTACTCAACGCTGAGTTGCTCGGTACAGCCAGAGCGAAATGACTCGGAACAAACGCTACAGCAAGTACAAGAAAAACCGCCAACAGAAGGGAATTCGTTTTTCTTCTCATGATAATCCCTCCCTTTTCCTTTTTCTTTTACCTAGAACGATGAGAAGAAATATTTCATTTTCACCTACTTAATGGATTATTCAATAGATTTATACTGATTATAACTTTTTGTTAGTTAACTTGTCTATTCTTTTATCTCGACATCATTCGACATAACCAATTGTTATTCCAAAGTTAGATTTCAATTTTTCCATTGGGTTTTGCTAAAACTTCACCATTCTGTTACAAGATAAATAAAAACCGCCTACCCACCGGCAGACGGTTCATAATGAAACCTTCTCGTTCGTCCTACCTATTTTCCTGTAACAAACCGGTAGTTCTCCACCACCCAGATTCCCGTGGCATCCTTGCGCACGGGCTGCACCAACCGGAGCTCGACGACGCGGCCGTCCTCTAACGTGTGGCGCTCGACTCGTATGTCCTTGTCCCGCACCTCCACCACCTCGGAACGAGCACTTTTGGCCTTCAAAACGTGGTCCAAAAACTCCAACGCCACCTGCGACGGATCCATTAACCCCACGCGATGCCCGTTGTCCACCTCTTCCTGCAGCTTCCGCGCCTGATCCGGATCCAGCGGCACATCGATCCATTGGCCTTTCGCATCGCCACCAACCTGCGAATTCACCGGAGCCTGGCAGCCAACCACACCGATGACCAAGCCCAATGCGATGAGCCGCCCCCACTTCCATCCCATCCCCAACCCTCACACCCCCTTTGACACAAGCAGCATCCAGAACGCGAGGGGCACCGCTAACAGCGCCGCGGAGATGCCGAGAAGGAGCAGCGCAACCGTCGACCACTGGCGGCGCAGGTATTGCCATGCCGCGACAATCACGCCACCTGCCGCCAGGGCGATGGCGAGAAGGTTGGCCGTCCAGTATCCGGTACCGTCCGGAAACCAGTCGCCCCACCCTCCTGTCCACACCGTCGCCACACCCAGGACCCACGCCGCCGCAACCAACCCGACCGCCACCCAACGCATGGGAATCCCTCCTCGAACAGACAGACCATTTCAGCCTCTCGATCCCATTCTATCCGGAGGACACAACCGTTTCAACGCAACACAAACAATTTCGAATGGTGAGATCCTCATCCTTGTCGGTCACCAATCTGTCAAATTCTCCGCTCTTCATTTACAATAAGGAAGGCTCCCAAACGAAATCCGCCCATCAAAACGGACACTCGAGGTGATCGTTCATGGCATCCGTGGTCGTCGTCGGCGGCGGCCTGGCCGGCTTGTCCGCCGCGGCGCGATTGGCCAAGCACGGGCTCCCTGTCACCGTTCTGGAACGCGGGGCTCTCGGCGGCCGGGCCGTGACGCTGCGCATCAAGGGATTCGCCTTCAACTTTGGCGCCCACGCCATCTACGGCCGTGACCGCTCGGTGCTCACCACACTGGAGCAGGAGCTAGGCTTGTCCATCGACTGGCGTGACTTCAGCCCCGAACGGGCCAAGTACGACGTCGGCAACGGGCTGACCGACCTGCCGGCCAACATCCGCGGGCTGTTCAAAACCAAGCTGCTCACCTATCCGGACAAAGTAAAGTTTGCGTTCGAGGTCCTCAAGACGCTCCTTGGCGTGGAGACAGGGCATCCGCACCTTTCGATCGGGCGGTGGATGGACGAAAAGCAGCTCGACCCCGACGTCAAGGACATGATGCTCACCCTGGCCTCATCGAACTTCTTCACCCGAGAGCCGGAAAAGATCCCGTCGGATGTCTTCTTCCGCTACTACAAGACGATCTTCTCCACCCGCAAGCCGGTGACCTACATCGGCGGCGGCTGGCAGGCGCTCATCGACGAGCTGGTGCGCGTGATCGAGTCCCACGGCGGCACCATCCACACGAAGGCGAAGGTGGAGCGGGTCACGGTGGAGGGCGACCGGGTGCGTGCCGTCCACACGGCCAACGCGACCTACACGGCCGACCTGTTCCTCTTCTGTATTCCGCCGAAGGAGCTGCTCACCATCTTCCAGGGAACCCACATCGAGCACTTCGTGGCCCAGTACGCCCAGTACCACCCCACCTACGCCCTGGTGTACGACGTGGGGCTGCGCGAGCGGATCGACGTGCCCTACACCTACATCTACGATAAGGCTCACAAGTGCTTCATCACCGACATCTCCTACTACGACGAGACGTCCGTACCCGAAGGCGGCCAGCTTCTGCAGGCCATCCTCTACCTCAACCGCGAGGACGTGGGCAACAAGGAGCGCATCGAGGCGTACAAGAAAACGGTGGAGGACCTGTACGACAAACACTTCCCCGGCTGGCGCGAGCGCCTCGTCGTGCCCCGCATCTCCCCGCGCGCCGTGGTGCAGGAAATCAAGTGGACGATGGACCAGCAGCCGATGCCCGTCTTCTTCCCCGACTACCGCAACCTCTACTTCGCCGGCGACTGGTGCGAGGGGAAGGGACAGCTGTCGGAGCTGTCCTTCTCCAGCGCCTACGCGGCAAGCGAGCTGATTCTGGCCCACTGAAACCGACAGCGCCCTCGCGCATCGGCAAGACCCGTATGCGTCTCCCCGTGACGCATCGACTGAACCCAGTCGGGCTCCCGGGCCGTTCCGGGAGCCCGTTGGCGTAGAAGGCATGCGTTTTTTCCGCATCGGAACTCGGTCATGCCCCACGGTTGTTCTTTCAGTTCCGATTTGAGCAGGGCGCTGGTTTCGCTCTGGGAAGAAAGCTCCAACTGGATTGCGGTTTGATAAAAATCGACTGATTTTTTAAAATCCTTAACAAACTATTCGAGATGTACCGTTGGTGTCAAGGTTCACGCTTCCTTTTGCATGGTTTTGTTGTGAGGGAAAGCCCCCGGAATCCGGACAGAAGGCACCGATACGTCCCGGTCCCGGGGGCTGACGAGCGCACATTTACGCCAGCACAAGCTTGCTGAAATCGGCGTACCGCCACAGGTCGTCGGCGATGCGCTTGATGAGCGACAGGCGGTTCTGCCGCACGGCGGGATCGGGGGCCATGACGAGGACGGCATCGAAGAAGGCATGGATCGGCTCCGCCAGCGCGCTCCAGGCGTCGAGGACGCCGGCCCAGTCCCCGGCCTCCTCGGCTGCACGCGCTCGCTCCCTCGCCGCCCCATACGCCCTGTACAGGGCACGCTCGGCATCGTCCTCGAACAGCGCCTCCTGCACCTCTCCCGCCGTCTCCGCCTTGCGCGACAGGTTGTACAGGCGGGTGAAGGCTTCCACAGCGGCGCGGAAGGCTTCTTCTTCATGCCGCGCCTCCAGCACCTTGGCCCGCGCCACGGCAGCGCGGAGATCGGCAAAGTCGGACCCCAGCACGGCGTCGATCACGTCGTAGCGGATGCCCTCCTCCTGCAGCACCGTCTTGAGGCGCTGGGCAAAGAAGGCGAGCAGGTCGGCCTTCACCGCATCGGCCGGCCGCTTACCGAGGCCTTTCCCTGCGTACAGGTCCAGGGCGGCCTCCACCAGCGCGTCGAGCGCAAGCGGCCACTTCCGGTCGAGGAGGATCTGCACCACGCCGTTCGCCGCCCGGCGCAGGGCGTAGGGGTCTTGCGAGCCGGTCGGGATGAGGCCGAGGGAAAAGAAGCCAACGAGGGTGTCCACCTTGTCGGCCACGCCCACCACGGCGCCCACATCGGAGGCGGGCAGCTGGTCCCCGGCAAAACGCGGCAGGTGGTGCTCAAAGACGCCCCGGGCCACCGCTTCCGGCTCGCCGGCCCGGCGGGCGTAGTCCTCGCCCATGATGCCCTCCAGCTCGGGAAATTCATACACCATCTGCGTAACGAGGTCAAACTTGCAGATCTCCGCCGTACGGTCCACGAGCCGCTTCGTTTCCTCGTCGAGTCCGAGGGCGTCGGCAACGCGCGCGGAGAGGGCGCGCACGCGGTCCACCTTGTCAGCCAGCGTGCCCAGGTCCTCGTGGTAGACGATCGTCTTCAGCTTGGTGAGGGCTTCAGGGATGGTCAGCTTCTGGTCCTCCTCGTAGAAAAACCGCGCGTCGGCCAAACGCGCCCGCAGCACCTTCTCGTTCCCTTTGCGCACCGTGTCGAGGTGCCGGTCGTCGCCGTTGCGCACGGTGACGAAGTACGGAAGCAATTCGCCGCGCACGTTTTCCACCGGGAAGTAGCGCTGGTGCTCGCGCATCGCGGTGACGAGGACATGGCGGTTGACGGCGAGAAACTCCTCGTCAAAGGCCCCCCACAGCACCGTTGGGTACTCGACGAGGTGGGTCACCTCTTCCAGCAGCCCTTCGTCGATAGGGATGCGCCAGCCCTTCTCCGCTTCCAAGGCGCGGATCTGGTCGACGATGCGCTGGCAACGCTTTTCCACATCCGCGATGACGTACTGCGCCTCCAGCAGCGTCTCGTAGTGTGCCGGCTCGTCGATGGTCACCGCTCGTCCGAGGAAGCGGTGCCCCCGGGTAACGTTCCCCGCCCGCACGCCGGCCACCTCAATGGGCACGATGTCAGCCCCGAACAGCGCGACAAGCCACCGGATGGGCCGCACGAAGCGCAGGTCGTGGGTCCCCCAGCGCATGCTCTTGGGGAAGGAGAGGGAGCGAATGACGTCGCCCAGTTCGGTGAGGATCTCCCGCGTCGGCGCGCCGGGGTGGTACTTGCGGGCGAAGACGTATGGAACTCCCTTCACCTCCCGAATGAACAGGTCGCGCAAGGCCACCCCCTGTTTGCGGGCAAACCCTTCCGCCGCTTTTGTCCAGTTGCCGGCCTCGTCAACGGCAATGTGCTTGGCCGGCCCGCGCACCTCTTCGCTCACGTCCTCCTGCTTTTCGGCCACGTCCTCCACCAATACGGCCAGCCGGCGCGGCGTGGCATAGGTGCGCACCACCCCAAAGGCGATGCGCCGATCGCGGAGGAAGGCCTGCACCTTTTCGGCCAGCTGGCGAGTGGCCCCCTGCACGAAACGGGCCGGAATCTCCTCGGTGCCGATTTCCAGCAGAAAATCGCGCGTTCCCATCCGTCACTCCCCCTTCACCGGATTGCCGATGACCGTGGTTTCGCCCAACGCCGGCCGCGCCGGTTCGCCGCTTCGTTTCAGGAGCGGAAAGCCCAGCCGCTCCCGCTCGGCTAAATAGGCCTGGGCACAGGCGCGGGCCAGGTTGCGCACGCGTGCGATGTACCCCGTCCGCTCGGTGACGCTGATTGCCCCCTGCGCATCGAGGAGGTTGAAGGTGTGGGAGCATTTCAGCACGTAGTCGTAGGCCGGAAAAACGAGGCCGGCCTCCAGCGCCCGCTGCGCTTCCCGCTCGTAATCGGCAAAAAGGCGGAACAACATCGCCGCGTCGGCCACCTCGAAGGTGTACTTGGAATGCTCGTATTCGGGTTGCTTGAACACGTCCCCGTAGGTGAATCCCCCCACCCATTCCAGGTCAAACACGTTGTCCTTCCCCTGGATGTACGAGGCGAGGCGCTCCAGGCCGTAGGTGATCTCCACGGCCACCGGATGGCAATCAAGGCCGCCAACCTGCTGGAAGTAGGTGAACTGGGTGATCTCCATCCCGTCGATCCACACTTCCCAACCGAGCCCCCAGGCCCCGAGGGTCGGCGCTTCCCAGTTGTCCTCCACAAAACGGATGTCGTGTTCCTCCGGCTCGATGCCGAGGGCGCGCAGGCTGTCGAGGTAGATCTCCTGCACGTTGTCCGGCGACGGCTTAAGGATCACCTGGAACTGGTGATGCTGGTAGAGGCGGTTGGGGTTCTCCCCGTAGCGCCCGTCAGCCGGGCGGCGCGACGGCTCCACATAGGCCACGTTCCACGGCTCTGGGCCGATCACGCGAAGGAAGGTGGCCGGGTTCATCGTTCCCGCGCCGGTTTCGATGTCATAAGGCTGCACGATAAGGCAGTTCTGCTTGGCCCAAAAGGCTTGCAGGGCCAAAATCATGTCCTGAAAGTTCACGGCGGACACCTCCATCCTCATGGTTGCCGGACGCCCAACAGAAAACCTCCCGCCCCCAGCGCCGCGCGCTAGGGACGGGAGGCTCTCCCGCGGTTCCACCCTAGTTGGCCGACGGACACGCGTTGCCGCGCACGCCGTACCCGCTTCGGCTCACCTGCCGCGCGGCGCCGTCGACCCCCTCATCGACCATCGCTCGAGAGCGCCCTTCACCAGGACTGCCGCCGGGCTTCCACCCTCCCCGGCTCGCTGGGAGGCAGCGCCCCTGGCTACTCCTCTCTCTCATCGCGGGGCCATATGCCGTTATCACGCGTCAGATTGTCGTACTTTTAACGATACCGAAACGCCAGCGGCATGTCAAACGTTCCCGCTTTTTCCCCCCATCCCGCGCGGGTTTTGTTCTTGTACCCAATACGGGCAACCGAAAAACATTCTGTGACGCTGTGCACTTTGTCACAGACATCGCGATTGCGAGAGGAGAGAGTGAAATTGAAAACGGATCCACGGGAGGGCTATCGATGAAGGCGGCTGTTCTCAAGGGTTTTAAGGAAAAGCTGGAAATCCAAGAGATGCCCACTCCGGAAATCGGCTATGGGGAAGTCCTCGTGAGAATCAAAGCGTGTGGTGTGTGTCATTCCGACCTGCATTTGGCACGTGCCGATTGGTCACTGAAACCTAAACTTCCCGCCATCCTAGGGCATGAGGGAGTGGGCGTCGTCGAGGCGGTCGGTCCGGGCGTCACCGCGCTCAAAGTGGGTGACCGGGTCGGGATTCCCTGGCTTTATTCTGCGTGTGGCGAATGCGAATACTGCTTGACCGGTCAGGAAACGTTGTGCCCGCACCAGCTGAACACCGGGTATTCGGTACACGGATGCTTTGCCGAATACTGCAAAGCCCCCGCTGCTTATGTCGTCAAAATCCCGGACAACCTTGGGTTCGAGCAAGCGGCGCCGATCTTTTGCGCGGGGGTAACGTCATATAAAGCACTGAAAATTTGTGGGGCGAAACCGGGCGACTGGGTCGCCATCTACGGCATCGGCGGTCTGGGACACGTCGCCGTGCAATACGCGAAGGCCATGGGATACCATGTGGTCGCCGTCGACATTGTCGATGAAAAATTGGAGCTCGCGACCAAGCTGGGGGCAGACGCCACCATCAACGGCGCGAAAGTCGATCCGGCACAGGAGATTCAAGAACGATTCGGTGGCGTGCAAGCGGCGATCAGCGTGGCCGTTACCCGGAAGGCCTTTGATCAAGCGTACCGTTCCCTGAAACGCGGCGGTACCCTCGTGGTTGTCGGATTGCCGAATGAAGAGATGCCGCTCCCCATCTTCGACACGGTGTTAAACGGGGTGACGGTGAAAGGTTCAATCGTCGGAACAAGAAAAGATCTGCAGGAAGCCCTGGAATTCGCCGCCCAGGGGAAAGTGAGGGTGAACATCGAGACGCAGCCCCTCGAAAAGATCAATGAGGTCTTCGAGCGTTTGGAAAAGGGGCAAATCAACGGGCGTGTCGTGTTAACGTTGGCATGAGTGGGCGACAAGGAGCCGTTCTTGTCCCCGAGACAACGAGGCCCCGGTCTCGCCGGTAGGCGAAACCGGTGGCCTTTTTCATTTCCCGCGACCATGCCGCAGCGCGCGCGTAAGTCCACAATTGTGGTACAATAGGAGCCAGCATTTACCCGTGCAGAAAGGGGATCCACCGTGAACGCCATCAGCCGCCTGGAACGCCTGCCGATCGGCCGTGTGCATTACCGCTACCTGTACCTCTTGGGGCTCGGATGGGCTCTCGACGCCATGGACGTGGGCCTGATCAGCTTCACCCTGCCGGCGATCAAGGCGGCCTTCAACCTCTCGTCGGCACAGATGGGGCTGTTGGGCAGCGCCGGCCTGGTGGGGATGTTCCTCGGAGCCGCCGTGGGCGGACGGCTGGCCGACCGGTACGGCCGGCGCGCCGTTGTCGCCTACAGCTTGCTCGTCGCCGGCGTCGGCAGCCTGCTCACCGCCCTGGCGCCGTCCTACGGGGCCCTGCTGTTCTCCCGCTTCCTCACGGGAATCGGTCTGGGAGCGGAGCTGCCCGTGGCGGCCAGCCTGATGGGCGAGCTCGTGCCCAGCACCTCCCGCGGGCGCTTTGTCGTGTGGCTGGAGGCCTTCTGGGCCGTCGGCTGGTTCCTGGCGGCGCTGGTCGGCTTCCTCCTCGTGCCCGAAGCGGGCTGGCGGTGGGCCTTCGTCATCGGAGCGATCCCGGCACTGTATGCGGCCTGGCTGCGCCTGGGCGCGCCGGAGTCGCCGCGCTGGCTGGCGGCGCGCGGGCGCGCCCGGGAGGCCGAGGCGCTGGTGGCCCGCATGGAAGCGGCCCTGCGCGGCGAGGGAAAAGAGCTCCCGGAACCGCAACCCGCGCCGGAGCCGACGCCGCGCCCCTACGGGGACCTGTTCCGTCCGCCGCTGGTGCGCCGCACCCTGTTCATCGCCCTGGCGTGGCTGACCCTCAACGCCGGCTACTACGGCGCCTTCATCTGGCTGCCGTCGCTCCTCGTCGAGCAGGGCTACTCCCTGGTGCGATCCTTGGCATTCGTGCTGATCATGACCGCGGCGCAGCTCCCCGGCTACCTGACCGCCGCGTGGCTTGTCGAGCGATGGGGCCGTCGACCGGTACTGGTCAGCTTCCTTCTCCTGTCCGCCCTGGCGGCCCTGCTCTTTTCCCGCTCCGACACAGTGGCGGAGCTGCTCGTCTTTGGCGCGGCCCTGTCCTTCTTCAACCTCGGGGCATGGGGCGCCATCTACGCCTACACGCCGGAACTGTTCCCCACCGCGCTGCGGACGAGCGGCGCCGGCTTGGCCGGCGCGGCGGGCCGCCTCGGCGGCATGGCCGCGCCGTACCTCACCGGAGCCCTGCTCCCGGCGCTGGGGGCGGGCGGCGTGCTGCTGGCCCACGGCGTGCTCCTCGCCGCGGCGGGCGCCTTCGCCTTCCTTGTCGGCGCGGAGACGCGGGGCCGCGCCCTGGAGTGACCATGACGCCAGTCGTGGAAATCGACGACGCGATCGGATCACACCTTTCACCAAAAAGGAGGGCAACCATGCGCAGGATTCTCTCGGGCATCCAACCGAGCGGACGGCTCACCATCGGCAACTACCTCGGGGCCATCAAGCAGTTTGTCGCTTTGCAACACGAGGCCGAGTGCTTCTTCATGATCGCCGACTACCACGCCATCACCGTGCCGCAGGAACCGGAGGCACTGCGGCAACAGACGCTCCAGGTGGCGGCCATGTACTACGCTGCCGGGATCGACCCGCAAAAGGCGACGGTCTTCGTGCAGTCCCACGTCCCCGCCCACACGGAGCTCGGCTGGGTGATGCAGTGTCTGGCCCACTTCGGCGAGCTGGGCCGGATGACGCAGTTCAAGGACAAGTCGGCCGGCAAGGAGTCCGTCTCGGCGGGGCTGTTCACCTATCCGACATTGCAGGCGGCGGACATCCTCCTCTACCAGGCCACACACGTGCCCGTCGGCGAAGACCAGAAGCAGCACCTGGAACTGACGCGCGACCTGGCCGAACGGTTCAACAAGCGCTTCGGCGAAACCTTTGTCCTGCCCGAGCCGCTCATCCAGAAGGTCGGCGGGCGGATCATGTCCCTCGACGACCCGACGAAGAAGATGAGCAAGTCGAACCCCAATCCCAACAGCTACATCTCCCTCTTGGACGAGCCCGACGTCATCCGCAAGAAGATCAAGCGCGCCGTCACCGACTCGGAGATGGAAGTGCGCTACGACCCGGAAACGAAAGCGGCCATCAGCAACCTGATGACCATCTACTCCCTGTGCTCCGGCCTGTCGCTGGAAGAAATCGAAGCACGCTACCGCGGCAAGGGCTATGGCGTGTTCAAGGCCGATCTGGCCGAGGTGGTGGTGGAAACCCTCACGCCGATCCAGGAGCGGTACCGCGAACTGATCGAATCGGCGGCGTTGCGCGAACATCTGGCCGAAGGCGCCGAGCGTGCGGCCCAGGTGGCGGACCGCACGCTCGAGGCGGTGCGCGAAAAGATCGGCCTCTTGCCGCGCGGGCGTTACAAGTCGTAAACATACCGCTGTCCTTCACCCAGGACAGCGGTCGCAGGTTACAGACAAACTCCCTCGGTCCCAACGGAGCCGAGGGAGTTTTTTGTCGCACGCCCAACCGCCTACCCTCGACGGGTGGGTTGGGCTACCCGCTATGTTCGGAAGATGCTTCATGATTTGCTGGTAAGAGCGACGGCACGGACCGGCTCCCGCACCAGCGGAATGGCGGTGAAGGGAATGCCTAATTCGCGGAGAACGGCGCGCTCGCGGTCCCGACAGGTAAACAGCAGCACCTGGTGGGTCTTGGCCAGTTCCCCCATGTAAGCCAGGGCGCGACGGAGGCGCTCGTTGTCGTAGTGGGCAAAGCTGTCATCGAGGAGCGCCGGAAGGGGGGTGCGGTAGGAAAATCGTTTAAGCAGAGCCACGCGCAGCGCGAAGTACAGCTGGTCCGATGTTCCGCGGCTGAGCGCATCCTGTGATCGGGCGCTTTGCGTCTCCTGCTCGATGGCCATGACGGCCATACGCTCGTTGGGGTTGACGCGCACGTCGTACCGTCCGGCTGTGATGTGCGCCATGACCTCGGAGGCCAGGCAGTTGAGCACCGGCGCGACGTCGCGATGCACGGTTTTGGCCACCTCACGCAGCAGCGCCAGCCCGCGTTCGAGGGCCTCCCGCCTGTCGTCGAGGCGGCGGGCTTCCGCGCGCAGGGCCTCGAGGCGCGAGCGCAGGTCGGCCGGCCCGGGACCATCGCCTTCCAGCGCCGCCATCTCGCCTTGCAGGCGGCTGGCATCCGCGCGGAGCCGATCGCGGTCCGCCGCGTGGCGGGACAGCTCCTCCTTGAGGGCCTCCTCCTCGCGGCGCAACGCCACGAGGCGGGCGGAAATCCGGGCCACCCTCTCCTCCGCTCCCCGCGACGCCGAATCCTGCGCGTGCGGATCTTCCTCCGCTTCCTCACCTACGTCCTGGCCGGAAGCCGGTTCGCCTTCGGCAGCTGCTGCGCCGGAAAGCGACGCCAGCGCCTCTTCCACCTCCGCGAGGGCCGCCTGCCGTGCCCGCCCGTCCCCTTCCCGGGCGAGCGCCTCCAACCGTTCCGCGACGCTGGACCGGGCGGCCGTGAGCGCCGTCCACCGCCGGTGGGCCGCAGCCCGTTCGGCCAGTGCCTCCACCGTCTCCACGCCATTCCGTGCCAGAATATCGGCCAGCGCCGCGCGATCCGCCTCCAGCTCCGCCCGCACTTCGGCCAAGCGCTGCTCAAGGGCGGCGCGTTCGCGCTCGAGGGCGGCGCGCTTCGCCTCAGCTTCCGCATAGGCATTCCGTTCGATCCGGAGGCGCTCCGCTTGCCCGACGGGATCGCGAGCCTCCGGGACCACTCCCCATGCCGCAAGAAGCGCGGCAAGCGTCTCCCACGCCCTCCCTTTCTGCCGCTGGAGCTCCTCGCGCAACAGGCGCTGGCGTTCCCGCTCGTCAGCCTCGCGCAGCGTATCATAGTAAAGAGCGTAGAAGTCCTCCGCGTCGGCGCAATTCCACTGGGCCAAGAGCTGCTCCACGGCCCGCTCTTTTCCGCGGACCAATCGGGCAGTCTCCTCGGCCTCGCGGGTCGCTTCTGTGATCTGCCGCTCCAGTTCCGCATCGTCCCGCGCGAGCTCGTCCTCCGTCGGCAACGCGGCCAAGGCCTGCCGGTCCGCCTCCCACTCACGGGTAAGCAGTTCCAGCACGGCGCGGGTCTCCTCCCCATTGGCCGCCGCCCGGAACCGTAACCCCGTCGCCAGACCGGCCAACCCCAGTGCGGCAAGGAGGACGCCCCACAGCGGCCGCCACAGGGCCAGCGCCCCGCCCAGCGCCAGGAAGGCCGCACCGAGGGCAAAGCCCACGCGCCGGATCCCCTTGCCACCGGAGCGCGCCTGCCGCTGTCGCAGCTCGCGCAGGCGCGCTTCCTTGTCCGCCACCCGCCGGGCCAAGTCCGCACGCTGCTGCTGCTGGTCGCGCAGCGCGGCCCTCCTGGCCTCGAACGCCGCGCGCCGGCGCTGCGCTTCCGCCAGCCGCTCCTTCAGTGCGCGCAGCTCCGCTTGGTGCGCTTCCAGGGCCCGCAACGCGCCGCGCAAGGCGGCTCGTTCGCCCTGGTCCACCGCACCGGGGGCGTGCCCTTTTTCCTCACCCACCTGCGCAAGGCGCGCGGTTGCCTCCTGCCACCGCTCCACGGCCCGCTCGTACGCCTGCCAGTCGGCAGCGGACACCGCGAGCCAGTCAACGGTGAAAGGCGTGTCCTTCTCCAGTTCCTTGAGCGCCTCGGTCACCGCCGCCAGTCGCGCTTCCCATTCGGCAACGGCCTGCTCCGCACGCGCTACCCGGTCGGCCAGTTCCCGCGCCCGCTCCGCGTCGCCGGGCCGGTAGGCGGCAGCGTGGCTCACCTCGGCCAAGGCCTTGTCCAATTGCGCCAGCTGCTCCACCGCCTCATTCCACTCGGCCAGGGCCGCCACCGCCCGCTGATGCCGCTCAAGGAGGACCTGCCGCTCCTGCTCGCGTGCGCGCAGGGCATCCAGACGACGCATTTCGGCGCGCACGCGGGCGAGGCGTTCTTCACACGCGGCTACCACGCGTTCCACCTCGGCCAGCTGCGTGCGGACCCTGCGGTGTTCCTGTTCGAGCGCGCGCAAACGCGCCGCGCGTTGCTGGGCCCGCTCCCACTCCGCCGTCACCTCGCGCATCTCGCGCAGGACCACGGCGTACGGCGTCTGGCCGCGGTCGGTTTTCCCGATGGCGCGAATCTCCCGTTCCAGTGCCTCCACCAGCGGCGCGACCGATGTCTCGTCCCCGAAGGCGCTAAGGCCGCGCAGGTGATCCAGGAGATGATCGGCGTGCTCCACTGGAAGCGGGTGCAAAACGGCCACCTGCTCAAACAAGGTGCGGTTAAGGCCGATCTGCCCCTCCACAAAATTGCGTTCCCGCCGCCTGTCCTGAGGGTACTGGCGGGTGATGTCGGCCATCTCGGGAAGGAGGAACAGCCGGCTCTCGTCCTTCTGCCGGTCCAGGTTGCGCTCGAGGCGGTAGACCTGGCCCAGTACCTCGTACTCCACCACCGTTCCGTAGGCCTTCGCCGTCCAGGGCTTGTACCGCTCATACTGGGGCAGGAACTTGCGCTGCGACACGTAATCCCGCTTCAGACCGTACAGGGCAGCAAGAAGCGCCTCGAGCAGCGTCGTCTTGCCCGCTTCGTTCGGGGCCTCAATCAGGTTGAAACCCGGGGAAAAGGTGAAGGTGGCGTTCTCCCATTTGCCGAATCCCCGGATAAACAATTGGCGCACGATCATCCTCGCTCCACCAGCCTTCCGTAGGCGTGGAGGTCCAGCACAGCGTGGAGTGCGTCGGTCCACAGCCGTTTTTCCCGCTCGTCCGGTGCCTCGTCGATGCGGCGCAACGCTTCGCGCACGAAGCCGCCGATCACGGTGGGCTCCTGGGCGAACTGCTGCACGTCATAGGCCGGACGCACGTCGCTCACCACATCGACGGCAAAGAAGGCGTCGGCCAGCCGTTCACGGAGCCACCCCACCTCCACGGCCAGGGCGGGATCAACCTGGCCAACGAGGCGCAACCGGAGCAGACTCTCGCGGTTTTCCTCCCGGATCTGGCGCATCACGCGTTCCAGCACGGCCTCGGGGGTTTCACATCCGGAGACGTCCACGTCCCGCACCACATACGCGCGGCGCGAGACGGGAAGCGTCTCCAGCTTCACCCCACGCTCGGTCAGCTCGCCGTAGAGCACGGTGCGCACCCCTTGTTCCTTCCACCCCAGCCCCTCGGGGCTGCCGGGGTAGGCGGCCAGCACGCGGCTCGGTTCGGCGGGATGAGGGATCTTTTGCCCCTTGTGGATGTGGCCCAGTGCCACGTAATCCACGCCCGTCGCCGCCAACTCCTCCACCGTCACCGGCAGATAGGGATCGTGCTCACCGGCATGCTCCGACTGCACCAGCGACGCGTGAACGACCATGATGTGGTGCCTTGCTTCGGGAACCGGGTTCTCAAAGGCCCGAACCACCGACTCGGTCACGGCGTAGCGGTCAAACCCGTACCCGTGCACGGCGCAATCCAGCTCGGGAAGGTACACCGTTTCCCAATCCCCGCCAAATACGTGTACGTTTTCCGGCCACTCAACGGTCCGGTAATAGGAATCGGGAAGGGCGGGGTCATGATTGCCAGGGGCGATGAAGACGCGGATGGGCGCCACCCGGGTGCACAACTCGCGCAAAAAGGAAATGGTGCTTTTTTGCACCAGATCATGCTCAAACCAATCGCCGGCAATGAGGATCAGGTGTGCCCCTTTTTCCTGCGCCAGCTGAAAGATGCGGGCCACCGTTTCCCGGTACTCTGCGCGGCGCTGGGCAAGTTTCGCCGGCGACAAGGAAAGGTGTGAAAGCGGTACGTCAAGATGAACATCGGCGGTATGGACAAAGCGAACGCCCACCGCTTCCCCTCCTCTCGTAAACCCGGTATGGCGACGGCCCGCATGCCGGCAACTGTCTTCCGCGACGGAGTCTAAATTCGCGAACCGAAGGCATTTTCCTGCCGGGTCGACAAAAGTTGCCGCAAACCGCCATTCCGCGTTCCCCCCCCTTCCCCTGCCCATCTGTTGTGGTACAATAATAGCCGTTTCCTTTCGTGTGCCGAAGGATTAGACCGCCGAGCGGAAAGGGGAATTCGGCATGCGCCGTTCGGTTTTCCTGGCCCTCAGCTTTGTGGTGACGGCATGGGGGCTGAATGTGGTCATGGTGAAGTACCTGGTGGGGATCTTCCCACCGCTTGCGCTTTCCGCTACGCGCATCGCCCTGGCGGCGCTCTTGCTGGTGCCGCTGGTGTGGTGGCGGGAGGGGCTCCCGCGGCTCTCCCGCCGCACATGGGGGATGATTGCCGCCGCGGGCACGTCGTCGATCTTTCTGCACCAGATCTTTCTTTCCGTCGGCCTGGTCCACAGCTCCGCCGCCCACGGCGCGCTCATTCTGGGTCTCAACCCCTTGGCCACGTCCCTCTTGGCCGCGTGGCTCCTCGGCGAACGGCTTACGCGGCAACGCCTTGCCGGCATCGCCATCGGCTTTCTCGGGGTGGCTCTCCTCGTCACCGATGGCGACCTGCGCCGCATCGGGGATATCCAGTGGGGCGACGCGCTGATGTTCGGTGCCATGCTCACCTACGTGATCGGCACGCTGCTGGTGCGCGTCGCCACCCGGGAGGCGTCGGTCCTTGTCGTCAGCGCTTACTCTCACCTGCTCGCCGCCGTGCAACTGGGCGTGACGGCTCTCATCGTCGACGAACACCCGCTTCCACCCGCGATCGGGTGGTGGCCAATTGTGGTGCTGTTCGCCTCCGCTTGGGTGTCTACCGCCCTGGGGGCTCTCCTCTGGAACTGGGCCGTCCGGCACATCGGGGCGGCGTCAACGGCCATGTGGCTGAACGGGCTCCCCGCCACCAGCCTGGTCTTTTCCGCTCTCCTGCTCGACGAGGCGTTGCACTGGTTGCACGGCATCGCCTTGGCCTGCATTGTCGCCGGCGTCTCCCTGGGTGTCCGCGGCAACAACGGGCAACATCCTGTGGCGACTCCCCACCGCGGCGTCACGAAAGACACACCTGCTCGCTATCGCACGCCTTGACAGACAACCGGTAAGCTTTGACAATGGAAGAGAACGCATGCCAGGGGGGATGGGAAGATGGAGTACGTCAAATTGGGAACCTCAGAGCTGACCGTTTCACGCATTGGTCTCGGTACGTGGGCCATGGGCGGATGGATGTGGGGCGGCACAGATGAGGCGCAGGCCATCGCCGCCATCCATCGGGCCTTGGATCTCGGCATCAACCTGATCGATACGGCACCGGTATATGGGTTCGGCCTCTCGGAGGAAATCGTGGGCAAGGCCCTGGCTGCTCGCGGCCGGCGCGACGACGTGGTCATCGCCACAAAGGTGGGGTTGGAGTGGGACAACCAGCAGCGGGTGTGGCGCAATGCCACACGGCAGCGGATCCGTCAGGAAATCGAGGACAGCCTTCGCCGCCTGCGCACCGATTACATCGACCTGTACCAAGTCCACTGGCCCGACCCCGACACGCCGATCGAGGAAACGGCAGAAGAACTGCACCGTCTGTACAAGGAAGGGAAAATCCGGGCCATCGGCGTGAGCAACTACACGCCGGACCAGATGGATGTCTGGCGCCAGGTGGCCCCACTCCATTCCAACCAGCTGCAGCTGAACCTCTTCGAGGCCCATCTGCTCGACACCGCTTTCGCCTACTGCGCCGACCACGATATCGCCACGTTGACGTGGGGGACACTGGCCCACGGGCTGTTGACGGGCAAGATCACGGCCGACACCACCTTCCCGGAAGACGACCTGCGCAGCCGACATCCCCTCTTCAAGGGAGAACGGTTCCGCCAGTACCTGGCCGCGGTGGAGCGGCTCAAGGCCTTGGCCGCGGAATTCGGAAAGACCGTTACCCAGCTTGCCGTGCGCTGGGTTCTGGCGCAGCGCGGCGTCACCGTCGCCCTGTGGGGCGCACGCCGGCCACAGCAGCTGGACGAGGTGGAGGGCGCCATGGGCTGGAACCTTTCGGCCGAGGATCTGGAGCAGATTCAGCGCATCCTCCGCGAAACGGTGACCGATCCGGTCAAGCCGCGCGAAAAACAAGGACCGCCGGCGCGGTCGGAACTGGAACCCCACACGAAATAACTTGGGGGAACGGAACGGCCCATAAAGCAGAAGGCCTCCCCGGGTTCGGGGAGGCTTTCTGTATCGCCGCCGTCTCCCCCTGACCTGTTCCCTCGTTTCCATCCCCAGGGCTCCCCCGGGGAAGTTCGTGACGTCCTTAGATCCGAATGGCCCTGCATCCGTCCAACAAGACCAGGTACCGCTCGCGAACCGGCCGCCGCCAGATACGCGAGGCCGCATGTGCATACCACACCAGCTGGGCGCGATGGCGCGCCATGATTGCCTCGTCCGGGAGCGCGTCGGTGCGGTCGGTCTTGTAGTCGAGCAGCACCAGACCGCCGTCCTCCTCGAAGAGGCAGTCGATGACGCCTTGCACGAGGACGAGGTCCCCGGCGTCCACATCCTCGGCCGGCGATGCGTCGCCTTTTTCCTCAGCGCCATAACACGCGCGTGCGGGCACGGCTATCGTAAAGGATACCTCCCGCCACACGCGCCGGGCCGCGCGCAGGCGCTGTCCCAAGGGGCTGGCGAAAAACGCGGCCAGCTCCGCCACATCCACCGCTTCCGCCTGCTCGGGGGTCAGGTGCTCGCTGCGGACCAGCGCCTCCAGTTGGGCGCAAATGGCCTCCTCATCCAGCAGGCCATCCAGGTCAAGCCGTTGCAGCACGGCGTGAACGGCACGACCGCGCTCGGCAGGGGACAGGGCGGCGGGAGCGGCAAAGGCCGGCCGCTGGGCAAAGGCCTGCGCCACCCGGGCAAACGGCCGCCTGCCGGGCAATTCCGCCCGTTCCGCGCCAACCGCTCCCTCACCAGCCGGCTCCCACTCCGCGGCAACATCCCCTTCCGTTTCCCCTTTCCGCTTGAGGGCCGACACGGACAACTTCGCCCACTGTCCCTCCGCCTCGGCATGGGGATACCGCCATTCCAAGGCCGCCACCACCGCGTCGCGCTGGGGTGAGGAAACGGGTACCGGGCGCCCCTCGGCCGCCGCCCTCACCCATTCGGCATCCGCTTGGGCGGAAGCCGACGGCTCGTTGCGCAGCGCAGATGCCGGAACAAGGCGCACCGCCCACCGCGACGCGTCGCTCCACACGGCAGGTGGAACGGACGGCTCCACCTGGGCCGCCCGGCGCAGGGGCGCGCCGTCGCGGTGACGAAGGACGGCCGGCGCGATCCAGTCCAGGAAGCTGCGCGCCGCCACGCGCTCGGCGGCGGGCAGGAGCCAGCCAGACGATTCGGCGGCCCGCGCCCACTTGTCCGCCGCCTTGGCCAGGTTGCCCACGGTCCCGACGAGAACCAGCTTCTCCCGCGCCCGCGTGCAGGCAACGTAGAGCAGGCGCAGCTCCTCGGCCAGGCGTTCCCGCTTCAGCCGCTGGCGAATCACCAGCTGGGGCAGTGTTGCTCGCCGCACACCCGCCTCAAGGTCGACATACGCCGCCCCCAAGCCCAGATGGGGGTGCAGCACCACTGCCTCCCGCTCGTCCTGCTCGTTAAACCGCTTGCCCAGTCCGGCTACAATCACGACGGGAAACTCCAGGCCTTTGCTCTTGTGGATGGTGAGGATGCGGACGACGTCTTCCTGTTCCCCCAGGGGCCGTGCCGCCCCGAAGTCTTCCCCCTGCGCGCGGAGGGCCTCCACCACGCGCAGGAAGCGGTACAGGCCGTGATGGCCGGCCCTGGCGAACTGGCGCGCGTGCGCCAGCAGGGCCTGCAAGTTGGCTTGGCGCTGCGATCCCCCGGGCATTGCACCCACAGCCTCAAAATAGCCGGTTTCCCGGTACAGGGCGTCGAGCAGGGCATCGAGGGGTTTGCGAACGGCCAGCGTCCGCCAGCGGTCCAGATCGGCCAGCAGGGCGCGCAGGCGAGCAGAAAGGTCCGGGCGCGCCGGATCCGCCAGCGCGGCACAGACCTTGACCGCCTCATAGAAAGAGCCGTCGGGCTTCTGCAGGCGAATGTGGGCCAAATCGTCGGCCGTAAGCCCCACAATCGGCGAACGCAGCACGGCCGCCAGGGGGATGTCCTGGTACGGGTTGTCGAGAACGGCAAGAAGGGACAGCACCACCTGCACTTCCGTGGCGTCGAGATACCCGGTGGACAGCTCGGCGCAGGCCGGAATGCCCTGAAGGCGAAACTCCTCGACCAAGAGCGGGGCCCAGGTGCGGCTTTCGCGCAGCAACACCACAATGTCGCGATAGGCAACGGGCCGCAGGGATCCCTGTTCCTTGTCAAAGACCTGAAGCGGAGGAGCGCCCGATTGGCCCATCAGCGCACGGATGGTGCGGGCAATGGCCCGCGCCTCCAGGCGGGCCGATTCCAGATCGGCGACGTCTGCCTCGCCATCCGTCGCGCTCCCGTCTCCGACACCGTTTTCGCCGCCCGATCCGTTTTCCGCCGCGCCGCCGACACCGTCCATCCCCCTCTCCCCTTCCGCCCGGTCGATCACCACCAGCTCGCAGGTGAAGTCGCTCCCGTCTGCCGGCGGGTAGGACGCGCCGCACACCAGCTCGGCCCGAGCGTCGTAGGCGACCTCGGCCACCTCGTCGTCCATCAGCTGGCGGAAGAGGAAATTCGTCGCGTCCACCACCTCCTGCCGGCTGCGGAAATTGCGGGCCAGGTCGATGCGCACCCCGCGCTCCGCCTCCCGCTCGCAGTCCGCAGCGCAGGTTCCCACGACCCATCGGGCATCCGCCTCGACGTCGCCATCCCGGCGCGCGGGCGCGCCGGGGAAAACCGTCCCTTCACCGTCCTCGCACGCCGGCGCCGACCCTCCGGCGCTCACCGGGCGATAGGCGCGCGATTTGGCCACGAAGAGGGTCGGGTCGGCCTGGCGGAAGCGGTAGATGCTCTGCTTGCCGTCGCCGACCAGAAACCGGCTTCCGTCGCGCGCCACCAGGCGCAGGATGGCCTCCTGGACGCGGCTGGTGTCCTGGTACTCGTCGACGAGCACCTCGACAAAGCGCCGGCGCAAGGCCTGGGCTGCGGCCGACGGCACCAGGCGATGCGGCGCTTCCGCGGGCTCGCACAACACCTTCAGGGCGCCGTGCTCCAGGTCGGCAAAATCGACGAGGCCCCGCTCGCGCTTGGCCCGGCTGTAACGGTCGGAAAAGGCGCGGACCAGCTCCACCAGCGCGCGCACCACCGGCGCCATGTTGCGCAGGTCGTCCACATCCGCCCCGGGCGGGTGCGCGCGGAAGACCTCCCGCAGCGCATCGATGCGCTTCTTCACCCGATCGCGAATCGCCTTGACGCGCGCCTTCCGTGCCTCGTCCACCTCGCCCCGAACGGACTTGAGGCGGGCAAAGGTCACGTCCTCCAGGGCGGCAGTCAGGCCCTCCCACGAGCCGGCGCTGGCGACAAGCCGGTCGAGCAGGGCCAGATCGGCCTGCAACGCCTCGGCGTACGCCGCCGGACCGCCTGGCTCTCGGGTCAGGGTCAGGGCGTACCGGAGGGCGTCACGGAGACCAACCAGTTCCGCCCGCGCGTGGCGCGCCCACTCGCGCCGCCAGATGGCCACCCGTTCGCCGTCAGCCTCCTCGTACGCCCGCACGGCCTCCTCCAGCCACACCTCGGGCCACGGATGGCTGCGCGCAAAGGCATGCACGCGCTTCACCAGCGCCTTGAGCGACGCGTCACCGTGCGCGCTCCCCATCCAGTCGGCCAGACGGGAAAACGGGTCGCCGTCCACCCTCCGATACGCTTCCTCCAGTACCGCCTCCAGCGTTTCGTCCTCCAGGAGGAGGGCCTCCATCGGGTCGGCCACGCGAAAAACCGGGGGAAGACCCAGTGCGTCCGCGTGGCGCTCGACCACGTCCAGGCAAAAGGCGTGGATCGTCGTGATGGCCGCCCGGGGCAACAGGGCCAACTGACGGCGCAAGTGGCGCGACGTCGGGTTGGCGGCAAGGAGCGCCTCCAGGCGCGACGCGATACGGTCGCGCATCTCCGCCGCCGCGGCGTTGGAAAAGGTGACCACGAGCAGGCGGTCCACGTCAACGGGGTCCGCCTCGTCGGCCAGCCGGCGCACCACCCGCTCGGTGAGCACCGCCGTCTTCCCCGAACCGGCCGCGGCCGTCACCAGCACATTTTCGCCGCGGAGGCAAATGGCCTGCCACTGTTCATCGGTCCACGTGCTGCCCTCCGGCTTGGGGGGCACGGTGTGCATCCCCTTCCCTCCCCTCTTTGCTCATGAGCTGCCAGGCCGTTTCTCCGCCCACGTCGGGCAACAGGCGCACGCGCGGGGCGTCAATCAGCGCGTCAAACTGGCACACCGGCCGGTACGGGCAGCGGGCACACGCCCGCTGTCCCTTGAGCTGGTACGGGGCGATGGCCACCGTGCCGCCGGCCATTTCCTCCGCAAGGCGGGTCACCTTAGCCCGCACAAACCGGCGCAGCACGGCCCATTGGTCCGCGGTGAGAACGGTGTCGGTGCCGCGGCCGCTAATGGTGCCGTCCTTTTTGCGGTAACCCGGGACCACATCGGAGTACCCGCCGGCCCACTGCCCGTCCAGCAGGTCCGCTGCTTCCGCGTCGGCGGTCACAAACCCGCGCAGCCGGAACGCCCGCAAGCGCAGGCGGTCTCGTTCGGTCTCGTCCTGTGCCACCGCGTCGTCGACGAGGGGACGATGGGGATGGAAGAGGAACATCCCGGCAGGCACGGCTTCCCGCCCTTCCCCTTCGGCAGCGGCCAGTGCCACTTCGAGATACAGTGGGAGCTGCAGGGCCAGGCCGTGAACAACCTGGGCCAGGGTCATCGACGCCGCGCCCGTTTTGTAGTCGATGACCTGCACGTACCGCTTGCCCCCAACGTCGGCAACATCGACGCGATCGATGCGCCCAACCAGCTCGACCGCGGTCCCATCCGCCAGCATCACGCGCAAGCCCGGTAGCGACCGGCCCGCGCCAAAGGCCGCCTCCAAGGCCACCGGCCGAAACGCGCTCCGGCGCCCCTGTTCGGCCAAGGCCGACAGGCTGTCCGCCACCACGCGCGTCAGCACCCGCAATTGGTGGCCCAGGCGGTGCGTGCGAACGCGCGCGGCCACGCCCACCTCCCGGGCGGCCAGGGCCACCGCCTCTGCGGCCAGGCTCCGGCAGGTTCCGGTATCTGCCGCCGCCCATCCCCCACGACCCCACAGCCGTTCCACGGCAATGCGCAAGGCGGCGTGCAGCAGGGTCCCCACGTCGGCGGCCTCCAACCGGGCCAGACGCCGCGGCTCCAGGCGAAGGGCATACGCCGCAAAATGGCGGAAGGGGCAGGCGGCGAAGGCCTCGAGACGGCTGGCGCTCACCGACAGAACCGGTCCGTAGAGGGCGCGACGCGTCTCTTCCGCCAGGGGCCCCTCTTCGTTGCGGTGCACCGCCGCCCGGGCTACCGCGCGCACGCGGCCTTCCCACGTGGGATGGGCCACCAGCCAGTTGTAGGCATCCCACCACACGGCATCGACGGGCTGCCCGTCTTGCGCCCGGCGCAGTTGAACAGCCAGGCCGCGCAGCACCACCGACGGACGCCACAGGAAGTCCCCGGCCTCCCCGCCCGGTGTGCCGGCCGTCGGGGACGCGTCCGGCACGGCCGCTTCGGCCAGGCGGGGAAAAAGGGTCCGGATCCGCTTGACCACCGCTGCCGGCTGGAGCGCGTTCCCTGCCTCGTCGGCCAACGCGAAGCTGAGGTACAGGCGGTGGGACGCTGACGCCAGCGCCTCGTACACCGCAAGCTGGGCCTCCACAAGGCGCCGGTAGACGGTCGGGGCCAACACCACGCCGCGCGCGCGCAGCCGCTCGTACTCCTCATCCGCCAGCAGGCCGCGGACATGCCCATGGGGCTCCAGCATCCCCTCGTTGAGGCCGAGAAAAAGGACGCACCTGACGTTGGAGACGCGGGAACGGTCAAATCGGCCGCACAGCACCTGGTCGCGCGACGGCGGGATGCGGCGGACCGTTGCGCTTTCCAGACACGCCACGAAGAGACGGACAACCGGCAGCGCGCCGAGGCGAAGGCTGCCCATCAGGGCGACAAGCTGGTCGAGCAGGCGCACCGCCGCCTCCCAGGCATCGGCGTGCTCCAGAGCCTCGTCCAGGTCGCCGCGCGCCTCGGCCTCCGCCGCCCACCGGGCCAGGTGATCCGGAACGCCGGAGGCCTCGAGAAACCGTAAGATGGCTGCGGCCACATCGCGCACCGTGGTGGCCGCCGAAAGGGCTTCCTCCCAGACCCGCAGGGGGGCGGTGAGCCGGCGGCGCAGGTCGTCGAGTTCGGGGTCGGCACCCAGCTCCGGCCACGACTCGGCCACCGTCCACGCGCGCCCCTCAATGCCGTGGGCTAGGCAGACATTCTCCAGGCGTGCCACCTGCTCACGAAGGGTCGAGATGTTCCCCGCCTCACGCGGGGGAAACAACAGGTCCGTTTTCAGACAGCGGAAGACGGCCTCGTGGGCCCACTCCTGGGCCACGACATCCGCCGCCGCCCGCAGCAGCTCCACGAGGGGATGATGGCGCAACGCCTTTTGCCCGTCCAAAAAGACGGGGATCCCATAGTCGGCGAACACGCGCGCCAGGTGCGGGAAATAGGCCTCCTCGTCACTCACCAGCACCGCCACGTCCCGCCAGCGGTACCCTTCCTCGCGCACCAGGCGCAGGATTTCCCGCGCCGCCTTCTCCACCTCGGCCTGGCGGTTTGCCGCCGCCCAGAGCCGAATGTTGCGCGGAACGTCGGAGTAGGGTGACGCCGGCCAGCCCTCAAAGGCTTGCGCCAGGTGGGCCAGGTCGTCGCGCCGGGCAAAGCGGGGCAACCGCCGGCCCTGGGGCAGTGCAACCACCTCGACCGGAACGCCGCGCCGCTCCGCCAGCGCGCACAGCGCGTGCGCCGTTTCCCGCACAGGGGCAAACACATCCAGCTCATCCGCCTCCGCCTCGTCGTCCAGACCGCGCGGATCCAGGCACAGCGCCACCGTCACGCCGCGGCTATGGGAAATGAGCCCTTCCAGGACGGCCCATTCGTGGGGGGCAAAGGCGGCAAAGCCGTCCACCCACACTTCGGCTTCGCGCACCACGGCGGCTTCCCCGAGGCGCCGGGCACACCGCCACAAAGCATCTTCCGGCAGCTCATACGCTGCGGCAAGCAACCGCTCCACTTCCCCAAACAGACGTGCCAGTGCGTCCAGCTTGCCGGCCAGGCGCGCCTCCGCTTCATCACCGCCCTCCCGCATCGCCCGCGCCTCCTGCGCCAGTCGCTCCGGCGCGATACCCGATCGGCGGCATTCGCGGTACAAGGAAGCCAGCCGCGTGATCAACGCGGGGTGATCTGCCAGACGCCCCAGGGATCCGAGGGCGTCGCGGGACGTTTCCATCGCCCGGCGCACGGCCAGGGCCAGCCCCGCGCCATCCAGCCGCCGGCGCGCCGATCCGCCCACCTCCTGCAGGACGACCTGCGCCAGGCGGGAAAAGCTCACCACGCGGACACGGGCGAAGCCGCCAAGTCCCGGAAGCGACGCCAGAGCCCGCTCGGCCTGAAAGGTCATCGCCTCCGGGATCACGTAAAACAGCGGCGGTCCACCCGGATCCGCTTCCAGCCGTGCACGGATCTCGTCCAGACACCATTGGGTTTTGCCACTTCCCGCACGTCCAAGCAATAATCGCAGCGGCACCGGCGAACCTCCGTTCCCGTTTTTCCCCCATTATACCATTCGCGCGGTCCTCGGCATGTCGTTGTCACCTGCGGCCACAAAAAAAGAGAGGGACCGCGTCCCTCTCGATGTGACCCGCTTTATTCCAGCACGCTCAGCAGCTTGTACACCACGAAGCCGGCAACGGCCGTGCACGGAAGGGTAAAGATCCACGCGTAGAGGATCTTCCCGGCAATGCCCCATCGCACGCTGCGCAGGCGTTCGGCCGCCCCCACACCGACAATGGCGCCGGTGATCGTGTGCGTCGTGCTGACGGGGATGCCGATTTTGGCCACCGTCGTGAGGAGCAGCGATGCGGCCGTCTCCGCGGCAAACCCGTGGGGCGTCTCCATGCGGCTCAGGCGCAGGCCCATCGTCTTGATGACGCGCCAGCCGCCCGCGGCCGTCCCCGTCGCCATGGCCAGACCGGAAGCCAGGATGACCCAGAAGGGTACTTCGAGGGAATCCTGCACGCCCCCCGCCACCAAGGCCAGGGTAATGATGCCCATCGCTTTCTGGGCGTCGGAGGTTCCGTGGCTAAAGGCCATGAATGACGCCGAAAAGATCTGCAGCGGCCGGAAAATGCGCTTCACCCGCGACGGGCTGACATTGGCAAAAAGGTTTTTAATGAGCTTCATAAGAACATACGCCAGCACCCCGCCGAGGAGGGGCGACAGGATCATGGCGAGGAAAATTTTCGTTAACCCCTTCGTCTGCAACACGTCGATCCCGCTGTAGGCCACCGCCGCGCCGATCAGTGATCCGAAGAGGGCGTGGGAGGCGCTGATGGGCAACCCCAGCAGCGTCATCACCGCGTTCCACAGGGTGGCGACAATCAGGGTGGCCACGATCACCAGCTGCGTCACGCCATGGGGATCGACGATGTCCCCCCCGATCGTCTTCGCCACCGCCGTGGAGAAAAACGCGCCAGCCAAATTGAGGATGGCCGCCAGGATGACGGCCTTCATGGGGGTCAGGGTGCGGGTACCCACCACCGTGGCAATGGCGTTGGCCGAATCGTTCCAGCCGTTCGTGAAGTCGAAGAAAAGGGCCAGCACGACGACCAGAACGAGCAACACCATTGGATCAAGCATACTTCATGACCACGCTTTCCAGGACGTCCGCGACATCCTCGACACTGTCGGTGACGTCCTCCAACTTTTCGTAGATCTCCTTCATCTTGATCAGCTCGATCGGGTCGGTCGCGCTGTCAAACAGGCGTCCCACCCCTTCCCGCATCAGCCGGTCGCCTTCGTTCTCCAGGAGGTTGAGTTCCACGCTGATCTTGCGAATCGTCGCGTAGTCGCGGTTTTTCAGCGCAACAAAGGCCTCGTGCAGGAACTGGGCCGAACGGACCAAGATGTCGGCGAACTGCACCAGGTAGGGCGTCGTGGTTTCCACGCGGAAATAGACAAAGCGCGAGGCACAGGCTTCCACCCCATCCAGCACGTCGTCCAGCTTCACCGCCAGCTGCAAGATGTCCTCGCGATCGAGGGGCGTCATAAACGTCTGGTTGAGCTCCTTGATGAGCAGGTGGGTGTACTGGTCGCCCTTCGATTCCAGTTCCTTCAGCCGCTCCGCGTAAACCTCCTTTTCGCGCAGCGTCTCCACGTTCTCCTTAAACAGCTGCACGGCCTCGACGATGTTGAGCGCCGCGTTGATGAGCGTCTGGTAGAACAGCTCGTCTTTGGACCGGTTGAAGAACAAGGTTGATTCCTCCCACGCGAAAACTTGTCCACCCCTTCTATGATAGTGGGAAAGCGGGCAAACGCAAAATGACCTAAATAAAGACTTCATGATTCCTTAACAATCCCTTAACATGATCCAGAACGCACAAAGCCGTTCGGCGATGCCGAACGGCTTTGCTTTTCCCATGTCCTCATCCAAACCGCCAGCAGCCCAAGCTGAGCGACCCGTACTGGTACGCCTGGTACAAGCGCGCGGCGCGCTGGACACCATCGGCCGCCCCCATGGCAATGAGCAGCGGAACGAAGTGTTCGCTTGTCGGCACCGCTCGCTGGGCGTGCGGGGCCAGCTCCGCGTACCGAAAGAGCGTCGGCAAATCCCATACCGAAAGCACCTGCGCCAGCCAGTCATCAAATTGCACCGCCCACGACGCCGCCGCCGCCGGAGCCGCCCAATCCAGGGCGAACAGGTTGTGCACCGTCCCGCCGCTGCCGATGATCAGCACGCCTTCATTACACAGGGACATCAGCGCCTGCCCAATGCGATACTGCTCCTCCGGCGGAAGGCTTGGGTTAACCGACAACGCCACGACGGGAACGTCGGCCTCCGGGTACAAGAGGCGAAGCGGCACCCACACGCCGTGGTCCAACCCCCTCTCCGCGTCGAGGGAACAGGCGATCCCCACCTGGGCCAGGCACTCCGCGATCTCCCGCGCCAGTTCGGGATCACCTTGTGCGGGGTACGTGAGCCGATACAGTTCCTCCGGAAACCCGTAAAAATCGTACAACAACCGATGCTGCGCCGCCACGCTCACCTGCTGCGTCGGATGCACCCAGTGGGCGGTAAACACGACAAGCGCGCGCGGACGCTCCAACGCGTCGCCGAGCTGCCGGAGAAAGCGGGCGTACGCACTGTCCTCCACGGCGAGCGTCGGCGCGCCGTGGGCCACAAACAAGGTAGGCAACGTCACCGGACATCCTCCTTCCCCGCGGCATCGGCAGCCGTTACCACACATTGGCCAGCCAGAAATCGATCGGGATCCCGACCACCAGGTTAAAGGGCAGCGTCGCTCCTGCGTCAACGAGACGGCCTGAACCCGAATGTTCGCAACTTGCGATAAAGCGTGCTACGGCTGATGCCCAACAGCTCGGCGGCCTTGGACTTGTTGCCCCCTGTCGCCTGCAGGGCGCGCAACAGCGCCTCCCGTTCCAGGTCCACGAGCGGAGGCGTCGTCTGAACGTCCGTCGCCAGAGACGCGGAAAACAAGCCGGGACCGGGTTTCTTCCCCGCGCCTTCGGCCGCCGCGGCTGCCTCGGCGGCCCCTTCGCCGGCCATTTCCCGCCATACCCACTCCGGAAAGTGATGCACATCCACCCACCCCTGTTCCGCTTCCCAGGCCGCTTGGCGCAGCGCGGCGTACAGCTGGCGAACGTTCCCCGGCCAGGGGTGGGCGGCAATCAGGGAGCGGGCGGCATTGGTCAGCGATAGGGAAGGCAAGCCCCGCTCGGCGGCAATGCCCGCGAGAAGCCGTTCGGCCAGCTCGACACGGTCACGGCGCAAGCGCAGCGGCGGAAGGGTAATCACCACCCCCTGCAGGCGGTAAAAGAGGTCGGCACGAAACCGTCCCGCCCTGACCTCGGCCCACAGATCGCGGTGGGTAGCGGCAATGATGCGCACATCGACGGCAATCGGGCGGCGCCCGCCTAACCGCACAACCTGCCGTTCCTGCAACACGCGAAGCAGCACCCCTTGGGCCTCAAGGGGCATGTCGCCAATTTCGTCCAGGAAAAGGGTGCCTCCGTTGGCCAGTTCGAACTTGCCCGGCTGTCCCTGCGGGCTTGCCCCGGTAAACGCGCCCTTTTCGTACCCAAACCACTCGCTTTCCCGCAAGCTCTCGGGTATCGCCCCGCAGTTAACGGGAACAAAAGGGCCGTCGGCGCGCAGGCTGGCACGATGGATGGCGTGGGCCAACATTTCCTTCCCCGTCCCCGTTTCCCCGAGAAGCAATACCGGCTCGTCGGTGCGCGACGCTTTGCGAGCAGTCGATAGCGCTTTCAGGAAGACGGGGTCGGATCCGATCAGGTCGTCAAAGGTGTAACGGGCCGCCCATGCCTCGCGACGCACCGTATCCCTTGGCCTCCCCGACCGCCGCGTCACGGCAGGCGCCACGGACCCGGGTGAAGCCGCATCCCTTGGCAGTTCTTGACCGCCCGCCTCGGCATTCGACCGGCCCGCTTCCCCCTCATCCGACAGGGACGCGAACGTGGGGACACCGAAGGACCGCGGCCGGCGGTCATCCAGCACCTCGCACCAAAACCCGGGCCCCTCTCCCGGTTTGACCACCAGGGAGTGCCGCCCCCCCTTCTCCACATCGGCGAGGGGGACGGTAAAAACGGTGTGCCACAGCCGGCCCGCCACCCGGCCCAGTGGACCGGCGTAGGCGCCGTGCGTGCCCCAAACGATTCTTCCGTCAGGATCGACGGCCACCACGGCATGCCAGTCCAGCGCATCCGACGCGATGCGCAGGAGCAGGTGCCGGTTCGCCCGCCGGCGTACCAGCGCTTCCTCCACGGCCTGCGCGGTCAGGCTCACGACCGTGAGCACGAACGGATGATAGGCACCGGCGTACCCGCTGACGTCGAGAACTCCGACGAGCGAGCCGTCCGGGGCAAACACGGGCGACGCGGCGCAGCACAAGAAGCGGTTTTCCCTGCAGTAATGCTCGTCGCCGACAACGGCGACCGCCCGTTTTTCCGCCAGCGCCGTCCCGATGGCATTTGTCCCCTTTACCGGCTCGCTCCAATCGGAACCGCTGGCCAGATGGACGCGGGCGGCGTCTTTCGAGAAAACGGGATCACCCTTGCTGTCGAGGATCACGCCGTCTGCATCGGCTGCCAGTACCATTGCCCCCCACTGTTTCACCCACCCATAAAGCTGCTGGAGCCACCCGTCCGCTTCGCGCAAAAACTCCCCCCGGGCGTTGCGCCGGCGACGAAGTTCCGCTTCGGAAAGCAGCACCGGCTCAACCCGCTCCGGGTGAACGCCAAACCGGCGGCTCCGTTGCCAGGAAGCCTCGAGGCTCATCGACCATCCCCCTTTCGGATGATCGGCGTGCATTTGTTATTGTATCAAACATTCTGAACACAATGGTGTCGTTTTTTGCGACAGGTGTTTCAATACGGGACACCGTTCCCCCTCCGGCCAACCGGTCCTGCGGAACACGCCGGTCCCGAAACGCGCCTCGCGCGTGCCTTCACCGCCGGCCAGCCCCTCCCTCCACCGCCCCACAACCGTTGGCACGCAACTTGCTCGTAATTTTGTGGCGAGGGGAGAGACGCAACACCCTTCCGAATCCCCTCAAGCGCACATCCCACGATCAAGGAGGTATGGCCATGTCCGTTTCCACGTCCTCTTCCACAGTTGAACTGCACCCCAAAGTGAAAGCGTTTCTCGCCGACGCTCCGAAGAAGCTGTTCATCGGCGGACAGTTTGTCGAGTCGGCGTCCGGAAAAACGTTCCCCAGCGTCAACCCGGCCACCGGCGAAATCCTGTGTGAAGTATACGAGGCCGACGCCGCCGACGTCGACCGCGCAGTGGAAGCGGCCGAGCGGGCCCTGGAGGGACCGTGGTCGAAGATCTCTCCCAGCGAACGGGGGCGCCTGCTCTGGAAACTGGCTGACCTCATCGAGGAGAACCTGGAACCGCTTGCGCAGCTGGAGACACTGGACAACGGCAAGCCGATCCGCGAGACGCGCAAGGCCGACCTGCCGCTGGTGATCGACCACTTCCGCTATTACGCCGGATGGGCGACCAAGATCACGGGCGATACCCTTTCCAACTCGGTAAGCCCTTACCTCTTTACGTACACCCGCCGGGAGCCCATCGGGGTCGTGGGGCAGATCATCCCCTGGAACTTCCCGCTCCTCATGGCGGCGTGGAAGCTTGGGGCCGCCCTGGCCGCAGGCAACGTCGTCGTGCTGAAGACGGCGGAGCAGACACCGCTTTCCGCCCTGTACCTGGCCGAACTGATCCGGGAAGCCGGATTCCCCGACGGTGTGGTCAACATCCTCTCCGGTTTCGGCCCGACGGCGGGTTCTGCCATCGTCCGCCATCCGCGCGTGCGCAAGGTAGCCTTCACCGGTTCGACGGAAGTCGGGAAGATCATCATGCGCGAGGCGTCCGGGAACCTGAAGCGCGTGTCCCTTGAGCTGGGCGGCAAGTCGCCGAACATCGTCTTCCCCGACGCCGATTTTGATCGCGCGGTTAAGGGTGCCCTGCACGGCATCTTCTTCAACCAGGGGCAGGTGTGCAGCGCCGGGTCGCGCCTCTTCGTGCACAAAAAGGTGTACGACAACTTCCTGGCCGACCTGACCGACTACGCGTCCCGTCTGAAGCAAGGTCCGGGCCTTGACGAGACGACGGAAATCGGTCCCCTGGTGTCGGAAGAACAGTTCGAACGGGTCACCGGCTACCTGAACAAGGGCAAAGAAGAGGGGGCCAAACCGCTGGTCGGCGGCGAGCCCAAGTCCGGTCCCGGCTACTTCATTCCGCCGACAGTTTTCGCCGACGTCCATGATCGCATGACCATCGCCAAGGAGGAAATTTTCGGGCCTGTCGTTGCGGCGATGCCCTTCGACGATGAAGAGCAGCTCGCCGACGTGATCCGGAGGGCCAACGACTCCGAATACGGCCTTGCCGCCGGCGTATGGACGACGGACCTGCGCAAGGCCCACCGCGTCGCCCACGCCTTGCAGGCCGGAACCGTGTGGGTCAACTGCTACAACGTCTTTGACGCCAACGTGCCCTTCGGCGGGTACAAACAATCCGGCTTCGGGCGCGAGATGGGGCACTACGCCCTGGAGTTGTATACGGAAGTCAAAGCGGTGTGGGTGAACATCGAGTAAGGCGCACAAGCCGAGCGGGCGGTCGCCCGCTCGGCTTTGTTGTTTCGCGGTTCCCGCCAAAAAATTGTCCGTCCGCACGCCCCACGGACGGGTACCGGCTTTGGTATAATGGCGTCGAACAACCCCGACGCATGGAGAGAAAGGAGGCTCCTGCGCCATGGCACGACGCGGCAAGGGCAAATCGCTGCTGGCGGCCTTGCTCCTCAGCACCCTGCTGGCCGGCTGTTCCAACGGCGCCGGTTCCCACGAGGGCGCAAACCCCGCCATCCACACGGCGCCGAATGGTGACCTTCGCGAGGTGACCGCCTCGGTGGACACGCTGCCGACCTTCTTGGACGACAAGCCCGAGCCGATCCGGGCGACATACCGCCTGGCCGGGCGGCACGCCGACGTGCTGCGGTGGATGCCCTGCACGTGCGGATGCGGTCCGTCGGCCGGACACCGGAGCAACCTGGACTGCTTCATCCACGAGATCCGGCCGGACGGCTCGGTGATTTGGGACGACCACGCCACCCGCTGCGACACCTGCCTGCGCATCGCGGCGGAGGCGGCACACCTGGCAGAAAGCGGGAAATCGACGCAGGAGATCCGGCAACACATTGACGCCAAGTACGGAAAATACGGCCCGCCTACGCCGACACCCCAGCCGCCGGCATCCTGACACGCCTCGCAACGCCGTCCCGTCAATAGGGCGGCCACAGCACGCGCCGCGCCTGGGCGAAACGGCGGTTCACCTCGTCCCAGTTGACCACATGCCACCACGCCTCGATGTAATCGCGGCGGCGGTTCTGGTACTTCAGAAAGTAGGCGTGTTCCCACACATCGAGGGCCAACAGCGGAATCTGGTCTTGCTGGGACAGGTTTTGATGCTTTTCCGCCTGCAGGATTTCCACGCGATGGGCGCGCGGCGACCAGACCAAAAGCGCCCACCCCGGCCCTTCTACCTTTTCGGCGGCGGCGGAAAACTGGTCGCGGAACGCGTCGAAGCTGCCAAAGGTGCGGGCAATCTCCCGGGAGATGGAGCCGGTCGCCGGCCCACCGCCTTGGGGCGACATCCCCGCCCAAAAGAGGGTATGCAGGTAGTGCCCGGCGCCGTTGAAGGCAAGCTGCCCTTCCCAGTATTTCACCAGGGCAAATTGCCCGGACTGGCGCGCCCGCGCCAGTTCCCGCTCCGCCTCGTTGAGCGCCTCGACATATCCGCGATGGAGACGATCGTGGTGAATGCGCATGGTCTCCTCGTCGATGTACGGCTCCAGCGCGTCATAGGGATACGGCAGCGGGGGCAGCGTGTGACCACCAATCGGTACGGGACGGGGCAATCCCCCCTCTCCCGCCACCGGGACCGCCCGGGCAACACCCAAGCGCGCCACCTGGTCCCCGATACGCCGCGCCTGAAGCATCAGCTCGTGTACGGCCCGGTCTCCGGCAACCGCATGGGGCAGCAGCGCTCTCGCCTGTCGGCGCATCGCGCGCAGGGCGTCGATTCCCGCCTCCACGGCCTGGGACGGGCCGCCGGCCTCCTGGCGCAGGACGCGCTCCACATCCCGGCTCCACGCGATGAGCCGTTCCAGCCCTGCGGCGACAGAAGGCGGGCGAAACGGTTCAACCACGTCAATCCCCTCCTCGCCTGTGTTCCGGCTTCCCCGTCGAAAACCGACTCTCCTTTACGGTATGAGCCGGAGCCCGACGGGGTTCAAGAGAGGGGACAAGCCGCAGGCAGTCGCATCCGGTCGTGTGCGCACATCCGAAAGAGGGGCGGGCCGCTCCCTCCCTCTACCCGTCCTCACCCTCCGACTCGAGTGGCCTGCTCCCCATAAAGCCGTCGTAAAGGCCGTGGTAATAACGGACGCGATCTTCCCCCAACCGCCAGCACAGAAACACCGGCTTTCCGTTTACCATCGCCGGGAAATCCACCACCCCCCCAATCAATATCTTTCACCAGAACCCCGGTTTGATGGATGCGCTCAAGGATGGCACGGGCCTGGATGCTGAGGAAGTCCAGCTCCGCTTCCTGCTGGAAAAAGGGATCTGTTTCTCGGGTCCCGTACTGGGCCACAGCCCGGCGAAGCCGCTGGAGCTGCATCCATTTGTTCTCGTACTCGCCCTTGAGGCGCTGGAGTTGTTCCAGTTGCGCCCGCAACCACGGGAGCAGCGCGTTCGCCTCCTCCACGGAAAACCGTTTCTCCACCTTGGACAACTCTTTCCTCCTCCCGCCTGTTCCGCACATCAACAGCGCAAGCCCAGCAAACGGCTGGGCTTGCGGTTGCTCCCCTTACCTTTCCACCAGCTTGCCCGTCACGTTCCACTCGTGCAGCGCAAGCCCCCGCGCCCCGTGAACGACGTACGGGTCACCCTCGGCCAGTTGTCTTGCCTCCTCCAGCGACTCCGCCAGGTAGAGGACAAGGCCGCCCGACCCGTCGGCGAAGGGGCCGCGGGCCAAGATCTTCCCTTCCCGCTCCAGGGTCTCCAAGTACTCCAGGTGCTGCGGCCTGAGGGCCGCGCTTTTCTCCGCATCGCGCATGGGCAAGAAGGCAGCATAGACTTTCACGTACGTTTCCCTCCTCTGGCCAGTGGGATGCGCGCGATCAGACGCCGTAGACGTCGCGCACCTTCTCCTCCAGGAAGGCAATGAACGGCCGCGCCGTCGGCGGCTCGCCCGTGGCCTTCTGGATCAACGTCTCGGGCAAGTAGCGGCGTCCGTGCCGGTACACGCGATCGGCCAACCAGGCGCGGATCGAAGCAAATTCCCCGCGGGCCACCCGCTCGTCCACGTCGCCCAGCTCGCGGCGCATCGCGTCATACAGCTGGGCGGCGTAGAGGTTCCCCAGGGTATACGTGGGGAAATAGCCGAAAAGCCCCGCCGACCAGTGCACATCCTGCAGCACCCCGTCGGCGTCGGTCTGCGGCTCGATCCCCAGGTACGCCCGCATGCGCGACCGCCACGCCGCGGGCAGGTCGGTCACGGCCAAATCGCCGGTCAGGAGCTGCTTCTCCAGCTCGTACCGCAACAAAATGTGGAATTGATAGGTAAGCGGGTCGGCGTCGACGCGGATGAGCGACGGCTCAATCCGATTGATCGCCCGGTAAAACGCCATCAAGGAGACGTCACCGAACGCCTCCGGAAACCGGCTGGCGGCCTCCGGATAGTACCGTTCCCAGAACGGCCGGCTGAGGCCGATGAACGTGTCCCAAAAACGCGACTGCGATTCGTGAATGCCCATTGAGGCGCCCTCCGCGAGGGGCGTGTCGGCCCACTCCGTCGGCAGATGCTGCTCGTACAAGGCGTGCCCGCCCTCGTGCAGGGCGCTGAAGAAGGCGTCAACAAAATCGTTCGGGTTGTACCGGGTAGTGATGCGCACGTCACCGGGGTGAATGCCCGTACAGAAGGGGTGGGCGCTGACGTCAAGGCGGCCGCCGTCAAAATCGAACCCCATGTCGGCGAGCACGCGCTCAACGAAGGCGCGCTGCCGATCCACGGGAAACGTGCGGCGCAGGAAGGCCGCGTCAACGGGCCCGGCCCCGCGCACGCAATCCAGCAGCGCCTGAAGCGGCGGGTAAAGCTCCCCAAAAAGCGCATCCAACTTGTCCACCGTCATGCCCGGTTCATAATCATCGAGCAGCGCGTTGTACGGGTGGCCGTCATACCCCCAACAGTCGGCAAAGGTGCGCACCATCGCCACAATCCGCTCGAGATAGGGCGAAAAGCGGGCAAAGTCGTTTTCCTTGCGCGCCTCGGCCCAGACCGCCTCCGCCTCGGTGGTCAACTCGGCAAAGGCGCGCTGCAACTCCAGCGGAACCGCTCGTCGCCGCTCGATCTCCCGCTTTACCAGGCGTACGGCCTCGCGTGTCGGCTCCTCGAGCCGCGCCGCCGCCTCCGGTTCGGTCAACGCCTCCACATCCTCAGCCAGCTGCGGGTCGAGCAGCAGGCGCAGCTGGTGTTCCGTCAGCGTACCGATCACCTGGGCGCGCGCTTCCACGCCCTTTCGGGGGAGCATCGTCTGCGCGTCCCAGCTGAGCAGGGCCAAGGCCCGTTCATAATGTTTAATCGTACGCACGCGTTCAGCAAAGCGGCGCACGCGCGTCTCCAGTGACGTCGTCTGCACGTAACACGCCTCCCTTTGTCCGCATCTCCTGCGTCGACTGCGGAAATCTGTGGTGAAGTCGGATTTCGGCGGCCAACCGGAAATCTCCTGCCACCCGTGTACCGTTTCGCTATACTGAAGGAGGAGGTGTCGGCCGTGCTGCCCCTGGAAGAATGGATGATCGAATCATTCTGGGAGATGCTACGCAGACTGCGCGTCACCTACCGCTTCTGGCCCGACGTTCTCCAGCAGATCGAGGAGCGACCCGACGACTTCGGCAACACGCCACAGGAGCGGATCGAAAATTACATCCTGGACGCCCTGTTCGATTACCACGAAGACGACTGGTGGGAGCGCATCAACCCTGCCCAGGGCGAGGCGTTTTGGGAGGGGGCTAAGAACGAGTTCTTTCTCGCTGCGCTGCAGACGTTGGAAGAAGTGATCGCCGAACCCATCCTCGCCATGGACGAAGAAGCGTTCCGCACCGTTCAACAGGCCTTTTCCTTTCGCGCCAACCTGCAGACGCCGGTCGGCGATTACCTCGACGCTTACGGCGAAGAAGGGGCTGCCCGCTACGAAGACTATGCCGAGCGCCTCCACGTGATGGCCAAGGTGTGGACAGACCTCTTTTTTGCCCGCCTGGAACAACACTATCCCCGGGCGCGGGAAGCCACCCTCTTCGGCCCCCATTACCGTCGCGGCCAGTTCCGGGTCATCTCGGCCAAGACAAAGGAAAACGAGTAACGAAGAAAAGTCGCCGGCCGGCGACTTTTCTTCGTTCACGTTATTGCAATGGCGATTGGTGGTCCTGCAACTGCTGCAGTTGCTGCTGCACCTGCGCCAGTTGCTGTTGAACCGGCTGCACCTGCTGTGCACCCAGGCTCTGCTGGGCTTGCTGCAACTGCTGCGTGAGTTGCTGCAGCTGCTGCTGCGCCTGTTGCAGTTGCTGCTGCTTTTGCTGCGGATTGACGGCAACCTGCGCCTGCTGCACCGCCTGCTGCACCTGCTGGACAGCTTGCCGCAGTTGCTGCAGTTGTTGCTGCTGGTTTTGCCGGTGCATGGGAATCCTCCCTTTCCTTTCATGATCCGGCGGCGGAGATCCGCGCGCCAACATTCAATAGGATGGCAATCTCCCCCGCGATTATGCCGTCCATCGGCACGCCTCGTGCCTCCCCGATCGTAGAAAGATGTGGTATGCTTTTTTCGTGGCTGAAACCATCCGGTTTACGAAAGGAGCGGCGGCCTGTGGGCGCGTACCTGCGCAGCCTCGCCTCCCTTCCCCCCGGGGTGCGGCGCTTTCTGCTGGGCGAACCGCTTTTAGGTCTCGGCGTCGGCTTGATCGCCATGGTGCTCAACCTGCACCTGCTGGCCCTCGGGTATGATGAAGCAACAATCGGACGCGTCACCTCGTTTTCCACGCTGGTGATGGGCGCCGCGTCCCTTCCGGCAATCGTGCTTTGCCGCAGATGGGGACGCCGCGCGGTGCTGCTGGTGGGCCTCACCCTGATGAGCGGGGGAACCGCCGCAACGGCCGCCGTACGGGAATTGCTCCCCCTGGCCCTGGCCCAAGCCGTCTACGGGATCGGCCTGGCGCTGCTTCTCACCGCGGAAGTACCGCTGCTGTATGGCTACTGCACCGACGGCCGCGCGCGTATGCGGGCGTTCAGCATGATGTTCGTCGCGTATACGCCCTTCACCGCCCTTGGCACGTATCTCGGCGGCGCCCTGGCCGGTACACTGCCGGGCAGCACTCCCTACCAAGCCGAACTGTGGGTCGCCGCCGGCGCGATGGCCCTGTGCACTCTGACGCGCGCCTGTCTCTTGCCTTCCGCGCCGCACCGTGGTGACGAAATCGGTGCACTCCGAGCCGCCCGTCTGCCGCGCCCGGTGTGGGTGTTTACCGGTTTTAGCATCCTCAGCGGCTTGCTCTACGCCCTGGTGACCCCGCTGGCCAACCTCATCGTCGGCGCACAGCTGGGAGGGGACGATACCGCGACTGCAACCCTCCTGGCCGTGCATGCCTTGGCCTCTTCCCTCTCCGCCCTGCTGGCCCCCTACTTGCTGGAGCGATGGGGAACCTTCCGCACGGCCGGACGCCTCTTTGCGCTCAATGCCCTTGTCGCTGCCGTCCTGGCCGTCTCGCTGCCCGTTCCGCTATTCGTCCTCCTCTTTCTGATACGGGGCAGCCTGTTCACCCTGCTGGCCAACGTCACCGACGGGCAGATCCTCCAGGCTGTGCCCGACGCCCAGCGCGACCTCCTGGCCGGACTGCGCAACATCGCGCGCAACGTCGGCGCGGCCATGGGCACATGGGCCACCGGTGAAGCCCTCTATCACGAGCTGGCCACGGTGCCGTTCGCCCTGACCGCCGCGGCCACGCTCATGGCCTGGGCCTATTTTGCGCGCGTGTGCTGGCCTCAGATGGCCACGTGGGAAGACTTCGGGGGACCAGCGCCCCCTGCGGCTCGCCGCGCCCCGACAGGCGCTTCATCGTCGTGATTTGCGGGATGCGACCCTTCGACGATCCGGTAGCCCACCATAGACAAACGTCTCTTGCCCGCCAAAACGGGCAAGAGACGTTTTTCGTCCGTGCGTTAGCCCTGGGCACCAACGGCCGTATCCCGCCACTGACTGCCGATGCTTTCCCTGTCAACGGTGTCTAGGCATCGGCCCCCACGGCTTCGTCAATCGTACGATACCCGTCGCGCTCCAGGAGCGCAAGCAGTTCGCGATTGATCCGCCGAACAATCCCCGGCCCGCGGTAAATCAGGCCGGTATACACCTGAACCAGGCTCGCCCCGGCACGGATCTTGGCGTAGGCGCCGGCACCGTCGAACACGCCGCCCACGCCGACAATCGGCACCCGTCCCTCCGTCGCGCGGTACACGTGGCGAACCATTTCCGTGGCCCGCCCCTCGAGGGGGCGGCCGCTCAGTCCCCCCGCTTCGTGGGCATGAACGCGGTTTTTCAGCCCGGCGCGATCGACGGTCGTGTTCGTGGCCACAAACCCGGCCACACCCTGGTCGAGAGCGGCGCGCACCACCTCCCGCATCAGCTCCACGTCGAGGTCGGGGGCCAGCTTCACCAAAACGGGCTTGGCCGGTGCGCCGGTCTCCCGCGCCAGGGACCGCGCCTCGTCCAGCACCCCTTCGAGCAGGCGGCCAAGGGCCTCGGCGCGCTGCAGGGCGCGCAGGCCCGGCGTGTTGGGAGAGCTGACGTTGACGACAAAGTAGTCGCCGTAGGCATACAGCGCGCGCAGGCAGCGGCGATAGTCGTCGAGGGCCGCCTCGTTGGGCGTGTCCTTGTTCTTGCCAATGTTGATACCGACGGGAACGGTGCACACCTGCCGCACCAGCGAGCGGGCCGCCGCCTCCGCCCCACGGTTGTTGAACCCCATCCGGTTGATCACCGCCTCATCTTCCGGCAGGCGAAACAGCCGCGGACGAGGGTTGCCGGGCTGCGGCCGCGGCGTAATTGTGCCCACCTCGACAAACCCAAACCCGAGAGCGGCCAGCGCCGGATAGACGGTCGCGTTCTTGTCAAAGCCCGCCGCCAGGCCAACCGGATTGGGAAAGCGCAGGCCCCACCGCGTGACCGCAAGGCGCGCATCGGTCACGGCAAAGGCGCGGGACAAGAGGGCCAGCGCGCCCGGCACACGCTGCACGGTGGCAAGCGCCCCCACCGCCCACTCGTGGGCCGTCTCCGGGTCAAGTCGAAACAACAGCGGCCTGATCCATCGGTACATCCATCCTTCGCTCCATTCGTCCCATCATGCGCAAAACCGTGGATACGAAAAAGGCTTCATGGGGAGTGTACACCACCCGCCACAAAATTGCCATGGCCACATTTCGAATCACCAACCGTTGTGGTACAATGAGAAGTGATACACCAATGGAAAAACGAGGTGACCACGGTGAAATACCGGAAGTTATACGGCACCGATATAGAGGTATCCGAAGTTGGCTTCGGCGTCTGGTCGGTGGCCACCAAGTGGTGGGGCGTGACCGACGAGAAGCTCGGCATCAAGCTCCTGCGCCAGGCCTACGAGGAATACGGCATCACCTTCTTTGACACGGCTGATGTTTACGGCCAGGGGCGCGGCGAGACGATGCTGGCGGAAGCCTTTGCCGGCATGCGCGACAAGGTGGTCATCGCCACCAAGTTCGGCTACGACATCTACTCCTACCCCGGCGAGCGCAAGGGCCATTCCGAGCTGCCCCAGCGGTGGGACCCCGACTTCATCCGCATGGCCTGCGAAAACAGCCTCAAGCGTCTGAACACCGACTACATCGACCTCTATCAGCTGCACAATTGCCGCATGGAAGTCATCCAGAACGACGCGGTGTTCGAGACCCTCGAAAAGCTGAAGGAGGAAGGCAAGATCCGCGCCTACGGCGTCGCCCTCGGCCCCGACCTGGGGTGGCGCGAAGAGGGCCTCGCCGCGATTAACCGGCCGGGCATGACCTCGGTGCAGATCATCAACAACCTGCTCGAACAGGACCCGGCGCGCGACTTCTTCCCCGTGGCCAAGGAGAAGCAGGTCAGCCTGATCGTCCGCGTCCCTCACGCCTCGGGTCTCCTCGACGGCTCCTACGACCCGAACAAACACTTCGACAAGAGCGATCACCGTAACCACCGCCCGAAGAAGTGGATGGAGGCCGGGCTGGAGGCGGTGCGCCAGCTGTCATTCCTGTACGGGCCCGACACGGGACGGACGATTGGCCAGGCCGCCATCCTCTTCTCCCTGGCCCGCCCGTCGGTCAAGACGGTGCTGCCGAACATCACCAGCGAAGAGAACCTCAAGGAGTTCGCCCAAGCCGTCGACTGCCCGCCGCTGACCGCCGAGGAGATGGCCAAGATCGAGGAACTGTGGGTTGGCGGCCTGAACAAGCTGCTCGAACAGCCCATGGCCAACAGCCAAAACAAGCCCACGCCCGTCGCGGCACGATAAGTTTCGCGACCGATGCAAAAGCAAACGCCCTTCCGGGTGGCACAAGGCCGCCGGAAGGGCGTTTTTTTTGATGGATCTCCCCCGCATTCTCTCTGATGCATGCCCTCCCCACGGATGGGCATGTGGAGTTGGTCGGTTATGGCCCGGTTAGCTCGACCCATGCCCCTTTCGCCGGGCTCGCAGCCGGACAAACATCCCGACCAATCCGATGAGGAGCGCAAAAACGGCAAACCGAAAAGGAGCCGTTCCCGGTTCCACCCACAACGTAGGCGAAACCCAACGGTAAAATCCGGCGACGGACAGTACCAGCATTCCCACTCCAAGAGCGAACACCAGAAGAGCTTTCCATATCCTTCCTTTTCTAACAACGAGAAAGGACAACAATCCAATTCCTAAAGAAAAAATCAGGTCGGAGAAAAAAAAGAATCCGTTTATGAGTGGAACGGGAAGCGTCATTTGCGTGGCGAGCTGCGATCGCATGACTGCCAAGATCCATTCCGACAAAAATGACAGAGACACACTACAGATAAGCAAGATAAAAAACCCAATCGCGTCCACGACCATCCCCCTTTCTCTCTCCCTTCCCCGAAGAACTTCTACCAAACAAAAGCAAATGACAATACTCACTGGAACAACGAGAGCACGGCAAGCAACCCAATCGAACTGTTAACCCGGAAGCCAGATGGTCAAGGAACTTAAATGGCCAACCCCGCATGGACGAGTGGCTCACCAGCACCCACCCCGCCGAAGTTTTCCAAACGGCATAGCCAAAGGCGATCACCGACACGGCGTGGGAGAACCACCACAGAAAAATCCACGGATTCACCACCCTCAATCCCTCTTCAGGCGCTTCCCGACAAGCGCCGCCACGGTAAAGACGGGGGTGAGCACCACCGCCGACAAGCCGCCCAACAAAACGGAAGCCGCTGCCGAATAATCATCCCAACCCGTTCCGTCAGGTTCATAAAGAGTAGGAAACGTCTGCGCGATCGAAAACAGCACGCTGAAACACACGAGGGGAAGCAAGACGGACAAGCCCACGGCCCTCCAGGGTGAGCGCGCGGTTATCGTCCAGGAAACCGCGGCGGCAGCCACCAGCAGCACCAGAACCGCCGTCCCGCCCCACATCCAGGTCCGGTACACCACGCTTTTCTGGGCAATGTTGCCGATGAGCAGGGCGCCCGCGATGAACAGGGCCATGCCAACCCCCGTCACCACAGCCGCCAGGCGTCTTCTCTCCCGTCGGGCGCAGAAGGCTGCCAAAGCGCTCGCCGCTCCGCCGAGAATCCCCCACATCGCAGAAGCGAGGAGAATGGGGTAGAGAATCCTGGGATCATCGTCGTCAAAGGCAAACCACTTAAAGATGGGGAGAACCGGTTCGTACATAAGGCGTAGGGAACCGCGTACAACCCCCTGCATGGACTCGCTGGCCAGGGCCAGCACAGAGCTGAGGAAGAAAAACGAGCCAAACGCGGCACATCCCAAGGCGACTGCCCCTAACCGGTTCATTGGGCACCTCCTCCCTGTGCGCAAGCCGACGTAGGGAATCTTGCGCCCCATCAGATTTTCCACGAATGGTCGCGCACCACCATGGGCTTGCGGCCCTGTACGTTAAAGGGGGATGGAAAACCGAAGCGAATCACCCCAGCAGATACTCCCGCCGGTTCACGAGCAGTTGCCCCAGGAACAGGAGAAGCAGGGCCGCAACAAACAAGATCAGCGTCACCCGAAGCGGGCTGGTACCGGGCAACGGCCATACCGTCTGAAAAGGATTAAACGAGACGGTGCTGTGCGAGAGCACCGAATAGCCAACCCGAAGACTCGACGCATACACGCGCACTCCTTCCCCCAAGGAAAAGACAGCCACAAGCAGATACGTATAGACCAGGCGCCGGGTGAGCGCAACGGCGAAAAACGCCAGCGCGGCAAAGAACAGGATGCTCGTGGCCAACATCACCCACACCACCGGCGACACACCCCTGTCGGGGCTAAAAAGGAAAAGCAAGCGGGCCACGCCCCACACAAACAACCCGTAGAGCGCTGTCGTGCGGAGGACGCGTCCGATCCCAAAAACCCAGTTCTTGTAGGGCAGTGCCAGCAACGTCTCCTTCCCATCGCTTTCGACCCAGTCCTGGTACAGGGCCACAATCCAAAACGTGATCAACAGCGGCGACCATAAGCCGACCGTTTTCAGAATGGTTTCCGCCGTCAGCATTCCCACCCGGCCGCCTTGGCCAAAGTAAAGGTAAAGCACCATTCCCAGATGCGCCACAAGGGGAAAGGAAAAGTTCCAGCCCATCGCGCGCAGGTCGAGCCACAGCGGGGGGAACATCATTCGCCGATCCATGCAAGGTAGCCCTCCTCCAGCGAGGGGGTGACGGGTTCGGCCGCTTCACTCGGCCGCGTGTCGCTCAAGATGCGCGCTTCCATGGTGCTCCCCCGCGACACAGAAGAGACGATGCGGTACCTCTCTTCCAGCAAGGCGTATTCCCGGGCGTCGCCCACCCAGCGCCAAACCCGGCCATCGGCAACCTGGACCAACTCTTCGGGAGAGGCAAAGGAATGGGCCTTCCCCTTCTTGATCACCGCCAACTGGTCGCACACGGCTTCCACATCTCCCACAATGTGCGTGGAAAGGACGACCACCCGCTCCTCCCGGGCCAGGCGGCGCAGGAGGAGGCGAAAACGCACCCGCTCCTCGGGGTCAAGCCCCGCCGTCGGCTCGTCGATCACGATCAGCTTGGGGTCGCCCAGCAAGGCTTGCGCAATGCCGAGTCGCCGCCGCATACCACCGGAGAACGTGCCCACCTTCTTGTCCGCGTGCGCCGTCAAGTTCACCTCCTCGAGGACCGCGTCGATCTGCCGTTTCAGTTGCCCCTTTTCCACGCCCTTGAGTGCGCCGATGTACGCCAATACCTCACGCGCCGTAACGTTGCGAAAAACGCCGAAGTCCTGCGGCAAATACCCGAGCATCGCCCGCACCCGGTAGGCGTCGCGCGCCCAATCGATCCCGTCGGCCGTTATCGAACCCCGGTCAGGGCGGAGAATGGTGGCCAAGATGCGCATCAAGGTGGTCTTGCCGGCCCCGTTGGGGCCCAAAAGCCCAAAGATGCCCGGTTTTATGGTCAATGTCACGTCTTCCAACGCCGTTTTCTTTCTGAACGCTTTCTGCACCTGTTCAATTTGAATGATCACCACTCCAGCCTCCCTGTCGTTCCGGCTGTCAAGCTCTTGTACCAGGCTGAAAGTTTCCGCTTGACCTCGACCGTCTTCCCTTGCCGCTCCAGATGCAAGATCTCTTGGACCGCCTTCTGATAGGTCGCCGGCATTGGTTGATCCAGGTAGGAAGAAAGCGAGAATCCTTCATAGAGATGCTCGTATACGGCGGTTAGGAAAAACGGGGCGTAGCCGTCCGATTCACGGTAGCGACTATACCAATAAAAAGCGGGCAACATGCCCCTTGATTGAGCAAGGAAGTCCCCTTCCTTGCCATAGTAAAGGTGGAGGAAGTATTCATCCAGATGAATCGCGTCGCGGTAAACCCTGAGCGGTAAATTTCGCTCCCCCTGCGCGCTATACAGCGGCACGACAAAAACATTGGACGGTATGGAATAATTAGGTACTCCCAACCGTTCCCCCATACGCTTGACGTTCTCCCGGAGATGAGCCAGCATCACGGGGACACGGTTGATCCGATCCGGCGGCGCGACGATCCGGTAGCCGTTCACGCGCGCCTCCACAAGCTTTCCAGCCAGAAGGGTTGGCCCTGAAGCTGTTCCATGAAACGCGTTGGCACCGGCCTCTGGCAGGTTACTGTAAATTTTGAGAGGGGAAGATATCCAAACTTTAAAATCCGACGGTTCCTCAAGCTCCAAATTAAGAAAAAGACTCGGAAATTGATACCCAAACGCGGGTGACGCATAAATGCTCTCGGCCACACGCCATTTTCCGGGAATTGGGTACCAGGGAAACCCCGAAGGAAGATAAATCGCCTGGGGCTTCAGCACGCCGCCGCTCCCCGGGGAACCTTCGACGCGCAACACAATCGTCCCTTCCTTTTTTCCTCCCGGCCATTTCAGCCGCAGGAGATCCCCTTCCCGTTCCCAGGGAAGGTTTTGCTCGCCAAGTTTCGCTTCCTGAACCGTGTATCCGTGGTAGAGGGTGAACTCCAGCCAGTCGACATCGCCCTGGGTCTGGATGCCGAGTTCAGCGGTGTACGTCATGCGGTACCCCTGGTGTTCAACATCTAAAACAACCTGCCGAACGGAAAAAGAAGGCGGGCGCGCGTACGAGCTCCCCAGGGGGGATTGTTGCTGCACCTCTTCATAGTGACGCATGTCCAGTCCGCCAAGAAGAGCAACATTTTCCCCCTCTGGGTAGGGATTGACCTTCGACACGAGTGCCAACGCGCATACAAAGGGGAGCACGGCAAGCGCGACCAGCCCAATCCTCTCTTTCCGCGTTCGGTCGCGAAGACGGCAGGCAAGAAGGGATGCGGCCAACAACGACAACGAAAGGAGGAGCAAAAAAATGTGACGCCAAAACGCCGCCGCGGTAACCGCGAGGCCTTCGTAACTGTTGAACACGGGATCATCGATTTCACCCTGATTCAGCCACAACGTCAGCGCGTGCGGGAGACGGAACCACTCAAGCCAACCATTGTAGGGCGTGAGCGTAAGCCAAACGAGAAAGATGAGGGGATAAATCCATTTTGACGTCACCAGCACGCCCAGCACGTACCCGAGGATACCCGCACTTAACAGGGGAAGACCCCAGAAAACCGCAAGATAAGCGACGGTGTCGGGCCAATAACGAAGAAGCGGGCTTTGCATCAGCCACTGGAGGCCCAATGTCGCAACAGAAGCCGAGAGGAAAAAGATCAACACAACCGTCGCCCAGGCCAAAAGTTTGGCAAAGGGGCGAAAGGCATCGCCCGGCAGGGAGGCCATGACCTCGGCAAAGTGGGCAGACTGCTCCCGGCGGGCCGAAAGCACGCCCGCGAGAAGACCGATCATGATCACGCCCATGCTCATCAAATACGACATGGTCTTAAACATGCCCCCGGCATCAAACATCCCGTCGGGATACCGGTGATAATACCCTCCGACTCCCGTGTAATAGAGCAACAATAGCCCTTGCGCCAACCAAAGGAAAAGATCCTTTCGGAACAGGCGCCATTCCATCCGGAACAATGCGGCAAATACGGTCACGTCATGTCCCTCCGATAAGAAAAAAGAATGAGTCACGGGTAACAAGTCGAACTTGTCGGCCAGTGACGAAAGGTGCGACAAATGTTCCTCTGTTTTCTCGCCAGGGTTGGGGTTTGGATTGTTGCCCTTGAACTTACGTAAAATTCCCGGTTATCTCCTTACTCCGCTTCCATCATAACCCTGGAAAAAGAAACGCGTCAACGATATCTGAATAAGAATTCCAACGAAACCTTCTCCAAAAACACAGCCCCTGCGGCCACAGCTGCACGTCATCCGCAAGGGCTGGGTCTCGGGTGCTGTTTTTATTGTTCCAGGGCCCGTGGCCAGGTTTCATCCCCACTGCGCGTCCGGAACCTCGTCCCGCACGAAATCGCCGCTTTTGCCGCCCCGCTTTTCAACGAGGTATGTCGGGCCGATGACCATCGCCTTGTCGAGGGCCTTGCACATGTCGTACACGGTGAGGGCGGCGACGCTGACTGCCGTCAGGGCTTCCATCTCCACGCCGGTGGGGGCGGTGGTGGTCACCTCCGCCTCGATGCGCAGCGTACGGTCGTCGGGGAAGGCGAAGCGAATGTCGATGCCAGTGAGAGGCAGGGGATGGCACATGGGGACAAGCTCGGGCGTCTTCTTGGCGGCCAGAATGCCCGCCACCTGGGCCACGGCCAGCACGTCGCCTTTTTCCACGCCCCCCTGGCGAATGCGCGCCAGCGTCTCCGGCGCCATGCGCACGGTGCTGGCGGCCACCGCCTTGCGCTTCGTCGCCGGTTTGCCCGACACGTCCACCATCCGCGCGCGCCCCTGTGTATTAAAGTGGGTCAGGTTTTGCCCGTCCATCTCACGCCCTCCCTCGTTGCGGTTGAGCTCCACCGGCCCGCGGCTGGCTCTTCGATGCAGGCCGGGGCGCGTGTGGCTCCCGCTCCATTGTACCGCACCCCGGTACCGTACCGCACCCTTCCAGATGCACGCCCACGCCGCCTCGGCCTTCGCGTTCAGATCCGTAAGCAAGAAAAAATCCGCGTCCATCCGGGCGCTATGTCCCTTTGACGGGCTGCCGCGCCGGAGGGTAATCGTCGGGTTCCGTCGTGAGGCATTCGGACGTCACCGTTGCGTCGGCCTCGCGATCCCGAAAGATCGGGTGGCGCCGGTGCTCCTCTCCGTGTACGAGAAGCGATTCCGTTTGCATCGTGCTGTGCCGAATGCCAAAGCGGTCCCGGAGAAGCGCGGTGGCCTCCTTTACCACCTGGTGGGGATCGCGGCCGTGTTCCAGGAGCAGGTGACAGCTAAAGGCATGCTGGGTGCTGGTAATCGACCACAGGTGCATCTCGTGGACATCCATTACGCCGTCCAAGCGGAGCAGGTGCTCGCGGATGGCATCGACGGAAATGTCGCGCGGCGCCGCTTCCATCAGCACGCGTCCGGCTTGGGCCGTAACGCGTATGCCGCCAAGTCCGATGACCACGGCAATCAGGACACTGATTGCGGGGTCAAGCCAGCGCACGTTCCACAGCCAAATGGCCGCCGACGACAAGAGGACGCCGACAGAGCTGAACAGGTCGCCCAACACGTGCCACAGCGCGCTGCGCACGTTGAGGTTTTCCGTGTCGCCAAAGTGGCCGAGGATCACGGCGACGACGAGATTGACGAGCAACCCGATGGCTGCAACCGCGATCATGATACCCGGCTGGACCTCCGGCGGGTGGAGGATCCGCTGCGCCGCCTCGACGACAATCCACCCGGCCACGGCCACAAGGGCCAAGCCGTTGAGAAAGGAGACGATCATTTCAAAGCGCAGATACCCGTATGTGTAACCCCCACGGGGTGGACGGGCAGACAAAAGGGCCGCAACCAGTGACAGGCCCAGAGCCAGCACATCGCCGGCCATGTGCCCGGCGTCGGACAGCAAGGCCAGGCTCCCGGCGATCACGCCGCCGAAGCCCTCGACAACGGCAAAAATCAGGGTCAGCGCAAAAGCCGCCAGCAGGGCGCGCCGATTCTGTCGCATTCCCCTGCGCACGTGCGGGTCGTGGTGAAAATCGTCCCGACTGGCCACCTGCTCACCTCGCTTTTCCCTCCCATCGCTATTATTGTACACCGCGTACCCCCATGTGAGCCGGGCGATGTACACGCTGTTTCCGAAATCGCCATGTTTTCGCCGCCCCCGCTCCACCATGCAAAACGCTAGGCAGAACGGCCCCTCATGTGGTAGGGTGTAGGGAGAACCAGTGCGATGTGCGATGGCGCTCGGAGCCAATCCAAAGGGGGACCAGCCATGACCATTAGGGTGCGGCTTTTTGCCGAACTGGCCGAACGGGCCGGGCAAGACGAGCTCATCCTTTCCGTCCCCGCCGGCGCACGCGTTGCCGACGTGCTCGATGCCGCTTCCCGCGCCTGTCCGGCGCTGGCCGACTTGCTGCCACGCTGCGCCGTTTCCGTCAATTTGGCCTACGCGCTCCCGACGCGTCCTGTGGCCCCGGACGACGAAATCGCCATCCTGCCGCCGGTCAGCGGCGGCTGACGGGAGGGGCTTCGGCATGGACCGCCTGTGGGAACGGTACTCGCGGCAGATCCTCTTCGCCCCGATCGGGCGCGAGGGGCAAGAGCGGCTGACGCAAAGCCGCGTGGCCATCGTGGGTGTGGGCGCCCTCGGGACAGTGCTGGCCAACCACATGGTGCGCGCCGGCGTGGGATACGTGCGGCTCATCGATCGCGACGTGGTCGAGATGAGCAACCTCCAGCGGCAGATGCTGTTTGACGAGGAGGATGCGCACCACCACCTGCCCAAAGCGGTGGCGGCGGCGGAAAAGCTGCGCCGCATCAACAGCGACGTGACGGTGGAGCCGCACATTGTCGATCTCAACGCCACCAACGCTGAAACGCTTCTGGCCGACGTGGACCTGGTTCTCGACGGGACGGACAACTTCCAGGTCCGCTTCCTCCTCAATGACGCTTGTGTCAAGCACGGCATCCCATGGGTATACGGCGGGGTCATTCGCGCACGGGGAATGGTGGCCCTCCTGCGTCCCGGCATCACCCCCTGCCTGCGCTGTCTCTTCGACAGCCCACCGGCCGCACATACGGAAACGTGTGACACCGTCGGGGTGATTGGCCCGATCGTCCACGTAGTGGCCTCGTACCAAGCTGCAGAGGCCCTCAAGCTGCTCGTCGGGGCAACGGATAAGCTCACCCCGGTCTTGCGCTACTTCGACCTGTGGGAAGGGCACGTCAGCGCCATGAAGTTGGACGGCGCTCGCAAGCCCGACTGTCCGTGCTGCGCCCGGCGGCGATTTGACTTCCTCGATCCCCAGCGTGAGGCCGGCACCGTCACCACGCTGTGCGGGCGAAACACGGTGCAGATCACCCCGCCGCAGCCCCTGGCTCTCAACCTGGCCGATTTGGAAGCGCGGCTTGCTGCGGTAGGCCCCGTCACACGGAACCGCTTCCTGCTACGTGTCACCGTCTCCGATGCCCACACGCTGGTCGTGTTCCCCGACGGCCGGGTTCTGGTGCAAGGGACGGACGAACCCGCCGTGGCCAAATCCCTCTACGCGCGATACATCGGCTCGTAATGCCGCCCCTTCGTGGCCGCGGTCAAAACAACGGACCGGGAGGCAAACCGCCCCCGGTCCCGTTTGTTTCCGGCCCCACGTTCCGCTTTCCCAATCCGCCGCACACAATGACTGACGGTCAGCTCGTAAACGCCACTTCCGCGACGGGCTCCCGCGAGAGCGCCAGGACATACACACCGGGGCTCAGCCAGCCCTCGCACCGCCCGCGCAAATTGGTCTTCCACCGTTTCTCCTCCCCTGAAGCCGAACGCCACACAACGGGGACACTCACGAGCGGACCGTGCTCGCCCGCCCATCCCAGCTCCACACGCCACTGTCCAAACCGGTTAACCGTTGCCGTCAGCGACAGTTCCGCGCGCAAGGGAATGATGCCGACGTGCACCCGCATCGCCTGGGCATAGTGGTCGGCGCGCCGGGCCGGCGTGGAAACCGCCTCCTCGGCGATGAGCGGCGCACCGGATACCGTCACCTCAACCGTTTCCCCCTTCCGGGCAACGCCCACGCGGGGGAGGTCGTCGGAACATTCGGTCACCTTCTGCACGTAATCGTCTACCCACGCGGCTAGATGGTCCGGTAACGGCGGAATGTGGGCGCGCTTCCACGCCTCCACCCGCTCCTGCCACACCGGTGTGGCGGCCAGGCACGCTTCCAGGGCCGCCCATTCGGCGTCGGCCAGTTCCCCGCGGACATAGCGGGCGATGAGCGCGTCGGACAATTCTGCCCGTACAGCGCGGCGTTTCAGCTGTTTCGCCACCCAGCGGTCGAGAAGATCGGCGTCGCCCTTGTCGGCCAGCTTCCGCCGCAAACGGTAGAGTCGCTGCTCCACCGCCGTGCCGGGAAACCCCAACACGCGGCCGACCTGTTCCAGATTATGCCCCTTGAAGGCCACCACCTGCGTTGTCACGGGCAGCTCGGCCACCGTCGCCGACCCGGCCGACAGCTCCATGCCCCCCCAGCCGGCGCCGGTCGCGGAAACCGGGTGCGCATCCCCGGAACCGGAACCATAGGCGGCGATCAGTTCGTGGACACGCACATCCGCCTCGAAGCCGACACGCGCCCGTTCCCAGACCTCCGGCTGCCATCCGCTCTGCACGGAGAGGTACCGCTCCTCCTCGGGGGTCAGGCCGCCGAAGAGATCCCAGTACGTCAGTTTCAGCACCAAGCGGTCCTTGACGTCGAGGCCCGCAATCCAGTCCATCAGGAAGGCTTCTTCTGCCTTCGTGATTACCGGTGCCGATGTGGCAGGAAAGGCCCACCCTTCCATATGCCGTGTCCCGGGCGGCGAGATCCCTTTCACGCGCCGGGCGTAGTCGGCCATGGCAAATCGCAGGCAAACGTAGAGAAACCGCTCAAAAGACACCACGCCGTCGTACCGGCGCAACCATCCCTCGCCCAGCAAGCGGGTGATGGCATGCCGGAACCGTTCATCGCGCTCCGCCTCACTGCCAGCACGACAGCCAACATAAAAGGCGACCAGGGGACCGTAGGCTTTGGCGAACGCGGCGGGAAACGTCGTGCTGCGAACATCGGTTGGCGTAAACGGCAACGTCACTCACCTCCGTAAGGTCCTCCCTACTCCTTACTCATTCGTGACGGATTGGCCAAGTTCCTGTTCCCTCCACAAGACCATGCATACGCAGCACGTCGGAATCTCATACCTCGGCACCCTGCCGTTCCCCGCGCAACGGAACGCGCGCCAACACCGTATACCGCGCACCGGTGGGATGGAGTTCCGAGCGATACAAGGCAAGGGCGTTCACGCGCCACGCCATTGGGGTTCCCGGCGCACAGTGCGCCAGTTCATCGGAACGCAGCGGACGCGTTCCGTTCCGGGCCAGGGTAAGATGAGGCGTATACGGCCGCGCGTCCGGGCGGTATCCCCAGTCGCGAAACACCTCTCCCAACCGGCGGTGCGCATGGCGCAACACGGCCACGTCCCCTTCCACTCTGACCCACAGGACGGTGGGCACCCCCTGCCGTGCGAAGGTACCGAGCGGACCGAGGCGCAGGGAGAAGGGCGGGATCTCCCGCGCCACACGGTGCATGCCAGCAACGATCTCGGGAACCCGCGCCGGCGGTTGTTCATCCAGAAAATGCAGCGTGACATGCAGGTTGTCCATCGGAACCCAACGTGTAAAGGGCAAGGCCCCGCGCAACGCGGGCAGCCATGCGCGCACCTGATTCTTCACGCGCGCATCCACTTCCACGGCGACAAACAGACGCAGCGGACCCACCTCCTCGAACGGAAAAACCCGGCCGGTTGCCGGGCCTCAGGACGCGCTTAGGACGTTGAACGCATCCGCATTTTTGTCACATAGTCGGTCTCATAATACTGCAGCTCGTCGCGCAGGTACTCGAAGGTCTTGGATAGCGAAAGGGTAAGCCGCTTCAGGCGTTCCGGCACCGGTTTGCGGAAGATGATCGCATCGTGCCCGGTGTACGAGTAACGCCCATCCTCGGCGTAGACTTCGCCCTTGGGGTAGTAGAACAGGTCGACGCAGTTGTGGTACACCTTATACAGCGTTTCTTCGGCAAACTCGGGGTTGAACTTGGCTCGACGAAGCACAATGCCCAGCCGCTCACAAGCGTTTTCGCAATTGACCAAGAGATGCCGCAAATCGGAAAGGTACAGACGGAAGTACTCCTCGTACTCCTCGCGGTCACCCCCGGCCTCTTCAACCAGCTGAGCGAGGGTCGTGCTGTTGAGGAACGCCTCGATGTCCGCGCACACCCGACGCAGGCGCCGATACGTTTCCTCGCAAAACTCGCAGAGCTGCGTGTTCGGCATGCCGTGACCTCCCGGGAACAGATTCGCATGAGGACCTGACAAGAAAGTCGTTTGGTTTTATTGTACCAGAACGGAGGGCCGGCGGGGAGCTTAGAAAAACGCGCGGGGCCGCCGACCCCGCGTCAAACGCTTCCCCTGCGCGCAATCCGCTTGTTCGCAATGCGCGGGCCCATCTGCGCCCGTCGCGCCCGGATCCTCACGAATCGCGTTGCGCGCGGTATGCCCAGTGATTCGTTGGGCCATGGCCGCCGCCGATGTCGAGGGCCTCGCGAATGGCAGCGGTAATGAACGCCTTGCCCGTCCGCACGGCGGACAGGAGATCCTCCCCTTTGGCCAGCGCCGCGGTGACCGCCGCCGAGAAGGTGCATCCCGTCCCGTGGGTGTTTCGCGTGGCCACGCGCGGCGCCGAGAGGACCTCGACGCGCGTGCGGTCATAGAAGAGGTCGTCGGCCGTCTCCCCGTCGCTGTGCCCGCCCTTGACGACAACCGCCTTAGCCCCCATGGCCACGATGGCTCGTGCCGCCTTCTCCATGTCGGCGCGGGTGCGGATGGTCATCCCGGTCAGCACTTCCGCCTCGGGGATGTTGGGCGTGACGAGAAGGGCATGGGGCAGCAGGCGACGGCGCAGCGTCTCAATGGCATCCTCTTTGAGAAGGGGCGCGCCGCCCTTGGCCACCATGACCGGGTCGACGACCAGCTTGTCGATGGCGAACCGCCGCACGGCCTCGGCCACGGCCTCGATGATGGCGCTGTCGAACAGCATGCCCGTCTTGGCCGCATCGACGCCGATGTCAGTGGCCACGGCCTCGATCTGCTTGACAACCGCCTCCGGTGGCAAGGGCCACACCCCGGAGACGCCCAAGGTGTTTTGCGCCGTTACGGCGGTAAGGGCCGTCATGCCGAAGACGCCCTGCTCCTGAAACGTCTTGAGGTCGGCCTGAATGCCGGCCCCGCCGCCGCTGTCGGATCCGGCGACGGTCAATGCGCGCGGAATCATGGCAATCGCCTCCCGTCTTTTTCCTTCCATGACGCATCAAATCGCTCCGATGTCACTCCGCCACGTTGACGAAGCATCTGTTGCCCGCAACGGCCTGCTGGATCAACCCGGTGTCCTTCATCCACGTGACCACTGCGTCCCAGGACGCCTCATCCTGCCAGCCGAAGGGCTTGTCCCTGGCGTCCATTAGGGGCAAGAGCATCTGCAGGCTCTGTTTCTCCGCGTCGGGGTCGAGGGGGAATTCCGACTGCTGGTGGGCAAGCAGGATGTTCAGCCCCTCGTCGGGATGTTCCACCACGTACTGCTGGCCCTTTTGCGCGGCGCGCCAGAACTTGCGGATCGTCTCGGCCTTCTCCTTCACCGTCTGTTCGCTGGCGATGAGGACCAGCTCGTAGTAGTCCGGCACGCCGTACCGCGTGGGGTCGATCGTGCGAATGGGGAAGCCCTCTTTTTCCATCAGCAGTTTCTCGTGGTTGATAAAGCCGCCCATCAGGGCATCCACTTTCCTTGTGCTGAGGGCCGGCACAAGGTCCCAGCCGACGTCGACCATCTTCACCCCGTCGTACGCCGCCCCGTCCCGTTCCACCATCGTTTTGACAAACGCCTCATCCACGGGACTCCCGGAGTACCCCACCTTCTTGCCGATCAGGTCCTTCGGCGAGCGGATCGGCGAGTCAGCCGGCACCATCAGGTGGTTGAGCGGATGGCGCACCACCGCCGCCACCGACTGAACGGGGATCCCTTCCGCCCGGGCCATCACCACCTGCGGCTGGTAGCTGAGGGCCAGCATCACCTCGCCGCTGGCCACCAGGCGCAGCGGGTCGTTCGTCTCCGCCGGCATGTTGAACGCGACCTGAAGCCCCTCCTCGGCGAAATAGCCCTTCTCCAGTGCCGTGTAGAGGAACGCGTGCACGGCGTTGGGGTACCAGTCGAGCATCACGGTGACGGGTTCCAGGTCCCCGGCTTCGCTCCCGCTCCCCGCACCGGCGTTCCGGGCCTCGTCTCCCGGGGCCTGCGTGGCCGTCTGACAGCCGCCCAGCAGGGCCACAAGCCCCGCCAAGCCGAGCAGAACCGCCCGCTTGCCGATCCACCCCTTGAGGCGTTTGCCTATGCGACGCATCGCGGCTTCCTCCTTTATCCTTCCGCTTCGATCCTTTCTCTACCCCGACCGGGAAACCGTCTCCCCGGCACCACGCCGCCCCCTCCCCGGCCGGCTCGTTTCGCGCGCGGTGCCGCTTCCCCCGCGCGGGGCCCGCCACACGTCCCGACCGTCCCCGGTTCCCGTGGTCCGCTACGGCCGCCCATCCGTGTTGCCGGTGGCGGCGCGGTGCCAATCGAGCAGGCGCCGCTCGACAAAGGCGGTCAGGGCGAAGAGGGCGATGCCGAGCAGAGACAGCACGACGACGGCGGCAAATAACTCCTCCGCGCGCAGGTTGTGGGACGCGCGCCGGGCGAAATAGCCGAGTCCCGCCTCCGCGCCCAGCCACTCGCCAACCGTGGCCCCGATGACGCTGAACACCACGGCCACCTTCAGGCCGGAGAAAAACGCCGGTAGGGCGGCGGGCACCTGCGCTTTCCAAAAGATCTGCCGGCGTGTGGCCCCCATCGTCCGCAGCAGGTCGACCAGTGCCGCCGGCGTGCGCGTAAGGCCGTCGTACGTGTTGACGACGATGGGAAAGAACGTGACGAGGACGGTGACGGCCACCTTCGTCCAGACGGAGTACCCGAACCACAGGATAAAGACGGGCGACAGCGCGATGATGGGGATCGTCTGCGAAACGACGACCAGCGGGTACACAAGCCGCTCCACCCAGCGGGAAGCGACCATCGCCACGGCCAGGAGCACGCCGCCGGCGACGGACAGCAAGAGGCCCAGGGCCACTTCCGCCAGCGTGGCTGGCAGATGAATAAGGAAGAGCGCCTCCCACCGCTCCACCAGGGCCCGCGCGATGCCGCTCGGCGCGGGAAGGATAAAGTGGGGCACGGCGAGGGCCCGCACGAGGGCCTCCCACAGCAACACGAGCAGGAGGGCACCCCCAACGGCCCACGCCCGATCCGTCCACACCCGCCTCACCGTCCCTCGCCTCCCGCCGCGCCCTGCTGCCCTGCGAGGAGGGCCAGCACGTCACGGCGGATGCGCTGGAAGGCCGGGGTGGTCACCAGCCCATACCGCCGCGGGCGCTCCAAGGGCACGGCCACCTCGTGCAGACGGCGCGCCGGCCGTCCGGGCAGCACGTAGATGCGGTCGGACAAGAGGACGGCTTCCTCGATGTCATGGGTGACGAGGAGCACCGTCTTCCCCAGGCGGCCGTGCGCATCCAGGAGCCACTCCTGCATCGCGGCGCGGGTGAACGCATCGAGGGCGCCGAAGGGCTCGTCCAACAAGAGCAGCTCGGCATCGGTCATCACCGTGCGCAGGAAAGCCACGCGCTGGCGCATCCCGCCGGACAACTGGTGCGGATAGGACCGCTCAAACCCGGTGAGGCCGAACTCCGCGAGCAGCCGCCGCGCCCGCTCCCGCGCCGCCTTCCGCGGCACGCCGCGGATCTCCTGGGGGAGGACCGCGTTGTCGAGCACCGTACGCCACGGCAGGAGCGAGTCCTGCTGGGGCATATACCCCACCCGCCCGAGCCGCCCGTCGGCACGGCCGTCTACGGCGATGCGTCCCCGATCGGGCTCGCGCAGCCCGGCGATCAGCTGGAAGATCGTGCTCTTCCCCGCCCCGCTCGGGCCCACAAGGCTGACGAATTCCCCTTTCCCCACGTGGAACGAGACGCCCTCGAGGACGGGGACAATCCGGTCGCCGTCGCGGTGGGCATACCACACGTCGTCAAAGACCAGCATCGCGCGCCTCCTCACAGGGGCCAGCGAGCCTCTTGCCACGCCATCTCCCAGAACAGGTACTCAAAGCGGAAGCCGGTGACAAAGAGCTCCCGCAGGCGGCCCCGCTCCGCCTCGGACGCGTGGGCCGTGAGCGCATCCAGCTTGTCACACAGCCACCGGCCAAGCCGGCCAAACTCGTCCGCGGCGTACGCGTCAATCCACGCGTTGTAGGGCGAGTCAGCCGGGCTGCTTCCGGCCGCCTTTAGCCGCAGGGCGATCTCATGGTACGACCACTGACACGACAGCACGGCGGCCAGGATGTCGGCGATGGTCCCGGCGTAAGCCGTTTTGAGCAAAAACGACGTGTAGCTGGCCGTCACCGGCGCCGGTTCCGTCCGCTCCAGCTCCTCCGGTGCCATGCCGAACCGGGCCGCGTAGCGGCGATGGATGTCCATCTCCGTATGCAGGGTCTCGGACAGCAGGGAACCGAACAGCTTCATCGTGTCCAGGTCGTCGGCCTTGGCCGCCGCCAAGGCGAAGACGCGGCAGTAGTCGATGAGGTAGACGTAGTCCTGGCAGAGGTAAAAGCGAAATTTCTCCTGCGGCAGCGTGCCGTCGCCCAACCCCCGCACAAAGGGGTGGGCCATGATGCGCGCGAAGATCGGCTGTGCTTCCTGCCACAGCCACGCGCTGGTCGCCATTCTTCCCCCTCCCTTTGACGCCTAATAAAAAACCGCCCGACAAGCGGGCGGTCTGCGGCACGAAGCATGCGTTGGGCATTCGTGAGCCGACCCACCCACTTCCCTTCGCTGGCATTACCCAGGTCAGGTTCCAAGGGTTGAAGGCGCAAGCGCCTTCTCTCAGCCCCGAACGGAGCACCCCTAGTGGATGGTCACCGTATGGTATGGACGTGTCCAGTTATCAGCGAGGATTTGCTTTCATTGTAGCAAGGGCCGTTTTCCACCGTCAACGAGTGGTCACCGTCGTTCCCGTCTTTATTCTGTCGGAACGTCAGCCATCAACGCGCGATACAGCAGGGCCATCGCTTCTGCGCGGGTGGTCAGCTTTTTGGGGCAAACGTACCGTCCGGATACCCCGCAACCAGTCCGTATGCCGCCGCGGTCCGGACAGCGGGTACCGTCCACGCCGGGATGGTGCATGCGAACGGCTGTTTTTCTATTTGGACAACGTCTTCGCTAGCGAGGGAATGATGTGACAAACATCACTTTCAGAAATCTCATTTTCAGTTACAGTAAAAATGTAAAGATTAATTACGAAAGGGGAGAATCGGCATGAAAGCTGCACGGTGGTATAACGCCAGAGACATTCGCGTCGAAGAGGTTGAGGAACCGAAAGTAGAAAAAGGAAAAGTCAAAATCAAAGTGGAATGGGCAGGGATCTGCGGAACGGATTTGCACGAATACGCAGCCGGCCCCATCTTCATTCCGGTGAAAGACCCGCATCCCCTGAGCGGTGACAAAGCGCCGGTCATCCTGGGTCACGAATTTTGCGGCCGAGTCGTCGAGGTCGGAGAAGGCGTTACGAAGGTCAAGGAGGGAGATCCGGTTGTCGTTGAACCGATTCTTCGCTGCGGAAAATGTCCAGCTTGTTTGAAAGGAAAATACAACCTTTGCGAGCAGCTCGGGTTCCACGGCCTCTCCGGAGGCGGCGGCGGATTTTCGGAGTATACCGTGGTGGACGAGTACATGGTTCACAAAATGCCCGAAGGCCTTTCCTTCGAGCAAGGCGCCCTGGTGGAACCGGCGGCCGTCGCCTTGCATGCCGTTCGAATGAGCAAGCTCAAACCCGGCGACAAAGCCGCCGTCTTTGGAACCGGTCCGATCGGGCTTCTGGTGATCGAGGCGTTAAAAGCGGCCGGTGTTGCTGAAATTTATGCCGTGGAAGTCTCCAAGGAACGGCTGCAAAAAGCGAAAGAGTTGGGTGCGACGGCTGTCATCAATCCGAGAGAAGAAGATCCGGTGCAAAAGCTTCACGAACTGACCGGTGGTGGCGTCGATGTGGCCTTTGAAGTAACCGGCGTTCCGACAGTATTGCAACAAGCGATCGATAGTACATCCTTTGAAGGGGAAACGGTCATCGTCAGCATCTGGGAAAAAGAAGCCGGCATTCAGCCGAACAACATCGTCCTGAAAGAACGGAATGTAAAAGGCATTATTGCGTACCGTGACATTTTCCCGGCGGTCATGGAATTGATGAAACGCGGATACTTCCCAGCCGAAAAACTCGTTACGAAGCGAATTAAGCTGGAGGAGATCGTAACAGAAGGATTTGAAACGCTGATGAACGAAAAAGACCAAGTGAAGATCTTGGTCAAACCCTAATGCGTTCCAATGGGCTCGATGAGATGAGAACCGGAAGATCTGCCTGCAATTTCTCACGCAGCAAGCACTGCGTGAGCATTTTTTTAATTTCAAAAGTCCGCCTTGACATCTGAGTCGGTAAAGAAGATCGTCTGGCGATCTAACAGGAAAACCGGTCGTTGCAAATCGAAAGGGCACCTGTCCCCTTCCATCCTCGTAAGGGAAAAGGACAGGTACCCTCACTCGATGCGGCTTTGACCCTTTTCTCATTTGAATTGACCCACAACCCCTTGAAAACGACGAGAAAAAGACGAAGACGACATTTTTCGGCGTCTAAAAAAGCTAATTGATCATAGAAGTTGTTTTTTCAAGTTGTCGAATCTTCTCTTTTTTGTCGTATTAAAAAAAGGTATCCCAACCTAGTAAAATTTTCTTGCTTAGGGGGGATTGTGCTATGGGATCCTTCTCACAGGAATCGTTTTTACAACAAATCAAAGAAAAAGAACACTACTATCTTGGATACTGTCCTGAAAAAGGTTGGATCTACAGTGTTCAAACGGGACAAAACGAGTACACCATTTTCGCTGTCCGGGAAGGAAGTGTAGAGCCATTAATCACGTTTAAAATTCGGGGACAACCCCCCGCAACACCCACACAAACAAGTTCAACCCCACTTTAATCCTTCTCCAATCTTCTTCCATTCAGCAAAAAAATAGCATGGAGGACCCTTTGTTGCAATCGACTAACAGTCCTATTTCACTCTTTGGCAGCGCATCTCAAAGGCACCCTTCGTCTTTCGCTTCGTATACACCATTGATGTGATGCCTTTACGTTACGGCAATATCGCCCGAATTCCAAAGTCGTAAGCACCTCCGCCGGCATGACACGCCCCCGCGCCGCCAGGCCATGATCTCCTCGCGCCGTTCGCTATAATGAACCCAGAACCACGAGGATACGCCGAACCTAAGGAGGGTGGGCTCAATGGCGCCCAAACGGAAGTTGTCTGGCGAAGCACGGCGCCGTGCCATCGTCGCGCTTTTACAAGCGGCAAACGGCCCCGTGACGGGAACCGAACTGGCCGGGAAAATGGGCGTCAGCCGACAGGTGATCGTGCAGGACATCGCCCTCTTGAAAGCACGTCAGGAACCGATTGTCGCCACGCCGCAGGGCTACGTGTGGCTGGAGGCGCCAAATCCCCCCCTCATCACCCGCGTCGTTGCCTGCCGCCACACCCCGGAAGAGACGGAACAGGAGCTGCTGCTCCTCGTTGACCACGGTGTGAACGTCGTCGACGTGATCGTCGAACACCCGATCTATGGCGAGCTGCGCGGCACACTGATGATCCGGTCACGTGAAGATGTGCAGCGCTTTATCGGCAAGGTGCGCGCGGAGCGGGCGCCCCTTCTCTCTTCCCTCACCGGCGGTTTGCACCTGCACACCTTGCAAGCCCCCGAGGTGTCTCGCCTCGACCGCGCCTGCCAAGCGCTCAGAGAGGCAGGCATTCTCGTCGATCCCCTTCCCGGTGATACCCTCCCTGTCGGCCGCCCGTAACGCCCGACCGTGCGTCTTCCCCGTCCTGTCCGCGCGCTGAGCGCCCTCGTGTCCTCGCCGGAGGCGTCTTTCGTTGCCTGCGATCGCCGTGCGCTGCCGTCAAACGCGGAACACTTCCACCGTTTCTCGGAGCGTCTTGGCCAATTCGTGGAGCGACGCGGCCGAGGCGGTCATTTCCTCCATCGAGGCCAGCTGCTCTTCCGTGGACGCGGCCGCCCGCTCGGCGCTCCCCGACGCTTCCCGCGCCAGCCGCGCGACCTCTTCCACCGATGCGGTCACCTCCTCGGAACCCGCCGAGAGCTCTTCGGAGACGGCGGCCACCTCTTCCACCTCTCCATTCACCGTATGCATGGCGGACACGATGCGCGCAAAGGCCTCCCCTGCCTTGCTCACCGCTTCCTTGCCGGCCACTACTTCCTTCGTCGTCGCCTCCATGGCGTCTGTCGCCCGCCGCGTCTCCTCCTGGATGGTACGGATGAGGGAGACGATCTCCTGCGCCGAGCCTTTGGCCTGCTCCGCCAGCTTGCGCACCTCATCGGCAACCACGCTGAACCCCCGGCCGTGCTCGCCGGCGCGTGCCGCCTCGATGGCGGCGTTGAGGGCAAGGAGATTGGTCTGCTCGGCAATCTCGGTGATGACGGTGCTGATGGTTTCAATCTCCTGGGACCGGCTGGCTAGCGCACGCACATCTTGCGCCGTCTGGGTCACAGCTTCGGCAATCGTTTCCATCTGTCCCACTGCCTGCTGGACCAACCGGCTACCCCCTTCCGCCATCTGGGCCCCGTTCGCGGCCGTTTGCGCCACCTTGCCCATGGCCTCGGCAATGCGCTGGATGCCCGCGGCCATCTCTTCCATCGCCCGCGCGCTCTCCTCCGTCGCCCGCACCTGCGACTCGGCCCCGCCGGCCACAGCCTGCACGGACTGGGCAATCTCCCGCGCCGCCTGGGACGTCTGCGCAGCGCCCGACGACAGCGCGTCGGCCGAATCGGCCAGCTGCCGGGCCACGTTCTGTACGTTGTGAATCATCCCGCGCAACTGTTTCACCATCTCGTTGACGGCCTGTGCCAAGCGTCCCAGCTCGTCGTGCGAACGAACGGGAAGCGCTTCGAGGCGCAGATCGCCCTGGGCCACGCGCTGGGCCACCGCGGTGATTTGGGCCAGCGGCCGCGCCAGGTACCGTGTGAACAGAATCGCGACGGTCAGGCCCACAGCCGAAGCCACAACCAAAACGACCGTCTGTATGGTGGAGGTGAAGGTAGCCTTCGCTTGCGTTCGGGCAGAAACGGCGGCAAACTGATCGTTCTCGGCCTTTACCAGCCGGTCGATCTCGTTGATCAGCGCGCGGCGGGCAGTCGCCATCTCCTCTTCCAATCGGCCGGCTTCGGTGGCATCGCCGCGTTGCACCGCAGGCAACAGCCGCTCCTCAACCAATTGCCGAAACGCGGCGTACTGGGCCAACACCTGCTGGAAGGCCGCCTGTTGTTCCGGCTGCAGCCGCTTTTGCACCTGCAAGGCCTGGGCGGCAAACGCCTCCTGCTGCGCACGGTACTCCTCTAGCATCTGCGGGTCCGGATTGAGCAGGTACTCCAGCACGCGGAGGGACAGCAAACGCAACTGGGCCTTCAGCTCCATCATCTGCGTCATCATTTGGCCTTCCGCTTCCAAGCGGACGACATCCTGGGCCACGGACCGCAACATTCCCCACGCTATCGCGTTGCCCACGGTGAACAGAACAAGGATCAAAAGGAAAATGCTCATCAATTTCTTTTTGACTGACATATTATGTATTAAACGCATTACATCCCTTCGCTCTTTTCCCATCATTCGTTGTCGCTTCCCTTCACAAAGATGATACCGAATTTCTGCGTAGGAAAAAGTGAAAACAGCATCACGAGGCATCACCCAAAAACAAAACAGGCCTTTGGACCTATCTTTTCGTAGGTCCAAAGACCTGCATCGTCGGAACACCGTGTGCTGAAGGGGGCTCCGCTCCCGGTTACGGGATCACCCGAATGCGGCCCGGGTGCGCGGCCACCGCCTCGCCGATCATGGACGCCTCGACGCCGTGCGCGCGCAGCGCTTCCAGGGCCGCGTCGGTCTCATCGGCCGGCAGGGCCACCAAGAGACCGCCCGAGGTGACGGCATCGCACAGCACCACGCGCGTCGGTTCGTCCACGCCGTCGGCAAAGTCGACCTTGTCGGCCAACCACTGGGTGTTGGCCCTTGACCCGCCCGGCACGATGCCCTCGGCGGCCAGCTCCCGCGCACCGGGCAAGATCGGGACGCGACCGGCCTCGATGCGCAGCCCCACTCCGCTTCCGACGGCCATCTCATAAGCGTGGCCCAGCAGGCCGAAACCGGTCACGTCGGTGCAGGCGTGCACGGAAAAGGACGCCAGCACCTCGGCGGCCGCCTTGTTGAGCGTGGCCATCACCTGGGTGACGCGACGTGTCCCCTCCTCATCCAAGCGGTCGCGCTTGATCGCCGTGGTGAGGATGCCCACGCCGATGGGCTTGGTCAGAATCAGCTTGTCGCCCGGGCAGGCGCCGCAGTTTTTCCACACCTTGGCAGGATGCACAACACCGGTGACGGCCAGGCCGAATTTCGGCTCCTGGTCGTCGATGGAGTGTCCGCCTACCAGGGTGGCGCCGGCTTCCCGCACCTTGTCGGCGGCGCCGCGCAGAATATCGGCCAGGATGGCCGGGTCCAGCTTTTTGATGGGAAAGCCGACGATGTTGAGCACCGTCAGCGGCTTGGCGCCCATGGCGTAGACGTCGCTGAGGGCGTTGGCCGCCGCGATGGCCCCGAACCAGTAGGGATCGTCGACAATCGGCGTAAAGTAGTCGACCGTCTGCACCAGGGCCAGGTCATCGGTCAGCTGGAACACGCCGGCATCGTCGGAGGTTTCAAAGCCGACGAGCAGCCGGGGATCGGCTTCCGACTGGGGCAAGTGGCGCAACACGTGCGCCAGGTCCTGGGGACCGATCTTGCACCCTCACCCCGCCTTGGTCGACAGCGCCGTCAGCCGGATTCGCTCGCGCTCCGTCATCGTGCGCACCTCCCGTTTCATCGCCTTTCGCGGTCACACGCCGACCGCGTCAAGGGGATAGATTTCGGCCAGCACATCGTCGGTTACGCGCCCTCCGGCGGCCCGTCGTAGACGGTCAAGCCGCGGGCGAGCGAGGATCGAGCGGGCCGTCACCGGATCGAGGCTGGCCACCGGCTCGTCGCCGAGGATCATCTTCGGCTTCTGCATCAGGACGCGGGCAATGGCTACGCGCTTTGATGCCGACAAAGGCGTCCTGCAGCTGTTTGATCAGCTCCGGCGACGTGTCCTTCTTCACCGCCCACGGATACTGAAAGAGCGGCTCCGATTGCCAGATCACCTTGAAGGCGCCAGCATCAATCTTGCCTTCGTTCTTCAGCACGTTGAACATGGCGCTGTCAATGGCCCCAACATCGGCCTGCTTGTTCTGCACGGCCAGCGCCGTCGCGTCGTGGTTCCCCGTATAGACGACCGACTTGAATTGGTGTTGGTTCTGGTCTTCAAACACGCCCTGCTTCTTCAGCACCAGCCCGGGGATGAGAGAAGCCGACGTAGAGTTGACGTCGCCGAAGGCCAGGCGGATCTCCTTGGAATGCTTGACCCCGTCGTCGATGGAGTTCCACGGGCTGTCTTTGTGCGTGATCAGGTACGAGTAGTAGTAGGGCTTGCCGTCGATGAGCGGGGTGATGATCGCCTCCGCCCCGCTCCTTTCGTGGGCGATGACGTAGGTCAGCGGGCCAAAAAAGGCCATATCGACGTGGCCATAGCCCATGGCCTCGACAACACCGTTGTAGTCGGAATACACCTTGATCTCGACGTCACGGCCGAGCTTCTCTTCCAGAATCTGCGCCAGCTTGTTCATCGCCTTCTGCATCTCGCCCTGGTTTTGTGTGGGAATCACGCCGATGTGAAAGGGCTCGTCCGCTTCACCGCCCTGCCCTTGCTCGGGCACCTGCGTCTGGCTGCACGCGACGAGCGAGAACACGAGCAGCAACAGCAGTGCCATCATCGCCCAACGCGGGAGCCCTTGTTTTCGCACGGCATACGCCTCCTCAACGTTCGGTGTTTCGATACACGAAACGAACGCACCCTTTATTGTACCGCATGCAGGTCCGTCAGCAACCGTCCCGCACGGCCTGGTAAATGGCGAGCAGCCGCCGCGCCTCCGTTTCGGCCGAAAAGCGCGCCGCCACGTCGCGTCGCCCGGCTTCCACCAACCTCCGGCGCAGGGCGTCATCCTGCACCAGCCGCGCCGCCTTGGCGGCGAAATCCTCCTCGTCCAGATCGGTATACAACAGCCCGTTCTCCTCCTGCCGCACGATCGTCCGGTTTCCCGCGACGTTGGAAGCCAACACGGGCACGCCAAAATGGAGCGCCTCGATCAGCGCCGCCGGCTGCCCTTCGGCGCGCGACGTGTTGAGGACGACATCGGCCTGCGCGTAGAGGGCAGGCATGCACGCGTGCGGCACCTCGCCGACATACGCGACCCATTCCCGCTCCTCCTGTGCGGCGCGCCGCACGCGCTCCCCCTCGGCGGCATCCAGTACCGGGCCGGCGATGACAAGGTGAACCTCCATCCCCCGCTCGCGGAGACGCTTGAGGCCGCGCACGGCAAACAACACGTTCTTGATGGGCCGAATGCCGGCGGGGAGCAGAAAGGTAAACCCTCGCTTCGGCGGGAGATGCCGCGCGCAGTCCTCCGGCGGCACATCGGGAAACGCCGACAGGCCCTGCGGCACGACATGCAGCTTGGCCGGATCGCCCGGCCACTGCGTCCGGAGCATCTCCCGCGCTTCCTCGCTGAACAAGACAACGGCGGCGGCGCGTTCGAGGGTCCAGAACACGTCGTACCGGCCGCTCTCGTCAAACAGGTCCCTGTTCACATCCGTCCCCGTCATCGTCACCACCAGGGGGGCCGGCGGCGCCAGATGGCCCATTTCGCGCCGCCAGAAGCGGGCAAAACGCGAGGCGTGGAACACGTGGGTCACATCCGCCGGGGAAAAGACCGCGTTTCCCTCCGCGTAGGCGACCGTTTCCACTTCAAGGCCCAGTCGACGCAGCCCCGCGGCAATGCGCCGCACCGTAATCGTGTTGCCGCGGTTGGCCGTCAAAAAGGGGCTGGCGAGGAGAACGCGTTGAACACAAGGCGCCGTCTTGGTCTGCCGTTCCATAGCGGAACTTCTGCAAGGGCGCTCCCCTTGCTCGCATGTCTTATTCGATCGTATCATATCCATCCGTCGCTCACCACCGCTTGTTTCTGCACACAACCGCTTCAAAATCGGGTAAAATGAGAAGAATGGGGATAGATTCGCACGAGAAGGTGACAACCATGGACGTTTCCCTTCACGAGGTCCGCCAACGTGCTGATGTGGTGTACATTGACGTGCGCTCACCCGGGGAATTTGCCGAAGGGCACATCCCGGGCGCGCATAACGTTCCCTTGCTGGACAACGACGAACGGGCTCAAGTGGGAACCGTTTATAAGCATCAGGGGGCAACCGAGGCAAAAAAGTTGGGGCTGACGCTCGTTTCCCCCAAATTGCCGCAGCTCGTCGAGACCATCCGGAACCTCGCAAGCGACCGGACTCCCGTCATCTATTGCTGGCGCGGCGGCCTGCGCAGCAAATTCGTGTCGATGATGGCGCAATTCATGGACATTCCCGCCCTGCGCCTGGTCGGGGGCTACAAAGCCTACCGGCGCCATGTGCTCGCCTTCCATGAAGCGCCGTCCTGGAACGGCCGCTTCATCGTCCTCCACGGCAACACGGGTGTGGGCAAAACGGAAATCCTCCAACGCCTCGCCGCCGACGGCTATCCGGTGCTGGACTTGGAAGCCTGCGCATCCCACCGCGGTTCGGTGTTTGGCCATATCGGCCTCGGGAGCCAGCCGTCGCAGCCGCTCTATGAAGCCTATCTCTTTGAAACACTGGATCGCTTGGGGGACAGGCCCTTCATTTTCCTCGAAGCCGAAAGCCGACGGATCGGAAAGCTGATGACCCCAAAATGGATCATGGAACGGAAGGAAACCGGAATCCACGTGTGGCTGACGGCCACACTCGAAACGCGGGTGCAACGCATCGTGGCAGAATACGCCCCGCTCAACCCGGAAACGGTCCGAATCCAGTGGCGCGAAGCCCTCGCATCGATTGAAAAGCGCTTGGAACGCACCATCCGCGCCGCCATCCACGAAGCCCTTGACCGCTATGATTTCGCCACGGCGGCCCGCCTGCTCCTCGAGCACTGGTACGACCCGCGCTACCGCCACGCCCGCCAGCGGTACGTCGAGCGTTTCGAAGCGACCGTCGACGCCGAAAACCTCGACGCGGCAGTCGACGCGCTGAAGCGGCTCTACGACCGCCTCGCCTCAGTGGTGCCGGCGGCCGCAGCCAATTGATCGGCAACCCCCCACCGATTCCGACCTCCATCCCCCCCGCCCGCCGTCCACGCCGGGCGGGGGGGCATCGTCCTCACGCAAGAAAAAAGAAAAAGCCGGACCGACGTCCGACTTGCTCGCGAGGGGTGGTGCGGGAGAGAGGACTTGAACCTCCACGGCCTCAACGGCCACTAGATCCTGAGTCTAGCGCGTCTGCCAATTCCGCCACTCCCGCACGACGCATGTTTGGATTGTTCGCCTGACACGATAAACACTACCATACATAATCCACCTTGTCAAGGGGGTTGCGGCTCTACGCTAAAAAGTGTGGGATCTAAGAGGAAAAGGCGGTCGACGAGCCAAGGGATAGTTAGGCACATCACATCCCGAAGGAGGCTCGCGACCGCCTATGAACAAGCTTACCGCAGAAATGTTCGGCTTACAATCGTGGATTGTTTACCGTATCGTGCATCAATCCGATGGTATTCACATCTACGCCGGTCGGCCGCGTAAGGAAGCGCGGTGTCCGGATTGTGGACAGCTGACACGCCGCGTCTACGATCGTGCGCGCGAATGGAAACGGAAGCTGCACACCTGGTGCAACGAGAAACCGGTTTACCTCTGGGTACGTCCCCGGCGCTTCCAGTGCACGGCCTGTCGAAAAGTGTTCACCGAACGCTTTCCTGGTATTCGCCCCTGGGCACGCAGGACCGAACGGGCCGAAGCCCTTTTGCTCCAGCGCCTGAAAGCGGGCAGTTTCCGTCGTGCCGCCCAGGAAAGCGGAACAAGCAGCAGCACCTTGCGCCGTCTGCTCCTTCGGTACGTAGACCAGCAGGTAAATCTCGAGGAAGCCCTCCGGGATGTCGATGCCTTCGTGCTTAGCATTGATGAACACAGCTATCGTGGCCGTGACATGATGGTTACGGTCACATGCGTGTGGCCAAAACGGTGCCTTTTGGCCATCTTGCCGGATGACCGCATGAAAACACTGGAGCGCTTTTTGCGCCAGCTGCCGGAGACGGTTCGTCGGCGGATTCGGGCCGTGTGCATCGACCTGAAGGATGCTTGGCGCCATGCCGTGAAGCGCGCTTTGCCCGGCGCTGTCATCGTGGCGGATCCGTTTCACGTCATCCAGGACGCGAATCGGCGGGTTGACGAAGCACGGCTAGTGGAACAGCAGGTGACCGGGGTACGCCTGCCTCGATGGCCGCTTTTGAAGAACGAGGACGACCTCACCGAACGCCAAGCTGCCCAGCTTGCCGCCATTCGGAAGCATCACAAGAACGTGGCCCACTTTCACTGGGTCAAAGAGCAGCTGCGAGACGTTTACCGTGCTTCCAATCGAGACGAAGCCGCAGCCATCCTGGACCGCGTGATCTTTGAGGCCCAGTCGGCAAGCGATGCCGCGCTCCTGCAGTGGGGACGCACGCTCCGCCGCTGGCGCGAGGCGATTCTGGCTTACCACACCTGGCGTGTTTCGAACGGCTACACGGAAGGCGTGCACACCAAGATCAAGCTGCTCAAACGAATCAGCTACGGGTTCCGCAACCGCGAAATCTATGTGCGGAAGATGCTCCTCGCTTTTATACCCTTGGCTTGGTTGACCTCCCATCCACAGTTATTGACTTAGAGCCGGGGGTTGCGGAGAGGGACAAGGCGAACGAAAAAGAGGAAAACCATGATCAAACAAATCGCCACCGTCACCATTTACGTGGAAGATCAGGAAAAAGCACTGGCCTTCTGGACGGAAACCCTGGGCTTTACCGTGTACCGCAACCAGCCGATGGGGCCTGCGGGCAACTGGATTGAAGTGGGTGCCGCTCTCCTTTTTCTTTTTTGGACAATGCTGCGGAAGGCAGAAACGGCTCGGCCTTTTTTATTCCATAATACCGCAATTTATCTCCCACTCATGTTAGAAAAACAACATCTCATGAACGGACGGAAAGCAGCGTAGGCTTTTCGCCCTATTGAACCTGACTTTGCCACCAACTATAATGGAGCGGAGATTTTGGAAACGCATTCATCCATGGCCCCCCTCCGGCAGGGTCTGTAGGAGGTGCTTCTCATCGATGAAACAGTGGTGGCGCACCCTGTCGCTCAAATGGAAACTTTCCTCATCCATCTCCGCCATCGTTCTGTTCACCGTGCTGCTCTACACGGTGTGCTTCGGCATTCTGTTCTACCGGTTTGCCGGAGACGTGAACCGGTACCTTTCCGACAGCCAGCTCAAGATGCGGTCCATGAGCAATACGACGAAAGAGACGATCGTGAAAAACCTCGACGCCATCGACACCCAGATCAATCAGGGCTTTACCCTTTTCCTACAGCAAATAGAATCTCTGGTCAACGTCATCACCCAATCGGAACAGGCGGCACGCCTCGCCAACCACGCGGCACTCCCGTCGGGTTCGGCAGAGGGAACACCGTACGCCAAATTGCCCCCAAAAAACAAACCGTCCCTCAATCCGGTGCTGATCCCGTATCTGGAACGGTTCACGAAAACGTATGAAGAAATCCAATACGCCTACTACGGCACGCCCGATGGTGCCTATTATATTGCCCCGTTGACAAATGACGACTATCGCAACTACGATCCGACCACGCGCCCGTGGTACCAAGCCGCCATCAAGCAGCCGGATCAGGTAGTCTGGACCGACCCCTATCTCGATGCATTTACCCGTAAACCTATCGTAACCGTGGCCAAGGCCATTGTTCACAACGGAAAGGTGATCGGCGTCGCCGGATTGGACATTTCGATAGAAAAGCTGATCAACCTTGTGGGACAAATCAAAATCGGCCAAACCGGCTACGTCTACCTGACCGACAAAAACGGTGTCATGCTCGCCCACCCCCAAGACAAAACGCTGATCGGCCAGAACGTCAAGGAGAAATTTCCGTTCCTGTCCTCGGTGTATGAGCGGGAAACCGGGACGTTCGAGTACACGCATAATGGTGTGGAAAAAGTTGGCCATTTCGTCACCAACCCGCTCACCGGGTGGAAGCTGATCGCCGTCGTCGACAAGAAAGACCTGCTGCAACTGCAGCTGGCGATCGACAACCTCCATCAGCAAGGCCAGCACCTTCTTGATTCCCTCAAAACAAGCCAGCTGATCACCATTCTGGTCATGCTGGGAATCGGCCTCGTCTTGTTCGCCGTCTGCGCGACGGGCGCCTACCTGTTTGCCCGGTCCATAGGCCAGCGCGTGGAGGAGATCCGCCACGGGATGAACCGCCTGGCGGAAGGCGATCTGACGCAGCACATCAGCGCCCAGCCGGGCGACGAGATCGACGAGTTGGCCCTGCGCTTCAACGAGATGGTCGACCAGCTGCGGCGCTTGATCGCCACCAACATGGAGCTGTCGCGGAGCATCGAAGAGGCGGCCACCGGACTGGCCGCCGTGGCCGAGGAGACCACGGCCCAAGCGGCCGATATCGGCCGGACCATCGGCGAAATTGCCGAAGCCGTGTCCAAACAGGCCGAGGAAACGGAACAAGGGGCCCAAGTCGTCAACATGTTTGCCCAATCCATCGATCGCGTCAACGAGAGCGCCGACAGCGTGAAACAAGCCGTGGACGAAACAACCCGCGCCGGCGAGCAAGGTGTGGCGGCAATGAACGAACTGGAACGCTCATCGGAACAAAACGTGGCGGTGGCCGACCGCGTCACGGCGGACATCCGGGCCCTCAGCGAACAGATGAACCGCATCACCTCGTTCACCACCACGATCAAGGAAATCGCCGAGCAAACCAACCTGCTGGCCCTCAACGCGGCCATCGAGGCGTCCCGCGCCGGCGAACACGGGGCCGGGTTTGCCGTCGTCGCTTCGGAGGTGCGCAAGCTGGCCGAGCAATCCTCCAAGGCGGCGCGGGAAATCGAGCAGGTGGTACAGGCCATCCACAGCCAAGTGGAAACGTCGGTGACGACGATCGGCCAAACGGCGGAAATCGCCCGCCAACAGCACGACATCGTGCAGCAAACCAAACAGGCCTTCCAGCGCATCCTGCAGGCCGTTGAGCACATCCGCGAAAAGATGGAAGGGGTGGCCGCGGCGATGGCCGAGATGAACCGCGACAAAAACACCTTCGTCCAAACCATTGAGAACATCTCCGCGGTCAGCCAGCAGACGGCAGCCGGCGCCCAAACGGTCAACTCGGCCACCCAGGAGCAAACGCGCGCCATCGAAGAAGTGGCCCAGGCGGCGCAACGGCTTACGGAAATGGTCGAGTCGCTCAACCGGGAAATCGCCAAGTTCAAGCTCGACGCCGAATAACCCCTTTGAAACGCCCCTTCATCCCCCGATGAAGGGGCTTATTCCATCATGAGAGGTGCCATATGCTGAGAAACAATCGGCCGAGGACCGTTACCAGCTTACCGTTATTTCGTTGCACGAATTGGTTCCTCTTCGTACTCAGACGACAAGAAAACTCCCTCGGCTGCGTTGACACCGAGGGAGTTTGTCTGGAGACCGTTGCGCCGAAACGATTAACAGGTGTGAGAGGAGGGAGCAGCCGCCCCCTCCTCCTCGATTTTTTCCGGTAAAACTCCGGCCACCGCTCCGCTCGCGCCCGGCGACGCTCAGGAACGCGACAACAGCGGCGCGAGATACTGGTCAATCAGCTGCCGGTTCAGCTCGCCGACGTGGACGGCCTGCACCGTCCCGCGTGGATCAATGAACACCGTCGTGGGAAAGGATTTGACGCCATAGACCTTTGTCGTGATCTGCTGGTCCCGATCGAGCACAACGGGGAACGTCACGCCCCGGCGGCTTAGAAACCCGCGCACCGTGGCCTGACTCTCGCCGAAGTTCACCCCGACCACCACGACTCCTTTATCCCGATAGGCCTCATACGCCGCTTGCAAGGCCGGCATCTCCCGCTGGCACGGCTCACACCACGTGGCCCAGAAGTTGAGCACAACGGCTTGTCCGCGCAGCTCCGAAAGGGTAAACGTCCGCCCGTCCACCGTCTGGAGGGTAAAGTCAGGTGCCGCTTCTCCTTTCTCTACCCCCTGGTGGTCCTCCCCAAATGCCCGGTAAAAGGTGATAATGACCGCCAACGCCAACACTCCCAGCACCAAGGGGCGCAGGATCCGATTCATTCGCGACTCCTCCTCTCTGCCGCCGCTTTTCTTCTTCATTTCAACATGATACCCCAATTCGTTCTCCGCACGAACGCCGGTCACAAAACGTTCGGTGAACGGACGGGCACCAACGTTAGGCTTTTCGGCCCATTGAACGTGATTTTTGTCACCTTCTATAATGGAACGGAGCTTTTGAATAGAACGGAGCTTTTGGAAACGCATGCACGCGGAAAACCCCACGGCAGGATCTGATGGAGGTGGCGTTTCATCGATGAAACAGTGGTGGCGCACCCTGTCGCTCAAATGGAAGCTCTCCTCATCCATCTCCGCCATCGTTCTGTTCACCGTGCTGCTCTACACGGTGTGCTTCGGCATCCTGTTTTACCGGTTTGCCAGCGACGTGAACCGGTACCTTTCCGACAGCCAGACCCAGATGCGGTCGATCAGCAACATCACGAAAGACACCCTCGTGAAAAACCTCCACGCCATCGACACCCAGATCAACCAGGGCTTCACCCTTTTCCTTCAACAGATGGAATCGCTGACCAACCTGATTGCCCAGTCGGAACAGGCGGCACGCCTCGCCAACCACGCGGCACTCCCGTCGGGTTCGGCAGAGGGAACGCCGTACGCCAAATTGCCCCAAAAAAACAAACCGTCCCTCAATCCGGTGCTGATCCCGTATCTGGAACGGTTTACGAAAACGCATGAAGAAATCCAATACGCCTTCTTCGGCACACCCGACGGCGCCATATACCTTGGACCGGTGCCGGACGCTGATCTGCGCGACTACAACCCGACCACCCGTCCGTGGTACCAGGCGGCCGTGAAACAGCCGGACAAGGTGGTGTGGACCGATCCGTACATTGACGCCGTCACCGGGAAACCCATCGTCACCATCGCCAAGGCCATTGTCCAAAACGGGAAGATCATCGGCGTGGCCGGGATGGACATTTCCATGGAAAAGCTCACCACCCTCGTGAGCCAAATCAAAGTGGGCCAGTCCGGCTACACGTTCTTGACCGACAAAAACGGTGTCATGCTCGCCCACCCCAAAGACAAAACGCTGATCGGCCAGAACGCCAAAGACAAGTTCCCGTTCTTGGCCCCCGTCTTCCAGCGCGAAACGGGAACCGTGGAATACACGTACCAAGGAACGGAAAAATTCGGCCATTTCGTCACCAACCCGCTCACCGGGTGGAAGCTGATCGCCGTCGTCGACAAGAAAGACCTGCTGCAACTGCAGCTGGCGATCGACAACCTCCATCAGCAAGGCCAGCACCTTCTTGATTCCCTCAAAACAAGCCAGCTGATCACCGTCCTGGTCATGCTGGGAATCGGCCTCGTCTTGTTCGCCGTCTGCGCGACGGGGGCCTACCTGTTTGCCCGGTCCATAGGCCAGCGCGTGGAGGAGATCCGCCACGGGATGAACCGCCTGGCGGAAGGCGATCTCACGCAGCACATCAGCGCCCAGCCGGGCGACGAGATCGACGAGTTGGCCCTGCGCTTCAACGAGATGGTCGACCAGCTGCGGCACTTGATCGCCACCAACATGGAGCTGTCGCGGAGCATCGAAGAGGCGGCCACCGGACTGGCCGCCGTGGCCGAGGAGACCACGGCCCAAGCGGCCGATATCGGCCGGACCATCGGCGAAATTGCCGAAGCCGTGTCCAAACAGGCCGAGGAAACGGAACAAGGGGCCCAAGTCGTCAACATGTTTGCCCAATCCATCGATCGCGTCAACGAAAGCGCCGACAGCGTGAAACAAGCCGTGGACGAAACAACCCGCGCCGGCGAGCAAGGTGTGGCAGCAATGAACGAACTGGAACGCTCGTCGGAACAGAACGTGGCGGTGGCCGACCGCGTCACGGCGGACATCCGGGCCCTCAGCGAACAGATGAACCGCATCACCTCGTTCACCACCACGATCAAGGAAATCGCCGAGCAAACCAACCTGCTGGCCCTCAACGCGGCCATCGAGGCGTCCCGCGCCGGCGAACACGGGGCCGGGTTTGCCGTCGTCGCTTCGGAGGTGCGCAAGCTGGCCGAGCAATCCTCCAAGGCGGCGCGGGAAATCGAGCAGGTGGTACAGGCCATCCACAGCCAAGTGGAAACGTCGGTGACGACGATCGGCCAAACGGCGGAAATCGCCCGCCAACAGCACGACATCGTGCAGCAAACCAAACAGGCCTTCCAGCGCATCCTGCAGGCCGTTGAGCACATCCGCGAAAAGATGGAAGGGGTGGCCGCGGCGATGGCCGAGATGAACCGCGACAAAAACACCTTCGTCCAAACCATTGAGAACATCTCCGCGGTCAGCCAGCAGACGGCAGCCGGCGCCCAAACGGTCAACTCGGCCACCCAGGAGCAAACGCGCGCCATCGAAGAAGTGGCCCAGGCGGCGCAACGGCTTACGGAAATGGCCGAGTCACTCAACCGGGAAATCGCCAAGTTCAAGCTCGACGCCGAATAACCCCTTTGAAACGCCCCTTCATCCCCCGATGAAGGGGCGTTCAGCGTGTAGACAAAGTACCGGGAGGTACAAGGTCTACACGCTTTTTTGTCGAATAGAGTTCTTATCCCATCATGCAGAGGTGGCCACATGCTGAGAAAACAGTCGGCCGAAGGCCGTTACCAGCTTACCGTTGTTTCGTTGGACGAATTGGTTCCTCAGGATCACCTGGTCCGCAAAATCGAAAACGCCATCGATTTCTCGTTTATCTATGACCTGGTGGAAGATCGTTATTGCCCAGACAACGGAAGACCCAGCATCGATCCCGTTGTCCTCATCAAAATGGTGCTCATCCAGTATCTGTTCGGCATCCGTTCCATGCGTCAAACCATCAAGGAAATCGAAACCAATCTCGCCTATCGGTGGTTTTTGGGATACGATCTCACCCAGCCCATTCCCCATTTCACGACGTTTGGAAAAAACTATGTCCGCCGATTCAAGGGTACCGACCTGTTTGAAAAGATCTTTACGCGCATTCTCGAAGAAGCCTGCCATCACGGGCTTGTGGACCCTTCCGTTCTGTATATTGATTCCACCCATGTCAAAGCCAACGCCAACAAGAGAAAATTCATCAAGCGGCTCGTTCAGGAAGAAGGAAAAAAATATCAAGAACTTCTGGAAGAGGAAATCAACCAGGACCGCGTAGCGCATGGGAAAAAGCCGTTGCCAAAAAAGTCTAAAGCCGTCTGGAAGGAGGTGAAGCAAAGCACCACTGATCCGGACAGCGGCTGGTTTGTCAAAAACGAAAAGGAACAGACGTTCGCTTACTCCTTCCATGCGGCCAGCGACCAAAACGGCTTTGTCGTCAGTGCCGTCGTCACGGCCGCCAACGTTCATGACAGTCAGGTCTTTTCGGATGTGTTCGAGCAAGCCGTCAAGCATGTCGGAAAACCCAGCGCTGTCGCGGTGGATGCAGGGTATAAAACACCCTATATCAGCAAGTACCTCTTGGACCAACAGGTCCGTCCGGTCATGCCGTATACCCGTCCCCACACAAAAGACGGAAGGTATCGAAAGCAAGATTACGTGTACGATGAGTACTACGATTGCTATCTTTGTCCTGCCGGACAAGTGCTTACCTACGAAACCACGACCCGTGAGGGTTACAGAATCTACCGTTCCGATGCCACGACCTGTCGATCTTGTTCATTCCGCTCCCAGTGCACAGAAAGCCACGACGCGGTTAAGCGTGTGAGCCGCCATATCTGGGCCCATTACATGGAAGAAGTGGAGCACTTGCGCCATACAGAAGTGAATAAACGCCTATATGCACGCCGAAAGGAAACGATTGAGCGTGTATTTGCGGATCTCAAGGAGAAGCATGGCTTGCGTTGGACCACTTTACGTGGGTTGGAAAAAGTGACAATGCAGGCGATGCTTGTTTTTGCTTGCATGAATTTAAAAAAGCTGGCGAATTGGTTATGGAGGTTAGGAAAAACAGGGCGCCATGCCCTTAATTTCTTCTCTTTATTGTTCACAGACGACAAGAAAACTCCCTCGGCTGCGTTGGCACCGAGGGAGTTTGTCTGCAGTCTGAACGCCCCTTCATCCCCCGATGAAGGGGCGTTTTCGTTTGCCGCACGTGCCCAGGACCAACAAAAACCCCCTTCCACGGGGGAAGGGGGCAATGGTTCACTCACCGCCCGATCCGGTCGCGCTTGCGCTCCCGTTCGAGCTGGCGCAGCTCAACGCGCCGAATCTTCCCGGACGTCGTCTTGGGCAGTTCCGTAACGAACTCGATTTCACGGGGATACTTGTAGGGGGCCGTCAGTTTCTTGACGTGTTCCTGCAGTTCGGCAACCAGTGCGTCCGACGCATCGGCCGGATTTTTCAAGACGACAAACGCCTTGACGATGCTGCCGCGGACCTCGTCCGGGCTGGCCACCACGGCGCATTCCTGTACCGCCGGATGCTTCACCAGCGCGTCCTCCACCTCGAAGGGTCCGATGGTGTACCCAGCGCTGATGATGATGTCGTCGGCGCGGCCCTCAAACCAGAGGTACCCATCCTCGTCCATCCGCGCCTGGTCGCCGGTGACATACCAGTCGCCGCGGAAGGCTTGCGCGGTGCGCTCGGGATCGTTGTAATACCCCTTGAACAGGGCCGGCGCGCTGCGGTGCACGGCGATGTCCCCGACCACTCCCGGCGGCACCGGATTGCCGTCCTCGTCAATGATAGCCATCCGGGCCGCCGGCGTCGGTTTGCCCATCGAGCCGGGCCTCACCTCCATGCCCACCATCGTGGCCACGAGCAGCGTGTTCTCGGTTTGGCCGTACCCGTCGCGCACCTGCACGCCGAAATGGCGCCGGAACGTGTCGATCACTTCACGGTTGAGCGGCTCGCCGGCGCTCACCGCGCTGCGCAGGTACAAACGGAACCGCTCCAGGTTGTCCACTTTGGCCATGAGGCGATACTCAGTGGGCGTACAGCATAACACGTTGATGCGATACTTTTCAAGAAGTTGCAAATACTTTTCCGGCTCGAACCGCCCATGATAGGCGAATCCCGCTGCACCCGAAGCCAGCGTGGAGACAAACGGGCTCCACAGCCACTTGGCCCACCCGGGACTGGCCGTGGCCCACACGATGTCGGTGTCGCGGATGTCGAGCCAGTACGTGGCCGCGATGGCGCGATGGGCATAGGCCCATCCGTGGGTGTGCATGACGCCCTTCGGGTTCCCCGTGGTGCCCGAAGTGTAGAGCAGGAAGGCCAGGTCATCGCGGTGCGTCTTTTCCGTTTCGAACGCCACCGGTTGGCCGGTCACGACGTCCTCGTACCGCACCCATCCATGCGCTTCGCCGCCGATCACGACAAAGTGCGTCAGGCTCGGCGCCTCAGCGCGAATGGCATCGACCTCGTCCACAAGTGTTCGATAGGCAATGATGGCTTTGGCCCCCGCGTGGTTGACACGGTACAGGATATCTTTGGCCCGCAAGAGCTCCGAGCCGGGCATGAGCACAGCTCCCAGTTTCAAGCAGGCCAGGTAAGCAACATAGCTCTCCGGAATGCGCGGGAGCAGGATGACAACCTTGTCGCCCTTTTTCACCCCCAGCGCACGCAGACCGTTGGCCAGACGATTGGACTCCTCCTTCAGCTGCCAATACGGGATAATGCGCGTTTCACCCTGGGCGTTCTCCCAATATAGCGCAATCTTGGTGCGATCTTCGGCAAAGCGGTCAATGTCCTGTGCCACGTTGTACCACTCTGGCGCAATCAGGTCCACTTCCGGCGTCGGCGTCACGTTGTTCATTCCTCCTTGTCACGAGATGGGGGATAACTGTTCAACAATGTATATTCGCGAAGGAGTGCCGATCTCCCTGCTTCAGTAATGAAAATATTTTTAACGTTCAAAAACAAAGAACTGCCTGTCGGGAAGAAGGCAGTCCTGTAACAGAAGACCCGGTCAGATGTTCCGTCCGTTCCCGGCCAAGCAGCTCCCCGCGGGTGTTGACCCGGCGGCTTCGCACCTCATGCTGGAGCACACCGGTGGAAACGGTACCAATAAAGGCAGCGGCCAAAGCCGCTGCCGGGGTGGTCCAATCTTATCAGGTTATTGTTGCGGAAAACGACCAGCCAGTTGCTGTTCAGCCAGCGCCACCAGCCGCTTCGTGATTTCCCCGCCCACCGAACCGTTCTGACGGGAGGTGGAATCCGGGCCGAGCTGGACACCAAACTCCTGCGCGATCTCGTATTTCAGCTGGTCCAGCGCTTGGTTCGCTTGAGGCACCACCAGGCGGTTCCGACCACCGCGATTCTGATCAGCCATTTTGGTCACCTCCTTGTGTGGTGGTACCCTTATGATGCGAAGCTGCCGGACACAAAATGCGAAGAAAAAGCTGGTGTCGTTAGGAGAGAACGGTAAGCGCCTTGCTGTACCGGGTCAACACCTCCGCCCCCCGCTCGGTGACCCGGCACATGTCCTCAATGCGCACGCCGCCCCAGCCCGGCACGTACACGCCCGGCTCGACGGTGATCACCATCTCCGCCTCAAGGGCCGCGCTATTCCCCCCGTCGACCGACGGCGGCTCGTGGACGGACAGGCCCACGCCGTGTCCCAGCCGGTGAATGAAGTAGGGGCCGTAACCGGCGTCGTCCAACACCTGCCGGGCCACGCGATCCAGTTCGGCACACGTGATCCCAGGGCGGATCGCCTTCAGCGCCGCTTCCTGAGCGGCTTGCACGGCCTCGTACACCCGGCGCATCCGTTCATCGTCCGCGCCGACGACAAACGTGCGCGTGATGTCGGAATGGTAACCACCCAAGCGAAGGCCAAAGTCGATCAGCAAAAAGCTCCCCGGCTCGATGGGGTGGGCCCCCGGTACCCCGTGGGGCAACGCGGAACGCGCTGCGGACAAGACGAGCGGGGAAAACGCCATGCCGTCTGCACCAGCGCGGCGCGCCTGGTGCTCCAGCTCGTCGGCCAGGTCCCGTTCCGTCATCCCCACACGGAAATGCTGAAGTGCCGCTTCCAAGACGCGGTCCGTCAACTGGGCCACCTGGCGCAACACCTCGATTTCCCGCGCGTCCTTGATCATGCGCAGGCGGCGGACCTGCGGCGCCACGTCCACCCAGCGACGCACGCCCAGCCATTCGCCCAGCTGTTCGGCCCAGGACAGGGAGAGGGCGTGCTTCTCGACCCCCAACGGCCCCTCCCCCCTACCGGCGGCCCCCCGCACCGCTTGTTCAGGCCCTTCGTCGTCGCGGTACGCCCACACGGAAAGACCCGTCGCTTCAGCCGGCTCCCGCTCCAGGGCGGGGACGACGAGCGCCGGCTCCCGGTCCCGAAAGAGAAACAGCCCCACAAAGCGTTCATGGGGTTCGCACCAAAACCCAGTAAAATACCCCACCGTCGCGGGATCGGTCAGCAGCACCCGGTCGGGCAGCTGCGCGCCGCCTTGTTGCCAAAACCGTTTCACGCGATCCATCGGCTTCCCTCCCTTGGCGTTCGCTCTTTCTTTTCCACGCCGAGAAAGGGAAGTCCTGCCTTCGCCATTACCGGGAGGGGTGCTCGACAGCGTGCGGCACAGGAAGGTGGTTGAGCGCAATGCGCGCCGCATCCCGTGACGAGTGGGGATTGCCCAGCCGTCGGGCCCCTTCGCGCAGGGCGGCCAGCCGCTTGGGGTCGGCCACCAACGCCTGTACCGTCGTCACCGCCTCCTCTACCGTCTCACAAGCCAGCGCGGCCCCGTGCTCGACGAGAAACAAACGGTTGCGCGTCTCCTGCCCAGGGAACGCCTCCAAGAGCACCAAAGGCAGGCCGAGGGCGAGGGCTTCCGACGTCGTCAAGCCGCCCGGTTTGGTGATCATCACGTCGGAGGCGGCCATCAGCTCGTGCATGTTGTGCACGTAGGGGAAGACCACCAGGCGATGGCGGTAGCTCCGGACCAGGGGCGTCAATTCGTCGTACAACGCCCGGTTGTACCCGGTGACGACGAGAACCTGCAGCGGCGCGTCGATCCGCTGGGCCAACTGCTCAAGCAATGCATGGAACGGCCCGATGCCCATTCCCCCGCCCGCCAACAGCAGGGTGAAGCGCTCTTCCGCCAATCCCAAGGCCCGTCGCAACTGGCCGCGGTCAGGCAGATCGGCCACCTCGCCAAACCGCGGATCAATCGGGATGCCGGTCGGAAAAATGCGCTCGGCCGGGATTCCGAAATCGCGCACCAGCTTCTCACGCTGGACGGCTCCGCTGACCAGGTAAAAATCCACATCCTCGTGAACCCAGAACCCGTTGATGTCAAAGTCCGTGATCACCGCCCCAATTCGACAGGACAACCCCATAAGCCGCCGCAGGTGCACCACGGCCCCGATGGCAAAGGCATGGGTGCAGACGATCAAGTCCGGCCGTTCCTGTTCGAGTAGGGGCTTGAGCCGCGCGGCCACCACACGCCCCAGTCGTTCCTTCATCAGCGAGCTCAAGGGGCGTTCCATCTCGTAGGCCCATCCCCACAAGCGTGGGGCCGACTGCAGGGTTTGCCGGTACACCACGCGCGTCAGGTTTTCCAACCGCGGGCTGACGTACGACAGGGCATTGACCACGCGAACCCGGGCCGTCGGCATCAGTTCCTGAATGGCAGCCGCCAGTGAGCGGGCGGCCCGGCTGTGCCCTTCTCCCGCGATCGATTCCGAGAGGATGAGAATGCGAACCGCATCGGTCATCGCCTACCCGAACCCCTTTACGCGTCAAAGGTATCGCCGCAAGAGCTCAGCCGTCGAAATGTATACCCGACGCGTGATCAGAAAGTCGCGTTTCTCCGCCAATCGCTTGGCACCCGATGGATGCATGAGCCAGAGCAAGCCTTTCAGGTAATAATTTTTATACCGGAAATACAAAGTCGGCGGAACATCGCACACGTCAAACCCCAAGCGTTCCGCCCCGCGGTACAGGAAGGTGGTTCCCATCAGGCCCTTGATCTCGGCGCGTCGCGGATGGTTGGCCACGTAACGGGCCAGACCGGGCAGCGAGCGGCGGATCTCCCGCAGGACCGGAATCCCCAGTTGGGTGCCCGGCGCGGCATGCCGCAGCATTTCAGCCAACCGCAGGTTGTGAAGATGCAGCTTCAAAATCCAGTCGCCCGGTTGAATGCGCACGCCATCCCGTGTCGTGAGCGGATCCCCGTGATACCTCAGCAGGACAACGCGAAACAGGTTATCCCCTTTTTTCACGTACTCGAGACGGGTACATCGCTGGTAAACGGCATCCCACCACCGCCATGCGGCCAGCAGTCCACCGTTCATCCCCGTCAACCCTTTCTTCGATCATCATACCCCCATCTCCTAGTATTTACACCCTGCGCCTCGCCCATGCCCGTCGGATCACCAACTCGGCCGGGTGCGCAGCCATCGAGCCACCCAAAACATGGCCACCGCTGCCAAAAGGGGCAGGACCCGATGCCCCAGCTCCCGATACGCCCCCATCCACCGCGACACCCAGGCGTCGTGCACGATCATGTCCACCGCGGTATACACCAGCACGGATGCGCCCAGCACAACCAACAGGGGATAGCGGTTCATCCACCGCGCCACGACGGTGCTGCCCCACATGAGCAGGGGAATGCTCAAGCCAAGGCCAATCAGGATCAGCCACACCTCGCCATGCGCCGCCCCGGCAATCGCCAACACATTGTCCAAGCTCATCACAAAGTCGGCCACAACGATCGTCTTGACCGCCGCACCCAGCGACCGCCCGCCGTCCAAACGGGGATCGGGCTCGTCGTCTTGTTCAACGACGAGCGTTTTCGCCAACCATAATAGCATCACACCGCCCACGGCGGAAAGCAGGGGGATGCGCAGCAAAAAGGTGGCCACCACTGTCAAGGTCACGCGTAACACCACCGCACCGGCACACCCCCACCACACGGCCAAACGGCGCTGGCCGGCGGGGAGATGGCGGCAGGCCATGCCGATCACCACAGCGTTGTCACCGCTCAGCACGATGTCGATGAGCAGGATGTTGACGAGCGCCAGCCCTTCCTCAAGCGCCACACGGTTCCCCTCCGACACCTTACTTCCCACAAAGCGCAGACGACACCAGAAGGCGTTCGGGACGCACAGCCCTGTCCCTACCACTCCTATTCGCCAGCCCGGTGGGTCATGCGTTGCCACCTTCCGACGCCTTGTGCACACAAACGAAAGCGCCTCCCCCGAGCCAACGGGGGAGGCGCTTTCCTCCACACCCACGAAAGGATACCCGTCACGCGCTTGCCGTCTTCTCCCCTTCGGCCACCACCGGGTTGGTCAGTGTTCCAATGCCGTCGATCGTCACCGACACGACATCGCCCGGTTTGATGGGGCCCACGCCCGGCGGCGTTCCGGTCAAGATAACATCGCCCGGCAGGAGCGTCATCACCGCCGTCACCGCCTCGATCAGCTGGTAGACATTAAACACCATCTGCGCCGTGTTCCCTTCCTGGCGCACCTCGCCGTTCACCGTCAGGCGAATGGCCAGATTCATCGGATCCAGTTGGGCGGCGGGCACAATGCCAGGTCCCAGCGGGCAAAAGGTGTCGAAGGATTTGCCCCGCGTCCACTGCCCATCGGCAAACTGCAGGTCACGGGCCGTCACGTCGACGGCGCAGGTGTAGCCGAGGATATACTCCTTCGCTTCGGCCGCCTTCACGTGGCGGGCTCGTTTTTTGATCACCACGGCCAGCTCGGCCTCGTGGTGCACATTCTGGCTCAGCCGCGGGTAAACAATCGGCTCATTCGGCCCGATGACCGCGGTCGAGGGCTTAAGAAACATGAGCGGCTCTTTGGGCAGCTCGCGTCCCATCTCCTTGGCGTGGTCGACATAGTTGACGCCGATGCACACTACCTTGCTCGGTTCGCACGGGGCCAAAAGACGAACCTCCGAAACGGGAAGCTCCTTGCCCGGGATGTAGGGCCGCCCCCCCTCGGCGTAGAAGACGTCGCCAACCACCATGCGCACCTTGTCGTCCACCATCCAGCCGTACCGCACCTTGCCGTTGTGCTCGTAGCGCACCAACATGGCCCCCACTCCTCCCCGGGTGTTTGGTTACAGCAGATCGGCGATCTCGTCGCGCGCGCGCCAGTCCAGCGTCTCCATCTCCGTGCGGGCAATGGCGTCGGCCACCAGCTCATCGACGGGCAGCGCCTGCTCCAGCTCGGCCGCCTCCTCGGGATCGGGCTTGGTTTTGGGATTTTTCGGCACGAAGATCGTGCAGCAGTCTTCGTAGGGGCGGATGGAAATCTCGTAGGTGCCGATGGCCTTGGCCGTCTCCATGATCTCAGCCTTGTCCATGCCCACGAGGGGGCGCAGGACGGGGATGGTGACGACGCGGTTGATCGTGTTGAGGCTCTCCAGCGTCTGGCTGGCCACCTGGCCGAGGCTCTCGCCGGTAGCCAGGGCGAGGGCGCGGCGCTTTTCGGCGATTCCCTGGGCGATGCGCATCATAAACCGGCGCATGATCGTGATGCCGTAGGCCTCGGGCACGTGCTGGCGAATCCGCGTCTGGATCTCCGTAAAGGGCACCACGTGCAGCCGGATCGGTCCACCGTAGCGCGATAGCACCCGCGCCAGGTCGCGCACCTTCTCCAGGGTCTGCTCGCTGGTGAACGGGTAGCTGTGAAAGTGGATCGCCTCCAGCGTCACCCCGCGCTTCAGCATGCGCCAGCCGGCCACGGGGCTGTCGATGCCGCCGGAAAGCAACAGGAGCACCTTCCCGCTGACGCCCACGGGGAGCCCGCCGGGGCCGGGCCGCGACTCGACGTACAAAAACGCCCCCTCCGGGCGCACTTCCACCGCCAGCTCCACGTCGGGCTCGTGCACGTCGACGGTCAGGTTCTCCGTGTTGCGCAGCACGTGGGCGCCGACGAGGTGGTTCAGCTCGTGCGAGGTGTGCGGGAAGTTTTTCACGCTCCGCCGGGCCGCCACCTTAAACGTCCGCGGCGCGGGCGAAAGGGAGCGCATCAGCGCCAACGCCGCCTCCTGGATGGCCGCCAGTTCGAGCGGCGTGCGCACCGCGGGGCTGAAGGAGACCAGCCCGAAAACGCGCTCCAGGCGCTCCGCCACCTCGGCGAAGGGCACATCGCCCAGCTCCACCAGCAGGCGGCCGTAGGCCCGGCGCACACGCAGACCCGGAAAATCGGCCAGCGCCTGCCGCACGTTGGCCAGCAGGCGGTGTTCAAATTGGCCGCGGTTTTTTCCCTTTAGCGCCAGTTCTCCGTACCGCAGCAGAACGACGTCGTACCGCATGGGTCACCCCTTCATCCACGCGAGAAGTTCAGACAGGCGCTTCTCGAGCGCCGCCAGAAAACCGTCCACGTCCCGTTCGGTGGTCTCGTAGCCGAAGCTGACGCGAATGCCGGTCCGCGCCCGCTCTTCGTCGCCGAACATGGCCATCAGCACCCGGCTCGGCTCGTCCTTTTTGGAGGAACAGGCGGACTTGGTCGACAGGAGGTAGCCCTCTTCCTCCAGAGCATGCAGCAGCACCTCGGGCTTGATTCCAGGAACCGAGAAGTTGACGATGTGGGGGGCAGCCTCTTCGTCGCGCTCCGGCGAATTGAGCAGGACGCGGTCGCCCCATGCGCGCAAGCCTGCAACGAGCCGGCGCTTGAGGCGCGCGAAATGATCGGGTTTGGCCGCCTGCTCTTCGCGGATGAGGCGCATGGCCTTGGCCATCCCAACAATGCCGGGCACGTTTTCCGTCCCCGATCGCAGGCCCCCTTCCTGCCCACCGCCGGCCAAGAGGGGAAACAGCGTCACCCCTTCCCGCACGTACAGCAAGCCGACGCCCCGCGGGCCGCGGAGCTTGTGCCCCGTGAGCGACAAGAGGTCAATCCCCCAGCCCTTGGGATCAAGGGGCACCTTCCCAAAGCTCTGCACGGCATCCACATGAAACAGCACCTTGGGATACCGCTTCAAACGGCGGCCGATCTCGGCAATGGGCTGGAGCGAACCCGTCTCGTTGTTCACGTGCATGATGGACACCAAAAGGGTGTCGTCGCGCAGCGCCCGCTCCACGTCGTCCGGCGACACGCGGCCCGTTCGGTCAACGGGCAGGTACGTGACGGAAAAGCCCAGCTCCTCGAGCTGTTTGGCCACGCGGTAAACGGCGGGATGCTCCACCATCGTCGTCACGATGTGCCGCCCGCGGTCGCGGTACTGAAAGGCAACGCCCTTCAGCGCCGCGTTGTTGCTCTCCGTACCGCTCGATGTAAACACGATCTCCCCCGGGCTCACGCCGAGGGCCCGCGCGGCAACTTCGCGGGCCTGCTGGAGCACACGGCCCGCTTCCGCTCCCGCCTTGTGCAACGAGGACGGATTTCCGTAAAAACGTGTCATCGCTTCCGTAACCGCCTTCACCACATCAGGGTGGGGCGGCGTAGTTGCGGCGTGATCCAGGTAGATCATGGTGAAAAACCCCTTGCCTATTGACATTCACTCACCATCTTACCACAATTCTTCCCGCTTGCAAGCAAACCGGCGGCCGTCCCTGATCACGTTCGACTGCGGTCACGGTTTAATGCCAAGGTATTTTTTTGCGATAGGATCTTAAAAAAAACCAGTTGATTTGCAAACGCTTTCAACACATTTTACTTCTTTACAAGTAAAAGATTCGTTGTTAGAATGATCGATAAATTCATGAGATGCGGAGGGGACTGACGATGACCGTGACCGTCGATGTGCAAGTGTTGAAACGTCTGGAAGAGGAAATCGATCGCCTCCATCGAGAAGTGCAACGCATGCTGCAAAACACCGAAGGGTTTGAACCCACCGAGTTGGACACCCTGTTGACCGAGGTGTACAACTAACTCGCGACACGGGCATCCGGCCCGACAGGGAAGCCTCCAGGTTCGTCCCGGAGGCTTTCTTCACGCGAAAAGGGATCGTGCGCTAGAAGAAGAACGGGCGAAGCAAGACTGCACCCAGCAGCGAGATCAAACCCAGGCCGATGGCCCACCAGGCAAGGGTGCGGGCGCCTTGACGATGCCCCACGTATCCGACGATGACACCGGCGGGAGCGAACAGAAACGGAAGCACAAACAGGCTGATCACCGAGAGGATGATACCGGCAATCGCCCACCCGCTTCCGTCGGTGCGCTCCGATTGTTCACCCGTGTCCTCCTCACGTCGGGGCGCGGTGGTGGGCACAATCTCGGCAGCCAGTTCCTCGTCGGCGGAATCGCCTGCGCGGGCACGATCGCGAACGTCCGCCTCGCCTTCCGTCCAGCGAGCGCGCGGTTCGTACATGCACATTCCCTCTTTCTGCGTGGTGTACCCCTAGTATGCCGACCCGCCGCCGCAATTATGGCGCCGAGTTTTTGGAGCCGGATCCTTGTCAGCCTTCGGCAATTTCGCTATGCTCCTCCATGAGAGCATCCGCCGGGCCTGGTGAGGAGTGAAGCGTGTGACCCACATTTCTCGCGGTTTGTGCATCGGCATCGACATCGACGGAACGGTGACGAACCCCGCCAGCTTCCTTTCCCACCTCAACCGCGCCTTTGGCAAGCGGCTGTTGTACCCCCAGGTGCGCCAATATGATCTGATTCCCGTGTACCAGGTCACGCCGGAGGCATTCTGGCGCTGGTACGAACGCCATTCAGCGGACGTCTACCGCACGTCACCGCCCAGTCCCTTCGCCCGGGACGTCTTGCGCCGCTTGGCGCGTCATCACACGCTCATCTATATCAGCGCGCGCGAGCCGGAGCACTACGACGTGACGGTACAATGGTTCGAGGCGCATGGCATTCCCTATCACAAGATCATTCTGCTGGGCTCCCACGACAAAGTAGCGGAAGCGCGCCGCCAGCAAGTGGAGCTGTTCCTCGAGGATCGGTATGAAAACGCCTGCGCCTTGGCTGAAGCACTCCAGGTGCCGGTGCTGCTTTTTGATACACCTTACAACCAAGGACCGCTTCCATCCCTTGTGACGCGCATTCGGTCCTGGAGGGAAGTCCCCGCCTACCTGGACGCCCACTTTGGTCGGCCCTGCGCAACCTGATGGGATTGGAAAACCCCGTTCCCGGTTCCCGGAACGGGGTTGGTTTGTTCATTGACGGGGCTTAAACGTGTGACAGCACGTATCGCTGCTCGATTGAGCCACGTCCTTGTGGTCGGAGTCAACCTGGATTTCCCCGATTTCTTCCCGGAACGAAGCGCGTGCGTGGCGGTCAATCTCCACCATGATGGCATCGGCGGTGCAGATGTTTCCGCTGCCCCAGTAGGTGCAGTTCGAAACGCTGCATTTGACAACGGGCATTCCGATCACCCCCTGAAGCTAGCGTACCCGGTTTCCCTCCTTCGCATACGGACACCACCCGCCGATCCTAGCCGGGAAACTTTCCTTACGTTGGTTTTCACAAAACGTTAACAGTCACGCCCAAGCGAATCTGCTATTGTAAGGGAGGGGTAACACCAAAATCCCCTTCCTCGTCTTCCTCACCGACTTGGCCCCGCCTGCATGGCGGGGCCTTCTTGTTTCCTCACCGCTTCCCCTTCACCGACTCCGCTTCCAAGTATGCCAGCGCCACCCCCACCATCATCTGCACCCCAATCGGCAGCACCGCTTCATCGATTGTGAAGCGAGGGTGGTGGTGCGGATAGCGCGCCATCTCCCCGTTCATGCCAATAAAGAAATAGCATCCCGGCCTTTGCTGCAGATAGTAGGCAAAGTCCTCTCCACCCATCGACGGCTCCGCCTCGACAACGCGCTCGGGACCGACCACCTGCTCGGCCACGCGGCGAACCAGATCGGCCATGGCCGCATCATTGACCACCGCCGGATCGCCAAAGGTGTACATCACCTCGGCCGTCGCCCCGTGGGCCACACACACCCCGTCGACCACCCGACGCAGCCGCTCGGCAATGAGACGGCGAACAGGCTCGCGAAAGGTCCGCACGGTACCGGCCAGCGTCGCCGAATCGGGAATGACGTTGTAGCCCTCCCCCGCCTGCACGGACCCGACGCTGACGACGGCCGGCTCGAGGGGGGAAACATTCCGGCTGACCACCGTTTGCATACATTGGATGACAGCGGCGGCCACCACAACGGGGTCAACCGTCTCGTGGGGCATCGACCCGTGGCCCCCTCTCCCCTGGATGCGCACCGTGAACCTGTCGGCAGCAGCCATCAGCGGGCCGGCCTTCACCCCCACAGTGCCTTTGGGCTGGGACTGCCACAGGTGCAGCCCGAAAATGGCGTCCACGTCGTCCAAGACGCCCTGTTCCACCAGAAACCGAGCCCCGCCGGGCACCGCCTCTTCGGCGTGCTGGAAAATGAATTTCACCGTCCCGGCCAACTCGGCCCGCCGTTCGGCCAGGATGCGTGCCGCGGTGAGCAGAATCGCCGTGTGGCCGTCGTGGCCGCATGCGTGCATGATGCCCGGCCGTGTGGAAGCGTAGGGCAGGCCCGTCTCCTCCTGCACGGGAAGGGCATCGAGGTCCGCGCGCAGGGCGACAGTTGGGCCCGGCCGATCGCCGCGCACATACCCGATGACGTGGTTGTTCCCGTAGGCCATGGTTTCCACGCCCCACGCTTCCAAGTGCGACCGAACAAAGCGCGCCGTTTCCACTTCCTCATGGGACAGCTCGGGGTGCGCGTGGAGGTGACGCCGCACCGCCACCGTCCACGCCTGCAAGCTCGGATCCCCCCACAGCCAGTTGGTCACCACGTGGGCCTCCCCTCCCCCGTTTCTCACCGGTTTGCTGTTCGCCGTTCAAAGGAGCGCCGCCGCCCCTCGGCCTCGTGCAAGACCACCTGCGCGAGCGCCTCGGCCTGTGCGAAATCAAGGGCGCGAAACGCTTCTTCCGCTTCCTTGAGCATCTCTTCCCAACGCGGATGGGCCCCGCGATACCGATTGGCCCGACAGATGGCCGTCTCCGCTCGGCGATATCCTTCCAACAGCCCCTCCACCGCCTGCTCCCACGCGCGCACCTGCTTCATCAGGGTGTCGGCCTGCTGCTGCACCGCCTCCACGTCGAGGGGGACGCTGCGCAACTCGGCCTGCAGCTGGCGGAGGGCTGCACGCGCTTCCCGCAAGGTGACGTCCATCCCTTGGGGAAGGGGTAAAAATGCGCGTTCCAGGTCCTGCGTCCGGCGGTGCAGGATGCGTTCCATCTCGATCACCGCCTGCCGCACCGCCCGCTCCCCCTTGCGCATATCCCCAAGCCGCCGGAGCAAGGCGTCCCCTTCGCGCAGCAGGGCGTCGACGGCCTGCGCGGCATCGGTCAGGAGGGCCTGCGCGGCGCGAAACCGCTGCGTTTCCGGGCCGGCCAACAGTGCGGCACTGGCCAGCTTTTCGGCGATGTGTTCCGCTTCCGCCCGCAGCCGCGCGTAGGTGTCGAATACCTCCCCCTCCGAGAGGCAGTAGATGTGCCGCAGGGCGGCCAGTTCCTCTTCCACGGAAGCAAGAAGCTCCTCGGCGCGGTGCAAGCGGGCCTCCACCTCCGGCTGCTGTTCGCCGACGGTCCTCTGCAGCGTCTGCTCCTCCTCCAGCTGTGCCGACAGCTTTTCCACCGCTTCGCGCAGTGCAGGAAGAAGAAGGGTCACCTGTTCGGCGTTCCCCGCTTCCCACGCCTGCACAAGCCGGTTTTCCTGGTCGGAAATGTCGGCAAGGATCGCTTCCGGGGACCATTCCGTAAAGCGATACCCGGCCTGTTGCAGCATGCGGTAGGTGGCCTCCACGCTGCGCAGCGCGTTCACCAGCTCGTCCATCGCGCCGCGGTTGCGGCAAAGGGTTTCGCCGTCCGCCACTACGCGCCGGAACGCTTCCCTTGCCTCGCGCACCGCCGCCTCGGCGGCCAGGCTATCCCCTATAGCGGCATCGCGTTCCGCCTCGGCCAGCCGTTGGTTTCCCGCTTCCCATGCCTCTGCCAGGGCCGTCAGGGGGGATCCCGTCTCCTGCCGCACCGCCTCAAGCGCGTCGCCGGCGGCGCGGGCCTCCTCCGCTGCGCGCACCAACGCCTCCTTCACCTGCTCGGCCACCTCGCGCAGCCGGGTCGAAACCTCAAGCAGCCGGCGGCCCTCCTCCTCGAGCGCACTCCCCTCTTGCGCCGCCCTCCGCACGCCGCGCAGCGCCCGCACCAGGCGGAAGCGCTCGCCGGCGTCCTCGATGTCGTCCAGCATCCCGTCCAGCGCCGCCGCCTGCTCCATCCACGCCGCTTGCGCACGGCACCACTCCGCCCAGGCCGACGCCGTCTGGCCGGCCAAGGCAGCCGGATGTGCCCGCGCTGCGGCATCCAGCTCGGCGCGTACGGCGGCCAAGTGCGCCCGGTGCCGCGCCACGGCGCGCCGCACCCCCTGGCGCACCGCCAACATCGCCCCGCTTGCAGCGGCCCCCACCGCCGACGCGGCAAGCAGGACAACGCCCCAATTCAACCGGTTGGACGGGTCGGTAGCATTGGGGACCGCCCCGTGCGCCGGATTGGCCGCAACGGCCAGCTGCGCCGTGTCGTCCAGTATCGCTTGCAAAAACGCGGCCACCCCAGCGGCGATTTCGTTCTGCTTTTCATAAGGATCGAAAAAGATGCGCCGTTTTTCGGCCAGCCACTCCGCCGACAATCCCGCGCCCGACAGCGCCGATCCCGCAAAGACGCCCAGGGCGCCGCGCTGCGCGTCGACCGCCACCAAGAGGTGATGCGGGCCGAGACCATAGGCGGCAAACGCGTTACGCGCAAACGCGTCGGGCGCCTGACGGTTCATTGTCGGCACGACGACGACGGTGACCGGATACGGAAAGGCGCGGATCAGATCTTCTAGTTGTTTCCGTTCCGGCGTGGAAAACAGGCGGGCCTCATCCAAGACGGACCGGTCTTGCCACGGCGGCAGCGCTTGCGCCGAGGCATGGACACAGAAAAACGCGACAACCATCGCCAACGCGAGAAGGACCGCTCGTCGCTTCACGGCCATCGCTCCTGTTCCTGTCCCGTCTCCCACAGACCCCTGCAGCCTTGGTTGGGGGAAAGAAGAAAAAGACCGCGCGATTGGCGGTCCGATTCTCTCAGCTCAGCTTCGCCATCAGCTCCAGAAATCCGAAGCCCAATCCGGTGATCGCCCCGAGAATCGACATCACCACGCCCAGCACATTCTTTTCCCGCGCCTGGCGAAAGACGGACCACACGCAGACCGCACCAATGAGCAGAAACAGGATTTCCAGCACCGGCATGGGTTTCGCCTCCTCGCAACTCCTTGCCCGTTCTTCGCAAAAGCCATACGCACGTGTCTATTTTACGATGGATGGCCACACCCACGCAACGGGCGCGTCCGACACTACTGTGACAAAGGATTGGCAGGCAGGTCGCGTCGGGCGTTGAACGCCGCGGATCGACGGCAACGCGCAGCTTCATCGCGTCGACGGCGCGCACGAGAGCAGCGGGATGCCAGTACCTCGTCGCCCTTGTCGACGTATCCATTGAACCGAATGCGGGTCAGGTCGTGGAGCGTCTGGTTGCGCTGCAGTGTCGTGGTGCCGTCCTCGCCGCCAGGCATAGCCTATCCGCGAAGAAGGCGCTCCATGCCCAACGATCAGCGACGCACCGCCGTGGACAGCCACACGTAGCGATTCAGCCGTTCAAACGACACGGCAAAACCGGCGCGGCGATAGAGGGTCTCGAGCACCGGAAGGGTGGGATAGAACTCCGTCTCCAGGTCCTGCAGCAACTGGATGTACCCCTTGCGCCGCGCTTCGTCGATGAACGCACGGCGTTCATCCTCGCTGGCAAACACCGTGTCGGCGAAAACCACCTTTCCGCCCGGAGCCAGGCGTGCGGCCATCTGGGTCAGCGCCCTCTCCTTCTCCTCGTCGGTCAAGTGATGAAAGGCATACGTGCTGACAAACGCCTCAACCCGCTCGTCGGAAAGGGGCAGGTGCAGGAAATCGCCGTCCCGCAAGTCGAGCGGGGGCAGCTTGCGCTTGGCCTGCTGGCGCATCTCCCTCGACGGCTCGACGCCGATGACCTGGTAGCCGCGCATCAGCAGCTCGCGTGTCAGGTTGCCCGTGCCCACCCCGATTTCCACCACCACCGAACCGGCCGGCAGACCCACCTCGCCGGCCACGCGGGCGAGAATGCGATCATACCCGGCGAACACTTCGGCGTATTCCCCCGTCGGATCGGTGACCGTTTCGTCGTACGTAGCGGCCCATCGGTCAAACAGTTCGTTGAATCGGGCCTCGCTCATCAAGGTCCCTCCTAAATCCCGTAAAAGTTAATCGGATTTTAATCTTTAAGGGGTTTGGCTTCATTGTACGCAAACCCGCTCCCTCCGACAATGGGGAATATCGGGATGCACCCCAGGCAAACCGCTGGTGAAGGACGCCGCTCTGTCCATGTGTCTCCCTGCGAACGAGACCCCCCTCACGACGAACGCGACGCTGCCTGCTGCCGTTCCGCCTCGTCCAGGTGCGAGACGTCGGCCACGGTGAGCACCGTCCACACCCCCGCCTCCCAGCGCACGCGGGTGATGGCCGTGTTGCCGTGCCGCGTCACGCCGGTACCCAGCCGCCCCGCGGTCATCCAGTGCAGCGCGGCGTTCAAAAAGCCGCCATGGCTGACGACAAGCACCGTCGCCCCAACGTGGCGTTCGGCGATGGCCGTTAACACCGTCGCCGCACGATGCTGAAGCGCCTCAAACGGCTCCGCTCCGACGGCCGCAAGCCGCGGGTCTTCCAGCGGTACCCCCTCCATCAGCCCGATTTCGGCTATCGTCTTCCCTTCCCAGTCGCCCAGGCACCGTTCGCGCAGCTGGGGCAGCGGGATCACCGCCTTTCCGACGGCGCGGGCCACCGCCTCCGCCGTCTCGCGGGCCCGCATGAGATCGCTGCTGTAGATGGCGGCAAAGGGGACGGTCGCAAGCCGCCGGGCCAGCACCTCGGCCTGCCACTTCCCCTGCGGGCTCAGCGGCACGTCGCGGTGACCTTGGATGCGCCGTTCACGGTTCCACAACGTCTCCCCATGGCGAACCAAATAGAGCTCTGTGGTCATCGTGCGCATCACTCCCATCGGCGTTTGCTCTCTATTGTAGTCAAAACCAACTCGTCGGAAGCCGCTTTTCTGTCGTGCCATCCTCGGCTCTAAGTCAATAACTGTGGATGGGAGGTCAACCAAGCCAAGGGTATAAAAGCGAGGAGCATCTTTCGCACATAGATCTCACGGTTACGGAAGCCGTAGCTGATTCGTTTGAGCAGCTTGATCTTGGTGTGCACGCCCTCCGTGTAGCCGTTTGAAACACGCCAGGTGTGGTAGGCCAGAATCGCCTCGCGCCAGCGGCGGAGCGTGCGTCCCCACTGCAGGAGCGCGGCATCGCTTGCCGACTGGGTCTCAAAGATCACGCGGTCCAGGATGGCTGCGGCTTCGTCTCGATTGGAAGCACGGTAAACGTCTCGCAGCTGCTCCTTGACCCAGTGAAAGTGGGCCACGTTCTTGTGATGCTTCCGAATGGCGGCAAGCTGGGCAGCTTGGCGTTCGGTGAGGTCGTCCTCGTTCTTCAAAAGCGGCCAGCGCCTCAGGCGTACCCCGGTCACCTGCTGTTCCACAAGCCGTGCTTCGTCAACCCGCCGATTCGCGTCCTGGATGACGTGGAACGGATCCGCCACGATGACAGCGCCGGGCAAAGCGCGCTTCACGGCATGGCGCCAAGCATCCTTCAGGTCGATGCACACGGCCCGAATCCGCCGACGAACCGTCTCCGGCAGCTGGCGCAAAAAGCGCTCCAGTGTTTTCATGCGGTCATCCGGCAAGATGGCCAAAAGGCACCGTTTTGGCCACACGCATGTGACCGTAACCATCATGTCACGGCCACGATAGCTGTGTTCATCAATGCTAAGCACGAAGGCATCGACATCCCGGAGGGCTTCCTCGAGATTTACCTGCTGACCTACGTACCGAAGGAGCAGACGGCGCAAGGTGCTGGCACTTGTCCCGCTTTCCTGGGCGGCACGACGGAAACTGCCCGCTTTCAGGCGCTGGAGCAAAAGGGCTTCGGCCCGTTCGGTCCTGCGTGCCCAGGGGCGAATACCAGGAAAGCGTTCGGTGAACACTTTTCGACAGGCCGTGCACTGGAAGCGCCGGGGACGTACCCAGAGGTAAACCGGTTTCTCGTTGCACCAGGTGTGCAGCTTCCGTTTCCATTCACGTGCACGATCGTAGACGCGGCGTGTCAGCTGTCCACAATCCGGACACCGCGCTTCCTTACGCGGCCGACCTGCGTAGACGTGGATGCTGTCGGATTGATGGACGGTACGGTAAACAATCCACGATTGTAAGCCGAACATTTCTGCGGTAAGCTTGTTCATAGGCGGTCGCGAGCCTCCTTCGGGATGTGGTGTGCTTAACTATCCCTTGGCTTGTCGACCGCCTTTTCCTCTTAGAACCCACACTTTTTAGCGTAGAGCCGCCATCCTCTTGACAACCCTTCCAATCCGCGCTAATATGCATTTGTTGTAGGGTAGCAATGATTGAGGGTAAAAACGGTGCGGAGTGGAGTTCGGACCCTTGCCGGCCCAGCGGCTGACTGGGAAACCAGGTGGCCGGGAGGTTGCACGATGCGGAACGCTACCGTCCGACGTTCGTGTAGAAAAAGTCCGGACTCGCCCACCGGAAGGACCCTCCAATCTACAGCAAAGGAGACGGTTTGAATGGCACGGTACACGGGACCTCGTTGGAAACTCAGCCGCCGTCTGGGCATCTCCCTCAGCGGGACGGGCAAAGAGCTGAAACGCCCTTATCCGCCGGGGCAGCACGGTCCGGGGCAGCGTCGTAAGCTGAGCGAGTACGGCATTCGCCTCATGGAGAAACAAAAGCTTCGCCACATGTACGGCCTCACGGAGCGGCAGTTCCGCCGCACCTTTGAGCGGGCCCAAAAGATGCCCGGCGCGACGGGGGAAAACTTCATGATCCTCCTCGAGTCGCGCCTCGACAACCTGGTGTACCGCCTGGGCTTCGCCCGTACCCGTCCGGCGGCCCGGCAGCTGGTGACGCACGGTCACGTGACGGTGAACGGCAAGAAGGTGGACATCCCGTCCTACCAGGTGAAGCCGGGCGACGTGATCGGGCTGCGCGAAAAAAGCCGCAACCTTCAAGTCGTGAAGGAAGCGCTGGAAAACCGCGCGTACCTGCCGGACTATCTGTCCTTCGATGAAAACAAGATGGAAGGCACCTACCTGCGCTATCCGGAACGCTCCGAGTTGCCGCAGGAAATCAACGAAAAGCTGATTGTCGAGTTCTACTCGCGGTAAGCACGACGCCCTCCCTTCTACGGCAAAGCGAAGGGAGGGCGTTTTTGTGCTTCCCTTCCGGCGCGGTGGGTTCTGCCCGGCCGCCCTGTGCCTCACGCGGCGTGAACCAAGGCTCGATTTATCCTTATCCCGCCTTGGCTTGGCGCCTTTCGAGTTCCGCCACCACCTGCCGATGCTGGTGATCGTCAAACTCCTTCTCCATTTTCGCCACCACCACCGTGGCCACGCCGTTGCCGATGAGATTGGTGATGGCCCGCGCCTCGGACATAAAGCGATCCACGCCAATGAGCAGGGTCAAACCCTCGAGGGGCACCATTGGAAAGGCCGCCAATGTCGCCGCCAACGTGACAAATCCTGAACCCGTAACCCCCGCCGCTCCCTTGGACGTCAGCATCAACACGCCCAGCAACGTCAGCTGCTGCCACAGCGACAGGTCAATGCCGTAGGCCTGGGCGATAAACAGGGCGGCCATGGACAGATAGATGGAGGTACCGTCCAGGTTAAAGGAATATCCCGTCGGGAGCACCAGCCCCACCACGGAACGCGAACATCCGTAGCGTTCCAGTTTCTCCATCAGTCGCGGCAAGGCCGACTCAGATGAGGACGTTCCCAACACCAACAAAATCTCGTCTTTGATGTATCGGATGAACGACAGGATGCGGAAGCCGTACATACGGGCGATGGCGCCCAGGACGAGAAGAATGAAGAAGAACATGGTCAGGTACACGCACGCCATCAACTTGCCCAGCGACTGCAGCGAATCAATCCCAAACTTGCCGATGGTGTACGCCATCGCGCCGAACGCCCCAATGGGGGAAAACCGCATCACGATGTTCACCACGCCGAAAAACGCCTCGTTGAGCCGTTCAAACAGCTGCGTCACCGGCTTGGCACGCTCGCCGAGTCGCGCGAGGGCAATGCCGAAAAGGACGGCGAAGAACAGGATAGGCAGCAGGTCGCCCTTGGCCATGGCGGCCACAACGTTGTCGGGGATGATGCTCACCACAAAGTCGACAAAGCCTTGATTGACTTCCTGCGCCTGCTGCGTGTACTGGCTGATGTCTCCCTCCTGTACGGCCGTTCGGTCAACACCGGCACCGGGCTGAATCACGTTGACGACGATCATGCCAATTATGAGGGCAAACGTGGTGACAATCTCAAAGTACAACAGCGCCTTACCGCCAACACGTCCCAACTTCTTCATGTCGCCCATGTTGGCGATGCCCAACACGACGGTGAAAAACACCACGGGTGGGATAATCATCTTGATCATCTTGATGAACACGTCTGCCAGCACCTTCAGGCGGGCCCCCACATCCGGAAAGGCGTAGCCCACCGCGATACCCAACAAGATGGCCAACAACACCTGCACAGTAAGGTTCTGCAACTTGATTCTCTTCCTCACCGAATCTCCTCTCCTTTACCCTGTTTCTAACTCACTTTTCTCATTATAAGAATGCGGGAAATGATTCTCAAACATCGTGTTGGGGACAATGTTCATGTTGATCATACTGTTCGGCTGTTCCGCGGTCCACCCGTGCGTCGCCCTGTGATATGATCGAACCGGGACATCGCATGCTCATCGAACCTGAGAGATCGCCATCACTGCAACCGAACAAGGGAGTGGAAACCGTGAAGGACGCCACACTGCGCTTTGGAGCGCTCGGACTGCTCAGCCTGATCTGGGGCGGGTCGTTTTTTTTCATCAAGATCCTGTTGGAGGCGATGGGACCGCTGTCGGTCGCCTTTTTTCGCACGGCGTTCGGCTTGGCCGCCGTTGCCGCCCTCGTTGCCGTCCTCCGCACGCCCATCCGCTGGCGCGCCATTTCGTGGCCCACCGCCGCCGTCGTCGCCCTCCTGAACACGGCAGTGCCGTGGGCCCTCATCGCCTACGGCGAGACCCGCCTGACCAGCAACCTTACCTCGGTACTCAACGCCAGCACGCCGATCTGGACAGCCCTCGTCGGCCTGTTGGCCTTTCGCCAAACCCTAGCCGGCCTGCAGTGGCTCGGCATCGTCGTCGGTTTTGCCGGGCTCGTCACGGTGGTCGGCCTCGAGCCGGGCCAGGCGGGGAGACACTGGACAGCCTATGCCTCCGTCCTTCTCGCCACCTGGGGGTACGCCCTCAGTTCCCAGCTGGCCAAGCACCGGCTCACCAACCTCTCCCTGTACGAAACGACGGTGGCCACCCTCGTCGTCGGCACGCTCGGCTCCCTCGTCCCCGCCCTTGCATTCGAAGCGGCGACGTGGGCCAATCTCGCGCGCGCCGACCTCCTGCTCACCCTCGTCGGCCTGGGCTGTCTCGGCTCCGGCGTGGCCTACCTGCTGTTTTACTACCTGATCCGCGTCGGCGGCGCCGAGTTTGCCACCCTTGTCACCTACCTTGTGCCCGTCACGGCCATGTTGTGGGGCACGCTCTTCCTCGGCGAACCGCTGACGCCCAACCTGTTTCTCGGGCTGATCCTCATCTTGACCGGCGTCTTTCTTGCCGGACGCAAACCCGGAACAATCGAGTAGAAGGGGGCAGCTAACCCCCGTCCTCTCACACCACCGTACCGTACCGTTCGGTATACGGCGGTTCACAAGGATTGACGAAGCTGAGCGTACAAGTCGGCGAAACTGAAAAGGCTCCGTTCTCGCCAGTAGGCGAGGCCGGTGGCCTTATTCATTTGTGGAGAAAAGAGCCCGGCGCCAGTATCCCTTTCGGGAACCGCTCAGTATTTTCGCCCATTCAGGCGGCAACCCAAGGGCTATCAGGTTTCGACGGATAGTCTTCGGTCTTCTCCATTGCTTTAGGAGGCACATCCGCAACCGCCTTCGGATCCATTCATCCAGGGATTGAAGCGGGCTTGGGGTGTCAATCAAGCGGAAGTAGCCGATCCACCCCCGCAGGTAGGCATTCAGCCGCTCCATTCGCTCCTCCATGTTGACGCTGTGGTTCCGACGGGTGAGGTTTCGGATGTGCGCTTTAAACCGTTTGACGGTTTCCGCCGCCAGGCGGATGCGCGGCGATTTCTCGCTGGTGAACGAGAATACCAGGAATTTTTGCGTTTCCATGGGCGATCCACCGCGCTTTTCTCCAGGTTGACCTTCAGCTATAGCCGTCCCTCGACGACCTTCCGAATGCTAGCCATCACGCGTTCGCCTGCCCGACGGCTTTTCACGTAGATGTAGCAGTCGTCGGCATAGCGAACAAACTTATGGCCGCGTTTCTCCAGTTCCTTGTCCAGGTCATCCAGGAGGATGTTGGCCAGGAGCGGGCTCAACGGACCGCCTTGTGGCGTCCCTTCCTCGCTGCGCACGCACACTCCGCCCGCCATGACGCCAGCCTGGAGGTAGTTCCGAATCAGCTTCAGGACGCGCTTGTCCTTCACCTTGCAGGCGCGGAGCATGTTCTGTCGCTCCACCACCTCTCCATCAGGTTGTCGCCTGCTTCGCGGGGCGGAGTGGCGAGGGGTGCCGGAGAAGGACTCGGCGCTCCTACGGTCCCCCGCGGATTCACCGCTTCCTCCCGTAGGCAGCTCCCTTTCGGGATTTTCGGCTGTCGTCCTTCTCGCGAACCCATGTCGCACCCACCCCTTTCCTTGTGTTCGGCCCTTCCGTCTCCCGGACGTCGCGAGAGACGTACTATGGCCTCTGCTGACTCCTGCCGGTTCAGCCACGCCTTTCGACGCGGGTTACCCGGTAACCGGGCGTACCCGGCAGGCCTCCCCGGGTAAGAGCACTGTCTTTCTCTCCATCTCCCCGCCCCATTTACTGACTGTGCCCTTCGGCGGCAAGGACTTTGTCTTGTTGTGCAGACTGGTCCAAGCACAGGCAGCCTCGTATGGGGTTCCTGTTCGTCGGGCCGGAGGTTTGCCGCCGGCTTCCTTCAGACTCCGCCTCGCGGCGGACGCCCTTGCCTAAAGCTAACGGCTCCTGCCGCCTTCACCGTTCGGGACTTTCACCCTATAGACAGCTCCCATGCCGGGCGCACACAAAAGTAATCCCCACCTGATTACAAGGTGGGGATAGCGTGAACACGAAATACTGAGAGATAGAAAGATTAGCTTCTTGCTTGAAGTCTTCAACTAAAACAATTTGTTAATTATTATTGGAATTGTTTTTTAACTTTTTCACCCGTATTAACCCTGAAATGAATTCACTAATCCCTCCTATCAGAATAATGATGCTAAGAATGAAAGCACTAATACTGTATGGTTGTTTATAATAGGAATATACATTATAAGCACCACCAAAGATCATTATAATGGAAATGAGGAACTGACGAAAAAGGCGCCCATCATTCAAAAATAACACCTCCAAACCATATTGTGGAGAAGTGAGAACGTAACTTTCTGAAAACATTGTACAACACATAATCCCATCCGTCAAGATTCTGTAAGTCCTACAAAGTGTTGGAATCTTCCTGAGAGTTCTTGCAAGAATGGAGATTGGATACAAACAGTACAAGACTCAACAGATTCTCCACGAAGTTATTCAGGAGCAACCCATTTGACCTTTGTAAGATCTCCTGGCAGCCAAGCACAGCTACTTTACGATCTCATCTCAAAGAACAAGGGTGAAAGAATCCCTCACCAACTCGGGAAGTGTTCGCCAGACCGGCTCAACGTGATTAACTATCAATACTACCACGTAAATCTGACAGGAATAAGAAAAAACCAGTTCGGGTGCGTGTCAACTTTCAGTAGGTGCCCCGACACAAAAATTAGGTCAATTTAAACCATTCTTGGAATCGTCCGCACAAGCTCACGAAGCACATACTTTACCCAAGGCGCACCGGATCCAGGCCCGTTAAGGGCCGGAATCCTTGCGCGCAGCCATCCCTCTATGTCTGCTCTCCAACTCTTTTCCCTTTCCTCCGCCGCTCCTTTGCCAAACACATGGCTCAATCTTTCCGGTTGGGCTGTCCACTTGGTTTTCACCACTTCAGCCAGTTCCCCATTTGCCCGCGACGCCAAAAGCCGCGCCAACCGGCCGGCCCCCTCGACGCTCCAACGCGCTCCATGACGCTTCATCCGCCGTGCAATGTGATGAAACACTTGTCCCTCAATCGCCCCTAATCGCACGGGCTCTCCCAACTCCCGAATGCCTTCCCAGTTCGTCCGCAAATAGCGCCACAACTGAACCACACGCTGCCGCTGTGCCCCGCGGCTGCGATGTTCGGCTGCTTTCAGAGCCTGCTCAACCCCTTCCCAATCGGATGTTGACAGCGCAGCACAAACCTCCCGATACGCCTTCTCGTCATGTCGAAGACTCTCTACCAAGTTCCGGCGAAGGTGAAATGGATCGAGCCGGTATTGCGCTCCCGGAAAATACGCACACCCTTCCTTTACAAACGCGGCCCCATCGCCTCCCACATACCATTGCTCCACTGCATCGAAGTCCCAATGCTGACCAAATTTCGCCACACACTCTTCCCAAAAAGTCAACCCTTCTGCTACACCGGCATGCACACAACGTTCTTGCAAACGACGCCGCTGGGCCGAAACGTCCCCTTTTCCCTCGTAGGCCACCGCCACCTTGACGGGAATCGTTGCCCGCTTCCCTTCCGAACGCCGGGCTGGTACCCAAACCTCATCCGCTTCCACATACACTGCCGAGCTCTTTCGTTGCCCTTTGGGGCTTACGCCCCGTTCAAACACATCCCGCCGCCGCTGTTCGATCTGTTGCCCCAATTCCCTACCGGCCTTTTGTACCTCCTGCCAGATGCTCATGGCCCGGATGTCCACATTCCCAAGCGTCACGTGCTTGAGCACTTCCGCTGCCCGGTGATACGGCATCTCCACCGCCAGGGCTACGGCCAACTGTCTTGCCCACGGCGAAAGCCGCTGGCGTGGTGCCAAGCCCAGCGCCTCATCCAGAAGGTACCGGCCCTGACCGCTTTCCCGGTCCACGTAGTACCGACGTATAATACGCACCTCACCAAAGGGCGTCAGGACCGTGCGCTCCTTGCGATGCACGATCTTTAAATGCTTCCGATCCCGGCTTTTCATAAACTGTTGATCCAACTCCGCACAGGCCGCCTGCAAAAGCCGGAGGGTTGCCTGCTGCACCAGCCGGTAGATGCCCTTCTCCAATGCCTCAAAATCCGGGCTTTGCTTCAGGAGGTCAGCCATTTCCTGTACAAGAAGGAGGATTTCTTGCACGGTTTCGCGAATCCATTCCATGAGACCTCACCGCCTCCTCGACTTCGTGTCGGGGCAAGTTGCCTGGCCAGACAACTTGCGGTGAGGTCTCTTTTCGTTTTTTCCTCACCGTGTTCCTACTGAAACTTTACACGCTCCCAGTTCGGTTGACTCATTGGCATAGAAAAAACGGTCGGGCGAGGCCCGCAGGAATGATTGAGTTTTCACCCTTTTGAAGACGCAAGGGGTCTTGTCGTTCAAGTCCAATCCCCTCCCAAACCAAAAGGGGGCTGGGCGCCCCCCTTGCCTCGGTCAGATGAGCGATAAAGCACCTTTGCTACGTCGAACCGCATGGCCGCCTTCGGGACAAGCTCCATGCCTCCCTCTTGCTGCTGACCTATCGAAACCCAGATTAATGATGGTCCTTACCATAAAAAAAATTGATCGAATTAATTCCCATGATGACGTCCCCATTTTTTCATGGACGTGATTCTCGAAACAGGAGAAATGAAACGGGCCAACGGATAGAAGAAGTTGGAGGGTTACGAAAAGCGGTGGTTCGCGTGAAGAATTCCATTGTCTGGAATCCAGGACTTAAGGGCGCAGAATGCATCCGCTGCGGAGCCAGGCTGACCGGCTTCGATTTTCCGTTGGGATGTCCCATATGCCTGGAAGAAGGCATGCCGGCCAGTGTGCGGATGGTGTATGAAGAAACCGATACCGGAAAGCCACCAAAAGGGCGTGGAATGATGCGATATGCGGCCGGACTGCCGCTATGGAACTTTCCATCACTAGGGGAAGGGTTTACCCCTCTACTCCCGCTGGTAACGTGGGCAAGGAAGTTCGGGCTTTCCCGATTCTGGATCAAATGGGAAGGAGCCAACCCGACCGGATCGCACAAGGACCGCATGAGTCCGCTGATCGTCGCAGCCGCCCGGTTGCTCGGCAAAACGGATGTGGTGATCGCGTCCAGCGGAAATGCGGGTCTTTCCCTGGCGGCGTATGCAGCGGCTGCCGGTCTGACCGCCCATGTTATCGTGACCCCTAGAGTTCCAGCGCAGGTTCAGGACTGGATACGGAGCTACGGCGGCAACGTGTGGATGGTCAGCAGGTCAGATGAGCGGTGGCCGCTGATGGGCAAACTGGTGCGGGAGCGGGGGTTTTGGCCAGCGGGCAATTTCCATGTCCCGCCGGTGGGCAGCAATCCCTTCGGGGTACAGGGATTGAAAACCATTGCTTATGAGCTGGTGGAAGAGCTGGGTGAAGCGCCGGATGCTGTGATCGTCCCCACCTCCCGGGGCGATTTGATCTGGGGAATCTGGGAAGGGTTCAGAGAGTGCCGGACTCGGGGGGAAATTTCACATCTTCCTCGCATGGTGGCGGTGGAACCTTTCCCGCGTCTGACCCGCGTGCTTCATGGTGAGGATTGGCGCGGGCGGTTCGAAGGAAGGACCTCGTTGGCTTCCATAGATGGGTCCACCGTGACCTATCAGGCAGTGGCCGCGGTAACGGAATCGGGAGGGACCGCCGTATCCGTGACAGATCGGGAGGTGGCGTGGGCTTGGAAGGAAGCAGCGCGATCCGGCCTGCTACTGGAATCTTCCTCGGCGTCGGTTCTGGCTGCTGTTATTCGGCTGGTTGACTCCGGATGGCTGAAAAAAGAAGAGTCCGTGGTCGCAATCGGAACTTCCCACGGTTTTAAGGAGAGGAGCCCTCATGAACGAGATCAACGAGTTTGACGTGCAGGCGTATCTCAACCTTTTAGGCATCCCTACTTCGCAAAAACCCACCCTTTCTTTCCTCAACAAACTGCATGAACGCCATCTTCTCACCATCCCGTTCGAAAACCTGGACATTCATCTGGGTCGGCCGATCCGTCTTGACATCCCGTCCCTGTTCGACAAGATCGTACGCCGGAAGCGGGGAGGGTTCTGCTATGAACTGAACCATCTGTTCCATGCGCTTCTGACCGCACTCGATTTCGATTCCACGCTCATTTCGGCACGGGTGAAAAAAGCGCAAGGCGGATTCGGGCCTGAATTTGACCACCTCGCCCTGATTGTGCGCCTTCCCGAGCCGTACTTGGTTGACGTAGGCTTCGGCAACTCGTCCCGCCACCCCCTTCCCCTCAGCGGGGAACCCCGTGAAGACATCAGCGGCACTTACCGGGTGAAGCAGCTTGAAAACGGCGAATTCAGCATGCAAAGATGGGTCGAGGGAAACTGGTCGGATGAATATCTGTTCACCCTTGTGCCCCGCACCATCGATGAATTTCAAGAGATGTGCCGCTCTCACCAAACATCGCCCGCATCCCCTTTTACGCGCCACAAGATCTGTTCGCTTGCCACCTTAACCGGTCGGATTACGCTCACCGGCACGGAGCTGAAAGTGACGGAAAACGGCAAACAGGAGATATTTCCCGTCAAGTCGGAAGAGGAGTGGAGCCGGATGCTGGCAGAACATTTTGGCATCCGCCTGTAACCCCTGTCCCCCACCCCATATCCCGATACATTGTCTTGTCTACTGGTTGAGGGGCCATAAGGGGCCCCTCCTCGATGGTATGCCCGACGTTTCCTTCTCGCTTGAACTTGCGCCGCTTCGGCTTCGGCATCGCCGCATCTTCCCTCGTTGCGAGGGTATGCGGCGTTCTGTGAAGGACTGCCTGGTGAAACGCTATTGAAGTTCGCCCTCGGCAGCCAAGTCTTCGTCGCCGGTGCCGAGAAGCAAGCATATAGACGGAAAGGAGCTTTTGGTCGGGGAAAACCCGACGGGGACACTATTGGAATATTTTACTACTTGAGTTTAACGGCAAGCACCCGCATGATAAAGAGATGTGAAAAGGGCAGAGCTCCGCTCTGCCCCTCTCACTCCTCTTCCGGTTTGTTTTCTTGATATTGGGCTGGAGTTGTTCTCCAGCCCCTTTTTTCTGTTGGTATCATATCAATATTCTTCTCTTGCATCAAGTGATCTTGCGCGATTTTGGTACCATGATCCTAGGGATTATTCGTCTTCCGCTACTACGGCTTCCCTACTCCTGGATCGGTGTTTACCGTACCGTACGCAGCAGACACACCTCTGACCCCAACACAGCTCGCAGAGCATCTCATACTGGCATTATCAACTGCGGGTCGTCAACTCGGAGCATGGGCTTACCCAAACACACGTTCTTTGGAACATATGTTTGTATTGTACCCCAAACGAAGGCAACAGAAAAGCCCGGCTAATGAGCCGGGTACAAACTAGCAAAGCTCATAGTCAATCTTATGGAGTCTCTCGTCACTCAAGATCTGCTCTACCTAATTGTTTTTTCTTAACAGTTTGATTAAGCTCATACAAACTTAAAATAAACATTATGATCGTTAAAACTAATAATATGATTGGAAAAGAGATATGGGAATTGACGTTTTTGATATAGACATATATAGCGCCAAAAAAGGTCACTAAGATCAAAAGGATTATGAATAGATAGTATTTCTTCTGTCGCCATATGCTTCGATCTTCATCCATCTTTGAAATCAAGATATGTATTGAGAAAATAACAAAAGAGAGGACTAAACTTGGAAGAAGCATAATAACGTATAGAATTGGAACGTTAGAATAAAGAGTTGTCATTAGATTAAAGACAAGTAACAAAGGAACAGAATTCAGAGTGAAAAGAAGAACATATTTCCAATAAGGATATTTTGTGGTGCCCGATTTGTCTAAAAACCATATGGAAAATAGACTTATGCCAACGAGAGGCCAAAAAAGAGATTTGATGTATTTGTCAGGTTGTTTTTCTATTGGTTTCTTCGAAATTTCAAGACCCATAAGATAACCAAAAATTAACATTACGATGATAGCGAGTATATACGAAGCAAAAAGGAAAACTGTTTTTTTTCTATCTACCATATGCTTGCCACCCCTTGATAAACCCCTTCCCAAATGTCCATACATCTTGTGCTGTAGAATAATAACCATACACAGGGATAGCACGAGATGCGACCTTTCCAAGCGTTTTTGCCGATATTAATCCTGCTTTAACCGCTTTAGAATATGCTTCCGCTTTAGGCATGGCCACATCTTTAGCCAGGTCGCCCCACCCGTAATTGCTATACAATTCCCTGAAGCCACTCTTGACCGCATATCCAAACCTATTCAACACGCTCATCGAAAATCCTCCCTCTTGTGTAATTTTCGTTATATGGACGATAATACAATCGTTCACGATCTAAAATTTGAAATTTTTGTTGGAACAATTCCCTGCCGGTTACAAGGTGCAATGTAACCATCCATTGACCTGTCGACACCTCAGGGTTAAGGTAGAAACCTGCAGCATATGTTCGGTGGAACTGATGCAGATCTTTCGAAACGGGAATCGTCGCCATAGAACCATGTACGAGTACTCCTTCATGATGCCAGGTAACAATGACAGGGCAATCGTGCTGCACACCAATTAATTCGGCAAACAAGCAAATTTGCGAATCGTTGATATAGAAGGTGGAGGTGGGCCTTACGGGATAAAGCGTATCTTGTTTCATCCACACATCAAGACAAGTGGTTCCTCGAATAAGTTTAACATTTTTTCAAGATGGATTAATTTTTTTGATAGAAGTTGTAAGAAGGGCATTACCCGAACAGTAAAGGGTAAACGACTGCGTCGGGGGAATCCCAGTAAGATCCAGAAAGTCTCCGTTTCGATTGATTTTCTTTTTTTTGTTGTCCCAGCTTACCTCTAATTCATTGTCTTCGATTGAAGGAAAGAAGAGATACATGAATTATGTCCATATACCCCCCTTCAAATAACAATTTACATCTTCCGAATTTTATTCTATTTATGTATGACATGGAGAATCAAGGGGTGAAATTTGTAATATTTTGTCGACCGAACCGACCAAGGTTGCCCGCAACCAGTAAGCCCATCAAAAAGCCTCCCGACCCAAACGGGTGAACCTTCTTCTATAGATGCAAAGCCCGGCTCATTGGCCGGGCTACAGACTGCAGACAAACTCCCTCGGTGCCAACGCAGCCGAGGAAGTTTTCTTGTCGTCTGAGAACAAAAAGGATACCGAAATGAAGGGCATGGCGCCCTGTTTTTCCTAACCTCCATAACCAATTGCCAGATTTTTTAAATTCATACAAGCAAAAACAAGCATCGCCTGCATTGTAACTTTTTCCAATCCTCGCAACGTGGTCCAACGCAAGCCATGCTTCTCCTTGAGATCCGCAAATACACGCTCGATCGTTTCCTTTCGGCGCGTTTAACCGCATCGTGACTTTCTGTGCACTGGGAGCGGAATGGACAAGTGCGACAGGTCGTGGCATCGGAACGGTAGATTCAGTAACCCTCACGGGTCGTGGTTTCGTAGGTGAGCAGTTGTCCGGCAGGACAAAGATAGCAATCGTAGTACTCATCGTACACGTAATCCTGCTTTCGATACCTTCCGTCTTTTGTGTGGGGACGAGTATACGGCATGACCGGACGGACCTGTTGGTCCAAGAGGTACTTGCAGATATAAGGCATTTTATACCCTGCATCCACCGCGACAGCGCTGGGTTTTCCGACGTGCCTGACAGCTTGCTCGAACACATCTGTGAAGACCTGACTGTCATGAACGTTGGCGGCCATGACGACGGCACTGACGACAAAGCCGTTTTGGTCGCTGGCTGCATGGAAGGAGTAAGCAAACGTCTGTTCCTTTTCGTTTTTGACAAACCAGCCGCTGTCCGGATCGGTGGTTCTTTTTTTCACCTCCTTCCAGACGGCTTTAGACTTTTTTGGCAACGGCTTTTTCCCGTGCGCTACACGGTCCTGGTTGATTTCCTCTTCGAGAAGTTCTTGATATTTCTTGCCTTCTTCCTGGACAAGCCGCTTGAGATATTTCCTCTTGTTGGCGTTGGCTTTGACATGGGTGGAATCGATATACAACACGGAAGGGTCGACCAGCCCATGATGGCAGGCTTCTTCGAGAATGCGCGTGAAGATCCTTTCAAAGAGGTCGGTACCTTTGAATCGGCGGACATAGTTTTTGCCAAACGTCGTGAAATGGGGGATGGGCTGGGTGAGATCGTATCCCAAGAACCACCGGTAGGCGAGATTGGTTTCGATTTCTTTGATGGTTTACCGCATGGAACGGATGCCGAACAGATACTGGATGAGCACCATTTTGATGAGGACAACGGGGGCGATGCTGGGTCTTCCGTTGTCTGGGCAGTAACGATCTTCCACCAGGTCATAGATAAACGAGAAATCGATGGCGTTTTCAATTTTGCGGACCAGGTGATCCTGAGGAACCAATTAGTCCAACGAAACAACGGTAGGCTGGTAACGGCCAGCAGCCGCACACCGCCACCGGGTTTCGGGATTTCGACTCGACGGACCGGAGACGGCCGATAGGTTCCCGCAAGCAGCTCCTCGCGGATGCGTGTCCAGTGGTTGACGAGATAGGCTCGGAGGTCTTTCACCTCCATCCTGTCAATCCCTAGTGCACCCTTGTTCTGCTCAACACGGCGCAAGGCGCGGAGCATGTTCTGTCGCTCCACCACCTGCTCCATCAGGTTGTCGCCTGCTTCGCGGGGCGGAGTGGCGAGGGGTGCCGGAGAAGGACTCGGCGCTCCTACGGTCCCCCGCGGATTCACCGCTTCCTCCCGTAGGCAGCTCCCTTTCGGGATTTTCGGCTGTCGTCGCCCTTCTCGCGAACCCATGTCGCACCCACCCCTTTCCTTGTGTTCGGCCCTTCCGTCTCCCGGACGTCGCGGGAGACGTACTATGGCCTCTGCTGACTCCTGCCGGTTCAGCCACGCCTTTCGACGCGGGTTACCCGGTAACCGGGCGTACCCGGCAGGCCTCCCCGGGTAAGAGCGCTGTCTTTCCCTCCATCTACCCGCCCCATTTACTGACTGTGCCCTTCGGCGGCAAGGACTTTGTCTTGTTGTGCAGACTGGTCCAAGCACAGGCAGCCTCGTATGGGGTTCCTGTTCGTCGGGCCGGAGATTTGCCGCCGGCTTCCTTCAGACTCCGCCTCGCGGTGGACGCCCTTTCCTTAAGTTAACGGCTACTGCCGCCTTCACCGTTCGGGACTTTCACCCTATAGACAGCGCCCATGCCGGGCGCACAAAAAAGCGGCCGTTCTATCCGAACGGCCGGAAGGAAAATCCCCGGTTTGGGAAACCTTGACGAACAAACCACGCCCGCTCCCGGCGGTTTCCGACCAGGAGCGGGCTCTTTACCCCTTCGATCGCCCCACCGAGGCGATCGTTACTGCAGGACCACCTTGGCAAACTTGCGCTTGCCCACCTGCACGACCATGCCGTCACGCACCACCACAGCGGCGTCGACGTCGGCCACTTTCTCCCCGTCAATCTTCACACCGCCCTGCTGGATCAGACGCCGCCCTTCGCCGTTCGAGCGAACCAGCCCCAGCTCGACGAGGAGGCGCACAATCCACATCCGGCCGTCCTCCAGCTTGCCCCGCTCGACAGCCACCGCCGGAATCTCGTCCGGCAACGCTCGCTCCTGGAAGACGGTGCGGAAGTAATCCTCGGCCTGCCGGGCCGCTTCCACGCCGTGGTACATGCGCACCAGGGTGTGCGCCAGTTTCATCTTGGCGTCGCGCGGGTGGAGCGTGCCGTCGGCCAAACCGCGACGGATGGCGGCGATCTCCTCGTTGGACAGGTCGGTGACCAGCTCAAAGTACTTGACCATCAGCTCATCGGGAACCGACATGGTCTTGCCATACATCTCGTTCGGCGGCTCGCTGATGCCAATGTAGTTGCCGAGGCTCTTCGACATCTTTTTCACGCCGTCGAGCCCCTCGAGGAGCGGCATCATGAGGATGACCTGCGGCTCCTGGCCAAACACCTCCTGCAGGTGGCGGCCCATCAGGAGGTTGAACTTCTGGTCGGTGCCGCCGAGCTCGATGTCCGACCGGAGGGCCACCGAATCGTACCCCTGCATGAGGGGGTAGAAAAACTCGTGCAGGCTGATCGGCTGGCCCGCCCTGTACCGCTTTTCGAAGTCGTCGCGCTCCAGCATTCGCGCCACCGTCACCTGCGCCGCCAGCTTCACCACGTCGGCGAAGGTGAGCGACGCCAGCCACTTGCTGTTGAAGTGCAATTCCACCTTGTCCATGTCGAGCACCTTGGCAAACTGCTCGACGTAGGTGCGCGCGTTTTCCTTCACCTGCTCCTCGGTGAGGGGCTTGCGCGTCTCCGACTTGCCCGTCGGGTCCCCAATGCGCCCCGTGAAGTCCCCGATGATGAGCTGCACGGTGTGGCCGAGCTCCTGGAACTGGCGCAGCTTCTGCAGCACCACCGTGTGGCCGATATGGATGTCCGGCGCCGACGGGTCCAGCCCCAGCTTCACCTTCAGCGGCCGCCCCGTGGCCACCGACCGCGCCAGCTTGCGGCGCAGCTCCTCTTCCGGCAGGATCTCCGCCACGCCGCGGGCAATGACGGCCAGTTGCCGCTCCACCTCCCGCTCCTGATCCGCCGTCAGGACAATTGCTTCCTCACCGTTGCGCGCCTTCGTTTCCTCCATCCCGCTTCGCCTCCGTATGCAAGGGTTCCGGAACATGCACCCGACATCGTTGACGCCGACACAGAACCGGGTCCGGTTTTCGGCGGGACCGGGCGCAAACAAAAAACCGCCCCGTTAAAGGGACGGACAGCGCCGCGGTACCACCCTTCTGGCCGGGAGAATACACAAGGCCGCACACCGGCTTTCTCCCGCCGCTCCGTTGCGATAACGGGCCTTCTGGCCCGGCAGCCGGCTACGCAGGCGCATCCGCGCGCCCTTCACCGGCCCCGCTCCGGACGGTACTTCGCCCGCTGGACCGCACCGGTTCACACCCACCACCGGCTCTCTGACAGGCGGCTTCCCAGGGACTACTGGCGTCCTTCCTCGCGTTTGCGCTGATCGAGAGGTTACGCCTTATCTTTTACCACAAGGCGACGGGGCATGTCTACTTCTTGGTGAACAGCAAGAGGGGCATAAAGCAGTATCCTCCCACGCATCCGATGCAGGAATTCCGTAAGCACAGATCGAATTCTAACATCGCCCGTTCCCTTTGCCCCACTCCGGATCGCGGAGAAGAGACCGCCATCCGTTGTCATTCAATTGATTCTCTTTTCTCAATACCGTAAATTTCGCGGTTTCCCACCGAGCATTTGTTTGGCAGCAAAACCGGTCATCTGTACGGACAAGGAGTCCAACAGGATGGACGTGCTCACCGTTGCGCTGATGGAACGCATGGGCCTGCTGCTCCTCGCCGCCTTCCTCCTCACGCGCATCCCATCCTTCCAAGCGCTGCTCGCACGGGATCTAACCTGGCAGACGGCTGCGACCCATTCCCTGCTCTTTGGTCTGTTCGGCATCGGCGGGGTGCTGGCCGGCATTGTGGTGCGGCAGGACACCGTTGTGCAGCCGCTTTGGGTTCCGGTGGTTGAGGAGGGGGACGCGCTGGCCCATTCGGGAAACGTGGGCGTGGTGATGGCCGGCCTGCTTGGCGGGTCGGTCGTTGGCCTCGGCGCCGGGCTGATCACGGGAGCGTTTCTCTTTGCCACCGCCGGCGTCACAAGTCTCGGGTACGCCGTGGCCACCCCCTTCGTCGGCCTCCTCGCCGGCGGGGCGGCCCGGTTCTTTTCCGCCGAGCGGGTAATCGCGCCGGAAAAATCCTTGTTCATCGGCATGTTTGCCACGATCTTGACGATGGGTTTCCTGCTCGCCTTTACCGTCCCCAGCGATGGCGCCGTCCGCCTTGTCAACCGCATCGGCATCCCGATGGTCCTGACCAACAGCATCGCCATCGCCGTGTTCACCTTGATGATTCGCGCTGTGCTCCACGAAACGGAACGTGCTCAGGCCCTCGAAACGCGGCGAGCGCTGAAATTGGCCGACAAGATTCTGCCCGACCTGAAGCAAGGCCTCACCCCCGAAACAGCAAGGACCACCGCACAGCTGCTCATGAATGAACTGGGCCCGGCGGCCGTAGCCATTGCCGACGAACGGCGCATGCTGGCCCACGTCGGGCTGGGGGCCGATCACCACCGTCCCGGCGCACCCCTGCCGTGGGACGGAGAAGGGGAAGCCGATGCCGGCCACGTGCGGGTGATTGCCGAAGCGGAGGAAATCGGCTGCCGGCATCCTAAATGCCCGCTGAAGGCGGCCATCGTCGTTCCCTTTCATCAGGCGGGTCGGGGGGCAGGCGCCATCCTCTTCTACTACAAGCGGCCACAGCAGATCCGCGCCGTGGACGTCGTGCTGGCGCAAGGGCTGGGCCGGTTGATCTCCAACCAGTTGCACCGGGCCGAGGCCGAACGGCTGCGCGACCTGATGCGGGAGGCTGAGCTGCGGCTCTTGCAGGCCCAGGTCAACCCGCATTTCTTGTTCAACACGCTCCACTCCATCGTGTCGCTGATTCGCGTCGATCCCCCCAAAGCGCGGGAGATCACGCTTAAGCTGGCCCAATTTCTACGCACCAACCTGAGCATCCTGTCTCAAACCCTCGTGCCCCTGGCACAGGAATTGGAGCACGTGAAGACCTATCTGGATATCGTCCAGGTGCGCTTTGCCGACCGCCTTCACGTCGATTTGCGGGCCGAAGCCGTCCCGCCTACTGCGTACGTACCACCCCTCACCCTTCAGGCGCTGGCAGAAAACAGCATCCAGCACGGGCTCAAAAACAAAACGGCGGGAGGACGGCTCCTCATCACCGTCACCCCCCACCCGGACCACGTGGCCATCGTCGTCGAGGACAACGGCACGGGCATCTCGGAAGACCTCCTGCCCCGCCTGGGACGCGTTCCGCTTCCCAACACGCCGGGCAACGGCATCGGCCTCTACAACGTTAACCAGCGCCTCGTCACCCTTTTTGGCGAGCGCGCCGCCCTGCACATCGAAAACAAGCCGGAAGGGGGGTGCCGCGTGTCCTTCCGCGTGCCGCACCTCCCCACCAGCGACGTGCCGCGCCCGTCAGGCGAATCCTCCGATTCCCTACGCCGAGAGCCCCCACAACACGACGCCATCCGCGGGAGGGAACGCCCATGGCCATCAAGGTGATGATCGCCGAAGACGAAAAGCTGGCTCGGGAAGAACTGGAGTACCTCCTCAAGGCGCATTCCGATCTCATCCTCCTTCCCAGCGCAACCAATGGGCGGGAGCTCTTGGAACAGTACGAGAAACACAAGCCGGACGTAATCTTTCTCGACATCCACATGCCGGACCTCGACGGGATGTTGGCCGCTCGCCAGTTGGCCGCCCGCACAGATCCACCTCTGATCGTCTTCACCACCGCCTACGACCATTACGCGGTGGAAGCCTTCCGCCTGCAGGCCGTCGATTACCTGCTCAAGCCCTATAGCGAGGCCCAGCTCGCCGAAGCCCTGCGGCGGGTGCGGGCCGAACTCAAGCGGCGAAGCGACGCGGCGCGGAACGTCCACAATCCCCCTGAGGCCGAGCCGAAAATGGATAAGCTCCTCCTTGAGGACGGCGAGCGCCTCATCGTCGTCGATCCGGCAGCCATTCTCTATGTGGAGCGGGACGTGCGCCAGGTGAAACTCCACAGCACCCACAACACGTATACCGCTAAAATCACGTTGAACGAACTGGAGGTCAGGCTCAAGCCGTACCATTTCTTCCGCCCCCACCGCTCCTACCTGGTCAATTTGAACCACGTGGAGGAGATTCGCCCCGGGGCGCACGGCACCTACTACCTCGTCGTCAACGATGCAAAGCGAACGCGCATCCCCGTCAGCCGTGCGGCGGCGAAAGCGCTGCTGCAGCGTTTCCACCTGTAAGGGGAACGAGGAAGGTGAACCGATGAGCGTCAGCACGTTCCTCTTCTTTCTCGCCATCGTCGTCGGCACGCTGCTCATCACCTACTGGGCGGCCAAGCAGACCGCCTCCACCCGCGACTACTACACGGCCGGGGGCCAGCTGACCGGCCTGCAGAACGGCCTGGCCATCGCCGGCGACTATATCAGCGCCGCCTCCTTCCTCGGCATCACCGGCACCATCGCCTTCTACGGATTTGACGGGTTTCTCTACGCCATCGGCTTTCTGGCCTCCTACCTGGTGCTGCTCCTACTGGTGGCCGAGCCGGTGCGCAACCTCGGCACTTTCACCCTGGCCGACGTGGTCTGCGCCCGGTTCCCTCTCCTGTCCCTTCGCTTGCTGCTCGGGCTGAGCACCGTGTTCATTTCCATCCTGTACATGGTGGCGCAGCTCGTGGCCGCCGGGTTGCTCCTAAACTTGCTTCTCGGCGCGCCGTATTCCGCGTCGGTGCTCGCCGTCGGCCTGCTCATGACCCTCTATGTCGTGTTTGGCGGGATGATGGCCACGTCGTGGGTGCAGATCGTCAAAGCTGTTCTCCTTGTCACCGGCACGGCTATGGTCTGCTTGATCATCCTGGCCCGCATCGAGTGGGACCTGGCCGCACTGCTTGCCTACGCGTCCCGGGCCACGCCATGGGGCGAGGCCTTCCTCAACCCCCGCAACCTCTTTGCGCGCCCCCTTGATTTGCTCTCGTTCAGCTTGGCTCTGGTACTGGGAACGGCCGGCCTGCCCCATATCCTTGTTCGCTGCCTGACCGTCCGGGACGCCCCAACAGCCCGCCGCTCGGTCCTCACCGCCACGCTTGTGGTCGGCAGCTTCTACCTGATGACGGCCCTCCTCGGCATCGGCGCCGTGCGGTTTGTCGGCTGGAACGCGCTAAAGGATGCCGACCCGACCGGTAACCTGACCGTTCCCCTGCTGGCCCAGGTCCTTGGCGGCGACTTTCTCATGGCCTTTGTCGCCGCCATCGCCTTCGCCACCATCCTCGCCGTCGTCTGCGGCGTGGTCATCGCCGCCTCCTCTTCCTTCGCCCACGACGTGTACGGACACGTCCTCCGCCGGGGGGCGGTCTCCGATGCGGCCCAGATGCGGGTGGCACGGGGCGCGGCTGTCGGCGTGGCCTTCATCGCGATCCTGCTGGCCCTGCAATTCCGGGACGCCAACGCCGCCGGGCTCGTCGCGCTGATCTTTTCCCTGGCCGCCTCGGCCCATTTTCCCGTTCTCGTGCTGACACTCTACTGGCGCCCCTTGACGGCCCGCGGCGCCACCTGGTGCCTGCTGGCCGGCACACTGGCGCCGATCGCCTTTGTTGTTCTCAGCTCCCGCTCCGGCTATCCCGTCTTCCGCGACGCCGCCGCGCCCCTCCTGTCGCCAACGAACCCGGCCCTCTTCACCGTACCGCTCAGCTTTGCCGTCGCCTACATCGGTTCCCGTCTGTTCCCCAGCCTGGCGGATGCAAACCGGTATACCCGGATCCTCGCGCAACTTCACCTCGGCCCCGCTCCGCCTCCGGCGCCCAACGGCGCCGCCCGTCCAGAACGGTACGGGCAATCCGAGGTTGCCGAAACCCGTCAAAACGGTATGCTAAAAGGAGAGCCCTCCGCTGGGGATGAAGGCAAACAGCCCTGACGGAGGCATGGGAAACACCGACCGGAGGCCCGCGCAGCATGGAAGGGGGACCTCGCCCGCATCCCGAAGACGTCGGCTGTGGTACGCGCCCTCGGTCAGAGCGGCAGTTTGTCCGTACTGCAGGAACAGGCCAGCATGTTTGTTTGTTCATAATGTTCGGAATTCAATCAGAGGTCCATCCCCCCTGCCCTCCTCCACAACCGGGCCATTGCCCTGACCCCCGTCCGGGGCGATGGGCCGGCTGCGGCGGAGGCCGCTGGGGAAGAGACCAGCGGCGGCGCGGGCCAACGTTAACCCTCAAGGAGAGATTGCTGTGGAGCACATCAAAACCTACCACGGGATCGACTGGCCGCATCCCCGTGGGACGCTGCGGGTAGAAGGCCCCGTATCTCCCGACGTCCTCGCAACCTTTCGCCTGGATGACGGCCTTGTCGCCTTCCGTCCGCCCGCAAAACAACACCAGGCCCTGATGGAGATCGCCGCGCTGCCCGAGGGACGCGTGATCGTCGCCCGCCGCGCCAACACCGTGGTCGGATACGTCACCTTTCACTATCCCGATCCCTTTGAACGCTGGGCACAGGGCGGAATCGACTGCTTGCTCGAACTCGGGGCCATCGAGGTCGCTCCCCCTTACCGCCACGGGGGCCTGGCCAAAACGCTCCTGCGCGTCGCGTTTCTCGACGAGTTCATGGAGAACTACATTGTGCTGACGACGGAGTACTACTGGCACTGGGACCTGAAAGGAACCGGCCTCGACGTGTGGGCGTACCGCCGGGTGATGGAAAAGGTGATGGGCAGTGCCGGGTTGGTGTGGATGGCCACCGACGATCCGGAAATCTGCGCCCATCCGGCCAACTGCCTGATGGTGCGCATCGGCAAAAACGTCCCCCTGGAAGCGGTGGCCACCTTCGACCGCCTGCGCTTTCAAAACCGAACGATCTGGTGACACACCGAAGGAGGATCGCCATGACCCATCGGTCGGTCTTCATCTACAGTCCCGACTGCCTCGCCTACCGCTTCCATTCCGACCACCCCTTCGACCAACGCCGGCTTGTCCTCACCGTCGATCTGCTGCAGGAATGGGGGCTGATCGCCCCCGGACAGATCATCGCCCCACGGGTGGCCACCGACGACGAGCTGCAGCTGGCCCACGAGTCCACGTACATCGACGCCGTGAAGCGGGCATCGGAAAACCCGGGAACCCCAGAGGCCTACCTGGCCTACTACATCGGCACCGAGGACAATCCCGCCTTTGCCGGCATGCACGAGGCGGCGGCGTTGGCCGTGGGCGGCACGCTGCTCGCCGCGGAATGGGTGATGGAAGGGAAGGCCGATCACGCCGTCAACCTGGCAGGCGGACTCCATCATGCCCTGCGCGGACGGGCGTCCGGGTTTTGCATTTACAACGACTGCGCCGTAGCCATCGCCTGGCTGCGCCGCCACTACGGCGCGCGCGTGCTGTATCTCGACACCGACGCCCACCACGGCGACGGCGTGCAGTGGGCCTTTTACGACGACCCCGACGTGCTCACCGTTTCCCTTCACGAAACGGGCCGCACTCTTTTCCCCGGGACCGGCTTCGTCCATGAGCGGGGCGACGGCCCCGGCTTCGGGCGCAGCATCAACGTGCCGCTCGAACCCTTCACCGAGGACGATTCCTGGCTGGAATGCTACACGACCGTGGTGGAGCGCGTGGCGCACCGCTTCCGCCCCGACATCATCATCACCCAGAACGGCTGCGACGCCCACGTGTGGGATCCGCTCAGCCACTTGTGCGCCACAACGCGCATCTACGCGGAAATTCCCAAGTTGGCCCACCGCCTGGCCCACGAACTGTGCGACGGGCGCCTCGTCGCTGTCGGCGGGGGCGGCTATGACATCTGGCGCGTCGTACCGCGCGCGTGGGCCCTCCTGTGGGCGGAGCTGGTCGACCGTCCCTTCGCCGGCAATCCCGAATTGCCGCCTTCCTGGCGGGAACGCTGGCAGGCCCAGAGCCCGGTCCCCCTCCCCCAGCGGTTGTTGGATCCGCCGGACATCGTCCCGCCCATCCCGCGGCGGTCCGAGATCGACGCGCGCAACCGGCACACCGTCGAGTTGGCCTTGCTGTATGCGCCGTAACCGCAACCAACCCCCAAAGGAGGGTGTGTCATGATTCGCCTGCTGTGGCTGTTGTCGCTTGTGCTCTTGGCCGTGGCCTATTTTTCGGCACCCGACTTATACGTGCCCGCCATTCTCCTGTTCATCGCCACGTTCGTGCTCACCGCCGTTCGCCAGGCCTTTCGCCTCCTGTTCCTTGTCGCGGCGGCAGCCTGCGGGCTGTTCATCCTTCTCGGCCTGCTGAAGTAGTCGCCAGCTCCTCCAGCATGGCGCACACCACTTCGCAGGAACGCTGGGACGCCAGCTTCACAAAGGCCGGAAAATCCACGTGGGCCGAGCCATCAGCCTTGTCCGACATGGAGCGAATGACGACAAAGGGCACGCCGTTCATGTCGCACACCTGGGCCACGGCGGCGCCTTCCATCTCCAGGCACAGTCCGCCGAACCGCTCGTGCAGCCAGCGGGCCTTTTCCCGGTTCGTCACGAACTGGTCGCCGGACAGGACGCGCCCCGTCATCACGCGCACCTCGGTTACCCGGCGCGCGGCCCGCTCGGCCAGCGCCACAAGCTGGGGATCGGCCTCAAACACCCATTTGGGATGGAACGGAATCTCGCCGGGCTGAAACCCCAGCGCGGTGGCATCCATGTCGTGCTGCACGCAGTCCCGCGAGACGACGATGTCGCCGATCTCCAGTTCGGGATGGAGCGCCCCTGCCACGCCGGTGAACACGATGTGGGACACCTGATAGCGATCGATCAAGAGCTGCGCGCAGACGGCCGCATTCACCTTGCCTACGCCCGACTTGCACACCACCACATCCTGCCCGGCCAGCTCGCCCCGGTAGAACGGGATTCCGGCATGGCGCACCTCCTGCTCGCCGTACATCCCCTCGCGGTAGCGTTCTACCTCTTCGACCATGGCCCCGATGATGCCGATCGTCATGGCACCTCTCCCCCTTTGCGTCAAAGCGTAACCGTCTCCCCCGCCCATTATCCAGGGCGGTTTAGCGCCTTGGCGGCAACGGTTCCATTATAACAGGGGCACCTGCCGCGGTCACCCGCGCCAGGCGCAAATCGTGCCCGCCACGAAGGCGGGCACCAACCGGGCATCGGGACAATCCGGTCCAGCCGTCCTGGAACTCCTGTTACGGCGCCACAACCGCCGTTTGCGCCTCGGCGCGCGTCGAGCCGCGCAACTCGATCGTGTGCGGGAGGAACACGAGGGAATCGGTCACCTTCTCGTTGTGCATGTACTTGGTCAAGAGGCGCATCGACACGGCACCAATGTCGTACATCGGCTGGGCCACCGTCGTCAGCGTCGGGCGCACCATTGACGCCAGGCGGATGTTGTCAAAGCCGATCACCTCGACGTCCTCCGGCACACGGAAACCGGCGTCCTGATAGGCGTGGATGGCGGCCACCGCCATCTCGTCACTGGTGGCAAACACCGCCGTGGGGCGCTCGGGAAGGGCCAAGAAATGATCCATCCGCTTCAGCGCCGTCTCGTAGCGGTAATCGGCCAGTTGCACCAGCTCCTCCCGAAAGGGCACGCCGGCATCCTCCAGCGCCAGGCGATAGCCCTCAAAGCGGCTGAGTCCGGCAAACTCCTCCAACGGGCCGCCCAGGAAGGCAATGCGGGTGTGGCCGTGATTGAGCAGCAGGCGCGTGGCGTCGTAGGCAGCCTGCCGCTGGTCAATGTTGACCGAAGGCAGCTGACATCCCGGATCGATTGTCGTGGCCAGCACCACGGGCACAGGGGCCGAACGGAAGAGCGCGAGGTGCTCGTCCGTTACCTGCGCCCCCATGAACAAGAGGCCATCCACCTGTTTCTCCAACAGCGTCTCGATGAGCGTCAGTTCCTTTTTCGGCTGTTTGTCCGAATTACAGAGGATGATGTTATACTTGTACATGTTGGCAATGTCTTCAATGCCGCGGGCCAATTCGGCATAGAAGGCGTTGGCGATGTCCGGGATGATGACGCCTACGGTCGTTGTCTTCTTGCTCGCCAAACCGCGGGCCACGGCGTTGGGGCGATACCCCAGCCGCTCGATCACTTCGAGCACCTTTTTCCGCGTGGCCGGCTTCACGTTGGGGTTGCCGTTCACCACACGGGACACCGTTGCCATCGACACACCCGCTTCCCGCGCCACATCGTAAATGGTTACGGACACGGCCGCTCCCTCCCTGCAACCGTTAACTGGTTTTCATTTGGTTTTCATCTTACGTTTTAGGATACGGCAATTTTCACACGATTTCAACTCCCGTTTCACCAACACAAAAAGGCGGTGCGGGGGCCCGGTCCCCGCTCTCCGCCTACGAGATCATGCGTTTTTGAGTGACGATCAAAGACCCGTATCCCGGTCCTAAACCAGGGAGGCCGCCCTATCCCCTCTCGCCCCTCGGGCCGCCGGAATGGCCAAAGGAGTGCGGTGCCTTACCGCACCGCCTCCGTCTGGACCATCCCCAAGGCCTGCAGAAACGCGTCAAACGTGGGCAAGTCGATTTGCTGCTTGGCGTCGGACAGGGCCACCGGCGGGTCGGGGTGCACCTCCACCATCACCCCGTCGGCGCCGGCGGCCAGCGCCGCCTTGGCCAGCGGCAAGAGGATGTCGCGCCGCCCCGCCGCGTGGCTGACGTCGACCAGCACGGGCAGGTGGCTTTCCTGTTTGAGGATCGGCACCGCCGCGATGTCTAACGTGTTGCGCGTCCACTTCTCGTAGGTGCGGATGCCGCGTTCACAGAGGATCACCTGCGTGTTCCCCCGCGATACGATGTACTCCGCCGCGTAGAGCAATTCTTCGATCGTGGCCGCGAGTCCGCGCTTCAGAAGCACCGGCGTGCGCGTCTGGCCCACTTCCTTCAACAGCTCGAAGTTCTGCATGTTGCGCGCCCCGATCTGGATCACGTCGACGTACTCGACAGCCATCTCCACGTGTGCCGGGTTGACGATCTCGCTGACCACATACAGGCCGTACTCATCCGCCACTTCGCGCAGGATCTTCAGCCCGTCGACACCCAGGCCCTGAAAGTCATAGGGCGACGTGCGCGGTTTGAACGCCCCGCCGCGTATCAGCCGCAGCCCGCGGTCGGCCATGAACCGGGCCACCGCCCGCACCTGCTCCGGCGTCTCCACCGAGCACGGCCCGGCCACGATGACCTTCTCCGCCCCGCCGATGCGCACCTCGCCGACGGTGACAACCGTGTCTTCCTTCTGGCGCTTGCGGCTCACGAGGAGCGCCTTGCGCGTATCGTCCTCCTGCAGCTCGAGGGACGCCTTAAACAGCTCCTTAAACAGGTGCACGATCGTGGCGTCGGAAAACGGGCCGCGATTTTGTGCCTTGATGCGCTCGAGCATCTCCCGCTCGCGGAGCGGATCGTATTTTTGTACGCCCTGTTTTCCTTTGATGCGGCCAATTTCCTGGACGATGCGCCCGCGCTCGCTGATGAGTTCCAACAGCCGCAGGTTGATCTCGTCCAGCTGTTTGCGGAGCGTCTCCAATTCGCCCGACACGGTTTCTCTCCCTCCCTAAAATATTTCTGACTATTATAGCGCACGGTTTCCCATCTGTCATGCCTGAATTTGCGTTTGTGGCGGCCCTTGTTGTGCCGGGTAGGCCTGCGCCTGGATTTCCTGGGCCAGCTGGGCCTGTTCGCCCTGGTACCGGGTCAGGAGGTTCTGCACGGCACCGCCGTCGGCCGCGACCGGCAGCGACCAGCCGCGCGTTTCCACCTCGCCCGCCACCAGAGCAAGGGACTGGATGGTCCCGCTCAGCAGGGAGATCAGATCCTGCTGCAGTTTGGGCGATCCGCTTTCCAGCACGGCCTTCGTGTACAGCTGAACCAGCGCCTTTTCGTCACGCACAAGGTCATCCAATCGCTCCTTGTCCTGCCACACGTTTCCGATCCTCCTTTTCCCACCGTCACGAAGTCTGCACCGGCGTCACGCCGCCGTGCTGCTGCAAGCTGAGGAGCAGCAAATCGAAGTGACGCCGGTGCCGCTCGGCCATATCGCGACAGAACGGCTGCAAGGTCAAGTCCTGCACGTTCTGTGCCGCATCGAGGTATTTGCGCACCAGGAGCGCCTCGAACGCAAGCAACGCGTCGAGGGCAACCAGTTCGTTCGACGTCAGCGGCTTCATCACGTGGTTGGCCAACGGGATCACCTCCCGTGTTTTACCTTTTCCCGTCTCGCACCGGTGCATACCCCGACAGGCCCAACACAACCCAGATGGCCCGTTCTGTCCTTACCGAAAAAAAAGCAGTATAATGAGAACGTTAGTGCAGATCCTGGGTCTGAGGTGAGCCGGAACGATGAAAACCGTCGTCGTCATGCAAGGAGACCAAACGGGACAGGAACTGCTGGAAGAGGCGCTGCGGGTACTCGAGCCCAATGTTATCGGATTTGAAATCAACTTCCAGGTGTTCGACCTGAGTCTGGAAAACCGCCGCCGCACGAACAACGAAGTGGTGTATGAGGCGGCTCGGGCGATGAAAAAGGCGGGGTTCGGTCTGAAAGCGGCCACCATCACACCGGAGGCCAAGGGCGATGTGGGCAGCCCGAACGCCATTTTGCGCAAGGAGATCGACGGGAAGGTGATCGTCCGAACGGGGCGGCGCCTGCCGGGCGTGATGCCGGTGGCCGGGATCCATTCGCCCATTTCCGTGGTGCGCATGGCCGTGGGTGACGCCTACGGGGCCAAGGAATGGCGCGAAGGGGACGGGTTGAACGAGGTGGCCTACCGCACGGAAAAGATCGACCGTGCCACATGCCGCGCCGTGGCCGAATACGCCTTCCGTCACGCGCGCAAGATGCGGGCCAAGGTATTCGGCGGGCCGAAGTACACGGTCAGCCCCATCTACGAGGGCATGTTCAAGGAAGAACTGGACGCCGCCGCAAAACGCTATCCGGATGTGCCCTATGAACCGCAGCTGATCGACGCCACCTATGCCCTCTTGATGCGCACGTCGGGCGAACCGCTCGTCATCCCGGCCTTGAACCGCGACGGCGACTGCTTGAGCGACCTCGTGCTGGAGCTCTTCGGCTCCATCGCCGGCTCTGAGTCACTGCTCATCAGTTTCGACGAGAACTTCAACACCAAGGTGGTCATGGCCGAAGCCCCCCACGGTACCGCCCCGTCGCTGCAGGGGAAAAACATCGCCAACCCGATGGCGATGATCCTCGCCGCCGGTTCCTTGCTCAGCTACTTCGACGAAAAGGAGGCGACAATGGCCTCCCGCGCGATCTACGAGGCGGTGATCGAGACGGTGCGCGACGGCGTCCGCACCGCCGACCTGGGCGGCAGCGCCACAACCACCGAGTTCACAGACGAAGTGATCAAAAAGGTGCAGACGAAATTGGACGTCTGGGCCAGCATGTACAACATCTAGCCCCGTTCACGACGCAAAAAAGGGGATGGCGAAAACCGGCCATCCCCTTTGCGTTTCCCTCGTCCGGTTGCGGTCCTGCGTCCACATCCGCGGCCCCTTCCTTCTTCCCGATCTGCGGAAAAGCGATCGCCTCAAAACAGCGGCAGCGGAAGCTTCGTCACCCCAAGTTCGGCCAGACGCTCGGGCGGCACCGTCCGGACATCGCGCGGCAGCCGGACCAACAGGTCTTCCAGCCAGGCCACCACGCGATCGACATCAACCCCCATGTGCTGCGGTCGGTACGGCGACAAGTAACGCAGGGCCGATGCCGCCAACTTGCGCATCCCGCCCACTTTCCCGCGCTGGGCCTGGTGCATGATGGCGGCCACCTGAATCAGCCCATGGTAGAAGTCATTGTGCCGCTCCGTCTGCCAAAGCTCTTCCAATACCTCATGTGCTTCCCAGTATTCCCCTCTCGCATACCGCGCAAAAAACTCCCGGTACTGTACGGGATAACCCGAGCCGTTCACCCTGCTTCCTCTCCCTTGGTTCCCGTGTCTGGGCATCAGATTACTTGTTTGAGCCGTCCCTGAATCTCCCGCATCCAGTCTTCGTCGTTCAGGGTCTTGGCCAACAGGTACAAGTCGAGCAGATCGTCAATGCGCTCGCCGAGCATATCGCGCAGCGGAACATGGGCGTTTTCGGCGTACTGCACCAGCACGTGGGCCCATTCCGAAACCTCCTCGAAATTCACCTTGCCCGGCACGGCCGCGCACGACAAGTCATCGAGGAGCTTCTTGAGGTCATCCTTTACCGCTTCCGCGATTTCACTGCGTTCGCAGCGCTCGCAGGTGAGTACCGGAACGTTTTCAATCTCCACGCTGCCCTGATACACCACATTGCGAATTGTTAAAACCATCCATCCACCACATCGACACCGTTTTTCCATCGACCCTCTGGCTCCTTTCCCGCAACCCACCTTCAACCCCGATTGTAGCGAAACTTCGGTGACCCGGGTTGAAAACTTGTTGGCAGCCATTACAGCGAAATGGTTCTCCGCGCTTCCCATCGGCCGGCCACCCACATGGCCGCAAGCGCCCCGCACAGGTCGACGAGCAGGTCCATCACATCGGGATGGCGTGTCGGGACAAAGTATTGGTGGATTTCATCGGTTACCCCGTAAGCGATGGCCAACACCACCGCCCAGCGCTTGATGTTCCACGTCTGCCGCTTGGGCCACAAGGCGTAATAGTAGGTCCACGCCAGGATGAAATACGCGACGAAATGGCCCCAATTAAAGGAAGAGAAAAAAGGAAACCAGCTTTGCAAATCCTGGGACGTACGACTGGACAAGATGAAAATGACCGTCATCCACACTCCCGCAGGAAGCCATCGCCACATTCCGGTATTCCCTCCCATGCAAAAGGCCGGCATCCCTGTGAGCTGCACCGGCCCGTGACGATTAACGCCTCCTGCGATTGTAACACAGACGGCTCAGTAGGCTCCATTGACGCGACCGCAATCTTCACAGACGACGAGGTTGGCTTGCACGCCGTTTTCATCCTCCACTTGATAACCCTTCAGCCGCGATCCGGAACAGTACAAGCACTCCAGCGAAAAATCCATGTCGTACGAGGCTTTGTACGCCAGAGGACGAAACGGATCACCGATGGACAACGAAGAAAAGGGAATTCTCGCCACCGGGATTCCCCCTTTCGTTTTACTCGCCATTTTTCCCACATTTTCCGGATGCTATTCCACAAAAACACCCCACCTGTCGCAGGTGGAGTGCCAACACGGGAACCCCCTCCGTAGGGTTCAGGACGAGTTCCGTCTCCGTCAGTGATCGAGCATTCCCACAATCACCAGCAGAATAAACAACACGAGCACGAGAACAAAACCGCTACTCCACAGGCCGTGACGGCTGCTGCTACTGCTCATCGTATCCCCCCTCTGGAAATTCGAGGTCGTAACATGCGACCGCTATACCCTATTCGCCTGAGGGGAACTAGGCGCTAGGCGCATGCCCCAATGATCAGAAAATGGGCCATCGCCGTTACACCCCTCCGGTTCGGTGGGTAAGATGGACTGAGACTGCTAGAAGGGGGGAACGGCATGAGCGGCATCTTCGATCTCGACGACTTCGCCCTGGTGTTGGTGCTGTTTATCCTCCTCGTCATCGTCGGCGCCGCCGAATAACCGGCGGTGGCGCGTGCGCCCCTCAAGCAAACCGGCCGGCAACCGCCGGCCTTTTCATCTGGAAGAGATCCGCCCGTTTTTTCCGCTCAACCTCAATTTAGACGGCTGTCCCGCACCTGTCGTGTCCACCTGCGCATATGTTGCGATATCACACCGGCGCGGGCAGGAGGAGATCCCATGAAACGACGGAAACGGAAGCTACCGCTGTTCGATGGGCCCGTCCCTCACCCAGGGAACTTGTTCGTCCCCATCGTCAACGCCGTGCGCGACGCGGTGATCGCCATTCAGACGCGGGAAACCGTGAACGCCGACTTTAACCGCTGGCTGATGCAGTTTCTCTTCCCCGACTGGGAGGAAGCCAGCGGCGAAGAAACCCGAAGTTTCGGTTCGGGATTTCTCATCCATCCCCGCGGGTACATCCTGACCGCCGAGCACGTCATTCACAATGCGCAAACGATCTGGGTTAAGCAACGAAACGGTACGGTACACCAAGCCCGCCTCGTGACCGCGGACAGCAAACGGGATTTCGCCGTGTTGCAGATTCCTGTATCACGTCCGCTGCCCTATCTGCCCCTTGGCCGATCGGCCCATGCGCAGGTGGGCGAATGGGTTATGGCCGTCGGCAACCCGCTCGGGCTGGAGAACACCGTAACCGTTGGCGTGATCAGCGCCAAGGATCGCCCGCTACGCGCAAAGGGCTATGTCTACGAGAACGTCCTGCAAACCGATGCCGCCATCAACCCCGGCAACAGTGGCGGACCGCTCATCAACCTCAGCGGTCTCGTGATCGGCATGAATGTCGCCGTCGTCCAGCCGTCCCAAAGCATCGGCTTTGCCATCGCCATTGACAGCCTTAAGCCCTACATCCGCCCCTATCTGCCATAGACAATCCGTCGCCCCCTTTCCCGCCCGACCCGATTCCCTCCGGAGGGGGCGATTTCGCCTGTCTTCCTTCCAGCAAACATGCCGGCGGGTTCACGGATCCAAATGGTTTACTTTGTATTTTTTCGGTTACACTAGGCTCTGAAAAGATAAGAAAATCAAGGTCAATGAAATTCATTTTCACTCATTTAAGTGAATTGGGATTTATGCTTGCAAACTGTCGTATCATTTACCATAATGGAACTACAAACACGGCAAACGTTTCCTCCCAAGAGGTGAAACCATGCGTCATGATTGGGAAACCCTTTTGGCCATCTACCGTCGCACGCGGGAGGCCGTTCAGGAATTTGTCCATCTCTTGCACCCCATTATCGAACAAGCCCAAAACGACCACGAACGCCTCTACTACCATCACATTCTGGAGGAAGAGGAACACCATCTGCAGCGTCTCGATCGGTTTCTTCCCCACCTGGAGAAACGGGTTCGCGAAGCGGACGGGGAGCCCCTCGACCAACGGGACGACGTGATCCTCCTGCAATACCTGGCCCTGGAGACGTTCGGATTGCACAACTTTGTCGAACATCTTGACCTGGCCCTCTACGAATTCAAGGACCAGCCCATCGGCGAGCGGCTACGCCAGCTTCGAATGCGCGCGTACCAAGACTACGTGCAAACAAAGGAAATCACACGCGCGCTGGTCGGTCAAGAAGCGTTCGACCACGACGATGAAGAGCTTCGCCCGGAAAACTCCCCCATCGCCGCGTCTTCATCGGAACGCTCGGCCCCGATGGAGCCGGCACCGGCCCCGCCGCTCCGGCCTAACAGACGGGAACGCCGTTTTACCGTCGGCAGTCTCATTGGCCGGTGAGGGGAATCTTGGGATCACCCATTCGTTGAAGCAAAGGAGGAGCAATCCGTGAGCAAAGTCACGCGTTTTCCGGACAGCCCGCTAACCGAAAAAGAATGGGAGCAGTTGGACGCCACCGTGATCAACGCCGCACGCAACCAGCTGGTCGGCCGCCGTTTCATCCCCCTGTACGGCCCGCTCGGACAGGGGATCCAGAGCGTGGCCAACGACATCTACGAGGTGACGCCCACAGGCGGCATCGACTTGCGGGGCGAAACGTCGCAGCTCACCACTCCGGTCCGGCGGGTTCACTTGACGATCCCCATGCTCTACCAGGATTTCATCCTGTACTGGCGCGACGTGGAACAGGCGCGCACCTTGGACATCCCTCTCGATTTCAGCGCCGCGGCCAATGCCGCCACCCAATGCGCCCTGCTGGAGGACGACCTCATCTTCAACGGGAACGAGCAGTTTGACCTTCCCGGCCTCATGACGGTCAAAGGGCGCCTGACCCACATTCGCCGCGACTGGATGGAAGCGGGCAACGCCTTTGCCGACATCGTCGAGGCGCGGAACAAGCTGCTGCAACACGGCCATGCCGGTCCGTATGCCCTGGTGGTCTCGCCGGACCTCTATGCGCTGCTCCATCGCGTGCATCCCGGCACCCACGTGCTGGAGATCGAGCACATCCGGGAACTCGTCACCGCCGGCGTGTACCAAACCCCGGTCATCCGCGGCAGAGCGGGCGTCCTCGTCTCCACCGGCCAGCACAACCTGGACCTGGCCGTGGCCGAGGACCTCGACACGGCGTTTCTCGAGACGGAAAACATGAACTACCTGTTCCGCGTCTACGAGTGTGTTGTCCTGCGCATCAAACAGCCCAAGGCCATTTGCACGCTGGAGGATCCCGACGCGTAAGGGGGTGTCTCATCCCGCACATAACAGCAGCCAGCGCGCTCCCCTTTCCTCTGCGCGCTGGCTGCAACCCTGTTATTTCACCGCATTCGCCACCTGCCGGATCATCTCCTCAACGGAGATGAGCCCCCCGCCGGAAAGGTACCAGTAATTCGCGTCAAGATACACGATGTTCCCTTCCTTGTACGCGTTCGTCATCTTCACGAGCTCGTTATCAAGGGTCTGCTGGGCAGAGGCCACCCCTTCCCCTCCGACAACGGCTCCCCGATCAATCACGAACAGATAATCCGGATTTTTTTCGGCTAAATACTCAAAAGAGACATTCATTCCGTGCGTCGAGACCTCAATGTTCGGGTCGACAGGAGCAAAGCCGAACACGTCGTACAGGAGGCCAAAGCGCGAACCCGGACCAAACGCGCTAATGCTTTTGTCATTGACCAGAATCACCAGGGCATTTTTCCGTTCAATGGCCGTTACCTTTGTGCGCAGATCGGCGATCATGCGGTCGATCTTTTCCAGCTCTTTCTCCACTTCTGCTTCCTTGCCAAAGATCTTGCCCAACGTGCGCATATTTTCTTTGAAAGAATCGACATACCGCGACGTGTCCACCGCCATATAGAGGGTCGGTCCCAGCTTGCTCAACTCCTCATACGCTTCCTGCTGCCGACTGGAAATGATGATCAGGTCGGGGGCGATGTCACTGATTTTTTCAAAATCCGGTTCCTTCAGGCTTCCCACGTTCACATATTTCGCGTCTTTGTATTTTTCCAAATAGCTCGGGATGTTCGCCTGCGGGACCCCTGTCACCTCAATCCCCAATTTCTCCAGCGAATCCAAGACCCCAAAGTCGAACACCACGACCTTTTGCGGGTTTTTCTTGACCTTCGTTTCCCCTAATGGATGGCGAATCACCATCTCTTCCTGTTGACCGTTGCCGGTCTCCTTCACCGCCATACCGCTTCCTTCCCCGGTCCCATCCGCCGGAGCGGACGCCGGATTCCCTCCTCCGCACGCCGCCAGAACAATCAGCAGGAAGCATGTCATGCAGATCCACGCAATTTTCTTCATCATCGATCCTCCCTCTTCATGGTTTCCTGGTCCTCGCAATCACAAGCCTTATCATTGGTAATAAATGCAAACCTTTTGCCGCGCGATCGTTTGAATCCGTACATCCATGTCGTAGATTTCCCGCAGCACGTCTCGACGGATCACCTCATCACAGGAACCCTGTTTCACCACCCTCCCCTTTTTCAAGGCCACGATCTCATCGGAATACCAAGAGGCAAAATTGATATCGTGCATGACGAGGACGACCGTTTTGCCGAGCTCGTCGACCATGCGCCGCAAAACCTTCATAATCTGCACAGCATGCTTCATGTCCAGGTTATTGAGGGGTTCGTCCAGCAGTACATAGTCGGTGTCTTGCGCAAGCACCATCGCAATATACGCCCGTTGCCGCTGCCCACCACTCAGCTCGTCGAGAAACCGGTCCTGCAAGTCCGCCAATCCCATATAGGCAATCGCTTGGTCTACATGTTCCCAATCCTCCCGATCCAGTTTCCCTTGCGAGTAGGGAAATCGGCCAAAGCTGACCAACTCCCGGACCGTAATGCGAATGCGGATATCGTTCGTCTGCCGCAGAACGGAAAGTTTTTTTGCCAGCTCGTTGCTTTTATAGGCAGCAATCTCTTTCCCATCGATCCAGATTTCTCCCGCATCTTTTTTCAGCAGGCGGCCCATCAACGCCATCAACGTGCTTTTTCCTGCCCCGTTTGGCCCGATCAACGAGGTAATTTTTCCTTTGCGAATCTGCAAAGACACGTCGCGAAGCACCCATTTGCCGTGATAAGCTTTGGAGACCTTCTTGATCTCTACCATACCGTTCGCTCCTTAATGAGGAGGTACAGGAAGTAAGCCCCTCCGACAAAATTGATGATGACGCTCAACGGTGTGGCGAACGCAAACACCCTTTCCACCACCAACTGTCCCCCGACCAGCGCGATGATGCTGATCCAGATCACCCCCCAAAGCAACGCAACGTGCCGATATGTTTTGAGCACCTGATACGTCACATTCGCCACGAGCAGGCCCAAAAAGGTAATCGGTCCGACCAACGCGGTGGCAACGGAAACAAGCAGGGAGATGATCATCAACCACCGTTTGACCAGCCCGTAATAATCGAGCCCCAGATTGATCGCCTGCTCCCTCCCGAGCGCAAGGACATCCAGGTATTTCACCAGCCGTAACCCATATCCGATCAGTCCTCCCATCACGATCAAGGACAACACCAACACATCGCCGTTTACCTGATTCAGGCTGGCGAACATCCGCCCCTGCAAATTCAGGAATTCGTTGGGATCCAACAACACCTGCATAAACGTGGACAAGCTGCCGAAAAACGTGCCCAATACAATGCCGATGAGGAGCAGACGGTAGAGGTCCTGCCGCTCGAGGCGAAAGAGATAGGAAGAGAGCAGCAAGGAAAAAAGCATCATCAATGTCAGGGAAAGAAAGAAATTGAGTTGTTTGTGGGCGAACGTCAAGCTTGTCGAACCGTAAATGAATATGATAATCGTTTGCAGTAAAAGGTACAGCGAATCGAGGCCAATAATGCTGGGCGTCAAGATGCGGTTGTTCGTGATCGTCTGAAAGACGACCGTGGACACCCCGATCGCCACAGCGGTAAGCACCATTGCCGCCACTTTCACCAATCTCCGGGACAGGATATATGTCCAGTTGCTTCCCATCTGGCCGAAGAGAAACACAATGACCATAACGATTGCGAGAACGGCCAAGAGAACAAGTTTCGACTTAGGTTTCATATGCCTTCGGGCCCCTCACCAACAGATACAGAAAAATTCCCGATCCGATTACGCCCACGGTCAACCCGATGGGAATTTCATAGGGATAAATGACCAAGCGCCCGAAAATGTCGCACACCAGTACGAACATCGCTCCCAGCCAAGCGGTGAGCGGGAGGTTTTTGCGCAGGTTGTCCCCGCGCAGCAGCGTCACAAAATTTGGTATAATAAGACTGAGAAAGGGAATTTTCCCTACGGTTAGAATCACGATGGAAGAAAGAAGGGAAACAATGACCAATCCCATGTTCACCACTTGTTTGTATTTCAGTCCGAGACTTACGGCAAACGTTTCACCCATCCCCGCAAGGGTAAAACGTTGGGCATAGAGATACGCGACGATGACCAGGGGAACGCTGAGGTACAACAGCTCATACCTGCCCTTCATAATCAGGGAGAAATTTCCCTGTAACCACGCGGAAATATTTTGAATGAGGTCATATTTATACGCAAGAAATGTGGTAAACGCGCCGATCAGATTGCCGAACATGAGCCCAACAAGCGGAACAAAGACGGCGTCCTTGTATTTCACGCGATTCAAAATGGTCATAAACCCATAGGTACCGGCCAGCGCGAAGCCAAAGGCCATCAACATTTTCTGCATCGTGCTCGCCTGCGGAAAAAGCAGGATGGCTACCAAAATGCCCAAACGGGCGGCATCTTCCGTTCCCGCAGTGGTCGGCGAAGCGAATTTGTTCCGTGCGATCTGTTGCATAATCAAGCCGGCAATGCTCAAGCTGGCTCCCGCCAGCACGATGCTTAGGACACGCGGAATGCGGCTCAACAACAGGAGCTTCGCCTTTTCCTCCTGAAGCGAAAAAAGATCGAGGGGAGAAACCTCTTGTACGCCGATGAACAGGGAAAGAAAACCGATGACGACCAGCAGCAGCCACAAAAGCATCTGTTTCATGCATCGTTCCCCCACCGCGAAATCCGGCCTTTACGCAATGCGCAAGGTGGTCTGAAGCGCCTCCATGTCCCGCACGGCCAGGCGAACATTCTCGAGGCCGATGTCATTGACGAGGTTTTTCACCTCTTGACGGAAGAGGAACGAATCGTTCCCCTCGTTCACCTCGAGGACGCGACGCAGGTAGGTCAGCCGCTGCTTCAACAGCTCCTCGCGGGCCACCGGGTTGCGCAGGTCTTTGACCCGCTTGTGCGTCGGCTGCACCATCAGGCTAATGTCAGACGTGTGCGCGATGTAGCGCCGGCCGTCTTCGGTGACAAAGCCGACCATATACGTCCCGTTCTCCCCCGCCTCGATGGACGTGATCACCACGTTACGAAACCGCTCACCGCCGCGCAGGCGCAACTCGTCAACCTCCACGGCACCGCCCACGATTCGTTCATTGTTCACCACCGTGTAGATGGTTCTGTACCCGTTCACCGTGTACAGCATGAAGCCTCACCGTCCGTCGTCCAAGGTTGAGCCATCACCACAATCGGGGAGCGGCGAGCTGTCACGTATGGTGCCGATTCCCACACCAAAAATGATAGTAATTCTCATTTTCATATTATCCTTGGGCTGTTCCCGTTGTCAATCGCCAAAACCCGCCGCCGTCACGCCAACCGTAAGGCTTTGGCCAAGGCCGAGCACGAGCGCTTCGAGAAAATGACCCGAATGTTGCGCTCCTTGGCCTTCGCCTTGATCACCCGCGCCAAATTGTGGTTGACGAAATCGGTGAACACCACCACCATATGCACATGCGACGGGATGTGGACCGCCGTGTCCAACGCTTTTCGACCGGTCACGTGCACGATTTCCTCATAACCACGGTTTCGGAAAAAGGACTCGATGTTGCCCAGGCGGTCGGCCCCGACCACGAGAACCGTCATCGCATTCCCCTCCTTCTCCCTCCCACCGCGTCCGGAAAGAACGAGCATCCCTCTTCACGGGTCTTTCTGTTGATAAATATTATCATTATCATCTCCGTGCGGCAAGAGGGATCGTGCCGCGCCCCGCCTTTGCGGTACGATAAAGAAAAAAGGGAAAAGGGGTGAAGCGTGTTGCGGATCGCCGTCCTCTCCGACATCCACGGCAATGCGGTGGCCCTCGACGCCGTGCTGGAGGACATCGAGCGGCACCGCGTCAACCAGATCTGGATATTGGGAGACCTGTTCTTCAAAGGAGCCATGCCCCAGGAGGTGCTTGCCCGCCTGCAGGCCCTGTCCTACCCGACGACCGTGATTAAGGGAAACACCGACGAATGGCTTGTCGCCGGCTCTCCCCTTGGCCTGTCGCTCAGCGCCGAGCAGGAAGCGGAATGGCGGTCCGTACTGGAGTGGACATGGTATAATCTTGAAGAAGGAACGAAGCATTTTTTGAATAACCTGCCGGAGCGGAAAACCGTACCGTTGACGGACAATCTGTCGGCCTTTTTGTTCCACGCCACACCCCAAAACCTGTGGGACATCGTACCCGCCGACGCGCCCACGGCCCTGCTGGACGCGCGATTTCGGCAAGCCGAGCCAGACGCAGCGCTCTACGCCTATGGGCACATCCACCATGCCGTCGTCCGGATGGTGGCGGGCAAGCCGGTGATCAACCCGGGCAGCGTGGGACTGCCCTTTGATGGAGATCCCCGCGCCTCATATGCGCTGGTGGAAGCCGATGGACAGCGGCTTGCCTGCACGTTGCGGCGCGTGCCGTACGACGTTGAAACCTATGTCCGCATCGTCCATGCACGTCAACACCCGGCGGCCGACGAGATCGCCTATACCGTGCGCAACGGCCGCCAGGCATAAGGGAGGTCCCCATGCACAAACCGCTGGCCCTGGTGTTTGCCCTCGTTACGGCCGCCTGGTTGCTCGGCATAAGCGCGGCCATCGCCGCCCGTAGCCCGGTCGGCGTCCTCGTTGCCCTCGTCGGCGCACTGACGACCATGGGGGTAGGATTCGCACTGAAAAAGCGGATGAACCGAAATCCGCGCTAGCCCTCACCGACACGCGCCTCGCTTGCCGCGCCGGCTCGGGCGTCGGATAACCGCAGCCAATCGGGGGGATGCGCATGAGGAAACGCTTTGCGGTCCTCGACCTGGGCAATACGCTCACGTGGCAGCACCGCTTGCGCTCCCTGCCGCATGAATGGTTGGACATCGCGACCCGAACCGGAAGCAAGTTTTACGCCGCACCGGAAACCCTCGCCGCCCTGGAGGCGGCCCTGGCCCGCGTCCGCACCCCCCTCCTCTTTTGGGGGGCGGGAGACTACCACTACGTGACCTATGCCCGGCTGCGCGCCTTACGCTTTCCGCTGACGGTGGTCCTCTTTGACCATCACAGCGACTGCGCGTCCGACGAAGCCGGGATCGTCACGTGTGGCAACTGGGTCCGTCACGCGCTCAAACTGCCATGGGTGGCGTGTGTCCTGTGGATCGGCGCGCCGGAGCACCAACCGCTTCCCCACGAACGGCATCCCCGCCTTGTCTGGATTCCGCTGCGCCGCCCGCCGGCCAACGCCGCGGCGTGGTTGCGCAGCGTCCTGCCCACCTTTGATGTCTACCTCTCCGTGGACAAAGACGTGCTTACGCCGGAGGCCGCCGCCACCAACTGGGATCACGGCACGCTCACCCTCGCCGACCTGCTGGCGTGGATCGCGTGCTTCCGGGAACACGCCCGCGTCATCGGCGCCGACATCGGCGGCGAATGGGTGCTGCCACCCGGCCATCCCTTTCCCACCCGCGACGACCTGCACGCCATCCGCCGCAACGAGGCGGCCAACCTGGCGCTGCTGGATGCCCTCCTCGCCCCTCATCCCCGCTCGTTCCCGCGATGGCCAAAACAAAAACCGACAGGCCGGCGCCCACCTGTCGGCTTCGCCGCATCGGGAACGGCTCGGTCCCATCCGGCATAGCGATGAGCCGGGCGGCCGATCCCGTTTCCGCTTTGGATGCCATCCCGCGTCCCACCCGTCATCTGTGTACCGTCACGTGCTCATGCGCGTCCAGCTGGAAGGCGGTGTGCAGGGCGCGCACAGCCCGTTCGGCGTCGGCTTGGGGGATGACGCACGACACCTTGATCTCCGACGTGCTGACCATCTTGATCGGAATGCCCTCCGCACTGAGGGTGCGGAACATCGCCGCTGCCACCCCGGGGTTGGTCACCATGCCCGCCCCGACGATCGACACCTTGGCCAAGCTCTCTTCCGACAGCAGCGAGACAAAGCCGAACCGGTCGCGATGCTTGGTGAGCACTTCCAGCGTGCGCGGCAGCTCATCGGCGGCCACCGAGAACGACACGCTAATGCGCTCGTCGTCGTAGGCGTTCTGGATGATGATGTCGACGTTGATGTTGGCCTCGGCCAGAATGGTAAACAGCGCCGCCAGGGTGTCCGGCTTGTTCGGCAGGCCCACCGCCGTCACACGGGCGACGTTCTTGTCCTGGGCGACGCCGCGCACCACTTGCCCCTGCTCCATGTCGGCAACCTCCTTCACCAGCGTCCCCTCCTCCTCGGTGAAGCTGGAGCGGACCGTCAATACCACGCCGTGTTTCTTGGCGCATTCCACCGCGCGGGGATGCAGCACGCCGGCGCCAAGGGCGGCCAGCTCCAGCATCTCGTCGTAGGTGATCGTCTCCAGCTTGCGGGCGGTGGGAACAACGCGCGGGTCCGCCGAATAGACGCCGGAGACGTCGGTGTAAATGTCGCAGCGGTCGGCGCCGAGGGCCGCCGCCAGGGCCACCGCCGTGGTGTCCGAGCCGCCCCGACCGAGAGTAGCGATCTCCCCGTCCGACGTCACGCCCTGGAACCCGGCCACCACGACCACCTTGCCCTGCTCCAGCTCGCGACGCACGCGGGTGGTGTCAATGGTCAGAATGCGTGCCCGCCCGTGCACCGCTTCGGTGGTGATGCCCGCCTGCCAACCGGTGAGCGACACGGCCGGGCATCCGCGCGACTTGAGGGCCATGGTAAGCAGGGCGATGGAGACCTGCTCGCCGGTCGTCAGGAGCATATCCATCTCGCGGGTGTCCGGCTGGTCGGTGACGCGCCGGGCCAGGTCGATGAGCTCATCCGTCGTGTGGCCCATGGCCGAGACCACCACGACGACGTCATGCCCCGCCTCACGTGTCCGGTGTACCCGCTGGGCCACCGCCTTGATCCGCTCGATGCTGCTCACCGACGTCCCACCGTATTTCTGCACGATCAGCGCCATACGGTTTCCCTCCCTTTGTCTCCCAAACAAAAACGGCGACAACAACAAGGGTAGAAGCCTTGCCGTTGCCGCCGACGCGCCCCACGCCAATGGCGACATGCCGTACAAAGCCCTACTTCCTCGTTGCAGGATAGCGCTCCACGGCCCCTCTCCGGGCCGTGACAGTCCGACACCTATTCGATGCCGGCCCAGCCCCGCCACCTCCGGGGTGGTGACGGGACTTCGGCGGATCCCCCTTTCGCCGCCGTTCGGCGAGCCCCGGCTCTCCCGGCGGGTACTCCTGGTCTCCGCGCCTCTACCCCACTCGACGAAAGTGGGCATATGCGATTGGTGTTGCGATTGATTTGTCGGAAATTATACTCCATTCGGCTCGCCGATGCAAGAGGAAACATTCGCACGACGGACCTTGGTCACACATGGACAACGATCCACACCGTTTCGCCGCCTGCGCATAGGGTAGAAGAGAGTACCCACCCGCGAGTAACCGACCTCGCCATCGGAGGTGATGGTCATGTTTTCCGGCCTGTTTCGTCACGTTTCACCCCTGAAGCTGTTGGGCTGGCTGAAAGGGGCCAACGTGTTCAAATTCATCGGATGGTGGCGCCTGGCCCTGCGCGTGCTCCCGTTTTTGGGAAAGGTGCTCGCCACCTTTCTCCCCCTGGTTAAACACCTCTTCGGCTCCTGGCGGTTTCTGGCCTCGGCCTCCCGCTCGTCATAGCCTCGACCGCGCTCCTGCCGTCAGAACGCTGTTGTGGCTGGGCTGGAAAAGCTCCCGGCTCCGCGCCGCTGCCTGAGGCTTGGCTCCCCCGGAACCAGAACGTCGGTCAAGCGGGCAAATGCACAGCAAACGGCCGCGGTTGCACCGAACCGCGGCCGTTTTGCGTTGGAGCCCTCACCAACCTCAACGCTTTTCGACGTCCCTCTATCCAAACCGAAAGCCCCCTCCCATCCGTACGAGGGGGCTACGCCTGCCGCAGATGCTCCTGGATCGTTTTGGCCAACTTGTCGCCAATGCCGATGCGACGGAACTCTTCCAGGGAAGCCGTCTTGATCCGCTCGAGGGAGCCGAAATGCGTAAGCAACCGTTGGCGCCGCTTGGGGCCGACGCCGGGAATGTCGTCGAGGACAGAGCGGAAGGCCGTTTTGGTGCGCACCTGACGATGGAAGGTGTTGGCGAAGCGGTGCACCTCGTCCTGGATGCGCGTGAGGAGGTGGAAGGCGTGGCTGTGCCGGTCAATCGGCACCTCCTCCGGCGGGTCGCCGAACAACAGGCGCGAGGTGCGGTGGCGCTCGTCTTTGGCCAGGCCGCATACCGGCACGTACAGGCCCAGCTCATTCTCCAGCACATCCATGGCCGCGGAAATCTGTCCCTTGCCCCCGTCGACAACGATCAGATCGGGCAGGGGGAGGTTTTCCTTCAGCACTCGCGTGTAGCGGCGGCGGATCACCTCGCGCATCGCCGCGTAGTCGTCCGGGCCTTCGGCGGTGCGGATGCGGTACTTGCGGTACTCCGCCTTGGCCGGCTTGCCGTCGAGGAACACGACCATCGCCGCCACGGGATCGACGCCCTGGGTGGTGGCGTTGTCGAAAGCCTCGATGCGCTTCGGATAGCCGATACCGAGGAGGCGGCCCAGGGTGTCGAGGGCCTCCACCGTGCGCGCCTCGTCGCGTTCCATAAGGCGGAAGCGTTCCTCGAGGGCCAGCCGGGCGTTCTCCGCCGCCAGGTCAACCAGCTCCTTCTTCTTCCCGCGCTTCGGCACGTGGACCTTGACGTCCAGCCAGTCGGCCAGGGCACCGGGGTCGACGCCCTCGGGCAGCCAGATCTCCTTGGGACGGGCGGGGTGGGCAAAGTAGAACTGCGTCACGTAGGAAAGGAAGTCCTCGTCCGGATCGCCGTAGTGGGGGAAGATGGCCACGTCGCGCTCGATCAGCTTACCCTGGCGGATGTAGAACACCTGTACGCACATCCAGCCGCGGTCGGCGTGATAGGCGAAGATGTCGCGGTCGATGAAATCGTTGAAGGCAATCTTCTGCCTTTCCGCCACCTTCTCGATGTCGGCGATCAGGTCGCGGTACTCCTTGGCCCGCTCGAACTCGAGGGCCTCGGCCGCCGCGTGCATTTTTGCCTCCAGTTGCTTGACAATGCCGTCGACGTCCCCGCTCAGAAAGCGGGTAATCTCCTCGACGATCGGCTCATACCGCTCGGGGGGCACGTCATGGACGCAAGGGGCGAGGCACTGGCCGAGGTGATAGTAGAGGCACACCTCCTTGGGCAGGGTGCGGCACTTGCGCAGCGGATAGAGGCGGTCGAGCAGCTTCTTGGCGTGCTGGGCCGCCCCGGCGTTGGGATAGGGGCCGAAGTACTTGGCCTTGTCCTTCTTCACCCGCCGCGTCACTTCGAGGCGCGGGTGCCGCTCGTGCGTCAGCTTGATGTACGGGTACGACTTGTCGTCCCGCAAGAGCACGTTGTAGCGCGGCTTGTGCTGCTTGATCAGGTTGCATTCGAGTATCAGCGCCTCGACGGGGTTGTCGGTGACGATGTAGTCGATGTCGGCCACCTCATTGACCAGGGCCTGGGTCTTGCCGTCGTGGCTGCCGGTAAAGTAAGAGCGGACGCGGTTTTTCAGCACCTTGGCCTTGCCCACATACAAAATCTCGCCGCCTTCCCCCTTCATGAGGTAGACGCCGGGCTTGGCCGGAAGCAGGGCAAGCTTTTCCTTGAGTTGGTCACGGGGCACACGCGCACACCTCCTTTCGGCTTCGCTTCCACGAAAAAAGCCTGCCCGAGGGACAGGCTCTTTCCTTGTCGTCTTGCCGCTCACAGATGTTTGTTGAGGTGGCTGAGCAGGGCTTCCTTCGGCTGGTAGCCGATGATCTTGTCAACCGGCTGCCCGTCTTTGAACAGGATCAGCGTCGGAATGCTCATCACGCCGTATTGGCTGGCCGTGTCCGGGTTTTCGTCGACGTTCACCTTGACGATCTTCACCTTGTCGCCGATCTCTTTGTCCAGCTCCTCCAGCACCGGCGCAATCATGCGGCACGGACCGCACCACGGCGCCCAGAAGTCGACCAGCACCGTCCCCGCGGAAATCTCGCTTTGAAACGTCTGATCCGTGGCGTTCACGATGGCCATTGGCGCTTCCCCCTTATTGTGTCGTCTCGTCTTAAATCGATCGTCTTCGATCAAGACACCACCAGTATACCACCGCCCGGCGAAAATATCCACACCACGCGCATCGCCGCCACTTTCCCGTCACCGTTGTGCCCTCCTTCGACAGGCACACATGAGATGTGGAGAGGCCTGTTGCACAGGGAATGCAATTGAGAGAAATATGAGAAAAAACAGGGAGCACGTCGCCCGCCGTCGAACCCATCGGGCAAGCGAAGGAGCCCCGCCGGCGGCGCGAGCGCGCGACCGGGGCAACTCCTCGCCGGTTCCGGCGCGCTTCCCAAGCGAACCCAATCCACAAGGAGGTTGGCACGCGATGCGGAAAAGGGGCCTGCTCTTTGCCCTCTCCCTCCTCCTCATCCTGGCCACCGCTCTGGCCGGTTGCGGCACGCGCGAAACGTCCGCCCCCAACTCAAGCCAGCCGGCCATCAATGAAGGCACCGGCAACACGGGCGGCGACCAGACGCTCGTCTTTGGCCGCGGCAGCGACTCGGTCGGCCTCGACCCGGCCAACGTGACCGACGGTGAATCGATGAAGGTGACGCACCAGATCTACGACACCCTCGTCCAATACAACGACGAAGACACCACCGTCAAGCCGGCCCTGGCCACAGAGTGGAACGTGAGCGAGGACGGCAAGGTATGGACGTTCAAGCTGCGCGAGGGGGTCAAGTTCCACGACGGCACCGACTTCAACGCCGACGCCGTGGTCTTCAACTTCCAGCGGTGGATGGACAAAAACCACCCGTACCACCATGGCGATTTTGAATACTACGGCTACATGTTCGGCGGGTATCCCGGCATCATTGAAAAGGTAGAAAAAACAGGTCCCTACGAAGTGAACATCACGCTGAAGGAGCCGTACGCGCCGTTCCTGCAAACCCTGGCCATGCCGGCCTTCGCCATTGCCAGCCCCGAGGCGATCAAGAAGCATGGCCAGGACTTCTTCAAGAACCCGGTCGGTACGGGGCCGTTCATCTTCAAGGAGTGGAAAAAGGACGACCGGATCGTCCTCGAGCGCAATGACAACTATTGGGGCGAAAAGGCCAAGATCAAGACGCTCATCTTCCGCGTCATTCCGGACAACGCGGCGCGCTTCCTCGAACTGCAGGCCGGCACGATCGACATCATGGACGGGCTCAACCCCGAAGACGTGCAGAACGTCAAGAACAACCCCGACCTGCAGCTGATCCTGCGCCCGTCGATGAACGTCGGCTACCTGGCCATGAACATGGACAAGAAGCCCTTTGACAACCCGAAGGTGCGCCAGGCCATCAACCACGCCATCAACAAGCAGGCGCTGATCGACGCCTTCTACGGCGGGCTGGCCAAGCCGGCCAAAAACCCGCTGCCGCCCACGCTGTGGGGCTACAACGACGAGATCCAGGATTACGAGTACAACCCCGAGAAAGCGAAGGCCCTCTTGGCCGAAGCCGGCTATCCGAACGGCTTTCAGACAACGCTGTGGGCCATGCCCAACCCGCGACCGTACATGCCGCAGCCGCAGCAGATCGCCCAGGCCATCGCCGCCGACCTGGCCAAGGTGGGCATCGAGGCGAAGATCGTCTCCTTCGAGTGGGGCACCTACCTGGAGAAGACGAAAAACGGCGAGCACGACATGGCCTTGCTGGGTTGGACGGGCGACAACGGCGACCCGGATAACTTCCTGTACGTGCTCTTGGATAAGGACAACGCCGTGAAAGGCAGCGCCGGCAACATCGCCTTCTACCGCAGCGACGAGCTGCACGAGATCCTCATCCAGGCGCAGCGCGAGACGGACCAGAAGAAGCGCGAGGAGCTCTATCAGAAGGCTCAGGAGATCATCCACCGCGACGCGCCGTGGGTGCCCCTGGCCCACTCCACGCCGCCGCTGGCTGCCCGCGCCTACGTCAAGAACTACGTCCCGCACCCGACCGGCTCCGAGGCGCTCAACAAGGTGGACGTTCAAAAGTGACGCCGCCGATGGCGGCGCCAAGGCTCCGCATTTCCTCCGGGCCCGCCCCGGAGGAAATGCCTTTCCATGAGGAGGCGTTTCCATGCTGCGCTACATCGTCAAACGACTCGTCTGGCTCATTCCCGTGCTGATCGGTGTCACCTTTCTCGCCTTTCTGCTCCTACACCTCATCCCCGGCGACCCGGCGCAGGTGATGCTCGGCGAGCGGGCCACGCCGGAACAGCTCGAGCAGCTGCGCGAAGATCTCGGCCTGAATGATCCCTTCCTCGTGCAGTACGCCCGCTTTCTCGGCCGCGTGCTCTCCGGCGATCTCGGCCGCTCCATCCACACCCACGAGCAAATCGCCGTCGAGCTGATGGAGCGCTTTCCGGCCACCTTGGAGCTCGCCCTGGCGGCCATGTTCGTCGCCACCGTTGTCGGGGTGACGGCCGGCGTGATCGCCGCCGTCCGTCCCCACTCCTGGTTCGACCACCTCAGCATGACCGGGGCGCTCATCGGCGTGTCGATGCCGATTTTCTGGCTGGGTCTGCTCGTCATCTGGGCCTTCTCCGTCCAGCTCGGATGGCTGCCGCCGTCCGGTCGCCTATCCCATGGCATCCAGCTGGAGACGATCACCGGCCTGCACCTGGTCGACAGCGTGCTCACGGCCAACTGGCCGGCGTTCTGGGACAGCCTGGCCCACCTCCTCCTGCCCGCCGTCGTGCTCGGTACCATTCCGATGGCCATCATCGCGCGCATGACGCGCGCGAGCATGCTGGAGGTTCTCGAACAGGACTACATCCGCACCGCCCGGGCCAAAGGGCTGCGCCGGGGGGCCATCATCGTGCGCCATGCGCTGAAAAACGCCTTTCTGCCCGTGCTCACCGTGATGGGCCTGCAGTTCGGCGCCCTGCTCAGCGGCGCGGTGCTGACGGAGACGATCTTCTCCTGGCCGGGCATCGGGCGCTACGTGGTCAACGCCATCCTCGCCCGCGACATCCCCGTTGTCCAAGGGTCCATCCTGTTCATCGCCACCCTGTTCGTGCTCATCAACCTGGTCACCGATCTCCTGTACAAAGCGGTCGATCCGCGCATCCGCCTCGAGTAAGGAGGGAAGCCGGGCATGTCCATGTTCGCACCGATCCCCCACGCGCACGATTCCCGGACGCCCGCGCCTGCTTCGGGCCCCACGCCGACCAGGGCGTCCGGGCCCTGGCGGGACGCGGCGTCGCGCCTGTTGCGCAGCAAGACGGCCTGCGCAGGGCTCGCCATCCTCGCCTTGCTGCTGACGGCGGCGCTCTTTGCCGACGTTCTCGCCCCGTACGACCCGGTGCACGACGCCGACCTGTACAATCGCCTGCAGCCGCCCTCGGCCGAGCACTGGCTGGGCACCGACGCCCAAGGCCGTGACATCTTCAGCCGCATCCTGCACGGCGCGCGCATTTCCCTGGAAATTGGTCTTGTATCGGTGGGCATCTCCCTGATCCTCGGCACGCTGCTCGGCGCGGTTTCGGGCTATTTCGGCGGAACCGTTGACCTCGTCATCATGCGCCTCATCGACATCCTGCTCGCGTTTCCGAGCATTCTCCTGGCCATTGCCATCGTGGCCATCCTCGGGCCGGACCTGATCAACGCCATGATCGCCATCGGCATCGTCGGCATCCCGCAGTTCGCGCGCATCGTCCGCTCCTCGGTGCTCGCCGTGAAGGAGATGGAATTCGTCGACGCGGCACGGGCCATCGGCGCCTCCGACGCGCGCATTCTCTTCCGGCACATCCTGCCCAACTGCCTCGCGCCCATCCTCGTACAGACCACCCTCAGCATCGGCACGGCCATCCTCGACGCCGCCGGCCTCAGCTTCCTCGGCCTCGGCGCCCAGCCGCCCCAGCCGGAATGGGGGTTGATGCTGAAGGAAGGCCAGTCGGCCTTCCAGACGGCGGTGTGGGTGGTGACCTTCCCGGGGCTGGCCATCCTGCTCACGGTGCTGGGGTTCAACCTGCTCGGCGACGGCTTGCGCGACGCCCTGGACCCGCGGTTGAAGCGATAGAAAACCCCGCGAACAATGAAAACGTTAAAAAAAGATGAACATTTTTGTCCTATTTGCTAGACTAGAGGATGAACCGATCCTCTGGTTTTCTTTTTTCGAGGACAGTCCCGAACGCGCGCGGTCCGGACGAGACCTCACGGGGAGGACCGGCTATGTCCAACCGTTGTCAACGCCCCTGGATCGTGTCGGCCCTGCTGGTTGTGCTGGCTCTGGCATGGGCGTACCGAGAGGCGATCGCCACCGTCCCGGCGCGGGAATGGACACTCCCCCACCTGCCGGTTCCCGTCGCCCGCGAACCGGCCCTGATCACGTCGGCCGGCCAGGGCGTCGAAGTGCATGCCCTTGCGCACCTGGCTGACACGCTGCACATTGACGGGGACGTCCGCCCCCACGCCGAAGCACGGGACGTCTCCCCTTACCGCAGCGTGCTCCTGGCGGTCGGCTACAGCCCTGCCGGCCTCGCCGCCGCAGGGAGGAACTGGGAAGCGGAAGTGCGGCGCGCGCAGGAGATCGCCCGGTTCGCCCACCGCAGCGGCGTGCCGCTCATCCTCGTCTTTTTCGGCGGCCCCCGGCGCGCCGATGCGCGCAGCACCGCTTTGCTTGACCTGCTGCTTCCCTATGCCCGTTACGTCATTGCCCGCGCCGACGGGGATCAGGACCGGCGCATCGCCTCCCTGGCCCGCCGCCACGATGTGCCGTACACGCGCGTACGCACGTTCGAGGCGGCGAAAATCCCGCTCAACTCCGTATACCGCTAGGAGGCGGCCCGAATGGTCTCCGCCCTTCGTCCGCGGCAGCCCGCACGGCTGGCATCCGGCGTGGCGCTGCTTTTCCTTGCCGCCACCGCTCCGTCCTGGAGCACGCCGCTGTCGGCCTCCATCGCGCACGCCATCGCCCTGGCCATCCGGGATGCCGACAGCGGAACCCTCGCGCTCGCCGCCTTTGGGCGCGCCGGCCTTTACACGCTGATGGACGGATTCGCCGTTGTGGGGGCGTGGCTTGCCACCGCGGGTTCCTTCTCCTCCCTGCGAAGGCAAGGCGCATTCGTCGCCCTAGCCCTTGCCGTCCTGCTTGCGCGGGACACCCTCGCTGCCGGCGGCATTCCCGGCTCGCCTGTCCCGCACCTGATGACCGTGGCCACCATCACCGCGCTATTGGCCCACGTCCCTGAACGGCAGCGCACGGTGTGGCCTACCGTCGGCATCGTCGGGCATGTGTTGTTTGCCGGACAATGGCTGAACGCCGTTTCCTTTTTGGTGCCCTTCGGATTCGGGCGCGATGATCTGGCCGTCAACCTGCATCTTGCCGCCGAATTTCTCGGGGCCGAGCCGCTTCTGGCCATCCTGGCCGTTGCGCTGGTCGTGCCCCTTCTGGCCTCCGCCGTCCTGTACGTGCAGCTGGCCGTCGGCTACGCCGCGCAGCTCAAGGCGGCAGAAACGATTCAGAGGCAAGCCCGCGCGCTGCACGAGACCAAGCTGCAGCTCCTGGAAAACCGGGTGTACCAGGAGCTGCACACCCTTGTCCACGACCTGAAAACGCCCCTCGTGACGGTGGAGGGGCTGGCTTCGCTTCTGGCCCTCGCCTCCCCATGCGGGCGCACGCGCGCCTATGCCCGGCGCATCGAGGAAGCGGTGCAGACGCTGACCACCATGATCAACGAGATCCTGCGCGAGGACGTGCGCGTCGACACACGGCCGCACGAACTGGTCGACCTGGTGCGCGCCCACTGGCTGCCCCCACGGGACCATATCCGCCTCGAGGTGGAGGTCCCACCGGATCTGCCACCGGTTCGCGTCAACCGCATTCGCATGGCCCGCGTGCTGATGAACCTCCTTGAAAACGCCATGAGCGCCATCGGCGACCGGCCGGGGCACATCGCCATCCGCGCAGAGGCTGCCGACGGGGTCGTCCTCCTGCGCATCGAGGACGACGGGCCCGGCATCCCGCCCCACCTGCTGCACGAGATCGACAAACCGGGCTTCAGCACCAAGCAGGCCACGGGACTGGGCCTTCCCTTTGTGAAGAAAATGGTCGAGGCCCACGGCGGTACGGTAACCCTGACGAGTACACCGGGCCGCGGAACCACCGTGTGCATCACGCTGCCCTGTGCCCCGGACACCGGGGCACCGGCGAAGCGGACAACCCCTTCATGAGAAGGGAGGAAACCACCCTTGCGCCACAGACCCGCCTCCGTCCTCGTCATCGACGACCACGAAAGCATCCGCTTCACCCTATCCGAGATCCTCACCTTCGCCGGCTGGCAGGTCGAAACGGCGGCAACCGGGCGGGACGGGTTGGAACGGTTCCGCGCCCGCCGCCATGACCTCGTCATCGTCGATTACCACATGCCCGACGGCGACGGGCTCACCACCGTGCGCCGCCTGCGCGCCCTCGATCCGGACGTCCCCATCCTTGTGCTCACCGTTGAGGAAAAGGCCGATGTGGCGGCCCGATTTCTCGATGCGGGGGCTACCGACTTTGCCGTCAAGCCGGTCAAGGCACCGGACCTGATCTCACGCGTCCGCCTCCACCTCAAGATGCGCGCCCTGGTGGAAGCGCAACGCCACCGTCGTGCCGAACCCGGCGGGGAAAAGGGCATTTGCCCCTCCACGCTGGAGCGGATCCTCGCCTTCCTGCGCGAGCAGGCCCGCCCCGTCACCTTGGCCGAGATCACCCAGGGCACCGCCTTGGCCTATCCCACGGTGCACCGTTACGTCCAGTACCTCGAAGCAACGGGACGCGTGGCCACCGAACACGACTACGGCAAGGTGGGCCGGCCGCGCAAGCGGTACCGCATCCTGTCCTAAGAAAAGAGACGGCCCGACGGCCCCGATTCCGTACGTCCCCTCGCGGCCGCCGGACCGGCATGCGCCCGTCCGCCACACAACCCGCTGCGCCCCTTTGCTCAAAAGGGCGCCCGGTTGAGCCATTGCCCGCCGTCAACGGTCAGGCACGCGCCGTTGATGTACGCCGCTGCCGGCGACAGGAGGAAGAGCACCGCATCCGCCACCTCCTCGGGGCGCCCCAATCGTCCCAGCGGCACGCTCTCGACCGTCTTCCGCAACGCCTCCTCGTCAGGCAACAGCCGCTCGGCGCCGCCCGTGTCGGCAATGGGGCCGGGCGCCACCGCGTTGACGCGGATGCCGTACTTGCCGCCCCACTCCACCGCCAGCGTGCGCGTCATGGCCAGCACGCCCGCCTTGGCACAGGCGGAGTGAATCACCCCCGGCCCCGCTGTCCACGAATAGGTGGTGACAATGTTGACAATGGCGCCGGGCTGCCCCGCGGCAATCCATTCCTTGCCCACCGCTTGGGTGCAGTACCAGGTGCCATTCAGCACGATGTTGATGACGGCGTTCCATCCGTTCACCGACAGGTTTTCGGCCGGGCAGAGGAAATTCCCCGCCGCGTTGTTGATGAGCGCGTCGATGCGCCCAAAGGCCTCCTTGGCCGCCGTTACCATCTGCTGCACCCGCTCCGGGTCGCGCACGTCCATCGGCACGGTCAACACCTGGCCGGGTGTGCGCTCGATCTCCGTCCTGGCCGCGTCCAACCGCTCTGCGTTGCGCCCGGTAATCACCACGTAAGCCCCGGCCTCCGCCAGTTTCCTGGCGATAGCCTTGCCAATCCCGCTGCTTCCCCCCGTCACGATGGCAACGCGTTCACGCACACGGCTCCCCCCCCATCGACTCCTCCGCATCCCGGTTCCCAGCGCCTTTCCCTACCGAACACACGCCACGGCCACCGCCAGCACCGCCACTTCCGTCGCTACGGCAATCGCCCCGTACACGTCCCCGGTCAGTCCCCCGAGGCGCGCGGCGGCACAGCGGGCCAAACCGCGATAGGTCCCCCATGCCGCTGCCGGAGCCAGGAGGGCAAAGGCGGCCCAGGAGGCGAGCGCGGCACCGGAGCGGGTGAGCGGACACGCCAGCACAGCCAGCGCCACGGCCCACGCGAGGAGGGCCCATCCCGTGGCCACGGCCAGCGTCCGCGCCGTGACCGACCGGCCCAGCTGTCCGGCCACGCTGCCGCCTTCCCGCGCATAGGGCCACTGGCCCATCGCCCACACCACCGCCCAGCGGCTCAACGCCGGCGCACCCACCAACACCCCCGCGCGCACGGGCTCCGGGAGGGCGGTCAGGAGCACCCACTGGGCCAGGAGCGCAAAGCTGCCGGTCAGGGCCCCCATCGCCCCAACCCGGCTGTCGCGCATGATGGCGAGCATCTCCTCGCGCGGCCGGTTGCTCAGGAGGCCGTCGGCGGTGTCCATCAGGCCGTCGTGATGCAGCGCGCCGGTGACCAGGAGCATGCTGCCGACGACCAGCAGGCTGGAAACGGCCGGCGTCCCAAACAACACGCGCCCGACGGCGTCGACAAGGGCATAGCTTAAGCCCAGCACAAGCCCGACGAGCGGAAAGTAGCCGACGGCGGCGTGAAAGGCGGCCGGATCATACGCCACGCCTCGCGGGACGGGGAGACGCGTCAAAAACTGAACGGCCAGCCAAAACCGCTGCCCCTTCACGGCAATCCTCCTGACGTTTCCCCTGTCTTTTCCTTCCCTTTGCTTATTTCGCGCTCCGACCCTCCCCTCCTCCTGCCGCCGATCCCGCTCGATGCCGGCCCTGTCCCTACGAAAAAACGGCTGCTGCCCGATCCCGAGGGATCGCGCGGCAACAGCCGTGTACCGCCGGAACAGGTTGGGCGTGGCCCCTCCCCGCCCCGCGACGCGCATCACACTTCCTGCAACGCCTTGCGCAGTTCCTGGGTGAGGCGCGGCACCACTTCGAAGAGATCGCCAACGATCCCGTAATCGGCCACCTGGAAGATGGGCGCTTCGGGGTCCTTGTTGATGGCCACGATCACCTTGGAGTTGCTCATCCCGGCCAGGTGCTGGATGGCTCCGGAAATCCCGCAGGCGATGTACAGGTCGGGCGTCACCACTTTTCCCGTCTGCCCGATCTGCAGGGCGTAGTCGCAGTAGCCGGCGTCGCACGCCCCGCGGGAGGCGCCTACCGCCCCCCCGAGCACCTCGGCCAGCTCGTACAGCGGCTTGAACCCTTCGGCGCTCTTCACGCCGCGGCCGCCGGAGACAATGATCTTGGCCTCCGACAAATCGACGCCCTGGGCCGTCTTCCGCACGACCTCCTTGACCTCCGTGCGCACGTTCTCAATCACCACACCGAGCGTCTCCACATCCGCCTGTCGCGACGCGTCTACCTCCAGCGGCGGAATGTTGTTCGGGCGGATCGTGGCAAAGACGAGACCCGAGAGGACCTTCTTCTTCTGGAACGCCTTCCCCGCGTAGATCGGCCGGGTAAAGATCACCTCGCCGTTCTCCACCGCCACATCCGTGCAGTCGGAAATGAGCCCCACGTCGAGGCGCGCCGCCACGCGCGGAGCCAGGTCCCTCCCCAGAGCCGTGTGACCGAGGAGCACGGCGTCGGGTTTCACCGCTTCGATCACCTGGATGAGGGCCTGGGCGTAGGCATCGGTGGTGTACGCATCGAGGGCGGCATGTTCGACGCGAACCACCCGGTCCGCCCCGCGCTGGGCCAGGGCCTCTACATACGCACCGGCCTTCGTGCCAAAGACGGCGGCCACCACCGGCCCCCCCTCGGCAATGCGCCTTGCCGCGGCTACGCATTCGTAGGAGACGTTGCGCAGTTTGCCGTCGCGAACTTCGCTCAACACCAGGACCGTACGGCTCATCCCATCCATCCTCCTTCTTCCACTGCGCGTTTAGATGACCTTGGCCTCTGTGCGCAACAGGTGAACGAGTTCCTTCACTTGATCGGCCAATTCGCCTTGCAGGATACGCCCGCCCTGTTTCTTCGGCGGCAGGTACTGCTCCACGACGGCCGTCTTCGGCGCAAGCTGCGCGGGATCCAGCCCGAGATCAGCCAGCGTAAGCCGCTCAAGGGGCTTCTTCTTCGCCTTCATGATCCCCGGCAAGGACGGGTAGCGCGGCTCGTTGAGCCCCTGCTGGCAGGTGACGAGAACGGGCAGCGTCGTCTCGACGACCTCGATGTCCCCCTCCACGTCGCGCTCGGCGCGGACGCGGCCATTGTCGATCTCCAGTTTGACGATGGTGGTCAGCTGCGGGATGTCCAGGAGCTCGGCCACCCGTGCCCCCACCTGGGCCGAACCGTCGTCGACGGCCATGTTGCCGCACAGGATGATGTCAAAACCGGTCCGTTTGGCCACGGCGGCCAGCACCTTGCTGATCGTCACCTCGTCGCCGCCGTAGAGGGCCGGGTCGTTCACCAGAACGGCCTTATCGGCGCCCATGGCCAGCGCCGTGCGCAGGGCGCTTTCCGCCCGATCCGGCCCGATGCTCACCACGGTCACCTCACCGCCGAAGCGGTCGCGCAGCCGGATCGCCTCCTCAACGGCGTACTCGTCATAGGGATTGATGACGAACTCCACGCCGTCTTCCTTGATCTTCCCGTTTTCGATGACCACCTTCTCTTCCGTGTCGAAGGTTTGCTTGAGGCAGACGAGGATCTTCATCGGCCTTTCCTCCTTTGGTTGCATGATCGCCTTCCCGGGAACCTCTCAGCGGTCGCGGAAGCGTGGCGGGCGCTTCTCCAGGAACGCCTGCACGCCCTCACGGCTGTCCTCGGTGGCGAAGGCCCGACCAAAGAGGCGCGCCTCCCGGTCAAGGCCCTCGGTCAAGGGCGCTTCCACCCCCTGCAGGGCCTCGAGGGCCAGGGCCGTCGTCACGGCACTCTTGGCCGCAATCCGCTCGGCCAGCGCCAGCGCATCGGCCATCAGGCGCTCCAGGGGCACCACGCGGTTGACGAGGCCAAGACGGAGCGCTTCTTCGGCGGGGATCATCTCCCCGGTCAAGATCAGCTCCGTCGCCTTGCCCCGCCCGATGAGGCGCGGCAGGCGCTGCGTGCCGCCGAAACCGGGGATGAGGCCGAGGTTGATCTCCGGCAGGCCCAGCTTGGCCGCGTCGGCCGCGATGCGGATGTGGCAGGCCATGGCCAGTTCCAGGCCGCCGCCGAGGGCCGCCCCGTTTATAGCGGCGATGACGGGCTTGGGAAACGCCTCGATGCGGTCCATAAGCCGTTGGCCGGCGCGAGCCATCGCCTCCCCTTCTTCCGGCGTCTTGCCGACAAACTCCTTGATGTCGGCCCCGGCCGCAAAAAAGCGTCCCGCTCCGGTCAGCACCACCACCTTGACCGCCGCATCGGCTTCCAGCTCCTCCAACACGCGCCCCAGCTCCGCAATGGCCACCGAGTCAAGCGTGTTGGCCGGCGGATGGTCGAGGGTGACGACGGCCACCCGCCCTTCCCGCGCTACCGAAAAACGCGTCAGGGTCACGCTGTCTCCTCCTCCTGTGGTTCTTTTCGCAACGCGGACAGCAGCAGGCGATGAATCGGATCGACCTGCGCCAGAAGGTCGAACTTTCCCTTTTTCATCACCCACGACGTCGCCGCTTCGTCAAGAGTGCCGAAGATCATCATGCGAATCGTGCGCACGTCGACATCGCGCCGAAAAACGCCTTCGGCCATGCCCTCGCGGATTACCTCTTCAATCAGCCGGTAATACTGCTTCAAGGTCTCGCGAATGCCTTCGCGCACCACGGGATTGGACTGCCGGAGCTCGATTTGGGTCACGACGGCCATGTCCCGGTTTTGGGCCAAGTGGGAGAGGTGCATGAAAATCAGCTCCCGCAGCTTCCCCTCCACCGTTGACACCTGTTCCAAGCGCTCGCGCGTCGCGCGGATGAACTCCCCCATCTTTTCGCGAAACACCGAGACGAGCACATCGTCTTTGTTGCGAAAATACAGGTAAATCGTTCCGTCCGCCACGTTGGCTTCACGGGCGATTTTGGCCACCTGCGAGTTGTGATAGCCGTATTTGGCAATCACGCGCACGGCGGCGTCAATGATCGTTTGGTACTTGTCGCCCGTCCGCTTCGCCACGCCGCGTCTCCTCCCGCAAGTCCAGAAATGAATGAGCATTCAGTCGATTTTATTGTACGAAAAATCGAGCACTTTTGTCAAGGGAAAGTTGCGGGATGACCCGAGCAGTGGCATGTCGCGGCGACGAACATCCCGCTGCGCTTCCTGCTCACCGGCGGGATCTTCTCCCTCATTACCTGCCTGCAGGGGCCGTTCCAATCGCTGATGGGCCCCAGCTCAACGTCGCCCAGGCCCTCGGCGGTGCACGGATGATCCCCGGTCAGTTCGTCTTCGCCTACAACGTCGCGCACTCACTGGCCCCCACGCGGCCCCACAGGGCGGCGGACATCCACGAAGAGGCAATCTTGCCCTGACGTTCCCCTTACCCCTCGCACGATTTCACCGCCGCCATTTCCTTCTGCTTGCGCCGCTCTTCCTCTTGCAAGACGCGGCGCAACACCTTTCCAACGGCCGACTTGGGCAGTTCCCGCCGGAACTCGTAGATGCGCGGCACCTTGTACGCCGCAAGCCGTTGGCGGCAGAAGGCGTCCATCTCCTGTTCGGTGGTGCGCGCGCCATCCTTGAGCACCACGAAGGCTTTCACCGTCTCGCCGCGGTACGGGTCGGGCACGCCGATCACGGCCGCCTCGCGCACCGCCGGGTGTTCGTACAGCACTTCCTCCACTTCGCGCGGGTAGATGTTGTACCCGCCGGCGATAATCATGTCCTTCTTGCGGTCGACGATGTAGAAATACCCGTCCTCGTCCATGTACCCGAGGTCGCCGGTGAGGAGCCACCCGTCCCGCAACACCGCCGCCGTCTGTTCCGGCTGGTTCCAGTACCCCTTCATCACCTGCGGACCGCGCACGGCCACTTCGCCGATCTCCCCCGGGGGAAGGGGTTCGCCCGTGTTCGGGTCGACAATGCGGCAGTCCGTATCCGGCCACGGCAGGCCGATGCTGCCGGTCACGCGCCGGCCATCAATCGGGTTGGCGTGGGTGACCGGCGATGTCTCGGTCAACCCGTACCCCTCCACCAGTCGTCCACCTGTAAGCGCTTCAAATTTTTGCTGCACGTCAACCGGCAGCGGCGCCGAGCCGCTGAGGCACGCCTTGATGGACGAGAGGTCGTAACGCGTGATGCCGGGATGGTTGATGAGGGCCACATAGATGGTCGGCGCGCCGGGAAACATGGTTGGCCGCTCTTTTTCGATCCGCGTCAGCACCTCGTTGACGTCAAACTTCGGCACGAGGACCATCTTGGACGCTGTGCGCACGGCAAAATTCATCACCACGGTCATGCCGTAGACATGGAAAAAGGGCAGCACGCCGAGAATCACTTCCTGGCCGTACGACACATCCCCCATCCAGGCGACACATTGCTCGGTATTGGCCACCAGGTTGCGGTGGGTAAGCATGGCGCCCTTGGGGGTACCCGTCGTTCCTCCGGTGTACTGCAACAGGGCCAAGTCGTCGCGCGGATCAATGGCCACCGGCTCGGGATCGGGCGAGAAGGTGCGGAGAAGGTCGGCGAGAGTCCACACGCCATCGGCGCCTCTGGGGACGCGTACCCATTGCCCTTTGCGCCGCTGCACCAAGGGGTAGAGCACGTTTTTGGGAAACGGCAGGTAATCTTTCAGGCTCACCGTGATGATGCGCGTCAGGGGTGTCTTCGCCCGCACGTTCCACACGCGCGGGAAGAGCTGATCCAGCACGAGGATCGTTTCCGCGCCGGAATCGAGCAACTGGTGTTCCAATTCCCGTTCCGTGTACAGCGGATTGGTCGGTACCACCACAGCCCCAGCCAAGAGCGCCCCGTAGTAGCCGATGACGCTGGCCGGGCAATTGGGCAGCATGATGGCCACGCGATCACCCTTTTGCACCCCGAGAGCCTGCAGGGCGCGCGCCAACCGCTTGGCCTGGTCGGCCACCTCCCCATACGTCAAACGCTTCCCGAAAAAGCTGATCGACGGCCGGTCCGGCACCCGTGCTGCCGCGTCCAGCAGATAGTGAAAAAGCGGCACATCGGGATACGACAGCGTCGGTGGCACACCCTTCGGATAGTAGCGCAACCACGGTCTGTCCATCCCCCATCCCCCCGTCTCGTCGATCTGCCGGATCATTTCGTTGCGGCAATTGCCCGCACCCGAGGTGTTAGTGGTGGTATATGCGCAACGGCAACGGCACATGCCGAAACTGAATGAACATTCACTATTTAATATTATAACATGTCCGACTTTCGTATTAAATACGAATTTCACGTCATTTCTGTCGGAGAAATGGGGGCCGGCAGAATCCGGCGCGCCCATCGGGACGGCTCCCGGCCTCGCCGCACCCGCTGCCGGGAATGGGCCGGCGGCTTGGGCGTTAGGGTACCCCCTTCCGCTCACTCCGTTTCCCTTGTTGCGCAGCCTCGTTGAGAACGGCCCGCAGCTGGGCGGCCGCCGCTTGCCGCTCCCGTTCCGGCACAAAGGTGTACCACACGCGCCGGCCGCGGGATCCGCGCACGAGTCGGTCCTCGCCGCGCAGGGTCTCCAAGATGAGGAAATCGTCGGACACGCCGCCAGCAAACGCGCCCGCGAGGCGCAACACCTGGGCTTTCGACAGGTCAGTACGGACGTGGTCGCCGAGAATGTCCAGCACGGCAAACAGGTGGAGCCACGTGCGCAGGTCATTGGTCTTGTCGGCCAACGCGCGCAGCACTTCCTGCTGGCGGCGCATGCGCTCGACATCGCTGTCACTGGGGCCAATGTCGCTCAAGCGATAGCGCGCGTACCCCAGGGCCTGGGCCCCGTTGAGCACCTGCCTGCCGGGATACAGGTCAATTGTCGTTCCGTCGGCGGGATCGCGATACTTCATACGCTTGGCAACGTTGACCTCAATGCCGCCGAGCTCGTCTACCAGGCGGGTAAAACCGGCAAAATCGAGGACGACGTAATGGTGAATCGGCAGGGCCAGCAGCCGCTCCAGGGTCGCCTTCATCAATGCCGGGCCCCCATAAGCCATGGCGTGGTTCAGCTTGTCGGGCCCTCGCCCCGGGATGTACACGTACGTGTCTCGCGGAATGGAAACGAAACAGACGCGCTTCGTGCGGGGATTGACAGCCGCCACCATCACGGTGTCCGCGCGCGCGCGCCGTTCCCCACGCGAATCGATGCCGAGCACAGCCACCGTAAACGGGTCGCCCGGTGCCTTCGCTACGGCGGCGCCGGCCGGTGTCGGCGACGCAGCCGGCACCCGGGGAACCTCCGCGACGTGCGGCAGCGGCCCGTTCCACCGCGTCCACATCCGTTCGTACTGCCACGCGGCATAGGTGCCGATGCCGAACAGGGCCATCCCCAGGCATCCCAAAAGTGCCCATACCCACCGCCGCGCCAGCGATCGACCCGTTCCGCGCATTCGGGTCGCCTCCTTGTCCCTTTGGCAAAACATGCGATACAATTACCCTTGTTATCGAGGATTTTCATCTACCAGTATGTCCACGGTCGTCACGCCGCCGCGGGGCATGGGCCATCCAACTTTTTCCGGTTCGCCAGGCATATGCCATGCGCGCGGGAAACGGCCAAAGGAGGCGGGTGCCCTTGCACGTCGTCCTATCCGGTTATTACGGGTACAACAACGCGGGGGACGAAGCGATCTTGCACGCCATCGTCTCCTCCTTGCGCCAGCTTGACCCCACCATCGTCATTACCGTGCTGTCTGCCCAGCCGGCAGCCACGGCACGCCTGTATCACGTGAACGCTGTGCACCGGATGGACCCGCTCTCCGTGCTCCGCGCGCTGAAAAGCGCCGACGCCTTGGTGAGCGGCGGCGGAAGCTTGCTCCAAGACGCCAGCGGCCTGCGTTCCATTCCCTATTACGCCGGAATTATCGCCTTGGCCGAATGGTGTCAGAAACCGGTGTTCATCTATGCCCAGGGAATCGGCCCGATCCGCCAGCAGCGGTTCTACCCCCTGATTCGCTCCACGTTTCGCCGGGCCACGTACATCTCCGTCCGTGACGAAGGCTCGGCTCGCCTGCTGGCCGAACTCGGCATCGCCCGCGAACGCATTGAGCTGGTCGCCGACCCGGTGTTAACCTTGAAGCCGGCTCCCCACGAGGAAATCGATGCCATTGTTACGTCGCTCAACCTGACCACTCCCTTTGTCGCCGTCAGCGTGCGCCACTGGCGAAACAGCCGCTTTCTTGCCGAGATTGCCGTTGCATTAGACCAGCTGGCTGCCAGCGGATACACCATCGCGCTCTTGCCCCTGCACCCGCCAAACGACGTGCGGGCCTGCCTGACCGTGCAAAACCTGATGCGCCGTCGCGAACACACCGTGCTGCTTGCCGACCCGTTGACCCCGCCCCAATGGTTGGGCGTCATTGGCCGGGCAGCCCTCGTCATCGGGGTGCGCCTCCACGCGCTGGTCTTCGCCGCCGCGCAGCACGTTCCCATGGTGGGCATCTCGTACGACCCGAAAATCGACCATTTTTTACGTCAATTGGGCGATGCGCCCGTCGGAACCACCGAAACCGTGTCCGCCGCGACACTGGTCGATGCCGCCTTGCGCAAGCTTGAAGCGAGCGAAGCGGAACGGAAACGGCTGGCAGCCCTCGTCGATCCCCTGCGCGAGCTGGCCTTGCGCCCGGCGCGGGCCATCGTGGATCATTTCCGCCTCGCCCGCCAAACGCAATGACCGGAAACGTCCTGGGTGGCCTTCGGTCCCGCTTGTCAGGTGTAGAAAACACGCGCGGGAACAAAAAAGCCGCACGGGTTACCGTCCCGTGACGGCTTTTTGTTGTTTGGCCAACCCCGGGCGCGACGCCACCAGGCCGTCGAGGACCGCCGCCAGCTCGCGTGCCCGAACCGTCCACGGCACAAGGGCGCCCGTCCCCGCGGCGCGGCGGCGCGGCACCGCAATCACCCCACGCTTCCACAAGCGATATGCGCGGTAAAAGGCAAGGCGAAAGGCGGCGATGTCGTCCGGCGCGACCCATTGGGCCGCCACACCCACGCGGGCCAATTCCGCCGCCTCCTCTGGGCCGGCCACCGCCAGCACCGGGCGGCCGGCTGCGGCGTAATCGACCACATGGTCGGGCAGGAGCCTCCCGCTCTGTCCCCCTCCCACGTATAAGAGCAGGTTGGCTTCGCGCATGGCCGCCAGGACGGCGTCCCTGCCCGCCGCATCCTGGATGGTCAACCACGTCCGGCGCGCGCCCTGCGCCCAGCGCACGGCATCGGCCAAGCGCGCATCGCCTCCTTCCGCAACCAGGCGTACCACCCACTGTTCGCGGCGGCGTACAGCCTCACGGTGCATGGCCTCCATCGCACTCAGCACCGGCATTAGGCCGCGCGGCGGGTCGTCCAATCCGTACCCGCCCACGTGGACGGTGACAAACTCCGTTTTCCTCCCGCCCGGCGACGCCCCCCGCCATTCGCTCGGCTCGAATCCCGGCGGGATCACCGCCAGCTCCGGCGGATCAATGAGCGGTTGCAGTGCGGCGGCCAAGGCCGGCGACGGCACGGTGAGCGCGTCGGCGCCGCGCAAGACCGTCCGAAACAGGGCGCGCCGCATGCGGATGCTTCGCTCGTGTTCCGCGGCGTCCCACACCCAGTCCGGAAGGGCGGCGACGTCGGCGACCCACGGCAAGACCGCGGCCCGCTTCAGGCGCCATGCGGCGGCGTGGGCCCACCACGCGCTTCCCATCGACAGGATCGCCTGCACGCCAAAGCGTCTTGCCACGCGCGCGGCCACTCGCACCACACCAAGCATCCAGCGAAGGCCTTGGGCAGACGGTCCCGTTCGGCCAATGAGCGGCGGATCCACCACGCGCACCACCGCGGCGAGACGCCGCGCCGTGGGCTCGTCGACAACCACGGCGTCCCCTTCCGGATGGATCACAACCGGATCCCAACCCCATTCGGCCATGTTTGCCGTCAGCCGGGCCGCGCGCAGCGCGCCGGCACTGCCCGTTGCTCCCAATCGCTCGACCAGGACAAGCACCCGTCGCCTCATTTTCGCCCTCCGGTCTACGCGAAATACGCCCAGTACAGGGCTCCCCCCAGCAAGAACAACGTCGCGACAATCAGCAGCCATTTGGATAGCCGGTCCAGAAACATGGGCTGTCTCCCTTCCCCGTTGTCGCCTCGGATCCCCAAGCTTGCCGTGCGCGCCGAGTGAGGCGCAGCCGTCCACACCGTTGCCGGCACGTTATCCCAGTTCCACCACCGTCACGCCCGATCCCCCTTCGCCGGGACCGCCCAGGCGAAAGGCGCGCACGTGCTTGTGCCGTTTGAGAAACTCCTGCACGCCGCTGCGCAGCGCACCCGTCCCCTTGCCGTGAATAACGGTAACCCGGTTGAGCCCCGCCATCAGGGCGCGGTCGAGGTATTGGTCCAGCTCCACCAGCGCTTCCTCTACGGTGTGCCCGCGCAGGTCGAGCTCGGGTGACACCCCGCCGCCAGCACCCTTCACGGTTGCAACCGGCACCCATTCTTCCTGCCGTTCTTCCTCCAGGAACTCAAGGTCGCTTTCCTTCACCTTCACCTTCATCAGCCCGACGGAAACCAGCCACTCCCGATCCCCGGCCTTCTCGAGCACCGTACCCTTCTGACCAAGGGTCAGCACGCGGACGGCATCGCCTTCACGCACGGGGCGCGGATTGGCCCTCCGCGCCGGGCGCGGATATGCCTCCCGCTCAAAGCGCACGCGCGCGCGATCCAATTGGTTGCGCAGGGCGATGAGGCGGTGTTCACGGATAGACGCCTGCTCCGCTTTGGCCTGCTCGCGCAGCTCCGCCAGAATGGCCTCCGCCTCCCGTCGCGCTTTTTCCACCGCCTGGGCCGCTTCCCGTTCCGCCTTTTCCAGCAGGCGGTTCTTCTCCTGGGCAAACCGTTCCCGTTCCCGCGCCAACTCGTCGCGCAGGCGTTCCACTTCCCTCCGCAGCCGCTCGGCTTCCTGCCGCTCGGCCTCGGCCCGCTTGCGGTTTTCCTCCAGCGAGGCGATCATTGCCTCGACGCGCTGTTCGTCCTCGCTCAACCGGCTGCGCGCCGCTTCTACAATTTCCTCGGGAAGCCCCAGCCGCCGGGCAATGGCTATCGCGTTGCTACGCCCGGGCACGCCAATGAGCAGACGGTAGGTGGGGCGCAGCGTTTCCGCATCGAACTCCACGCTGGCGTTCATCACGCCGGGGCGGTTGTAGGCGTACGCCTTCAGTTCGCTGTAGTGGGTAGTGGCTACCGTGCGCACGCCACGGCGATGCAGATCGTCGAGGATCGCCGTAGCGAGGGCCGCCCCTTCCGTGGGATCCGTACCGGCGCCCAGCTCGTCGAGGAGCACGAGGCTGTTTTCGTCCACCTGGCGGAGAATGCGAATGATGTGGGTCATGTGTGAGGAGAAGGTACTCAGGCTCTGCTCGATGCTCTGTTCGTCACCAATGTCGGCGTACACGCCGGAAAAGACCGCCACGTCGCTGTCCGCCTCGGCGGGGATGTGTAGCCCGGCCTGGGCCATGAGGGTGAGGAGGCCAATCGTCTTGAGCGTCACCGTCTTCCCACCGGTATTGGGACCGGTGATGACGAGAGAGGTGAACGACCGTCCCAACTCCACGTCAATGGGAACCACCCGATCCTTGGGGATGAGCGGATGCCGGGCGCGGCGAAGCACCAGGTATCCCTTCGTGTTGAGGGCCGGCTTGCCGGCATCCTGCTCCCGGGCCAGCAGCGCCTTGGCAAAGGTAAAGTCGAGCTGGCCGAGGGTTTCGGCGTTGGCGAGCAGCCCGTCGCCGGCCGCAGCCACCTGCGCCGACAGGTGCGCCAAGATGCGTTCGATCTCCCGCTCTTCGCGGCGCTGCGCCTCCCGCAGCCGGTTGCCCAGGGCGACAACGGCTTGGGGCTCGATAAACAGCGTGGCGCCGGAAGCCGACTGGTCGTGGACAATGCCGCCGAACGCGTGGCGGTACTCCTGTTTTACCGGCAGCACGTACCGCCCGTTGCGCACCGTGATCAGCGGTTCTTGCAACCGTTTCTGCGTGGCCGGATTGCGAATGAAGCCCTCCAACGTCTCGCGGATGCGGCTTTCCAACGCGCGGATCTCCGCGCGAATAGCCCGCAGAGCGGGGCTGGCCGTATCGAGCACCTCACCGTGCTCGCCGATGGCCCCGGCAATGGTCTGTTCCAACTCCGAAAAGCCGATCAGCCGTTCAGCCATCGCCCGTAGCCGCGAGCCGGTGCCGTCTTCGGTGGCCTTGAGGAGAAACGCCTTCAGGCGCCGCCCTGCTTTCAGCGTCTGGGCGATGGCAGCCAGCTCGTCGGGCTGCAGTGTGCCACCCTTTTGCGCCCGAATGACCCAGGGACGGATGTCGTGAACCCCATCCAGGGGCACGGCCTCGTGTCGGCGCAACAGGCGAACCGCTTCCGCCGTCTCTTCCTGCCACACCCGCACGACGGCCGGATCTGTCGAGGGACGCAGCGCCTCCGCCTTTTCCCGCCCGAGCGGGGACGCCGTCTTTTCGGCGAGTGCGGCGAGAATTTTGGGGAGTTCCAGGATCTCCAATACGCGTTCGTCGATCATCGCATCCTCCTGTGCCCATCTGCGAACCGTCCATTGTTTCTTCCAACCATTATAACCCGTGACACGCCGAATGTCTGGATGGCAAAAACCGAGCCGAAATCCATTTCCCCAAACAGGTATAAAACGGTGTCAGAGCGGGAAACGTTAAAGCTGAACAACCTCGAAGGAGGACACTGGCAATGCGCTGGTTAGGATTGGTGGTTCGCTTTCTCGTTTCCGCGATTGTGTTGATGATTGTCGGCTACCTGGTGCCGGGCTTTTCGGTGTTCGGGTTTGGCAACGCCATCTTGGCCGCGCTCGCCATCGCCGTCATCGGCTGGGTAATCGAGCGCCTTTTCGGGGACACCATCTCGCCCTACGGCCGCGGTATCGTCGGCTTCTTGGTGAGCGCCATCGTCATCTACGCAACCCAGTATCTGGTCCCTGGCGTGCGGGTGACCATTCTCGGGGCTCTTCTGGCCGCCTTGGTCATCGGGATCATCGACCTGTTCATCCCCACGCCGTTCCGCTTTACCCGTAGCGCCCGGCAAAACGGCAACGGAACCAACTCGTAACCGGAAATCCGAACACACGACCCGTCAAAAAGCCGCCCTGGAACCAGGGCGGCTTGCCGTGTTGGCGCTTTTTCTAGAAGAAATCGTCGTTACAGAAAAACGCCAGGATCAGGATCACAATGAGAATGGAGAAAAATCCTCCGCCAAAAAATCCGAACCCGCAGCGATGTCGGGACACGGTTTCACCCCCTTCTCCGCGCATCGGGGACCCCTACCTTCACTCTATGCTTGCCTTGTTTTCCTTGAAATCGTCAAAGACCTAGCGCCCCCGGTCCTGGTATTTCCCGTCCCCTCACACCACCGTACGTACCGTTCGGTCTACGGCGGTTCACAAGGCGTGACGAAACTGAGCGTACACGTCTGCGAAACGGAAAAGGCCCCCTTCTCGCCAGTACGCGAGACCGGTGGCCTTCTTTCCTTTGTGGAGAACGAGCTCGACGACAGCGGATGCGCGGCCGGACGCACACAAAAGCGCCGAAACGTCAATCGTTTCGGCGCAGGTATGCCAGAAGGGCATCCAGCGGACGGGTGTTGAGGATGTCCTGCTTCTCCAGCCACCCCCGTCGCGCCGTGCCGATGCCAACGCGCATGTTGTCCAGTTCTGCCACGCTATGGGCGTCGCTATTCACGGCGATCGGCACACCGAGCGCCTTGGCACGGCGAAGATGTTCCGGTTTTAAGTCCAACCGGTTGGGGTTGCTGTTGAGCTCCAGGGCCGTCCCGGTTTCCCGAGCCGCTTCGAACACAGCATCCAGGTTGAGCGGATACGGGTCGCGTCGGGCGATGAGCCGCCCCGTCGGGTGGGCGATGATGTCCACGTGGTTGTTCTCGATGGCCCCGATGATCCGCTTGGTCAAGGTGTCCTCGTCTTGACGAAAGCGCTGGTGGATCGACCCGATCACCACGTCCAGCTCTTTCAACACGTCATCGGGATAATCCAACCGCCCGTCGGGAAGGATGTCCATCTCTACGCCGGTGAGAACGGCGAAGTCATCCCACCGCTTGTTCAGGTCGGCGATGGCCTCACGTTGCGCGGCCAACTCCTTGGGTGACAGCCCGCCGGCGATTTTGAGCGACTGGGAATGGTCGGTGACAGCAATGTACGCATATCCGCGCCGGCGCGCCGCCTCGGCCATCTCCTCCAGGGTGTTTCCGCCGTCGCTCCAGGTGGTGTGCAGGTGCAGGTCCCCCCGCACATCGGCTTCTTCCACCAAGTGCGGGAGCCACCCCGCTTCAGCCGCCTCGATCTCCTCTTCCCCTTCGCGCAACTCCGGCGGGATATAGGGCAGATCGAGCGCCGCATACAGCGCCTCTTCCGTCGCAAAGGCAGTCAGGCGCCCGCTTTCCGTCGCTTCCGCACCGTATTCGCTCAGCTTCAGCCCCCGCGCTTTGGCCCGCTGCCGCAGCCGGACATGGTGCTCCGCCGATCCGGTAAAGTGGTGCAGCGCGCTGGCAAAGGACTCCGGTGGCACGAGGCGGAAATCCACCGTCACGGGCCACATCAGGTCCAGCTCAACGGACACCTTGGTCGGCCCTTTGGCGATCACCCGCGCCACCCCCGGCATCGCCGCCAGGGCATCAGCCGCCTCGTCCGGCAAAGCGGTGGCCACCACAAAATCAAGGTCCTTTACCGTCTCCTTCCAACGTCGCAGGCTCCCGGCGCGGGAAAATCGCACAATTGCCTCCTGGCGAGCCAGATACTGCTCGATGGCAGCCGCCACGGGCAACACATACGCCAGCGGCAGCCGCTCGGGCCGCTGGCCAGCCGCACGGAGCGCCCGGCGCAGGTTTTGTTCCGTCTTGGCCCCAAAACCGGGTAGGGAGCGTACGCGCTGCTCGTCCAGCGCCTTTTCGAGATCGGCCAACGACGCGACACCCAGTTCCCGGTAGAGAACGCCCACTTTCTTCGGCCCCAGCCCGGGGATACGCAGGAGGGCAAGCAAGCCGGAGGGGATTTTCGCCTCCAGCTCCTCGAGGAGCGCCGAACGGCCCGTGGTCACCAGCTCCTCCACCACGGCGGCCACGCCCTTGCCCACACCCGGGAGCACGGTCACGTCCGGAAGCTCGGCCACCGGCTGGCGACAGGTTTCAATGGCCTGGGCCGCACGACGGTAGGCGTTGGCGCGAAACGGGTTGTCGCCCTCGATGTCGAGGAGATCGGCAATCCGCCGAAGCACGGCGGCAAGGCGGCGATTGTCCACATTCGGTTCCCCCTTGTGTGCGGGCTTGCGGACGCCGTCCACGGATGTGGCGTCCTCCGTTACGCCGGGCTCGCCGGCCCCCCGGGCACGGGGAACCGCCCGTCAAGCAGCCACCGCGTGAGGTCGGCCGTCCAGGTGAAGACCTGCTGGGCGCAGGCGGATTCGGCCAGCATTGACACCACGGCGGGATGGGGCACGAGACGTAACAGGTTGAGGACGAGGAGCACCGCCAGCGCGTACTCGGCCGTCGCGAACAGGGCACCGCCCACGCGGTTGACCGCGTGCAAGACCGGCAGGGTGCAGAGCCCCTCAAGGACGCGCGCAGCAAGCTGGATGACGAGGCGAACCGCCAACACGATCCCCACAAACGCCAGGACAAGGGCCAGCATCCGACCGAGCGCGGAGGAACCGTCCATGACCAGTTGCCCTTGCCCCAATGCCGGAAAACGGTCCGCCAGCACGCCGGCCACATCGGATGCGTAGCGGCGGGCCACCAGCAGCCCCGCCACCAAGCCGACAAGGTTCGCGGCCTGCCGCACCAACCCACGGCGATACCCCACAACCGCGCTCAAAAGGCCGAAGCCCAACACCACGAGGTCCAGCGTCTGCCCGCTCATTCGCGCGGAACCGACCCCACCGGCGCACGTTCCTGCGCCAGCAGGCGTTCGTACGCCTCCTTTAGTTTGAAGTACTCACCGGCAATGTTGAGCGCGGCCAAAATGGCGAGCCTCGTCACGTCCAAACGCGGGTTGGCCGCGGCGATCTGGCGCATCGTGTCGTCAACGTGGCCGGCAACCATGCGCAAAAAGGCGACCGGCTCCTTCCCTACCACCGTGTAATGCTGGCCGAAAATCTCGACGTTCAGCTTGTTTTTCCCCGATTCCTGCACCGGGTTAGGGCCTCCTTTGTCGCGCCATGGGATGGTTACCCAAATTATACGACATTCGCGACGCGGCACCAAAATTGTTCGCCGGACCGCCACAAAAACGGCCTCTCCCGTCAACCGACAGGAGAGGCACCGGATGTCCTTCCAACGCAGCGAAAGCGGCGACCGACACGCCAGCGACGGGCAGCCCCGCTTTTGCCGGTTTATCCGCGCAGCTTGGCCCCGTACGCGCGCTCGAGGGCGGCGACGATCCGCCCATGGGCTGCCGCCACCTCCTCATCGGTCAGCGTTCGCGCCGGATCGCGGAACACCAGGGAGAAGGCGACGCTCTTCTGGCCTTCCGGTATCGGGTCACCGGTGTAGACGTCGAACAGCGTAACCGCCTCGAGAATGGCCCCGCCAGTCTCACGAATAACCGCCTCCAGCGCCGCGGCCGGCACGTCGCGGTCGACAACGACAGCCAGGTCGCGGAGCACGGCGGGCACCTTGGGCAGCGGCACAAAACGGCGCGCCGGATCTGCCAAATCCAGCAGGGCATCGAGGTCCAGCTCGAACACATAGGTTTCGGCCAGATCCCACGCCTTCTGGACCTCCGGGTGTAGCTGTCCAACGTACCCGACAACCGTCTGACCGACGGCAATGCGCGCCGTTCGCCCCGGATGCAATCCCGCCCACGTGACCGGCTGGAAGGTCACCCCGCCGATGCCCAGCTCCTTCAGCAGAAACTCCACCACCCCCTTGGCGTGGTAGAAGTCCACCTTCTGCCGCTTCTCGGCCCAGTGCACCGGCAGGGCGTGCCCGGTCAGCGCCGCGGCAACGAGGAGACGCTCCTCGGGCAGGCGCGTGAGGGTCGCTTCCTCCGTCCAGAAGACGCGCCCGATTTCAAACAGCCGGACGTCCTCGTTTTTGCGCGCGCGGTTGTAGGCCACGGCGTCCAAAAGATGCGGGACGAGGGTGGTGCGCAGCACACTCCGCTCCTCGCTCATCGGCATGGCCAGGGCGATGGGCCGCACCCCGTCGCGCAGCGGGGCCACGCGCGCTGCGCGCCCGGGGTCGGTGAGCGAGTACGTGACCGCCTCGGATAACCCGGCCTGCCGCAGGAGGCGCCGCACGCGGCGGCGCAACGCCTGCACCCGCGTGAGCCGGCCCGCGGTGGTGGAGCCCGCAATCATCGTCGTCGGGATGTTGTCGTAGCCAACGAGGCGGGCCACTTCCTCCACGAGGTCGATCTCCGTCGTCACATCCATCCGACGTGTAGGCACGGTGACGGCCAGCGTCCCGTCGGGCCGTGCCTCCACAGCGAAGCCCAGGCGCTGGAAAACCGCACGCATCTCCGCCTCGTCCAGGGCCGTGCCGAGCAGGTCGTTGACGCGCTGCGGTCGCACGGTAATGACGCGCGGCTTCTCCGTACGTACGACAGCCTCAACCACCCCCGGCGCGACGCGGCCCCCGGCCAGCTCCGCCAAGAGGCGCGCGGCGCGGTTGAGGGCGGGAATGACGCGGTTGGGATCGACCCCCTTTTCAAAGTGCAACGCCGCTTCCGAGCGGATACCGAGCCGGCGCGACGTGCGCCGCACCGACGCCGGCACAAAGTAGGCCGACTCGAGCAGCACGTCGGTGGTGCTGTCGCGCACCTCCGAATTGGCCCCACCCATTACCCCGGCAATGCCCACCGCCTTGGTGCCGTCGGTGATGAGGAGCGTTTGGCCGTCCAGGATGCGCTCCTCATCGTCAAGCGTCACCAACCGCTCCCCGTTCCGGGCCAGGCGCACGACGATGTTCCCGCCCGTCAAGGCGGCGTAGTCGAAGGCGTGCAGCGGCTGGCCGTACTCGAGCATCACATAGTTGGTCACGTCCACGACGTTGTTGATCGGCCGGATGCCGGCGGCCATCAGCCGGTTCTGCAGCCACTGCGGTGAGGGGCCGATGCGCACCCCGCGCACCAGCCGTGCCGCGTAGCGGTGGCAATGCTCTGGTGCTTCGATGGCCACGCGCACGGCCTCCGCCGCCGGTTCCCCTTCCTCCGGCACCTCCTCCGGCGGAAGGGTAACGGAACGATTCAAGATGGCCGCCACCTCGTAAGCGACGCCAAGCATGCTGAAGCAGTCGGCGCGGTTGGGCGTCAACTCCAGTTCCAGCACCACATCGTCCAGCCCCAGGTACGCCGCGGCGTCGGTTCCCACCGGCGCGTCATCGGCGAGCACGAGAATGCCGTCGCGCATCGCGCGGGGAATCACCTTGTCGGGAAGCCCCATCTCTTCCCCCGACAGGATCATCCCCTGCGACGTGACGCCGCGGAGCACCGTTTCGCCAATGGTCCGCCCGTCCGGCAAACGCGCGCCGGGCAGGGCAACGGCCACCTTCTGCCCCGCGGCCACATTGGGCGCCCCGCAGACGATCTGCAGCGGCGCGCCACGGCCGACGTCCACCCGGCACACGCGCAGCCGGTCGGCTTGCGGATGGGGCGCGCACGCGAGAACGTGCCCGATCACCGCACCGGTCAAACCGCGATTTCGCCGCTCCACGGCCTCCACGGCCACGCCGCTGCGGGTGAGCTTCTCCGCCAATGCTTCGGGCGTCAGGTCGGCAATGTCCACGTATTGTGCCAGCCAGCGCAGCGAAACGCGCATGTCGATCCCTCCCTGCTTGTGGGTGCACGCATTCCTCCCGCAGCTTGGGCGCTAAAACTGCTCGAGAAAGCGCACATCGTTCGTGTAGAAATGGCGGATGTCGTCAATGCCGTACTTCAGCATGGCGATGCGCTCCACGCCCATGCCGAAGGCAAATCCGCTCACCTGCTCGGGGTCGTAGCCCCCGGCGCGCAGGACATCGGGGTGCACCATGCCGGCCCCCAGGATCTCCAGCCAGCCCGAGTCCTTGCACACGCGGCAGCCGCGCCCGCCACACATAACGCACGTGATGTCCACCTCAGCGCTCGGCTCGGTAAAGGGGAAAAAGCTCGGCCGCAACCGGATTTCCACATCGGCGCCGAACATTTCCCGGGCAAAGGCAAGCAGCACACCTTTAAGGTCACTCATGCGAATGCCTCGGTCCACCACCAGCCCTTCCACCTGCATGAACTGGTGGGAATGGGTGGCATCGTCGTCGTCCCGGCGGTACACCTTGCCGGGACAGATAATCTTCACCGGAACGGCCCCCTTCTTCGCCTCCATCGTGCGGATCTGCACCGGCGAGGTGTGGGTTCGCAGCAAGATCTCCCCAGTGATGTAGAAGGAATCCTGCATGTCCCGCGCCGGGTGATCCTTCGGCAGGTTGAGGGCCTCAAAATTGTAGTAGTCGCTTTCCACCTCCGGCCCCTCGGCCACCTCAAACCCCAATCCGATGAAGATATCCTCGATTTCCTCAATCACCTGCACCAGCGGGTGGCGCGCCCCTGCCGGAACGGGCCGTCCCGGTAGGGTAACGTCAAGGCGCTCGGCGGCCAGGCGCGCCTCCAGCGCCGCCCGCTCGAGGACCGCCTGCCGTTCGGCCAATGCCGCCTCCAGGGTCCGCCGCACCTCGTTGGCCAGTTCCCCCACCCGGGGACGCTCTTCCGGCGGCAAGCTGCCCATGCCGCGCAAAATCTCCGTCAGAGCCCCCTTCTTCCCCAGATAACGCACGCGCAACTCCTGCAGGGCGCGCACATCCTGCGCCGCAGCGATTCCCGCCAGCGCTTCCTCACGCAACGCCTCCAATCGATCGCGCATGCCGGCAGTCCCTCCTTTGTGTCGGATTTCCGCACCGCTCCCATCTTCCACTGGGCGACACACCGCGTCCGGCGCACAAAAACAAAAATCCCCTCGCCCCAGGGACGAGAGGATCGCGGTACCACCCTAGTTCGGCGACCACGGGGCCCATACCGGGCCTCGCCGTCGTCCGCCCTTCATTGCGATAACGGCACCGTGCCGGTACCCCCTACTGCGAAGCGCGGCTTGCCGCGGCCACATCCGCTCACCGACCGGCCGCAGTCCTTCCCTCTCCATCGACAGCCAGCCATCGCTTCGGTTCAGGGGACAGCTCGGGAGGGAATTCGGCGAGGCGCGCCTTAGGGGCGCTTCCAGTCTACGGCGTCCCCCTCCCTGGAAGGCGCGTCTCTCGCCTACTCGTCTCCGTCATTGCCATTGACCGATTCCGTTGTCGTCGGTTACCGTTGCTCTCTATTGTACACGCGGCAAAGAAAAAGGCAAGGGCACGAAAGATATTGACAATCACTCTCACTCACGCTACGATGGGGGTCGGATTGATGATAAGAATCATTTTCATGGGAGGGCGTTTCATGAGCAAAGGAGGGCGTTCTCGTTGCATCCTGTTCCCCCTCTTCACCGCACTTCTGGCCGTGTCGCTCCTCGTAACCGGCTGCAGCACACAACAGGAAGCCCAGCCGGCCAACACCGGCGCCTCGGATTCCTCTTCCCGCAACGAGGGGTACGTGGTCAAGCACGCGATGGGCGAAACGCGGATTCCCAAAACGCCGGAACGCATCGTCGTGCTGACCAACGAAGCCACGGAGGCGCTCCTGGCCCTGGGCATCAAGCCGGTCGGAGCGGTGAACTCGTGGGTGGGTGACCCGTGGTACGACCACATCGCCGAGGAGATGGAAGGGGTTCAGCCGCTGGGCAAGGAAGACCAGCCGAACCTGGAAGCGATCGCCGCGCTGAAGCCCGACCTGATCCTGGGCACCAAGATGCGCCACGAAAAGATCTATCCGCAGCTTTCCCAGATCGCGCCGACGGTCTTCTCCGAGACGATCCGAGGCAAGTGGCAGGAAAACTTCATGCTCTGGGCGGAAGCGGTCAACCGCAAGGCGGAAGGGGAAAAACTCTTGGCCGAGTGGGACAAGCGGATCGCCGACTTCCGGCAGAAAGCCGGTGACAAGCTGAAGATGAAGGTATCCCTCGTCCGCTTCATGCCCGGCCGCGTACGCATCCTGTACAAGGACACCTTTGCCGGCAGCATCCTCGACGAGATCGGCTTTGCCCGCCCGCCAGCCCAGGACAAAAACGATTTCGCCGCCGAAGTGACCAAAGAGCGCATCCCGGAAATGGACGGCGACATCCTCTTCTACTACACCTACGAGACCGGCGAAGGAAAAGCCTCGCAGCTGGAGAAGGAATGGACCAACGACCCGCTGTGGCAGAACCTGTCCGTCGTCAAGAACGGAAAGGCGTACAAGGTGGACGACGTCATCTGGAACACCGCCGGCGGGATCAAGGCGGCCAATCTGCTCCTCGACGACCTGTACAAGTACGTGCTGAATACCCGCCCCTAATTCCAGAAAACGGAAGGCTCTTCTGACTACAGAACCCCCCTCGGCTTGGTGGCACACCGAGGGGGGTTAGTGTCTTAAAGGCAATTCATTCTGGATCGCCGAAATCACATCACGAATGGCGTCACGGATCACGAGATCGAAATGGCCGTCCATAAGCGTCTCGTCACGATTGATCAACACTTTCTTCCCCCTTGCGTACAAGGGAAACGCGTTGGCCGGAGACACCTCCAACGAGGTTCCCATCGCGACAAAGAGGTCTGCATGTTGCGTGCGTTCCACCGCCTCCTGGAAATGTTGGACCGGGTCCCCGAAGAGCACAACATCGGGTTTGAGAATGGAACCGCACACGCCCTTGGGACGTTCCTGTGTACAACGGGGAACGTCTTCTTCCATTGGGAGGGAATAGACGGCGTTGCATGTCGGGCATGTTGCCGAAAAGAGCGTGCCGTGAAGCTCCAAGACGTTTCGGCTCCCGGCTTTCTGATGAAGCCCGTCGATGTTCTGGGTAATGACCACAACATCTTTCCCCATCTTCTCCAGTTCCGCCAAGAAACGATGCCCTTCATTCGGGTTGGCCTTGGCCAACTCTTCAATGGGAAACGCTTGTCGGAACACTTTCCAAAACTCCTTGGGGCGGTGATGAAAATACATACGGGAGAGTTTTTGGGGCAGGTCGGGATCTTTTGTCCAAAGCCCGTCATCCGAGCGAAAGTCCGGTATCCCCGAGTCGGTGCTGATGCCGGCGCCGGTCAGAAAAACAATGCGCTGGGCTTCACGTATCCACCTGGCGAGTGTCGTAAGCGGTTCCAATGAAGCCGCCTCCTTTTGGGGTTTTGATAAAGGAAAACCCCTATCGTCGAAGGATGATCGTTTCAATAATGAACGTGCTTTCGCAATTTACAGTTAAGATTCAGTTAAGATTCAATCAAAAACAAACGCCCGTTTCAACGGGCGTGATGTTGACATAGGCGTCGATAACGATGGATTTGTCACGTTTTTGTCAATAAATAACCATTTTCTCCCCTTTTGCGTACCGGTCCGGGCACGAAAAGGACTCGTACCTCTCACCTTCTTAACCGAGCCCTTCGCCGCGCGGGATCAGGCGCTTTCGTCCTGTCAAACCGCGTGGCCGGCCGGCGCCGGGGCAGAGCCGGCCACCGGCGCGCGGCTGTACGGGATGCACAGCGGCGTGCCGTAGAGGGGATCGGGCACCACCTTGCAGTCGACCCCGAACACGTCCCGCACCAGTTCCTCTCCGACGATCTCTTCCGGCGCCCCCTGGGCATACACCGCCCCGTTCCGGAGGGCCACCAGGTGATGGGCATACCGGCAGGCCAGGTTAAGGTCGTGCAGCACCATGACGATGGTGCGCCCCTCGCGTGCGTTCAAATTGGCCAAGAGATCCAAAATCTCGACCTGGTGAGCCAAATCAAGATAGGTGGTCGGCTCATCGAGGAGAAGGATCGGTGTCCCCTGGGCCAGGGCCATCGCGATCCAGGCCCGTTGGCGCTGCCCTCCGGAAAGGGCGTCAACGGGACGATCGGCATACCCGATCATTCCCGTCCATTCGAGGGCCTGCCGCACCATGCGCTCGTCTTCCTCGCTCCAGTGGTTCAGCCAATTCTGGTACGGATAGCGTCCCTGTTTGACCAGCCCAAGCACCGTCAACCCTTCCGGTGCCACCGGGCTTTGCGGAAGAATGGCCAGCTGCTTGGCCACCTCGCGGGTCGGCAGCTTAGCGATGGCCCTCCCGTCGAGGTAAACGGCCCCTCCCTGCGGTTTGAGGAGCCGAGCCAACGCGCGAAGCAGCGTCGACTTGCCGCAACCGTTGCGGCCGATGAGTACAGTGATCTTCCTCTCAGGCACGCGCAGGTCGAGTTGATCAATGATGATCGTGTTGCCGTACGCCACGGTGACCTGGCGGCTTTCCAGCATGGGCATGCCCGCGTTCCCCCCTTACCGGTTTCGATGGCGAACAAGCAGGTACAAAAAGAACGGCGCGCCGACTGCTGCCGTGAACACGCCCACCGGGATGTCCAGCGGGGCAAACGCCGTCCGCGCCACGGCGTCGGCCACCACCACCATCAAGCTGCCGGTGAGCGCCGCCGCAGCCGCCAACGGTCCAAAGGAAGGTCCCACCAACTGCCGCGCGATGTGCGGCGCCAGTAGGGCCACGAAGCCGATGGCTCCGCCCACGGCGACTGCCGCGCCGCACAGCGCCGCGCACAGCATCAGCAAGAACAGGCGCTGCCTGGATACGGCCGCCCCCACGCCGGCAGCCACCTCGTCGCCGAGCTGCAGGGCGTTGACGTGACGGGCGCTGACGGCCACCAAGATTGTGAGCACCGCGAGCCAGGGCGCCAACAGCCCCACGTCGATCCACGCGGTCCCGTAAATGCTGCCCGTCAACCACACCATGGCCTTTTGCGTCAAGTAGATGGGGCTCTTGACGACGAGCAGGGTGGTCAGCGCCGCCGTAGCCGCTTTCAGGCCAATGCCCACCAGGACGAGGCGAAAGGTGGACACCCCGGCCTTCCAGGCGATGAGATAAAGCAACAGGGCGATGCCCAAGGCGCCGGTAAAGGCAACCGCCGGAAGCCACCAGATGCTGAGCCCCTGCCCGTAGACCAGGAAGGCCACCGCCGCCACGGCGGCCCCGCCGGTCACGCCGAGGATGTCCGGAGCGGCAAGCGGATTGCGAAAGAGCCCCTGCAAAATGGCCCCCGAAAGCCCCAGCGCCGCGCCCACCATCAGGCCGACCAGGATGCGCGGGAGGCGGAGCGTTTGCACCACAAAGACATGGTGCTCGGCACCGCTGCCCCACAAGGACCGCACCACATCCATCGGCGAAAGCGCGAGCTGCCCGGCGCCCAAACTGGCGATGGCCGCCGCCACCGTCATCGCGAACAAGAGCAGCACCACCGCCACCGTCCGCTTCTCCACCTGGACGGAAACGGGCAGGCGGCGCAGGCGCAGCGTGACGAATCCGCGCATGCCTACCTCCGCTCCCTTCTCGCCAGGGCGATGAACACCGGAGCGCCAATCAGGGCCGTCATCACCCCAATGGGTAGCTCCTTGGGCATGGCCACATACCGCCCCCCGATGTCAGCCGCCAGCAGCAAAATGGCCCCCAACAGGCCGCTGTACACCGCTTGCCATCGCAGGCGAAACCCCACCAGCGCCCGTGCCGCGTGCGGCGCCAACAACCCGATAAAGCCAATGGGCCCGGCGATGGCCACGGAACTGCCGGCCAACAGCACGATAACGGCGCCCGTTGCCACCTTCACCTGCATCGTGCGCTGGCCGAGGCCGCGGGCCACATCTTCTCCCATCATCAGGGCGCGCAGTGGCCCAGCCACCCAGATGGCGCCCACCCATCCGAGCACCATGTACGGCAACACCGGGAGAAACCGCTCCAGGTTGCGCCCGGCCACCGAACCCTTCAGCCAAAACAGCACCTCGTCCAGAGCTCGCTCGTTGATTGTCAGGAACCCGCTGGTGACCGACTCGCAGAGGGCCCAGACGGCCGCGCCGGCCAGCGTCAGCTTGAGCGGCGTCATGCCGCCTGGGCCGAGGGATCCGAGCAGGAGCACCCCAACTCCGGCGCACGCCGCCCCCACAAAGGCCAGCACCGTGAATGCGGAAAGTGAGCTGATGGCAAACACGCTGACAGCCACCACAATGGCCACGGCCGCCCCCGCGTTCAGTCCAAACACCTCCGGATCGGCCAGCGGATTGCGCGTCAGCATCTGCAACAGAGCGCCGGCCATCCCCAGGCTCGCGCCGACGGCCAAGGCGATCACCGTGCGGGGAACGCGCACCTCGGTGATCACCAGGTGCTCATTGCTTCCGTTAAATTGGGTGTACGCCTCGATCACCGTGCGCCAGCTGGTAGACAGCGCGCCATAGGCCACGCTGACTGCCGCCAACAGGGCAATCACCAGCAGGCCCACCAACAACCCGGCCGCACGGCGCACAGGCGTGGACAGCAAGCCGGTCATCGCTTCGGGCCACCTTCACCCAAGGTTTTGCCTCAAGCGTCCCTGTGCCGCTTCATCGGACGCGTCGCCTTCATTGGGATTGAGAATCTTTCTCTCTTACAAGTATAGAGAGGGGGCTCCACTTACGTCAATGCATGACGCCTCACTTCGCGCTTCCACCGCGCACATCCGGCGGGTACGGATCCCCCGCACCGCCTTGCTGTCCGCGCTGCCGCACCGCTTCAAACAGGAGCACCCCTGCGGCCACGGCCACGTTGAGCGACTCCGCCCGCCCGGGCATGGGAATGGTTACCGCGCCGTCGGCGAGCGCCGCAAGATCGGGGCACACGCCGCTGCCCTCGTTGCCCACCACAAAGGCGGTGGGCCGCACATACAGCGCCGGATCGTCGTAGCGGCAACCGGAGAGCGCCGCCGTCCACACAGCCCATCCGGCCTTTCGCAACGCCGGTACCACGTCCGCCAGCGGCGCGGCAAAAACCGGCACGTGAAACAGGGAGCCCATTGTGGCGCGCACCGTCTTGGGGTTGTACGCGTCGGCGGTGCCGGTCCCGAGAAACACGGCATCGGCGCCGGCGGCGTCGGCCGTGCGGATGAGCGTGCCGACGTTGCCGGGATCCTGCACGGCGTCGACCAGGAGAAGCAGCCCCCGCCCCGTCGCGGTGGTGGCCTGCTCGGCCAGCCACTGCCGCCAGTCGCGCACCGGCATGCGCGCAATGGCCAACACGGCCTGCGGCGTCTCCGTCGTCGCCAGGTGCGCGATCACCTCGGGCGTACACGCGACCCAGCACGGCCCCTCCGCGCCACGCGCCCATGTGGCCAGTTCCTCCGGCAGCGGACGCGTCTCGTCCCACAGCACATGGGTGACCGGCGCCCCCGCAGCCAGCGCCTCCGCCACCACATGCGTTCCCTCAAGTAAAAACAAGCCGGCGCGCTCACGTCCCTTGCGCGTCTGCAGCTTGCGCCACGCGCGAACCCGCGTGTTTTGCAGCGATACGATCCGTTCCATCGATCCTCACGCCTTGTCCTGCAACCGGCGCAAATCGTCGTTGCGCCCCAACACGACGAGGATGTCGCCGGTGCGCACCACGTCTTCGGCCCGCGGGGCGATGTTGATGCGTGTTCCGCTCTTGATGGCCATCACGTTGCAGCCAAACTTGGCCCGAATGTCGAGCTCACGCAGCGTCTTGCCGTCCATGTTGTGCGAGGCGACGACTTCGGCGATGCTGTAGTCGTCGGCCAGCTCAATGTAGTCGAGGATGTTCGGAGACACGAGGTGGCGGGCCACCCGTACCCCCATGTCCCGTTCCGGGAAGATCACCTCGTCGGCGCCGATCTTGTACAGCACCTGCCCGTGGCGGTGGTTCTGCGCCTTCACGACAATGCGCTGTACGCCCAGTTCCTTCAGGATCAACGTTGCGAGAATGCTTGCCTGGATGTCGGCCCCGATGGCCACGACCACGACGTCAAAATTGCGGATACCCAGGGCCTTGAGGGCTTCCTCGTCCGTCGCGTCGGCTTGCACCGCATGCGTCACATAGGGCAGGGCCTCCTGGATGCGGTCCTCGTCGCTATCGATGGCCAGCACCTCGTGTCCCAGCTCGGTCAAGGTGCGCGCGACGCTCGAACCGAAACGGCCCAGACCGATCACGGCAAACTGTTTCGCCATGTCCATCCCCTCTTTCGCCCTTAGTTTATCACAGGCCCCGAGCCACCTCCGCAATCAGAAGGCAACGGCGCAGTTCCGCGTAAAACCGCGCGCGGGCGGGTAGGATAAGCGCAGGCGGAAGACTTCCGGACAAAGGAGGCATGTCCCGTGCGCATCGAAGACCTGGACCTGCGCCAGGCCGTTCTGCACAACCTGCGTGGCGCGACCAGCGAAGAGCTGCGCGACATGATCACCGACGCCATCACGACGCGGGAAGAGAAGGCCCTCCCGGGGCTCGGCGTGTTGTTCGAACTCCTGTGGACCCACGCAAGCCCCCAAGAACAGCAACACATGCTGTCCACCCTGGAAGCGCAGGTCAACCCGCCCCACGCATAGGAACCCTCCCGCGCACACGGCAGAAACGCGAAAAGCGGCCGAACCATCGGCCGCTTTTCCATTCGCTGTTGAGCCGCTTGACCCCTGCAGGCCTTGCTCAGCCGCGGAGGGTGAGGGCCCCGGTGCGCGTAACCGCCGAAACGGCGCTGCCGGTGCGGGCCTCGCGTCCGTCCCAAGCCTGGAGGGTCATCCATACCAGCACGCCAAACAGGGCCGCCACCAGGACGGTGTGCACCAGGGCGACCAGCAGGTTCAGCCCGGTCAACACGACCAACCCGCCGCTGACCACCTGCAGCCCCGTCAGGGCAAGCACGACCCAGCCGGCCCATCGCAGATCGCGACGATCGCGCAACGACCGCTCCGTCATCACCACGATGGCCAACACCAGGAGGATCAGCACAAGCGCCGCCGCCCGATGCAGGAACTGGATGGCGACCTGCCCGGTGAGCGGCGGAACCAGCCGGCCAAAGTTGAGGGGCCAGTCTGGAATGGCCATGCTCGCGCCGGAATGGCGCACCAAGGCCCCCAGGTAAACTACAACATAGGTGTAGACCGTCGTCCCGGCAACCAGCCACAAGAAGCGCCGCGGCACCGCCGTCTTCGCCCGGCGGGCGTTTTCGCCCACATACAGCTGAATGGCGATGAGCAACACGCTGGCAAAGGCGGTGAGGGAAATGCCGAAATGCAGCGCCATAATGAGGTCCGACTGGTCCCAGACCACTGCCGCCGCCCCGAGCAATGCCTGGACGAACGTGGTCAACAGGGCGAAAAAGCCGAAGAACCGAACCCAGGGGATGTGCCCCGCCCTCCGCCACGACCAGACCACCGTGGCCAGCAGCATCGGCGTGATCAGGGCCGTGACAAGGCGGTGGCTCCACTCAATGATCGCTTCCAGCTCCAGCGGGGGCAAGAGGCGTCCGTTGCACAGGGGCCACGAGTCTCCGCACCCGTCGCCGGAACCGGTCTTCGTCACCAACGCACCGCCGAGCAACAAGAGCAGCATGCCAAGGGTCGTCGCAACAGCCAATAGCTTTAATCCACGTGAAATCATGGCAGGCAACACCCCATCCCGTTGTGTGCAAACATGCACTTCCGTAATACAAAAATATCACAACACAACAATATCACAACGGACGGAGTGCGTCGTTAGGAGATGACCGGATTGTTCACCAATTTGGCAAAATCGCGCGCCCAACCGACCGGGGCAACCGATCAATACGCCTTCAGCTTGGCCACGGTGTCGGCATCCAGCCGCTTGACCAGCGCCACCAGCAGGCGCACGGTACGCTCGACGTCGTCGCGGTGGAGGATTGCCGCATGGCTGTGAATGTACCGCGTCGGAATGGAGATGGCGATGGACGGCACGCCTTTCCCCTGCAGGTGGAAGCGTCCGGCGTCGGTACCGCCGCCCGGCATGGCATCGTATTGGATGGGAATGTCCAGCTCCTTTGCCGTGTCCATCACCAGGTCGCGCAGGCCCGTGTGCGGAATCAGGGTCGCGTCGTAGATGAGCACCTGCGGGCCGCCGCCCAGCTTGGCCAACGCCTCGTCCTTGCTCACCCCCGGCGTGTCGCCGGCGATGCCCACATCCACGGCAAAGGCCACGTCGGGCGCGATCAGGTTGGCGCTCGTCTGGGCGCCGCGCAGGCCCACCTCTTCCTGCACCGTCCCCACGGCATACACCGTGTTCGGGTGCTCCTCGCCTTTGAGCTCCCGCAGCACGAGCGCCGCGACGGCGCAGCCGATGCGGTTGTCCCAGGCCTTGGCCATCAGCAACTTCTCGTTTTTCATCACCGTGAACGGGCAGATGGGCACCACCGGATCGCCCGGGCGGATGCCGAAGGACTCGGCCTCTTCCCGGCTCGTCGCCCCGACGTCAATGAACATGTCCTTGATCTCCACCGGCTTCTTCCGCTTCTTCTCCGGCAGGATGTGCGGCGGGACGGAGCCGATCACGCCCTCGATCGGGCCGTTACGCGTGATCACGTGCACGCGCTGGGCCAAAAGCACCTGGCTCCACCACCCGCCAAGGGGTTGGAACCGGAGGAAGCCCTCATCGGTGATGCGCGTCACCAGGAAGCCGACCTCGTCCATGTGCCCGGCGATCATCACCTTGGGCGAAGCGGCTGTGCCCCGCTTTTCGGCCACCAGGCTGCCCAGGTTGTCCGTGTACACCCGATCGGCCAGCGGGGCCATGTGGCGGGCGAGAATTTCCCGCACCGGCCCTTCAAACCCCGGCGCCCCCGGCGCTTCGGTCAGCTCTTTGAACAGTTGGAGCGTTTCATCCCACACCATCGATCCGTCTCCCCTTTGTCATGTTCCCTTACCCGCATCGCGCGGTTCATGGCCGGCGCACGATGCACAGCACCATCCTGGCCAATGCTAGTATACCAAATTCGTCCAATCTTCACACGTGTATGGCGGCATCTTGCCCCGGAATGCTCAGGAGGCCGCAAGCCCGCCCGCCAGCCGCTCGCGATAGGCGGCCAGCACCGCTTCGTACCACATCACGCCGCCTCGCGACTGCCGCTTGTCGTCCACCGGCAATACCTCCCGATCCGGCGTCCACATCCGATGACATGGTATAATGCCCATATACCACCGTTGGGGAGGAAGAACCATGCAGCTGCAAAACGCCGAGGAGATCATCGCGTTTATCAAAAACAGTGAAAAGAAAACACCGGTGAAGGTATACCTGAAAGGGAAGCTGGAGGAGATCGACTTCGGGCCGAACGTGAAAGCGTTTGGGTTCGGACAAGCCGCGATCCTGTTCGGAGACTGGAAGGAGATCCAGCCCCTGCTGGAGGCGCACAAGGACAAGATTGAAGACTACGTGGTGGAAAATGACCGCCGCAACTCGGCCATCCCGCTCCTCGACCTGAAGGATATCCCCGCACGCATCGAGCCGGGGGCGATCATCCGTGAGCACGTGACCATCGGCAAAAACGCCGTCATCATGATGGGCGCGGTGATCAACATCGGCGCCGTTATCGGCGAAGGAACGATGGTCGACATGAACGCTGTCGTCGGCGGGCGCGGCATCATCGGGAAGAACTGCCACATCGGCGCGGGAGCGGTTATCGCCGGGGTGATCGAGCCGCCGTCGGCCCAGCCGGTGGTGATTGAGGACGACGTGATGATCGGGGCCAACGCCGTCATCCTCGAAGGCGTGCGCGTGGGCAAGGGCGCCGTCGTCGCCGCCGGGGCCGTGGTGACCGATGACGTCCCTCCGTACACGGTGGTGGCTGGCGTGCCGGCGAAGGTAATCAAGAAAATTGACGAGAAGACGCGTGCCAAAACGCAGATTCGCGAAGAACTGCGTCAATTGTAAGGGTTTCCCACACCAAACCGACACAATCGCCACAGACAGGAGAACCGCCATGGCCGAGCGAACCGATTGGCTAACCCTCGATCAGACCTACCTCCTTCCCACCTACAACCGCCTTCCCATCGCCATTGCCCGCGCGCAGGGCAACTACGTGTATGACACGGAGGGCAACGCCTACCTCGACCTGTTCACCGGGCTGGCCGTTAACGTCCTCGGTCACGGCCACCCCACGGTGCTCGCGGCGCTTCGCGAGCAGGCCGAAGCGTTCCTGCACATTTCCAACGTGTTTTTGAATCCTCCGGCCATCCGCCTGGCCCAACGCCTCGTGGCCCACACCTTCCCCGGCAAGGTGTTTTTCACCAACTCGGGGGCCGAGGCCACGGAGGCGGCGATCAAGCTGGTGCACAAGTGGTCCCGCAGGCGCGGTGGCGGCCGGACCGGCTTTGTCGTGCTGAAAAACAGCTTCCACGGCCGCACCCTCGGCGCCCTGCGCCTGACGCGCCAGAAAGCCGTGCAGCAGGATTTCCCGACGTCGCCCGTCCCCGTGTATGAGGTGGAACCCGAAGACATCGCCCAGGTGGAAGCAGTGTTGCGGGCACATCGCCCGGCCGCCGTCCTCGTCGAGCCCGTGCTGGGTTCCGGCGGCGTCGTCCCGCTGTCGGAGGGTTATCTCCAAGCCCTCGAGCGGCTGTGCCGGGCGCACGGCGCGCTCTTCGGCGTCGACGAAATCCAAACGGGCATGGGCCGCACCGGAACCCTCTTTGCCTACCAGCAGGCCGGCGTCACACCGGACTTCCTCCTCTTCGCGAAGGGCGTGGGCGGTGGGCTGCCCCTCGGCGGCGTCATCGCCGGCGCGCAGCTGGCCGACGTCTTTGCGCCCGGCGACCATGGCAGCACCTTCGCCCCGTCCCCCCTGAGCGCGGCCTGCGGCAACGCGGTCCTGAAAGTGCTGCTGGACGACGGGCTGATGGAAGAGGGGCGTCGGGTGGCGGCCTACCTGCGCGAACGGCTCGAAGCGCTCTGCCGCGCCCACCCCGACGCCTTCGATGCCGTGCGCGGCAAGGGAATGATGCTCGGCCTGCCGATGAAATGGCCCCCCGGAGCCGTCCGCGCCCTGCAACGGGCGCTGCTTCGACAGGGCTTTCTCTTCGACGTCACCCAGCGGACCATCATCCGCCTGCTGCCGCCGCTCACCCTCACCCCGGACGAGGTAGACGCCTTTGTCGCCGCCCTCGACGCGCACGTGCGGCAAGGCGCGCCGGACGACGGGCAGACAGAATGAGGCGAAGCGGGCCGACCCCGTGGGGGCGCCCGCTTTGGCCTTTCTCCCCGCCGATTCGTGCTACAATGAGGAAAAATCCGCACGAAAGGAAGACCCGCATGGCCGACACCACCCTGTCGCCGTTTGTGGAGATCCGACGCAAATTGCACCAGATTCCCGAACCGGGCTTTGCCGAGGTCAAGACGCAACGCTTCCTGCTCGACTATTTGGCCACACTGCCCGCCGAGCGCCTGGAGATCGCCACCTGGCGCACCGGCGTGCTGGCCAAGGTGAAGGGTACCGCTCCGCGGCGCATCCTGGCCTGGCGAGCAGACATGGACGGCCTTCCCGTCATCGAGGAGACGGGCCTCCCCTATCGCTCCCAGCATGACGGTTACATGCACGCCTGCGGCCACGACATGCACATGGCCATCGCTCTGGGCGTGCTGACCCACTTTGTTCACCATCCGGTGCGCGACGATCTCCTGTTCGTCTTCCAGCCGGCCGAGGAGGGGCCCGGCGGCGCCCGGCCGATGCGGGAAAGCGAACCGTTCCGCCGCTGGCGTCCGGAGGCAATCTTCGCCCTGCACATCGCCCCGGAGTACCCGGTGGGCACCATCGCCACCCGTCCGGGCGTCCTCTTCGCCAACACGTCGGAACTGTTCATCGATCTCATCGGCCAGGGCGGCCACGCCGCCTTCCCCCACCGCGCCAATGACATGGTGGTGGCGGCCTGCCACCTCGTCACCCAGCTGCAGACGGTGGTTGCCCGCAACGTCGATCCCCTCGAGGCGGCGGTGATCACCGTGGGCAAGATCGAGGCGGGAACCAAGCAGAACGTCATCGCCGAGCGGGCGCGCCTGGAAGGGACGATCCGCACGCTGTCGATCGACGCCATGCGGCAGATCAAGGCGCGCATCGAGGCCATCGTCGCCGGCATCGAGACGGGGTTCGGCTGCCGGGCCGCCATCGACTACGGGGCCAACTATTGCCAGGTGGACAACGATCCGGTTCTCACCCGGGAATTTCTCGACTGGGCCCGCGCCCGGAGCGACGTGCGCGTGGTGGAGTGTCCGCCGGCGATGACCGGCGAGGATTTCGGTTACTTTCTCGAGGAGATTCCCGGCTTCCTCTTCTGGCTCGGCGTGGGCTCGCCCCACGGCCTGCACTCCTCCCGCCTCCGTCCCGACGAGCGGGCCATCGACGTGGCCATCCGCCTGGTGACGGCGTACCTGGCATGGAAGGCCTCCGCCTGATACGGCGCATTCCGAACCGCTTCAGCAAAAACCGGCACGGGGATTTCACCCCGTGCCGGTTGTTCGAAGGGCTCGCCGTGCTCCGATCGCCTTTCACCCGGAACACAGGCGGTCGGCACAATGCCGTTTGGATTGTTTGCAAAACGTTAACCGTTTGGCAACACACCGCTCACGGTCTGCAGATACGATGAGAACAGGATGCTCCCTCCAAACCGGGATACCTGCTTTCCTCACCTGCTGTTTCCCTGCCGGTGCCGCAGGGTTTTTTTGTGCCTTCACCCTTCCGCCGCCTGCAAAAATTCCTCGAGGGCCGCGCGTACTTCCGCCGCCGTGCCGAGGGCGAGCACGCGCGCGGCCAGCGCGCGGCATTCGCTTGCGTCCAACCGATGAAGAAGCAGCTTGATGCGCCGCAGCGCCCCCGCCTCCATGCTCCACTCGTCAAGGCCTAGCCCCAGAAGCAGCGGCGCCGCCAGCGGTTCACCGGCCATGCCCCCGCACATCCCCACCGGCTTGCCCCGGCGATGGGCCGCCTCGATCACTTGCGCGATAAGGCGCACCACCGCCGGATGGAACGGGTCGTACAGCGCGGCCACCTTCTCATTGGTCCGGTCCACGGCCACGGTGTATTGCACCAGATCGTTGGTGCCGATGCTGAAAAAGTCCACCTCTTCGGCAAACCGGTCGGCCAGAAGCGCCGCTGCCGGCACCTCCACCATGATGCCGAGCGGAATGTCAGCGGCAACCGGAATCCCCTCCGCTTCACAGCGCCGCCGAACGTCTTCGTACACCGCCTTGGCCGCCCGCCACTCGTCAAAACTGGAAATCATGGGGAAGAGAATGCGCACCGGCCCGTGGGCGCTGGCGCGCAGGATGGCCCGCAACTGGGTCTCGAACAGCTCCCGTCGCTCCAGGCACAGCCGGATGGCCCGGTAGCCAAGGAACGGGTTGGATTCCTTCGGCAGCGCCAGCGCCGGCAGCTCCTTGTCGCCGCCCACGTCGAGGGTCCGGATGGTGACCGGCCGGCCACCCATCCGCTCCACGACTTCGCGGTAGGCGCGGTATTGGGCCTCTTCACCGGGCAGGTCGGGCGACTCAAGAAAGAGAAACTCGGTGCGGAACAGACCGACGCCCTCGGCCCCACTGGCGAGCGCGGCGGCCACCTCGGCCGGCGTGCCGATGTTGGCTTCCAGCGTCACCCGTTGCCCATCCCGCGACTGGGCCGGGCGATCGCGCATCGCCTCCCATTCCGCCTCCAGCCGCCGTTCTTCCGCCACCTTCGCCTCAAAAGCCTTCAGCGTCTCCGGTTCGGGGTTGACCACGCACCGGCCCCGCGTGCCGTCGAGGACGACGAGATCACCGTCCCGGATGGCCTCCAACGCCTCCGCCACGCCGAAGACGGCCGGAATGCCCAGCGCACGAAGGAGAATCGCAGCGTGGGACGTTTTCCCGCCGACCCGGGCCACCACCCCATGCACGCGGTTCGGGTCAAGGCGCGTCGCGTCGGAAGGCAGGAGGTCGTCGACAACGAGCACAACCGGCTCGCCGGCGTCCCCCAGCACCTCGTCCGTCTCGCCCCGAAGGATGCGAACCAGGCGCCGAGCAATGTCGCGAACGTCGGCCGCCCGTTCGCGGAGATAGGCATTGTCCAGGGCGGCCAGTTGCGCGGCCAGCTCCTCGGCCACCGCCTGCACCGCCGCTTCCGCCGACAGCCGGTCCGCCTCCACGCGGCGCAGCACTTCCGGAAAGAAGAGCGGATCGTCCAGCATGGCCTCCTGCACCAGGAGGATGCGCGCGTTTTCCTCCCCGACGGTTTGGGCCGCCCGCTCGGCCTCGGCCCGCAACTCACGCCGTACCGCCTCGCGCGCCGCCTCCAGCCGCGCCCGTTCCACCGACGGCTCCGCAGGCGCCGAATGCGCCCCGTCCGCCCGCTCCGGCGCGCGCACCCGCGCCCGGGCCAAGGCGACGCCGTCCGACACGCCAATGCCGGTAAGACGCGTTTCCGTTCCCTGAACCATGTCCGTCACTGGTCCTCCCCAAACTTCTTGGCCACCAGATCCGCCAGGGCGTCCACGGCGGCCGCCGCATCCGGCCCGTCCGCCTCGACGGTGATCGCCTCACCCGGGCCAACAGCCAGACTCATCAGCCCGAGGATGCTCTTGCCGTCCACCGCCCGGCCGTCGGCCTTGCGCACGGTGATGCGCGCCTGGAAGCGGTTGGCCGTCTGCACGAATAGCTGCGCCGGCCGGGCGTGCAATCCGGCGCCGTTGGTAATGGTCAGCGTTTTGGTGATCATCGTGTTCCCTCCTGCTTTCGCTGGGTCATCGGTTGCGTGAAAGCGGTTGCGTTTGCCCTTGCAGTTATCCCGCCAAGGCCTGCCGCACATCGGCGGGCTCTTTTGCCTGCTGCAGCCGCTGCCGGACGCCCTCATCCATCACCTTGCGCGCCAGCTGGGCGAGGAGCTGCAGATGGGTGTTGCCCGCTTCCGCCTCCGGAACGGCCAACAAAAAGACGAGGGTGACCGGCGCACCGTCAAGGGAACCCCAATCGAGGGGCGTCTTCAGGCGGGCGAAGGCCACGCCGGGGCGCACCACACCGGACGACTTGCCGTGGGGAATGGCCAGCCCGAAGCCTACCCCCGTCGAGCCGTGAGCCTCGCGGCGGAGGACCGCATCGAGAAATGCCCCTTTATCCGCCACCGCACCCGTTTCCACCAGACGGTCGGCCAACGCGTTCAGGCATCCTTCTTTGCTGTCGACCGCCCAATCAAGCAGGATCGCTTCGTCTTGGAGCAGGTTCGTCACGTCCATTTGTTCATCCCCCTTTTCCAACGGCGGGCCCGTCCGGTCCAACTGTCGGGGGGCGGGCCACACCTGTCCGGTCTCCCGGCTTAGGCACTGGCCGGGGTCTTTTCCTCATCCGTCTCCTGCGACGTTCCGTTCGCGGCCGTGCGCTTGAGCAGGTTCACCAACAGCGCCGTTACCACCATTCCGGCGGCAATGGCCACCACATACCCGAGCACGTTCCCGACGGCATGGGGGATCGGCAGCACGAAGATCCCGCCGTGGGGCGCGCGCAGCGTGGCGCCAAAGGCCATCGACAGCGCACCGGCCACCGCCGATCCCGCCATGATCGACGGGATGACGCGCAGCGGATCGGCGGCGGCAAAGGGAATGGCCCCTTCGGTGATGAAGGACAGGCCCAGTACGCCCGCCGCCTTGCCCGCCTCCCGCTCTTCGGGCGTGTACCGCTTCGGCGCCAGGACCGTGGCCAGCCACAGCCCGAGGGGCGGCGTCATGCCGGCCGCCATCACTGCGGCCATCGGCTCGTAGACATTGCTCCCCAAGAGGCCCACGGCAAAGGTGTACGCCGCTTTATTAACCGGTCCGCCCATGTCAAAGGCCATCATCGCTCCGAGGATCAGGCCAAGGAGAACGGCGTTGGTGCCGCTAAGCCCCTGCAACCAGCCGGTCAGCGCGTCCATAACCGCCTTTACCGGCGCGCCGATGACGTACACCATCAAGAGGCCGACGGCCAGCGTGGACAAAAACGGAAGGATCAGCACCGGCTTGAGGCCTTCCAGGTTTTTCGGCAGGCGAATGGCTGCCTTGAGCCACCGGGTCAGGTAGCCGGCGAGAAGACCGGCCACAATCCCGCCGAGAAAGCCGGCACCCACCTTCGCGGCCAGCATCCCGCCCACCAGTCCGGGAGCGAGCCCCGGCTTTTCGGCCACCGAATAGGCGATGAACCCCGCCAACACCGGTACCATCAGCGCGAAGGCGGCACCGCCCCCGATGTCCATCAGCGCGGCGGCCAGCGTGCCCTGCTCCTTGAAGGCTTCAATGCCGAAAGCAAAGGACAGGGCGATGATCAGTCCGCCGGCCACGACAAGGGGGATCATGTGCGACACGCCGGTCATCAAGTGCTTGTACAGCCCCCGGCGCTCGGCGCTGCGGCGAGCCTTTTCCGCTTCGATGCGCGCCACCACCGCCTGGGCATCCAGCGGCCGGGCGGCCAAGGCCTCGTCAATGAGCCGGCCCGGATCTCTGATCGCCTCGCTCACCCCTACCTTGATCACCGGCTTGCCGGCAAACCGCCCTTCGTCTACGTCGGTGTCCGCGGCGATGATGATGGCGTGGGCCGCGCGGATCTCCTCCGGCGTCAGGGCGTTCTCCACGCCGACCGCCCCGCGCGTCTCCACCTTAAGGTCGACCGCTTTCTCCCGCGCCGCCTTCAGCAGCGCCTCCGCCGCCATGTAGGTGTGGGCAATGCCCGTGGGGCATGCCGTGACGGCAAGCAGCTTCTTCATTGTGTTTCCCCCTTCCTCCATCTTGCACGCATGCAGCAACGCCTACCGGCGCCTTCAGACCGCCTCCAGCGCCGCGACGCGCACCCGGTCGAGGGCGGCGCGCACCTCGGCCAGCGTGCACACTTGGGTGCCCGACTTGGCCGCCGTCACCGTTCCGGCCGCCGTGGCCCAGCGCGCCAGCTCCTCCAGCGACAACCCCTCCAGGAGGGCGTACGCCATAGCCGCAACCATGGCGTCGCCGGCGCCGACCGTGCTTTGCGGTTCAACGGTAAAGGGCCACACGCGAAAGCCCGCCTGGCGATCCAGCACCACGGCCCCATCCTTGCCCAGGGAAACCACAACCAGGGAGACACCGGCCTCCCGGAGCGTCCGGGCAGCGGCCACGACATCCGCCTCGCCTGCAAGCGGGCGGCCGACCAACCGCTCGAGCTCGGCAGCGTTCGGCTTCACCGCAAAGGGCCGCGCACGCAACCCCTCGCCTAGGGCTGGACCGTCGGCGTCAAGGATCGCTTTTACCCCTTTCTCGTGGGCCAATCGGATGAAATCGGCATAGACGCTGGGAGCCACGCCGCGCGGCAGGCTTCCGCTCAACACGAGAACCGCCGCCTCGTCCAGAAGCGCCGCCAGCTTCTCCGTAAAGCGCGCCAGGTCCTGCGGGGCCACAGAAAAGCCGGGCTCGTTGATTTCCGTCGTCACCTTGTGCGCGGCGTCCACGATCTTCAGGTTGACGCGCGTCTCGCCGGGGACCTCCACAAAATCAAAGGGGACGCCGTCTTCCGCCAAGCGCTTGACGAGCTGATCCCCTTGTGTACCGGCAATGAGGCCGGTGGCCAGCACGGGAACGCCAAACCGATGCAGCACCTTGGCCACGTTGATTCCCTTGCCGCCCGCGTCGACGCGCAGCTGGCAGACGCGGTTGACTTCGCCATACTGAAAGCGTTCCACGGTTACCGTTTTGTCCAATGCTGGATTGAGAGTAACGGTTACGACTTTTGCCTTCATTCCCGCTCCTCCCGTACCGGCGCGAGGATCACGTCCACGCCGCGTTCTCTCAGCTCGGCCACAAACCCCTCCGGCGCACCGTTGTCGAGGATGCACGTGTCGAGTTCCGTTATGTCGGCAAATTTGGCGAAGGCCACGTTGCCGATCTTGCTGTGGTCTGCCAGCAGGTACACCTGTTTGGCCGACCGGATCATCTTGCGTTTGGTCGCCGCCTCGAGGAGGTTGGGCGTGGTTAACCCCTCACGGATGTCGAGGCCGTTGGTGGCCATGAACGCCTTGTCCACGCGGAGCCCGTCGAGGGCCTGCTCGGCCAGGGGCCCCACAAGGGCCAGCGTGTTGTGGCGCAGGATGCCGCCCACCACCACCAGTTCGATGCCCGGGTGGTCCAACAGCTCTCGCGCGAAGACGAGGGAATTGGTCACCACCGTCAGCCGGGAAAACCGTACCAGATGGCGAACCATGTGGTAGACGGTTGTCCCCGAATCGAGGAGAATCGTGTCGCCATCCTCGATGAGGGTCGCCGCCGCGGCGGCGATGGCCTCCTTTTCCCGGCGAAACTGGTCCTCCTTTTCGCCGAAGGTCGGCTCAAAAGCCACGCCGCGCAGGGCGATGGCCCCACCGTGGGTGCGGCGCAGCAGGTTGGCCTCCTCCAGTTCCTTCAGGTCGCGGCGAATGGTAGACTCCGACACGCCGAAGCGCTGGCTCAGCTCCTGCACCGACGCGCGGTGGTGCCGCTGCACGTAGGCCAGGATGTGCGCTTTCCGCTCTTCCCCGTAGAGCATCCCATCCGTCCTTTCCCTTCGTGCGCCGTGCCACCCGGCCGCATCTCGCACCGCCGGCAGTTTAGCGCGCCGGGTTGCTCATATTTGAACGAAAGATGATTATTTGTGATTGATTGTGCTCGTTTCTAATTGTATTCGATGTTTTCGAACACTTCAAGGCGGAATCGCTTTCAACCGGAAAAAAATCGCGGAACCTCTCAGGAGGGCCGCACCCTCTGGAGGTTCCGCAGAGCGGTTCGGGAACCGGGCGCCAAAAACGGCTGTGCCGACGCCTTCCCCTCAATACTCCTGGATCATGGGATGCAGCGTGATCTCGTCGATCTGCGCATGGGGCGGCGCAGCAACCATGGCCAGAACGGCGCGGGCCACATCGTCTGCCTTGAGCCAATCGGCCTTGCGCGGGTCACCCTGCACCGATCCGGCAAAATAGGTGTCCGTCATCCCCGGCAGAACGGCCCCCACCTTGACGCCTTTGGCGCGCACCTCCTTGCGCAGCACCTCGGTGAGCGCCTGGAGCCCGAACTTGCTGGCACAATAGGCCGCACCGTCGGGAATGGTTCGCCGCCCCACGTCCGACGAGATCATGACGATCTGCCCGCGTCCCCGCGCGATCATGCCGGGCACGACGGCCTTACAGAACAGAAAAGGGCCGGTCAGGTTAACGTCAAGGACGCGCCGCCACTCGTCGGCCGCAATCTCCCATGTCGGCTTAAAGACGCCGATGCCGGCATTGTTCACAAGCACATCCACCGCTCCCCAGCGCGCCTCCACCTCCCGCACCGCGCCTTCCACGTCCTCCTCACGCGTCACGTCGCCCGCCAGCACCAGAACGTCGCGTCCCGTTGCGCGCACCCGCTCGGCCACGCGGGCCAGATCGCCTTCGCTACGCGCAAACAGCGCCACGTCCAGTCCCGCTTCCGCCAATGCTACGGCCACCGCCTCGCCGATGCCGCGGCTGGCTCCCGTTACCAGCGCCGTCCGGTACCCGTTCATCGGCAATCCCTCCTCCCCTTGCCATACCGTGCCCGGTCATTTCCGTGTCGACCCTCGCGCTGGCGAAAACACCAGGCCCTATTCAGCATACCGCGTTTGTCCGGGACATGAAAGCTCGTCCACCATACGTCCCTCACCTGCCGGTATGCGGGAGGAGGATTTGCCGCACGGCTTCGCCTTGCGCCAGGCGGTCAAACCCCTCGTTCACCTCGTCCAGGCCGATGCGATGGGTGATCAGCCGGTCAACCGGCAACTTGCCCGCCCGGTAAAGGCGCAGGAAGCGCGGCAAGTCGCGCCGCGGCACCGCCGAGCCCATGTACGACCCGCGGAGGATGCGCTCCTCGGCCGCCAAGCTAACCGCCGGAAAGGTAAGCTTGGCCTCCGGATGGGGCAGGCCAACCGCTACCACCGTGCCCCCGCGCCGTACGGCTCGGTACGCCTGCTCCAGCACCTCGGCGCGCCCGGCGGCTTCAATGGCGTAGTCGGCACCGCCTTTGGTAAGTTCCTGTACCGCGAGTGCGGCATCTTCTTCCTTGGCGTTCACCACATGGCTGGCCCCCAGCGCTTGGGCCATCTTCAGTTTCTCGGGTCGGACGTCGACGGCGATGATCGGCTCGGCGCCGGCCAGCTGGGCACCCATCACCGCCGCCAGGCCCACGCCACCCAGACCAAAGACGGCCACAGCGCTGCCCGGCTCCACCCGCGCCGTGTTCACCACCGCACCGACGCCCGTCAGAACGGCACAGCCAAACACGGCGGCGATGTCGAGGGGAATGTCCTCGTCAATTTTGACCAGCGACGCTTCGGAAACGACGGTGTACTGGGAGAAGGCGGAAACCCCCAGATGATGGTGCACCGGCTGCCCATGGCGGCGGAAGCGCCGCTCACCGTGGAGCAGCGTCCCCTTGGCGTTGGCGGCGTTCCCCGGTTCACACAGGGCCGGCCTTCCCGTCGAACAGGGGAGGCAACGGCCGCACATGGGAACGTAGGAAAAGACCACATGATCGCCCGGCTTCAAGCCCATCACCCCCGGCCCCACCTCGCGGACCACGCCGGACGCCTCGTGTCCAAGCACCATGGGTGTGGGACGGGGACGGCTGCCGTCGATCACCGAGAGATCGGAATGGCACAGTCCGGCCGCGCGAACCTCGACCAACACCTCGCCCACGCCGGGGGCCTCGAGGTCGATCTCCTCCACCACGAGGGGACGCGACTCTCGGTATGGGGCGGGACGGCCCATCTCCAGCAAGACCGCTGCACGTGTGCGCATGGAAATCCCTCCCTTTACTCGTAATACCCCTCAGTAGACTTGATTAAGGTGGCAAACTGCTCGGCATCGTGGCCAAACCACACTTGTGACTTCGTTGCCTCGGCCAGGCGGCGAATGCGCTCCACCGTGCGCACATAGCCCAACGAATCATAGAGAATCCCCGGCGGTTTGACGGGAGGCCCGTAGTTTTGGCTGCAATAAATGGCGTCCGAAGCCAAGATCACCCCACCCGTTTCCGGCAGCTGCACGTGCAGCCCCAACATCCCAAAGGCATGGCCGCTACCAAAATTGAGAATGGTCACCCCGTCGACAAGAGGAAGATCCCCCTCCTCCCGCTGCACCGGCCGCCAGTGTAGCTCGTTGCGAATCCACGCATCGATGTCCTCCCAAATGTAGGCCCCCAATCGCTGGTGCATCGCGTACAGCTTCAGCGCTCCGGACAATTCGTCGTCATGCACGATGATCTGGGACTTCCGGAAGTATTCCAGACACCCGGCATGGTCGAGATGAAGATGCGAGACCACCACGTAGCGAATATCATCCGGGCCCACATTCAGCTGTTCCAGCCGGTGCGGAAGATAGCACTCCTCGCCACCGATAAAGGGGAAAGTATTTTGCGTTGGCTCCGGCCACCGCCCGTTGGGACCCATGGCGTTGGGATTGCATCCGGTGTCAAAAACAATCTTGCCATCGGGATGATCGACGTACACCGCGTAAATGGGAAACTCAATCCATTCTGCAGGTCGGTTTGGATTGTCGCAGCTCGCCAAGGTCGCACCGGCCAGCATGAGGGATTTGTCCATCTGCATACGCCCGCAATCCAACACATACAGCTTCATGCGCGTGGTTCCGGCCATTTTCTCCTCTCCTTTTTTGGAAAATTTCGATGTATCTCTTCTTCATCCTCACGCAATCGGCTTCACCACCACCAGCTTCAGCTCTGTCATCTCCTGAATCGCGTATTTCACCCCCTCGCGCCCGTAACCACTTTCTTTCACGCCACCGTAGGGCATGTGGTCCGCACGAAACGTGGGAATGTCGTTGAGAATCACCGCGCCGGCCTCTAGGACCCGAGCAGCGGCAAACGCCTTGGAGAGGTTCTGCGTATAAAGCCCAACATTCAGTCCGTAGGCAGAGCGGTTGACCAACGCAATCGCTTCGTCCAGCTCATGGTACGGCACAATCGACACCACCGGCGCAAAGGCTTCCTGGCACTGCACCTTCATCTCCGGCGTCACGTCCACCAGGACCGTGGGCTCCACCAAAGCGCCCCGGCGCCCGCCTCCGCACAGCACACGTGCCCCCTGTTTCACGGCCTCTTCAATCCACGCCGCAATCCGCTCCGCTTCCGCCTCCCGGATCATCGGACCCACATCGGTCGCCTCATCCAACGGGTCGCCCACCACCAGCCGGCGCGTGCGCTCGACGAAGGCCGCGCAGAAGGGCTCATACACCGCCTCGTGGACGTAGATGCGCTGCACGGAAATGCACACTTGTCCCGCATAAGAGAAAGCCCCTTCGACGCACCGCGGCACCACCGCCTCCAGCGGCACATCCGGCTCGACGATCACCGCCGAATTGGAACCCAGCTCCAACGTGCACTTGCGCAGGCCCACCTTCGCCTTGATGGCCTTCCCCACCGCGGAGCTGCCGGTGAAGGTTACCTTTTTCACGCGCGGATCGGTGATCAGGGCGTCGCTCAGCTCGCTTCCCGATCCGGTCACCACCTGCAGCGCCCCGTCGGGTAGCCCGGCCTCCTGGAACAACTCGGCCACCACCAGCGCCGAAAGGGGCGTTTGCTCCGCCGGCTTCAGCACCACGGTGTTCCCCGCGGCAAACGCCGGCCCAAGCTTGTGTGCCACCAGGTTGACCGGAAAATTGAATGGCGTAATGGCCACCACCACGCCGAGGGGTTCGCGCCAGGTGAACCCGATGCGCCCTTCGCCCCCCGGAGCGGCGTCCATCGGGAGAGTCTCGCCGCCAATCCGCTTGGCTTCCTCCGCCGAAAAGCGATAGGTCTGAATGGCGCGATCGATCTCCGCCCGTGCCGTTCGGATCGGCTTGCCCGCCTCGAGGGGCGACCAACCGGGCCAGCTCCTCTTTGCGTCGCGCCAGTCCGTCGGCCACCCGCAAGAGGATCTCGGCTCGCCGATGCGCAGGGAGCCGGCGCATGTGCCGAAACGCCGCCTCGGCACCGGCAATGGCCGCCGTCACGTCGGACGGGTCGGCCATGCTGATGTGCGCCAGCAGACGCCCGTCATAGGGCGCATGAAGCGGATATGTCCGGCTCTTGATCAGGGATTGGCCGTTGAGAACGAGTCCTTTGGTTTCCAACCCGCACACCCCCCTGTTGGCTGTCACCCTCTCAATGCAAGCAAAAACCGTGCCACCGGAACAGGGGAGGAACGAGACAACCCGCCGGAGAAATCCTTCATTGCAGCATTGCCTACGCCTCCCTGCACGAAACCCGTCACGCCCGTACTGTGCAGAAGCGCTTCGACGAAACCGACGGCAGTGGAATTTGGTGACGATTTTCACCGCTTTCATCCGCCACCCGTATCACGTTTCCGTCAATAATACCGAACATTGCGAATTCGGTTTCTGGTTATTTTTTTCACCATATTGGTTCCGATGATCACCGTTTTGGGAAAGGAGGAAACGCGTATGGAGCCGATCCAGCGGCTCACCGTGAAGCAGCTATCCGCCATCCTCGAAGCGGCCCAAGACGGCATTTACGTTGTCGACGGAAGCGGCGTCACCCGCTATGTCAACCGGGCGTACGAAGAGATTACCGGCTACAAGCGTGAGGAGCTCATCGGGCGGCATATGGCCGAGCTGGTGAACCAGGGATATTTCGACCGTTCGGTCTCCCTGCACGTATTGGAAACCCGCTCGCCCCAATCGCTGATCCAGCGTATCGGGAAAGCGAAGGAGGTGCTCGTAACCGGCACCCCCGTGTTCGACGAATCCGGCGCCATTGTCCTGGTCGTCACCAGCGTGCGCGACGTTTCGCAGCTCAACGACCTGCGCCGCGAGCTGGAAAAGGCCCGTTCCTTCCAGGCGTTGCAGCACCACCGTTATGCCTTGAATGCGGACGGGACCGCACACACCCTGGTGTGCCAAAGTCCGCGCATGCGCCAGTTGGTGGAAACCATCCGGCAGATCGCCCCGTATCCCACCTCCGTCCTCCTCACGGGTCCGTCGGGCGTGGGCAAGGAGGTGCTGGCCCATCTCATCCACCAGCTCAGCGACCGGAAAGATAAGCCTTTCATCAAGGTCAACTGCGGGGCGATTCCGGAAGCGCTGCTGGAATCGGAGCTGTTCGGATACGAGCCCGGTGCCTTCACCGGTGCCCGGCGGGAGGGCAAGATCGGCCTCTTTGAGCTGGCCGACGGCGGCACCCTCCTGCTCGACGAGATCGGCGACATGCCCCTCTCCCTGCAGGTCAAGCTCCTCCGCGTCCTGGAAAGCCGAGAAGTCTGGCGGATCGGCGCCACCCGCCCGCGCACGGTTAACGTACGAATTCTGTCGGCAACCAATCAGAAATTGTCCCAGCTGGTTCGGGAGGGACGGTTCCGGGAAGACCTGTACTACCGGCTCAACGTCATCGAACTGACCATCCCGCCCCTGCGTGAGCGGCCGGAAGACATCGACGCCCTCATTGCGCACTTCCTAAATACGTTCGGCCGGCAATATCGCTTGAACAAAACCCTGTCCGCCGCGGCCCGACGCGCACTGCGGGCATACCACTGGCCGGGAAACGTGCGCGAGTTGCGCAACCTGATCGAGAACTTGGTCGTCTCCCTGCCCGATCCCGTGATCGACGAACACCACCTGCCGCCGCACATCCGCAGGGCGGCCTCAGGAGACGAAGACTTCGGATGTACCAATGCCTCGCCGACGCTCAAGGAACGCGTCGAACAGTTCGAAAAACAACTCATCGCCGACGCCCTTGCCCGCAGCCCCTCCCTGCGCCAGGCGGCCAAACGGCTCGGCATCGACCACTCCACGCTGATCAAGAAAATCAAGCGCTACGGCTTGACCACGGCCCGATCCAACGTCTCGAAAACCGGAGGGGAAGACCGCCCATCTGACGCGCGGTGTTCGGGTGCATAGTTGCGCCCGTTTGGGACACGGTAACAACAGAGGAGCGCATCCCGTAACGCGGAAAGGAGGCACAGCGATGGTCATTCGCCATCCCTTCGGCGTTCCGGCACGCATGCGCGTGCCGAACATCGGCAGCCCGGCCGGAGCCCCCGAAATCCAGCCGCCCGGGCGGATTGAAGTGAGCCCGCCGGAACAACCGGACCGCGTCATTCCCGATCGCGACACCGACCGGCCCGCCCGGGAACAGTCCTAGGCTCGCAGCCAAGTCCATTCCCACCGGACTCCGCCGGAAGCGGAGTCCGGTGGGACCACCGCCGCGCGATATTGTGCCTCCCGTTGCGCTGCCCGTCCTGGCGCATGCACAAAAAAATCCCCGTGAAAAACGGGGTGAGGATTGATAAGGAAACCGTAACCTGTTCCACTTGAAAATGGAGGCCACAAGGGATGGCGTCTCGCCTACCAGCCGTGGTTCGCGGCCACGAACCTCGGCTCTACTAGGCAGGCGAGAGGGCCCTTGTCTGCCTCCATTATGGATCTTATGGCGAATGCGTCTATTTATGCGTCAGGCGACGCTTGCTGCATGGCCAGCCGGGCCGCGCCGATGAGCCCGGCATCGTTGCCCAGTTCGGCCGGCACCACGGGTCGCTTGGCCACAGCGGGCAGGGCATGGGCACGGTATGCCTCTTGCAGCGGGACGAAGAGGAGCTCGCCGGCGTGCGAAACGCCCCCGCCCACAACGATACGCTCGGGGTTGAGCAGATTGGCCGCATTGGCCAAGGCCAGGCCCAGCACGCGCCCGGCGTAAGCAAAAAGGGCCTGTGCCACCTCGTCACCGGCTTGGGCGGCCTCGACCACATCACGGGCGGTCAACACGCCGTTTCGGGCAAGGATGCCGGCCAGATGCGGCGAACGGCCGCTGCGCGCCGCTTCCCTCGCCTCCCGGATGATCGCCGTGGCCGAGGCCTCGGTCTCCAGACAGCCGGTTTTGCCGCAATTGCACCGATGGCCGCCCTCCGGCCGCACGGTTACGTGGCCGATTTCCCCGGCCAGACTGTCGGCGCCGGGATAGACGCGCCCCCCGATGACCACACCACCGCCGACGCCGGTGCCCACGGTGATGAGCAACAGGTGTTGGGCCCCCTTGCCGCTGCCGACCCACGCCTCGCCGAGGGCGGCCAGGTTGGCGTCGTTGTTGACGCTCACCGGAAGGCCGGGGAGCCCCGCGATCAGCCGGTCGCGCAACGGAACATTCTTCCACCCCAGGTTGACCGCGCGGATGACCACGCCCCGTTCCACGTCGAGATCCGGCCCCGGAACGCCGACGCCGACGCCGCCCACCGCCGCGCCGGACGCTTCGGCCACAGCCTTCAGCTGCGTAATAAGCTCCACCAGCCGCTCAAGCACACGGTCGGGACCCTCGTGGGTCGCCGTGGGCACCTCGCGCTTTTCCACAATGTGCCCCGCTTCGTCGACGACACCGGCCTTGATCGCCGTTCCCCCAATGTCCACACCGATCCACAGCCGCTTGCCTGTCATTGCGCGACCGCCACCTTACACCGCGATTCGCTCTTCCGTCTGCACGTCGAAGAAGTGCAGCTTGTTGGGGTCAAAGGCCAAGCGCAAGTTGTCCCCAACCTTGACCGCCGTGCGGGCATCGACACGGGCGGTGATGGTTTGCTCGCAACCGACGTCGAGGTGCAGGAAGCGCTCCGAACCGGTCAGCTCGGTCACCTCCACCCGCGCGTTGAACTGGCTTTCCGGCGCCGACTCGAGGAACACCGGCTCGTCGTGGATGTCTTCCGGCCGGATGCCGAGGTAGATCTCCTTGCCGACATACCCCTTGGCCCTGAGGCCCTTCGCCTTGCCATCGGGCACGACAATCTCCAGCGCACCGGCCTTGAAGCGCACCCGGTCGCCGTCTTCGACCAAGCCGCCCTTGACAAAGTTCATCGGCGGCGACCCGATGAACCCGCCGACAAAGACGTTGGCCGGCTGGTCGTACACCTCCTGCGGCGTGCCCACCTGCTGGATGACACCGTCCTTCATGACCACGATGCGCGAGGCCATGGTCATCGCTTCCGTCTGGTCGTGGGTGACGTAGATGAACGTTGTCTGCAAGCGTTCATGCAGCTTGAGAATTTCCGCACGCATCTGCACGCGCAGCTTGGCATCGAGGTTGGACAGCGGCTCGTCCATCAGGAACACCTGCGGCTCGCGCACGATGGCCCGCCCAAGGGCAACGCGCTGCCGCTGGCCGCCGGAAAGCGCTTTCGGTTTGCGATCTAGGTACTGCTCGATGCCCAGGATGCGCGCCGCCTCGCGCACGCGGCGATCGATTTCATCCTTCGGCACCTTGCGCAGTTTCAGCCCGAAGGCCATGTTCTCATACACGCTCATGTGCGGGTACAGGGCATAGTTCTGGAACACCATGGCGATGTCGCGGTCCTTCGGGGGCACATCGTTGACCAGGCGATCCCCGATGTACAGTTCTCCCTCAGAGATCTCCTCCAGCCCGGCGATCATGCGCAGGGTGGTCGACTTGCCGCAACCGGAAGGACCGACAAAGACGATAAATTCCTTGTCCTTGATCTCAAGGTTAAAATCCTTTACCGCAACGACGTCGCCATACCGCTTCCAGACGTGAACCAGCTTGACACTTGCCATACCCCTACGCTCCTTTTGCGCCAAGATTGTCTCTTCTTTTCATCATAGCACAATTTCTTCGCCCTCCCCTGAACGACAAACCTGTTTGCCACCCCATTCGTCTGAATGTTTCGTCATTGACGGCAGAGGCGGGCCGCGTAGCGAATGGGGTTTTCCACCACAGCCCGCGCCCCCGCCCGGTCCCCGATGCGGGCAAACAGGGCGCGCCCGGGCTTGGAGTTGACCTCCAGTAGCCACAGCCGGCCGGCGCGGTCAATGCCCACGTCCAGCCCCAGCTCAAACAGCGGACCGAACGCCGCCTCCACCGTCCGGGCCACCGTCAAGGCCAACTCCCGCAGCTCGGCGCGCACGCGTGCACGAACCGGCGCATCCAGCGGCTCGAGGAGGACAGCCAGGGGCACGCCGCGGCCACCGCCGTGCAGGTTGGAGGTCGCGCTGCCCCGCGGCCCGACCCGTCCCCCCGCGGCCACCAGTTCCCACGCACCGGAGGCGTTCTTTTGCACAAAGGCCCGCACGTCGGCGACCCGTCCACCTTCCATCAGCAGGTCAATGCCCTGCTGCACCACAAACCGGCGGCCCTCCGTCCACCGGTCGAGAAACACCGCCGCATCGCGCGCGCGGGAAAAGAGCCGGTAAAAAACGCCGTTGCGCATCGTCCGGCCGCGAATGCGCAAGCGGCCGCCGTCGCGGTCGATGAGCAGGAGGCCCGCACCGGCCGTGCCCACCGAGGGCTTGATCACCACGCATCCGTGCCGCGCCAGAAGAGATTCAACCGACGCCCATCCGGTATACAGGACCGTCTCGGGCAGCCACCGCACCGCGGGCGTGCCCACAAGCCGTCGGTAGACCGGCCACTTTCCCGGCAAGGCGACGCCGAGAAGGCGCACGCCGTGTCGCCGCAGCGTGCGCAGGGCCACCCGCGTGCGGCGCATCTCTTCCGTGCCCAGGCAGCGGCAGCGGTCCATGACCAGATCGGGGAACGGAACGGGCGTTTGCCGCCATCGCCCGCCCTCCCACACGTACCCCGCGATGCGGCGCCGGTGCCAGTCGATGTCGCGGGGCGAAAAGACGAACACGTCCAGGCCGACACGCCGCCCCACCTCGCAATACTGGCGGAAGAGGTCCGCCTGCGACAGCGGATTGCCGCGGCGAACGCTGTAACACGACAGAATGCCCAAGCTCGGCATGGCCTCTCTCCCCTCGCCGTTCATCCTTCGATCCCATTTTATGACCGGCGAGAACGGGACAAGGCGGGCCATCTGCCGCGCTCCAGAACCGGACCGGCGCCCGCAGCACCCATGCCGAGCCGGGCCAAGGCCCACCTAATCGTCCGCTGCCTATGCGTAACGCCGGATCGCCTCCACCGTGTCGCGGTCCAAACGGCGAATGACGGCAAGCAGAAGGCGCTTGGCGGCAACGAGGTCGTCCGTATCGACGATGGCGGCGTGGCTATGGATGTAGCGCGCGCAAACCCCGATCACCGCCGAGGGCACGCCTGTCCCCGACAGGTGGACGCGGCCGCCATCGGTGCCGCCTTGGGAAATGAAGAACTGGTAGGGGATGTTTTCCGCCTCGGCGATATCGAGCAACACATCGCGCAGCGCCGGGTGGGCAATCATCGTGCGATCATAGAGCCGGATGAGCACCCCGCCGCCCAACTTGCCGAAACCGTCGTCCACGCCGGGTATGTCGCCGGCCGGGCTGCACTCCAGGGCAAGAAACACGTCCGGCTGGATGAGATGGGCCGCCGTGGCCGCCCCGCGCAGGCCCACCTCCTCCTGGACCGTTGCCCCGGCGTACAGGGTGTGGGGGAGCGCCTCGCCGGCCACTTCCTTGAGCAGCTCGACGGCCAGGCCGCAACCGAACCGGTTATCCCACGCCTTGGCCATCAGCCGCTTACCGCCGGCCAGCTCGGTAAACGGACACACCGGGACGATCGGCTGGCCCGGCCGCACGCCGAGCGCTTCGGCCTCGGCGGCGCTGACGGCCCCGATATCAATAAACATCTCCTTGATCTCCACCGGCCGCTTGCGCCGTTCCGCCGACAAGAGGTGGGGCGGCACGGAGCCGATGACGCCGGGCACGCGACCCTTTTCGGTGAGGATTTCCACCCGCTGGGCCAGGAGCACCTGGCTCCACCAGCCGCCGAGAGGCTGAAACTTCACGAACCCCTGTTCCGTTACGCGGGTGACCAAAAAGGCCACCTCGTCCATGTGGCCCGCCACCATAACCGTCGGGCCCCCCTCCGGCCCGCGCCGCACGCCAAAGAGGCTCCCCAGATGATCGGTGACCACATCGTCGGCATAAGCGGTCAGATGACGCCGCAGAATGGCCCGCACCTCGCCCTCAAAGCCGGGCGCGCCGGGCGCCTCCGTCAATTCGCGGTACAACTCGACCCAGATCTTTTCCACGGGCTGCACTCCTTTCACGCTGGCATCATTTCCACGGCCAATCCGGTTGACTTTTCTGGCGGTTGCCGGTACGCCGGCGGAGCCCAGCTCTAGGCAACGGGCGTGCCCCGGGGTATACTGGGCAAGGAAGGAGGGGAAATCCGTGAAGGACAAGGTCATTCTCGTCACGTCGGATCAGTTCGGCAAGGGCGACGCCGAGCTCGGCGAAACGGTGCTGGAAACCTTCTTCGCCCTGCTCAAGCAACAGGAGGAGCTCCCGGCGGCGGTATTTTGCGTTAACCGCGGCGTCTTCGCCCTCACGGAACAGTCGTTGGCCTCGGTGCACCTGAAGGAGCTCGAAGCCAAGGGCGTGCCCGTGCTGGCGTGCAAGACCTGCGTCGACTATTACGGCTTGGAAGGAAAGCTGGTCGCCGGCGAGATCTCCTCGATGAAGCACTTCCTCGAGCTGGCCGCCCGTCACCCGGTGCTCACCATCGGGTAAACGGCGCTTCGCCCGCCAGAAGAGACCTGGCGGGCGTTTTACTTGTCCTGCGGCTCCGGTTCCAGGTAGGTGCGCAGCGCGCGGTAGATCGCCGGGGCGCCGGCGAGCACCGTGGTCCGGCCCTCGAGGGACAGGGGCGTTCCGTCCACGGTGGTAACCATCCCTCCGGCCTCCTTCACGAGCAATGCACCGGCGGCAAAATCCCACGGCGACAGCGACGGCGAGAAGAACCCGTCGAGGCGCCCGCACGCCACATACGCCAGCTCCAGCGCCGCCGCGCCATACAAGCGCATGCCGCGCACGCGACGGCCGAGCTCGCGGATCTTGTCGGTGAGGCCAAACCGTTCGGCATAGCGCGACCAGAAGAGCGAGGTGACGATCAGCGCCTCCTCGAGGCGGCTGGCGTCGGGACGCACGCGGATGGGCCGGCCGTTCAACGTGGCCCCCTCGCCGCGGCGGGCCTCAAACCACTCGTCGCGCAAGGGGTCGTACACAATGCCGATGAGGCCCTCGCCGCCGTGGTACACCGCCAGGGAAAGGACAAAATTGATCCGTTGATGAACGAAGTTGGTCGTCCCGTCGATGGGGTCGATCACCCACAGCGGCACCTCGGGAGCCGGCGCATCGGCCCGGGTAAAAACCCCTTCCTCGCCGAGGATGCCGTGATCGGGAAACGTCCGGAGGATCCGGTCGACAACCATGCGCTCCACGGTCCGGTCCACTTCGGTTACCAATTCCCCGCGCTCGGACTTGCGCATCGCCTCGATGGGGTCGTCCAGGCGCCGGCGCACGTACTCGGCGGCTTCGCGCACCGCTTCTTGCGCAACGGTCGCAATGGCTGCAAGATCCATCGTCATCCAACACCCTTTCCGTATCCTACCTCTTACAGTATACCCCTTCCGCGTAGCGACGCAACGAAAACAATAAAGGCTCGTCCGCGTCTCCCCCAAGTCGGGAAGGCAGACGAGCCTCGCCACACCAAAAGGCGCAGCCCCTCGCGCAGTCCGACCCCGCCGCGGCGTCCGGCAACCCGGGACTCAGCTCCGGCCCATCGGCAAGCCGTCGAGCCGCTGGCGGACGGGATAGGCGCGGCGAACGGCAGCGGCCAAGACAGCGGCCAGCACCGCCTTGGCGACGTCGCCGGGAATGAACGGGAGTACCCCGCTGACCAGTGCCTGCGCCGGGGACAAATCGGCAACCACGGCCAGCCATGACGCTCCCAGGGCGTATTCCACCACAAGGCCGCCGGCAGCGATGGCCACAAAAAGCTTGACCGTACCCACGGGGCGTCCGCCCCTTTCAAACCGCTCCACCAGCCAGCCCGTCACCCCCGCGGCGAGGGGAAAGCCCACCACGTACCCCCCGGTGGGGCCCAGGAGCGCGCCGATCCCGCCCTTGCCGGCCGAAAGCAGCGGCAACCCGGCAGCCACCAGGGCTACAAACAAGGCCATAGAGAGAAATCCCAGACGCGACCCCAGCAGCGCTCCGGCCAGCATCACCCCGAGGGTCTGTCCCGTGATGGGCACCGGGGTAAACGGCAAGGGAACGGCCACCTGCCCCAGCACGGTGACGATGGCAGGGAACAGGGCGGCAACCACCAGGCGAACCAGACGTCGCGTCGAAGGTCGCATCCCAACATCGCCCCCTTTGCTTGATGGCGATCCGACGCGTCGGTCTCCGCACCGCGCGCACGGTCTCACTTCCAACATAAGGAGGCAACGGGGATTTTGTCAACCAGTTTCTATTTCAAAGTTTACTTTTCCGCGCCGCGCTCGGAAAGCGCCGCGTCGAGAGCCGGCGAGACGCGCGCGAGCACCGTGCGTCCCGCTTCCACCCACTCCGGCGTCACGTTGCCGTCGCGCTCACGCGGGGGAGAAAACTGGTTGAGGAACGCACTGGAAATGGCCTCCGCCCGGTCAACATGGGTGTCCAGGTGCACCACGTGGTTGAGCACAAAGGGGTTGCCCAGGCGCACGCGGGCGTCATCCCGCCCAATGGCCCCCTGTTCGGCGGTAACCGGAATGCGCAGATACACCGTCTCATTTTCCGTGCGCGCCAGTTCCCGGTCAAAATAGGCGTGATCGTATTCCCACCCGCCGCCCAAGACAAATCCCTCGCCCTCAAGCACGGCGCGAATCGCCCCGTATCCCCCGCTGCGTCCGGCCAGGGCCCATTCCAGTTCCACCATGGTCTTCCTCCTCTGGCGCACAAAAAGGCGCCGGCGTGGTTTGGGAAGGCGTGTCGCCGCTAGTCTGTCCCACGTCCGGCACCGTTATGCACGCAGCGCTTCGTTTCGCCCTTCCGAAGCTATGGTACAATGGGTCAGGACGCGTCCGGTTCACCGAGATGCGCGCGGATCCGGCGCAGCACCTCCCCGTCTTCGGGGAAGCGGCCCGTCTCCAGCTTGGAATAGACAAGCTGGCCGTCGACGGTCACCTCAAAGCGTCCGCCCGATGAGGGAACGAGCGTCACCGTCTCCAGACGCCCCTTCAGCCCGGTAAGCAGCTCCGCCGTCACCCGGACGGCGTGGGGCTCGTAGCTTCACAGGGTGCAGTACTCCAGCGTAATCCGATGTTTGGTCATGGAACAACCCCTCCTTCTCCCGTCGTCGCCTCCCGCGTCTGCGCGGAGTACAAACTAGTATACCAAAACCCGTTCTCCGCCGGCAGGCTCTCCCGCCGCGCGGACCCCTGACGCTTTGCTTTGCGCCTTTCCTTTCCCCTTCCGACGCGAAAGGAGCGGTATTGGTGAACACGAAGTTGCCCGAAGCCTTTCTTCGCCGCATGCGCACGCTCTTGGGCCCGGCAGAATTCGCCGCTTTTGTGGCCAGCTACCGCGAAGGGCGCACCCACGGCCTCCGGGTCAACACGCTGAAGATCACCCCCATGGAGCTGACGCGCCGCCTCAGCCTGGCGCCGGACCCGGTGCCGTGGTGTCCGGAAGGTTTCTACTGCGACGAGACCGCCCAGCCGGGCAAGCATCCCTACCACGCCGCCGGGCTCTATTACCTGCAGGAGCCCAGCGCCATGGCCGCGGCGACCCTCCTCGACCCGCAGCCGGGGGAGCGCGTGCTCGACTTGTGCGCCGCCCCCGGCGGCAAGACGACGCACCTGGCCCAGCGCATGGACGACCGGGGTCTCCTGGTGGCGAATGAAATCCATCCGGCGCGCGTCAAAGCCCTGGTGGTCAACCTGGAACGGTTCGGGGTGAAAAACGCCCTCGTGCTGAACGAATCGCCCGACCGACTCGCCGCGCGGTTCGCCGGCTATTTCGACCGCATCCTCGTCGACGCCCCCTGCTCGGGGGAAGGCATGTTCCGCAAAGACCCGGACACGATCCGGGAGTGGGACGAAGGGCAGCTGGAGCCCCATGCCCGGCGGCAGCTGGCCATCCTGCGCAGTGCAGCGGCCATGCTGCGCCCCGGGGGGCGGCTCGTCTATTCCACTTGCACCTTCGCTCCCGAGGAGAACGAGCGGGTCATCGCCCGGTTCCTCGACGAACACCCGTTCTTTGATCTGGTGGCCCCGCCCCCGGCGCCCCATTTCGCGCCGGGCCGCCCGGAATGGGCGGACGGCCGGGAATCGCTCACCCGCGCCGTACGCCTGTGGCCCCACCGCGTGCGCGGCGAGGGGCATTTCCTCGCCCTGCTCGAAAAGCGTGCCGACGCGGATGCGCAATCGTCCGCTGCCCATGCCGAACAAGGCCAACGCCGCACGCGAATGCACCCAGCCGGCGCAGTGGCCGAGGCCGTGTCCCTGTTCCGGCGCTTTGAAGGCGAGGCCCTGACGCGGACCGTCGAGGGAGACTTCGCCCTGGTGGGCGCTTTCCTGTACCGCCTGCCCGACGGCCACGGCGAGCTGCCCGACCTCAGCGGCCTGCGCATCGTCCGTTTTGGCTGGCCCCTCGGCGCGGTGAAGAAGGACCGCTTCGAGCCGGGACACGTGCTCGCCCTCGGCCTGCCAGGTGACGCCTTCCGCCGGCGAGCCGACTTTGCCGCCGACGATCCGGCCGTGCGGGCCTACCTGCGCGGCGAGGTGCTCCCCCGCGCCGGCGAAGCCGGCTGGACGGTGGTCACCGTCGACGGTTATCCGCTGGGGTGGGGCAAGCAGGTCGGCGGCCAGCTCAAAAACCATTATCCGAAAGGGTGGCGCTGGCCGGACTGACGTCCTCCACCCACGCCCGCAAGAGTTCGGCCACGCTCCACGCCTGGGCAATGCAGCCGCCGGGGCGATGGGGGGCGTCTCCGTCAAACACCTCGGAGACGGTGCCCACCCCGGCATCGGCAAGGTGGGCGGCAAAGCCCTCCAGCCAGGAGCGGGCCAGCGCCACCTTGGCCGGATCGTCGCCGTAGACGCGCAGAAAGGCGCGGATGAAGGGCCCCAGTAGCCACGGCCACACCGTTCCCTGGTGATACGCCGCGTCGCGCGCCCAGCGGTCACCGCCGTACGTCCCGCGGTACTGCGGATCTTGCGGGGCCAGGGTACGCAGCCCGTACGGCGTGAGCAGGTGGCGCCACACCGCATCGACCACGCGCCGCTGCTTGTCGGACGGCAAGATCGGGTAGGTCAGGGAGACAGCAAAGATCTGGTTGGGGCGAAGCGCGGGGTCCTTCTCGCCGTCGTCACCGACGACGTCGTACAAATATCCTCTCTCCTCGTTCCAGAAGGCCTCCACAAAGGAGGTCTTCGCTTTTTCGGCCAGGGGCGTAAAGGGATCCTCCTGGCTGCAGGCGCGGGAGACGGCCCCCATGATTCGCAGGGCGTTGTACCACAGGGCCTGCACTTCCACCGGCTTGCCGCTTCGCGGTGTCACCACCCAGTCACCCACCTTCGCATCCATCCACGTCAGCTGCACGCCCGGCTCCCCGGCCCGTACCAGCCCATCGGCGTCAACCCGAATCCCGTGGCGTGTGCCCTCGAGATAGCCGTGCACGATCCGGCTCATCGCGTCGAGCAAATGCTCACGCAGAAACGCGCCGTCGCCGGTATGCTGCCAGTACTTGGCTGCCGCCTCGAAGAACCACAGCGGGGCGTCCACGGCGTTGTACAGCGGCTCCCCGCCGCGGTCGGCGAACATGTTGGGGATGAGCCCGTCGCGAACGTGCCGGGCGTAGGTGAGGAGGATCTCCCGCGCCACATCGGGTCGCCCCACGGCCAGCGTCAGCCCGGGCAGGGCGATCAGGGCGTCGCGCCCCCAATCGTTGAACCAGGGGTACCCGGCAATGACACTCGTCGTACCGGTCGTGGCGCGGTGCACGAGGAACTGGTCGGCGGCCACTACCAGGCGACGCCACAACGGATGGGAAAAGCCCGCCGCATCGGCCAAGCGCGCGCGCCGCTCCGCTTCCGTTTCCACCAGCTTCGCCGGATCGCCGTAGGCCTCCACCGCCGCGCGCACCGGATCCGCCGCCTCCCCGCCAAGGGCCAGCACCAGGTACACCTCATCCCCATCGCGCAGGCGGACACGCCACGTTCCCGGGACCCAGCACGCCTCGACATGGCCCCCCTCTCCGCGGCGCTCCTCCTCGGGATAACGCAGCATGCGCCGCTCGGGATGCACGTCAACGGTTCCGCGGGTGGCGAAAAGGATCACCGCTCGTCCCAACGCCTCAAGGTCCACACGCAGCACCAACCCGTCCCCTACCGGGTGCCGGTGCAGGGAAAACCCCCCGTGCTTCGGTCCGAGGGTCGCGTGGTGGTCGCGCCCGGCCACATGCGGACGGACGGTCAGGTCCACGGAGCGCTCCCCTCCGCCAATCACACGATAGGACACCACCGTGGCATTTTCTCCGTGCACCATGGCCACGCGCTTCACCAACGTTACATCGCCCACGGCAAAGGTCCACGTGGGAAAGGGATCCGGCACGAACTGGCGAAAGACCGCCAGCTCCGGCACTTCCAGCCCGTCGGGGACATAGACACCAGAAAGCCGGTACGGCCCCCCGTCCACCCACAACGTCTCCTCCAGATGCGGCACGAGGTTCACCCGGTCCGTCGGCGGCGCAAGCGACGCCGTCAGGTAACCGTGGTACTTTCGCGTCGGCAGCTGCCCAACCGTGCCCATGGCGTAGCCGCCCAGACCGTTCGTCTCCAGCCACTCCCGTCGCGTCGCTTCCGCCACGTCGGCGAACGCGTCCGGGCCGAGAACGAGGAACAACGCCATCGCCTCCTTCCGATCGTCGTCTGCCGGGACAAAAACGCGGGGGCCATGCCCCCGCCCGTTTACGGGTACCGTGTTTTCGTTTCCACCCCTCGGGGCGTCATCCTGCCGTCTTCTCCGATACGATCCCGCTTTCCATCTGACGGACGCCCGCGATGACGTAGCCGGCATACAACAGGACAACGCCGACGGAATTGGCCACCGGCAACAGCTCGGCCATCCCGAAACGGGTCAACGTGCCGCCGCTGGCCATGATGAGGGAACCCGTAGCCACCCACAGACCGGCTACCGACCGACGGCGCAGGCCCGACCACAGCGCCCCCCCGATCAGCGCCAGGCTGCCCGGGATCGTGAGAAGGGGAGAAAAGAGGCGCACACTTCCGGGAAGGGCCTCGCCGCCGATCTCACCGCCCGCCCCGAGGCGCGCCAGGTCAACGGGAGCATTCAGCGCCTTTACCAGCATGGCCAGCGCCACAAGAACCATCGCGCCCAAAAAGGCGTGTGCCCAGCGGGGCCGGGCCACGAAGTACAGCTCCCCGGCCCCGAGGAAGGCCACCAAGGCCGCCGCGGCCACGTACCACAACTTGTACATCCACGGGTTCCACCCCACCGCGTAGGCAAGCGCGCTGGCCAGCGCGGTGAAGGTGTAGAGCGCAAATCCCACGAACCAGGCGGCATGGTGCAGCCTGCGGGTGCGCCAAAACCGGATTCCAACGCGCACCGAAAAGGCAGCACCGATCAGCGCGCTGATCGTCCATAGCAGCGCGGGGATCACGAGCCGTCCCCTCCCCGGTCGCCCTCGTCCCTTCCGGCGCCGCTTCCGCCCGCCGGCGCACCCGATCCCATCCGTTCCGCCAGCACGATCATGCGCGGCGAGGCGGCCTCCTCGTAAGGCGCGAGGGTGTAGTCGCCAAACCAGTGCCGGATGCGCAAATCGGCGTTCTGGAACAGCCGGGCCATCTCCTCCGGCGTGTAGAGGCGGACCGACTCCCGATAGGTGCGCGTGCCGCGGGAGTCGGTGACGACAATGGCTTTCTCCACGCGCGGCACCGGCGCATCGACAATCGTCCGCGTCTCTTCAATGCGCGCGCCGTCCACCGTGCGCACGGAATGGGGGACGAGGGTATTCCGTACGTAGGCGGGGTTCAAGTAATCGAGAACGAAGATCCCCCCGGGGCGAAGTGCCCGCGCCATGCGGCAAAGGGCTCGCTGGTTGTCGGCGTCGGAAAAATACCCGAAACTGGTAAACAGGTTGAAGACGGCATCGTAATCGCCGCCAACGTCCAACTTGCGCACGTCCTGTCGCACAAACCGCACCGGCAGCCCCGAGGTTTTCGCCCGCGCGCGCGTCAGCAACACCTCCGAAAGGTCCACCCCCACCACGCAATAGCCCCGCCGCGCGAGGACCACGCTGTGCCGTCCGGTGCCGCAGCAGGCATCCAACACCCGCGATCCGGGCGGCAGGCCCAAGAAGTCGAGCAGCGCCCCCAGCTCGCGTTCCGCCGCCGCCTCATCGCGGTGGCGGTAGACCAGGAGATAATCCTCGCGAAAACTGGTTTCGTACCAATTGTCACGGGTACTCGCGGCCGCGTGACATCCGCTTTCTGCCCTCATCCCATCGCCTCCGTTCCGCGTTTATCCCCGCCCGCCGCGCCTTCTCCCCTCCGCACGTCTTCCCGGCCGCGCGACAGGGTCACCGCCGCGTGGGCCAGCGCGCCGGGCAGGGACACCGCCGGTTTCTTCACCGTCACCGTCACCCGCACCACCCGCGGGTGACGGTCGAGAACCACCTGGGCAATCCGCTCGGCCACCGCTTCGATGAGCCGCAGGGGCTCGCCCTCCACCACGGCACGCACGTCGCGGTACACCTGGACGTAGTCGACGCTGGCCTCGAGGCGGTCGGATCGCCCGGCCTCACGCAAGTCGACGTCCAGGCGCAGGTCGACGACAAAGCGCTGGCCGAGGCGCCGCTCTTCCTCGTACACCCCGTGGTACCCGTAAAAGACCATCCCTTCCAGGGCAATGCTGTCTGTCATCGGCTTTCCCTCCACTCCGGCACGCGCAAGCCGATGGCCTTCACCACGCGGGCAAACACGTCGGGAAGCGGGGCCACAAACACGCGGCCGTCGGGCAAGCCCACGCGCCAGGCGTGCAACAGCTGGTGGTTCACCCCAAAGGCCGGCCGCCCGCCATACTTGACGTCCCCGAGCAGCGGATGGCCGATGCTCTGCAAGTGGGCACGGATCTGGTGCGTGCGCCCGCTGACGAGCTCCACCTCCACCAGGGCATATCCGCCTTGCGCGTCCAGCACGCGGTAGCGCGTGACCGCGTCCTTGCCGCCGGATGCGACGCGCGTCCGGTTGGCCGACGGGTCGCGCATGAGGGCACGGCGGATCTCTCCTTCCGCCGGCGGCGTTCCCTCCACCACGGTCAGGTAGAACTTGCCGATGGCCCGCTCCTGGTGCCACCGGTTGAGCTGGTGGAGCATCCCTGCCGTCTTCCCGACCAGGACTAGCCCGCTCGTGTTGCGGTCCAGGCGCCCCGCCGCCGCCGGCAAGAAGAAGCGGCTGTCCAGCTCGCCCTTTCGGTACAAGTAGGCGTGTACGCGGGCGATCAGGGTATTCTTGTACTCCGTCCGGTCCGGGTGGACCAGCAGACCCGGAGGCTTGTTGACCACGAGGAGCTCGTCGTCCTCGTACACCACGTCAAGGTCCGCCGGCACGCCGGCGAATTTTCGCTTGCGCGGGCCGGCCGCCGCCTGGCGATACTCCTCCTCCGTCATCTGGAAGGAGAGCACATCGCCTTCCGCCACCGCGTATTCCTTCTTTTTACGCTTGCCGTTCACCCGGACGTGCCCCTGGTCGATCATCTTGTACAGCCGACCAAGAGGCATGTTGGGCAACAAGTGGCGCAGCAAGCGGTGCAGCTTTTTGCCGCTCTCCGCCTTGCTCACGACATACGTCACCATATCGGCACCTCAACCTTTCCGCACGCCCGTCTCGTCAAGCAGGCGCTGGGCGTGCAGCCCCATGCGTTTCAACAGCGCGATCAGCGTCTCCTGTTCGTGTGCCGAAAGGCCGCCCACCGCGCGGCGAATGGTCTCGGCATGGTCGGGAAAGATGCGCTCCAAGAGCGCCCGGCCTTGATCGGTCAGCACGGCGTACACCACGCGGCGGTCCGTCGGGCAGGCTTCCCGCCGCAGCATTCCGTTTTTCTCCAACTTATCCACCACATAGGTAACACTACCGCTGGCCAGCAAGATGCTGGTGGCAATGCGCTGGAGCGGCTGCGGCCCTTTGTGGTACAAGAGCTCCAGCACGGCAAATTCCGTCGGGTGCAACCCGTGGGATTTGATGTCGCGAACCGAATGCTCCACCACGCTGCGGTGGGCGCGCACCAGCACACGGAACAAGTGCAGCGCGCGCTCCGTTTCTTCCGTTCTCCGGGTCATCGTGCCCACTCCTTACGTCACGCCTCGCAAGAACACCACGTTCCCTCCGAAGCGTGCGCTTTGCGGCAAGCTTGCGCCGTATAGAAAACCTCGCTGTGGGAACATTCTAGTCGATGGAAGGGGTTCGGTCAAATGCCGAGCCGCGCCCTTGACGGACCGATGCGGTCGGGGATATAATCATTTCGAACTCAAGATATTTAACATCGAGATATTTGCGCATCGCTCCCTCCCGAACCTACCCCCAGGAGGAACGCGCAATGCCCAGCTGGTGGCAACGAATCTTTGGCAAAAGGAGTGAAGCACAAATGACCAGTCCCAACATCCTCGTCGTCTACTACAGCGCTTACGGCCACACCTTTGAAATGGCCAAGGCTGTCGCCGAGGGAGCCAAGCGCGCCGGCGCCAACGTAAAGATCGCCAAGGTGCCGGAATTCGAGGCAGCACGTCAGGCCATGTCGACACAAGAAGCCTATGTGAAGGCGCAAGAGGCCCAGAAAGACATCCCCGAGGCTACCCACGATGATCTGAAGTGGGCCGATGGGATCATCTGGGGCGTACCCACCCGCTTCGGGATGATGCCGGCGCAAATGAAGCAGTTCATCGACACCGCCGGCGGCCTGTGGGCGTCCGGCGCGCTGGAAGGCAAGGTAACCTCCGTGTTCACCAGCACCGGCTCCATCCACGGAGGGCAGGAAGCCACGCTCCTCACCTCCATCGTCCCGATGCTCCACTTCGGCATGATCTATGTGGGCCTGCCGTACGGCGAAAACCAAGAACAGCTCACCGCCGAAGGTATCGGCGGTACGCCCTACGGCGCCTCGACGGTGGCCGGTCCGGACGGTTCGCGCATGCCGGACGAGCGGGAGAAGACGATGGCTGCCCGTCTCGGCGAGCGCGTGGCCCGCATCGCCGCCGCCCTCAAAGCCAACCGGTAACAGACAGAGGGCTGTCGACCAACCCCTGTCGGCAGCCCGCTCGTTTTTTGCCGGTCGCCGTGCCACCGTATTGGCTTGGCCGGTACCATCGGCCCATGGCATTTCGCCAAGGTTTGGCTTATGAATGGCTATGGCAACACGGTGATCATCGATCACACAAGAAAGGGCCCGTTTTTGCGGGCCTATTTTTTAACATCATATTGATCTGCGATAGAAAAGTGAATATCCAGCTAACACACCGACGAATACCCAAACACCTGTGCTAAAGCCAAGTGACAAGAAGTCGTTCCCGTTCAGGTTAGTATCTGGAAACAGATTCAGTCTTGCTCCCAACAACGGGCGAAGGTAGGAGATGACGCTGGGGACGTATACGCCCAGAGCGGTTAACCCGTACCCCACGACCAATGTGAAAATCGTCGCCACGCCAGGACGTGAGAAAAACAGCGAAAAAAGGAGCAGCAGGGTAGTGTAGCCCCAAAGAGTGGCGATGAGACAGAGGCCAACCCAAGCGATCAGCAAGAACCCGTTTTCGATTTGCAAATTGTCCAGGCTCAACGTTTGGGGTATGCCCCACGTAGCCGATGGATGCGCCATTTTCCCGGCTACGACGCCAATTCCCAAAACCACAAGTCCGTACAGCAAGGCCCACCCGTACCAGGTGACGGTTCGTCTCCACCAAAAGCGCCAGCGGCTCGGCACGCGAACGAGGACGAGTTGGTTCCAAGGGGTCGCCAACAGGGAATACGGCTCGCCCACGCCGAGGACGAACGCGCCAGGGATGATCAGCCACTCAAGGATTTTCAGCACGGACGTCTGAAATGATGGTCCTCCTAGAACCATAACCCCAATTTGCCAAGGATTCAAAAGGTGATCGGAAATTACATTCTTGACATTCAGGGCGCTCAGGATCCCATAGAGCCCCACAACCGGCAAGAGAATCAGCCATATTCGTCGCTTTGCCAATACGCGAAACTCCACGCTGCAAAGTCGCCCATGTTGATGCAGCCCTGCATTTTCCATGGTCAAAGATCACGCCTCACCGACAAAAGATGACCCACCACGCCGGCGGCCAAGAGCAAAAGGGTTTCTGCGAGGAACGACCATCCGATCGTGAAGAACGCAGGCACCCGGCTCTCGAATTCTACGTGTACCTTCAACAGCAAGTGCAAGGTGGGTGCCCAGGGAGCTTTTTCCGTAGCAATTATCCAGATGCCGTACGAAATCAAACAACTTGCGGCACCTGTCATCCAGGCTATGCCGGTATGGCGCAGCACAAAGGCCAGGAGGGCAATGATCGTGCCCCAGACGAAAAGGCCCCAGGTGATCAATACCCACGCTTGAAACAAAATCACAGGTGGTGGCACATGGAGGTGTTGCGGCCCAAGACCGCCCGGGTAACTCCACTGCGATAGCATCACCAACCGGCTCCAGGGTAGCTGCCATTGCACCGTAAAGACGCTGACCAGCACGGCAATTAGCCACATCATGCTGCTGTACAGGAAGGCCGCAATTCCCACGGTGCCTACCTTGCTCCACCACCACAGAGCCCGAGACGGACCGCGGTTCCAGTGTAGATACCCCCATCCTTCGAGGTCTTGCGTCACGACATCCGCAACCAGGATGAAAAAGAATGCCGGCAGAAGAACAACGACCTTAAACGGATCGTTGAACACATTCAGCAAGACGTCCCACTGGTTCGCATCGCCGAGCTTCCCGTAACCCTTGGCGAGATCCGCCACCGCAAGGACTGTGATCCCAAGGGCGAAGAGCGGAACCACCTTCCATCGTTTGCGGCTCAATAAAACCAGTGCGTGAAACCAGACCATGCGGAAAGACACGGGATCGGGGTTCCCTCCCTTTAAGCGGGACGGTAATCCGACAATATCCCGTCCCGCATGACGAGAATGCGGTCCGCCAGCTCCGCAACCTCGTGTAATTCATGGGACGTCAGGACAATGGCGACACCCTGCGTACGCAACGTTTTGAGCATCTGGAGGAAGGTTTCCGTGAACTCCGGATCCAGCGCGTTCGTGGGCTCGTCCAATAACAGAACACGTGGCCGTTCCATCAAGGCCTGGGCGATGCCCAGGCGCTGCCGCATGCCCATCGAATACGTCCGGACAGGACGCTTGTTGGCCGGATCGAGCCCGACCTGGCGCATGGCCATCGCAACTTCATCATCGGTAATCCGGCGGCGCAGCATGGCCAAAAGCCGCAAGTTGTCCATTCCCGACAGATACGGCAGAAATCCCGGCGTCTCGATCAGCACGCCAACGTCGGCAAGCGCCCCTGTCATTCCGGGTTTGAGGAGCTGCCCTCCGATCACAATCTGGCCCTTGTCCGGATAGACCAGGCCGCAAAGGGTGCGAAGGAACAAGGATTTCCCGGACCCGTTTGCGCCCACAATGGCCACGATTTCTCCATATTCCACCCGAAGATTGACACCCCGGAGGATGGCCACGCCGCCCAAGTGTTTTTCGACGTTGTGTGCTTCGATGGCCATCGAAGTATTGTTATTCAAGGATGTCCCTCCCTTTCCTCAAAACAAAGATCGTGTAGGTAGCGGCTGTCAGGCCTACAATAATCACGAGCCAAATGAACGGAATCCACAATCCGAGAGAGCCCGACCGCATGGCGATGAACGGACCGGAAAGGGCCAGCGGCGAGATGTGGGGCAGACCAACGACTGGAATGGCCATAATGAACATCACCACAATGTAAGCGAGCCAGGGGATCCCCAAGACCAGATAAATATTTGTCGTCCAGAGCGAAAGAAGCAGCGACAGGTTTGCCCAGGCGACTGCGGAGAGGATCACCACCAGCGTAACCAAGAGCACGTGCACGAACGGATGCTCAAAAAAAAGATTGTGGAAAAATGTAGGAAACGGATAGACCTCCCCATTCGGAGCAATGTGGCTCAGTGTAGGAACACCGTTGACCACATGCCACGGCGGCAGCGTCATCGGAAACCACACGATGGCAATGAGAAACGAAACAAGAAACCCGGCAAAGAACAACAGCCCGGTGAAGAGGCTGGTGGCCAGGATTTTCTGGACAATGTAACGCCGGCGCGGAACGCGAACGAGCAGGAAGCGAACGGCTCCTGTTTTCCGGTCCCAAGCCAAACTATCCCCTGTGATGAGGCAAGCGGCCAAGGGCAAGATGCCGATCCAAAAAGCACTTCCGCCGGCCCCTAATGCGTAGAGATATGCAATATACGCACTGAACTGATTGGATAGATATCCGTTATTCTGATAGGCAATGTAACCTTGAACCATAAACCCGATAATGAGCAAGAAAGCCAAGGCGGTTTGCCAACGATGTCGCAAACGATGAGCTTCTGCAGAGAGAATACTGAACATACAGCATTATCCTTTCTATGCCAGAGTCATGATTCTATGTGTTCCGTTTGAGGAAATACGTAATTTTCTGTCCTTCTGATGCCGAGCTGTTGTAGTAGATTGCCGGTTACCAGAGGCAGTCTGTGGATTTCGTTAACTTTTTCCGTCTAATGTTTTTTCGAAGCCCCCTTTCAGTATTCCATTCCCTGGCTGTGTATCAATCTATAAATCTATCCCCGGGCAGTTTGCCCAGAACCAGGGATATCTCCCCCGGTCAGCAGCATGAAAAACTGGTCGCAGACGAAAAGAAAGGGAAGATACGACGAAAATTCTGGTTGTTACCTATTCACCATGAATTGTAATAAAAGAAAACCATTAGACATGTTCGTACGTTTACGAGAGACACGCTTTTCCAGTGTGCTCCTGTCCCTTCAATGCTGCGGCCGGCATGGCCATTCCGACCGTTCCAGGGCAACGGCTGCGGTTACGCCGGCCATCTTCTTTTTCGGCGTGCGCGCTTGTACGGGCTGCTGATGGCGGGCGCACTTGGCCAGCAATCCCTTGGTCACAGGGTCACCGCGGCGGTCCGTCCTTGACGGCCTGCAGACGAAAGCGCCCGTCTTCACAACAAGCCGCGCGGCTGGCCAAGATCTGCTCGGAAGATTTGGTGCTGATGACGGTTTTCATGTGATCACCTCCGATGTAAAAAAAGAGGGCTTTAAAGCTCTACAGATGTTTTTCTATTGGAAGTGATCCCTGGACTTCTGGCAAGGCTTCGAGCCGTCCCCGTTCCATGTAATACACGGCATCACAAAGTGTCTCAATTTCCTCCCGGCTGTGGCTGGTCAGCAAAATCGTGACCCCTTTGCTACGCAGGTTGCGCAACAGGATGTGTAGGTCGCGCACACCCTCCTGATCCAAGCCGTTAGACGGTTCATCCAAGAGCAGGAGCCGAGGTTTTTCCATGATCGTCTGTGCCAGGCCCAGACGCTGGCGCATACCGAGAGAATAGGTACGCACCGGTTTTTTGTTCTCCGGATCAAGCCCTACCAGCCGGATAGCCTCTCTGATGTCGTCCTCATCGATGCGGTTGCGAAGGGAAGCCAGCAATTTCAGGTTTTTCAAACCGCTGTATTGCGGTAAGAAACCCGGTGTCTCGATGACGGCTCCCACCTCATCAGGAAAGGCTCCGGCCCGGCCGATTTCGCGCCCGAGCACCCACACCTCCCCTTCGCTGGGCCGAACCAGCCCGCACAATACGCGGAGCAACATGGTCTTCCCCGAACCGTTTCGTCCAATGATGCCGTAAATTTTCCCTTTATCCAACTGCAAGTTGATCCGCTCTAGCACCACTTGGTTCTTAATGCGTACGGTCACGTTTTTCACGTGCACAACCGTTTCGTTCACTCGCCCTGCCGCAGTCATCGTCTCCCCCCTCTTCTTCGGTTCTAGGAAATGTTCATCCGATGCAAGCGCCATGCGCCAACCCAAGCAAGCAAGCCTATCAGCAAACTGTTATACCCAAGGGACCAGATTAAGGAAAAATCGAAGACTTCCGGATCAAACAAAGTATGGCGCATTACAATTCCCTGGTTACCCGGCATCCAGCGCAGCGCCTCGACAGGTAGTGCGCCGCTCATCCAGGAGCTTACCACCACCGTCACCACAACGAAAAAAGCGAAGACGGGGCGCATCACCAGTGCCAGCACGTTTTGGGCCAACACTAGGGCAAATCCGGTCAACGCATGAAGACCAAAGGTCCAGATCAAATCTGATACTCTTATTGTGGTGTTGTCCACCGTCAAGGAGAGCCCGCTCTTTCCGCTTCCCAACATCCCCCAAGCGACCAACCCCACTATTAAAACCGCCCACGCATACACCGCCAACACGGCTACTAGTAGTGCGATCGCCTTTGCTGTCCACCAACGCAAGCGCGATTGCACGCGAAGCAAGATGAACACACCGTTTATATCTAACTCTCGGCGAGTCGAGTCCCCAAAAAAGTAAAACAGGAGAAACAGCGGCAACATCCAGGCAAGGCCATCGAGAAAATAGAGGTTTTCTTTTGTTGGACCACAAAAGGCGAAAAAAACGGCATCGAGCATCGTGGCTGATTCCCCGGATACGATTACCGCCTTTTGAACACTGCGCCACGCGAGAAATGCAAACACCACCCCGCTGACCCCTAGATGCCAGCCACGAAACGTGGTTAGGAACATCCAATGAAACAAGCGAAATGACATGCCGCGTCCCTCCCCACGTTCACGTGCGACCTTTCGTTAAAAAATGGCGTGTTTGGCTGAGTCGAAGCCCCCAAAACCCAATCAGGACGATCCAGACCAGCCAATAGCCAAATGACAAGGCCAGCACGGAGTAACGATCCATCGCGCTCAGGATGAGTAGGTGATAGGTCGGTGAAACCATGTGTACCCAAGAGAATATAGGGAGATCGATTAGCAGAAAACCGAAAAACAAGAGTGCCATACCTCCGGTAAATCCATAGACCGGTGCGTTCAACTGCAATGAAAGGGCGATCGTTATCATCCCGAACCCGTATAGGCTGAGAAACAGCCAAACACCTAAAATCAGCAAGCTTAATCCAGGTGGAAAGGCCAACAACATCGGGGACAGATACAAATCAGCCAGGGTTTGCCGTGCGTATGTGCTCCAGTTCCCTTCCGCCGGAAACGCGAAGGTTGAGGTCCCGCCCACCAGTGCCATTCCGAGCGCCACATAGGTCGCTGTTACCACAGCTAATGCCGCGGCTTTTCCGTACCACCACCACTTGCGCGACCCGCACCGTAACGCATAGATTTCTCCCCAACCTCGTTCGACCACGAGATCGCTGATTCCATACAAGTACAAAGGGATGAGCACAAACATCAAAGTGTAACGATTGGCGAAAATCGAAAACAGGGCGTCCCATATGTTGACATATTCGTTTTGGTTCGCGGCATTAACCAGCACTCTTCCCCCTTGCAGGTATGTCACAAGGATGAATAGAAAGGCACATACCGCCCAGCGCCATGATGTCAGTCGTTGAATCAGTTCGACTCTCACCAAATGGACCAAACGTTGCGGTTGTCCTTTCCGTTCACGCATGCACTGATCGCCTCGTTTCCCGTAGGGCAAAGGCAAGCAATGTGGCGGTCAACATCAGCATAAGTTGGGCGAACACGGAAAAAGCGGTTGATGTGGTGATCCCAAACGGTACCCACATCCCCAGTGGCGTCCATTCCTCAAGTCCCAGTGCGGCCAGGACAAAATTGGTCACATGATAGAACACAAAAGGAGTGACCAGCGCCAGGTAGCGCTTGTCCACATAAGCGGATACAGCAAACCCAAAGGTTGCGTAAACCGCGCCAAACAAAAAGGCTAATCCCGTGGCGATGAACACAAATACATCTGGATTGCTCCAGTAAACTACATTCAAAAAGCTTATCGGCTCAAGTTCACCCGGACTCCTAGGCGGAAGCCCACGGGGCAACATCAGGTTCGTGATACCGAAGATGATGATTAGCGGTAATGCAGTGGCAATTCCACCAGACAAGGCCACAACCGCCAACCGCATCAGGAAATAGCGCCAACGCGGCACCCGAAGAAGAACAAACCGCAGGTAGCCGGTCGTACGATCCATGACATATGCATCGGCGTGCGGCAAAACAGCCAGCAAAGGTGCCAGGACAACAAACAGCGCTGTAGGACCTTCCGCATACGCAAATAGCCACGCTTCATAGGCATTTCGATGAAACGGATGTGCACCGGGAATTACGTTCGGGCCTTCAAAATAACTGGAAAGCCCGATCATGCATAACAGTGTGCCGATTACAACGGCAAGCCAAAACGGAATCCCCAGGAATGCTCGTTGGAATTCGGCTTTCCACATTACCAGTCCCTCCTCACGACAGACGGGGGCTGTCGGAAGCCCCCGTAAGAAAAGTGTTATTTTTATTAATAGTTTGGAGCATCAGGACTCCAGTTTCCTGTCGCGCGGACATCAATCGTACATGTACATACTGACCAGGATAGGCGTTGATGGGTTTGTATAGGGATGTGCCGTCGCCAATCGAGTACCAATCCGAGACGGCGGTATTATCGTATAATTTACATAGTTGCCGCCCACGACGGAACTCTTCAATTGCGCCCATTCACTATAACCGCTGGCCAACGCATTTCCAGCCAGCACAGCCCCCAGTGCAATGCCAGCGCAGGTTGCAAGTAAACGTTTCTTCATTTTACAACTCATCCATAATTGATAGAATATTTTCCACCATCATTGTAGTTTGGATCACTGGATCTGTCAAGCATTTTTGGTAGGATTCTTACTAGAAGGAGAAGTTCGAAGCTATTGATATTGATTTACCATGTTTGTTAGGGTATATAAGGCTCTATTAGATGTTTCTAGCACACGAGTTGATCATATTTAGGTGTTGGCTGCTGTGCCCGAGTCATCGACGTGGCCATCATTGTCACCACCTCCCGAGAATCGGGAAAACGAATAGGCCACCTGCCTTCCGCGCAGGTGGCCTTCGGTCATTTGCGCGACGCAACTTCCTCGTTGTCAACCGTTCAGAAACCGCAACGGGTGGTGATTGCGGGCGGGACATCTTGTTGATGAAGCCGAGAAAAAGGGAATACAATAGGCAAGAACACGCCCACGCAGACCGCGCATGTGAATCCCCTGTAGAAAGAGGTGTGAAATTGAAAGAAAAGCTGTGGACGAAAGACTTTGTGTTGCTTTCCCTGGCCAATCTGTTTCAATTTTTCGGATTTCAGATGCTCGTGCCCACTCTTCCGGTTTATGTCACACAACACGGCGGAAACCAGACTGACGTCGGCCTCATCACCGGCATCTTCACCATTTTTGCGCTGCTGATCCGCCCGTTTACCGGCGCTGCGCTGGATTGGACCGGACGCAAACGGATCTTGGTTGTCGGCTTGCTCCTCAACTTGTGTGCCATTGTCAGCTATGGCATTGCCCCTTCCGTCCTTTCCATCTTGTTGACGCGAATCCTGCACGGCGTCGGCTGGGGGATTTCGACCACCGCCTACGGGACGATCGCGTCCGACCTCATTCCGCCCTCCCGGCGGGGGGAAGGGATGGGATACTTCGGGTTTTCCTCCACGCTGGCGATGGCCGTCGCGCCGTTGATGGGCATCGGGATCCTCAACCGGTTCGGCTTTGGCCTCCTGTTCCCGATTGCTGCCGCGAGCACCCTCCTCTCGCTGGCCCTGACGCAGCTGGTGCGGATCCCCGCGTTGCCGGAAAACGGCGCAACCGTGGGCACGAAACCCTTTTGGGCGGGCCTGTTCGAAAGAAAAGCGCTGTTTCCCTCTTTTCTGGTAATGTTCGTGACCTTCACCTATGGGGGCCTTGTCAGCTTCCTTCCCCTGTTCGGGAACGAAATCGGGATCGCCAACATCGGATGGTTTTTCACCGTGAATGCCCTGTTTTTGCTCGTCGTCCGGCCGGTGGCCGGGATCCTGTTTGACCGGAAAGGCCCATTTTGGGTGCTGATGCCGGGGGCGTGGTTCGGAATGGCGGGCCTGCTGGTGCTCTCCTACGCCTCCACCCTCGGCGGCCTGGTGCTGGCCGCCATGCTGTACGGGATCGCGTTCGGCGCCATCCAACCCACCCTGCAGGCGTGGCTCATCCAGCGCGTGCCCCCGCAAAAGCGCGGATCGGCCACCGCTACGTTCTTTTCCGCTTTTGACCTGGGCATTGGCAGCGGGGCGATGCTCCTGGGCCCCATCGCCGGCCTCACCAGCTTTGCCGTGATGTATCGCCTCACCGCGCTGTGTTTTGTGGTCTTCCTTCTGGTCTACCTAGGGTATGCGGCAGCAAAAAATCTGCCGTCACGATCTCTCAAAAAGCTGCGTACGTGATTGCCGATGAACAGGAGGACGATTGAAAATCGGCGGCGTTTTTCATTTTTTGTTCCCTTGGTATGGAGCCCCCCAGCACACCCGACGGATGCCACCAGAGCGAGTATAGACGATTCTGCACAATGTGTTATACTATTTAGCGGATTCGTCACGTTGTGATGGCAGTTTGACAGGGTTTCAAACGGACTTCCGGTTCTTCGGCTTCAACGCGAACATTTTCAGGGAAAGGAACGATCGTATGGACACCAAGACCGTTCAGCATTCCCTCGACGAGGTGCTTGCCGAAAGCGCCGTTTACGCCAACCTCCCTGCCGCGGCCCTCGTGGAACTGGCCGTCAAGCGCGGAGAGGGCACGCTCACCGCGGACGGCGCGCTCGCCGTCACCACGGGGAAATATACCGGGCGTTCCCCCAAGGACAAGTTCATCGTCGACGAGCCGTCAATGCGCGACCGGATCGCCTGGGGTCCCGTCAACCAGCCCTTCCCCCCGGAAGCCTTTGACCGGCTCCTGGCCGACGTCCTTGCGTACCTGAAAGGGCGCGACCTGTTTGTGTTCGACGGCTTCGCCGGCGCAGACCCGGCTTACCGGCTCCCCCTGCGGGTGGTGACGGAAACGGCCTGGCACAACCTGTTCGCCCGCCAGTTGTTTCTCCGCCCCACACCGGAAGAGCTGGCCGCCCATCGCCCGGCCTTTACCGTCATCTCCGCGCCGAGCTTCCAGGCCGACCCCGCCGTTCACGGCACGAACTCGGAAGTGTTTGTCGGCATCAGCTTTGAAAAGCGCCTCGTGCTTATCGTTGGCACGCAGTACGCCGGGGAAATCAAGAAGTCCATTTTCAGCGTGATGAACGCGCTGCTGCCCGAACAAGGCGTCTTCCCCATGCACTGCTCGGCCAACGTGGGGAAAGACGGCGACGTGGCCCTCTTTTTCGGCCTGTCCGGTACGGGCAAGACCACCCTTTCGGCCGACCCGAACCGCTTCCTGATCGGCGACGACGAACACGGCTGGTCGGACGTCGGCGTCTTTAACCTTGAGGGCGGATGCTACGCCAAGTGCATCGGGTTGTCCGCCGAAAAGGAACCGCAAATCTACCAGGCAATCCGCTTCGGTGCGGTGCTGGAAAACGTGGTGATCGACCCGGTGACGCGCCGCCCGGACTACGACAACGCGTCGCGGACGGAGAACACCCGCGCCGCCTACCCCGTCGACTACATCCCCGGCGCGGTGATTCCGGGGCGTGCCGGCCATCCGAATGTCATCCTCTTTCTCACCGCCGATGCCTTTGGCGTGCTGCCACCCATCGCCAAGCTGACGCGCGAGCAGGCCATGTACCACTTCCTGTCGGGCTACACCAGCAAGCTAGCCGGCACGGAGCGGGGCGTCACCGAACCGCAGGCGACCTTCTCGACCTGCTTCGGCGCGCCGTTCCTGCCCCTGCCTGCAAAGGTGTACGCGCGGATGCTCGGGGAGAAGATCGAACGCCACAACACGCGCGTCTACCTCGTCAACACGGGATGGTCGGGCGGCCCCTACGGCGTGGGCAAGCGGATGAACCTCGCCTACACGCGGGCGATGGTCACGGCGGCCATTACCGGCGCGCTGGAGGAGGCGTCGTTCACGCCCCACCCCGTCTTCGGCGTGCTCGTGCCCGACCGCTGCCCGGGCGTACCGAGCGAGGTCCTCGACCCGCGCAACACGTGGACCGATAAGGACGCCTACGACCGGCACGCGCGGGAACTGGCCCGCCGCTTCGCCGAGAACTTTACCAAATTCACGGATGTCGACGACGCCATCCGCGCCGCCGGGCCGCGGGCGTAAAACAGGTTCACAAACACGTCGCCCTTCACCATCACCCCTTTCCATACTTTAGGCTACTCACGCCGCGTGCGCCCATCGCACGCGGCTTTTTGTGCTGCTTCGCCCCGATGGTGCAACAACAAAGGCTGCCGGTCGGTTGTACCGGCAGCCATCCTGTTCCCTTACTCCCGCCATGCCTGGGGATGGTCGTCGCGCACAAGGTCGAGCTCCGCCGCCTTGGCGTTGGCCTCCACCTGCTCGACGTTCTTGACGCCGGGGATGACGCAGGTAACAGCCGGGTGCTGCAGGCACCAGGCGAGGGCCCACTGGGCCATGTCGACGCCCTCCGGGACCTCCGTGCGGCGAATCTCCTCCACCAGGCGCAGCTTTTTCTCCCGTTCCTCGTCATAGCGGCGCACATCCCGCTCACCGAACACGGCATCGGGGCGGTATTTGCCGCTCAGGTAGCCGCTTGCCAGCGGCACGCGGGCCAACACGCCGAGATCCTGGCGCTGGCAGGACGGGAAAACGTCCTCCTCCGGCCGGCGATCGAGGCGGTTGTAAACGATCTGGATCACGTCGGCACCCACGCGCGTGGCCGCTTCCACCTGGTGCATGCTGTTTTTCTTGTTCAAGGAAATGCCCAGGAAGCGGATCTTGCCGGCCTGTTTTTCTTTGTCCAGCATCGTCCACAGTTCGTCGTTGTCAAAGACCTCGTTGGTCCCGGAATGGAACTGGTACAGGTCGATGTAGTCCGTCTGGAGCGCCTTCAAGGATTCTTCCAGCTGCTGGCGCACTTCGGCGGCCGACCAGTGCTCGGTGCGGTCGCGAAAGCCGTGAAACTTGTGCCCGAACTTGGTGGCCACGACCCACCGGTCGCGTTCGCCGCGGATTGCTTGGCCAATGAGGGCTTCCGATAGGTGGTCGCCGTAGCACTCGGCGGTGTCGATGAAGTTGATGCCGAGCTCCTTCGCCCGCCCGAGGATGACGTTCACTTCCTCCTGCGTGAAGGTTTTCCCCCATTCACCTCCGAACTGCCACGTTCCCAGGCCGATGACCGACACCTTCAGACCTGTCCGTCCCAACCGGCGATACTTCATGCGTTTTCCCTCCCTTTTCGCGGTAGCAAGAGAATCACGGCGAAGCTGACCACCGCCAGTGCCGCCGTCCCCCAGTAAACGGCTTTAAGGGACGCCGCCAGCCCCTCCTGCAGGCGCGCCACTGCCTCAGGGGCCAGATGCAGGCGCTGCACCGGGTCGAGCAAGCGGTCGACGTCGCGAAGCGGGTCCGCGCCGGCCAAGCCCGCCGCTTCGAGGTGAACGCGCAGCCGCGTGTTGAGGACGCTCCCGAGCAGCGCCGCGCCCAACGTGCCCCCAAGCACGCGCATGAAGAGATTGGCCGCCGTGGCCACGCCGCGCATGTGCCAGTCGACACTGCTCTGTACCGCCACGACGAAGGTGGTGGTGGCAAAGCCCATGCCGACACCGGTGAAAAAGGATCCCAGGGCGGCCCATACCGGACCGTGCTGCGGAATGAGCGTGACAAAGAAGGCCGCACCGACGAGCAGAAAGACGCCGCCAACCACCGCCACGGGGCGAAAGCCGAAGCGCACCATGGCCTTGCCCGACAGCGTCGCCGCCAGCGGCCAACCGACAGACATCGCCGTGAGGGTAAACCCGGCCACCAGCGCAGACCGCTCGAGCACGCCCTGCACATAGGTCGGCAGGTATGACGATACGGCGATGAGCAGCGCCCCGGTGGTGAGCGACGCCGCGTTGGACAAGGCAATGACGCGGTGTCGCCATACGGCAAGGGGCATAATCGGATCCGCGGCCCGCCGTTCCCACAGCAGGAATGCGACGACGCCCAGGAAAAAGACGGCCAGCAGGGAGAGGCTCGGCAGCGAGATCCACGTCCAGGCCACGCCCCCCTGGATGAGGGCCAACATCAGCGCGGCGATGGAGACGAGGAGGAGCGCCGCACCGGGCCAATCGAGTGCAGGGGATTTCTTCGCCACGTCCTCGTGGAGGAAGAGGGCCACCCCCGCGATGGCCAACAGCCCGATCGGGACGTTTACCCAGAACACCCACGACCAATGCAGGACCTCGACGAACAGCGCCCCCAACGCCGGCCCAATGATGGCCGACACGCCCCACACGCCGGACAGGTAGCCCTGAACCTTGGCCCGCTCCTCCAGGGTGTAGAGATCGCCGACGATCGTCGTGGCGATCGGCTGAACGGCGCCGGCACCCAGGCCCTGCAGCGCCCGGAAGGCGATCAGCGTCGGCATGCTGGTGGCCATGCCGCACAGGAGCGAACCGACCAAAAAGAGCCCGGTACCGACCACAAATGCCGGCTTGCGGCCGTAGAGGTCGGCCAGCTTCCCCCACAGGGGCATGGTGACGGCCTGCGTGAGCAAATAGGCCGAAAATACCCACCCGAGCAGGGCAAAACCGCCCAAGTCGGCGACGATGCGCGGCATGGCCGTTCCGACGATGGTCACCTCGACCGCAGCCATGAACATGGCCAACAGCACGGCGGAGAAAACCAGACGCCGATTCGTTGTCCGCCGCCCCGGCCGTTTACGTTCCGCCACCTGCGGCTCCGTTGCCGGGCTCCCCCGCCGCATGACCCTCTCCCCCCCACAACGCTCGACTCAGGCGGACAAAGGTTTCGGCTGCCCGGCTACGGTACCCCGCCTTGCGCCACGCCAGCACCAGGGTGCGGTGTGGGCGCTCGGCCAGGTGCACATAGGCCGGAGGAAACGCTTCCCATCCGCTGCGCGCCACCATGCGCGGCACGAAGGCCACGCCCATTCCGGCTGCAACGAGGGACTGCACCGTTTCGATGTGGCTCGACTCGAAGACGATGCGCGGCTCAAACCCCGCCCGGCGGCACAACTCGAGGGCAATCTGGCGAAAGCCCTGGCCTTCCTTGAGGAAGATGAACGCCTCGTCGGCCAGGGAGCCGATCGGCACCTCGCCCTGCCGGCGCAGCGGATGGTCCGGCGGAATGGCGAGAAGGATCTCTTCTTCGCCCAACACCTCCCACGCCAGAACCTCGGGGTCAAGGGGCAGGGTAAGCAAGGCCAGGTCGACGTGGCCACGCGCGGTGCGCTCGATCAGCTGGGCCGTCGTCTCCTCCACCAGCTGCACCTCGATCCCCGGGTAGCGCGCGCGGAAAGCAGGCAGCACGCGCGGCAGCACATGGGCGCCCGTCACGGGCAGGCTGCCGATCACCAGCCGCCCTTTCTTCAGCTCCGCCACATCGGCCATTTCGCGCTGCAAATCAGCCACCAGTTCAAGGATGCGCCGGGCCCGCTCCACGAAGCGCACCCCCGCATCGGTCAGCTCCACGCCGCTGGAGCGGCGGGAAAAGAGCGGCACTCCCAGCTCCCGTTCCAGCTTGGCGATCTGTTGGCTCAAGGAAGGTTGGGCGATGTGCAGCTGCTCCGCCGCGCGGGAGATATGCCGCGTTTCGGCCACGGCGACGACGTACCGCAGTTGCCGCAATTCCATGGGCCCCTCTCCTTTGCCCGTTTCCCGTCGAAGGCACCCGATATGGTCATGCACCCAGGAAGGCCAAGACCTCCTCGCGTGTCGGCAATGCAGGAATGGCTCCCCGCTTCGTGGTCACGAGGGCCCCGACGGCGTTCGCAAAGCGCAGCGCCCGGCGAAGCCACGTCTCATCCTCCCATGGGCGATCTTTCGCCCACTGGGCCAGCTGGACGAGCAGCCCGCCGACAAACCCGTCGCCAGCTCCAGTGGTATCCACGGCCCGCACCGCAAATCCCGGAACCATTCCCGAGGCGTGCGGGGTGTGATACACACACCCCGCTTCTCCCTTGGTGACCACCAGGAGCGAGACGCCGCGGTCGAAGAAGAACGCGGGTCCCTTGTCGCCGGCCAGGGCGTCCAGTTCCGATTCGCTTACCTTCACCACGTCGGCCAGGGCCACAGCCGACGCCGCTTCCTCGCGCATTGCCGCATCCGACGGCCACAGGGCGGGACGCAGATTGGGATCGTAACTGACGAGGAGCCCCTGCTCCCGCGCCCGTTTGGCCATCTGCCGTGTGGCGCTGCGCGCCGGCTCCGCCGACAGCGACACCGACCCGAAATGAAAGACCGCCGCGTCATCCAGCCAGGAACCGTCCAGCTCCTCCGGGGAAAGCAGTGTGTCGGCGCCCGGATCGCGGTAGAAGAGGAAGTCGCGCTCCCCATCGGCGCGAAGCGAGACGAAGGCCAAGGTCGTCTTCGCATCTGGGGCGAGGAGGAGCGACCGGGTGTCGACACCCGTCTCCTCGAGGACGGCGCGCAGAAACCAGCCGAAGGGGTCGTCGCCCACCTTGCCCACAAATCGCGCCCGCCCCCCCAGCTTGGCCACCGCCGCGGCCACATTGGCCGGGGCACCCCCCGGCGCCTTGCGGAAGGCGGGGACGGCAGCCAGCGGCAGGCCGTTTTCCTCGGGCACAAAGTCGATGAGAAGCTCGCCCAGGGTGACCACGGTGTGCATTGCGTTCCTCTCCCCCGTCCATCGGCGGTCTTCCGTCCTTTGGCATCGGCTTTCCCGGGCGGCCCGCGGCGCCCTGCACCGGGATCTTCCGCCCGCACGTCAATGCGCTTTCCTTTTCATTCTACCGGTTCACCATGTGGCCCGCCAAGCCGTACCGGTTCCCCCCTGCGATCACGGAGAAAAGGCGACGCGACGGTCGCCTCGTTCGTTCCGGACACGCCTATCATAGGTAAAACAAATCATAAATATAAACATCATATATTTGAACTATGATTCGGGCGATGGTACGTTGAAACCAAATCCTCACGCAGGAGGGAGAGCAACAATGCCGCGGACCCTGTTCGAAAAGATCTGGGACGCCCACGTGATCGACGAAGAACCGGGCAAACCGGCCCTCCTCTACATCGACCTGCACCTCGTCCACGAAGTGACGTCGCCACAGGCCTTTGAAGGACTGCGCCTGGCCGGACGCCGCGTTCGCCGGCCCGACCTTACCTTCGCCACCATGGACCACAACGTCCCCACGGACGACCCGTTCACCCTCACCGACCCGATCGCCAAGCAACAGATCGAGACGCTGGAGCGGAACTGCCGGGAGTTCGGCATCCGCCTCGCCGGATTGGGCCACCCCGACCAGGGCATCGTCCACGTAATCGGGCCGGAGCTCGGCCTCACCCTCCCCGGCAAGACGATCGTGTGCGGCGACAGCCACACTTCGACCCATGGCGCCTTCGGGGCCCTGGCCTTTGGCATCGGCACGAGCGAAGTGGAACACGTGCTGGCCACGCAATGCCTGCCGCAGTACAAGCCCAAAACGATGGAAGTGCGCGTTGACGGCTGCCTGAGTCGCGGCGTGACGGCCAAGGACCTGATCCTGGCCCTCATCGCGGCCTACGGGACCGACTTTGCCACCGGGCACGTGATCGAGTACACCGGCGAGGCCATCCGCGCCCTGACGATGGAAGAACGCATGACCGTATGCAACATGTCGATCGAGGCCGGCGCGCGGGCGGGCATGATCGCCCCCGACGACACCACCTTCGCCTACCTGGAAGGTCGCCGCTACACACCGAAGGGAGCAGCCTGGGAGCGGGCCTTGGCCGACTGGCAGGCCCTCCCCACCGATCCCGGCGCCACGTACGACGCCCGCGTGACCCTGAACGCATCCGAACTGGCCCCAATGGTCACCTGGGGGACCAACCCGGCCATGGGCGTACCGGTGACGGGCCGCGTGCCCGATCCGGACGACTTCCCCACCGAAACGGAGCGCAAGGCGGCAGCGCGAGCACTGGACTACATGGGCCTGGAGCCGGGCACGCCAATCACCGACATCCCCATCGACCGCGTCTTCATCGGTTCCTGCACGAACAGCCGCATTGAGGACCTGCGCGCCGCCGCCCGCGTCGTGCGCGGAAAAAAGGTTCATCCCCGTGTGCGGGCAATGGTCGTCCCCGGTTCGCAGCACGTCAAGCGACAGGCAGAAGCGGAGGGGCTCGACCGCATCTTCCGCGAAGCGGGCTTCGAGTGGCGCGAGCCGGGCTGCAGCATGTGTCTGGGAATGAACCCGGACATCCTCGCCCCCGGAGAGCGGTGCGCCTCCACTTCCAACCGCAACTTTGAGGGACGTCAGGGGCGCGGCGGCCGCACCCATCTCGTCAGCCCGGTCATGGCCGCGGCGGCGGCCATCGCCGGCCATTTCGTTGACGTCCGCGAATGGGACCTCGACGGCTAAGCGCGCCCCAGGCACACCGCTGCGCACCGTTTTGTCGCCCGCGACAGCAAATTGCACGAACCGTCCAATGTCGCCGACGAGGAGGGGACCCGCATGCAACCGTTTCGTGTCCACACCGGCCTTGTTGCCCCGTTAGACCGCGTCAACGTCGACACCGACGCCATCATCCCCAAGCAGTTTCTAAAGCGCATCGAACGCACGGGCTTCGGCCAGTTCCTCTTTTACGACTGGCGCTTTCGGGACGACGGATCGCCCAACCCCGACTTTGTCCTCAACCAGCCACGCTACCAGGGTGCAAGCATTCTCCTGGCACGGCACAACTTCGGCTGCGGATCGTCGCGTGAGCACGCTCCCTGGGCCCTCTTGGATTACGGCTTTCGCGTCGTCATCGCCCCATCCTTCGCCGACATCTTCTACAATAACTGTTTCCAAAACGGCATCCTGCCGCTGAAGCTGGACGAACACGTCGTCGACGAGCTGTTCCGCCGCACCGAAGCCACGCCGGGTTACACGCTTACGGTCGACCTGGAGCGATGCATCGTTCGCGACGAGAACGGTTGGGAGACGGCCTTCGCCATCGACCCGTACCGCCGTGAACGCCTCCTTCTCGGCCTCGATGACATTGGCCTGACGCTGCAAAAGGCGGACAAGATTGTGGCATATGAAGAAGGAATGCCAGAGTATTACCGCATCCCATAAAATGTATAACAGAGGGGGCAACCCCCCTCTTTTTGTGTGGCGTCCAAACCGTTAAATTACATAAACGTGATCGCCAAACCATTCCGATTCCCTCTGTCCCTGCGACCTTTCCAATGCGGAAAACCACTCGATCTGCACAAGGCGTTGGAGCAACGCCCTCACGTTCTTCCCATTCGGTCCGTACCGTTTTTCATCCCGCTGTTGGGAAACCATGACCATCTGAATCCACCCCGCTGTTGGGCTGCCATCCTTCTCTCCTCCGCCGCTGCACGGATGGTTTCCTTTGCCGTGACGCGGTCTTTGGCGAGGAGCGCTTTCTGAATCGCCCGAACGACCAAAATGGCGTCCGGAACGCCCGAGTTCAACCCGCGCGCCGAACGGGGCAAACAGATGGGCAGCTTCACCGGCGAGGAGAACGCGGCAATGCACATCCAACGTCCAGGCCTACCCCTTCCACCCCGCCGTAAGGTGCTTGAAAAACAACCGGGAAGGGAAGGAACATCTGGAAAGGGATCGTGCAGCTGCCGGAGGCGTGGCGGCTGGTTACGATAGAAGGCCAAGTGTTTCACCACTTGGCGCGCTGGATGAAACGGCATGGGGCCAGATGGAACGAGAAAGGCGCGGATCATTTGGCGCGAGTGTTGGCGGCCAGAGGAAATGGGGAATGGCCACGGAGGGATGGGGAGACACAAGTTTATATGAACAGAGGCTGTGGCAAAGGGTTCGTGTGAGGTCTTTGCCTACTAACCTCTTCACAGCCTACTAACCTCTTCACACGGACTTCGAATGGAACTGGATTGAAAAAAATGACGTTGATTTTTATAATCATTATCAGATGATAATAATACTACATCATGGAGGGGACATCATGACGGTCTATTCCTTCTCTGCGGAAACAGTTGACGGAAAAATCGTCCCTTTGGATACATACAAGGGTAAAGTATTGATGATTGTCAACATTGCCAGCGCGTGCCGCTTTACCCCTCAGCTGGAAGATCTGCAAAAACTGTATGAGAAATACCATGTCCACGGTTTTGAAATACTCGGTTTCCCCTGCAACCAATTCGACAACCAGGCGCCGGGGACCAACGAAGAAGTGGCCAGTTTTTGCCGGCTGAACTACGGCGTGCGCTTTCCGGTCTTCGCCAAGGTGGACGTGAACGGGGAAAACGCCCATCCGCTTTTTCAATACTTGAAAAACGAAGCGCCCTTCCGGGGATTTGACGAAGAGAACCCGGTGGCGAAGCTAATGAAACAAATGATCATGGACAAATACCCGGAATATTATATGGGAAATCAGATCAAATGGAATTTCACCAAATTCCTCATCGACCGCCAAGGCCAAGTCGTCCGCCGCTATGAACCCTACGAAGAACCGCTGGATTTTGAACAAGACATCGCCCAACTGGTTCTGCAATGAAGCACGCTCCGGCACCCGGCCCCGCTGCCACGGTTGCGCGAATGAATTGACGGACCGTGCGTAAAATGACATAATGTAGGCAGCAAAGGGCGCGCTCGCCTGTCGCCAAGGCACGTTAGCCGCCACTAACGCGCCGTTTCTTATTGATGCAGGGCCAATCGAATGATCTCGACAACCAGGGAGAGCAGCATCAGCAACAGGATCGCGAGATCCTGGGGGTTTTCGCGTTTCATCCGTCTCACCTCCCGTGGTTGTTCACCGCGGTAGGCGAGCCCCCACCCTTTGTTGCCTGTGTTTTTTATTTTATCATACACGTTTGGAAACTACTACTATTTTTCATCAATAAAATTTGAATTGTCAGTATTCTGTTCGTTGAACTCTTTCCCGCGCATTTTATGAAATTCGGTCCGATGCTTCGCGGAAACGACATCATTTGCACGCGCTTTTACCCGCCTCCCGGGTCTCGCAACCTCCTTGCGCCGTCTCCGCTCTGCCCACACCGTCCCAAACACCCGCATCAAAAACGGGAAACCCTTCAGGCCGGCTCTGCAAGATTTCCCGCGCGCAACGAATCACGCTCGTTTTATCCCCTACGTGTTGATACTGGGCTCGCCGTGCATGCGTTGCAATGCCTGCTCTTGCACGAAAAGAAGCAGCACAAAGCTGGCAAGAATGATCGCCTCGATGCGGAACGGACCGGAAGCCTTGCGGCGGCACGCCTGTTCTTCCCGGCCCCGTCGCGCGGAAGAACGGATTGAGGGTACAAAAGGCGCCGCGTCTCCCGGTATAATGGTGAGAAACGAGTGGACATGCGAAGGAGGATGGCCATGACCACCAAAACCAAGCAACTGATCACCCAGACGGAAACCTACGGGGCGCACAACTACCATCCGCTCCCCGTTGTGATCGCCCGCGCCGAGGGCATCTGGGTGGAAGACGTCGAGGGGAACCGATACCTGGACATGCTCAGCGCCTACTCGGCGGTAAACCAGGGGCACCGCCATCCGAAAATCATCCGCGCGCTGAAGGAGCAGGCCGACCGCGTCACCCTCACCTCGCGGGCCTTCCACAACGACCAGCTCGGCCCGTTTTGCGAAAAGCTCTCCCGCCTGACCGGCAAGGACATGGTATTGCCGATGAACACCGGCGCCGAAGCGGTGGAAACGGCCATCAAGGCCGTGCGCCGGTGGGGGTACTGGAAGAAGGGCGTGCCCGAGAACCAGGCGGAAATCATCGTCTGCGAGAACAACTTCCACGGGCGAACGATCACCGTCATCTCCTTCTCGTCGGAGGAGGCGTACCGCGAGGGGTTCGGCCCCTTCACACCGGGTTTCAAGATCATTCCCTACGGCGACATCCGCGCGCTGGAGGAGGCCATCACCCCCAACACCGTCGCCTTCCTCGTTGAGCCGATCCAGGGTGAAGCGGGCATCATCGTGCCGCCTGACGGGTACCTGCGCCAGGCTTACGAGCTGTGCAAGCGGCACAACGTTCTGTTCGTCGCCGACGAGATCCAGACCGGCCTCGGCCGCACCGGCCAGCTCTTTGCCTGCGACTGGGAAGGCGTCAAGCCCGACGTCTACATCCTCGGCAAGGCGCTCGGTGGCGGCGTCTTCCCCGTCTCGGCCGTGGTCGCCGACGAGGAAATCCTCGGCGTGTTCAACCCCGGCTCCCACGGCTCCACCTTCGGCGGTAACCCGCTGGCCTGCGCCGTGGCCATCGCCGCCCTGGACGTCATCGAGGAGGAGCGGCTGGCCGACCGGGCACGCGAACTGGGTGCGTACTTCATGGATGAGCTGAAAAAGATCCAGCACCCCGACATCAAGGAAGTGCGCGGCAAGGGGCTGCTCGTCGGCATGGAACTGCATACCCCGGCCCGCCCGTACTGCGAAAAACTGAAAGAAAAGGGCCTCCTGTGCAAGGAGACCCACGAAAACACGATCCGCTTCGCCCCGCCGCTCGTCATCACCAAGGACGAGCTCGACTGGGCGCTGGAGCGCATCCGCGCGGTGTTTGCGGGGTAAGTTGGATCGACCCTTCGGCAACGTCACCCCCGGGCTCGTCCGGGGGTTGGTTATTCTTTGGAAGGGGTGGGGCAGCTGCTCGATGTACGCCACCAACGCGTCGATGTCCTCGGGTCGATACACGCCGTTGATGCCCTCGCACAGCCCGACAGCTGCGTGGCATCCCACGTGTAGCGCAGACCGGACACCTGCAGCATGCACGTCTTGTGTGTACAGCTCACCCCACGTCACCTCACCGGCGTCGAGATCGGCACGGATGCCCCCGGGGTTCATAAAGGCGTCGGCAAAGGCCGTTTCAGGTACGCGGAACAAGCCCCACCGCTCCTCCTCGTTTGACCGGATCCTTTTTCCAGGAGCGGCGTACCGAACCGCAACCCGCAACACCGTTTGGCATGGCCCCGTGGCGTCAAGCAAGGCCACGCGTGCAAAAAAAAAAACGCCCGCGCCTGCGCCCCGTCGCAAGCACCGGCATATCGCCACTGTGCGGCCACGTAAACGGAAACACCCGACCGCCTTTCGGTTACCGTTGCGCGTACCGCGCCCGCCACGCGTCGCGCAACGCCCCCAGCAGCACCTCCTTCTGCACCGCATCGCCCCGCCTGAGCGCTTTACCAAGGCAATCCAAAAGGTGGTTGACGCACACGGTCCACAGGAAACGTTCCAGCTCTCCGTCGGTGATCGACACACCGGAAATCGTCTCCCCAACACAACCGTCGCGAGAACGGGGTGGTAGAGGCGGGCCATCGACGCCCGCACGCCCCTGGCGCCATCCGTCGGCGTCGCCCCGCGAAACCGTTTCCTCCAAGGGTGTCGGCACAATCTTGCCGTTTCGGAAGCGGGAAACCCGCGCGACCCCTTCCTCATACAGCCACAAGGTGCCGGTTGACGCCAAGAGCCGCACCGAGCGGTGGAACACGTCCCACAGCGGATCGCCCTCCAGCTCACGCGCGGTGGGTGCGGTAACGTACAGGGTGCCGCGCAGATGGCCACCCTCCCCCGGCACGAAAAGGGTAAACGCGCCGCATTTGGAGTGGATGGCGATCACGCTGCTGTCCCCATCGGAAGGGTGGCGTTCCACGTTCAGCGCGGCATGCCGGCGGCACAAGGCCAGAAGCCGCTGCACCTGACCGGGCGCGTAAGGGGCCGTGAAGTTGTCGCACAGCCCGCGAATGCTCATTCCAGACCGGTTCATGCGCACCACCTCAAGGTGTTGGTCGGCTCGCTGCAGTCTATACCGGTTGGGCACAAGAGGTTCCGAGCGCGTTTCCATGGTCGATCACAACAACAGAAGGGATTCTTAGCATGTCCACCCGCTGACAGTTTTATCTCACCCGATGAACCACCGACGGGGAAGGGTGCGGTCAGCCCTCCACACGCGCCCGCCCGACGGCTATAGAGGCCGTCGCCAGCGCGGCGAGGGCCAACACCCCATAGCCAAGCACGTACAAGGCCACCGGTGGGAGAGGCAAACCGCCGACCGGCTCCTCGCGAAAACTAAACATCGACCACAGCGACCAGACAGGGTTGAATGCCAGGATCCCGTCGCCCCAGAACCCACCGGCCGGCGGTGCCGACGGGTGGAAGCGCTCCCACCACAAGCGGACAAACTGGGCCAAAAGCGCGGTGCCGATCACCATCGCCCCCACGGCGGCATAGGACGTCACCATAGCCGCGCTGGTGCGACGGCAAAGGGCCGAGGCGAGCACGCTGAAGCTGCCGACGACGGCCATGGTGAACAGGAAAAAGGCAAAGGCGGCCGTCAACAACGCCGGCGACACGCCGCCGTACACAAAGACGATGGCGTACAGGGGGAGGGACGCCACTACGAGCAGCACGAGAAAGCTTAACGAGGAAACCAGCTTGCCGACGACGATCTCCGCCGCCGTCAGATTGGTTGTCAGAAGCACGTGCAGCGTCTGCCGTTCCCTTTCGCCGCTGATCGTGCCCGCCGCCACCGCTGGCGTGAGGAAGAGCACCATCACGAGCTGCAACGTCGACAGCAAGTAAAAGAGCTCGCGGCTGGTGGCGGAAACCACGTTGGGCCCGGTGGACACGTAGAGATACCCCAACATGACTGCACCCATGACAGCAAGATATCCGCTGAGGAGCCACGCCGAACGGCGCGACCGCACGCGCCGGCGCAGCTCCACGGCCAGCACCGCCCGCAAGAAACGCGCCCGCAGCTTGGTCATCGTTTTCCCTCCCCGGTGACGGACAAAAAAACCTCTTCCAGGGTGCGCACAGCCGGCTGAAAGCACAGCACGCGGAATCCGGCGGACACCATCGCCTGCAGCAGGGCAGCCTGATGGGCTTCGTCGCCGTCAAAGGCGACCGTCAGCGTTCGGCCTTCCCGCTCCACCCGCTTCACGCCGTCGCGCGCGGCCAGCCACGCCGCCGCCTCTGTGACCCCTTCCAACAGCTCAATGTGCAGGCGCTGCTCTCCCGACGCGCGCGCCAGCATTTCGGCAATGCTCCCCGCCGCCACCAGCGTCCCTCCAGCCATGATGCCGACTTCGTCGCACAGGTCGGCCAGCTCGAGCAGGATGTGTGAGCTGATCAGGATGGTCTTGCCCTCGTCGCGCAAGGACTTCAGCAGCGCGCGAAATTGGACACGGGTACCCGGATCGAGACCGGACGCCGGCTCATCCAGGATCAGCACCGCCGGGTCGTGCAGGAGGCAGCGCGCCAACCCGAGGCGCTGCTTCATGCCCCGCGACAGACGATCCACATAGGCATCCGCCTTCTCGGCCAGGCCGACCCGCTCCAGCACGTCCGGAATGCGCCGAGCACGCTCGGCGCGGCCCATCCCGTAGCACGCGCTGTAGAAGTCCAAGTATTCCGTTACCTTCAGGTCGTCGGCAAAGCCAAAATGATCGGGGCTGTAGCCCACGATGCGTCGCACCCGATCCGGCTGGGTCGCCACGTCGTAGCCGCCAACGATGGCCCGGCCCGCGCTCGGACGCAGAAGCGTCGCCAACATGGCCAGCGTCGTCGTCTTGCCCGCGCCGTTGGGCCCGACCAGGCCAAAAATCGTGCCCTCGCGGACGGAAAGGTGAAGCTCCTTGACCGCCACGGTCGGCCCAAAACGCTTGGTGAGGTTCTCCGTTCGGATCATGGCCGTGCCCCCTTTCCGGCACGTTCATCGAGCGGCTGCACCACGAGGGCTAGGCGATGCGTATGCGGACGCTTGCCGTTAACGGCAACCTCCAGCACATCGGCATCAGTCCAGGCGAACACCGTGGGCCCTCCCGATCCCTCCATCCGTCGCCATTCCACCGCCGATTCCGCCAGAAACCACTCGCGCCGCCGGGGATCGGTCTGGGCCTCCGCGGGCACCAGTGCGTCGGGGGTCAGGTCTTCTGCGCCTGATGCTTCCGATACAGAATCGGTCACCACCGCGGTCGCACCCGGCTCCAGGTCGCCGAGAGCGATCACCGCGCGGCCGTATACGAGACGGACCTCACGAAGCGCAAACGGGGTCCCGTTCGTCACCGTGCCCGTCAGTCGCGCGCCCGCGACGCGGAGGTCGGCCGAGATGCGCCCGACGTTGGTCATCGTACCGCTGGCGTATAACGGGCGAAACCCGCGAAAGGACACGTCGGGAAAGGTCACGGAAACCTTCTCGCCGCCCATCTGCACTTGGGGAACGCCCCCGCCGCCTACACCGCCGTCGCGTGCGTCCAGGGGCCAAGCCGCCTCCGCCGCGGCGGGTTCCACCCGGTACGTCCCGCCGTGGGGGGTAAAAAGGCCGATGCCCCCGGCCACCTCTCCCGTGCCGTCGCCGCGCAACGAGATCACGGCCAGCTCGTGCGCCGTCACCTGTCCGCCCCATGCCCGCGTGCCCACCGCGTACAGGCCAACCGCCACCACCAGGCTCAGGGCCGGGACAAGAAGCCAATTCCACTCGCGCCGGTCCAGCCGCGCCGTAAGTCCGTAAAGCACCGGTCCCACCACGACAATGTACAGAGCAAACAGCGCCGCCAGCGTCTTGACGTCGGGAAGGACCATGCCCGGCACGCGGCTCAGCCCCTCCCGCAGCATGGACAACACAAACGTTTCCTGCTCGAAGTCCGCAACCGGGTGCAGCTCGGCCCCCAACACGCGCTGCCACAGGTGGGGCAGCCCCGCCCATCCGGCAAAGGGCGGCACGCCAGGATCAAAGGCCACCGCCACCACCTCGCCCCGTCCCCAGTCGCGCGCGGCAATCAGGACCTGCTCACCTTCCGCCACGCGTACCGACCCGGCAACGAGGGTGGCGCGCCCCACGACGATATGGCCCTTGGCGGTCAGCGGAATGCCACCGGCCCGCTCGAGCATCGGCGCGCCGGTCAAGACGGCCGCGCCGGTTACGCGCAGCGGCGACATGTCCGTAAACCGGCCCTCCGTCCCGGAAGCGAGGGCCGGACCGGTGAGCACCAGCGTTCCCCCGTCGCGCACCCACTGGCGCACGGCCTCCACCTGGGCCGGAGCCCAGGAGGCCGACTCGGCCACCACCAGCACGTCGATCCCGTCGAGACCGATGGCCTTGTCGGGAAGGGCGGCCGCGTCGAGGGTCGCCACGACAACCCGGCGCGAATCCGTGCCCAGGCCGCGGAACGACGCGGCCTGGGCCTCAGACCCCACCACCGCCACCACCGCCGTTTCCCGGCCCACCGGTTGGCCCGTCACGTGTGCACGGGCTTCAACCGCACCCGTCTCCGTCACCAACACCGCCGTCACGCCGCCCTGCAGCAACCAGCCCGGCATGTACAGCGTCACCGTTCCCACGCCCGCACCGTTCACCGTCACCGGCGCGCGCGGCTGCCCAACCAAGGAGCTGGGGCCCAGGCTTTCGAGAACCACCTCCCCGCGCCAACCCGGCGAACCATGCATCGTGACGCGCACCGGCGTCCATGCGCTCTCCCGGTACGAGCCGGAAATACCTACCTCGGCGCGCAGGTCGGCCAGCGCCGACGCCGCAACCTCTTTCACGCCAACCATCCCCGAGCTCCCCCATACCAGCAGCAGCGCCATGCCCAGCACCCATCCCCGCCATCCGTCGGCCATATCCACTCCTCCTCTTGCCCGTTTGGCGCCTCGCCGAAAGGGCAACGTGACCATATCTTTCTCTCTAGCGTAACCCACCGCGCCACAAAGGCCAAGAAAAATCTCTCGACAACCCACGGGTGCGGGGAAGACGCAGCGTCGGGAAGACACGGAAAACAAAAAAAGCGGGCGCACCGCTTTGCCGCCTACCGCGCATCTGCCCTCAACGCGGCGGGCAGGCGCTTCCCAAGGTACGCCCCCACCACATGGGGATCCTCGCGCAGCGCCTCGACCGGGCCTTCCCGCACCACCCGGCCGCGCTCGAGTACGTAGGTACGGTCGGCCACACGGAAGGCGGCGCGGACATTTTGCTCCACGAGAATCATGGCCGTCCCGTATCGGGTGCACAGTTGGCGAAAACGGGAGAAGAGGTCCGTTACCACCTTCGGAGCCAATCCGAGGGACGGCTCGTCAAGGAGAAGTACCCGGGGCCGGGCCATGATCCCCCGCCCGATGGCCAGCATCTGCTGCTCGCCACCGCTCAGGCTGCCGGCGAGCTGGCCGATGCGCTCACGCAGGCGCGGAAAATCGGCCAGCACGGCGTCCAACAACGCCGCGGCCTCACCCTTGTTCCGGCGATACCAATGGTAGGCGCCGAGTAACAGGTTGTCCCGCACGGTAAGACCGGGAAACACCTGCCGTCGCTCCGGCACCAGCACCAGGCCGCGGCGCACCAGCGTCTCCGGAGCCGTTCCCGTTACATCCTCACCGGCGAACATCACGCGGCCGGCGGCGGGCGGAAAACAGCCGGCCAGGGCGCCGAGCAGCGTGCTCTTGCCCGCGCCATTGGGCCCGACGACGGCGACGATTTCCCCTTCGTCCACCTGAAGGGTAACCCCGTGCAGCACCGGTGCCGGACCGCGATACACGCGCAAGTCGATGGCCGCCAGCATGTCAGCTCACCTCTTCCCCCAGGTACGCCGCCACCACGGCGGGATGGGTCTGGATCTCCTCCGGGGTTCCTTCGGCGAGAACCCGGCCCTGGTCAAGCACGAGGATGCGATCCGCCACGGTCATCACCAGATCGACGTCGTGTTCGACGAGGAGCACCGTGACGCCTTGGGCCCGCGCCTGCCGAAGCACCGCCGCCAGCTGCTGCCGCTCGGTAGGGTTCAGCCCCGCCGCCGGTTCATCGAGGAGAAGCAGCTTCGGCCGCAGGGCGAAGGCGCGAACGATCTCCACCATCCGCTGCATCCCGTATGCGAGCGAACCCGCGGGAATGTCGGCCACGCCGTCCAAGGAAAAAAGCGCAAGAAGCCGCCGCGCCTCTTCGCGCGAGGTGGCATTGGCGGCGCGCCGGCGGCCGGTACCGAACAAGGCGTCCAGCCACCCGCAGCGGACACGCGCGTCGCAGCCGACCATCACGTTCTCCAGGACGGTCATGCCGGGAAACAGTTCGAGGTTCTGGAACGTGCGCGCAAGGCCGGCGCGGGCGATGCGGTGGGCCGGCCATCCCCGAATGGACTGCCCGTTGAACCGCACCTCACCGGAATCGGCGGCCAAATGCCCGGACACGAGGTTGAACAGTGTCGTTTTGCCGGCGCCGTTTGGTCCGATGACGGCGTAGAGAATGCCAGGCGGGACCGAAAACGAGACATCGACCACGGCCTGCACCCCGCCAAACCGCTTTGTCAGCCGGCGCACCTCAAGCAGCCCGGGCATGCTCCCCGCTCCTTTTGCGCCGCCACGTTGCCCACCCGGTGAGGACGCCGTCGGGTTTCAGCAGCAGGATTGCAATCAGGAGAAGCCCATAGAAAACAAGCTGCACCTCCCCGCCCGCGCCGGGCAGCAGCGCCGGCAGGTACGCCTTCACCCCTTCACCGAGCAGCACAAGGGTCGCCGCCCCGGCCGGCGCTCCCCACAGGCGGTGCCCCCCGCCGACAACGACCATCATCACGAACTGGATCGACATCATTACGCCGAAGGACGACGGGCTAACAAACGTGACGTAAAAGGCATACAGCGCCCCGGCCAGCCCGGCGAAACCGGCGTTGAGCACAAAGACGGCCAGCTTGTAGCGTGACGCGGGAATGCCGAGCGCTTCCGCCGCCGCTTCGCTTCCGGCAATGGCCCGCAGCGCGCGGCCAATCGGGGACGTCACCAGGCTGTAAGCCATGGCCAGCGCCATCGCCGCCGCGCCCCACGTGAGGATCAGCCATGCCCGTTCCCCCTCGACGGTCCACGGACCGACGGCCAGCGCCGGAATGCCGACAATCCCCGACGAGCCGCCGGTCACCGCCTCCCATTCCACCATGACAATATGAAACACCATCCCCAGCCCCAGCGTGGCCATGGCCAGGTAGTGTTCGCGCAGACGCACTGCCGGCCGCCCCACCACCCAGGCCACAGCCATCGTCAGCAATACGGCCGCCGGCAGCGTCAGCCACCCGTTCCATCCCAACCGGGTTGACAACACCGCCGCCACATAGGCGCCCATGCCGTAAAACCCGGCGTGGCCCAGCGACACCTGGCCGGCGTACCCCATCAAAAGGGACAAGCCGACGGCCACCACGGTGTACAGGCCGATCACGTTGAGCACGCTGAGCCAGTAGGGGCTTGCCCCCCACGCCAGGAGCGCCAAAGCCGCGACGGAAACGGCGATCATCCCTATGTACCGGCGGGTTTTCACACGCACGGCCATTGTTGCCCCCTTTCCGCTATCGAGGCTCACACCCGCTTGCCCTCGGCCCGGCTCCACAAGCCCGATGGCCGTACCAGCAGCATGGCAAGGAGAAGCGCAAAGCTGATCACGTCGCCGTATCCGGACGACAACAACCCCGTGGCCAGTGACTCAACGACGCCGAGCAACACGGCCCCAACAACGGCCGCCGCGGCGTTGTTCAGCCCGCCGATCACCGCGGCGACAAATCCTTTCATGCTCAACATCAACCCCATGTCATAGGTGGCCCCGGTGATCGGCGCGACCACCACGCCGGCCAGACCGCTGACGGCCCCGCCGACGACAAAGACCCAGAAGGACAGCGTGGTCGGGCGGATGCCGTACAGGCGCGCGGCGAAACGGTTCATGACGTTGGCCCGCACGGCCTTCCCCGTGTAGGTCTTCTCGAAGAAGAAAACCAGGGCAGCAAAAAAGAGCAAGCAGAGCACCAGCGCCCATACAGTCTGCCACAGGATCGTCGCCCCGCCGATGGAGATCGGCTCCCCTTCGGTGAACATAGGCATGGCGAGAGGATCGGTGCCGAAGACCAGCAGCGCCGCGCCACGCAACGCCATCCCCGCCCCGATCGTCAGCATGATCACCGTCATCGGCCGGCTCTGGCGGGCGGGATGCACCACCGCCCGCTCCACCCCCGCCGCCACGGCGGCCGCCACGAGCACAGCCAGCACCACGCACACCCACAGGGGCAGTCCCCGCATCGACAGCCACGCCCCGGTAAGGGCGCCCACGGCGGCAAACTCGCCTTGGGCGAAGTTGAGGACGCCGGTTACGTTGTAGATGAGTACAAACCCGACGGCAACCAGCGCGTAAATCGCTCCCACGGTCAAGCCGGATAACATCAGCTGCAGCACCATCGTGCCCGCATCCACCGCCTTCCCCCCTTTCAGCGCATCATGCCGAAACGCCGACGAGCCACACAGGAGGCTCGCCGCCCTGCTTAGGGTTCCAACAACTTCCATGCACCGTTGCGGACCTCGATGAGCACCAGGGCGTCTTCCTTCAGCCCGTTGTGGTCCTCCGGCGTGAACGTGAACACACCGGTCACGCCGACAAACTGCTGAATATTCCGCTCAAGGTAGTCGCGGATCGCCGCCGGCTCCGTCGCCCCGGCCTTGAGGGCGGCAACGAGCATCTGGATGGCGTCCCATGCGTGACCACCAAAGGTGTTGGCGGGATCGTTGTACTTGGCCTCAAAGGCCTGGCGGTAGGCCAAGAGAATCGGCTTCTGCGGATCGCTGTCGGGGAGCTGGTCGGCGACGAGGAGCTTGCCGGCAGTGAAGATGACCCCTTCCGCCGCCTCCTTGGCCTGCTCGATAAAGGCCTTGTTGGCAATGCCGTTGGACTGGAGGATGGGGATGTCATAGCCAAGCTGGCGCGCGTTTTGTGCCACGATGGCCCCCGAAGGCACAGTGGTGTACACGAGGAGGGCTTCCGGTCTTTTCGCCCGCAGGTTGGTCAGCTGCGGAACCATGCTCTTGTCGTCGGCCTTGAAGGTGGCAAACCCCACCGCCGTGATCCCGTACCGCTTCGCCTGGGCCTCAAATTCGCGCTTTCCGCCCTCCCCATAATCGTTGGCCGAGTTCATCCACGCCACATTGCGGATCCCCCGTTTTTGCAGGTACGCGAGCAGCTTGGGCACGACAAGGTCGTCCCCCTGCGCCACCTTGAAAACCCACTTCTTCACCGGCGTGGCAATGCGCATATCCGACGCGAGGGAAAGGAAGGGAACTTGCGCCCGCTCGATCTCGGGAATCATCGCCAGGCTGCTGGTGCTCGTGGTTCCGCCGATGACGGTGACCACCTTGTGTTCATTGAGCAGTTTCTTGAGCGCCAGCACCGCCTTGGTCGGATCCGACTCGTCATCGTACACGAAGAGCTCCAGCTTCTTCCCGCCGATGCCGCCGGCAGCGTTGATCTCCTCGGCCACCATGAGAAGCGTATCCCGCTCCGGCTTGCCCAGCGTTGACGCCGCCCCCGTCACCGACACGATGACGCCGACGGGAATGGACCCCGACGCCGGACCGGACGGCGGACCCTGCGCCGGCTCCGGGTCGCCCGTCTCCCCACCGGAACCGCCGCCCGTGTTCGTCGCCGGTGCCGCACACCCGGCGACCAGGACCGCGAGCAGGAGGGTCCACAAACCGGTGGACATCAGCGCGCGCAAGCGGCCCATGGCGCCACCCCTTCTTCCCGTTTTGGCTGAACGGCCACCCGCTCGCCGGTCACCACGTGGCGGACCGGCACGAGTTCCTCAAACCAGCTCCGCGGCGACGCGACGCCCCAGAACGTGGCCCGCTGCGGGTCATCGCTCCGCCACACCACCGGCTCCCAGTCGGGGTCGCCGGTGAAGTAGTCGCCGGTGTACAGCTCGACGCGGATGCCGTCGGGATCCCGCAGGTACAGGAAAAAGGCATTGGACAGGCCATGCCGGCCGGGGTACCGTTCAATGCGCGAAGCGTGGCCGGTGGCGCCGAGGATGTCGCAAAAATCGAGGATTACCTTGGGATCGGGCACCCAGAAGGCAACGTGGTGGAAACGCGGCCCGTCGCGGTGCGTCAGGGCCACATCGTGGACGTTGGGCTTGCGAAACAGCCACGCCGCCCACAGTTTCGGCGGATCGTCCGGTGTCACCGTCGCCTCGGAACAGCGGAAGCCGAGGGTCTTGGTGTACCAGTCATAGGCCTTGGACAAATCGGACACGAAGCAGTGGATATGGTCGATGCGCTGCAGTCGCGCCCCACGGTGGAGATGGAATTTCTGCAGCATCCGCTCCGCTTTGTCCATGGCGCAGAAAAACTCCACCGGTAGGCCGACCGGGTCCTGCACGCGCAGGGCCCGCCCCTGGCCGCGCTCCTCGCCGGAAGCCACCCATCGCATGGGCAGTCCCTGTGCGGCAAAGGTTTGGGCCAGCGCGTCGAGGTCCTCCTCCCGCGCCACGCGGTACGCGATGTGGCCCACGCTGGGGGTATCGGACTGGGTCAGCACAAGACAGTGGTGGTTGGCGTCTTCGATGGCCCGCAGGAACACCTGGTTCTTCGTTTCTTCCGTCACGTACAACCCGAGCAGGTCGACGTAGAACGCCTTGGACCGCTCCAAATCGGTGACGCACAGCTCCACGTGATGCAAACGGACGATGTCCACCATAGCCCGGTCCCTCCCCTGAATACATGAATTTTTCATTCTATTCCATAAACTTTTGCCGCGCGTCCGCCGTTCAGGCGCGCACCTCCTCGTCCTCGCGCAGGCGGGCCAGGAACTCCTTCACCCGGTCAACGTACACCTGCTTGTCGTAGCCGAGGTAGAGCGCTTCCGCCATGCGCACGGGGTCACCGAAGAAGAACCGTTCATACAGCACCTGGCGCATGCCGAAACCGCTCATGCAGATGTCCCACGCCAGGCGGAACAGCTGCACGCGCTCGTAAGCATCGGCGTTGGCGCTTTGCAGGTACTTGTCAAGGTGGGGCCGCACCTGCGGGTTCCGGAAGTCGGCCTCGGTGGGAATGGCAATCAGCCCGCTGGCCCCAAGCTGGTGGAAGGTTTCCATCAGCCGCCCGTAGAGACGCGGGTACCAGTTGCGCGCGGCGTTCAGCGGGGCAAAGTTGGGCGTCAGGTTCCCCCAGCGGTCCACCTTTGCCTCGGCCTCGCTGGCCACGAGGAAGGCCTTCAGCGTCTCAAGGGCAATGATCACCTCGGCGATCCGCTCGCGAACGTGCGAATACCGATCGACGGCGATCGTCTCCGCCATATGCGTGAGCACGCCGAGGAGAAACTCCGTCTTCGCCACGTTCTTGGTGACCACCTGGTGCGTCATGTGCACCACGGCATTCGTCTCGCGGTAGGCGTGGTTGCACACCTCAATGTCCTCGAGGGCAAAGACGCGCTCCCACGGCACAAGAACATCCTCAAAAACGACGACAGCGTCCATCTCTTCAAACCGCGAGCCGAGGGGATGGTCGAAGGAGCTCTTCCCGTAATCGAGGCTCTCCCGGCACAGGAACTTCAGGCCGGGGGTGTCGTTGGGAATGGCAAAGGCAAAGACGTAGGGCCGGTCTTCTTCCGATGACTTGAGGAGCGTTGAGGGGAAGACGAGGATCTCGTCGGTAATCCCCGCCTGGGTGGCGAGGAGGCGCGCGCCGCGGATGACGATGCCGTCGGCGGTTTTCTTCACGATGCGCGCGGCGATGTACGGATCGGCCTGCTGCGCGGCGCTTTTGGATCGATTCACCTGCGGGTGGATCAGGGTGTGGGTCAGGCAGAGGTCATTTTCGCGGCAGTACTCGTAGTAGGCGCGGACGTTGTCGGCAAAGCGGCGCTCCTTCTGGCCGAAGTAGTCGGCCGCCGACGCAAAGGCCATCAGCGCGGCGTTGAGGTAGTCGGGGGTGCGCCCCATCATGCCGCAGGTGTACTTGGCCCACTCGTACGTTAGGCGCCGCCGCTGTTCGAGGTCTTCTTTCGTTTTCGGGGCCAGGAAGGAAGCGCTTACGCGTTCGCCGCTACTCGGCGAGCGGTACGTCATGTACGGCTTGGCCGGGTCGTGCTGCATGTCGTACAGCTTGGCCTGCGTGCGGATGACGTTGCGAAAGGCCGGGTGTTCGGAGATCTTTCCCTCCACCCGCTTCCCTTCGACCCAGATGTCCACCTTCATCCGGTCGATCGCCGCAATGTACTGCGCACCCGTGCGAATGGCCATGCTCATCCCTCCGTTCACTCGCTCTTCCCAAACGTGGGAATGGGATGGTGCCCGTAGGCCACATGAATGACTTGGGTCTCGGTGTAAAACTCAAAACTGTAATGGCCACCCTCGCGTCCGATGCCGCTTTCCTTCATCCCGCCGAAGGGAATGCGCAGGTCGCGCACGTTATGGGAATTGACCCACACCATCCCCGCTTCCAGGGCCTGCGACACGCGGTGGGCTCGCGCCAGGTCGTTCGTCCACACGTAGGCGGCCAGCCCGTAGCGCACACCGTTGGCAAGGCGAATCGCCTCCTCCTCATCGGCAAAAGGCATCACCGCCAAGACGGGGCCAAAGATCTCCTCCTGCCATGCGCGCATGTGGGGTGTCACGCGGAGCAGCAGCGTCGGGGCCACAAAATTTCCGCCGGAGAGGTGGTCGGGCACGGCACCAGAGACAACCTCGGCCCCCTCCTCCTTCGCCAGGCGGATGTACCCGAGCACACGCTTACGATGATCCGGGTGGATCAGCGGCCCGACCTCGGTGCGGGGATCGAGAGGATCGCCTAAACGGATGCGTCCCACGCGCTCCTTCAGCCGCGCCACCACCTCCTCATACAAAGGCTTTTCGACAAGAAGCCGGGACCCCGCCGTGCAGCGCTCGCCGTTGAAGGAGAAGATGCCGAACACTGTGGCGTCCAGGGCGCGCTCAACGTCAGCGTCGGCAAACAGCAGGACCGGCGATTTGCCGCCGAGTTCCATGGACACGCGTTTCAGCGTCGCCGCCCCGTTCTGCATGATCGTCTTGCCCGTCGTCGTCTCGCCGGTGAAGGAAATGAGCTGAACATCCGGGTGGGCCACGAGCGCCGCGCCGGCCGTCTCGCCAAAACCGTGCACGAGGTTGAACACCCCGGGCGGCAGCCCGGCCTCGTCGATGATCTCGGCCAGCTTCACCGCCGTCAGGGGCGACCATTCCGCCGGCTTCAGCACCACGGTGTTGCCGCAGGCCAGGGCCGGGGCGATCTTCCACGTCGCCAGCATGAGCGGCGCGTTCCACGGCGTGATGAGGCCAGCCACGCCGACAGGGCGACGCACGGTGTAATTGAGAAACCGGTTTTGGAAGGGATACGCCTCACCGGTGAGGGACGTGCGCACCATCTCGGCAAAGAAGCGAAAGTTGTCCGCCGCGCGGGCGGCCTGCTTTTTCGTCTGGCTGATGGGCAGCCCGGTGTCGAGGGACTCCAGGCGGGCCAGCTCCTCGGCGCGCGAGGCAATGCCGTCGGCGATCCGCTCGACGTAGGAGAGCCGTTCCTCCACCGTGAAGGTCCGCCATGGCCCCTCGTCAAAGGCCCGTCGCGCCGCCCGCACCGCGCGGTCGATGTCCTCGGCCGTTCCCTCGGCCACCTCGTTCAGCACGTCGCCGGTAAAGGGGCTGAGGTTGGCAAAACGCCGCCCTTCCGCCCCTTCACAAAACCGGCCGTCGATGTAGTGCAGCGCCGGTTTCGCTTCTACCCGTCCGTTTGCGCTCATCGGTCAGGACCTCCTTGCGTTCGCCCATCGACAATGGGGTTTTCCAGGACGCCCAGGCCTTCGATCTCCAGGCGCATGATGTCGCCCGGCCCCACTGGCGAGATGCCCTTCGGCGTCCCGGTAAGGATGACGTCGTACGGCTCGAGGGTCATGAATGAACTGACAAATTCAATGATTTCGTCTATTTTGAACAGAAAATCCCGCGTATTCCCTTCCTGCCGCAGCTCGCCGTTGACGTAGGTGCGCACAGCGAGCGCGTGGGGGTCGTCAATTTCGTCCTTCGTCACGAGGTACGGCCCGAGGGGCCCGAAGGTGTCATGCCCCTTGGCCCGCACCGGCGGACGGTAGAAGTTGTTGACGAAGTCGCGCACCGTCACGTCGTTGGCGATGGTGTAGCCCAGAACGTAGTCAAAGGCCTCGGCGCGCCGGATCTTCCGCCCGGTGCGGCCAATCACGACAGCCAGCTCGTTCTCGTAGTGCATGTAGGTGGCCCCGTCGGGGTACACCACCGGCGCCTTGTGGCCGATCAGGCTGCTTGCCGGCTTGAGGAAGAGGACCGGTTCCTGGGGAAAAGCCAGGCCCAGCTCCGCGGCATGATCGGCGTAATTGAGGGCCAGGCCGACGATCTTCCCCGGAACAACGGGCGGCAGGAACGTGTCGATCGTCTCTTCAGCGTGGAGGGCGCCGGCTTCGTCGCGCAAGCCCCCCGCCGTCACCTCGGCCACATGGATGCGCCCGTCCTTGTAAAAGCGCGCCAGCTTCAATGCGTTCGCCCCTTTCGTTCGCGTGGTGCGTTTGTCGCCGCTCTGCCCATAGCCGCCTCACACGATTCCGTATCGCTCCAGAACGCCGCGCAACCTCTGCTGCGTCTCCTCGCTCGGCAGGGCCATCGGCAGGCGCATCACCGGCTTGATCTTGCCCATCATCGCCAGCGCCGCTTTCACCGGCCCCGGGTTGGTCTCCCAGAAAAGCGCCTCGTTCAAATCGAGCAGGTAGAAGTGCAAGTCCTGTGCCTTTTTCCACTCGCCGCGGGCCACGAGGTTGTACAGTTCGGCACACTCCCTGGGCAACACGTTGGCCGTGGCGCTGATGTACCCCGCTCCGCCGATGGCCAGCATCGGGAAGCAGAGCATCTCGATGCCCGAGTAGAGCAGGAAGTCGCGACCGCAGTGGCGCAGCACGAGATTGACGTGCTCGAAGTCCTTGTTCGCCTCCTTTACCCCGATGATGTTCGGGCACTCCCGTCGCAGGCGGGCCATCGTCGACACGCTCAGGTTGACCGCCGTGCGGCCGGGAATGTTGTAGATGATGATCGGAATCGACACCGCCTCGGCCACGGCGCGAAAGTGGCGGTACAGTCCCTCCTGGTTCGGCCGCATGTAGTACGGAACGATGACGAGGGCAGCGTCGGCGCCCACCTTCTCGGCGAAACGGGTCAGGCGCAGGGTCTCCTGGTGGTTGGTGGAGCCCGTCCCGACGACCACCGGCACGCGGCCGCGCGCCGCCTTCACCGCCACCTCAATCAGATACTCGCGCTCCTCTACCGACAGCGATCCAGGCTCGCCGGTCGTCCCCGAAACGGAGATGCCGTGGCTTCCGCTTTCGATCTGCCACTCGATCAGGTCGCGCAACGTCGGCTCGTCGATGTTGCCCTGTTCATCAAAGGGTGTCACCAGCGGCACGATGGAGCCGCGCAGGCGCTCGACATCAACACGCATAGACCATGCCTCCCTCTGCCTATATCGAAGTATTTTTCTCTCTTGACCAAATGTTCTTACTATTTAACGGAAAGGAAAAGCCCTCACCGCAGTTCCAACGCCGCCTGCTCCATCAACCGGCGAAAGGCCTCGATGGTGTTCAACTTGTGCTGCCGGACCAGCATCTCCACCGTCACGGCGTCGCGTCCCTCCGCCAGGGCGCGGACGATGGCCCGGTGCTCCTCCACCGAGCGCAAGCCGCGGCCGGCCACAAAGGGCAATCCAACGGGACGGAACGCGTCGATGCGCTGCTGTTCGCGCGCGATCCGGTCGAGGAGGGTCTCGTTGTCGCAGTGCCGGCACAGCAGGGCGTGGAACTGGCGGTTGAGCTGGCTAAACCGGACATACTCGTGGGCCTCCAGCGCCTCTTCCATCGCCGCGTTGAGCGCTTCCATTTGAGCAAAATCCTCCGGCGCAAACCGCCCGACGCCGCAAGCCGTGGCATACCCTTCCAGCACAGCGAGCAACGTGAGGGCCTCGATGTACTCCCGCTGGCGGATCGTCGTCACGACGGCGCCAACGTTCGGCGTGTACTGGATCAGGCCGTCCGCCTCCAGCTGGCGAATCGCCTCGCGCACGGGAATCGGACTCACACCGAACTCCTTGGCGATCTTGTCGATGACGAGCCGCTCACCGGGCGCGTAGGAGCGCTCCAGAATACGCTGGCGCAACGCTTCGTATACGGCATCGGTTTTGCTGCGTTTTCCGTGCGAGTGAGGGTGTTGGGCGTTCATGTCTTTATCATATACGGCCTCATATAGGATGTCAACCAGATTCGTATATGGAATCGTATAGGTTTTTCTCCTCCGGTGGTGACGTGCCCGTCACCGCCGGCGTCCGCCGTCCGTGTCCGCCCCATCCTCGTCGAGGGTCTGCACACCGTCGCCGCACCACCGATGTGCGCGTACGGGTTGTCTACAAAGCGATTCCTCCACATGCAGAACCCCTTCGTGCCGTCGGCTTTTCTTCTGTCCAACTTTTCGCTATGATGACGTTGGGCTTTTTTCTGCATTCTAAAAACAGCGAGGCACGGCCATGCTGGAAAACGTCTTGGAATTGGTCAGCCATTACGGTTACCTTGCCCTGTTTCTCGTCCTCGCCCTCAGCCTGATTGCCCTGCCTGCGCCGGATGAAACCCTGATCACCTTTGCCGGATTTCTCGTCTCCCAGGGCCATCTGGCCTATTGGCCGGCCGTTTTTGCCGCCTTCTTGGGCACCGTCACCGGCATGACGTTGACCTACACCTTGGGCCGCTACGCCGGATATGCCATCTTGGATCGTTTTGGGGCCAAGCTCGGCCTGACACGGCAGCGGCTGGCCCATGCCGAACGCTGGTTTGACCGGCTCGGCAAGTTCCTGCTTCCCCTGGGCTACTTCCTGCCCGGTATCCGCCAGGTACTGGGGTACACCGCCGGATTGTCTCGCCTGCCGTTCGGTGTCTTCGCCCTCTACGCGTATGCAGGAGCCTTTCTGTGGGCCTTTACTTTTGTCACGCTGGGACGCTGGCTGGGCCATCACTGGCAAGCGGTGCTGGAGATGATTCACCGCTCGACGACATGGGTGCTCGCGGCCCTCTTGGCCGTCGGAGTGCTGGTCTGGACCGTGTTCCGCTTCCGGCGTACGGACTGAGGCGGACCGATGGTATAATGGGAACGGAACAAACGGTGCCAGGGCCATTCACGCGGAAAGGAGGACAGCGGCATGAAGACGCTCATCCCGATCGTCGTCTTGGGGCTCTTCCTGTGGGCCATTTTCACGGCAGGCTACAACGAAGACAAAACCTGGGGGCTGTAACCCGCAAAAGAAACGAAAGCCTTGAACGGACAAGCCGTTCAAGGCTTTTTTGTTGGGCGCTTCACTTGGCCTCCGCCAACAACGTAGGCTTGCGCAGATCGGGACAGGAACAGCCCGTCTGCTCGGCGTCAATGCGCTCGAGGGCATCCAGCAGAATATGCCCGATGGTGTGGGCCTCGTTGTAGAAGATGTCGGCTAGGTCGCGGTGTTCCCAGTCCTTGATGATCCCCTCGGCGTAATTGACCACCATGTACAGCCCCGCATAGCACGCCCCGATCTCCCGCGCCAGGTACACTTCCGGGCAGATGCTTTGCCCGACGATGTCCGCCCCCCACATGCGGAAGGCCTGAATCTCGGCGGGGCTTTCAAAATGGCGCCCGTCGGTGTTGACGTAGACGCCCCGCTTGAACACGTGCCGGCCGAGCGGGGCCACCCGCGCCTTGGCCGCCTCGTACAGGGCATCGGCCTGCGTCGGGCAAATGGGCTGGCGCATGATGAGCAAGTAGGGCCCGCCCAAGCCCACGTCCTTGCGCATGGACTGGTCGATGTAGTCGTGAGGGATGACCAAATCGCGCAGCTCCAGCAGATGGTTGATCGAGCCAACGCCGCCTTCGGCGAAGATCTTTTTCACCCCCGCCTGCTGGAAGACCCAAAACACCTGCTGGGACGCGGCGGCGCGTGTCACGTGGGGCGGGCGCCAGCCGTGCATCTTGCACGTCAGAAACTCCTTATCCCGGTAGCGGACGTGTTTGAACGGCGGGCTTTCCCCGTAGGGCGTGTCAAACACCAGATTGTCCGCCAGCACCTCCACATCCGCCCGTCCCAGATCCTCCGGAAAGCGGATGGAAAAGGTGCTCGAACCCCCGATAATGGCAAATCGGACCTGCGGGATCGTCTGTGCCATAACCGTTTCCTCCTTTCGCCCCGATCGGTGTGCGGTTCACCGCCCCAACCCGACGCGCCCGCATCGGTAAGGTGCCATGCGTCACACCAGCCCGGAAAACCCCGTTTGTCGCAGGGCCTCATACAAGACGATGGCCGCCGCATTGGACAGGTTGAGAGAACGCAAGGAGGGACGCATCGGAATGCGGATGCACCACTCGGGATTCGCGTCCAGCAGCTCCTGCGGCAAACCAGCCGTCTCCTTCCCGAAGACAAGAAAATCGCCCGGTTGGTACCGGACATCGGTGTACCAGCAACGCGCGCGGGTGGTGGCAAAGAAATAACGCCCGCCCGGGTACTGGGCCTGCAGGGCGGCAAACGATTCGTGCACGTGCACGTCCACCTCCGACCAGTAATCCAGCCCCGCACGTCGGAGGTACCGGTCGTCGAGAGAGAACCCGAGCGGCTTAACGAGGTGCAGCGTGGCACCGGTCACCGCACAGGTGCGCGCAATGTTGCCGGTGTTGTACGGGATTTCCGGTTCGACAAGCACGATGTGAAACGGCATGGTCCTTCGCTCCACCGGATGCAAGTGTCGTTGCACGTCCCTCTGCTCATTATAGCACGGCACCGCAGGGGGCAATGCTCCCCTCCCCCGTGCGCGTCCCGGCCACCGGTGCACAAGAAAGAACCCCCTCGGTTGCATCGGCAACGAGGGGGGATCCCGGCCCCATCCCCATGCTCAGTTCGGAGGGGCGAAGGAATGCTGCATCGCGTACGCTCACCGTTTTTTCGATCAAGCCATATCGTTGCTCATTGTGGTTCGAGCCCGTCCATAAATAGCCATCCCTTCGCCCAGATACGGCCAAAAATTTCGCGTCAACCTTCCGCCTCGGTGCAGGGATGGCAGCATTCGCCATCGTCTATGGTTAGTGGAGAGGGGGGGAGGAGAACATTTGCGAGGACCGGCTCATCCAAGCAATCCTCAACGGCGACCGGGAGAAGTACGCTCTGTTGATCAACCGGTACCGAGATGAACTGTACCGACTCGTGTATGCCATCCTCCGCCATCCCGAGGATGCGGAAGATGTGCTGCAGGAAGCGTTTGTCCAAATTTTCCTCTCCCTTTCCCGTTACGAGGGCAGGGGGCTGAAAACATGGATGGCTCGCATCGCCGTAAACAAAGCGCTGGATTACAAGCGAAAACGATCACGAGGGAAGGAAGAGCAGCTCGCGGCGGAAGGTCGTGACGGTTTCGGGGAAGGGAGAGAGCCCGTCCGGGATGCCGTGGGGGAAAACGTGGCCACGCGGGAACAGGCCTCTCTGGTCCGCAAACGGGTCGAGGAACTCCCCGCGGCGTACCGGGATGTGATCAAGGCGTACTACTTCCAGGAGAAATCCTACAAGGAAATCGCCGAGGAGACGGGACTGGCCGTCAAGAGCGTGGAAGCCCGTTTGTACAGGGCGAAACAGTGGATACGCCGGCATTGGAAGGAGGAAGAGTTTTGGTAACGCACTTCTCCGCTGCAGCATGGAGGGAATATGTCCATGGCGAGCTTTCTGACGCAAGGCGGGACGAAATGGAACGGCACCTGTATAGTTGCGAACAGTGTCTGGAGCAGTTCATCTGCAGCGTAGAAGAATGGGAAGCGGAACTTCCCGGATTGCCTGCACCCCACCAACTGACACAACGCGTGATGCAGCGGATTGCACCGTGCCGATCGCGGTTTTGGGACCACGTTCTCATCCGGTATACCGTTGCGGCTTCCCTCACGCTCCTTTTGCTCGCTTCCGGCGTGTTTCAGGACCTGTTGGACGGTTCGGCCCAGTTAGCCCAATGGACGGCGACGGAAACGGGGGTTTCCCTGACCGACACCCTGATGGCGAAAATCGTCTCGCTGCTCGAGACATTCTCCCGCGTGCAGGACGTGAACTAACGGCGCAACGAACGGAAAGGGAGGTTACCGGATTTGAAGAAAAACGGTCTCATCGCCTTTTTGCTCGCCTTTATCCCCGGCGTGGGCCACGCGTATCTGAACCGGAAGGCACGGGCCGTGCTGTATGGGATCGGGTTTTTCGGGGTGCTGGGAGCGGGCCTTTTGCTGGCCGTGGCCACCAACATGGGCCAATTTTTCTTCCTGGGGGTTCTCGCCGCTTTCGTCCTGTATGCCGTCAACCTGCTGGACATGATCATCACGCTCCTCACCCGCCTGCCGTCGGCGCACGGACACGCACAGCAAGGGCCTGGCTCTTTCGACGCGGAAGAGCGGAGCACCGTCCTTCTCCTGTCATTGATACCCGGTCTCGGCCATCTTCAGATGGGACTGATGAACCGCGGCCTGACCTTGCTCGGCAGTTTTTTCGGGCTGATCACCATGGTGGTTTTCCTCGTCCTCGTGACGAAAAATCCGGTTTTTCTTGCGCTTCTGTGTTTGCTTACGGTGATCTGGCTGTTCGGATTGTTTGACGCTGTCCGGCTGTTGGACCAAAAAAGCCGCGGGGAGGCACTGGCGGACAAAAGCATTTTCGAGGAACTCGAAGCGTTTCGCGAAGAGGGACGGAAAAGTGGGATGGTGGCCACGTTATTGGCCGTGTTTCCCGGTGCCGGACACATGTACCTGGGGCAGCAGCGGCGCGGATTGCAGCTGATGGCGGCGTTTTTGGGCTCCCTCTACCTGTTGGACACGTTGCGGATCTCGCTCTTTCTGTTCCTCATTCCCTTGCTTTGGTTCTTCAGCTTTTTCGACGCACTGCAGCAAATCAGCAAATACCGCCGGCAAGTGCTGGACGATGTACCGGTCGTGAACGTTCTGGCCCACCATCAGAAATGGGTCGGCATCACCCTGCTGGCCCTCGGCCTGTTTTACCTGTTTGATCGCGTGGCCTTGCCTGTTCTGGAGCAGTGGTATCCCGATCTTCACCTGACGTATTGGTTTGAACACCATTTCCAAATCACGGTCGTCGCCTTGCTCCTGATCGGAGGCGGCATCCGGTTGCTCATTGGATCTCGCCAGAAAAAGGGGGAACCATCATGAGGGAACGATGGCGCGTCGGCACCCTTTCCCTGGGCCTTTCGTTCGTGGCCGTGGGCATCCTCATCCTGTTTGCGCAGGTTGCGGAAAAGGATATCGTGCGGGTCTTCCAACTCTGGTGGCCCCTCATCTTCGTCTTGCTCGGGCTGGAGATCCTGGGGTATCTGTTTCTTTCCAAACACGGGCAGCCCGTGATCCGCTACGATCTCTTCAGCTTGTTCCTGGTGGGGATCATCGGTTTCGCGGGCACGCTCCTGCTGCTTTTCGCCTCCACGGGATTGTTGGAGGAAATCCGGCAAGCCGTCACCCTGGTGGAGGTCAGCCGAGACGTCACACCCTTACAGAAAGACATTCCCGCTCGCGTTTCCCGGATCGTCCTGCTCAATCCCGAACACAATGCCATCCGCCTGGAAAAAGGCAAAACGAACGAGCTGCACCTCTTCGGAACCTGCACCACGCAGACGTTGCCGGAGGAAGCGACCGCCCCCGTGCGTGCAGAGGAAATCGTCTCCGTCCGAACCGTTGGCGACACGATGTACGTCACCATCCGAAGGCCTCCGGAAAAACAGGGGATTGTCCATCGCGCTTCCTTTTTGCGCATGACCGTTGTGGTTCCACAGCAGGTGAACGTGGAAGTGGATCCCCCCCTCGGCACCTAGAACGAAACCAAAAATCGCCGGTGAGGCGGGAAACCCTCGCCGGCACGAAAAGAGCCCCCGGCTGCCGGCATGGACCGCTCCGGGGGCTCGCGCCGTTGTCACCCCAACGGGTCAAACGGAAATGCGAAAGAAGGCATATTGGCATTGGGGCGTCCAGGCGTAGGAATCGCGATAATCCCAGTAGCGACGGCGGCTGTTCGTCGTGTGGGCATTGACGAGGGGCATCCCCTGCCTATCTTTGGCCACGACGATCGTCGTGTGGTTCCAGCGCCCGTCGCCCTCGAAGTCGTAACAGATGACGTCGCCGGGCAAAAGCTCCCGCGGCGTCTCCACGGCGATGCCGCGCAGGCCGCGGTGGCCGATGGGCAAATACCAGCGCAAGCTGTGGGACACGGCCCAGCTGTAACTCCACAGGTGCGCGCCGGTCCAGCGGTACCACCAGCCGGTGGCGCGGTTTCCCGTGTCGTGCATCGGCGCGCCGCCGGCCAGAAGGCACTGGGAGATGAAATTGGTGCAATCGTCGGCAAAACGGCGAAAGCGCGGGTTGTAGCCGTTCCACCACCGCTCGGCGTAGGCCACGGCCGCCGCGCGGTCGTACGTGGGCACGGAACGGCGCACCAGCGCCACAGGTGCCGCCATGGCACTGTCGTCCACGGCATGCACCGCACCGGGCGCGGGAGGGGCTCCTGCCCGCATCGTAGGCCTTCCGCGTCCCTCGATGTCCACCGCCTCATCGCGAACCACAACCCACCGCCTGCCCAGGCGGGCCAGGCGTACCGCTCGTTCCTCCACACCCTCCTCGACCCATTCCTCTCGCCCAGCCCGCCACACCAGCCGGCGAAGCAGGCGCGCCGTCACCGCCACCGTTTGCCCGGCTCCAGGGTGCACGCGCACCTGTACCGGCCATTCCCCACCGGCAACCGGCGCCAAATCCCGCTCCCGTCGCTGGGCGGCGATCCGCTCCCATCGCGCCTGCTCGCGCTGCCACACGATCGGATCCGCGTACAGCGGCTCAAGCGCGGCGCCCGAACCCGTCTGCCACGCCGCCGCGCGCGCCTGCACATAGGCATTCCACGCCTCTGCCCACCGCCTCATAACGGCCCTCCCTTTTCCCAAGCGCTCTGTTCAGCGACCCTCGGGATCAGCCTATGCAGAGGGGAGAGGCGCCGGAACCGTGTGGCAGCGGAAGCGCCCGGTTCGCTGCGGGCGTTTCTCGAAAGCCGGACGCAACCGGTTATTGGAACTCAATCGGGATGCGCCGGCCGCGGTCGGTTTTGGCTTTGGGCAGGCGAATCTCCAAAATGCCGTTCTTGTACGTGGCGCGGATATTTTCCTCCTGCACCGGCGCGGGCAAGGGGAGGGTACGGCTGAACCGGCCGTAAAACCGCTCTTGGCGGTACAGGTTGCGGTCCTCGGCCGTTTCGGTGTGGCGCCGGATCACTCCGGCGATGGTCAGCTGGTTGTTGTCCACCGTGATGGAGACATCGTCCTGCTGCGCCAGGCCAGGGAGTTCACACTGGACCACCACCGCGTCCGCCGTCTCGTAAACGTCGACGCGCGGCCCAACGGAGGTAAACATTTCCCGCCAAAACCCTTCGTCAAACAAGCGAACCAGTCCACGCCGCCAATCATCAATCTGCCGAAACGGTTCGTACGGCAACAACGCCATGGCTTGATCCCTCCGCATGGTGATGTTGGGGCAACCGGTGCCAACGTCTAGTTTTCGCACCGCGTCCCACGTCCATACACCTTCGGAAGACCCTTGATCCCATCCGGAGGGAAATCACGCGGCAGGCAAGGGCCACACCGGACAGCGCGTCCCTCCTCAGGCCCGCGCCGCCGCGCCGAGCGGCCATGCCCCTTCCCGCGCGAGGAGCCATTGCTTGCGCTCCAGTCCCGACGCATAGCCGACCAGAGACCCGTCGGCCCCCACCACACGGTGGCACGGTACGAAAATGGTGAGCGGGTTTGCACCCACCGCTTGGCCGACCGTCCGCACCGCCCGCGGGTGACCCAGGCGGCAGGCGACCTCACGATAGGATACGACATGGCCGTACGGAATGCGCATCAGCTCACGCCACACCCGCTGCTGAAAGGTGGTCCCGTGCAGCACGAGAGGCACATCAAACGCTTGCCGCTTCCCAGGGCAACATGGTTTGATTGTCCAGGCTCAAGGCTGAACAAGGTCTTCCTAATCGAGACCGATTCGGAACCGCTCCGCATCTTCATCGTGCCAGCGAGCTTCACGCTCATAATCCTCGGCAAGCTGACGCAAGATGGCAGCAATGCGGGGCCATCGGTCCTTGTAAGCATCAGCTTGCTCCCTGTACTTCTTCGCAAGCTCGCGTTCTTGCCTGCCTCCTTCTCCGGGTGTACGCCAAGTAACACCTCGACTGTTATGAACTGCTATACTCAACCCGCGTTCGACATGTTCGCTCTGCAACATTTCGAGCAAGTCTCGGACTTCGATGCACGGCCAGTGCCCGTCTGGGTCCGGCGGCGCATAGGCCAACACCTGACCAATGTGCTCTTCACCGACTTCTCTCCTGTCCACTTCGGTCAATAATTGAATGGCTTTCGAAACCCATTTCCGAAGTACTTCCGCATCTACTCGCCCATCGCTACGTAGACCAGGCATGATTGACCAGCTTGAGAGGAGTCTGTAACCGTTTTCCGCCATGCGTTTCTTTTCTTCTGAGGGTTGGCCTTCTTCGTCCTTGGACCTCGGACGGTATACCAAAGAGACCACCTCAACGAAGAAACTCGGATCCGTAGCCAAGAGCCGGTGTAGCGTGTCCACCTTTGGCTTATGCCCAAGAACCGAGAGAAATGCCCATTCCAGCCTAGCGATACGCTCCCAACCTAGCTCACTCTTGTGACGCTCGAGGTACTCAAATGCATACTGAAAATCATGAACGGACAAGCTCCGGAATTCGGGATCGGCTTCGCCTGCCCGGAGCAGACCTTCGAGGACACGAATGATAAGCTCACCCCAACGGTGCGTGTCACCTTCAACATCAATGTAGGGCAGGATCAGTTGCAGCGCAGCTGCGTTACGGCCCACGGCCATGAGAGCGTTTGCAGCGTAGTCGACTTCTGTGAAGTGAAGACCAAGCCCGAAGTACCTGAAGTGCTGCCAGAAAGCGCGGGCTACGTCGTCGCCTAGCTCGGCGGCTACTACCCAAGCTCTTGGGAAGTCCCTGGTTGCCTCAAGGAGGCGGCCACGCTGAATGGAGTTAAGATCTGACTCGGATTTGAGCACGCCTTCGAGCCAGGCCCACCCGTGTTCTCGAAACCGCGTGGCCGCGAAAGCCAAGGCAAGGACAACATCGCTGGAATCACCAGGTCCAATCATTCGGAGCACTTCGCGCTCGTACTTCTCACTAAGAGCCTCGGCCAATGCGACGCCAACGACCCAAGGATTTGCGGATTCCGCGGCTAAGCGTCTAATGACATGAAGACCACCGGAGGCCTCGATTTCGACAATTGCTTCTTTCCGTCGTTCCTGCACCGTAGCTTCATATGAAGCGTAGTCATCTCTACGGATGGGAATTCCGAGATCAGGACAGTGGTCCTTGAACAGCCAGAGATACCGCGCGAAGGGGTCCCTCGGTGCCAAAGCTCGCTCAATTTTTTCAAGCTCGTTAAGTTCTTCAGAAGGCAGTGCCCAATTGGCATCGGGGAACCGGCGATGTCGTGCAATCAGTCTTCTAAGCGTTTCCCAAAGTGTAGTTCGTTGTTGATCTGACAGCTCGCCGGTGTCCACACGCTTGGCAAGCTCTGAACGCACACGCACCCAATCGTTCGGCGGCAGGTCCTCCGACCGTTCCAGAAGATCGCTCCATCTCACTGGAGATGTGCCTGCATCCTGGATTAGACGAGAGACTACCTCGGACACGAAGGAGAAGTACTCTCGGTTGGTAACTTTTGCTTCAACCATCTTCCAGTCACGGTAACGGGGTTCGTCGGTGGGTAAATGAGACTGGTGAGTTTCCGGAAGGATGTCAAGACCAAGGCGCCAAGCAATTTCGGGATGGCGTTGACGTAGTGCATCAAAGACCACGAGGCGTGTTTTCGAACCTACCGAGGTCTCAGGATGCCAGGGACAGTAGATATCAACCAGACTTTGGATAGATCGGTTGGTCAGGCGCCCTCCGGGATCGATTTCGGCCAACCGTGCAAGAAGATCCACCGCCTGCCCGAAGTGATCAGGTGACCATGCGACGCGCTCCAGAGCCCTGAGAAGAGCAGTATGGGGTGAACTGGGACCAAACAGTCCTCCCTCGTCCCTATCCGAAAAAAGGCCTACAAGCAACGGAGGATCACCTTGCAGTCCGGCTCGGACTTCGACCAGAAAGGCGTCTGGATCTGCCTCCGCTAAGAGCGGGAGGACATCCGACAACGAGGACCAGTACCGGCAAGTAGGGTCCCCGTTGGCTCGGTGGAGGAGTTCACTGACGAGGAAAGAGGCCACGTCAGTGCCAGTACTCCCTCCTCCGACATCGACCTGGTCACCGTAGATACCAAGTAACGCAAGAGATGTGGCCAGACCCTGTCTGAGGTCAGCCGAATAGGTACGTACCTTACCTTGGAATGACGCCTTCCACCGATCCTTTGGTGCAAACTCGAGAGATGGGTCCAGTTCGCCGAGTACCTCAAGGACAACCTCTTTGAAACGCTCAAGATCGTCCGGTTGAATCTGGGTACGGAGAAGCCGCCATGCGTCATGTGGTGAAACGAGGCACCAAGTTCCATGGACTAGAGCTAGGAGTGGATCTTCCTGGGACTTGAGGCGTAACAACTCTTCCCGTAGGGCTTCATAGTTGAGCCCTGTCAGCTTTGCCAAGGCGGCTTGGTCACCTTTCGAGCAATCACTCCAACGGCCAGCGAGGAGAACCCTTCGAATCATACGATCCACATGAGGCCGAGCCCAAGGAGGAGTGAGTAACTCTCGCTTGTTGGCCAACGTTCTCCGAAGGGCAAGAAGACTGAGCCGGGCAAGACGGCCTCCTTCGTTGGCCTTCTTTTCTGGGAGTCCCGCAGCACGTAGGGCTGCAGCCGCCTCGTCGGGATCAATTGGTGGTAGGATAATGTCAGCATTCGACGCACCGATCACCGGAATGATGAAATGGTGCAAACTCCGTGAAGGGATCTCTTGGACCAACTCTTCTAGGAGGGGGACTAGGATCAACGCGTTAGGTTGTTCGATAAGTCTCCTCCACACAACCGCATCCTTAACAAACAGAACACGTGGAAGCACATAGCCCTCACCAGAAATCGGGTCGCCATGTGAGACGGCCGCAACGAACGCAAGGATCTCTTCAAGGCTCCCGCCAGAAATAGTCGTCACCTGAGGACTCGCGGCTAACCGGGCTCTCAGTTGTTTAACGGCATCGCCACGGCCCGCGAGCACGAATTCTGGAGTGATAACCGGAGTCGTAGCCGTGGACCAATTCTGCCACCACCCCTCCGCCGACTGAAGTCCGTGAGGTCTTAAGCCAAGATGTTCTGATAGCCATACGTGGGTAGCTGGCGCCTGTTCAAGCCACATTTCTATGTCGTTGACATCCAACGCCCTGACCTCTTTCCAACGACCCTCGCTCGAGCGCTGGGTTGCCCACTCTTCCCTTCTGTTCCACTGTCTAAGGGTTACAGCGACATACGTGCACTCGGTAGTGGGCGTCCCATCTGGCGTGTTAACCCGTTTCTCGTAATCACGATCAGCCTTTGCCCGAGGTTTCTTTTCAACAGATAGTTCCCATAACGACAAGCCTTCCGGTATGAATGGCGTGGCCCGGGTAGCGCGAACTATTCCGTCCCAACCACCGGTTCGAACACCCTCTCCCGCAGGAAAGATAATATGGGCGATTCCAGCACCTGTTTCCAAGATCAGCCGCCTAATCAGGCGGGGAAATTCGGAACTGGCTTCAACCGTGTCAGCCCAGAGGAGTAAGTCTTTTCGGGTGGCCAAACCGGAGCGACTCATGACTACCCTCCCTCCAGTTAGAGTAACAGATTCTACACTTAACCCTAGCTAACTGGTCATCTCTCGTCCGCACCCAGGTCTGGTTAGGCGCCACCTATCCAGGGTGGGTGGACGGTGCGTCCCTCCTCAAACCCGCGCCGCTGCGTCGAGCGGCCATGCCCCTTCCCGCGCAAGGAGCCATTGCTTGCGCTCCAGTCCCGACGCATAGCCAACCAGAGACCCGTCGGCCCCCACCACACGGTGGCACGGCACGAAAATGGTGAGCGGGTTTGCGCCCACCGCTTGGCCGACCGCCCGCACCGCCCGCGGGTGACCCAGGCGGCAGGCGACCTCACGATAGGATACGACATGGCCGTACGGAATGCGCATCAGCTCACGCCACACCCGCTGCTGAAAGGTGGTCCCGTACAGGACGAGGGGTACGTCAAATGTCCGCCTCAATCCATCAAAATATTCGCGCAACTGTGCAATAGCCGCGGCATGAAACGGCGCATCCGTCCACACCGGTTGGCCGATCCACCGTTTGGCATGGCGAACAAAGGCCGCCTTTGCCGTTTCGAGATCGGCAAAGTCGACCCAGCACACCCCCTCGGCTGTGGCCAGCACGGTAAGGGGACCGAGCGGGCTTTCCCACTGCACCACAGACACCCGAACGCTCATCGGTTTCTCCTCCCCTTTCGATCCTCTCACCGGGCGGTTCCCCACGGTTCCCCATCTTCCGCGGCATCCCGGGTGGCGCCGCGCCCTTTCCCCGAGTCAACACCCCCCAGTCGCTCAAGGGCACGTCGCAGCTCGAGGCGCACCTCCTCGTCCCGCTCCCGCGCTGCGAGCGCCGCCAGCGCTTCCTTCAACCGATCCCGCGTCACCCCGCCGGCCGACGCGCCGATCTTGCCCAACGCCCATGCTGCCGCGCCACGAATGACCGGCCGCTCATCCCGCTCCGCCAAGGCCAGCAGCTCGGGAATGGCTGAGGCATCGCGAAAATGGGCCAGGGCCAAAATGGCGTTGCGCTGGATGGGCTTCTTCCCGCGCCAGGCCGCGGAACTGCGACCGAAGCGCTGCTGGAACGCCTTCTTGCCCATGGAGAGAAGCGGCTTCAAGAGCGGTTTGGCCACTTCCGGGTCGGGGCGAAATTCGGGATGGTGGTCGGCGTGTTTCTTGCGGTTGTGCGGGCACACTACCTGACATGTGTCACAGCCGTACAGGCGGTTGCCCAGCTTGTCGCGGAAGGCCTCGGGAATGGGCGTCTTCACCTGAGTGAGATACGCCAGGCATGCCTGGCTGTTAAGCTGGCCGGGCCCCACCAGCGCGCCGGTCGGGCAGGCATCCAGGCAGGCAGTGCAGTCGCCGCACTGTTCGGTGACAGGCGTATCAGGCGGGAAGGGCAGGTTCGTCACCAACTCGCCAAGGTACACCCACGAGCCGAACTCCGGGGTGATGAGGGCCGTGTTCTTGCCCACCCAGCCAAGGCCTGCCCGCTCGGCAACGGCGCGGTCGACCAGGGGCCCGGTATCTACCATGGCCACGCACTGTGCGTCGGGGACGCGAGCGCGAATGTAGCCGGCCAACCGGTCGAGCCGCTCGCGCAGCACGACGTGGTAATCCTCCCCCCACGCCGCCCGGCACAGGATACCCCGGTAGGCCCCCGGCGCCGATTTCGGCGGATTTTCCATCCGCGACGGGTAGGCCATGGCCACGGCGATGAGGGAGCGGGCACCCGGCAGTGACCGCGACGGGTCGGTGCGCTTGTCGAGATCGGGCTCCTCGAAGCCCGACTCATACCCCTTGCGCCGATGCTCGACCAGGCGCGCCTTCAGTTCGACAAAGGGATCCGCCGTCGCGAAGCCGATCTTGTCGATGCCGATGGATTTGGCGTACGCGATCACGTCCGCTTTGAGCGCCTGCCAGTCCATGGTGCGCCCTCCTTTCGCCAGGGCTTGTCCCGCCGCGGTTACGACGGCGAGCCGGCGGGCCTGCCGAAATCACCCCCTCAGCGCTTACGCGGAATGGCCGCCACAGCCAGCGCGTCACAGCGGTTGTTGAGCGGATCGTCGGCGTGGCCCTTCACCTTCACAAAGGTGACGTCATGCTTGCGCGCAAGGGCCAGCAGGGCCTCCCACAGGTCCCGGTTCTCCACCGGCTCGCCCTTGCTGTTCTTCCACCCGTTCTGCTGCCAGCGGTCGAACCAGCGTTGCCGAAAGCAGTTGACCAGGTAAGCGCTGTCGCTGTACAGCGTCACCTTGCACGGTTCCTTGAGCACACGCAACGCCTCGATGGCCGCCGTCAGCTCCATACGCTGGTTGGTGGTGTGCTCGCTGGATCCCCACAGCTCCTTCCGCCGTCCCTTATAAAGCAGAATGGCCGCCCATCCCCCCGGGCCGGGGTTGCCCGAGCAGGCCCCGTCGGTGTAGATCGTCACCTCTTTCACCGGTTCTCCGTCTCCTTTCCCGCGACCGGTTGGCCAACGCCCAGCCGGGCCTCCTCGCCGCGCGGCCGTCGCGTCATCGCCCTCCGCCACAGGGCACCGGTCGCCCCTGCTTCACCTTCAGTGTGCGCAAGCGATTCACCGCGGCGGCCACCTCGAAACGCCGCGGCAGGGCGAGGTCACCAGGATGCTGGCCAACGAATGGCGAGATGGCGTCCAGTCCCTTGTCGGCGATGAGGGCAAACACCTCGTCGAGGAGCTCGGCCAGGGTTTTCCTCCCGTCGGCGCCGACCTTGTCCATCCAGCGCAGAATGTAGGCGATGGCGCGGGTCTGGCTCGCGTCGACCAGCTGCTCGACAGCGGACAGGTCGATCGTTGTCGTTCCGTAGAGAATCGTATGTAGGCCCTTGGCCTCCACCTTTTCCTTTTTCCCGCGATGGGCGTCGAAGGACGTCGGCAGGACGACACGCGGCGTGAGCGGGCCGAAGCGCTCGCCGCCTTCCGGGCGGCGGGCGGTACGCATTTCCCGGGCAATACGCTTGGCCTCCTCCGTCGCGTCGTGGGCGGTGTACTCGTCCATCCGAATGACCGTGTCCGCCACGTCGAAGTAGTCGCCCGACCCGCCGACGACCAAAATCGCCGACACCCCGCAGGTGTCGAACAGCGGGCGAACGGTGTCGACAAAGGGTGTGATCGGCTCCTTCTCCTTGGCCACCAGCGCCTGCATGCGCGCATCGCGGATCATGAAGTTCGTCGCGCTGGTGTCCTCGTCGATGAGCAGCACCCGCGCCCCCGCCTCTAGGGCCTCGAGGATGTTCGCCGCCTGCGAAGTGCTGCCCGAGGCGTCCTCGGTGCAGAAATTCGTCGTGTCCTTGCCGAAGGGCAGATTGTGAATGAAGGGCGACAGGTCGACGCCGACCACGCTCCGGCCGTCCTCGGCCCGGATCTTCACCGCCGTCTCATCGGTGATGACGTACTCCCGCCCGTCACCGGGGATGTGGTTGTACACCCCGCGCTCCAGCGCCTGCAAGAGGGTGCTTTTCCCGTGGTAACCGCCCCCGACGATGAGCGTCACCCCGCGGGGGATGGCCATGCCGCGCAAGGGTTTGTCCCGATGGGGCACGGGAATCTCCACGGCGAGGGACGGCGGCGAGACAAAGGGGATCACTCCCGATCCTTTCATCGGCTTGTCGCTGACGCCGCTTTCCCGCGGCAGGATGGCGCCGTCGGCGACAAAGGCCACATAGCCGTGTTCGCGCAAAAACCGGCGAATGGCTGCCTGCTGGTCCGAAAGCTCCAGGTGGCGACGCAGCGCCTCCTCGTCCCGTTCCAGCACACCCCGCCGTACGAGGGCCGGAATGTCCTCGGTAAACATCTCCAGCGCCTCGCGCCCCAGCACGGTGCGCCCGCGGGCCGGCAGCCCCACCGAGAGGCGCAACTCCACCGCCTCATCCGTGACCACAACCGCCGTGCGCGGCAGCACCTCCTGCCCCGGGGCATCGATGGCAATGAGGCCGCTCTTTCCCGTTCCCCGCCGCTGGGCGAGGCGACCGATGGCCCGGTGCACACTGCGCGCCAGGAAATCTTCCAGCGCCGTCTTCCGCCACGGCGTGGCGAAGGTCTCGCGGGCAATCCCCGTGCGCGCCAGGGGAATGCGCACGCGGATCCGCGACGGTGGGGCGAAGGGATCCCCCTGAACGTGGTCGACAGACAGGGTGAACCCGTCGCCACGGTAGGTGCCTTGCAGCTCCTTGTACGCTTTGTAGCCGCGTCCGTCGATGCGTTTTAGGATCGCCCTGAGCCGTTCCACCGCCTTCGCCTCCATGCGTGTGATGCTCTCGATTCTTGTTCCATGCCGCTATTTTCCCATGCCGCCGCCCGCAAAATCAAGGCGCGAAGCCCGACACGACGAAACAAAAAAACCACGGACACATCGCCCGTGGCCGTGACGGCATTCCGCTCCTCCCGGCACCGGCTCTCAACCGGCGCGCCGGCACCGAATCCGCTTCACCACGTCCGCGATCCCTTCCGAGACGGGCGGCGCCCGGTGACCAACCAGGCGTGAAGCAGCCCTTCCACCAGTCCCATCACCAACGTGGCACCTCCCGCGCGCAGGGGGGAACCCTGTCCGGCCGTGCGCAGGGTCGCATACATGAACGGAAGACCCATGGCCAATCCCCGGCCGTTCCCGTAGCGCCGGACAATGAGGCGATCGGCCACCACGCCGACGAGGGCGAGGAACATGCCCACCTGGAACGGGCCGCGCAACCCCCATAGGCGGAGAATGAGCGGGAACAGCACCAGTTTCGCCAGGGCGTTCAAGCGCCCCACCTCCTTACCCGGTGGTGTCCCCTTTAGTGTGGCTCAGTGCCGCCGCCGGTACTCCACGAACCAGTAATCGTAGGGGTTTTGCGCGTCCTTCGGGCCCTTCTCCCTGGCGACCACCGCCCACTCCGCCGCATCGACGGGCGGAAAAACGGCATCGCCGTCCACATCGATCTCGATGTGGGTCAGGTGCATCCGTTCCGCCAGCGGCAGGAACTGGCGAAACACCGTCGCTCCCCCGATCACATACAGGTCATCCCCACCGAACCGCGCCAGCGCCTCGTCTACGGAGTGGACGACTCGAACCCCCTCGGGCCGCCAGCTGCGCCGACGCGTGAGGACGACGTTCACGCGGTTGGGGAGGGGGCGCCCGATGGCCTCGAAGGTTTTCCGCCCCATCAGCACGACCTTCCCCGTCGTCAGGCGGCGGAAACGGGCGAGATCGGCCGGCAGATGCCACGGCAGGCCGCCCGCTTTGCCAATGACGCGGTTTCTCCCCATGGCCGCTACCAGAACGATCACATCCACCCTCCCCTCTCCGTATCCCATCCTCGCGCCGCGACGCTTGGGGTTTGCCGCGATCTATAGTATAAAAAAGTATAAAAAGAAAAAAACGATGGACAAGGAGGGACCCCGTTGCAGCTGGTCATCGATGCCGAACTGAAGAACCGCTTGCCCGGTCTGCGCCTGCTTGTCACCTGGGTGGACGAGGCCCACATCACGCCCACGCCGCCGGCGCTTCGCGGGCGCATCGAGCTGTTCCACGAGCACCTGCGCCTCACCTATGAAAACACCGGCGGACTGGAACGCAATGCCGGCGTGCGGGCTTGGCGCGACGCCTTTCGGGCCCTGGGCATCGACCCGGCTCGCTACCGCCCGTCGGCCGAAGCCCTGTTGCGCCGCATCCTCCAGCGCAAGCCGCTCGGGTGGATCAACGCCGCCGTCGACCTGAACAATTTCCTGTCCATCCAGTATGGCCTTCCCTGCGGCATCTACAACCGCGACGCCATTGTTGGTGACGTGGTCCTGCGCCTCGGTCGCGCCGAGGAACGCTACCTCGGCCTCAATGGCCGCGAGAACAGCTGCGCCGGCAAACCCGTCCTCGCCGATGCCGCCGGGCCCTTTGGCAGCCCCATCGTGGATGCCGAGCGAACCAAGGTGCAGGAGGGCACCCACCATCTTCTCCACGTGGCCTACCTTCCCCCCGGCTTTCCCGAAGCGGACATCGCGCGCGCCCGCGAGGAGGCGGCCGACCTGTTTGCCAAGGTGACGGGAGCCGCCGCCGTCCGTCAAGACTTTATCGCATGACCGATGATCCGCCCGTCACCGTGTTGGCCCCACCGTCACAAGCCGACCGGTTCTCCTTGTTGCGCCAGCAGGGCCAGGTACGCATCGCGCACCTTTTGCCAGTCTTCCCACGCTTCGCGTTTCTTGGCCGGATTCCGAAGCAGGTAGGCCGGGTGGTATGTCGGCATGATGCGCACGCCCTTGCGCTCCCACCACTGGCCACGAACCTGGGTGATGCGCGCATTCTTGTCCAAAATCGCGCGGGTGGGCGCGGCGCCGAGGAGCACCAGAATCTTAGGACGGATCAGCTTGAACTGCTCGCGCAAGATGGCGATGCACGTCATCATCTCGTCGTATTCAGGCGTCCGGTTGCCGGGCGGCCGGCACTTGACAATGTTCGTAATGTAGATGGCCTCGCGCCGGATCCCGGCTGCTTCGAGAATGCGGTTCAAAAGCTGCCCGGCCTTGCCGACAAAGGGACGCCCCATCTCGTCTTCGGTTGCCCCCGGTCCTTCCCCAACGATCATGAGGGGGGAACGCGGGTTGCCTTCCCCAAATACCACCTGCGTGCGGTTCTGACAAAGGCGGCACGCCGTACAGTCCAGGACCTGGGCGCGCAGTTCGTCGAGGGTTGCAACCGGCCGAAGTTGCATGCCCATGCCTCCCTTCCGCTCCTCATTGTAGCGGAAACTCGGGCATTGGGCATTAGGCCAAAGAGTCAGACCGGGAGCACGTCCCAACCCGACGCGCATACCGCAGCGGCGTAAACACGGCCTCTACGGAAACGCCCAGCGCGCTGGCGATCTGCTTGGCCCGCTCGGCGCTGACGCTGCGCTCACCCCGTTCAATTTGCGAATAGTACCCCGGCGGAATGCCCAGCTTCGCCGCAACCTCCTCCACTGTAAGGCCCCGCGCTTCACGCGCCTGACGAAGCAAGCTCTTCATCCGCTCTCCTCCAAATCCGGAACACCCTTCATTTCTGCCCTCATCATACCCTGCATTATGCATGGTGTCAATTCAATTTGCAAAGAATCAATCAACAACCGGCGCGTCGGCCGGTTGACCCTTTGCATTCTGCAAACTATGATGAAGGCAGAAAGGAGGGGAGGAAATGATTGGGGAACGCTTGCGCCGCCTGCGCAAAAAACACGGCTGGACCGCAAAGGAAGTCGGCCGGCGCTTGGGAATCGCGGAATCGACCGTTTCGGGTTACGAAAACGGTCACCGGTCCCCTCCGCTTGATCTGCTGGTCCGCTTTGCCGATCTGTACGGCGTCTCCACCGATTACCTTCTCGGCCGCACCGACCACCCCGCTTTCTTCGGCCGGACCGAAACGGACAGCCGGGTGGTCCCGGAAACCTTGTGGGGCATCATGCGCGAGTCGCTGCCCAATGAAGAGGCCGCCTTTTTGTACGAGTTTCTACAGGCACCCCCCGCGAAGCGGCGCCAGGTAATGCGGTACTGGCGCTTTCTGCAGTTTGAGGAGGAAAACCCGTAACCCCCGTCCTCCGAGGAAGATGTTCGCCGCAGCCAAAAACAAAAAACGCGGTCCTTCGTCCCTCCGGAGCGAAAGACCGCGTTGCGCCTGCGCACCAATGGAGCGGGTGAAGGGAATCGAACCCTCGCGTCCGGCTTGGAAGGCCGGTGTTCTACCACTGAACTACACCCGCTTATGCTGCTTCTTATTATACGGAGTCCACCCCGGACATGCAACGGCAATCTTCGCCGATTTTCGCCAACGCTCGCTTTCTGGCCCCCACCCGTTGGCCATGGTAGAATAAAGAAAGTAATCGTGCAATATAAGGAGGGAAGCGTCATGCTCTTTACCCTGGGCTGCTTGCTGGCCTTAGTGGCGTTCATCCTGATCGTTGTCGGCGTGCTGCCGCGCCCCACGCACAACATGAAACCCCAGTACTCGTTGGCCGTGCTCGGCCTGCTGGTCGGTGCCGTCTCGGCCGCCCTGATCTTCATGGATTTATAAGTTCGATACGATCCCCGAGGCAACGCCCTCGCCGTCGCGGCGGGGGCGTTTGTCGTGCCGACCGCGAACCCCGCGCCCTTCGGCTGCATAGAGTATCCCAGAATTGGGCTCACGCCCGGTGCAAGGCATTCTGACTCGGAAGGGGTTGTAAGCCAATGTGCGGGATTGCCGGATGGGTGGATTGGGAACGCGACCTGCGCCATCAGCAGCAGGTGCTCCGCGCGATGGCCGACGCGCTGGCGCACCGTGGGCCTGACGCGGAAGGTACCTGGGTGTCGGCGCGGGCGGGGCTGGTTCACCGCCGCCTGATTGTGATCGACCCGGAAGGCGGCGTCCAACCCATGGTCCGCACGAAAGGGAAACAGGCCTTTGTCCTCGTCTATAACGGCGAGTTGTACAACACTGCCGAGCTGCAGCATGAACTCACCGCCCGCGGCCATCGGTTTCTCACCCGCTCGGACACCGAAGCGTTGCTCCTCTCGTACCTGGAGTGGGGACCGGCGTGCGTGGAGCGGCTGAATGGCATGTTCGCCTTCGCCATCTGGGATGTTGCCAAGGAGGAACTGTTTCTGGCGCGCGACCGGCTGGGGGTTAAGCCCCTTTTCTTTGCCCAGCGCGGTTCGGCGTTCCTCTTTGCCTCCGAATTGAAAAGCCTGCTCGCCCACCCCGCCGTCGAACCGGAAATTGACGCCGAAGGACTGGCCGAAATCTTTGTCATGGGGCCGTCCCGGACGCCCGGCCACGGTGTATTTCGCCACGTGCGGGAATTGAAACCCGGCTGGCAGATGATCGTCTCGCGCCACCGCGTCCTTGAGCGCCCGTATTGGCAATTGGAGAGCGCGCCGCACCCGGACGATTTCCCGACCACCGTCGCGCGCGTCCGGGAACTGGTGCAGGACGCGGTTGAGCGTCAGCTGATCTCCGACGTGCCAATCTGCACGCTGCTGTCGGGCGGCCTCGACTCCAGCACCATCACTGCCTTTGCCGCAGGGGCCCTCACGCGGGATGGCCGCGGTCCTTTGCATACCTGGTCCATCGACTACGTGGACAACGACCGCTATTTCCGCCCCACCGCGTTCCAACCCAATCCCGACGCCCCCTGGGTGACGCGCGTGTCCAATGCGCTGGGCACGGTTCACCACACGGTCTTCATCGATACTCCCGACCTTGTTGCCGCCCTGCGGGATGCTGTCGTCGCCCGCGATCTGCCCGGAATGGCCGACGTCGACGCGTCGCTCTTGCTTTTCAGCCGGGCAATCAAGGAGAAAGCCACCGTGGGGCTCTCCGGCGAATGCGCCGACGAGGTATTCGGCGGATACCCGTGGTTCTATCGCGAGGAGACGCAACGCGCCAAAACCTTCCCGTGGATGCGGAATCTCCCCGCACGCATCCGTCTCTTTTCCAGGGAACTGGTCGATCTGGTCCAACCGGAAACCTACCTGGACCGCCGCTATCAGGAAGCCCTCGACGAAGTCCCGCGTCTCCCCGGTGAACCGCCGCAGGACGCCAAGGTGCGCGAACTGTTTTACCTGAATCTCACGCGCTGGATGCCTACGCTCCTCGACCGCAAAGACCGCATGAGCATGGCGGCGGGGCTGGAGCTGCGCGTGCCCTTCTGCGACCACCGCATTGTGGAGTACCTGTGGAACGTCCCCTGGGCGATGAAGTTCTATCAGCAGCGGGAAAAGGGACTCCTCCGCCATGCCTTAGCGGGCGTGTTGCCCGCCAACGTGTTGTGGCGCAAGAAAAGCCCGTATCCGAAAACGTACCACCCGCTCTACTGGGAAACCGTGAAGCGACTGGTCCTTTCCATCCTGGAGGATCCCACGTCGCCGCTGCGCCCCTTCGTCAACGCCACGGCGATACGGGAATGGGCCGAGCAAGATCCATCCGCACCGGAGGTGCCTTTGTTCGGCCAGCTCATGGGACGGCCGCAATTTTTCGCCTACCTCGTGCAGGTGGACCACTGGATGCGCACGTACAACGTCCGGGTCGTATAAGCGGGGACGGCACGCCGTTGGTCCGCTGGTAGGCGCATAGCCGAACGGCACCCTCGTGGACAAAAGCAAAAAACCCTTAGGATCCGCTTCCCGATGGATCCTAAGGGTTTTCGGCTATGTAGCGTGGTGCCGGTGAAGGGACTCGAACCCCCACTCCCGCAAGGGAACGCGATTTTGAGTCGCGCGCGTCTGCCAATTCCGCCACACCGGCACAAACAAATGGTGTGCCCGGAGAGACTCGAACTCCCGACCTTCTGATTCGTAGTCAGACGCTCTATCCAGCTGAGCTACGGGCACACAATCCAGCTTGTACATCCGTCATGCGTTCCGCATGGTGCCGAGGGCCGGACTTGAACCGGCACGGTTCATGTGAACCCCAGGATTTTAAGTCCTGTGCGTCTGCCAATTCCGCCACCCCGGCATAAGAAAAAGTGGAGGAGGCACCCAGATTCGAACTGGGGATCAGGGATTTGCAGTCCCTTGCCTTACCACTTGGCTATGCCTCCTCACTCGGATATGGAGCGGAAGACGGGACTCGAACCCGCGACCCCCGCCTTGGCAAGGCGGTGCTCTACCACTGAGCTACTTCCGCATGTTGAGAGAAGAAGGAAAAGTGGAGAATGGCTGGGGTGGTAGGATTCGAACCTACGCATCACGGAGTCAAAGTCCGTTGCCTTACCGCTTGGCTACACCCCAACGGAGAGAAACGAAGGAATGGGGCGACTAGTGGGACTCGAACCCACGAATGCCGGAGCCACAATCCGGTGCGTTAACCACTTCGCCATAGTCGCCACGTTTGGCAGGGGCGGCAGGAATCGAACCCACACTAGCGGTTTTGGAGACCGCCGTTCTACCATTAAACTACGCCCCTGTATCTCTCTTTCTCTTTAAAGAACCGGTTCGTATCGAACCGGGTTGTCTACACATGGTGCCGGCGAGAGGACTCGAACCTCCAACCTCCTGATTACAAGTCAGTTGCTCTACCAATTGAGCTACACCGGCATCCGATGACGTCGATTATTTTAACACACCAACGTGAATTTGTCAAGATTTCAGGTTGAAAACAAGGAAGAAGTGGCGGAGCCGACGGGACTCGAACCCGCGACCTCCGGTGTGACAGACCGGCGTGAACTCCAGCTTCACCACGGCTCCGCATTGGTTGCGGGGGCAGGATTTGAACCTGCGACCTTCGGGTTATGAGCCCGACGAGCTACCTGGCTGCTCCACCCCGCGTCGTTTCCCCTCAAGAAGCAGGAGCAAAATGGCGGAGAGGGTGGGATTCGAACCCACGAGGCGAGTGATCCCGCCTACACGCTCTCCAGGCGTGCGCCTTCGACCTCTCGGCCACCTCTCCGCGTGGCTCCGCAGGCAGGATTCGAACCTGCAACCTACCGGTTAACAGCCGGCCGCTCTACCGTTGAGCTACTGCGGAATGATTCCGTGCCTGGCAACGACCTACTCTCCCAGGGGCTCGCGCCCCAAGTACCATCGGCGCTGGAGAGCTTAACTTCCGTGTTCGGGATGGGAACGGGTGTGTCCCCTCCGCTATCGTCACCAGACACGGGATGGATTGTAGCACAAGGTTGGTAGGAAACGCAAGGGGTTTGGGGTGCGGTTGCACCCTGAAAACCGGACCGCGGGGGTGATGGGGAGTGGGTTAAGCCCTCGACCGATTCGGACCCGTCGGCTGAACGCGTTGCCGCGCTTACACCTCGGGCCGATCGACCTCGTCATCTCCGAGGGGTCTTACCCGGTTAACCCGGTGGGAAATCTGATCTTGAGGGGGGCTTCGCGCTTAGATGCTTTCAGCGCTTATCCCGGCCGCACATGGCTACCCAGCGGTGCCCCTGGCGGGACAACTGGTACACCAGCGGTGCGTCCACCCCGGTCCTCTCGTACTAGGGGCAGCTCCTCTCAGATTTCCTGCGCCCGCGACAGATAGGGACCGAACTGTCTCACGACGTTCTGAACCCAGCTCACGTGCCGCTTTAATGGGCGAACAGCCCAACCCTTGGGACCGACTTCAGCCCCAGGATGCGACGAGCCGACATCGAGGTGCCAAACCTCCCCGTCGATGTGGACTCTTGGGGGAGATCAGCCTGTTATCCCCGGGGTAGCTTTTATCCGTTGAGCGATGGCCCTTCCACGCGGGACCACCGGATCACTAAGCCCGACTTTCGTCCCTGCTCGACCTGTCGGTCTTGCAGTCAGGCTCCCTTCTGCCTTTGCACTCGACGCGCGATTTCCGACCGCGCTGAGGGAACCTTTGGGCGCCTCCGTTACCGTTTAGGAGGCGACCGCCCCAGTCAAACTGCCCGCCTGACACTGTTCCCCGACCGGGTGACGGTCGCGGGTTAGAATTTCGGTACGGCCAGGGTGGTATCCCACCGGCGCCTCCGCCAGGCCTGGCGGCCTGGGTTCGCAGGCTCCCACCTATCCTGTACAGGCCGCACCAAAATTCAATATCAGGCTGCAGTAAAGCTCCACGGGGTCTTTCCGTCTAGTCGCGGGTAACCTGCATCTTCACAGGTACTACGATTTCACCGGATCCCTCGCCGAGACAGTGCCCAAGTCGTTACGCCTTTCGTGCGGGTCGGAACTTACCCGACAAGGAATTTCGCTACCTTAGGACCGTTATAGTTACGGCCGCCGTTTACTGGGGCTTCGGTTCAGGGCTTCGCGCCGAAAGGCGCTCACCCTTCCCCTTAACCTTCCAGCACCGGGCAGGCGTCAGCCCCTATACATCGCCTTACGGCTTCGCAGAGACCTGTGTTTGTGATAAACAGTCGCTTGGGCCTTTTCACTGCGGCCTCCTCGGGCTCATCACCCTACCGAGGCGCCCCTTCTCCCGAAGTTACGGGGCCATTTTGCCGAGTTCCTTAGCGAGGGTTCTTCCGCGCGCCTGAGGATTCTCTCCCTGCCTACCTGTGTCGGTTTGCGGTACGGGCACCTCGCTCCATCGCTAGAGGCTTTTCTTGGCAGTGTGGGATCAGGGACTTCGGGTACTGGATTTCCCCTCGCCGTCACGGCTCAGCCTTGGTGGCAGACGGATTTGCCTATCTGCCGGCCTAACCGCTTGGACGCGCACTTCCAGTCGCGCGCTCCCCTACCCTCCTGCGTCCCCCCATCGCTCAAGCGGAGCGGAGGTGGTACGGGAATATCAACCCGTTGTCCATCGCCTACGCCTTTCGGCCTCGGCTTAGGTCCCGACTAACCCTGAGCGGACGAGCCTTCCTCAGGAATCCTTAGGCTTCCGGCGGACGGGATTCTCACCCGTCTTATCGCTACTCACACCGGCATTCTCACTTCCGCCCGCTCCAGCCGTCCTCACGGTCGGCCTTCGGCGCTGGGCGGAACGCTCCCCTACCGCGCCGCTCCGTGCGGAGCGGCACCCGCAGCTTCGGCGGCGCGCTTAGCCCCGGTACATTTTCGGCGCAGCGTCACTCGACCAGTGAGCTATTACGCACTCTTTAAATGATGGCTGCTTCTAAGCCAACATCCTGGTTGTCTTCGCAACGCCACATCCTTTCCCACTTAGCGCGCACTTGGGGGCCTTAGCTGGCGGTCTGGGCTGTTCCCCTCTCGACCACGGACCTTAGCGCTCGTAGTCTGACTCCCGGGATTCGAGTGGCCGGCATTCGGAGTTTGACTGAGTTCGGTAACCCGGTGAGGGCCCCTAGCCCAATCAGTGCTCTACCTCCGGCACTCACATCCCGAGGCTAGCCCTAAAGCTATTTCGGGGAGAACCAGCTATCTCCGGGTTCGATTGGCATTTCACCCCTACCCACACCTCATCCGATGGTTTTTCAACACCAACCGGTTCGGGCCTCCGTCGGGCATTACCCCGACTTCACCCTGGGCATGGGTAGATCACCCGGTTTCGGGTCTACGGCCGCGTACTGAAGCGCCCTGTTCGGACTCGCTTTCGCTACGGCTCCGGCTCACCAGCCTTAACCTCGCACGCGACCGTAACTCGCCGGTTCATTCTACAAAAGGCACGCCGTCACGCTTGCCCTTGCGGGCATAGCGCTCCGACTGCTTGTAGGCACACGGTTTCAGGTTCTCTTTCACTCCCCTCCCGGGGTGCTTTTCACCTTTCCCTCACGGTACTGGTGCGCTATCGGTCGCCAGGGAGTATTTAGCCTTGGGAGGTGGTCCTCCCGGATTCCCACGGGATTTCCCGTGTCCCGTGGTACTCGGGGTCCGCCTCGGGAGAGGCGACGGTTTCGGTTACGCGGCTGTCACGCTCTCTGGCGGGCCTTTCCAGACCTCTTCACCTACCATCGCCTTTTGTCACTCCCATGTGAGGCGCCCCACGACCCCGGAAGGCAACGCCTTCCGGTTTAGGCTCTTCCCCGTTCGCTCGCCGCTACTAAGGGAATCGCGGTTGCTTTCTTTTCCTCGGGGTACTAAGATGTTTCAGTTCCCCCGGTGTGCCCTCCCGGAGGCTATGGATTCACCTCCGGGATACCGCCCCATTCCGGGCGGTGGGTTACCCCATTCGGGAATCCCCGGATCGACGCCTGCTTACGGCTCCCCGGGGCGTATCGCCGTTTGCCGCGCCCTTCATCGGCTCCTGGCGCCGAGGCATCCACCGTGCGCCCTTT
>NZ_BAAIFH010000006.1:1177500-1217626 GCF_054654135.1 Calditerricola yamamurae
TCGCGCGGCTGCCTTTTTTCCAGGTCCCTCAATGGGTCACTTCCTGGCACTCCCGGCATAAGCCGTACACTTCCATTCGGTGGCTCTTCACATGGAAACCGGTCACCTTCTCCGCCACCACCTCAACTTCCGTTAGCGGCGGATAGGCAAAGTCAACAATCTTTCCGCAGGACGTGCAAATCACGTGGTAGTGCTCGCTCATATTGGCGTCAAAACGGCTGGAATTGTCCCCGTATGTCAATTCCCGCACCAAACCCGCTTCCTTGAAGAGGCGCAGATTGTTGTACACCGTGGCCACGCTCAGGTTCGGAAACTGTTTCTCCAGGGCCTTGTAGATCTCGTCGGCCGTAGGGTGGGACATGCTCTCGATCAGATACGCCAGAATGGCGTACCGCTGCGGCGTGATGCGCACGCCATTGGCTTTCAACTTCTCAATCGCTTTTTCGAGCCGATGTGAACGCATGGGTGTGCACTCCCATCAAGAAGAAAAACCATCAGGTATTGGCTGGTACGCCCCTTTAAAATTCTTATCAATCTTTATAGATAGTTTACGTTTCCCTTTATCCCTTGTCAACTGAACGACCCGGCGGCCGCGCTTCGGGTTTCCTGCGCGTAGCGACAGTGCGGGCGAATGGGACACGCGCTGCAGCGGGGGTTGCGCGCCGTGCAGATGCGACGTCCGTGCCAGATGAGCCAGTGATGGGCTTGTGACCACTTTTCCTTCGGGATCACCGCCATCAGCTGTTCCTCGGTTTCACGAACATCGTCGGATTGAGCCAGCCCGATTCGGTTGGCCACGCGAAACACGTGGGTGTCGACGGCGATCGCGGGCACCCCAAAGGCGTTGGAAAGGACCACGTTGGCCGTCTTTCGCCCCACGCCGGGCAGGGCTTCCAGCTCCTCCCGCGTGCGGGGCACCTCGCCGTTGTGCTTCTCGTGCAGAATGCGGCACGTCGCCAGGATGTTTTTACTCTTATTCTTATACAACCCTAGCCCGCGAATTTCCCGTTCCAGTTCCTCCTGCGTCAAGCGAAGGTAGTCCTCCGGCCGCTTGTACTTTTCAAACAGCGTCGCCGTGACCTCGTTCACCTTTTTGTCCGTACACTGAGCCGAGAGGATCGTCGCAATCAAGAGCTCGAACGGATTGCGAAAGTTGAGCTCGCAGCGGGCTTCGGGGTATAATGCTTCGAGCTCCCGCAACACCGTGGCAACCGGTACATCCGCTGCATGGCGTGCGGTACGCGACCGATGACCTTTGCCCATGCCGATTCCTCCCTTGACCTGCGCGCCTTGGCAGCCACTGTCGCTCCCTTTCGGACCGCCCACCGTCTTAGTATACCATCTCCCGTCTTCCCATGTCTGAGGAGGGACGACCATGAACCGACGGCTAAGCGACCTGACGCCCGACGAATTGCGGCGGGAAATCGACCGCCTGCAACGGGATGTGGAAACCAAGCGCAACCAGGGGCTCATGGCGGAAGCAGAGGTGCTGGAGCAGCGCCTCTTCCTGGCCAAATCGTACCTGTGCGACCCGCGCGCCTTTCGCCCCGGGGAGACGTATCGCGTCGTCGGCGAAGACCGGCCCTTCCGCCTGGACTTTGTTCGCGGCGTAATGGCCTGGGGCCATCTCGAAGGGGAGACGGAGGCGCGCGCCTTCCCCCTCGGTCGGCTGTACCGATAGTTCCGGAACCCCTGTGCCTTGCCGAACACGCAAATCGCCCCCATCCGTCAGGCGGATGGGGGCTTGTTCTGCGCCCGCCGCACCATACGCGGCCGCACCCACGGCCCAATCCCTTCTCCCCTAATCCTCATCCCCCTCGTGCAGCGTTGGTTCCGGGCAGCCCAATCGCTGGTTGACATAGCGCGCCAGCACGAACAGATAGTCGGAGAGCCGGTTTAGATAGCGGACGACAACGGGGTTGATGGCCTCCTCGGCTGCCACGCGCACCGCCGCCCGCTCGGCCCGCCGCACGACGGTGCGGGCCACATGCAGCGCGGCGCCGGCCGGATGCCCTCCCGGCAGGATGAAGTTCGCCAGCGGGGGGAGCTGGGCCTCCAAGGTGTCGATCTGCCGCTCCAGGGCAACCACGTCGTCGTCGCCGATCGGCCAGCCGACTGGCTTGTCCGGCGGCGTGGCCAGTTCCGCCCCGACGTGGAACAGCTTCGTCTGCACCACAGCCAGCTGCCGACGCACCTCGTCCCATTCGGGGCCGGCAGGCAGCAAGGCCAGCGCCAGGCCAATGCACGAGTTGGCTTCGTCGCACGTCCCGTACGCCTCTACGCGGGCCGCGTGCTTGGGCACGCGCACCCCGTGGATCAGCGACGTCTCCCCTTTGTCTCCGGAACGCGTGTAGATGCGCACGTGTCTCTCCTCTCCTAACGTGTGAATGTTCTGCCGTTTTCCCGTCGGCGGGAGCCGGCCATCCCGCCCGGCCTCCTTCCTTTCAGGCCAGGTGCTCGCGCACGAACGCCAGCACCTCTTCGGCGTGGCCGTCCACTTTCACCTTGCGCCAGATTTTCGCAATGTTCCCCCCACGGTCGATGACAAAGGTGGACCGCTCGATGCCCATGTACGTCTTCCCGAAGTTCTTCTTCTCCTTCCACACCCCGTAGCGCCGGCAAACCTCGGCCTCGGTGTCGCTGAGAAGCGGGAAGGGAATGTTGTGTTTGGCAGCAAACTTTTCATGGGACGCCACATCATCGGTGCTGACGCCCAAGATCACGGTATCGGCCGCGGCAAAAGCGTCGGCCAGGCGCGAAAAATCGGCCGCCTCGCGCGTGCACCCCGGCGTCATGTCCTTCGGATAGAAGTACAGCACCACGTTCCGGCCCCGAAAGTCCGACAGGGAGAGGGTTTTCCCTCCCGTGGCAGGCAGCGTGAAATCGGGCGCCGGTTGCCCAACGGTCAACTCGTCCATCTCCTGTCCCCTCCTCGTGTCCCAGCGGTCCGCCTGTCTTTTCCATTATACCGCGCCTGTCGCCGGTTCATCCATGACACCCCCGGTGACGCCGCACCGGCCTCCCACCCAAACGCCCCGCTACGACCCAACCCCCCGGTAGCGCCGCACGCCGGCGTTCCACGCCCACAGGCCGAGGGCAAAGACGACCGCCCCCACCACCGGCGTGGCGGCAGCATAAACGTAGTAGGTTTTCCGCCCCAGGAAGTAGGACGACGGGTACAGGCCGACGTAGGCGAAGGGCAGGATCCAGGTGAGCACAATGCGGATCAGGCGGTTGTAGATGTCGACCGGGTAGCGGCCGTAGTTTTGGAGGTTCCACACCATCGGGGCGATGCCCGTCTTGGCGTCGGCGAAAAAGCCGATGGCGGCAATGGCCACGTAGATGCCGGCATACACGAGCACGCTGCCCACCACGAGCAGGAGGAATACCAGCGGGTCATACCACGTCAAATCGAGACCGAGCCGATAGCCGGCATAGCCCATGATGATCAGGCCGGTCACCACGCCGAACAAGGCCTCGGGATCCAGGTTTTCCAGGCACACTTGGGCCAGGCTGTGGATCGGACGTGTCAGGACGCGGTCGATTTCACCGCGGAGAATGTAGCGCTCCTGAAAGTCCCACAGGTTGAACAGGCACGCAAAAATCCCGTACGGGACGAGGAAATACCCATAGATGAACAGGATCTCGTCGCGACTCCAGCCGCCCAGCGTCGGGACGTGGGTAAAGACGACCAGGATGAAGACGAGGTTGACCAGCTGCCAGACCACATCGGTGAGCCCCTGCACGAGAAAATCGTACCGGTAGGCCATGCGCGCCTTGAGGTACTGGGCCAAGTACACCCAAAACAGGGAAAGCAACCGCCACACGTCCGTCATCCCCCCTGCACCACCAGCTTCCGGCGGGCCAAGACCCACAGCGCTCGGATCGGCACGACAAGCAGGAGACTCCACACCAGCTGCACGAGCAGGGCCTGCTCAATCTGCGCCGTTGTCCACGCCCCCGTGACGATCATTGTGGGCAGATAGCTGATGGCCTGGAACGGCAAGAGGACGAGGATCGCCCGCGCCCATTCGGGAAAGAGGGAAAGGGGAAGGATGAGCCCGGAAAACAGGTCGACGACGACGCGCTTGGCGTACATCAGGCCTTCATTGTTGAGCAGGAAGAAGGCCATGAGACCGGTGAGAAGGTTGAGCTGGGTGTTGATGACAAAGCTCAGCAGCAGGCTGAGGGCAAACAACCCCCAGGTGTGCGGACTTTCGGGCAGATCCACCGGCAACAGGAAGGAGACCAACACCATACCCGGAACCGAAAAAAAGCACAGCCGAAAGAGCCCTTCGCCCAACGCCTGCATCGCCTTGACCACCAGGTAGTTGTAGGGGCGAATCAGCTCCACGGCCACGCGTCCTTCGCGGATCTCCTGCGCCATCTCCCGGTCCACGTTGTTGAAATAGAAGGAGCGCGCCATCCAAGCCACGGCCACATAGGTGGTCATCTGGGTGGCCGTCAGCCCGCCCAGGGTGGTCTCCCCCTGGTACAAGGCCTTCCACAAGAAGTAGTACGCCCCGATGTTGATCGTGTAGACGGCAATGCCGCTGTAGTAGTTGACCCGGTAGGCCAGCATCAGCAAAAAGCGCAGGCGCACCCATTCGGCGTAGGGACGGAGGGCCGTCCACATCCGCGCCAGACCAGCGGCGGGCCGGCACCACCACCAGGGGTTCCGCTCCGGGCTACGCACGGGCCATCCCCTCGGCATAGATGCGGCTGACGATCTCTTCCGTGCTCGTCTCCTCGACGCGCACGTCGGTCACGGGATAGGTCTGGAGGCGGGCCAACAAGCTGGACACCAAGGCCCCGTCCCCCTGATGCAGCACGGCCCGGCTGCGATACGGGTGCTCCTGCTCCCAAGTGACGGGCAAGTCCGCCGTATGGCGGTTCAGGTCCTCAACGGGCACCGGTCGGGCAAACTCGACCACCACCCGCTTTTCCTCTGCCCACCGCCGGCGCAACTCCTCGAGGCTGCCGTCGTAGAGGATGCGCCCCTTGTCGAGCATCACCACGCGGGAGCAGAGGGCCTCGATATCCGACAGGTCATGGGTGGTGAGAAGAATCGTCGTTCCATAGGTGCGGTTCATTTCACGCAAGAACTCGCGCACCTTCATCTTGATCAGCACATCAAGGCCGATCGTCGGCTCGTCGAGAAAGAGAAGCGGCGGGTTGTGCACGAAGGCCGCCGCTAACTCGCAGCGCATACGCTGGCCGAGGGAGAGCTTGCGTACGGGCCGGTCAAGGAGGTCACCGATATCCAGCACCTCGATCACGTAGCCCATGTGGCGGCGGTACACATCGTCGGGAACGCGATAGACGTGCTGCAGGAGGCGAAACGACTCCTGAACAGCCAGGTCCCACCACAGCTGGCTGCGCTGGCCGAACACCACGCCGATGGTGCGGACAAACCGTTCGCGCTCGCGGTGCGGATCCATGCCGTTGACGCGCAAGAAGCCGGCCGTCGGCATCAGGATGCCGGTGAGCATCTTGATCGTCGTCGATTTGCCGGCCCCGTTGGCGCCGATATAGCCAACCATCTCCCCCTCCTCAACCAGCAAGTCGATGCCGTCAACGGCGGTGATGGTGGTGTACTGGCGCGTGAACAGATCGCGAAGCGCCCCGAGCAACCCGGGGCGGCTCTTGTGGGTCTTAAACGTTTTGGTCAAGTTGCGTGCTTCGATGCGATACATACCCCATCCCTTCTCTGTCACTCAGTCCAGACCGTGCTTTTGCAGGTAGCGGAGCCGCGCTTCGGTCAACACCTCCATCGCCGTTTCCTCGTTGCCGTAACCGGTTAGCGGGCTGGAGATGGTAAGAAAGGCTTCCAATCGAATGCGGCGCCAGTTCGGGATATCTTCGGGCGTTTTCCACCGCCGCTCGTTCAGCGGCACGGCCAGGAGCTTGTGGTCGCCGTCCTTGCGCAAGAGGATGCCGATCGGGCGGCACACAAAGGGTTTGCCGACGAGGAGGGGACGATCGGTCAGCACGACGATGTCGAGGGGCTCTCCGTCGTTGCCGATCGTCTTGGGGATGTGGCCGTAGTTTTCCGGACAGGTCACCTCCAGCGCCTCCGACACCACCCACGCGCGCTTCGCCTCGTTCCAGGTGTACCGTTCGCGGCTGTCGCGCGGAATCTCGATGAGGGCCTGTAGCTTTTCCATCGCCCGTGCACCTCCCCGCAAGTTCACCAAACGTTCTCCTTCCATTATAAAAAAGGTGCGGTACAATGAGCGAGGACGCCCTCAACCCCGAACATCCCAATCCCTGTCGGCCGAAAGGAGGAACCGTGATGAAGCGCATGCGATCTGCCGAACTGTACGAACAAGCCCTCGACGTGATCGTCGGCGGCGTCAACAGCCCCTCTCGTTCCTTCAAGGCCGTCGGCGGCGGGGCGCCGGTGTTCATGGTTCGCGCCGAGGGCGCCTACTTCTGGGATGCCGACGGCAACCGGTATATCGACTACCTGGCCGCCTTTGGTCCGATCATTTGCGGCCACGCCCACCCGCACATCACGCGGGCCATTTGCGAGGCGGCGCAAAACGGTACACTGTACGGCACGCCGACCGAATGGGAGATCACCTTCGCCCGCATGTTGCGCGAGGCCATCCCCTCCATGGAGAAGATCCGCTTCGTCAACTCCGGTACCGAGGCGGTGATGACGTGCATCCGCGTGGCCCGCGCGTACACCGGGCGGACGAAGATCCTCAAGTTTGCCGGTTGCTACCACGGCCACTCCGACCTTGTCCTCGTCGCCGCCGGTTCGGGTCCTGCCACACTCGGGATTCCCGACAGCGCCGGTATCCCCCAGTCCATCGCCAACGAGGTGATCACCGTCCCCTACAACGACCCCGTCGCCTACACCGAAGCGATGGACCGATGGGGCGGTGAAGTGGCGGCGGTGCTGGTCGAGCCCATCGTCGGCAACTTCGGTATCGTCCCACCGGAGCCCGGCTTCCTCGATACCGTCCACCGCATCGCCCGCGAATGCGGCGCTCTCGTCATCTACGACGAGGTGATCACCGCCTTCCGCTTCCACTACGGCGGCGCGCAAGACCTGCTGGGCTTTGTCCCCGACATGACCGCCCTCGGCAAGATCATCGGCGGCGGGCTGCCCATCGGTGCCTACGGCGGGCGGCGTGAGATCATGGAACAGGTGGCGCCCCTCGGCCCGGCGTACCAGGCCGGAACGATGGCCGGCAACCCGGCGTCGATCCGCGCCGGCATCGCCTGCCTGGAGGTGCTGCGCGAGCCGGGGGTCTACGAGCACCTCGACCGCCTCGGACGCCTGCTGCAGGAGGGCATTGAGGAGGCGGCAGCGCGCCACGGCATCCCGGTGCAGGTCAACCGGGTAAAAGGTGCCCTCGCCGTCTACTTCACCGACCGTCCCGTGAAACAATACGCCGACGTGCAGGCCTCCGACGGGGAACGCTTTGCCCGGTTCTTCCATCTCATGCTCGACCAGGGGGTATACCTCGCACCGTCCAAGTACGAGGCGTGGTTCATTACCCTCGCCCACACGGAAGACGACATCGCCTACACCGTGAAAGCGGTCGACCGCGCTTTCGCCCAATTGTAAACACGTCCGCACGGTGTCACCCGCGCCCCTTTCCGGAAAGGGGCGCGGGTTTGTTTTCGTGTAATATCCGAACATTTTCCTTATTTATCCCAATTTCATTCGGTTTTGATTCCGACGCGCAAGATAAAAAGTTGTGGAAACGGAATAAAAACGCTTTCAACTGCATAAAAATCAACGTCCCCCTATTGTGCTGATCCCCTTGTCATGCTATGCTATACTTAACTTTTTCCGTACGTCCCCTGCGTGTCCCACCGACACCTGCGGGACAGTCAGAAGCGTTTCCTTGCATGGAGTGTGCACGCCGCCCTCGCTGGCGGACAACGATTCCCGAACGATATGTCGAGATCTGGAAAACAGACGGAATAGAGAAACTTTTCCTTCCCCTTCGACCATTTCGGATAGGAGGTGAAGCGGTCAGCTCGCCCTGACCCCCAAAATGATGAAACACAAGAACGTTGTCCAGCGTGAGATCACCCGTTTTCGGAATCACCACCTCACCGAGCACGATGCCTGTGGTATCGTCTGTGTGATCGAGAAAGACGGGAAGCCGTCCCACGAGAACATCCTGCGCGTCCTGGATGCCCTTATCAAGATGGAGCACCGCTCCGGCTTCATCGACGGCGAAGGTGACGGCTGCGGCATCCTCTGCGACATTCCGCGCACGCTGTGGGCGCAAAAACTGCTGGCGGCCGGCAAGAGCGGCGAGTTGGCCTTCGACAAGCGCTTTGCCGTCGGGCATATCTTCATCCCGCGCGATCTCGACCGCGAGGCGGTGATGGCCGACATCCGCGCGCGGCTGGAAGCGGCGGGCTTTGCCCTGCTGTGCGAAGAAGTGGACAACGTCAATCCCGCCGTGCTGGGCAAAAACGCCCGCAAGGAATCTCCTGTCTTTTGGCAGGTAGCCCTCCTCGCCGAGAACGTCGACCGGACGCGCTCCCTGGAGGCCAACCTCTTTGAGCTGCACGTGGCCATCGAGGCGGCGCACCGTGTGCACGTGGCCTCCCTGAGCAATCACACCGTCGCCTACAAGGTGATGGGGGCGGCCGGCATCCTGCCGAAGTACTTCCACGACATCGGCCGTCCCGAGTTCCAGTCGACGGTGACGATCGGCCACAACCGCTACTCGACCAACACCCTGTCCAACTTCTTCCGCGTGCAGCCCTTCACCCTCCTCGGGCACAACGGGGAGATCAACACGATCACCCGTCTGGAGGAAGAGGCTGAAATGCTCGGCGTTCCGCTAGTGGAAGGCGGCAGCGACTCGCAAAACCTCAACCGGACAGCGGAAACACTCATCCACCGCTACAACCTGACGCTATTCGAGGCGATGGAGTTCCTGTTCCCGCCGATCATCAACGAAATCAAGCAGCTGCGGCCCGAGCTGCAGGATCTGTACGCCTACATCCGCGAGACCTGGGGCCACTTCGCCCAGGGGCCGGCGGGCATCGTCTCCCGCTACAAGGACGAATGCGTCTTCAGCGTTGACGCTCTGGGGCTGCGCCCGTTGTGGATGGTGGAGGACGAGCGTGCGCTCTACTTCTCCTCGGAACAGGGGCTCATCCCGGTCACGGAAATGGTGGCCGAACCCAAGCCCCTCGCCCCCGGGGAAAAGGTGGGCGTCCAGCTGCTCCCGGAAGGCGGTATCCGCCGGTTTGCCCACCACGAGCTGCAGGAGGAAGTGTACCGCCGCCTAGCGCAAAAGGTCGACTTCCGCGGGTTCCGCCATCGTCTGGACGTCGGCCAGCCGCCGGCGGAGGTGGAACATCGGGAACCCATCCTGGACGTGACGAACAACCTCTATGCCGCCTTTGGCTGGGAACGCGAGCAGATCCAGCTGGCCGAGCAAATGGCCGCAAGCGGCGCCGAACCCATCCGCTCCCTCGGCCATGACGCCCCCCTCGCCGCGCTGGCCAGGGAACGGCAGAACATCGCTGACTACATCAAGGAAAGCGTCGCCGTCGTGACGAATCCGGCCATCGACCGCGAGCGGGAAATGGAGCACTTCTCCACGCGGGTGGTGATCGGCCGCCGGCCCACCCTGGCTACGGCCGAAGACCGCGGCGACGTTCTCGAGCTGCCTTCCCCCATCCTCCTGGAAGGACCGCTGGGGCAGGAAGCGGCACGCCGGCTCGGCACGTGGTCCTTTGAGGAAGTACTGGCCCACTTCGCCAAGGTGGGCGGCGGCGTGCACACCATCGGCACGTTCTTCGTCGACGGGCAGTCGATGCGGGACGCCCTGAAGGCCATGGCCGACGAAGCAGTCAAGGCGGTGCGGGCCGGGGCAACACTCATTTTGCTCGACGATTCGCCGTGCCACCAGGACGGCCGCTACTGGATCGACCCGCACCTGTGCCTGGCCGCCATCGACACGGCCCTGAAGCAGGCCGAGCCCGGCAACGGCAACCTGCGCCGCCGCGCGGGCATTATCCTGCGCTCGGGAGCCATCCGCTCCCTGCATGACCTGGTGCTCGCCTGCGGGTTCGGTGCCGACGCCGTCAGCCCCTACCTCCTCTTTGCCACGGTGTCCGGCGGCAAGAACGGCGAGGCGGCAGCATCTGTCGTCAACCTGTACCACGCCCTCACCAAGGGGATCGAGAAGGTGATCTCCACCCTCGGCGTGCATGAGCTGCGGGGCTACACGCGGCAATTTGCGTCCATCGGCCTGCGCGACGAGGTGGCCGCCGTGCTCGGCATCACCAACTTTCTCGGTTCTGAGACGGCCGGCACGTCCTTTTCCGACCTGGAAGCGGACAGCCGCAAGCGCTACGACGACTTCCATTCCAATGCAGCCAAGCCAGCCAAGCTGTTCCGCCTCTTCCCGCGCATCTGGAAGTCGATCGGCCAACTGGCCGCCGGGGAGATCGCCTATCGCGAATACGCCGACAAGCTGGAAAACGAGGAGCGCACCAACCCGATCGCCATCCGCCACCTGGCCGACCTCAACCTGGAAAAGGCCCGCCGGGAACGCCCGCCTCTCGACCCGAGAGAGGTGGACATCAGCGTGGGCGAGCACAGCCTGCCGCTCATCATCAGCTCGATGTCCTTTGGCTCGCAGAACGAAATCGCCTTCCGCGCCTACGCCGAGGCGGCTGAACAGCTCAACATGATCAGCCTCAACGGCGAGGGCGGCGAGATCAAAGACATGCTCGGGAAGTACCTGCGTACCCGCGGCATCCAGATCGCCTCCGGCCGTTTCGGGGTGAATGTGGAGCTGGCCAATGCCGCCAACATCGTCGAGATCAAGATCGGCCAGGGCGCCAAGCCGGGCGAGGGCGGGCACCTACCTGGCTCGAAAGTGACGGCGAAGATTGCCGCGGCGCGGAATGCGACGATCGGCTCCGACCTCATCTCGCCGTCGAACAACCATGACATCTACTCCATCGAGGACCTCGCGCAGATCATCTACGAGATCAAGCAGGCCAATGACCGGGCCAAGGTGGCCGTCAAGGTCCCAATCGTTCCGAACATTGGGACGATCGCCGTCGGCATCGCCAAGGCCGGAGCCGACTTCATCAACCTGTCGGGCTTTGACGGCGGCACCGGCGCGGCCCGCGTCCATGCCATCCAGCACGTCGGCCTACCGGCAGAAATCGGGGTGAAGGCGGCCCACAACGCCCTGATCGAAGCCGGACTGCGCGACCGCGTGGAGCTGTGGTGCGACGGCGGCATGCGCTCGGGCCTCGACGTGGTGAAGATGATCCTGCTGGGCGCCAACCGCGTGGGCTTCGGCACGCTGGCAATGGTGGCCATCGGCTGTACGACCTGCCGTGGCTGCCACCTCGATACCTGCCACGTGGGCATTGCCACGCAGATTGACTCCCTTGAGGAGGCCAAGGAAAAGGGCCTGCGCCGTTTCGTGCCGCGCGAGTTCGACCGCGCCGTCGAGGGACTCAAGACCTTCTTCACCGCCGTCGGCGAGGAAGTGCGCCGCCTGACGGCCGAGCTCGGATTTGCGCGCACCCAGGACATGGTCGGCCGCGCCGACCTCCTGGTGCAAACGCGCGGCCTGGAGCGCCTTGACTTGCGCCACCTGCTCACGCCGATGCCCATGCCCGACGAGCTTCGCGTCGCCGCCCTCCGCGAGGACGAACAGCCCGCCCGCCTCCTCGTCGCCGCAGGAGCGGAGCGCGCGCAACTGGAAGCAGAGACCTACGTCTCCACCGATCGCCCGCTGCGGCGCACGTTCCGCACGGTGCTCAGCAACGCGCGCGTCATGGGCGGCCTCTATTCCTGCTACCGCGTGCGCGGCCGCCTTGACGGCAGCTACCGCAACCTGCCCGAGGTAACCCTCACCTTCGAGGACGGCTCGGTGCCCGGCAACGGCCTGGCCGCCTTTAACGCCGAGGGGGTCAACATCCGCGTGCGCGGCGGGGCCCAGGACGGCGTGGGCAAGATGGCCTTCGGCGGTCGCGTCAGCATCCTGAAGGCCAAAAACAAGCACGGCGTCTTCCTGAACGGGTCGGTCGGCAAGAGCTTCTGCTACGGCGCCCAGAAGGGGCTCTTCATCGTGCAGGGCAACGCGGACGCCCGTGCCGGCATCCGTCTCTCCGGCGCCGACGTGGTGATCGGTGGCGAGCTGACGGAACCGGTGCGCGACGAGTTAGGCAACATCGGCGCGCGGGCCAACATCAAAGGCTTCGCCTTCGAGTACATGACCAACGGCCGCGCCGTCGTCCTCGGCGATCCCGGTCCGTGGATCTGTTCCGGGATGACCGGCGGCGTCGTGTACCTGCGCGTCATCCCCGAGATGGGCCTGGACGAGGCGGCGCTGCGCCGGCGGATTGCCAAGGGCGCCAAGGTGGAACTGAAGCCCCTCGACGAGAAAGGCAAGGCTGACATTGCCGAGCTCCTCGGTGCCTACGTCGAAGAGCTGAAGGCCACCGACCAGCACGAAAAGGCAGAAGCGATCCAGCGCCTTATCGCCGAGGCCGACCGCCACTTCCGGATGGTCGTGCCGGTCAAACTGCAGGCCGACCAGTCGGTGGCCACCGAGTAACCTCACACAGTGAACACCTGATACCCGCATGACGACAAAAAAACGCGACCGGATCAGCCCGGTCGCGTTTTTCGTCGTCCGAAGCCCGAAAACGGCACCGGATGGCCCAGGAGGAACCCTTGTCCGAGCGGCACCCCCAGGTACTTGGCCGCCGCCAGGTCCTCCGGTTCCTCAAGCCCCTCCAAGATCAGCTGCGTCGGCGTACCATCGAGCATGTAGAGAATTCCGCCCACCACACGCTGCTTCCGGGCATCATGGGCCAGCCGATACGTAAAGTACCGGTCCAGCTTCACAAACTCGGGCTCGAGTTCCAGCCAATAGCGCAACGACGCATATCCCACACCGATGTCGTCAATGGCGAATTGCACGCCGCGCCGGCGCAGCGCACCCACGACGTCGCGCAGCGCCGCCCAATCGGTCACCGCTTCCTGTTCACTCAACTCTAAGACAAGCGACGGGGACGAGGGAATGTGCTCATCCCACCATTCGAGAAAATCGGGCTCGAGCAGTGTGTTCGGAAAGACGTTGACGAACAAGTAGACCGATGAGAATTGTGCCGTTTCCCACGCCTTGCACAGCGACAAGCAATCTAATGCGGCGCGGTGCCCCTGTCGCTGGGCCTCATTGAACAGGAGCATCGGTGTGGCCTCCGGTTGCACCAGCGGGCGTAACAGCGCTTCATATCCCAGAACGGTCCAGCTTTCCAAACGATAAATGGGTTGGTACCAGTGCGTAAGAGGATACAGTTCCATCACCCGCGCATACAACTGGCGGAGAGGTGAGGAAATGGAAAAATATACCCCCCCCCCCCCCCCCATTTCCAATTTATTACTCTTCATATTGGTCTCCTCTTCCCGGCTCATTATCTACATCAATTGCGACAATCAATTGAATAATAGAAATTCTGCACTTCGACTCTATTATAAAAATGGAAGACATACCCTTGTCAAGTATCCGGGTAAGCTGTACACTACCGATGACCGATTTCATGCCGGAAAAGGAGCATCACCCATGCGGATTGGTGCGCGCATTGTGAAAACCGCCCTGGCCGTCATGTTCGCCCTCTACCTCGGGGAATGGTGGGTCCCCGGAAGCGGGGCCATTGCTGGCGTCACGGCAGCCTTGTCCGTGCAGCCGTCGCTGCAGCGGTCATGGAAAAATTTCCTGGACCTGCTGCAGGCCAACCTGATGGGCGCCGTCCTGGCCGTCGCCGCCGCCCTCCTGTTCGGGACCGAGCCCTTCGTGATCGCCCTCGTGGTCATCCTCGTCATTGCCCTCGGCCTGCAGTTGCGCTTGGAAAGCGGCATTTCCCTCGCCCTTGTGGCCGCCATCTTCATCATGGACAGCCCAACCGACAACTTCCTGGAAACCGCCGCCGAACGTCTGTTTCTGATTCTGGTCGGCGTCTTCTCGTCCATTTTCGTTAACATGGTTTTCCTCCCGCCCCAGCATGAAACCCGACTGCTCCAGGCGCTGCAGGAAACAACGGAAGCGATTCTCGTCTTGCTGCGCGTTGTGATGGAAAACGACATGAGGAGTAACGCCTTCCGCGCCCGCAGCAACGAATTGGAGAAACAGCTTTCCGAGCTGGACCGGCTCTATTGCTTTTTCCAAGAGGATCAGGTCTCCCGCCTGCGCCACCGCTACACCAAACAGCGCCGCCTCGTCTTGTACAAGAACATGATCGAATCATGCCGCATCGCTTTCAACCTCTTGCGGGCCGCGGAACGCCACGTGCCCGACATCGCCCACCGCACCCCTGACCTGGCCCGGCTGATGGACGAACAATTTGCGGCCATGGCGGCGTATCATGAAAAAATCCTGCTCAAATTGACCGGTGTCGTACGTTCCCACTACCCGCACAAAATCCCCGTCTCCGTCCAGCGCGGCAGCCACCGGTTGCTCCACGAGGCCATCAACCGTTACCGGAACACCGCCGTTCAGGAGGAGGGCCAGGCGGCGCGACAGCTGTTCCTCCTCCTCGGGCTGCTGTTGGAGTATGCGGAGCGCCTCGATCACGTCGACCGACTGATCGACCGCTACCTCACCCACGCAAAAGAAACCCCCGCCACAAAATAAAAAACTCCTTACGGTCTCGGTAAGGAGTCGCGGTCCGCGCTACGCAGCTGCGCGAGGTAGCGCGCAAACCATTTTTCGACGTAACCGGGCTGAAACGGGCCTTTGCGGTAGTGAATCAGCTGCTTCAAGCGCCGCAGCCCCTGGTACACGTGGCGCACGACGGCGTCGGGATACCCCATGCGCCGCCGGTTTTCCTCAAACTCATCCTCATCCAGCACGACGTACGTGAAATCGGGATAGACCTTGACGTCGAGATCGTAGTCGATGTACGTCAACACGCCGTTCTTCCACCGGAACGGCGAACCCAGGTTGCAGTAATAATACACCCCGTCTTCCCGTAACATGGCAATGGTGTTAAACCAATCCCCGCGCGTAAACGTGCAAATGGCCGGTTCGCGGGTAACCCACTGCCGACCGTCGGCCTCGGTTACCAGCACGCGGTCATTGCCGCCGATCAGACGCCGGCCGTTGTGCAACACCAACGTCTTGTCCCACGTGCGATGGCGCGTGCCGTCATGCTTGTAGCTTTCGATGGTGATCACGGTTCCCGGCCGTGGTACTTTCACGCGTGTCAACTCCTTGCTTCACCCAGTTGCTGTTCAATGCGCTTCGACAAGGTAACAAGCTGTTGCACTTCGTAGCCCAACGATTCGTAAAAGGGAATGGCCTGCTCATTGTCCTGCTTGACCATGATCACAATCTGTGTCACGCCTTTTTCGCGAAACCGTTCCTCGAGCGCCTGCACAAGCCGGCGTCCGATCCCGCGGCGCTGGTAATCGGGATGGACGGCCAGCCGGTAGAAGTAAGCCCGGTTGCCGTCAATCGTTCCGACAATCACGCCCACCACCTGGCCGTCCACCTCGGCCACCAGCACGAGCTCGCTGTCCCAGGCCAGCTGGCGTGCTAGTGCGTCGAGGTCCGCCTCCTCCTGCTCAAACCCCGTGGCCCGCCAAATGGCCATGATCGCCGCGTAATCTCCCAGCCGAAACGGGCGAATGATCACACCTCTCCAGCCTCCCATGCCGAATGTCCGCCCCGCTCGTTTCCCTTACGTTTGTTTGCCCTATCTTTTATTTTATAACAACTCGCGCATCCAACGAATGTGTTCTACAGAAGCAGCGATTGGCCCCCGTCCACGACGATGGTCTGGCCGCGGATCATCGCCGCATCGTCGGACAAGAGGAAGCACACCACTTTGGCCAGGTCTTCCGGGGTTACCGTACGCCCTGCGGGCGAGCGCCGCACCGCTTCGGCCAGGAGCTGATCCCTGTTCGGGAAGTGCTTGAGCGCATCCGTGTCCACCGCCCCGCCGGAAACGGCGTTGACGGCAATGCCCAACGGCGCCAGTTCCACCGCCAAGTACCGCGTAACGGCCTCCAGCGCCGCCTTCGACACACCGACCGCCGTGTAGTACGGCAGCACGCGGCCGGCCCCGAGGGAGCTGACGTTCACGATCCGGCCTCCGCCGCGCGCGGCCATCCGCTTGGCCGCCTCCTGGGCACAAAAGAAGGCGGCCTTGCTGTTGATGTCCATCGTCCAGTCCCAATGGCGCTCCTCCAACTCCAGAAGCGGTCGCAGCACGCCGGAGGCCGCGTTGTTGACGAGAAAGTCGAGCCCCCCGAACACGGTATCGATTTCGGCAAACAGGGTTTCCAGCTTGTCCCGCTCGGCCACATTGGCCCGGACGAGGTGCACGCGTACCCCCAGGGCCTCGAGCTCCGCCTTCGTTTCCTCGGCGGCGGTGCGATTGCGAAGATAATTGAGGACCAGATCACAGCCGCGCTCGGCCAGCGCCCGGGCAATAGCCTTGCCGATCCCGCGCGTCCCGCCGGTGACCAGGGCCACCTTGCCCTGCCACATGCGATGGGTCATCGGCTCCGTTCCCCTTTCCGCGAATCCCTGCACAACAATCCTTCGACCATTATAGCCGCTCGGTCAGGACATGACAAGAAACGGTATTCCGGCCGGTATCCCCGCTTTCGCGCGCCAACGCGCATGCGCGACGCTGCGTGTGCGTGCTCTTGCCCCCCAAGGCGTGCTATCGTTAGGCATAGCCCGTTCTCGCGGACGCGCGTGACGTTTGGCAAGACCTAACGAACCAATAAGGAGGTGACACGCGTGTCCCGGCTGGTGGGACAATGGGTTTGCGCGTGGTTCATCATCAGCGCGGGCGTGCTCGCCCTGTGCCACGCCCACCTCATAACCGGCGGAACGACGGGGCTAGCCCTCAGCGCGGCGTACTGGACCGGCCTGCCCTTTTCCGTGTGGTTCGTTACCGTCAACCTGCCCTTTTACCTCTTTTCCCTGCGCCATATGGGCTGGCGCTTCACGGCCTCGACGCTGCTGTCCGTCACCGCCGTCTCCACCCTAACCGCCATCGACACCGTTCTGCCGCCCTTCGCCCTTCCTCCGGCCGTCGGCGCGGTGGCCGGCGGCCTGCTGATCGGCTGGGGCCTGGTCCGCTTGTTCGCCAGCGGCAGCTCCTTGGGCGGGGCCAACATCCTCGCCTTGTACCTGCACCGGCGGTTCGGCTGGGACCCCGGAACGGTAATCTTTGCCTTCGACGCCGTCGTGATCCTCACCGGCACGGTACAGGTTGGCGTTTGGAACGGGTTGTGGTCGGTGGCATCGATTTACATTCTGGCCAAGATCATTAGCCGGCAAAAGAACCGGATCGCCACACAGCCGGCATCCCCGCATTCCACGACGGCGTGAGCGGCGGCAAGGGACGCCCCGGCGTGCCCAAGCGGCTGCGTCCGCCGCCCACGCACACAAAAAAACGCCACCACCGTGGGCGTTTGCTTCGCGATGTATGGAGCGGATGACGGGACTCGAACCCGCGACCCTCAGCTTGGGAAGCTGATGCTCTACCAACTGAGCTACATCCGCTCGTTCCGTTGGCGAGTTTGATTGTAGCACAGGTCCGGTTTTGTGTCAACCCCTGCGAGGCTCTAAGTCAATAACTGTGGATGGGAGGTCAACCAAGCCAAGGGTATAAAAGCGAGGAGCATCTTTCGCACATAGATCTCACGGTTACGGAAGCCGTAGCTGATTCGTTTGAGCAGCTTGATCTTGGTGTGCACGCCCTCCGTGTAGCCGTTTGAAACACGCCAGGTGTGGTAGGCCAGAATCGCCTCGCGCCAGCGGCGGAGCGTGCGTCCCCACTGCAGGAGCGCGGCATCGCTTGCCGACTGGGTCTCAAAGATCACGCGGTCCAGGATGGCTGCGGCTTCGTCTCGATTGGAAGCACGGTAAACGTCTCGCAGCTGCTCCTTGACCCAGTGAAAGTGGGCCACGTTCTTGTGATGCTTCCGAATGGCGGCAAGCTGGGCAGCTTGGCGTTCGGTGAGGTCGTCCTCGTTCTTCAAAAGCGGCCAGCGCCTCAGGCGTACCCCGGTCACCTGCTGTTCCACAAGCCGTGCTTCGTCAACCCGCCGATTCGCGTCCTGGATGACGTGGAACGGATCCGCCACGATGACAGCGCCGGGCAAAGCGCGCTTCACGGCATGGCGCCAAGCATCCTTCAGGTCGATGCACACGGCCCGAATCCGCCGACGAACCGTCTCCGGCAGCTGGCGCAAAAAGCGCTCCAGTGTTTTCATGCGGTCATCCGGCAAGATGGCCAAAAGGCACCGTTTTGGCCACACGCATGTGACCGTAACCATCATGTCACGGCCACGATAGCTGTGTTCATCAATGCTAAGCACGAAGGCATCGACATCCCGGAGGGCTTCCTCGAGATTTACCTGCTGACCTACGTACCGAAGGAGCAGACGGCGCAAGGTGCTGGCACTTGTCCCGCTTTCCTGGGCGGCACGACGGAAACTGCCCGCTTTCAGGCGCTGGAGCAAAAGGGCTTCGGCCCGTTCGGTCCTGCGTGCCCAGGGGCGAATACCAGGAAAGCGTTCGGTGAACACTTTTCGACAGGCCGTGCACTGGAAGCGCCGGGGACGTACCCAGAGGTAAACCGGTTTCTCGTTGCACCAGGTGTGCAGCTTCCGTTTCCATTCACGTGCACGATCGTAGACGCGGCGTGTCAGCTGTCCACAATCCGGACACCGCGCTTCCTTACGCGGCCGACCTGCGTAGACGTGGATGCTGTCGGATTGATGGACGGTACGGTAAACAATCCACGATTGTAAGCCGAACATTTCTGCGGTAAGCTTGTTCATAGGCGGTCGCGAGCCTCCTTCGGGATGTGGTGTGCTTAACTATCCCTTGGCTCGTCGACCGCCTTTTCCTCTTAGAACCCACACTTTTTAGCGTAGAGCCCCCCTGCGAGCGGAAACGGATTCGCCGCGCAGGGTGGTCACGATCTTTTTGTGCGACACCGGGAAAACCAGTGTCTCCAGCTCGCCCTCCTCTATCCAGCGCCCCTCGGGGGCCGTGCCGTCTCCCGCCCTCCACACACAGTGGAAGACGCGCAGGTTCCAACGGCAATGGCTGAAGGTATGCACCACGTCGAGGAGCGGGCCGCCCACCGCGACGGCCAGTCCATACCGTTCGCGCAGGATGCGCTCCACGGCCGCCTCCCATGCCTCATGCGCGTGGCGCTCCCCGTCGGGGAAAGCCCACAATCCGCCCAACAAACCGCCTTCCGGACGCCGGTAGACATACACGGTCGCGCCGCGCCGCACCACTGCGGCCACCATGTCCACCGTGGGGATGGCCTTCCGCTTCCCTTTTATCGGAAGTTCCCGCTCCCGTCCGGCGGCGTACGCGCGACAGTCCTCGCGCACCGGACACAGGAGGCATTTGGGCGCGCGCGGCGTGCACACGAGGGCGCCCAACTCCATCAGGCCCTGGTTAAAGGACGACGGATCGTCAGGACAGACCAATTGCGCCGCCAACTCGGTAAACAGCCGCCTGTTCCCCGGCTTCTGGATGTCCTCCTCCACCAGGAGAAGGCGCGACAGCACGCGAAGGACGTTGCCATCCACGGCCGGCACCGGCCGGCCGTACGCGATGCTGAGGATGGCCCCCGCCGTGTATGGGCCAATGCCCTTGATGCGGGCCAGCTGCTCCGGGTCATCGGGCAGGACGCCGCCAAACTCCTCCATTACCTGGCGGGCCCCCCGCAACAGGTTGCGCGCGCGGCTGTAGTACCCCAGCCCCTCCCACAATTTCAGCACATCCGCTTCCTCCGCCGCGGCCAACGCCTCCACCGTGGGAAACCGCTCCACAAAGCGCAGGTAATAGGGAAGAACCGTCTCGACCCGCGTCTGCTGCAGCATCACTTCCGAAACCCAAATCTTGTACGGATCGCGGTCGCGGCGCCACGGCAGGTCGCGCTTCTGGCAATGAAACCATTCCACCAGCCGGCGCCGAACACCGGCCACATCGAATCCCTGCAGGATCGCAGCCGCGCGGGACACCTGTTCGGAAGTTGCCCGTCGGCTCACCGCCGTCCCTCCTGTTCCCCACCGGCCTGCTCCTTGTCGCCGGCCTCATTGCCACCTCGGGGCACGAAGGCCCACACGTGCACCTTTTCCCATCCCCCCTGCACACAGGTGCCAATCTGCCACGGCGCGTCCGGCTCCCGCCGTCCGGTGCGCAGGTCCTTGAGCAGGCGGTATGCGGCCGCGTCCGGCACAAGGTACTCTTCCACCATCAGGTGGGGCTGATCCAGCCCTTCGTAGCGGGAATAGGAAACGACGGGAAGCTGGGCCACCCGGGCCTGCCACGCCCGCATCCGCGACTCGTACTCGCCGCGCCGTTCGGGAACGACGCGGTATTCGACATACACGCGCAGCGGCATTTCCTCTGGCATCCGGCTCATTGCCACTCGCCCCCCTTGCCTTTGCCGCGTTCGATTATAATAAAAACAATCGGCAACGCAAATGGGAGGGATGACCTTGGACACCCTCACCCATGCGGTCATGGGCATGACCCTCGCCGGTCTGGCCCGTCTCGACCCGGTGGTGGCCGAAAACCCAAGCCTTGCCACGGCCGTTCTGCTGGCCACCACTATCGGCTCCCAGGCTCCGGATTTCGACGGCCTGGTGCGCCTCGGCGGACCGGCCGCATATGTGCGCTATCACCGTGGGCCCACCCATTCCCTGCCCGCCCTGCTGGCATGGCCCTGGCTCATCGCCGGCGGGGTAGAGCTGCTCCTCGGACCGGTGCCGTTTTGGCATCTCCTCGGCTGGACGTCCGTCGCCGTGTTTGTCCACGCGTTCACCGACCTGCTGAACAGCTACGGAACGCAGGTGCTCTGGCCCTTCTCGCGTCGCTGGGTGGCGTGGCACGTCCTGCCCATTTTCGATCCCGTCCTCTTTGCCCTCCACGTCCTGGGCCTCGTCCTGTGGGCGATGGGCGTCCCCCCCGGACCGCTCTTCGCCGCCGTCTACGCCGCTACCGCCGCCTGGGGCGCGATTCGTTGGGCCGTGCGCCGCCGCGTCGCCCGGTCCATCCGGCGCGCCATCGGCGACCCGCGAACGGACACCACCGTTCTCCCCACCTTTTTCCCGGCCACCTGGAACGTCATCGCCGACGACGGACAGGCGGTGCGCGTGGGGACATGGCGAGACGGCCGGCTGACATGGCGGGATGTCCTGACCCGCCCGCCACACGACCACCCGGCCGTGCGCGAGGCGCGGATGCATCCGTACGTCCAGGCCCTCTTGTCCTTCACCCGCTACGCCGTGCCCCGCGTACACCCGGTTGCTGGCGGCACCGAGGTGCGCTGGGTAGATGTGCGCTTTCGGGCGGCCGACGGGCATTATCCCCTCGTCGCCGCCGTCTACCTCGACCGAAACGGCCGCGTGAAGCAAGCCGCCATCGGGTGGATGTACCGGGAATCGCACGTGCGTAAAAAACTGGGGCTGCCGAACACCCCAGACGCCTAGGCTGCCCCTGGTCCCCGTAGAAACGAAACGGGTGGCGGAAACCGCTCCGCCACCCGTGTTTCGTTTCGGCCAGAATCGTCGTCACCCTTCCGCCGCCGGCGCCCCTTTTGCTGCCAGGCACTCTTTCCACGGTTCATTCTCCCGAGAGGGATTTGATCTTGTACTGACCGGTCAGTTCAATACCGGTGCGGGGCGCGACCGGCTTCCGCCTGCCCCACGCGCGGGCTCACGACGGCGAAAAGGCACGGATGAGCACGCTGTTGACGTAAAAAAAGCGCGCCGTCAGGGGCGCGGTCGCCAGCAATCGGCGCGAAACGAGCCGCACCGTCCGCTGGCGGCGCACCTTCCCGTCAGACAAATAGAGTCCCAACAGACCGTCCACGATCAGCCGGTGAAAGCGCCCATCCGGAAGCCCGCGCGTCGCCTCCCGCGCGCGGCGCGCAAAATAGACCAGGCGCTCGGCCGCCTCCCCCGCATCGCGGTAGTAGGCGACAAAGTTCAGGTCCCCGCCGCGCCGGTCTTCCTCCTGGTCGATCAGGTAGTCGAGCAGGATATGCAACGCGCACACCCACGGAAAATAGGTGGCCACGATGCGGCGCACCGTGTCCCTGCCCACGTGCGGGTCGGTGGCGGCCAAAAACAGGGCGAACATGCCCAGAGTCGAGCCGGTGGCCGCGGCAAATTCGTTCCACCGCAGCTCGGGATGGGCGGCACGGTGAGCCTCCCACCACGACAACAGGCGCGCCTCCCGCTGGCTCCATTCCACGTGCTTGTGCACCTGCAGGTCGGCATACAGCGCCACGAGGTGCCGCACCGTCTCCGCCACCGCCCCGTAGCCCGGCAACTTGGCCACCTCCTCCTGGCACGCGCGCACCAGCGCCGCCAGGTACCCGCCGTCGTCGCGTTCGCGGCGGCAGGCGTAGTAATCGCCCACGGTTCCATCGGGGACCACCGCGTCGCGCATCGCCTGGTGCAGCTGGCGGAAATCGGCGGGGTCGAGCGACGTGCTTCGGTCACACAGGTTGTCCAGGTAGTCGCTAATCGTTTGCAACGCCACGATCAGGCGGATCAGCCCGCGACGCGCCTCCGGAGTGGGCGCCGCCGCTGCGTACACCGCACCGCCCTCGCAATGAAACCGTTTGGCCGTCATACTGGCAAGGGCCTGGCGGCGCAATTCCGGGTCGGGAATGGCCTCGGCCATTCTCCGCCAGCCGGCCAGTTCACGGTACACGCCCGGCAGCACGTCACGGTAAACGCGGACCATCAGACGGACCGGTCCGCCCGCAAAACCGCATGTCAACCGCAAACCCTCCTGCGTCATGGAATCGCCTCGTCCTGCACGTCTCTCCGGCCAGGCCGCAGCGCTCTTTGGGATTAGTGTACCACATTTTCCCGCCCGATATGGGGCGCATCTGCACCACCCGCACAGGGAGGCCGCCAGACAATACGATAGCGTTTTCAAAATATACAAAAGGATTTTTCTCTGGTACAATGGTGAGCAAACCTGCACGGAAGGAGTGCCAATGGGATGAAGCGGCGCAGCGACATGATCAAAAAGGGGTTCGACCGCGCCCCGCACCGCAGCCTCCTGCGGGCATGTGGCGTCACCGACGAGGACTTCGACAAACCCTTCATCGCCATCGCCAACTCCTACATCGACATCATTCCCGGCCACGTGCACCTGAAGGAATTCGGGGAAATCGTGAAGGAAGCGGTGCGCGAAGCCGGGGGCGTACCGTTCCTGTTCAACACCATCGGCGTGGACGACGGCATCGCCATGGGCCACATCGGCATGCGCTACTCCCTGCCCAGCCGGGAACTGATCGCCGACAGCATCGAGACGGTGGTGGCGGCCCACTGGTTCGACGGCCTCATCTGCATCCCCAACTGCGACAAGATCACCCCCGGCATGATGATGGGCGCCCTGCGCGTCAACATCCCCACCATATTCGTGAGCGGCGGACCGATGAAAGCCGGGCGCACCCGCGACGGTCGGGCCATCTCCCTCGCCTCCGTGTTCGAGGGCGTCGGCGCCTTCCAAAAGGGGCTCATCGACGAGGCGCACCTGGAAGAATTGGAGCGTTACGGGTGCCCCAGCTGCGGCTCCTGCAGCGGGATGTTCACGGCCAACTCGATGAACTGCCTGGCCGAGGCGCTGGGCCTGGCCCTCCCGGGGAACGGCACCATCCTCGCCGTTGACGAGGCGCGCAAAGAGCTGGCTCGCGCCGCGGCGCACCAGATCCTGAAACTCATCGAGCTCGACCTCAAGCCGCGGGACATCGTGACGGTGAACGCCATCGACAACGCCTTCGCCCTCGACATGGCCATGGGTGGCTCGACGAACACGGTGCTGCACACCCTGGCCATCGCCCATGAGGCGGGCATCGACTACCCGCTGGAGCGGATCAACACCATTGCCGCGCGCACGCCGCACCTGGCCAAGATCAGCCCGGCCTCCGACTGGCACATCGAAGACGTCCACCGCGCCGGCGGGGTCAGTGCCATTCTCAAGGAGCTGAGCAAGAAGGAGGGCGTCCTCCACCTCGACTGCATCACCGTGACCGGTAAAACCCTCGGCGAAAACATCGCCGACGCGAAGGTGACGGACCATGAGGTGATCCGGCCCGTCGACAATCCGCACAGCGAGACGGGCGGGCTGGCCGTGCTATTTGGCAACCTCGCGCCGAAGGGGGCGGTGATCAAGACGGGGGCCGTCGACCCGTCCATCCGCCGCCATGAGGGGCCGGCCATCTGCTTCGATTCGGAAGAAGAGGCCCTCGCCGGCATTGCCAGCGGCAAGGTGAAGGAAGGCCACGTCGTCGTCATCCGCTACGAGGGGCCCAAGGGTGGACCGGGAATGCCGGAGATGCTCGCCCCCACGTCGCAAATTGTTGGCATGGGGCTCGGCACGAAGGTGGCCCTCATCACCGACGGGCGCTTTTCCGGCGCCTCACGGGGCATCTGCGTCGGCCACGTGTCACCGGAAGCGGCAGAAGGCGGACCGATCGCCCTGGTGCGCGACGGGGACATCATCTGCATCGACCTGGACAGGCGGACAATCGAGCTGCGCGTCCCCGACGAGGAGCTGGCCCGCCGCCGCGCCGAGTGGCCGGGGTTCACGCCGAAGATCACACGCGGGTACCTCGCCCGTTACGCCCACCTCGTCACATCGGCCAACACCGGCGCCGTGCTGCGGAATCCGTTTGCGGAAGGCGGCGAAGCCGACCGCGCAAAGGCACCGGCCACGGAAGTCGGGCAGCCGTCGTGAGCCGTCCCCCGGCAGTTTGGGCCCACGGAAACGCTCACCCGTGCCCTAACGAAAACGCCCCCTGCCGCTACGGCAGGGGGTTCGGTTTCCCTATTTTTCTGCGACCACAATCATGCGCCGACTGCATACGGTTAGCGGCGAACCGTCTTCGCCAAAACCGTGCACCTCGCGAAAACCGACGCGGATGAGCTCGTCGCGCAATTCAGGAAAGGTGTAGGCCCGGACGGAGTAGCGGACCCGACGAACCCGCCCTTCCCGGTGCAGCAGGCGCTCGGTTTCCACACGGGACGTCAGCACATCGAAGCGCGTGCGGTCCACGAGCAGGTTGCCGTCCCGCTCCACGACGCCCACCCATTCGCCTCCATTGGCCGCAACCTGCTGCACCACGCGATCGCGGGCAATCATCTCGACCACCAGACGGCCCCCGGGCCGCAGGGCGCGATGCGCTTCCCGCAGCACAAGGCGGTTCTCCTCGTCGTCGAAATAGCCAAACGACGTAAACCAGTTGATCACCGCATCAAATCGTTCCGTCCACGGCAACCGGCGCACATCGCCCTCCACATAGTCCACTTGCACCCCCCACTCCTCCGCCTCGCGCCGCGCGCGTTCAAGAAAGGGGCGGCTTTTGTCCAAGCCGGTCACCCGATAGCCCATGCGCGCCAGACGATTGGCGATGCGCCCGTGGCCGCAGGGCGCATCCAGAACCTCCGCCTGCGCGGGCAAACCCAACAACCGGACCAGGAGGGCCGCCTCCCGGTCGTTGCGATCGGGAGTGAGGAGCGTTTCGGAAAAGTACAGGTAGTCCTCTTCGAAAACCTCGTCCCAACTGGAGGTAGTCACCGGGCATTCCCCCCTTGCACGTGGTGTCTGCGTTTGGTCCGCCACACACAGTCGAGATGTGCGGCATCCGTTTGCCCTGAGGAATGGTTTTCGTTGAGGCGGCATTTCAGAATACCGGCGCGACCGTCAAAACCGAAAGCCCCAGGCCAAAGAACCTGGGGCTTTTACCGGTCACGTTGGGCCAGAACAACCGGTTCGTTACTTCTTCGCCGCGAGGTAGCGCTTGTTCACCTCGTCCCAGTTGACGACGTTCCACCAAGCGGCGACGTAGTCCGGGCGCTTGTTTTGATATTTCAGGTAGTAGGCGTGCTCCCATACGTCAAGGCCGAGGATCGGCGTGTCGCCTTCCATGTACGGGCTGTCCTGGTTGGGCAGGCTGTAAACCGCCAGGGAGCCGTCCGGCTTCACGACCAGCCAGGCCCAGCCGCTGCCAAACCGCGTGAGGGCCGCCTTGGTGAATTCCTCCTTAAACTTCTCAAAGCTGCCGAAGGTGCGGTTGATCGCTTCGGCTAGTTCGCCCGTCGGCTGGCCGCCGCCGTTGGGGCTCATGATTTGCCAGAAGAGCGTATGGTTGGCATGACCGCCGCCATTGTTGCGCACCGCGGTGCGGATGCTTTCCGGCACCTCGTTAAGGTTGCGCAGCAGGTCTTCCACCGACTTCTCCTGCAGTTCCGGATGGCCTTCCAGCGCCGCGTTCAGGTTGTTGACATAGGTGGCATGGTGACGGGAATGATGGATTTCCATGGTCAGGGCGTCGATGTGCGGTTCCAGCGCGTTGTACGCATACGGGAGTGCGGGCAGTTCATGCTTGGGCATGGGAACCCCTCCTTCTGGTATGTACCCCTTGGCAAGAGAAGAGATTTTCTCCCACCGAATTCTATTATGCCCGAAACACTCTACTTTATCAATCTTTATGTTTCCGAACCGAAGAGCGCGGGACGCCATTCAACGGCAAAGCTCGGGAGCACGGCGTCGGGTCGGCAGGCAGCCAGGGCATCGACATCGTAGGGGCCGGTAGCCACGGCGACGGTGCGCACCCCGAGGCGTTTGCCCGCCTCGATATCGCGCGGCGTGTCACCGATTACGGTGATCCGCTCAGGAACAAAGGCCACGCCGTAGCGGGCTTCCGCCCGGCGGACGGCCGTCTCGATGACCCGCCAACGCTCCTGGGGCACGTCGCCGAACCCCCCCACCTCAAAAAAGCGGTCGAGCCCGAAGCGCCGCAGCTTGATCCACGCCCCCCGCTCGATGTTGCCCGTCCCGAGGACATTGTACGCGCGCGGGTCGGCATCCAGCTCGGCGAGAACCGCTTCGATGTTCGGCGTCGTCCGTGCCGTTGGGTCGGCGGCGAGCGCCTCCTCGAGCCGGGCGCAGTAGCGCGTCCAGTACTCCGGCAACCGCCGGCGGTCCAGCCCCAAACGGTCAAAGGCCGTGCCGACAATGACACTGTCGAGGCTTCCCGCCATGGGAATGCCCTCGAGGGCGTTGGCGATGCCGAACAGCTCGCGAAACACCTGTTCCATAACCGCGCGTCCCACGCCCGGCGCCTGTGTCAGCGTGCCGTCAATGTCCCAAATGAACAGGTACGGGCTGTCGGCCCCTTCCAGGCGCCCGTGCGCGATTTCTGTTGCGTCCATCTTCTTCCTCCTTTCCCGCTGGCGGTATCGCCTCCCGCCTCGACGCAGACGCGGACCGGACCCGGTTCCGGCTGTCAGCGCCCGCGGGCCTCCAGGAGCAGGCGGTTGCGGAGATTCCACAGCGCCTCCGACAGGTCAACCGGGTACTCGTGCGGGTTCACCAGGCGCCGCACCTCCGGCGAAAATCGGCTCCGCTCCTCGAGGCTGTACCGGCGAACCTCATCGAGGGACGGCAGGTCGTACACCCGCTGCCCGTTCACAATCATGGGGACGAGCAGCTCGCGCACCTCGTAGTTGCGCAGCGTTTTGCGGCGGTAGGGATGGATCGGATCGAAGATTTCAAACGGCTCGCCCGTCGGAATCGGCTCGTCATCCAACATGATAAGGTCGGCCATCGCCTCACCCGTGTCGCAATCGTAGAAGCGGACCACTTTCTTTTTGCCGGGAATGGTCACTTTGGCTGGATTTTCCGAGACCTTGATTCGCGGAATGAGGCGGCCGTATTCCTCTTCCGCCACCAGCTTGTACACGCCGGTAAGGGCGGGGTCGTCTTTGGCCGTAATGAGGTGCGTGCCGACGCCCCACGTGTCGATGGCCGCCCCCTGCACCTTCAGGTCACGGATGAGCAGCTCATCGAGGTCGCCCGAAGCAACGATACGCGTATTGGTGAATCCGGCAGCATCCAACATTCGCCGCGCCTCTTTGGACAGGTACGCCAGGTCGCCCGAGTCGAGGCGAATGCCGGCCAGGTCATAGCCACGCGCGCGGAGTTCCTGTCCGACGCGAATGGCGTTCGGCACCCCGCTTCGAAGCGTGTCGTACGTGTCGACGAGGAGCACGGCGTTGTCGGGAAACACCTCGGCAAAGGCCCGAAAGGCTTCCAGCTCGCTCGGGAAGCTCATCACGAAGGCGTGGGAATGGGTCCCGCGCACCGGGATGCCAAAGCGCTTGCCCGCGAGGAGGTTGCTCGTCGCGTCGGCACCCCCAATGTACGCCGCCCGTGCCCCGTAGAGGCCGGCATCCGGCCCTTGGGCGCGGCGCAGGCCGAACTCCAGCACAGCATCGCCAGCCGCCGCCTCCACCACCCGCGCCGCCTTCGTGGCGATCAGCGTCTGGTGGTTGACCACGTTGAGCAGGGCCGTCTCCAAGAGCTGCGCCTCAAACACACGCGTCTCCACGCGCAACAGCGGTTCGTAGGGGAAGACGACGGTTCCTTCGGGCATCGCCCAAATGTCCCCCGTGAAGCGTAACCGGCGCAACGCGTCCAGGAACGCTTCATCATACGGATAGACGCTCCTCAAGTACGCCAAGTCATCCTCCGTAAAGGCCAGTTCCAGCACCACTTCGATCGCCTGCTCAAGTCCGGCGCACACGGCGTATCCGTTCCCGAACGGCGCACGGCGGAAGTAGAGGTCAAAGACGACCCGCTTGTCAGCGATGCCGCTCTTCCAGTAGACATACATCATGTTCAACTGGTACAGGTCGGTCAGCATCGTCAGGTTGGCCATCGCGTTCCTCCTCACCTGTGACCCTGGTGCTCCGCCAGCAGAGGCGCATGGCACGCGGCGTCACGCCCGTGCCTGTTTGTCCAAGTACACCATCAAGCCCTTGGCATTCAGTTCCATATCCAGCTCCAGCATGCCATGCTCCTCGGCATCGCGCGGCACCCCCTGTGCGGCCAGCTCGTCGCGGAAGAAGTCCCAGAGCCGCGCTTTCAGCTCCTCCCAGCCGCCGCCGGTCTCGCGCACCGCCCGCGCAAGGTCGACGTAGGTCCACACCAGTGCCGCCGTCCGCGCAAACATGCGCTCCGGCCGCTCGCACATGCCGAAATGCGTCACGTACGCCCGGTCAACGCCCAGGGCGGCAAACCGCTTTTGCGTCGCCTCAAACGCCGCCGGGTCAAAGTGCGTGGGCGACGACGAAGGAATATACGGTTCCACGCCGTAGCCCAGGAAGGCCGGGTACCGCAGGCTCGACGCGTCGCCGCAGAACAGCCCGCGCTCCCTTTCGTCGTGGACGGCGTAGTGGTGATAGGCGTGGCCCGGGCTGTCGATGAACCGGAGCGTGCGCACGCCCCCCAGCTCCAACGTAAACCCGTCTTCGGCCACCAACACCCGTTCGGCGTCAATGGGGACAACGGGAGCAAACAGGCGGTCAAAGGCCTCGCCGTACACTTCCCGCGCACTGGCAATCAGTTTGCTCGGATCGACGAGATGTTTCGCTCCTCTGGGGTGCACGACGACCTTGGCCCGCGGGAGCGACTGCAAGAGGAGCCCCGCCCCGCCGGCGTGATCGAGGTGGATGTGCGTGACAAGTACGTATGCCACCCGCTCGCGCGGAATGCCCGTCTGCGCAAAAAAGGCCTCCCACACGCCCACCGAACTCGACGCCCCCGGGTCGACGATGGCGTATTCGCCGCCCGCCTCGAGCACGTAGCCGGCGCCGTACTGCCGTCTCCCCATGTAGTGGAGATCGAGTTGTAACACACCCCGCCCCAGATCCACCAGCTCAACGCCTGCCTTGGCCATACCCTCTCCTCCCTTGCGCTGCTTGGACCCCGGATGCACGGTCCCGTTTTCCTTCCATGGTACCACACTCCGCCCCATCCGTCCGCACCTTTCCGGACGCCCACGCCAACGGTCTGCAAAGCTCGGGCGCCGCACCGCCCCCCTATTCCCGTTGGGGCAACCCACGGCAACCTGCGGCGGGCCCAGTTGCCGAGGATTTGCGGATTTGTGACACGCTGTCACACGTTGATGATTTGTCACACGTTTCGTGTGAGAATGATTGTATAATGGGCGTTATAGGCATCACCATTTTTCTGTGATCGCGGTCACATCCACTCCCGTCGGTGAAGGAGGAGGTTGCTCGCATGTCCTATACGGTGGCCAACTGGGTGTGGCATCTCATTGGGTTCGTGCTCATCCTGCTGTTCTGTCTGCCGTCGGCGTACTATGCGCGCCTGGAACAGCGCTTCGCCACGCACCGCGCGATCGCCGTGAACGACATCGTCCGCGCCGGCTACCGGTTGGGAGACGGGGAGGTGCGCCCGCTTCCGGACGCCGACTTGGACCAAATCGTGGCGTGGTTCAATACGGCGGCCTTCATTCAAAAACAGCCCGCACCGCGGCACAATAACCCACCCGCGTCCATCGTCCTCGACCTTGCAAACGGGGAACAGGTGGAGATCCTCGCGTCGCAACCCGATCTGGACATTCGCCGCACAAGCGGCCGCAAGAAAGTGGTATACTGGGCCAAGCAGGACGAGCTGGCTGGTTACTTGCAAAAACTGTGCGCAGCAAGACCCCACCTCGCCGAACGCGAATAACCATCCGCCGGCGGTTCCAGACGGTGAAGCCGCAGCCGTTCGCCGACGCCGCCGAGCGCCTGCCGTCGTCGACGCTACAGGGAATGGGGCGTTTCGGCGGCGTCCCCCGATTTGCAACCGGCTGTTGGCGCCTGGTGCCAACACGGCGCGCCCGTGCCACCGCACAAAAAAAGCGGCCGTGTGCCGACCGCGCAGGAATGCAAGCAGGAAGGGTTTCCCGTTACCGCCCCGTCGCTTACGCGTCAAACAGGTGCTTCTCACGCCACAGATGGAAAAACAACAGCACCACGGCCACGATCAACACGAGTTCGAAAAACTCGAGGTCGCGAAACAGCCCCATGCCGTCCCCTCCTTTCCGTCTTCCCCGCTTCAGCCTATGCCCAGGAGGGCGAAACGGCACAGGGGCATGCGCCCAATTTGGGAGCTGCTATGTCGTAATTTGCGTTCAATTGCGAATCAATCGACCCCACGCAAAGGAGTGATGGCCGTGCGCCTCATTTCCCTCTGCCCCAGCAACACGGAAATCCTGTTCGCTCTCGGCCTCGGGGACTGCCTGGTTGGCGTCGACAACAGTTCCGATTGGCCGCCCCAGCGCCTCGACCACCTACCGCGCCTCGGCCCCGATCTGGCCATCGACATCGACCGGGTATGCGCCCTCAAGCCCGACCTGGTCATTGCCTCGCTCAGCGTTCCGGGCATGGAGCGCGTCGTCGAGGGGTTGCGCCGGGCCGGCCTGCCCCACATCGTCCTCAATCCGCAGGACCTGGCCGATATTTCCCGCGACATCCGCCTCGTCGGGGAGGCCACCGGTCGCACGCGGGAAGCCAAAGCCGTCGCCCGGCGGTTCGAGGAAACGCTCGCGTGGTACCGGCAGCGGGCCGCGACCGCTTCCCGGCGCTGGCGGCTGTACTGGGAATGGTGGCCAAAACCGGTTTACACGCCGGGGCGCCGCAACTGGCTTACCAACGTAAGCGAACTCGTCGGCGGCGAAAACGTCTTTGCCGATTTCGACACGGATAACGTGCAAACCGACTGGGACACGGTGGCCGCGCGCGACCCCGACGCGGTGTGTGTGGTATGGTGCGGCGTCGACGAGCGGCGAATTCATCCCGAACACATCACCGGACGGCCGGGGTGGGCACGCCTGGCCGCCGTGCAGCACGGCCGCGTGTACATCCTCCCCGAAGGCAAGTTTTGCCGCCCTTCTCCGCGCCTCCTCGAGGGCTTGTACGAACTGGCCAAACGGCTGCGCACCGAATGGCTGGCCGACGGCGACCCGCCGCTCACCGCCTGGCCGGCATCCTGACGAGCGGCACCGCCCCCGGCCGTGCGGCCGAGGGGCCGTCCGCCACCGGAGAGCGCGCCAGCCCCTCCTAGTTGACGGCCAATTCCTTGAGAACCGCCGCCACCGGCCGGCTGTTCAGCGCGTCGAGCATCGCCTCGGTCACCGTCCCGTCGCCCTGGCGCAGCACGTAGACATCCACCTCGCGCTTGCCCCACTGGCGGTAGACATCTTCGAGGGTCTCGAAGTACAGGTCCAGCTTGTGTCCCTTGATCGCCGAGCCCGTGTCGGCCACGACGCCGTAGCCATACCCCGGAATGTACAGGATGGTACCCAGGGGAAAGACGCTCGGGTCGGCCGCCACCGTGGAGAAGGTGTCCCGCCGGACGCGCACGCCCGAGTAGGTGATGCCGTACGCCGGGTGATCGGGCGTCTTGCCCGTCGATTCAACACCGGCGTAGTAGCCCGTCGCCACCACTCGCACGCGGGGATAGCGGGCGAAAACGGCGTCGTTCGGCTCCGCCGCCGGCATCCGGCGGGCCGCCGGCGCGATTTCCGCCTCCCCGCTCGTTTGCCCGCGGGCCGAGACCCGCGCGTGCGCCTCGGCCGGCGCCGCCTCTTCCCGTGCCCCGAACGGCGAGGCCTTGGGCAGCAAGCCGGCATCGTGAAAGCCGTACACGGCGAAGGCCCCAAGCAACAACCATGTCATCCATTTTCCGGCGGTTTGGGCTTCTTTCGGCATGGAAACCATTACCGGACCCCCTCTCCTCTCTAGTCTGGCCGGAGAGGGAAAAGATATACGGGCACCATAAAAACAAGGCGAGACGCCGCGTCACCGGCGTCTCGCCTCTTCACCGCGTGTCGATTCAAACCGGATTGCCATCCCTTCCCTTCGGACCGTCGGCTAAAACATGCGGTAGCCCTTGCGGCGGAGTGTACGGATGGCCCATCCACCGGTCACCGCCCCGAGCAGCCCGAAGAACAGGATGACCATATCCACCAGCGTCAGCTTGCCCACATACAGGTATACGCCACCGACGAGGGCCAGATACGCCACCACGGGAAACCACGTGGTCTTGATTAGCATGTTGAGGATGAAGGACAGACCAAAAAAGAGGACGAAAAAGAGCGGGATGGACACGATGAACTGGCCGATGTTGATGGTACCCGGCACCGCATTGCACCTCCCTAGCGGGTGGTCAGGCCATACTTCTTCCTTAGTGTACCGGCCTGCCTCCCGCCGGTCAACGACCGGCAACTCTGACAGCTTCGTGACACAACAGGCACCAAATTGCCCCCCGCCGTGACATTCGTTACAATGGGGATAGCTGTGCAATGAAAGGGAACGACGTCAACGCAAGGAGGAGGACAAGCCATGCGACCACCCATGGCAGGGCGCCCGATGGGCCATCCCGGCACCGGAGAAAAGCCGGCTGCAGGCAGCCATCCCAAACTGCCGACGCAGTTTGTCAACTTCTCGTTCTTCAAAGTCGACCCCGCGTGGCGCCGCCTGAGCGACGACGAGCGGCAGCGAGGCAAGGAAGAATTCGCGGCAGTGGTGGAGGAATACGCCAGCCGGGACGACACGATGATCCTCAGCTACTCCCTCGTCGGCCTGCGCGCCGATGCGGAGTTCATGCTGTGGCGCATTTCGAAAGACCTGCGCGTTTTCCAAGAGATGACGAGCAAGCTGATGAACACCGGCCTTGGCAAGTACCTCACCATCTCTTATTCTTTCTTGTCCATCACCAAGCGCAGCATCTACGTGGACAAGATGGACCCGTCCAATCCCAATCCCCGCGTGTACATCGTGCCCGGCCGCGGGAAATACCTCTTCGTCTATCCCTTTGTGAAAACACGCGACTGGTACCAGCTCTCCTTCCCCACCCGGCAGGGAATGATGGACGAGCACATCCAGATTGGCAGCAAATACCCTTCGGTGAAGTTGAACACGACGTACTCCTTCGGCATCGACGACCAGGAGTTTGTCGTCGCCTTCGAGTCCGACGAGCCGCGCGACTTCGTCAACCTCGTTCAGGAACTGCGCGAAACGGAAGCCAGCCGCTACACGCTCCGCGACACACCGATGTTCACGTGCATCTACTACGACAACATCATGGATGTGCTCAACACGCTGTAGCTGTAAGCGCTCGCCGCTGTACGGATCTTCCGGGAAACGCAAACGCGTCCGGCATCACGGCCGGACGCGTTTTCCTTCTCCAGCCCGCTTCGGTTACGACCGCCGCACCGCGCCGGCCGGTTGCGCGTCGCGCGTGGCCATCACGACGCCGGTAGCGATGAGCAGGCCCCCGACGACAAAGCCGACCCCGAGCGGCTCGCCGAGCAACCACCACCCCAGAAGGGCGCCGACGACAGGCTGGGCAAAGAAGAACAGCGCGCCCGTGCCGGCGTCGATGAGCCGAAAGCCGTAATTCCACAGGAAAAAGGCCACCGCCGTCGACACCACGGAGATGTACGCCACCCCGAGCCACGCCGTCAGCGGCCATTCGGCCAAGGGCCGCGGCGCCGGCTCTAACAGGGCAAAGGGCAGATTCAGGGCGGCCCCCGTCACACAGGCCCAAAAGGTCGTGGCCAGCGCGCCGTGGCGCTCAGAAAACCGCTTGCCCATCACCGTGTACAGGCCCCATGTCATGCCGGCCACGAGGAGCAACAGCTTGCCCCACAGGGCCCGGCCTCCTCCCCCGCCTGTCCACAGCGCCTCGGGCCCGATGACTACAAACACGCCGGCGGTGGCCAGCACGACGCTGGCCGCCTTGACCCGCGTGATCCGCTCCCGGAGCAGCAGGGCCGCAAACAACACGATAAAGGCCGGCGATGTGGACGTGATCAGTGCGCCGTTGGCGGCCCCGGCCCACTTGGTGCCAAGAAACTGCGTCCCCAAACTGACCACAAAGCCGACGAAGCCCAGGGCGACGGCCGTCGGCCAGTCGCGGGCCTTGAGGCGCAACCGCCCTTGCCGCGCCAGGATAAGGCCCAGAATCAGTGCCGTTGCCGCCAATCGCAGCACCAGCAAACCGAAGGGCTGGATGTACTCGCGGGCTAAGACCCAGTTGCTGAAGGCGTACATACCGCCCCAAATGGCCGCCGCCGCTGTGATGCACAGGGCGCCGCGGAGTTTCAGCTACGCTCCCCCCCTTCGCGTTTCTCCCCCCTCTACTCTACGGAAACGGCGCGAAAAAAACAAACACGCCCGGCTCTCCGGCCGGACGTCTGAGGCCAAATCAGGCTCGCCACGTTCCCCGAACCGCCCCTCACGAGCAGCAACGGCCAAAGTTGACCCGCTCCACAGCCGCCGCGTCGCGCTCCTCCTCCTCTTCTTCCGTCTGGCCCGTCCCGCCGCACATGTAGCAACGTTCGGTTCCGCCGAGGAGCAGTTGCACATACCCGTTCCCTTCACAATACACGCACGTCCTCGTGGTCACGCGCATGAATCGCATCTCCTTTCCGTCTGTTTCGGATTTACTGAATACTATACAGCGGGGAAACGGGCCTGGAAAGGCAAAATCGCCGGTAAATTTACGCCTCTGGCCCCAAGTAAGCGGATACATCCCCTGCGGACGGTGGCAGGCGCTATTTATCTGAAAATTTTGTACCGATCGTAGCCGTAATCGGCGCGCGGCTTCAGGGCACTTCCGGTCAGCACCGGGCGCGCGTCGAGGTTGGGCAGGAAGGTGCGCAGAAACTCCGTTGCCAGTGGGTGGGCCACAAGTTCCGCCATGGACAAGAAACGGGCCTCCTCGATCTCGCTTTCCTGGGGGTGCGGGGTTCCGCCCACGTAATCGAGGAGGAAGAAGACCAGGTTGTCGCTCACCCCGTTGCGGAGCACACCGGTACGCACACCGAGGACGCCGCGCACGACGGCGTCCACCGCCGTTTCCTCCTTCACCTCCCGCACCACGGCCTCGTCAAGGGTCTCGCCCGGCATGACGAACCCTGCCGGGAACGAATACAGGCCCTTCATCCCCCCGTACCGCTTCTTGACCACCAACACATCATTGCCGCGCCGCACGAGGCCCGCCACGGCAAGCCAGACACCGGTTGTGCGCATCGTTCCGTCCCCCTCCGTTACTGCAAATGGAAAAACCGCCCCCGTGACGGGGTGCGGTTTGTCCAACGTCAGACGTGCAACAGCTTGTGGCGTCCCTTGCGAAGAACCAGCGACAGTCCACCAATCAGGTACAGGTAGCGCAGGTCGATCAGCTTCTTCATCCACGCGGCCGCCGTGCCGGTCAGCTTGCGCCCCCCGACAATGCCGATCGCCTCGCCGCGCCCCAAGGAGGCCACGGTACCGCGGATGTTCGGCTTGAAGGGCTCGAGGGAGCCCCCGCGGATCAGCGCCACGAGGTTGCGAGCGCAATTCTCCCCTTCCTGGATGGCGATCTGGGCCGTCGGCGGGTACGGGCGCCCCTGCTCGTTGAAAATGAGCGAACAGTCGCCCACCACAAACACGTTTTCATGTCCCGGCGCGCGGAGGTACTCGTCCACCTTCACCCGGCCGCGCATCGTCTCGAAGCCCGCCTTTTCGACGAGGGAGTTGCCGCGCACGCCGCCCGTCCACACGACGGTTCCGGCCTTGATTTCTTCCCCCGTGCCCAGAACGACCCCTTCCGGCGTGCACTCCTTGATCGGCGTGTTGATGCGGAAGGTGACGCCTTTCTTCTGCAGGACATTCATGGCGTACTCCACGAGCTCCGGATCGAAGCCGGGAAGGGCAGTGGGCGCCGCTTCGATGTTGATGATCTTCACTTTCGCCGGATCGACATCAAACTCCTTGCACAGCTCCGGAACGCGGTCGGCGAGCTCGCCGACGAACTCGATGCCGGTGAAGCCGGCACCGCCGACCACGATGGTCAGCAGCTCTTCCCGCTCCGGCTCGTTCTTGTATCGCGCGAAATTGTACTCGATGTGTTCGCGGATCAGACGCACCGCGTTCAGGCTACGGATGCTAAACGCGTATTCCTTCAGGCCCTGGATGCCAAAGGTCTCCGGCTCGCTGCCCAGGCCGATCACGAGGTAGTCATAGTCAAACGTTCCGCCCGTCGTCTCCACTTTCCGCTCCTGCGGCTTGATTTCCGTGACGACGGCCTTGACGAAGCGGATCTTGCGCTCGTCCAGCAGTTCATCGAGGTACACCCGGGCATTGTCCGGATCACCGGTTCCGGCAGCCGGTTCGTGCAGCTGGGTGGTGAGGTAGTGGTACTCGTGCTTGTTGATAAGCGTCACGTCGGCTTCGCCGTAGGAAAGCGCCTTTTGGAGCTTCAGGGCCGTCATCAGTCCGCCGTAGCCGGCACCGAGAATGAGGATCTTGGGCGTGCTCATCGTTCTCACATCCATCCTTCTTCATTGGGATTTCACCGTAAGGCGCTACCCGGGAAGGTGTGGGCGTTTTTGTGAAAGTGAATGTTTTCACAATAACGCCCCGAAACAAAGTTGCGAAACGCTTTCTCGCCTGCCCGATTGTCACGAAAACTTCAAGAATCAGCATACCGATTTGATCGACAAATTGCAAGAGAAACGTCGAATCTTCATCGTTTTCATTCCCCGCAAAGCACGGTATAATGACTTTGAATGGCCATCTTTTGGAGGTGGAAAACCCGATGAGCCAAACACTGCGGCAAGATGACCAGTTGTACGACATTACGATCATCGGCGGCGGGCCGACGGGGCTCTTTGCGGCGTTCTACGCCGGGATGCGGCAATGCACTGTCAAAATTCTCGAAAGCATGCCACAACTCGGCGGCCAATTGTCGGCGTTATACCCGGACAAGTACATCTACGACGTGGCCGGCTTCCCGAAAATCAAGGCCCAAGACCTGGTCAACAACCTGATCGAGCAGGCGATGAAGTTCCAGCCGACGGTTTGTCTGGAAGAGAAGGTCCTAGACGTCCGGAAGCTGGACGACGGGTCCTTCGTCTTGACCACGGAAAAGGGCGTGCACCGCTCCAAAGCCGTCATCATCACCGCCGGGGCCGGCGCCTTCGAGCCGCGCCGTCTCGAGCTTCCAGAAGCCGAAAAATACGAGAAGAGCAACCTCCACTACTTCGTCACCGATCTCCAATCCTTCGCCGGCAAACGCGTGCTTGTCTGCGGCGGCGGTGACTCGGCCGTCGACTGGGCGCTCATGCTTGAGCCCATCGCCGAACAGGTCACCCTCATCCATCGCCGCGACAAGTTCCGCGCCCATGAGCACAGCGTCGAACAGCTCATGGCCTCGCGCGTGACGGTCAAGACGCCCTACGAAATCCGCGCCCTCCACGGCGATGAGCGCATTGAACAGGTAGTCATCTTCCACAACAAGACGCAAGCCGAAGAGGTTCTCAACGTCGATGCCGTCATTGTCAGCTACGGCTTCGTCTCCTCCCTCGGTCCCATTCAAAATTGGGGCCTCCAGATCGAGAAGGGCGGCATCGTCGTCAACTCGCGCATGGAAACCAGCATTCCGGGCATCTACGCCGCCGGCGACATCGCCACCTACCCCGGGAAGGTGAAACTGATCGCGGTCGGCTTTGGGGAAGCGCCTACAGCAGTAAACAACGCCAAGGCGTACATCGATCCCGACGCACGCCTGCAGCCGGTCCACAGCACGAGCATGAAGTTCTAACCCCATGCTCCCGTCCCCTCTGCGGGAACGGGGGCTTTTTCTTGCCGCATGATGCGCCGCTTACGGGTACACTACCCGTAGCGGAGGTGATGGCCGTGTTCAAAAATCGCACGGGTACGGCCAATTGGCTCTATACGCTTGTTCTCATCGCCCTGGCGGGGTTTGTGTCGGCCGCCATCTGGATGGGGACGCGCGGCCGCGCCGAGGACGTGATGGCCCTGCCCATGGCCCTGGCCGCCTTCTTCCTCATCGGCAGCTACGCATTGTACACCGCGTTCCTCAGCAACCGCAACAACTGAAAGGTCGGGGACGAGGACAGCATGACCGCGGAATTCGATCGCTACTGCCCCGTGTGCAACGGCCTGGAACCGTTCGCCAGTCCCTGTCCCCATTGCGGCCACGCCATGGAAGACCGTGGGCGTCTCTGGGATTGGATCGGTCCCTACAGCCCGTATATGCCGATCGCCGAGCTGGCGGAACTATACGCCGACGCGGACCGGTTTGGTGCCGTGACCTGCCATCACGTCGCCACTTGCCCCTCCTGCGGGACGGTTCAGCACGTGGGCATTGCCGAACTCCCCTTCTCTGCGCTGTCGGGGGAAACCGCCGCACCGCCCGCCCAACCTCTCGCCCACGCGGAAGGCTCCCGTGCTGTGGTCCACCCCGCCCCACCATCGGGCGTTTCGGTCACGCCGCAGCCCACGGAAAACCCGTCAGCAAAACAAAAAGAACTCCCGTTGCCCTAACCCAACGGGAGTTCACGCGCGTTCAGCACTCGCTCGGCTGACCGGCGTCATCCGCCGTGCGGAACGACGACCCGCATCCGCAGGTCGCTACCGCATTCGGATTGTCAATTGTAAAGCCACCGCCCATCAGCGTCTCTTTGTAGTCGATGGTCACGCCACGCAGGTATGGCTCACTGAAGCGGTCCACCAGAATCTTAATCCCGTGCTGCTCGAACACCGTATCGTCGTCCCGCTTCTCGTCGTCAAACCCCATGCCGTACGTAAACCCGCTGCAACCCCCTGGCTTCACCCCGATGCGCAGATACAGGTTCGGGTTCTCCTCTTGCGCCATCAATTCCTTGATTTTGTGGCCGGCTTGCTCTGTGAGGGTAATCACGCCCGTTCCCTCCTTTCGCCATCAGGCGCTTCGCCTTGCGTTTTTGCTTTTAGTATACCGCATTCAACAGCGCCGCAACATGCACAAGACGAAGAAGAAGACGCGTGATTCCCCTACGCGTAGCACGCCAGCGTTTCGCGAACCCGGAACTGCCGCGCCTGCCACGTGCGCCGGACTTCCTCTGCTTGGTGCAGGCGCGCCCACTGATTCAACAGCTGGTCAATCCGCTGGCTGAGCGCGAGCACACCAGGGTGGTCGAATCCGTGGCGCATCGCCAAGGTCACCATCTCGGAACGCAACGCCTCAATCTGTGCCAGCAGTTCCCGGTGAATCGCCCTCACCCCTATTTGCAGAGTTTTTACTTCCACCTTACGCACGAGCAATCCGGGCCATGTTGCGAGGATTTCGACAGGGACTGAGCCCCAAGGTTCCTTCCGGCACGTCAACAGGGGCCGTCACCGTTCCGTTGTCAAACCACAAAGAATTTTGTAACACATTGTATATCCGATTGTCAATGGGTC